>CAVSAW010000024.1:0-170472 GCA_963725945.1 uncultured Acidobacteriota bacterium | reverse complement strand
TGAGATTCTGAAGGTAGCGAGCCTGTGCGGCCCGCACTTTGGAATCCCCCTCTGTTGTGCTATATTTTTCAAGTGACAGCGGGAATTCCTGCTCGCCCATGCCGTGCAAATGTAGGTCCCACCGCACGGCTCATCCAGATTCACTGGACGCGTAGCTCAACTGGCAGAGCATTCGGCTCTTAACCGACAGGTTGTAGGTTCGATTCCTACCGCGTCCACCATTAAATCATTAACTTAGCTTGGCCAGCGCTCTGTTTGCATGGAACGCAAGCGCAGCTACTTTCGATCCGGCAAACTTCGGCTAAAGTCCAGACCTCCTAAGAATTACATCGGAGTTACTATCCTCATCGTTCGTAACGCTTGCGCAATTACCAAATAACGGCATTCACAGCCCAAAATGTGATTGTAAATCCGCATGGCGTCTCATAGCATTTGCATCACCGCATCCCCCGCGGTGCACAGGTTCCGATCAAGGCGCGCCTGCGGCGAAGCTTTGTTCGATTCGAATTTTGTGCTTTCCAGAATTCAGGAGGTTCTCCATTGAACTTCCCACCTATCGCTGCACTTACATTCTCTACGGGAAAGCTATGCAACTTCTACCACGTCTTCGTGGATGACGGAGGTTTCTCAATGAGCAACAAGAGCCAGTCCTTTCTATCGCGGTTCCTCAGGGACGAAAGCGGCCAGATACTGCCGTGGATGGTTTTGATGATGATTCTGTTCCTGGGAATGGCAGGGTTGACATTGGACCTTGGCCACGCTTACGTGTGCTATCGGACGCTGCAGGCCTCGACGGATGCGGCAGCGCTCGCGGGTGCGTACGAAATGGGCGTGTCGGGAGCGGCTGCGGCGGACGTCACGACCTACGTGGACAATTACAGTTCGTTATCGGGTGCCGCAAACGCAAATCCGAATCTGCCGGCGGCGACGGTGGTGGTGACACCCACGATGGGATGTGAGGCATTCTCGACGGCTGAGGGTGTGCCGTGCATTTATGTGGGAGGGAATAACTCCCTACGTGTGGTACAGACTGCTACGGTACCGACGATGTTCATTCAAGTCCTGTCTATGTTCGGCGTTACCTCCGCCAAGTCCATCACGCTGTCGGCAACGGCAATCGCCGCTGTGAAGGGTGCTGCGCCGGCGCAATACAATGTGGCGATGGTGGTGGACACGACGGAATCGATGTCGAGCAACGACACCGACAAGAACTGCGGCAACACGCGCATCTATTGCGCGTTGCAAGGTGTGCAGACCATGCTGGGACTTCTCCAGCCCTGCCAGAATGGGACGAAGGGGACGTCATGCCCTGCGTTTGATCAGGTGGCCTTGTACACGTTTCCCCCCGTAACGGTGAATACTCTCGGCGACGATACCAGCTGCAACGCGGCCAATCCTACGATCACGCCGTACACGACGCCGACCTATTCGGCATCAGGCTACTCGCCGGGGTCCGGCAACAACGGGACCTACCAGATCATTGGCTACACCAACAGTTGGAGTTCGACAGGCCAGACCGGCGGTGCGCTGAATCCGAACGATCCGCTCACGATTGCTACTGGCGGGGGAACGGGCACGAAGAAAAGCCCGTGTCCTGGCCTGGAGACTCCGGGCGGCGACCAAACCTACTACGCCGGCGCCATTTATGCTGCAGCTTCGTCGCTGATGGCAGAACAGGCTGCGAATCCCAATTCAGTGAACGCGCTGATCATCCTCAGCGATGGCGACGCGAATGCGCCCCAAGCAAAGATTACAGGTTCCACGAATAATGGCGCCACTTACGGCTCGGATCAGGATGAGTGCGCACAAGCGATCGCGGCGGCGCAATTTGCGGCCAAGCTTCCGAATACCACCGTGTACACGATCGCGTACGGCTCGCCGAATTCGGGATGTTCGACTGACGTAAAGAGCAAAACCAATCCGCTGGGCACCAATGTTTCGCCTTGCAGCACGATGCAACAAATGTCGAGCGGGTGGGATTCAAGTCCGCAAGACACCACTCATTTCTTCACCGACTCCACCGCGGCGGGAGCTGGCACGTGTCCCGCGCCGACTTATTCTACCCTTTCTCTGAATCAGATCTTCACCGAATTGACTTATGGGCTTGGGCGAGCTCGATTGATACCCAACACCATTCCCTGGACATAGAGAGCAGCCTCCTGAGAAAAAGTACGACTGATGCCTCCCGGCTGAGTCAAAACTCCGACTCGCTGGGAGGCATCAGTTGTTTTCGCTCTTCGGGGATCGTCTGCACATTTTGGACTGCGCACGCATTAAAGGCACTCCCAAAATCGAATTCCAACGCAAGCGCCGTGTTTGTGATGGCGAATCAGGCCCAGTGAAGCTAGCTCTAATGGGATTCGGTGCTGGTACGATTAGCCCTGAACTCGTTAGAGAAAGTCCATGGCTAATAGAGAGCACAGCGAACCCGGTCAGTTGCGTTCCATCAAGCGTCATGCAGGCCAAATTGCGCGAAAGCGGCTGTTTGCCGTATCTGGATTGACGGCCTGGGTACTGGTCCTGGTGGTTGTGCTCGCGGTCCGAGGACAGGGCCAGAATGTTCCCGCAGCTGCTCAACATGGCTCGGCAACCGCGAGCGCCATTCAATTTGAAGAAATCGCCGAAAAGGCAGGTCTGCACTACGCCACGGCGACTGCAAGCACTGAAAACAAGAATCAGCCGCAAACCATGGTCGCTGGCGTGGCGTTGCTCGACTATGACGGCGACGGCTATCTGGATGTCTACCTGGTCGGCGGCGCATCGATTCCGTCGCTGATCAAGGATTCGCCTGTCTACTGGAATCGCCTGTTCCACAACAATCATGACGGCACATTCACTGACGTAACGGAGAAGGCCGGCCTTGCGGGAGCGGGTTATGGCAGCGGCGTGGCCGTGGGCGACTACGACAACGATGGCTGGCCGGATATCTTCCTCGCCAACGTCACGGGAAATCAACTGTTCCACAACAATGGCGACGGAACGTTTACCGACGTGACGGCCAAGGCGGGACTGAGCGGGCGCGAAGCTGAACGGGAAGAAGATGTGGTCGGTTGGAGCGGGCTGGTTTGACTACAACAACGATGGCTTGCTGGACCTGTTCGTGGTGAATTACTGCGATTGGGAAGTGAACAAAGACCCGGTGTGCATGTTGAAGGATGGCGTGCGCGGCTTCTGCCATCCCAAGCTATACGCAGCCCATGCACAACACTCTCTATCGCAACAACGGCGACGGAACGTTCACCGATGTCTCCAATGAAACGGGAATCGCGCAAGTACTATCGGCAAAGGGATGAGCGTAACCTTTGCAGACTACGATGGCGACGGGTATCTGGACGCCTTTGTGGCCAACGACACTACGCCGAATTTTCTGTTTCACAATCTTGCACGGCAAGAAATTCGAAGAAGTTGGGGTTCGAGGCCGGCGTCGCTTACGCGCCGACGGAGGCGTCGCTCTCCGGCATGGGCGCCGATTTCAAGGATGTGAACAACGACGGCCTGCCGGACATCTGGTATTCCACTGTGGAACACGAGGAGTTTCCTTTGTTGATCGACACGGGCAAAGGCGACTTTCTGGATATGACCGTGGCCAATGGCCTGGCAAAAACGACCGATATGTCCGGCTGGGGCAACGGCATGGTCGATTTTGACAATGACGGCTGGAAGGATTTGTTCGTGGCGCGCGCCAATGTGATGGACAACATCAGCGAAGCGAATCCCTGCCCGGCGCTATCCGGAACCGAACACCATTTTCCGGAACCTGGGCCATGGCAAGTTTCAGGATGTGAGCGCAACGGCCGGGCCGGATTTTCAAAAGGAAGCGGCGCATCGCGGCGTGGCGTTTGGGGATCTGGACAACGATGGACGCATGGACATGGTTGTGTCCGTTCTGAATGGACCCGCGGAGCTGTTCCACAATATTTCAGAGACCGGCAATCACTGGATCCTGCTGAAACTTGTCGGGAACCAAGAGCAATCGCATGGGCATTGGCGCCCAGGTCAAGCTCACGGCCGAGGATGGCACCGTGCAATGGAATGAAGTGACCACGGCGGTTGGATACGCTTCGTCGAGCGACCCCCGCGTACATTTTGGCCTGGGCAAAAACAGACAAGATCAAAGAAATTGAAATTCGCTGGCCCAGCGGCATCAGGCAGACTGCTGCACGATCAAAGCGTCGACCGCATTCTTGAGGTTGTTGAGCCCGCGAAGTAGGACTGCCCGACGCAGCGCAGCCTTCCATGCTGCAGCGGAGACAAAGGTTACTGCGTGGTTGACGCCATCGCCGGTGAAACGACGGCAAAATCGGCTCCTTTGTCGGCGAGCGAACTGCCTCCGATCCAGACTGTGTAGTGGGTGGCTTCGATCGTCGGCTTGCTCTCGAGGTTGAAGAAGGAGAGCTCGTTGAATCCGAGCGGGAAGCTGACCTGCTTCGATTCGCCGGGAGCCAGAGTGACTCGCTGGAATCCTTCGAGGCTTCGCACAGGTTGTTCGATGCTTGCGCCCAGATTGCGGACGTAACACTGGACGACTTCGGTGGCTGCGCGATTGCCGGTGTTGGTCACCGTTGCGGTTGCTTCAAGCAAGGGCGTGGAGTTGTTTGCCAACGCCTGCGACAGGGGAATGGCGGATTTGGACACCTTTACGTCGGCGTAGGTGAAGCTGGAGTAAGAGAGTCCAAAGCCGAATGGAAAGAGCGCGCTATTGGGAACATCGATGTAACGGGAGAAGAAGCGCGACTTGTCTCCCGGTGGTTTGGAGAGGTCGAGCCCGATAGGCGGGCGGCCGGTCGGAAAGTGGTTGTAGTAGAGCGGCTCCTGGCCGACGGCGCGAGGAAAACTCATGGGGAGCTTGCCGCTCGGCGAAACATCCCCATAAAGAACGTCGGCGATCGCGTGCCCGGCTTCGGTTCCGGGGAACCAGACTTCAACGATTGCAGGGACATTTTTGGCGGCCCAGTCAAGGACCAGGGGACGTCCGGAGAAAACCAATAGAACGACGGGCTTGCCGGTTGCTACGATGGCCTGAAGCAATTGCTGCTGGTTGCCGGGCAGGTCGAGATATGCGCGAGAGCCTGCCTCGCCGCTCATGGTGCCCGATTCCCCAAGCGCAAGGACGACGACGTCGGCCGATTGCGCAGCCTGAACGGCCTCAGGAAATCCAGCTTGCGAGTCGTCCTCGATTTCGGTTCCTTTGGCGTAGAGCAGAGTGCCGCCGACCTGCTTGTGCGCGCTCTGCGAGCGCCTGACGAACGGTGATGATGTCACGATCATTCCCGGCGCCGCCCCAGGCCCCGACCATCTCTCCGGTATCGTCGGCGAGTGGGCCGATGAGAGCGACGCGCTTGAGCGCCGGCGCAAGTGGGAGGAGCGGAGCGCCACCGGCGAGGTTCTCATTCTGGAGCAGGACAAAAGATTCTTCAGCAGCTTTGCGAACCAGCGGCCTGTGTGCGTCGACGGCCGCTGTAACCTCAGGCGCTTCGGCGTAGGGATGCTCGAAGAGGCCGGTGGCAAATTTGACACGAAGTACGCGCCGCACTGCCTCATCGACCACGGACATGGGAACCTGGCCAGAACGGATGAGCCCCGGCAACTCTGCGTCGTAGAAGTGCGACATCATATCCACATCCACGCCAGCTGTAATGGCCTTTCGGGTAGCCGTGGCGGGGTCGAGCGCGATGCCATGGTTGATCAACTCCATGACGGCGGTGTAGTCACTGACGACGAACCCGTTAAAGCCCCATTCTCCGCGGAGAACTTTGCTGAGGAGGAAAGGGTTGGCGCTGGCGGGCACGCCATTGAGAGAGTTGAAAGCGCTCATGATGGTAGCCGCGCCTGCTTTGACCGCGGCCTGGTAGGGAGGTAAGTAGACCTGCCGAAGCCGAATCTCGGACATGTCGGTTGTGTTGTATTCACGACCGGCTTCTGCAGCGCCATATGCGGCAAAATGCTTGACCGAAGCGGCCACGTTGCCGGGCTTGGAAAGGTCATCTCCCTGGTAGCCGCGGATATAGGCCCTGGCCATGGCGGCACCGAGATAAGCGTCTTCACCGGCGCCTTCGACAGTCCTGCCCCAGCGGGGATCGCGGCTGATGTCAACCATGGGGGAATAAAACCAGCGGACGCCAGCGGTCGTAGCCTCTGCAGCCGACATGTGCGAGACAGCTACGACGAGATCGGGATCGAAACTTGCGGCCAAGCCGAGGGGCACCGGATAGATGGTGCGGAAGCCGTGAATCACATCGGCGCCGAAGAGCAGGGGAATGTGAAGGCGGCTCTTATCGACCGCCAGGTGCTGATAGGTATTGGTGCGGTCCTTTCCGACGGTATTAAGCATTGATCCGAGCAGACCACTGGCAGCCAACTCCCTGGCGTTCACCATATTGCTGGTTTCGGGGTTCAAAGCGGCAATTCCCCCCGGCTTACCGGAGTCCGCAGCCGCTTGAGGTGGCTGTCCCGCATCGCCGGTATCGTTATATTGGACGAGCTGTCCGATCTTTTCTTCGAGTGTCATCTGGCGAAGAAGACGATCTACACGAGCTTCGAGCTTTGGGTCGGCGAGTTGCTGATTGGATACGAACTTGGCTGGCCTTGAGGGATGGGGATTGGGGGGCAAAGCTGCCTGTGCTGCTGCAAACGGTTGATTTAGGACCGCTGCCAAGCAAAGAGAGCAAAAGGCCAGGACGGCCCATTTTTGAACGCGGGAGATGGAGCGGACAGCAAGCGCCGAGGCAGAATCGACAGAATTGCAGACTTTCGAATTCAATCGCAACACGAACTTTCTCCGAGGCATGGGCTTTTGAAAGCGCACCGATTGCCGGGCGGCGCGGAAATGCAATGGATCGAGGACAAAAGCAAGTTTAATCCGGCCAGGCAAAGGGTTCCTCGATGGAACAGAAAGGCATCTTGAAGACGGCTGCGCAATCGTTTGCGCTCAGGGGAACTTTGTATCATTCGCTGATGCCCCCAGTCAACCAAGGGCTAAGGAATCGCATGCTTGGGGGACTGGCGTATATTGTTCGGTTGTCTGCAGCCGAATTGGAAAGCCGGGATGGGATGTCCTGCCGCATGCAAATGATCGCTCAACGTCGTTCAAAGGAAGACTCAATGAATACCATGATCTTCGTTCTTGTTTATTCGCACCCCAAACGCACACTCTCATCCGCCGCCCTCGTGTTGATTTTCTGCCTTCTTTCGGTATCGGCGCACGCAAGTTCGGACTACTACCGGCACGTGATCTTCGATAACAGCCTGACTTCGGACACCTATTTCTACAGCGATGGGCAAGCGAACGGGCGGAGCATCCTGGAGCAGGAGAATGGGCGTCTTCCGGTGGAGACGAAGGTTTTTCTTACGCCTCCGAACGCCATTCGATTGCAGTGGCAGTCGGCGCCGGGAGGTGGATGGACGGCGGAGGTGGAAACTGCCGACCTGCGCAATCGATTGCCTGGATTGGATGGGCAGAACCTGTATTTCTGGATCTTTGCTGCGGAAAAGATTTCTGCCGCGGATATGCCGAGGATTGTGCTTTCGAATGCGCGTGGGGGTCTTCAGGTTGCGGAGTTCCCGGCCAGTTTCAGCGAAGCGCTTGATCTTGGGAAATACACGGGGGACGTGCCTGCTGGAAGATGGATCGAGGTACGTATTCCTCTCTCTGACTGCCATACGGCATCGATCCATCCTTTCAAGCCGGAGTACGTGGAAAACATCACCTTTCACCAGGGACGCGCCGATGACGTGCGTCATACGTTGATTGTGGATGAGATTCGAGTGGGTGATGATCCGTCGGCGACGAAAACTTTGGCGGTCCCGACCCATGTACGAGCCACAGGGTATGACCGTCACGTAGAGGTTGAGTGGGACGCTGCGGATTCGCAGACGGTTGCGCGCTATGTGATCTATCGTTCGCTCGACGGGAAGAGTTTTTCCCCGATCGGAATTCAGCTACCGGGACTTTATCGTTTTGAGGATTTTCTAGGAAAGACGGGCGTCCATGCGGAGTACAAGGTTGTCGCCTCCGATTGGAACTACAAGGAATCTGCGTTTTCGAATTTTGCGGATGCATCGACGCGCGAGTTGAGCGACGACGAATTGCTCACGATGGTGCAACGGGCTTGCTTCCACTATTACTGGGAAGGAGCCGATCCTCACTCCGGCATGGCTCGCGAGAACATTCCTGGGGACGACCGCGTTGTAGCAACCGGGGCAAGCGGCTTCGCCATCATGTCATTGATGGTCGGTGTCGATCGCGGCTTCATCACTCGAGAACAGGGAGTGGAGCGACTAACGAAAATCGTCAACTTCCTTGAACACGCACAGCGCTATCACGGAGCCTGGTCGCACTACATGGACGGGAACACGGGACGCACCATGCCCGTGTTTGGCATGTACGACGATGGTGGAGATCTGGTCGAGACCTCATTTCTAATTCAGGGCCTGCTCGCGGCACGGCAGTATTTTCACGGAACCGCCGAAAGCGAGCAGTCCCTTTATCGAAGGATTACGAATCTTTGGGAAACGGTTGAGTGGGACTGGTACCGCGAGACGCCGACGAGCGACTTTATCTACTGGCACTGGTCGCCGCAGTGGGCTTTCCAGATTCATCACCCACTTATTGGGTTTAACGAAGTGATGATCACTTATCTGCTTGGTATTGCCTCGCCGACGCACGCGGTGCCTGCGAGTCTCTACTATTCCGGATGGGCAGGACAATCGGAGAGGAACATCTCGTACCGTGAGGGATGGTCAGGCAGCACCGACGGCGATCACTACTTCAACGGAAACACCTACTACGGGATCAAGCTCGATGTGGGCGTGGGTACCGGGGGGCCACTTTTCTTCACGCATTACTCATTTATGGGATTTGATCCGCACAGCCTGCACGACAGGTATACCAAGTCCTACTTTGAAAACAACAGAAAGATTGCGTTGATCAACCATGCCTATTGCGTGGCGGACCCCAAGAAGTTCAAGGGGTACGGACCGGATGCCTGGGGACTGACTGCGAGTGACGGGCCTGATGGGTACATACCGCACGCTCCCGACAAGATCTACGACCAGGGAACTCTTACGCCGACGGGCGCACTAGCCTCTTTTCCGTACACGCCTGCGGAATCGATGGCGGCTCTCAAACATTACTATCGCGATCTCGGCGGCCAGATGTGGGATATCTACGGGCCGCGGGATGCGTTCAATCCGGGAGCGAACTGGGTCTCTCCCATTTACATGGGGCTGAACCAAGCGCCGATTGTGGTGATGATTGAGAACTATCGAACCGGTCTTGTTTGGAAGAACTTTATGTCGAACCCCGAGATCGGAGAAATGCTAAAGAAGCTCGACGCGGAAACGGGAAAGTAGAGATTCTCTCTGGAAAAAGCGGCGATTGCGCGATGAATCGATGCGCGAGGGGTTGTCGTGCATCCGCTGACCCCTCCCTTAAGGTCGGTCCCATAGAAGACCGGCTAAAGGAAATGCGTGTTGCCACACAGAGGATTTCGTCGGGAAAAATGTTTCGGAGTGTCCTTGACAGAGGCTGCATCGGTGATGACAATAGCCTTTGCACAATCGATTGCGCACATCCGTCCCGCGAGTTGATTACCTGCATTCTGAGGTCACACGTCTCGGTTGAAGGGAGATCTTCTTGAACCAGATTGCGCGATTGCAGCGAAGGCGTTCGAAGTGATCCGAATAGACAGACGTCCGACGATTCCTCGCTGAATCGCCTCGAAGGAATGAAGGTTTGCAAGCCATGAGAGCAGCGCGCATTGCACTTTTCGCAATCTTCCTCGGATTCACAACGACGAGCAGTCCTACATGGGGACAGGGCGGCAGCATGTCGATTTCGATCGACGCCCATGCGCCGGCTCATCCATTTCCTCATTTCTGGGAGCAGATGTTCGGATCGGGTCGTGCCGTGCTCGCGTTGCGAGAAAACTACCGCAAAGACCTGAAGGATGTCCATGAACAAGTTGGGGTGCGTTACGTCCGGTTTCATGCCATTCTCCATGATGAAGTTGGCGTTTACGACGAGGATGAAAATGGCAACCCGGTCTTCAATTTTTCGTACGTCGATCAGATCTACGATGGACTGTTGGCTCAGGGTGTGAGGCCATTTGTTGAGATCAGCTTCATGCCGCGGAAACTCGCCGCGAGTGAGGCCATCCATCCGTTTTGGTACAAGCAAAACGTTGCACCGCCGAAGGATTACGCAAAATGGGACATGCTGATCACCGCATTTGCTCGACACCTCATCGAGCGCTATGGAATTGATGAGGTTGCGCAATGGTACTTCGAGGTGTGGAACGAACCGAATATCGATTTCTGGGCAGGAGAGCCTAAGCAGCCAACTTACTTTGAGTTATACGATCACACCGCGCGTGCATTGAAGGCTGTGAATCAAAGGCTGCGCGTAGGCGGACCAGCGACGGCTGCGGCTCACTGGGTCCCCGCGTTTATTGAACACGTCAACAAGGAACATGTTCCCGTGGATTTTGTGTCGACCCACGGTTATGCAGACGACACGGTGGAAGACTTGATGGGGACTCATGAGGACATCCCGATGCGGGATCGTGTCTGCCGCGCGATTGAAAAGGTGCATGGTGAAATCAAAAGCTCGGTATTGCCGGCGTTGCCGCTGATGTGGACGGAGTGGAACGTTCCTTCATACGGCGACCTAGACGCGCGAGATAACTGGTATGTGGGGCCCGCGCTGGCCAGGGACATCAGCCAATGCGACGGCTCGGTGGATGAGATGTCGTTCTGGACCTTTGACGACGTGTTTGAAGAGAATGGGGTAACACGGCAGCCTTTTGACGGTGGGTTCGGGCTGATTGCGGCGGGCAGAATCAAGAAGCCGAGCTTTTACGACTTCGCGTTATTGCACAAGCTGGGCGAGGAGCGGCTGGCGAACCCTGCAGAGAATGTGATCGTGACGCGGCGCAAGGATGGTGCACTGGTGGTAGCTGCCTGGAATCTGGTTGACATGGACAAGTTGGCGCAGGGTGCTCCAATGGTGCTGCGCCTTGCTTTCTCTGGTGTTCCGCCGGGTGCAAGGGTCGCAATTGCGCGCGTGGATGAGGCACACGGGAATCCTATGACGGCTTACAAGATGATGGGCAGCCCGCGCTATCCGACACAGGCACAGATTGAGGCGATGAACAATGCTTCAGCATTGAATGAACCCGAAGAGCGGAAGCTTGAACATGGGGAACTGAAGCTTACGCTTCCGGTGAACGGGCTGGCTTTGATTGAAGTGCAAGCCCGCTAGAGCCATAAAAAGGAGGAGCGGCGATGACCAACGATAGTGGCTCGTCTTCGTCGATTGCCCCTTTCGGGATGTCAGGGATGAGCCGCCGTAAGGCGTTGAAATCGATGGCTGTGGCAGGTTGCGCGCTGGTTTCCGGCTGCAGTGGCGGTTTGGGTGGATCGTCGGGATCGGGCGGAAATTCGACTGTGGGCGGTCCTCCTGTTGGGATTCCGATGCCCATGACGCAAGCTGCATTTCTTGAAGACATGATTGGGCAGGGCTGTCTTTTTTTCTGGGAACAGGCAAGCCCCGCCACGGGACAGGTTCTGGATCGTGCCAACAACTCTCTGAGCGGCGCACTCGATTCACGAACCATTTCGAGCATTGCTTCTACCGGTTTCGGATTGACGGCGCTCTGCATTGCGGACAAATACAGCTACCTGCCTTCGGTGTCCCATGCGCAGATTGCGGAGCGAGTTCAGACAACATTGAACTGGCACTTGAACGATATGCCGGAAGAGAATGGTTTTCTCTATCATTTTTCCGATATCAATACGGGCGTGCCGGAGACGGGGTCGGAGGTTTCTTCGATTGATACGGCGATTTTTTTGTGTGGGGTATTGACGGCTCGCGCACATTTTGGCGGCGAGAATGCGCAGATTCAATCACTCGCCACTCAGTTGTATGAGCGCGTGAATTGGCCGTGGATGCTGAATGGCGGATCGACCTTCTCGATGGGCTGGATGCCGGATTCCGGCTTCCTGGCTGCACGCTACGATACTTATTGCGAGCTGATGATGCTCTATCTGTTGGCTATCGGTTCGCCGACTTATCCGGTGGCGCCGTCGTATTGGGACAACTTCGCGCGGCCATTGATCAGCTTCGAAAGCTACCAATACATCAGCGGAAATGCCGATCCATTATTCACGCATCAGTACTCGCACGCGTGGTTCGACTTCCGCAACAAGAGCGACGCCTATGCCAATTACTTCACGAATTCCATCTCGGCGACACAAGCGCACAAGGCGTTCTGTTCGCTCGCTTATCCGCAGTGGTACAGCGCGGACTACTGGGGAATCACATCGTCTGATTTTGCGGGCGGCTACACGGCGTGGGGAGGGCCTCCGTCACTGGGGCCGATTGATGGGACGGTTGTTCCTTGTGCGTTGGCGGGCTCGCTGGCGTTCGATGCGGCAGACTGCTATGGAGCGTTGAACTCACTGCTGGCAAGTTACGGAAATCCGACGTGGGGGAGATATGGCTTCGTGGACGCATTCCATCCGGCTGCTAACTGGTATGACACCGATTGCATCGGAATCGATCAGGGAATATCCGTGCTGATGGCGGAGAATCTGCGATCAGGGCTGGTGTGGAGCACATTCATGAGCAATCCTGAGCCCGTGAATGCGATGCAATTAGTGGGATTTCGTTAGGCTGCTACTTGTTCAGGACGAAGGGAATCGGAGGAGCGTTGATGACGAATCGAGGCAGCGCGTGGGGAATGAGCCGGCGGAGTGCACTCAAGTCGATGGCCGCGGCGGCAGGCTGTGTTTTAGTGCCGGGAACGATGGCATTCGGAAGCGAGGAATGGAAGACATCCAAGGATGACGAAGCGTTTCTCGATGATCTGGAGCGGCAAGGCTGCCTTTTCTTTTGGGAACAAGCGAGCCCCGTCACAGGCCAGGTACTGGATCGCGCGCGCAATGACCTGGCGGGAGCGCGCGACCCTCGGCGAATGGCCAGCATCGCAGCCACGGGCTTCGGGCTCACCGCGCACTGCATTGCCGATCATCGCGGCTATCTTCCGCACGCGGAGATTGTGGAGAGAGTGAGGACAACACTCGATTGGCACCTGAACCATTTTCCTGAAGTTCACGGCTTCTTCTACCACTTCAGCGATATCGAAACGGGTAAACGGGTTGAGGGGGTCGAGCTATCGTCAATCGACACTTCGTTGCTGCTTTGCGGAATCCTCACAGCGCATGCATATTTCAAAGATGAGAGGATTCATTCACTTTCGAAGCAGATTTACGAGCGGGTGGACTGGCCGTGGATGCTAAACGGGGGCAAGACCTTCTCGATGGGCTGGCACCCGGACCAGGGATTCCTTGAGTCGCGCTGGGCAAAGTATTGCGAGCTGATGATGATTTACCTCCTGGCGATCGGTTCACCTACGCATCCTGTTGCGCCTGAACTCTGGAATAACTTTGCGAGGCCGAAGATTCATTACAAGGGCTATGAGTACATCAGTGGGGATGATCCACTGTTTACTCATCAGTATTCGCAGGCTTGGTATGATTTTCGCGACAAGCAGGACGCCTATGCCAATTACTTCGACAACTCCGTGACGGCGACGCGTGCACACAAGGCATTTTGCCTCTCTTATCCCAAGTGGTACAGCGAGGAATATTGGGGTGTTTCGGCATCGGATTACGAGGGCGGTTACACGGCCTGGGGTGGTCCGCCGCCTCAAGGACCGTTGGATGGCACAGTCGTTCCCTGCGCTGCAGCAGGATCGCTGGCTTTTCTGCCCAGCGATTGCATTGCCGTGCTACGGGCCATGCGCAACAAATGGGGTCAGCGAGCCTGGGGACGATACGGGTTCGTGGATGCTTTCCATCCTGCCGCGAACTGGTACGACACAGATGTGTTAGGAATTGACCAGGGCATTTCAGTCCTCATGGCGGAGAATCTCCGCTCGGGACTGGTGTGGGACGTCTTCATGCGGAACACGGAATGTGCGAATGCAATGAAGCTGGCCGGGTTCAAAGCTCAGGCTGCGGCAATTTGAACGCTTTCGGACAAAGGAAGCAAAGGGAGCATTCTAAGATTAGTGTAATAAGTCAGCTCCAATCAGAAACGCAATTGCAGGAGTCATGCCACTGTGGCGAAAACCCGGTTCACACCGATGACGCTCAAGGAACTTGCCGGGATCCTCGAGCTTTCGCAATCCACCGTATCCCGCATCATTAACGGAGAAGCGGCGGCACATCGGATCGCCGAGGAGACACAGCAACGTGTGCTGCAGGCCGCGACCTTGCATGGGTATACAGCCAATGCCGTGGCCCGGAGCCTGCGACAAAAGCGGACCTACACAATTGGCGTGATCGTGCCGGAGATCAGCGAGGGCTACTCGACCACCGTGCTCAGTGGTATTGAGGACGAGCTGCTGAAAGATGGATTTTTCTATTTCGTCGTCAGCCACCGGCACCGTTCAGAATTGCTTGAAGGCTATCCGCGCATGATGCTGTCTCGTTCGGTGGAGGGGATTATCGCCGTCGATACGCCGATCGAGGAGCAACTGCCTGTTCCACTCGTTTCTGTATCCGGACACAGGCGAAGCGAAGGCGTGATCAACATTGAACTAGATCACTGCCAGGCCGCGCATCTCGCTCTTTCACACTTGAAATCTCTCAAGCACAAGCACATCGCATTCATCAAGGGTCAAGCATTCAGCTCAGATACTGAGCAGCGTTGGCAGGCAATTGTCGAAGAAGCCAAGAAGCTCGATATTGAAGTGGACCCCCGGCTCGTGGTGCAGTTGCAGAGTCCGGAGCCAGGGCTGGGACCCGGTGCGGAAGTCACGCGGCAATTGCTGATGACAAAGCTGCCTTTCACTGCAATTTTTGCCTTCAACGACGTAAGCGCAATCGGTGCGATCCTGGCGCTGCGCGAAGCTGGACTGCGGGTTCCGAAGGATGTTTCGGTGCTGGGATTCGATGACGTGCTGGCAGCCTCAACGCATCACCCCGCTCTTTCAACGATTCACCAGCCATTGCGAGGAATGGGACAGGCTGCCGCAAGTACGTTGCTGGGGCTCATCCGTGACGATA
This sequence comes from uncultured Acidobacteriota bacterium, assembly GCA_963725945.1. Lineage (GTDB taxonomy): Bacteria > Acidobacteriota > Terriglobia > Terriglobales > Acidobacteriaceae > Telmatobacter. The sequence goes on along the minus strand of CAVSAW010000024.1, from coordinate 155,400 downwards.
TACCTCGTCCGCACCCGGCGGCGATCACTGTCTATCCCAAACTGATGGTGCGCAAATCGACAGGTCATGCCCGGCAACACACCCCAACGCTTGTTACGGAATTGGACGACTGAGACTTTTCCTTCTGCGAACCAGGTCACAATCACTTGGGATTTCAGGCCATTCGGTGCGCAACGGGTTGGGCTAATTCGAAGAGGTTTCTTCGCGTCGTTTTTCGGAGAGCTCGGACTGCTTACTTCAGTCCCATCTCAATGTCTCAGTTGTTTGGGCCTTGCTCAGCAGTATCGGTCACATTGATCGGGGAGTCCTGGGATTCGGCCGGATTCGCGCCGGCACCGGTACCGTCATCGGGCCGCCCAAACTTGCGGTAGAGGCGCGCAACTTCTGCGCGGGTTTTGGCTGCGTCCTGCGCACGACCTACGTGGGCGTAGGCGGCTGCGAGGGACCAGTCGACTCGCGAATCCTGCGGGAAGGCCTTGTGTGCGATTTCGAGTTCAGGAATTGCTTTCTCGTCGGCGCCTGTATCCGCGAGCAGAAGTCCCAGCAGAAAGTGCGCGAAGGGCAAGCGGGGCGCGAGCGCCGCGGCCTGCTCGGCGTAGGGTAGGCCTGCGGCGGAATCAATTTTGTATTCGGTGGCGGCGATCTCCAGCATCGCCAGCACTCTGTCGTGCCCTTCGTCGAGTTCACGTTTGAATTCGCCGACCGCTCCAGGGACGTCTTTCGCGTCGAAGAGTACTCTGCCGAACGCGTAGTGGATGTAAGGGAAGTGCGGATGCGCGTTGGTGGCAACTGTGAATTGCCGACGGGCGGAATCGAAATCTTTTTGCGCAGCGAGGCAGGCGCCTCGGCCAACCTGCTGGACGACTTCTAAGGCTTCGCTTCCCGGTGGAGGGAATTGCCGGTCGCGCATGCGCAATGCCGCCATGCCAAAGGAGCGCGCTACATCGCTGCCTCCCGCATGGCCCAGGCAAAGGGAGGCAAAAGGCTTCTCGGCGGCCATAAACCGGCCCGCGCGCTGCAACAAGAGGCCTTCATGGTAGAGCACGACTTGGCGCAGTTGCGGATCTTCGAGGGTTCCCAAATCCTTTGTGGATTCGATGTCGCGCAGTGCAGCCTGGTCATCGCCGAGCTCAAACTCGCACAGTCCGAGGAGGGCATGTGCGGTGCCGTGCTTTGGATCGATCGCGATGACTTTCTGGAAGGCCAGTTCGGCCTCTGCGTAGCTCTCCTGATCGTAATAGGCGGTTCCCAAAGACCACCAGCCCTCAGCCCAGGCTGGATTGAGAGTAAGCGCTTTGTGGAAGAGCGGGATCGCATCCTGAAGCTTGTCGGCGTCCAGCGCCTCCATGGCTCGCTTTGAAAGCGATTGGAATTGGGCGGAAGGTTGCCCGCTGTGACTTGCCGGTTTGGTGCCGGATTGCCCTGCCTGCGACCCGGAGATCGCGGGAGAGGCGCTCAATAGAACGATAGCGGCCAGGAAAGCCTCGGAGAGCCTTGCGCCCGTGAGGCGGATACAGAACTTTGGGAATGCCATCATAAAGGTTAATGAAGAACTCTTACGCACTCAGGAGAGTGATTCCATCATAAAAGGAAAACCATCGGCGACGCGCTGATCTTGCTCGCGGTCGCCGATGGTAAAGGGTGAAACTCGCTGCGCCCGGGCATAAAGCCCGAGCGCAGGAGGATTGATGGAGGCGTCAGAACTTGAAGTGGAACTCGCCTTCGATTGTGCGCGAACCGAGCGCGTTCTGGGCGCGACCAAAGTTCGAGTCCGTAATATTGACGTCGATGTTGGCCAGGTTGGTCGTGTTGAACAGATTGAAGGCGTTGGCGCGAATTTCAATCTTTGCGCCTTCACCCAGGAATTTCATCGTGGGCAACCCGAAGGACTTTGTGGCCGCCAGGTCGATGTCAGAATAGTGCGGTCCGACGAACGCATTGCGGGCTATACCGGGAGTGCCAGGGAGATCCGTCGGCGTAGGCGGTGTCTGGCCGCTCCAGGCATTCGGATTGCTGACGACAGTCGGCGCGGTAAAGTAGGCCGTTCCGCCACCGGATTTTGAGAAATTGGATCCCGATTGTCCGGCTTTATTTTTGAACGTGTCAGTGCTTTGACTGGAGCCGGCGCCGCCCGTATACGAGGTGGGGCGCAGGTTGCAGTTGCCGGAGTTCTGGTAAAACGCGTTGCACCCAATTCCGTCCTGGAAGGTTGGGTCGTAGGGGAACCCGGAGTGGAAGTTGAAGATGGGGCTGAGGGTCCAGCCGCCCGCAACTTTTTCCGCCAGGCTATTGCTGTGGAAGATGACCGGCGACCACATCCCGAATATCTTGAACATGTTGCGAGAGTCGAAGTCCGAGTTACCCCAGTTATAGCCGGGCATGAATTGGTAGTCGGATTCGGTATAGGGACCGGAAGCGTTGTCCTTCGAGATGGCCCACCGATACTGCGCATCCGCTTCAAACGTGTGTGAGAATTCGTGACGCGCCTCAGCGAGAATAGAGTTGAAATTGGAGACGCCGCTGTCCTCGTACCAATCAATAAAGCTGACGGCTGGATTGAAGGCATATTGGCCGGCGAGGATTTGTGCCGCGTACTTGTCGTAGAGGTTGTATTGCAAGGGCAAGTGGCGGCCTGTGCTGCCGGAGTATCCAAGTGTCGCTACCCATTCGTGACCGAGGTCGTATTGGGCTTCAAGTGAATAACGAACGACGTAGCTCGTAGGCAGCTTGTTGTCGACGCCAGTGACGGTGACATTTCCGCTGGTGGGGAGGTTGGCCGAGTTGAAGGTTGAAATCAGGGCCTGATTGGCAGGGAGCGCTCCGTACTGATAAATGTTGGGTGCGGTGCCGTAGACGATCTGCGAACCGGTGAGCGGTGTGTTTGTACTGCTGGTCAAGAAAGGCGGATCGAAGCGAGTGTTGGTGGTGATGGCCTCTTCGAGCCCGTCGAAGCCAAGGCCGACGCCGCCGCGCACGACCATTTTGTTCTCAAAGCGCATGGGGCTCCAAGCGAAGCCAACTTGAGGCCCGAAGTTACCCTTTTGCGCATCCACTTGCGATTGCTTGAGAACAATAGCGAGGTCAGTGAACTTGTTTGCGCCGGTACCAAGGTTGACACGCGGATTGTTGCCGTTCTTCTCGGTCATGCCCGCGTAGTACTCCCAGCGGACGCCAAGGTTGACGGTGAGGTTCGGCCTCAACTTCCAATCATCCTGCACAAAGAATGACGGAATGAACTGCCGGTCGTCTTTTCTGGAATCGGTGGGCACGCCTGTGAGCGGATTGGCGCCCGAAACGGTTTCAGATTGGGGAGCGTCGTTGAGGAAATCCCAATAGTTGTTGAAGAAGAAGTCTGAGCTGGCTGCCCAAGTTGCGGAGTCAAGATACGCAAGGCGCGTGTACTGGCCGCCGAACTTCAGGTTATGGCTCTTGTAGACCTTCGTCACCGTGTCTTTGAAATTCAGTGTCCACTGGTCAAAGATGCTGCCGATGCTGGGTCCGAATTGTTGGGGTTCCGTATTCGAGAACGAGATTCCATTGTTCCGCGCGATGAAGTCGTTGGGCAGGCCAAGAGGTGATTGCGGATTGTCCGCAAGTTCGTTGTACTTCCAGCCAGCCATATCGGCACGCGCCTCATTGACCATGGTGTTCGAGATGACGTGGTTGTAAAGCAGGCCAGTGGAGTAGTTAAGCGCATTGTGGTAGAAGATGTTCGACGCGCGAAACGGGCCGTTGTAGCTGGTGTTGTTCACCGGCACGTAATAGATGTTGAAGGCCACCAGATCCTTTGACGTGACCTGATAGTCCAAGCGGCCATTGTATTGGGCGTTGATTTGGTTGTCGGGCCCAACTGTGGAGACATAGAACATGTCGGCATTGCCATCCATGTCTGTGGCGTAGTTGCCCGTTCCGTCGCCGCCCAGGCCGGGTGTAAAGACTGTTCCACCAGATGTGGTGACAGGGTCTGCATAGGAGGGGTCGTGCTGGCCGACGCCGATAGTCAGCGGCTTGCCGAGGTCGAGACCCTGCCCCTGAATCCAGTTGCAGTTAACGCCCTGCACAAGGCCGATGTCGGAGCAGAGGTGGGAATCGCTTGGCCCCTCGAGGATGCTCTTGGCGACAACACTTGCGCCCTTGAGGGTGAGAAACTTGTTGGCGATGGGGCCGCCCGAGGACGCTTGCCCGTCGAATGTTGGGGTGTCGTACCAGCCGCCGCCCGTTGCGGTGCCGGTATTGCGAATGGTGTCGTACCCGAAGAAGAAGAAAATGTGGTTGCGGATTACGGGCCCACCGACAGTTCCGCCGAACTCGTTGAATTTGGCATTGTCGCGCTGCGGGTTGTTGTTCGGATCGTAACGCTGATAGGCATTGAGGCCGGGACGGTCGAGCTTGAAGAGCCCGGTGCCGTGGAAATCGTTGGTGCCATTTTCCGAGATGATCTGGATTTGCGCACCGCTGAAGCGGCCGAGCGAGGCGTCATATGGATTGGTGACGACCTTCATCTCTTTGATGGTGTCAGGATTGGGCGTGACGACTGCGGCCGAGCCCCATGTAACGCTGGTGACTTGCACGCCGTCGATGGTGATGCCGTTGGTGTCGTTACGGCCGCCATTTCCGAAGACCTGCGGCTTGTTTTCAGTCATGTACGGGCCGGTAGCATTGCCCGCCGAGCCGTCGCCCTGATTGCCGGGAAGACTGTATGTGCCACCGCCGGCGCTCTGCGAGCTGTCACCAAACATGCCGGGGGCAAGCTGCGCGAGCTGGAGAGGGTCACGTCCGAAGTCGGGCATCTTGGCAAAGTCGTTCTGGTCGATGGTGCCGCCGATGTTTCCTGTTTCGGTATCGATCACTGGCGTTTCGGCAGCGTTGACGGTGATCGTCTGTGTAGCACCGCCGACCTCAAGTACCACGTTGAGCGCATTGGCCTGTTCGGCCAGAAGCTTGACGTTATCCAGAACATTCTTCTTGAATCCGTCCCTCGTAACCACAAGCATGTAGGTGCTCGGAGGGAGTTGATTGAAGGTGAAATTTCCGGAATCGTTGCTTGTCGCCATGCTTGAGTGGTTCGTCTCTTTATCAGTCAGGGTCAGTGTTGCGCCCGAAACGAGCGCGCCCGTGGAATCGGTCACTGTTCCCTGCAGGCTTGCACTGTATTGCGCGTGGGCTGGCGCGGCCATGAAGACGAGCAGCAAAAATGCCGCAGGCCACCAAGCGATCAGGGAGGTGAAGTGCCCCGCACCTTTCCGCCTTTGGGGTATAGCGAAGGTGGAATCATAGTCTTGCATTGTGGTCTCCTGAAATACGGTTGCAGTGAATCGGGTACGTCATTCGCTCCTCATTGAAGAGCGAATTTGGTGAATACGCGCGTTGCACAATCGATTGCGCAACGGCATAATTCGTACCACTCCAAAGAGTTAATTGTCAACAGTCTTGTTTTCCGGGCTTACTGGATCAGCGAGCGCCGATTGCTTTGCCCGGGACGACGGTGCGCAAGGCGCTCAAGTCCTGGAATGCGGTAAGGGCCATAACTGTGAGGCAGATCACTCCGACTTTGCAGGGGTCCAGAATCACCATCGTTTGCACGGATCGGCATTCAGTCAACCCGTAAGCAAAGTGGGAAGGTCGGTCCGAGGTGCTGTGCAATGACCGGGACACCCGGCGGACCCGAACTGAACCGTCCTTTCCCGGTATGGGGTGTATGCTTGTCGGCGAATGAGCCAACTTCACACTTTTATTGAGGCAAGGATGGTTTTGAATCGTGCGTTTCAAACGGTTCGAGGAAACGGTTTCAGTTTTAGCTCGGTTGTCCTGACCTGGGTGATTGGCCTTTGCCTGATGACGCCATCCGCGTCCGGCGCCGGTCGTCATTTTCCGCTCGTGCTAAAACCTGACGATGTTGTGCCGACCGGGAACGAATGGATTTCATTGCCCGACATTCGAGCGGTTGACGGGGCCCTCAACAGCTTCAACGTAATCTCGATGGAACACAGAGGCTTGCTTGAGGTGACTGGTGAAGGCGCAGGTCCGGTGATGCAGCCTTATTTTGCAGTCGGCGGGAAGCAACTGCCTTTTCTCAATCCAACATGGGATTTGATGGAGTACTGGATTCCCACGGCGCGCCTGACGGTGGATGGGATGGAGGCGACACTGACCTGGTGCGCACCGCCTGGGTCACGCGCGGCGTTTCTTCGATTGACTGTCACGAACCGCCGCAAAGAGCCCACGTTTGTGACGCTCGGATTAAGGGCATCGTTTGGCAAGCTCAGCCGCGTCACCTACGTGCCCGTCGAGCTTCGAGGCGAGCGAACCGTGGGCCCGGCGCCGTGGGTTGACCCAGGGGAGGCTTTCAGCTACATCACAAACGATACTCAATTCGCATGGGCGGTCATTCATCCCGGATCGACGGCGCAGGTAACCGCTCCGCCAACCACCGCAGCGCCGGCTATCGATGCGAGTCGCTCGGCGACGCTGGCTCCCGGAGAGACGGCCGAGTCTTTATTCATTCTGGGCGCAGGGATCGAAGAATTCAGCGCGGCTCATAACGCGAGAGCGCTTAGGGAACTGCTGGAGCGGGACGGATCGGACGCGATCCTGGAGCGGGCGGCAGCGTGGTGCCGCGAGCGAACCAAGACTACGGGGCAGGCTGATCTGGATTTGCTGATGAACCGGAATTACCTGTTTACTGAGCTCTACGCGTGGGGAAAGACGATCGATACGGAGCAACTTGTGGGCATCACCTCACGCAGCCCTCGGTATTACGTTTCGGCGGCCTATTGGGATCGCGATGCAATGTTGTGGAGTTTTCCCGCGCTGCTAGACATCGATCCCAAGATGGCCGGCGATGCGTTGGAGTATGCGCTGACCATTCAGCTTCGAAACGCAGGCACGCATAGCCGCTTCATCGACGGGATCGTGCTGGAAGATGGATTTCAACTGGATGAGTCTGTTGCGCCGATCATTGCCCTCGCTGCCTATGAAAAGCGGACCAACGACTTTACATTTCTTGAAGCGCACCGTCTCGCCATTGTTGCACTGCGTGATCGCCTGCTCACACGCTATGACGCACAGACCGGGCTCTACTCGTCGCTACAGGATTCGCAGGATGAATTCCAGGCCAAACCGTTCATCACCTATGACAACGCGCTGGTCTGGCGGGCATTGCTGGACCTCGCTGGGCTTTTCAATCGGTTGAGCGACCCCGTCGAGGTACAACGGATGACTGAACGCGCTGCGTCGTTGCATGCAGCCGTTCTTGCGCACTGCGTATCCAGCAATGCTCCCAATGCTACGGGGACAGTTTTTGCATCGGCAACCGATGGCACGCGTTTCGCTTTTACTGAGATACCGCCAGGATCCCTCATGAAGTTGCCAACACTGGGATTCATTTCGGAGACGGATCCGATTTTCGCTCGCACCTACAATTGGCTGCATTCAAAGGACTACGAGTATTCGTATTCGGATCAGCCTTACGGTCTGCCCGGAAGCTATCGGCTTAGATTCACAACTTCATGGAGCATTGCGGACCACCTGTCGCTTGCTGCGGGACGAGAGCAAGCTTTGAAAATACTCCGCGCGAGTAACTGGGATGGCGGCATTATTACTGAGGGCGTCGATCCAACCTCGGGCCTGATGGATCAGCAAGGAAGAGCATTCGCGACGGCGGCAGGATATGTGGCTCACGCCATCTGCCAGTTGGCCTGTAAAGAATAGATGCCGTTTTGAAAGGTTTATCGCAAGACTTCAATGTGGATAAAGCCGAACGGTCTCAAGACGGGCTGTTTGGCGATCTGCTTGTCTCTGGCTTTTGCCGAATCGCCGATGGCAATCCAGGGATGACGGTCCAAAAGCTCATTGATTCGCAAACGAAAATAAGGAGGGATCGGGATATGACTTCCAGCAACGACAGGGGGATTGTCGATCTACCGAGCGATCACACAGTCGACGAAACTTTGGCGAAGCTTGAGGGGATTCTGAAGGCGAAGGGGGTTACGATTTTTGCCCTCGTCGATCACAGCGGTGAGGCGGAGAAGGTGGGGATGCAGATGCGTCCCACGAAGTTGGTGATCTTCGGCAGCCCCAAGGCCGGCACACCCATCATGCTGGCGGCCCCAAGCATCGCCATCGATCTTCCGCTAAAGATTCTCGTCTGGGAAGATGGCGATGGAAAGGTCTGGATCTCCTATAACAGCGCGGCTTACTTGAAGGAACGGCATGGCGTACCGGAAGAATTGATGCGGAATATCGCGGTAGTGGAAGGATTGGCGGCTGCGGCCGGTGCTTCTGCGGGTTGAGGAAGATTTTTCGTCCAAACTCGATTGCTTGGGTCCGGTAATGAAACCTTCACGGGGTTCGAGGTATCTTAATCCCGAGCGGCAGAATCTCGTTCGGGCAGCGGGAGTGCGCCCGGAAACTAGCGCCGCGAGTAGTCTAGGTAGAGTCATGAACGAGTCTTCGAGAAGACGAGAATCGAAAGGATTATGAAAATGACGACATCTGCGACACCGGCTGCGAGCAGCCCCAGCATCGAACCGTTGACAGCGAGCAAAGCCTGGAAGCGACTGCAAGCGCACTATGAGCAGGTGCGCGACATACAACTTCGCGAACTGTTTGCGGCCGACCCGAAACGGGGCGAGCGATTAACGGTTGAAGCTGCCGGGCTGTTCTTTGATTACTCGAAGAATCGGATTACCGATGAAACCGTTGACCTGCTGATCGAATTGGCGCAGGAGTCGGGGTTGAAATCGCATATTGAAGCCATGTTTCGCGGCGACAAGATCAACTTTACCGAGGGACGGGCGGTGCTGCACACGGCTTTGCGCGCGCCCAAAGATGCGACGATTCTGGTCGACGGAAAGAACGTTGTGCCGGAGGTCCAAGCGGTGTTGGGGAAGATGACCGATTTCTCCAACAAAGTGCGGTCGGGGGAGTGGAAGGGCTATACGGGCAAACCGATTCGCAATGTAATCAATATCGGTATCGGCGGATCTGATCTGGGGCCGGTGATGGCGTATGAGGCGTTGCGCCACTATTCGCAACGCGACCTGACGTTTCGATTTGTGTCGAACGTGGATGGTACGGATTTTGCTGAGGCGACGCGCGACCTAGACGCAGAGGAGACGCTGTTCATCATCTCGTCAAAGACATTTACCACTCTGGAGACGATGACCAATGCGCACACTGCCCGGGTTTGGGCGCTGGAGAGCTTGAAGCATTCTGCGGCCGTGGCGCGGCATTTTGTTGCGGTTTCGACGAATGCGGCGGAGGTGTCGAAGTTCGGCATCGATACGGTGAACATGTTCGAGTTCTGGGATTGGGTTGGCGGACGCTATTCGATGGACTCGGCAATCGGGCTGGCGACGATGCTGGCGATTGGGCCAGACAATTTTCGCGCAATGCTGAGCGGATTTCATGAGATGGACGAACACTTTCGCACGACGCCTTTCGAGCGAAATCTGCCGGTGCTTCTCGGCCTGCTTGGAATCTGGTATACGGATTTCTTTGGTGCGCAGACGGTGGCGGTGCTGCCTTATGAGCAGTATCTGAAGCGGTTTCCAGCGTACCTGCAACAGTTGACGATGGAGAGCAACGGCAAACATGTGAACGTTGCGGGGAAGAAAGTCAATTATTCGACCGGGCCGATTTATTGGGGCGAGCCGGGCACGAATGGGCAACATTCTTTTTATCAGTTGATTCATCAGGGGACGCGGTTAATTCCGTGCGACTTTATTGCGTTCGGGAAGGCGCTGAACAACCTTGGCCGACATCACGACATTCTGCTGGCGAACGTCTTTGCACAGAGCGAAGCGCTTGCATTTGGCAAGACGCCGGAGCAGGTGAAGGCGGAAGGCACGCCGGATTGGCTGGTGCCGCATCGTGTATTCGAGGGCAACCGGCCGTCGAATACGATTCTTGCGGACAGGCTTACGCCAGAGGCTCTAGGCAAGCTGGTCGCGCTCTACGAGCACAGCGTATTCACGCAGGGCATTATCTGGCAGATTAACTCGTTTGACCAGTGGGGCGTGGAACTCGGTAAGGTCCTGGCGCAGAGGATTATTCCTGAGCTGGAGAGCAAGGACGAGCCGACGTTGAAGCACGATAGCTCAACGAACAATCTGATTCGACGGTATCGAAAATTGAAGGAGTAATCATGAACCTTCGCGGCTATACAAAACCACTGTACATCCTTCCCTTTGATCATCGGGGCTCGTTTGAAACCGGGATGTTTGGGTGGAAGGGCGCGCTGACGGCGGATCAAACTGCACAGATTGCAGCAGCTAAGCGAGTCATCTTCGATGGGTTCCAGAACGCAATTGCCGCTGGGGTGCCAAAGGAGAAGGGAGGCATCCTCGTCGATGAACAATTTGGCGCCGCTATTCTTCGCGATGCGTCGAGCCTGGGCTACACGACTGCATGCCCTGCGGAGAAAAGCGGGCAAGAGGAATTCGACTTCGAGTATGGCGAGGAGTTTGCGGCGCACATCGAAGCGTTCAATCCTACGTTCTGCAAGGTGCTGGTGCGCTACAACCCGGAGGGCGATCCGGAATTGAACCGGGCACAGGGAGCCCGTTTGAAGCGGCTGTCTGATTATCTGAAGGGAGCGCACCGGAGCCTGTTCATGTTTGAGTTGCTTGTTCCGGCAGAGAAGGCGCAGCTTGAAAAAGTGCGTGGCGACAAGAAGGCGTATGACGACGAGATTCGGCCCGGACTCATGGTCGGGGCGATTCGTGCGCTACAGGACGCAGGGGTCGAGCCGGACGTGTGGAAGATTGAAGGATTGGATCGCCGCGAGGACTGCGAAAAAATTGTGGCAGTCGCGCGAGCCGGCGGGCGCGACACGGTGGGCTGTATCATTCTCGGGCGTGGCGAGGACGACGCAAAGGTGCTTGAATGGCTGACTACCGCGGCAAGCGTTCCGGGATTCATCGGATTTGCCGTGGGACGCACCGACTTCTGGCAGCCGTTGGTATCGTGGCGCGACAACAAGATTTCGCGCGAGACGGCGGTGGAGCAGATTGCGCGGCGCTACCGGGAATTTGTGGACGCGTTCGAGACTGCCAGAGCCGGCAGGGCTTGAAATCTCTTTCTGCTTAGATCACTCGCTTCAGAAATCGTGGTGGTCATCGACCAGGGTGGCGATGCTTTGTTCTGGCGCGTTGGCGGACGCCCCGGTTTGTAGTTGGTGCGTTGGCTGCCTCGGTCTGGGCGCGCAGTTTGGCGACGGCGAGCCAGTTGTCTCTGTGCGGCCGGTCGGCGATCCATGGCGGCAGCGGCATGCGCAGATAATCGCTGAGCGCTTCGGCATATCCCTCGTAGAGCGCGCGCATATCGCGCAGTCGCTGAAAGGACTGACCATCGCGGCAGACTTTGATACCGCTCTCGCAGAGCGTTTGATAGAGCTGTTCGTACCGCGCGGGCGGCAGCCGGTCGGGTGCACCAGTCACAGGGGCAAGCGAGAAAATCTGCGCAAGATCGACCATCGCATGGCGTGCCATGGCAAAGGTTAGCTGGGCCTGTCGCGCCTCGTGTCCCTGCACGCCGGAGATCAGCAATGCCGAGGTGTCCAGCACTGAAGTGAGGGCGCTGATCCAGCTTTGATTGGTGTGTTGGGAGCGGAAGTAGCAGAGCAGCGGATAAGAGATGTGGCTCTCGAGCAGTTCCGCCGACCAGCGTTCCCACTCGACCAAGCAGAAGTGAGAGTGCGTTCTCGCCGCCTTCGTAGGAGTGGCGGCGCAAGAGTTCTGCAGCCGTTGGCGGTGAACCGGCGCGCGCGTCGAGTAGAGAAATGCTGACTTCGCGGCGCGAAAAGGCGCCATAGAGGACGGGAAAATAGCCCATCACGACGGCGAGAAAGCCGAATCCGGTTCCTGCCTCGAGAATGATGAGTTCGCGCGCGACGGCGCTGTGGGGAACGACGTCGCCGAGGCCGAGTGTGAAGATCGTGGTTCCGCTGACATAAAGGTCGGTGCGAAAACCGGGCGTTTGCGAAGTATCAATAAAAGGACTACCGAGAGAATGAAAAACCAGCGCGAAGCCCACGACCATTGCGCTTGCCCAGACGACCAGCAAGAAGATCAGGGACATCGGCCCGTAGTAGCTGAACACCGTCTCGCGCTTGCGAGGATCGCGAAGGCGCCGGGCGAAGAAGGCCCAGGGCTTCCACGTGGCGATGTAAAAAATCCGCGTGAGACGAAAGCGGCCTGAGGCGCGGCGCGGGAGGATGATGGTCTGGAAGGCATCGAGGAGCACCGCAAAGAGGCAGACAACGCCGGCAATGAGAGTGACAGTTCGCATCGATCCTCCTGCCCACGAAGCAAGGGGCCATTCGTGCACTCCGTTCTTCCAATGTATCGTGCGGAGCTGCCCGTGGTCAGCAGTCTCAGGCTCTGGGCGGCATCGGGCGCTCGTGCAGGAGCATCCACGACGTGCCGAACTTATCGCGGAACTGGGCGAAGCGTGTGGCAAAGAATGTCTCCTGCATGGCCATGAAGATTTCGCCGCCTTCGGATAGAACCGCGTAGAAGCGTTCCGCTTCGGCGTCGGTGTCGACGCTCAGGGAAAGATAGGCGCTGCGAATCGGCTGGGCATTCGGGATATCGGCACCCATAAGCGCGGTTTCGCCGAGGTCGATGCGTGCGTGAAGAACCTTGTCTTTCCAGTCGGGCGCGACATTCCCGGGGTTGGGCATTTCGCCGTGCTTCATCGTCATGATCATCTTTCCGCCCAGGTGCTTCTCGTAGAAACTGAAAGCTTCAGCGCAGTTACCGGGATAGTTCAGATATGTGTGCAGTTTCATTGTCTTGAATCTCCTATTTTGGATTTGGCTGGGGAAGTGGTTGCGGACTTCGCGGGCGGCTTCTTCTCGAAAGGCGGGAGAATGGGTGTGTAGTCGCGCTGTTCCCAGCGGCGATAGGTCTCTGCGAGGACGGCTTCGCGATTCTTCTCCATGTGCTCGACGAAGCCACAAGGGGCGCCAGTATCCTCATGGCGTGCCGCCCAGAGCAGCAACTCGAGCATGACAGGGGCGAGTGCGATGCCCTTGCGCGTCAGGCGATAATGCATGCTTCGACCATCATCTGCCGCCGGCTCCGTAGTGAGGAAGCCGGCTGTTTCAAGCTTGCGCAAGCGATCGGAAAGGATGTTGGTGGAGATCCCTTCGCCAGCATGCTGAAATTCGCGAAAGGTGCGGAGGCCGCGCACCATCATGTCGCGGATAAGGAGCAGGGACCAGCGATCGCCGACGAGATCGAGCGAGATACTTACCGGGCAACCAGAACGCCGCTTGGGGATGGGATTCATGATCACGAGAGCACTGTATATATTTCGCTTGCAATTTGCAATCTAACCGGGTTTACACTATGCGCCTGCGCGTTTCGCTCGCTTGCGGCCATACGAAGAGGCGGAGTCTTCAGGAACCCGCGGGTCTGTTACAGCTCAATGAATAAGGTGGTTTGAGATGGGACCTCTCGAGAACTTTCCCCGCATAACGCCATTTCTGTGGTTCGACGGAAACGCAGAAGAGGCGGTCGATTTCTACCTCACGGTATTCAAGAACTCGCGACGACTGGAATTGTTACGAAGCAGCACCGACACGCCGAGCGGTCCTAAAGGCATGGTGCTCACGGTCTCGTTTGAGCTTGACGGCCTACGATTCACAGCACTGAATGGCGGACCGTACCACAAGTTCAGCGAGGCGGTTTCGTTTGTGGTGCGGTGTGACACCCAGGAGGAAGTCGACTACTACTGGGAAAGGCTCACAGACGGGGGCGGCGAAGTTGCCTGCGGGTGGCTGAAAGACAAATTCGGCCTGTCTTGGCAGGTTGTGCCCGCTCGACTGCCAGAACTGATAAGGCATCCGAAGGCGATGGAGGCGATGATGCAAATGAAGAAGCTCGATATCGCCACGCTGGAGCGCGCCGCGCAGTCCTGAGACAAGGGCGGCCGCTTGCAGGTTAGAATCGTGGATTCTGTTTTCGACGCACACATGAAGGAGATTCACCGATGCCGATTTCAAGCCAGATCGCCGTAGCGGCGTACGCCTTCAGCCAGAACAACGCACTGCTTTCCAAGAGCATTGACGGTCTTACGCCAGAGGAGTGGCTCCTCAGCCCGAAGGAGAGCTCGAACCCGCCGTTGTGGATTGTGGGCCACCTGGTTTGGGCACGTTCAATGGCTCTGAAGTTCCTTGGCACAAAGTGGGAGCGGCCATGGCTGCCTTTATTTGCGCGCGGTGCGAAGCTGCAGGCGGGGTCTGAGCTGCCTACACACGAAGAGGTTCTGCTTGGCTGGCAGGAAGTTTCTGTAAGCCTGAGGTCGGCACTGGAGGGGGCTTCTGAGCAAATATTGGCCGAGCCTGCGCCGGAAAAGTCGCCGAGTTTCGATGGGAAGATCAGTGGAATGGTGACCTTTCTTGCGTTTCACGAGGCCTATCACGTGGGGCAGGCGGCGTACCTGCGTTGTTGGATGGGGCATGGCAGAATCGTGGGCTGATGGATTTGCATCGTTGAAGTGCAGCAGCCGGTTACCAAGGTCCCGCGATGGAGCCTTTTAGCCCCATGTCTTAACAGCGTCGAAATGGCGCCGGGTGTTAGCATCAGACCTGACAGATGCAAACAAAAAAGCTGAAAATCATTCCCCTGGGCGGACTGGGCGAGTTCGGCATGAACTGCCTTGCGTTGCGCTGGGAAGACGACATTATCGTGATCGACGCGGGCCTGATGTTCCCGGAGTCGGAGTTGCTAGGCGTGGATATCGTGGTTCCTGATATCTCCTACCTGGTTGAAAACAAAGCGCATGTCCGCGCAATCATCCTCACGCACGGCCACCAGGATCATATCGGCGGCCTGCCCTGGCTGCTGAGCGAGCTGAAGGTTCCGGTGTATGCCACCGAGTTCACACTGGCGTATGTCGAGGGGAATCTCGAAGAAAACCAGTTGCTGGACGAGACCGAACTGGTGGAGATTACGCCGAAGGAAAAATTCACCATCGGGCCATTCACAATCGAGCCGATTCGCGTGACGCATTCGCTGGTGGATTGTGTGGCGCTGGCCATTGAAACACCGGTTGGCGTCGTGATCCACACGGGCGACTTCAAGATCGATCTTTCGCCGCTGGACGACAAGCCTTTCGACCTGCACACCTTTGCAGAGTACGGACGCCGCGGTGTGCTTTGCCTGCTGCAGGATTCGACGAACGTGGAGCGAAGCGGGTATACGCCCAGCGAGCGGGCAGTGATTCCGCGGCTTGACGAGGTTTTTTCACAAGCGAAGAAGAAATTGTTCTTCAGTTGCTTCTCATCTTCGATCTATCGCATTCGGATTGCGTTGGAACTGGCCCGCTCGCATGGGCGCAAGGTGGCCATTGTGGGCCGCTCGATGATGGAGAGCTCCGAGATTGCGCAGGACCTGGGATATATAGACATTCCGCCAGGGCTGGTGATTCAGCCCAGCCAGATGCGTGACTTTGCGCCCGAGCAATTGATGATCCTGATCAGCGGGACGCAGGGCGAGCCGATGAGCGCTCTGAGCCGGGCCGCGGTGGACAACCACAAGCACGCGCGCATCGACGCAGGTGACACTGTGGTGCTGAGTTCGAGGATTATCCCTGGGAATGAGAAGAGCATTTTTCGGGTGATCGACCATCTCTACCGCCGCGATGCCAACGTGATTTGCGACGACGGCTCCAACGGTCTGATTCATGTGAGCGGCCACGGTTGCCAGGAGGAGATGCGCCTGCTGATCAACCTTGTGCGGCCAAAATTCTTCGTGCCGGTGCATGGCGATTACCGATACTTGCGCCATCATGCCAAGGTGGCGATGGAGACCGGCGCAGTGGAGCATGCCATCGTGATCGAGGACGGCGACGTGCTGGAACTGGACAAGAACGACGCACGCAAGAAGGACAAGGTTACCGCGGGCCGCGTACTTATCGACTCAGGTTCCACTATTGATGTGGTTGAGGACCTGGTGATTCGCGACCGGCGCATTCTGTCAGAAGATGGAATTGTGCTGGCGGTTCTGGCCATCAACAAGAGGACCGGCAAAGTGGAGCGGACGCCAGAAGTGGTAATGCGCGGCTTTGGGGGTGCGGATATCACTGACCAGGCTCGCGAAGTGGTGCTGAAGACGCTCGATGGGTTGACCAGCGAGGAGAAATCGGACTACGGCATGGTGAAGGAAAAAGTGCGAGTAGAGCTGAAGCGACTGATCCAGAAGACAACGGGGCGGCGGCCGCTGATTATGCCGGTGATTATGGAAGTATGAAGGTCCGGCGGCTGAAATGGGGCATTGTCTGGGAAAGTGTGGTGCATTGAAGTTGGGCAAGGCCACCGCTTCCTGTTGTTCGCGTTGACTTTGCGGATACAGCTTCAGATCACACTGTTTCCTAGAATGCTCCGGACGGGGACGGGTGCCTGCGGGCCCCCGCCAGTTCTTGTGCAGCCGGGGTCTGATATTTCGGGGAATCGAGATGGCAGAGCAACTGGTGTCGATTGCCGATATCCGCGCGGCGGCGGCGCGTATCGCAGGAATCGCTGTGAAGACACCGCTGGTGCGTGCACCCTTTCCCGGCCTTTCGGGCCATGGGAATCCGCGAGAAATCTGGTTAAAAGCCGAGAGCCTGCAGCCGATCGGTGCGTTCAAGATTCGCGGCGCGGCCAACAAAATTCTGCAGCTCACACCGGATGAGATTGCTCGCGGAGTCATCACCTATTCGAGTGGCAACCATGCGCAGGGCGTTGCGTATGCGGCGCGCGCGGTGGGAGCACGGGCAGTGATTGTAATGCCGTCGAATGCGCCCGCAATCAAGCGCTCAGCAACCGTGGCATTGGGTGCTCGCGTGGTGGATGTGGGGCCCGCCTCAAGCGAGCGACTGGAGAAGGCCGAAGAGCTGATCAAAGAGCATGGTTTTGTCGTTGTGCCGCCCTACGACGATGAGCAGATCATTGCCGGGCAAGGCACATGCGGGCTGGAAATCATGGAAGAACTGCCGGATACGGACCTGGTGCTGGCGCCGGTTTCGGGCGGCGGCTTGCTTAGTGGCGTTGCGGCGGCGGTGAAGCAGATTAAGCCGCAGGCAAAGGTCTTTGGCGTGGAGCCGGAGCTTGCCGGCGATACCGCGGCTAGTTTTCGCAGAGGCAAGATCGTAACCTGGCCGGCGGAGATGACCAGCAGAACGATCGCAGACGGGCTGCGAACCCAGAGCGTGGGCGTACGCAATTTCGCGCATATTCAAGCATTTGTGGACGGAATTATTACGGTAACAGAGGCCGAGATTCGCTCTGCCATGCGGGCCATCGTGGTGGTGACGCGGCTGGTTCCCGAGCCCAGCGGAGCCGTCGCACTTGCGGCATTGCTATTCCATGCGAAGGAGTTGCCCGCTTATCGCGTGGCAGTGGCGGTTGTGAGTGGGGGCAATGTTGCGCAGGAGTTGCTCGCCAAGGTGCTTACCGAATCCAAGCCGTAACGTCGTTCGACTATGATTTTGGATGTGACGAAGATACGCGTTCCCGCACTTCAATCTGCTGCTCGTCGAATCATCATCCTCGGCCTTGCGGTCGCTTGCGCTGCCCTCTCTTCGCAGGCTGAAAAAGAAAAGAAGGATCAACTCGTAAAACCCATGGCCGGGCCGCGTGCGACGGCGCTGCAAGTGACCTGGCTCTACGTCTCGGCCGACCTCAGTTCGCAAAAGGTGGATCGGGTGCAGATTGGCCGCGAGATGGTGGTGGCAGAAAAGAGCGGTCCATGGATGCGAGTCTACGCCAACACGGACATCGAAGAGGAGCATCGGAGTGATGAGCCGCTGTTCGGGAGCAATGAAACGCCACCGCCGATCTCCGGCTGGATGCAGGCCAAGGGAGTGGTGGAAGAATCGACGCCGAACGGAGACCAGGTTCTGATGGGCGCGGCGGCCAATCAGGAAGCCTTGGCGTCTGACCCGCGAGGGCCGGTGAACGCTGCGCGGAGCGCGCACCTGCTGTATCGGCGGCTGGCAGAGATGTTTCCCAATTCGCCGCTGGCGGCTGAGGCCGCATGGCGGGCGGCAGACATCCTATGGCAGATTCAGAAATCCGACTTGTCCAGTCTTCCTTCGGCGAAGGATCGCGATCCCTACATGCGCGAGCAGATGGATGAGGACAATTTGAAGAAGGTCGTCAAGCAATATCCACATACAAAGTGGGCCGATCTGGCGGACTATGAGCTGATTGACAACAAACTTTGCGGTGACTGGCAGGGTTCGCCCAAGTGTCCGGAGAAGGAATCGGAGATTTATGAGAAGTTCGCCGCAGAGCATCCCGACGGACCGAAGACGGCGCAGGCCCTCTATGAGGCGCTGTACAGGCAGGCGGTGCTGACCGACATGTACGGCGCAGACGGAAGCGACAAGAAGCAGGATGAAGCACACAATCAAGCCCGCGACCTGGCTGCGAGGTTGAAAGATAAGTTCCCGCAATCGGATTACACATGGCGGGGAGCGGCGCTCGTGTACAAATTGGATCAGGGTATCCCCGTGTATGGGATCGAGCACGAATGACCCGGTTCGAGGGGCGTTTGCGGGGTTGACGGGAATCGGAGAACCAAGGCCGGAGGGTTTTTGAACGTCTACATTCAGTCTGTCTTGTTGGGGATTGTGGAAGGCCTGACCGAATTTCTACCGGTCAGTTCGACAGCGCATCTTCGGATTACCGAAGCGCTGATGCGGATTCCGCTGGATGATGCTTATTGGAAGATGTACACGATTGTGATTCAAGCGGGGGCAATCCTGGCGTTGCTCCTTCTCTACCTGGAGCGAATTCTGGGGTTCGTGCGTACGTTTCCAACGGGCGAAGGCGGCGATCGCAATTGGAAGAATCATCCCATTTCGCTTACGTTCTTTGCGTTTGTTTGCACGTCAGTGCCGGCGCTTGTGTTGAAGAAGTGGAGCGATCGGAATCTGGGCAGTCTGACGGTAATGGCGCTGGCTTTGCTGATCGGCGGCATTGTGATGTGGGTCGTGGACATCCGGGCCGGCCGTTACGAGCCGACCACTACGCACGTGGAAGAGATGAGCCTGGGACAATCCATCTGGATTGGCCTGTGCCAGTCGCTGTCGGCTATCTTTCCGGGGCTCTCGCGTTCGATGTCCACCATTGCGGCAGGACAGCTTGTGGGGCTCGACCGTCCCTCTGCGCTTGAATTCAGCTTTTTGCTTTCGATTCCCACCATGTTGGCGGCTACCGGGTACGACCTGCTGAAGGAGATTCACCCCAGCAAGGCGGCCGGGGCAGCCGTAGCCGCGGCGCATGTGGTGATGAATTCTGAACGCTGGATTGTGCTGGCCATCGGTTTTGTGGTGTCGTTTATTGTGGCGCTAGGCGTGGTTGAGTGGTTCCTGATGTGGGTGCGCAAGCACGGCTTTGTAGTCTTTGCGGTGTATCGGATCGTGCTGGCCATTGCATTGCTTATGTTCGGCAAGCGGTTCATGGGGCTCTGAGGGCTGGAGATCAACTCGGAGGACGGGGTTTGAAACGGTGGAGTTTGCCGGGGCGATTCATCATGAAGGAGAGTTTCGGCGCCGGCGTAAATGGGGAGCAAATTGTCTGGTAATGCCTAAGGTTCCCCCTGCCTTGATTTGGCCGGAAACCCCTTCCACGGCAAGGATAATAAAGGCTGCTCTGGGATTTTCCGTCCGTCCTGACGGCTTGTTCGTGGCAGGTCCGCGGCGGGCCAGGGAGCGGAGGCGTCCCCTTCATGAAGCCCATACCGATTGTCCTGTCGCCGACGCGCAGCCGCGCCCTGAATATGTTTTTGGGGCTTGTGCTGGCACTGGTCTCGGTCCTCCTTTTTCTCGCTCTCGTTACTTATCATCCTTCGGACCCCTCTCTGAATACGGCCACCGATGTGGCACTTCCTCGTACAGTGCATAACTGGATTGGCCTATTTGGCGCGTGGTTGAGCGACCTGCTGCTGCAGGCGCTTGGGATTTCGGCGTTCTTGTTGCCGCTCTGGCTGGGTGGTGTGGGCTGGAGCTGGATGCGCTCGCGTTCAGGCGGTACAGCGTGGCTACGGTGGATTGGCTGTGGAATGGCCATGATTTTTGTGCCCACGGTCTTTGGCCTGCTGCCGTGGCACTGGCGCTGGCTGCACGCAGTGCCGGTGGAAGGTGTGATGGGTCGGTTGATGGCCACCACGCTGGTTGTCTACTTAAATATTCAAGGTGCCTGGCTGGTGGCCACGGTATTGGCAGTTGTGGGCGTTTACTTTGGTTCTGCGGTTAGCTTCTGGGCCCTCAAGACAGGAATTGAGGACCGCTGGATCAAGATCCTGTCGTGGAACGATCGCTGGCGGAACTGGCGCGAAGAGCGCGCAGAGATCAAAGCCGAGAGCGAAGCCGCGCGGGCTGAGCAAGAGTCGCCGGGGCCGGCGCAGAGGCTCTTCTCCGGCGCTATCGGGGCAGAGCAGGAAGTAGCCCCAGAAGCGAGCGCCAAGGGACCGAGCCTTCTGGCTTCGTTGTTTCGCCGGCGTCGGCGCGCGTTGGAGCCGGATCCGGTTGACGAGATTCCGGCATATCAGAGAGCGGCAGCGCAGAATGCAGAAGATCAAGCTCCTGGGCGTCGTGCGAGCATCTGGGAGCGCACTGTGGCTGAGGGTTCTGCTTCAGCACCGCCACCGCCGGTTACGGGAGCCGTTGCTGCTCGGCCCGTTGAAATGCGACCCGCACGTACAGGGTTTGAGACGGCTCCTGCACCTGCCGCCGCGCAACATGCGCCGCTCGAAATAGCCATTCACGAGCGCGCCGATGCGGATGTGCGCACGGTGACAGTACCACCCAAGCACGTGAGCGGCTTCAAGCTGCCCGCGAGTACGCTTCTGAATGCAGGCGTGGGCCCGCAGATCGTTCGCGAAGATGAACTGCGCGAGGAAGCTAAAGTGCTGGTGGAGAAGTGTGCCGAATTTGATGTAACGGGCCAAGTGGTGCAGATCAATCCCGGACCAATGGTGACGACATACGAGTTCAAACCCGAGGCGGGTGTGAAGTACAGCCGGGTGACCGGGCTTGCGGAGGATCTGTGCCTGGCGATGCGCGCCGAAAGCATCCTGATTGAACGCATGGCAGGGAAGAGCACGGTCGGGATTCAAGTGCCTAACCATGAGCGAGAAACGATTCACCTGCGCGACGTACTGGAGTCAGAGACTTTTGGCAAAGCTCGGTCACGACTGACGCTAGCCATGGGCAAGGATATCAACGGGCGCATTGTGACGGCAGATCTGGCTTCGATGCCGCATGTGCTTATTGCCGGTTCGACGGGATCAGGCAAGTCGGTAGCGATCAACGCCATGATCATGAGCCTGCTCTTCCGCACGACGCCAAGCCAGGTGCGGCTCATCCTGGTAGACCCGAAGCGGGTGGAACTGGGTATGTACGAAGGCATTCCTCACCTTTTCACACCTATCATCACGGAGCCAAAGCTGGCGGCGAACGCGCTGCGCAACGCAGTGCGCGAGATGGAGCGGCGACTGAAACTGCTGGCTAGTCGTAGCGTGCGCAACATCGACCAGTACAACAAACTTTTCGAATCGACGATGCCCTCCCTATTTGCAGATGGAGAGGACGAAGAGCCGCTGCCCTACATCGTGATCATCATTGACGAGTTGGCCGATCTGATGATGCTGGACCGCTCGAACGTTGAAGAATCGATTACGCGGCTGGCGCAGATGGCGCGCGCGGTAGGCATTCATCTGATTCTGGCCACGCAGCGACCCAGCGTGGACGTCATCACCGGGCTCATCAAAGCTAATATTCCGACGCGCATCAGCTTCAGGCTGGCGACGAAGGTTGACTCGCGGACCATTCTGGATACGAATGGCGCGGAAGCGCTGCTGGGTCGCGGTGACATGCTCTTTTTGCCACCGGGAACGAGCCGCCTGATGCGGCTTCACGCTCCGTATGTCAGCGAGAAAGAGACCGCTGCCGTTGTCACATTCTGGAAAGACCAGGGCCAGGCGGAGTATGTTGAAGGCTTCCTGGAGTCGCCCAAGGACGAGCGCCCGAACGTGGACGGTTCCAATAGCGACCCGGACGAAAATGACACGATGTTCGACGATGCAGTGCGGCTGGTATTTGAGTTCGGGAAAGCTTCGACCTCTCTACTGCAACGCAGGTTGCGCATAGGGTATGGCCGCGCGGCACATTTGATTGATCTGATGGAGCGGGACGGACTGGTTGGCCCGGCAGATGGATCCCGCCCCCGCGAATTGCTGAAGGCGCCGGGCTGGCTTCACGAGGTTTCCATCGCCAACGAGTAAGGCCGGAGAAGATTCCGGTGGAAGAGGACTGAAGAGATGCTTGGCATAGGCTCAGACCGTGACCTCCCTACAGTCCTGTTGATCGATGACGATTTGATCAGCCGCGAAGTGATCGCCACTGTGCTCACAATGAGCGGGTACACGCTTCATACCGCGCAGGATGGCGTTGAATCGCTAAGGATGCTGGATACCAGGATCTGCGTGCCGCAGGTGATTCTAGTCGACGTGCAGATGCCAGGCCTCAACGGTGTGGAACTGATAAAAGAGCTTCGCACACGCAGCGGGGCAGTGATTTATGCCATCAGCGGGAGCAGGCCCCCCGAGGACTTACAATCCGCCGTAGACGGCTTTCTGCAGAAACCGTTCGGCCCGGAGGCTCTGCGGAGTCTGCTGGGAAGGCACATCCTGAAGGCCGACGGCGACGACGCAACCGCGAAGGAGCCGGTGGTCAGTGCTGAAATCCTGGCGCAGTTCCGGGAGATGATGGCGGAGCCTGTTGTTCGCCAGGTGTACGCTGCGGTGGCCGAGGATCTGAGAAAACGGAGTATTTTGCTCGAGACGGCAATCGCCCATGGGAATGCGGAGGAGGTTCGGCGCATAGGCCATGCTATTAAGGGGGGTTGCGGGATGGCAGGGGCCCGTCAGGCTGCCCGGCTGGGCGCGATGCTGGAGTCTGAGAGTGACCAACTGAATAACTCCAAGGCGGTCCTCCGCGATTTACAGGCAGCCACTGAAAACCTGGAGCGTATGCTTGAGGTAGAATTTCCAGCAAAGGCAATGTGACTCTTGCCCAGCAGGTTACCGGAGTCAGGACGTGTGAAATGCGCGGTTGGGTTATGCTGCGCAGTAGCACTTCTGAGGTCCGCTGAATGGAGGATAGCCGCTAAGGTGGAACGACTGACACGAATCGTATTGGCGGACGACCACCCTGTGGTTCGCATCGGTGTGCGGAACATGCTCACCGAGGAAGAAGGATTCGACGTAGTCGGCGACGCCGACGACGGCGATGAGGCGATCACACAGACGCTTGAGCTTTTGCCGGACATCCTGCTGCTGGACGTGGCGATGCCGCGCCTTCCAGGGCTGGAGGCGATGCGGGCCATCTTGAAAGGCTCGCCTACGGT
This sequence comes from uncultured Acidobacteriota bacterium, assembly GCA_963725945.1. GTDB lineage: Bacteria > Acidobacteriota > Terriglobia > Terriglobales > Acidobacteriaceae > Telmatobacter. The sequence goes on along the minus strand of CAVSAW010000024.1, from coordinate 131,996 downwards.
AAAAATTCTTCTACTAACTTCGACTATAACCACCCAGCAGATCATTGAGGCGCTCCACATTGGAGCTCGCGGAATCGTGCTGAAAGATGCTCTCGCCGGTCATCTCAAGACGGCCATTCGTACGGTGTGCGCCGGTGACTACTGGATTGGCGGCAAACGCGTGGTGAACCTGGTCTCAGCTCTGCATGATCTAATGCAGCAAGCTGCGCCGCCACAACATAAAACCTATGGTCTTACTCCGCGTGAGATTGAGGTTGTGGGTTGCATCGTGGAAGGGTGCAGCAACCGCGATATTGCCAAACAGTTTGGACTAAGCGAAGAAACCGTCAAACGCCATCTGTCCAACATCTTCGACAAGACTGGCGTTTCGACTCGCCTGGAGCTGGCATTGTTTGCGATTGCCCACCATCTGATGACACCGCAGTAGCCGTTGCTCTGTTGTATTCACGTTAGCCGAAGAATCATCGTTGAATGTGCAAGCCGTCGTAGGATGCGGCACGGCGGGGCTTTGCTCCGTCGCGATGTGTGTCCGGGATGGCATTTAGGCGGTTGATGCTCAGCCAGCTGGTGTATGTGAACGTCTCGGGACAGAAGGTGAGGAGTTTCCAGCATGACGATAGCTTTTCTTGGATTGGGCAAGATGGGACTACCGATGGCGTTGCGTCTTCTGGCCGCTGATCACCGTTTGACGGTATGGAATCGCGGCACTGGCCGGACTGAAATACCTGTCTCACGAGGTGCGACGGCGGCGGCAACGCCCGCGGATGCAGTTAAAGATGCGAACGTCGTGATGACTATGCTTTTCGACGACGTTGCGCATGAGGATATCCTCTTCGAGATGGGCGGCGTTCTCGATGCCCTCAAGCCGGGCGGGCTTCACATATCGCTCAGTACCATCAGCGTCGCGATGTCTGAACGGCTCACAGCAGAGCATTCCAAGCGTGGACAGCTTTATGTGGCCGCTCCTGTGTTTGGTCGCCCCAATTTCGCTGAAGAGGGAAGACTTTGGATCGTGGTTGCCGGGGCCGTGCCGGCGGTAGCTGAAGCGCGCCCCCTGCTCGAGCCACTTGCACGCGGCATTTCAGTTGTCGGAAACGAACCGCACCAGGCGCACGCACTTAAACTGGGCGGCAACTTTCTTATTAGCGCAATGATTCAGTCGCTTGGCGAGGCATTTGTGTACGCCGATTCGCAGGGGATTGCGCCGGAGGCGTTCCTTGAAGCCGTGAACAGCGCCTTGTTCCAGTCGCCGTTTTACGCGGCATATGGCATGGTGATGCTGCATCCTCCTGAGCATGTTGGCGCGACCATTGAGCTCGGCGCCAAGGACCTGCGCCTGCTGCGCGAGGCCGCAGCCAGCGGTCACACGCGGTTGAGCCTGGCTGACAACCTGGCTGAAATCTTTGCGCAGGCGAAGGAGGCAGGATCTGGGCGAGGAAGACTGGGCTGTCGGCCAGTACCGCATGGCGCAGAGGCGCGGTGCGTCGCGGGATTGAGGCAAGGAGATGCGCTTGACGGGCTCGCGTTCAAGAGCCGCAAGGTCTTGAATTCGTAAGAATCGTAGCCGCCATCACGCTCCCTCGATCGGCAATTGGTTAGGATAATTCCATGAACTTCAAGGGAAAGATTGTATTCATCACTGGCGCCAGCGCCGGAATCGGTGCGGCTGCCGCGCTTGCTTTTGCGGCTGAGGGAGCGCGGTTGCTATTGGCCGCACGCCGTGCCGGTAAGCTTGCCGAGGTGGCGTCCCGTGCCTGGGAACTTGGAGCGACGGCCGTTCACTCGATTGATTTGGACGTGCGGGATTCTCGCGCGGTGCAGCAGGCCATCGACGACCTGCCGTCGGAGTGGGGCGAGATCGATATTCTGGTGAACAACGCGGGGCTCAGTCGTGGCCTCGACAAGCTGTACATGGGCAAAATCGAGGACTGGGAGGAGATGATCGACACTAACGTGAAGGGCCTGCTGTATGTGACCCGCGCGGTGGTGCCGGGTATGGTGGTGCGCGGACATGGGCACGTCATCAACCTGGGCTCGACCGCTGGGGAGATTACTTATCCCATGGGAGCGGTTTATTGCGCAAGCAAGGCTGCCGAGCGGGCGATCAACGACGGCCTGCGCCAAGATGTGCTGGGAACTCCAGTGCGCGTGACGAGTGTGGATCCCGGCATGGTGGAAACCGACTTCAGCCTGGTTCGGTTCCGCGGGGACGCTGAGCGAGCGGCGAAGGTCTACAAGGGAGTCAAACCGCTAACTGCAGAGGACGTGGCCGACGTGATTGTATGGTCTGCCAGCCGGCCGGCGCATGTAAATATCGCGCGGGTGACGCTTACGCCCGTGCAGCAGGCCAACTCTCTGCTCTTCTCCCGGGACGAATAACCCTGCAGGCGAAGTTTGCTAGCCGAGGGCGGCGCGTCCTCTATTCGATTGCTGCGAGCTGCGACTCGATCTGCGCCAGCGCAGATTCAAGGGCGGCACGGCGTGCAGGGTTCGACGTTCTTTGCGACAGGATGTTTTCGCGCTGTAGTTGCAAAGCTTGCTTTTGGCGCTCCCGGGCAGCGTGCTTCAATGCCGCAAGCCGCCGGGCTTCTTCGCTGACAAAGCCATTGCCGGATTTTACTTCCGGTTGTTGCGCGGCACTCGCCATTTGCTCCTCCACGGATTTACTTTCCCAACCACGAGCCATATCTTCATCTTACGGGTCCGCAATGGGATGCGTCCCGCAGATTTCCTTGATGCCCGCTCGACAGGTCGGAGATTGATGCATGTATCTTTGGGATATTCCATCGTTTGGCGTTGATTCCTTAAGGTTTGTGGAGCGACCCACTCCACAACCGGGGCCCAGTGAAGTGCTCGTGAAAATCCATGCGATTTCTTTGAATTATCGCGACCTAATGGTCGTGAAGGGTCTCTACAACCCAAGACTGAAGCTGCCCCGCATTCCCTGTTCGGACGGCGCGGGGACAGTTGAAGCAGTGGGAGGGGGAGTTTCGAAATGGAAGCCAGGCGATCGCGTTGCGAGCATTTTCATGCAGAACTGGCTGGATGGCCCTCCCACCCGCGCGAAGATCAAAGGCGCGCTGGGCGGCGACATCGACGGTGTTCTCGCGGAGTATGTGGTTCTGCACGAGAACGGACTAGTTGCGCTGCCTGATCACCTCAGCTTTGAAGAGGCGGCGACGCTGCCTTGCGCCGGCGTGACGGCATGGAATGCGCTTGCTGCCGGCAACGTGAGACCTGAATCGACGATCCTCATCCAGGGAACGGGCGGGGTGTCAATTTTTGCTCTCCAATTCGCACGCTTGATGGGTGCGCGCGTGCTGGGTATTTCAGGGAGTCATCAGAAGCTGGAGCGAGCGATGGCGATGGGCTTGGACGCTGGCCTGAATTATCGCGACAACCCGGAATGGGACCGATGGGTGCTTGAAAAGACTGGCGGCGAGGGCGTCGATCTGGTGGTTGAGGTAGGTGGCCTGGGAACTTTACCCCGCTCGTTGCGCGCGGTTCGAGTTGGAGGTGCCATCGCCCAGATTGGAGTGCTCTCCGGGCCGTCGGACCCGCTGCCGTTGCCATCGATTCTGCATAAAATGATTCGCATTCAGGGGATCTACGTGGGGTCGCGTCGGAACTTCGAAGAGATGAACAATGCCATAGCAGCTGACCGGCTGCGGCCGGTTATGGAATGTTTCAAATGGTCACGTGCGCGCGAGGCTCTGATGCGCATGGAGGATGCCAGTCATTTTGGCAAGCTCGTCTTGACGGTGGATTGAGGCTGTGGGCGACGAAACTTGGGGTAGACGGGACAGATTCAGCAGGCATGCTGATCTCTGGACGAAATGGGGGTTTAGTACTTGCGCCTGCGTGCGGGCAATTAACCCTTCAAATCGATGCCCTGGCGCCCGCTAGATCATGTTCAGACGAGCGCCATACACCAGATGGATCTAAAGGGTGAGTCGCACCTTTGCGCAGACTCCGTCAGGAATGAACTCGCGGCCAAAGTATTCGAGCGAACGCACTCTACGAACGGGCAGAGGAACCCAAGTTGACGCCCGTGGAGATTCGCTGAACATCACGACGTCTTCTGCCTCGGTTTGCTTCATATAGCCCTCGACGGAGACGGAACTCTTGAGGCCAACAATCGACTTTAAGAAGTCGATAACGGTACTTCCGCTATTTAGTTTCATATCTAGAGAGTTGCTTTCATTTGAAATCACTTCACTGAGAGCCATTTTTCCTCCATCAAGATCTCCGACGACGGTTCAATGCTTCGCCGAAGTATCTATGACATTTCTAATGTTTAGCATTGTGGTTTCTTGGGTATCAATAACCCAACGGTGGTAGTAGGTAACTGTGGTGTACGAAGTCACGTGCAGGGTGGCCCATGACGTGCTTTTCGAATGGTTTGCATAGCCCAAAAGTGTTAGTTTGTGACCGAGATCCGGTCGGATGCAGATCTGAGCTTTCGTTCTGATCATTGGACCATTCCCTCGAAACTTCGAGGCGCGAGGCTGGGAGAAATCCATCATTGCACGATATACATCTCTGATGTTGAAGACATGGTGATGGAATTCTGCGGTACGAAGACAAGATTCACTGGAAACACGTACGTGACTTTCACCTGGACGCGGCTCCCCGGATTCTGGTTGCCATCGGGAAATGTTGTCGCCACGCTGAGTGTGCCGTTGCCGAGATTAGGCCACCCGAGACCTGAAGCAAAGGTATTGATGCTCGACGCCGTGGCAGTACATGAAGCTTGGGATGCGGTTACGCAGGTTGCGCCCCGGACGATGGCATAGCGGGTGCCCTCCCTTGCGGTTTCTGCGACCACACAATGTGTATAAAAGGCCAAGCAGAGTTCGATCAGGCAGAAGACAAAGCCGAAAATGACACAGGAGGTGAGGGCGAATTCTACGAGCGCCTGACCCTCCTGGCTGCTTTCCGCAGATTTTTTCCAAGTGCTCCGCCGATAGAACCGGCGCCCACGTTGTTGCAGAGCTTTCACAACACCGAAGAGCCAGCCCATGTGTGAATCATGCATTCGGCGAAAGGAAATCCGGGCCGCCATCGTTATTCCTCCACTTCCATAACGGAAGTCCCGCCGAGGACAAAAGTGCTGGGAACGCCGGGCAAATTGAATGGCGAAGGTATGGAAGTGTTGGTAACGACCCGAATGAATTCCAAACTATGATTGGACACCCCGGTGCAAGCTGTATTGGCGGCAGCTTGAGTGGTGTATTGAGTGCTGGCGGGTGCGGCGGAGCAGGCGAAATAGATAGTAGGCGCTACGGTCAGATTGTTGCTCATGTCACCTGCATCTTCCTTCGCAGCGGCGGTGATTCCTGCCGTGTCGGATGCGAATGTTGAACTCATCATTCCGTAAGCGGAACCTGCGTGCGCTGCGTTGGTGACTTCGATTGAGTCGTAGACCATGATCGCGGTTGTTCCCGTGCCGACAATCAATGGCGCGCCGAAGATGGAAATCACGAAGGCCAGTTCGAGCATGGCTCCCCCAGCGTCGTCGCTTAAATGTTTGCAGCCTGCTGAAATAGCGGACCGCCATTTTTGTGTGTTTCTAAAGAAGGATGGCCTCATATTTTTCGTCCCTCACTCCGCTAACTTCGCGACCGAGATATTTAAAGTGCCCAAATTGGTTGTGGCATAGCTATTCAGAGTTGCGCCACCGGATATGTTCAAAGTTTGCGCAACAAAGTCCATGTTCAGCGTTGTTCCGGTCCCATTATTCAGCGTGACTGCAGCGTTGGGTGCATACACGAGCCCGGAGAGGGTCGAACTCGAGCCCCCTTGAATCGTGACGGTGTTTCCCATTGCGTAGAACAAGGTCTGGGGGACTGCCGGGTTTGTGCCGACTGTCGGGGCAGAAAGATTCACTGTGACGCCATTGGCGATGTTGACGGTTCCGCCGACATAGAAGGTGACGTTGTTTCCACTGAGGGGTGACCCGCCGCCAGTCGAGAAGTTTCCCTGAATGTAGTAGGTATAGCCTGGAGAAAACGTGACCGATGAGGATTGGCTGGTGTCGAGGCTTGTATAGCAGACGATTCCACCCGATGTGGTCTCGCCGGCCACGGGCAACGTGTACTTGCCCGTGTAATTATTGGCGGCTGTCCAACCCTGGATTGGATTGCTGTAGCAGGGCAGCCCGTTCGGCAGCGTCGGCACCGTAAGAGTCGGTTTGCATTGATTGGTAATATTCTGAACGACTTTCGTACTGGAGGAGATAGAACCGTTGTTGTTTATGTTTCCGGAGTTGTCCCAGGTATTAGATACAGTACCGAGGGAAAGAGCGTTGAGCCCGGCGCTGCCGACAACACCAACTGCGTTGTTGCTGCTCGAATCCACAGTGATGCCGCATTGAGTTGCGACGATCTGGGCGTTGTTGCTCATATTCAGGCCCATTCCAGTTGGAGCTTCAAGGCAGATGCAGGTGGGACTGCTCAGCCCTCCGCCGGCGACAGCCTTGGCAGAAACTGTAACGGTGGTTGCCTGACCCTTGAAGACGCCCAGAAAGAAAGTAGGAATCGGCTTAGAAACCACGGCTTCAATGAAGCTAGATGATCCCGAAAAACTCCCCGAGGTTGGAGTGGATAGAGTTACGATGGCGGGATTTGTATTGGCGGCTGGATCGAAACCATTGAGTTTCGCCATTGCGTTGGCGACTGTCTGCTCATTGGAAGTATTTCCGGCCGTAGCCTCTTCAGCCGCGGCTACGGCGGCGGAATCAGCCGCGGACTGCGCCATCCGCTTGGCGTGGAACAGGAACCCCACGTCAATCGCAATGGCCAAAAAGCCGAGGAAGACGAGCCCCATCAAGACAGCCAGGAGCATCGTCGTCTGACCGCGCTCATCTCTAATCGATTGCATGCTCCCCCCAAACGAAGCAGCTTAGAACCAGCGGCGACCCTTACCGGTGACTCTCGAGATCACTGGCCGTTGACCAGCCGGGAAAACTCGCACACGACACGCGCAAGTCAATTGAACCCGTCAGAGATTTATCGAAATCATCGAACCTTGAAAAGAAGAAAGAGTGCCTATTTCCGAATCCTTCAGCGTGTCGATTCTTGCTCCGTAAGTAACAATAGTATGTGACTTGTGTCACTATAAGAAGAGCGGCACGAGTTACCTATGAGCTAGTACCGGTGAGACGATTGCTCGCCTCGCTGGGAGGAATTCGATTCTCTTGCTGGAGCGACTATTCGAGATTGAGCGCTAATGTCCCTTAAGGCATCGCCGATAAATATTTACTTTATCAACATCTTATGCTTTGAATTCGCTCGCCTTGCAGGTTAGGGAAGTGCGGCAATTCGATCGCCGCACTCACTCCGCCCTCCAAAAATCCAATTACGAGGCATGCTCGGGATTTGGTTACCAGGCCGGGTGGAAAGGGATGACTGAACGCAGGGTCCTGAGAAAAGGGCAGGAATGGGCGTGCAGGCTCGCCGGGACGAAAATCTCGGGCCGATGGGGATTGCCTGAATGGCTCTGGCGCTGGACGAATCGTGCGGCAGAAGTGCCGAGAAATCCGCGATTACTCGGCGGTCGTTGGATCGATCATCATCCGAACGCGCGAGATCCGGTTCGCGGGAAATCCACCCGTTTCAGCGTGCTTTCGAACCGTCTCTTCATCTGGGGCGATGTAAACGCAATAAATCTTGTCGTCCGTGACGTAGCTTTGAAGCCATGAAATCTGGGGGCCCATGTCGCGCAGAACGCTACACGACTTCTGCGAGATCGCTTTCAGTTGTTCCGGCGACAGCTTTCCTACCTCCGGAATTTCTCTCTCGATCACGAACTTCGGCATGGTGAAACTCTCCTTACTCCGGGGTTTGAGTAGAGCAGATTCTAAACTAGTTTTCAGCAGCGCGATACCCTGAATATGCAGCATTTTCATCATCCGCCGCGGTCGATCCATCGATCGTTCAGATTAAGACTCTGGCATATCTCTACGGAGCGAAACTGCAGTTGTGGGTGCAGACAGGGTTCATCTCGGCTCGGGGCAACGGAGGATTTTGGTCTTACAGAGGTTGGAGTCAAAGGGATTCCTGGGATGTGTGCGGTCGTAAGGGGTTGGCCATCACACTCTTATCCCGAATAAAGAGATCCCATAGGCAACGTTGAGTTGGCGGCCATTCCGAGGATATTTATATCGTGATACGATATAAATATGAATATCGGAAATTCTGCTGCGAACACTTCTTCGTTACTTGCCACCCTGGCTGAATTCCGCTATGAGTTGCGCCGCTTTCTGCACTTCAGCGAATCTGCAGCCTTGAAGGCGGGTATGCAGCCTCAGCAACACCAGCTTCTGTTGCAAGTAGCTGGCGCTCCCGAATCCACAGCGGTAACCATCGCCTATGCGGCCGCACGGCTGGGATTGAAGCACAACAGCGTGGTTGAGCTTGTGGACCGCTCTGAACGCGAGGGATTGCTGACGCGAAGCGCGGATGCGGATGACAAGCGGCGTGCGATTTTGCGGGTGACCCGCAAGGGAAGGCATGTCCTGAGCGAACTGTCTGACGATCACGCGCGCGAGTTGAATGAGTTGGCGCCACTGCTGATTGAGTCGCTGAAGCATGTGAAGCGACATTCGCGCACGTTTGCAGACGCGGAGGCTCAATGAGGTCGCGACCTTCTGCACTGCGTGATTTCACAGTGGATCGACGGACATGGATGTTAAGTGCAGTTGCTCTCATCATTGGCGCGGGCGCAGCGGGCCTTGCAGTGCTGCTGCTGCGCGCGATTGCACTGGCGACGAATATTTTCTACTACCATCGCGTGAGTCTCGCGATGGTAGGACCGGCTGGATCAATGGAGGCGCATTGGGTTTTATTGCTGGTTCCGGTGGTTGGTGGGCTGATTGTCGGATTGATGGCGCACTATGGTTCCGACAAGATTCGTGGTCACGGGATTCCGGAGGCTATCGAGGCAATCCTGCTGCATGGTGCCCGAGTGGATCCCAAAGTTGCTGTGCTCAAGCCGATCTCCGCGGCAATCGCAATTGGCTCGGGCGGGCCATTCGGTGCGGAAGGGCCGATCATTATGACGGGCGGCGCTTTCGGTTCACTGATCGCGCAATGGATGAAATTGTCTGACGCGGAGCGGACGACGCTGCTGGTGGCCGGTGCGGCGGCAGGAATGTCAGCGACATTCGCGGCGCCAGTAGCTGCCATCCTGCTGGCGGTGGAGTTACTCCTATTCGAATGGAGGCCACGCTCGCTGGTTCCTGTGGCCGTCGCCAGTGTAATCGCCGGCTCGTTGCGCATCTGGTGGCTTGGTGCAGGTCCGCTCTTCCCGGTTGGACTGCAGCCGAACATCAATCTCGGACAGGCGCTTTTGGTTGCTGGTCCATTGGGACTCCTCGTAGGCCTGGCATCGGCCGGACTGAGCCGATCGATGTACGGTTTCGAGGATGCATTTGAGCACTTTTTTGGCCGCATGGGGATTCATTGGATGTGGTGGCCCGCGATTGGCGGTATAGGGATCGGTGTTGGCGGGCTCTTCTTTCCGCGTGGGCTAGGCGTAGGGTACGACAACATAGCTGAATTGCTGCGCGGCAATGCGCCGGTGGGGCTACTGCAGGACTAGTGATCGCCAAATCGTTGATGTGGTCATTCTCGCTCAGTTCGGGAACGTCGGGCGGAGTGCTCGCGCCACTTCTTATGATTGGAGCTGCACTGGGTGAATCGATGGCGCGACTCGCTCACTTGCCCGGAGAGACGCAGGCTCTTTGGGCGCTGATGGGAATGGGGGCGATGCTCGCAGGAGCTTTGGGAGTGCCGCTTACGGCGATTCTCTTTTCATTGGAATTGACGCACGCTCTGCCTGCCCTGCTTCCGCTGGTGCTTGCGTGTACCGCGTCGTACCTGGTGACTTCACTGGTGATGCCGCGATCAATTTTGACTGAGAAGCTGAGTCGCCGCGGATATCACCTGTCTCGTGAGTACGGCGTTGACCCTCTGGAGACGGTGACGGTTGCCGAAGTCATGACTGAGCTCTCCACTGAAGACGAAGAGGCGAATTACGGCGGAGGAACCTTGCCGGAGGTTTTTGTCTACGGGGATGAAACCTGCCGCGCAGTCGCAGAGGAAATGGCGACGACGGGATTGATGAGCATTCTGGTGGTCGATCGAGAGGCCGGACATCCTTGCGGGAGGATTGGTGCGGCGGAGTTGCTCGCAGGCCGCAGACGCGCAGTGAGGCGCGAGTCAGAGCGCAGCATAGCCTTCCAGCTCGAGCCGCTGCAAAAGTGAGCGGATTTCTGTTCATTGAAGGCATGTGGCCCCGTCCAAATGAACTCCAGAGGCGCCGATGCGGCTGAGATCTGGGGGCAACTTTGGTCACCTAGCAGCTTCCAGAGCGTCTAGGGCTTTGCCGCTCGATGAGCTAACCTTGGGTTAAGGGGGTCTGCCGGTACTGGTGAGACAGCCCTATTCAGGTAAAGGTCTGGCCAGATTTGCCGCCTCCGATAAAAACCATGATGGACGAGTCAGTTGCGGGCACCTTGCCCCTCTCGAGACGTGCGTTCAGCTTCCTAGGGAGGGTCACACCGGCGCTTCTTGTCTCAGGGTCGATCGCGCTTGCTGGATGCGGTGCTGGGAAGGTAACGGCAAATCCAGCAAATGACACGTTTTACCTCTCGCCGGCGATGGCAACCGTCGATACAAATTGCACCGGATGCAACACTGCCAGCGCGAAAGGCAGCCCGGTAAATCAATTTCGGCAACGCTTGTAGGTGGCGGACCCGCCGCGGTGAGCTGGTCAGTGACAGGAGGGCGACGCAAGCGCCGGTGCGGGCACGATCAGCGCGAGCGGGCAGTATACTCCGCCGAGTTATCTGACTGCCGATCGGGTGCAGGTACAGTGACGGCGACGCTGGTAACGAATCCGGAGCGTGAAGGCAACCTCCGCGCTGACATTGACGCCGGGGTTCCTGCAACCGCTCACGCCGGAGAATGTGGCGCTCGGCGCCGATGGCAGCACAATGATCACGGGCTTTCTGGCAGAGGCAGGCGGGGGCACCGGCATCCACTTTGCGCTTGCGGATAGGCCGACCGGCTCAAGCGGCGGACAAGGATCGCTGAGCGCGACGAATTGCGAGCGGTCAAAGCAGGGATTCACGTCGTGTGCCGGTGACGTATATCGCGCCGGCGACGATTGCGGCGACTGAAGTGACCTATGTGGTGGCGACGGCGGGGGATTCGGCGGCGAAGACAGAGGCCGAGGTGCTGCTGAATACGGCGGGAGTGACGAGCAATCCAGCGGGGCACCAGGGGCAGTTGGCTGCGCCGATGCTGCTGGGCAGTTCCGGCGGCAACAATAACGATTTTGACGCCAACGGCAACACGATTGTGGACTGCTGCAGCGGGACTCTTGGGCGCATCTGATCGAGGACGGCAGCGGACGCCAATATCTGCTGAGCAATAATCATGTGCTGGCGCAGAGCGACCACTGCCAGCGTGGGCGACGCCATTGTGCAGCCGGGGCTGATCGACAACAACTGCACGCCGAACGGAGACGGCGCAGGAACGAGTTCCGGTGGGCTCGCTGACCGGTTGGCTACCGCTTAAGTCAGCCCAGACGAATGCTGATGCGGCTATCGCGCAGGTGGCTTCGCATACGCGTCGATCCGACGGGCAGCATTCTGGAATTGGGGGCGCGGCAGGCCGACGGAACACTGGCCGCCGCGCCTCCTGGGATCTCTTCGACCGGCGGCAAGGGCGAGAGCGGCGGAACTGCAACTACGGGTGGCAAAGAGCGGACGGACGACGGGGCTGACCTGCGGCGGAGTTTCGGCGGTCAATGTGGATGTTTCAGTGGACTACTACCGGGATTGCGCGGAGACCAAACCGTATCTGACCAAGGTCTTCACCAACCAACTGGCCATCAGCGGCAATCGATTCAGCGATGCGGGCGACTCGGGCGCACTGGTGGTGGATGCGAACGATGCCGAACCCGTGGGCCTTTACTTTGCCGGCGGGACCGACGCGTCGGGCGTGGGCGAGGGGATGGCCAATCCAGTGGGCGACGTACTGAGCGAATTGAGCGCGCAGGTTGGCGGCGGAACAAGCTATACGTTTGTGGGCGGAGCCGACCACGCAGTAAGCTGCCTGAGCTATGGCGACAGCACGGTTGCGGCGGCGCAGGCTCTCGCGCTGAGTGACGCGGAGATCGCGCGGGTGCAGCAGGCGCTGGCGACGGCGCGTATGCTGGTGAATCCTGCAGCCGGCATTCTGGGAGTGGCGATGGGCAAGAGCAGCGACCATCCTGGCGAAGGCGCGGTGATCGTCTATGTAAATGAGAGCAATGCAGCGAACGTTCCGGCTACGATTGAGGGCGTGCGCACTCTGGTGATTCCGACGAACGCACGCGCGGTGGCGATCGGGGCAGCGCCGATGGCCAACACGATCGCGGGTTCGCCTGCGCTGACGGCCGCGGCGTGAACCAGGCGGTGAGCGTCAAGCAGCAAGGCTGGCGCGCAGCCTGATGCAGCAGAATCCGGCATTTTTCGGCGTAGGTGTGGGACAGAGCCTGGATGATCCGAGGGAAGCGGCGCTGATGATTTATGTGGACCGCAAGCGGACTACCGGCGAAGTGCCGCGGACTCTGGACGGGCTGCGGACCCGCTTCATCGTGATGGACCGCCTTCATGTGACGCGAGTCCTTTGCGGCTCCCTTTGAGCCGCGGCTGCATTGCATGCCTCATGCGAAGGGCGAGCTTCGACCCTAGCGACTGCATTCGGATCGCACGGGTCGAGTCTGTTCCGATAAGCATCTCGGGTGCAATTACTTGATGCCGGCGGCGAATCCGATGCAGGTCCTTATGAAGCGAACATCGGATCGGCCGGGGGCATGCGCGAATCACGGTTCTTCAGCCTTCATCGGAATGCAGCCGCCGCCACGGCCACTGGTGCACAGAAGTAGAGTAAGTCTTTGCATCGGATGATGGTCCGGCCACTATCAAGTAGAGTGCAACCCTCTGCGATAAGTCAGTGAGTTCATTTCGTGATGTTCTCGGGTTACATTAACGGCCCATCCCGTGAGCGCTTGCAGCGCACTCTTCGATTCACTTCAAGTCGCGGGACTTCATCCTTCCTTGGGTTCGCACAGGCTGATCTTGTTGCCAAATGGATCAAGCAGATTCAATTGTGGGGTTCCCCAAAACGATTTCGTGATTCCGGGACGCCAGTAAGGATAGCCTTTGGCGCTCAATTCGGCATGTAATTCGCGAACACCTTCGAAGTGACCTGGAAGCGAGTTCCCGGCGAGCCGTCACCGTAGTGCTCAGAGAGATGCAAGACAAGGCCGTCGCGAGAGACCTGCATGTAGAGAGGCGAGTCGGGCTCGAAGCGGTGCTCCCAGTCCAGGTGGAAGCCTGCGTAATCGAGATAAAACTCGCGTGCTTTTTCGACCGAGAAGATGCGCAGGATAGGAATGACTTTCAGGGTTCGAAAGCTCATGATTCTAGCGTAGCAAATCTTCAAGAGTTGTAGACAGGTCGGTTTTTTCGTCGCGATATTTGACGATGACTGGGGCGTAAACGCTGAGACCCCATTCGCGGCCCTTTGCCTTTGGAGACGGCGCGGGAGCCGGGGACGACGACGGCGTTCTGCGGGAACGATGAGGGGCAGGTCGGCGGTTGCGCGCAGAATTGTGCCGTTGACGAGATCGAAGACGGGGGTGCCGCGGGTGAGGATGGTTCCGGCGGCCAGGACTGCGCCCTGACGGACGATGGTTCCTTCGTAGACGCCGCAGTTGCCGCCGACGAGCACATCGTCTTCAATGATGACGGGGCTGGCGTTGACGGGCTCGAGGACGCCGCCGATCTGGGCCGCGGCGCTGAGGTGGACGCGCTTGCCGATCTGGGCGCAGGAGCCGACAAGCGCGTGCGAATCGACCATTGTTCCTTCGTCGACCCAGGCGCCAGTGTTGATGTACATGGGCGGCATGCAGACAGCGCCGCGTGCCACGTAGGCTCCGGCACGCACAGAGGAGCCGCCGGGAACGACGCGCACTCCATCTGCCACGGTGAAATGCCGGAGCGGGAAGGTTTGCTTGTCGACGAAAGATAAGGCCGCCGGCAGAAGTTTCTTAAGAGCGCCGAGGCGAAAGCCCAGCAGTATGCCCTGTTTGACCCAGGCATTGACGCGCCAGCCGGTGGGGGAAGCGGGATCAGGCGAGGCGGCGCGAGCTTCGCCGCTTTTCAGAGCGCCACGCAATTCAAGGAAAGCATCCATCGCGGAGGGATCGCCGAGGGCAGCGGAGCCGGAGGCAAAACAGCGCTCAACGGTCTATTGAAGTTCGGTTGAAGTTCATTGCATCCTGAGTCTATCAAGGCGGGGAACGGGCGAGAGCAAACGGGGCTTTGCCCTAATTCGGAATCAAACGAAAAGTGCTCAGGCGACATAACGATTCACGCATCGTTCAGCCGGAGCGAGGTAGACGGTTGCCACAGCATTTACTCTCAGTTTTCAGCGGCTCCGCTATTTGGCTTTCGCATGCCCGTTCAGGTGGACGGGTTGAAGGCGGAAGGAATTCTCACCGGCGGGAATCATGGCCAGGGGAACGGGGTCACGGTCGCATTTTCCGTGGAGGTGCTTGGCCTCAAGCCAAGCACAAAGCCTGGGATCGTAGATATCCGGCTGGTCATGCCAAAAGCCGGGGTCAAGCCCGCATTGAATTTGCAGATGATCGAGTTGCAACTCAATGACCGAAACTCGCTTGGGAAAATAACGCCGAACGTTGGTTATACCCACATGCAGCCCGGTGAGGCCGCGCCCCTTGCATTGTGTTTTTACAACCATACTTACCTGCTCTTCAACGTCGGATGAATTGAGTTTAGGGAGCGAGGTTGAGGGAGAGCGCTGCGTTGTGCTGGAACCTACAGCGCGGATTCCTTATCCGGGACCCACCAATTGGTGAGCCAATTTGGGTAGATAGTGCGCCGGAAATCGTTCCCTGTCAAGAACCATCCAGTTGATTCAACTGGTGCCTAGGTACACAACATCGCAACCGATGCCGGGGTGCGATGCGATGTTGCCAGGAAAGGCCGCAACTAACTTACGGCATCTGGTAAGTTAGATGCATTTCTTTTTCTTTGGTGAGCCGAAAGATGCCAACGGAGCGCCGAAGATATCTGTGTCGAATTACCAAACAGTTAGCGGATTTAAAGCAGAAATCTTATCAACGTTTACATTCCCACAGGAAGTGAAAGTTTGGTTAGCGGGGAAGATCCGGGAGCGCTCAAGTGGCGTCTTTGGGCCGGCGTTTGGTTCTCAAGTGCCCGTTGGACGCGACTGGCTGAAGACGGAAAGAGTTGGTCCCCGCAGGAATCATTGCCAGCGGGATGGATTCCCAATCCGGGTGGCCGGGCAGGCGTTTGGACTCTAGCCAGGCGCACAACCGAGGATCATGTATCTGCGGCTGTCCTCGCCAAAAGCCTGGCTCCAGACCGCATCGGATCTGCAAATGGTCGAGTTGCAGCTCAATGGTTACGACGCTTTTGGGAAAATAACGGCGGACATTTGTCACCCCGACATTGATTCCGGTGACGCCGCGGCATTTGGAATATGTTTTAACAACCATTTAGGACACCTACGGATCAACGCCGGATGAGGTCAGTGTAGGAAGCCAGGTTGGGTTTTGCCGTCTTCTCAAGTTGGAAATCTCAGCGAGCGTTCTGATTTGAAATCTGCAATCTGAAGAGGACAGATTTGGAAAGAAAGGGAGTTCGTTCCGGTTCACGCCTGAAATTCATCGGGCTGAGAAGTTCTGCTGAGTCTCTTTACCCGACACGAGAACTGCTTCGGCAAAGTCAGGCTGCGCATGAGGGTACTCTGAACAGGCGCGGAATGCTGTTCACTTTTGAACCTTTTCACCGAGATTCTTCCCGAAGAGAGAATTAAGTAGGGCGTTCTCGGAGCTTCAAGGCAGGCCGGAGAGTGGGGCTTGGCTGCCGCCTATCGGATGGAGCGAATTACCCGCTTCAGAGCGCCGGCGACTTCCTGCTGCTGGTCCGGAGTGATCCGGTTGAAGAAAGGTAAGCGCGAGGGTACGCGGCGCGATCGATTCGGTTACAGGCAGTGAAGGCGAAATAGCTGGAATAGCTATGCCAGCCTGGCTGCATGTGGATGGGCGCAAAGTAGCGACCCGCAGCGATACCGAGTGCGGCAAAAGCCGCCTGCATGCGGTCGCCGAAGGCGGAAGTGGTATCTGGATGCTGTGGCAACCGGACGACGTACAGGCACCAACTGATTTGCCGGCGAGGTAGCTCGAGGGGAGGGAGTTCGAGGCCTGGAATATTGCGGAGCAGTGTATCGTATCGCTCGGCGGCCGCGCGACGCATTGCGAGCATCTCGTTGATTCGATTCAATTGCACTCTGCCCAACGCGCAGGCCAATTCAGACAAGCGATAGTTGTATCCAATTTCGAAATGATCAGGCTCGCCCGCAGTGGAATTCCGGCCTTCCACCCCTTCGACGAAGACATGTCGCTGGGGGCCCCGGCCTTGATTGCGAAGGCCCCGGAGGCGGGCGGCATGTTCTGGGTTGCGGACGAGGACAGCTCCACCTTCGCCGGTGGTGAGTTGCTTGTTGGGATAGAAGCCGAAGACCGCGAGGTCACCGAAACTGCCCACGCGGCGAGAGCCGGGCGGATCGCCAAATTCGGCACCTATTGCTTCGCAAGCGTCTTCAATGATGACAAGGTTATGGCGATTAGCGATGTCTTTGAGTGCACCCATCTCAGCGGGTACGCCAAAGGTGTGCACAACGAGAATCGCGCGAGTGCGTGGCGTGACGGCCCGCTCAACAGCCGTGGGGTCGAGATTGAGGGTGACGGGGTCAATTTCCGCAAAGACGGGCGTGGCGCGAACCTGCAAGACAGCATTGGCCACGGCAATAAACGCGAAGGAAGGAATGATGACTTCATGACCCTCTTCGATGCCAAGGGTGAGCAAGGCGAGGTGAAGGCCGGCGGTACCGGAGCTGACAGCTACGGCGTCTGGCACAGAATGATACTCGGCAAGGGCCGTTTCAAACGCTGATAATTCCGGGCCGAGGCTCAGGTTTGGAGTGCGCAGAACGGCGGCGACGGCATCGATTTCCGCTTCAGTAATATCGGGTGCTGAAAGGGGAATGCGCGGAATCATCGGGACTCCAGGGATTCCTGATTGACACCGGGCTGGTCAGGAACTGGGACGGCCTGCTTGATGAGCAGGCTTTCGAGCGGGACCGAGGTGAGGATGCGGGCGATTGTGACTGCGGCCGTGCCGTCGCCATAAGGGTTTGCCATACCGCGCAGGCCGGCGCGGAATTCCGGCCCGATGGCTCGCTCAATTCCGTCGCGGATTGTTGCCACTTCAGCCGGCGCGTCGATCACGTTGCGGGCGCGTTCCCGGCCCCGCTGACGGATCCCCACGTTGACCACAGGCAAGGCGAATGAAGCCGCCTCCATGATGCCGCTAGAGGAGTTCCCGACGAGCGCGTCGACTTGGCCGAGCAAGCTCCAATAGGTGACAGCGTCGAGGTTGACAAAGATTTGTGTATGGGGTCTTGTGGCGGCAAGAGCTTTGGTGCGTTCGATGAGGGCGAGGCTTCCCGCGTCAGCGTTGGGATAGACGAAGAGAAGCTGTCCGGAGACGTGGGCGAGCGCGGCAAAGAAGGCGTCGGCCTCGGCGTTGGTGTCGCGAAGGATGGTTGCGGGGTGCCATGCGCACAAGATCGTGGATGTCCGGCTCCTCGCGAGCTCGAGGCTGAGCCGGGACTCGAGGGCGAGGCGATCGAGGAGCGTGGACCGCCGGAGATGGTCGAGAGAGGGCGCACCGGCGCGGTGGACACGCCAAGGCTCCTCGCCCATTGCGATGACACGGCTGCGCGCGGTTTCAGTGGAGGTGAAATGGATGTGTGCGAGCTTGGTGATGGCATTGCGGACATGGTCGTCGATGGCGCCCTGCGAGACTTCGCCACCTTCAATGTGCGCGACGGGAATTCGCAGAGCGAGTGCAACGGAGGCCGGAGCCAGCATTTCGTAACGATCCGCGATCAGCAGCAGCAAGTCAGGCCGCCAGGCTGTGAGCGCGTCGGCCAGGCCGAGGATGGCGAGTCCAATGGTCTTGGCCATACCAGTGTCGGTGTCGGAACTCAGAAGGCACTCGATGCGCGCTTTGATGGGAAAGCCATCACCCTCGATTTCATTTATGGTTGTGCCGAATTCGGGCGAGAGATGCGGGCCTAGAACAAATACGCCCAATTCGACCTCTGGCTGAGCTGCCAGTTCACGCAGAGGCCAGTAGAGATGGCTGTAATCCGCACGTGAAGTGGTGACGACGCCGATGCGACGCCGAGGGATCATTGACAGAGTCATTGGGAGGCTCGCGCGGTGGAATGCCTCGTCATGGAAAGATCGCCGAGCAGGGAAGGGACATTGAGCGTGTCCACCGGGATCAAGCGCGAGCACGGGCGCGCAAAAAACCTGCGCCAATCCAGAGTTTCGAGGAATGAGATCACATCAAGAGTATAAATGGGGGTTGCGATCGCATTTGCGCCGGTCATGGTAGGTGGCTTGCATTGTATTTCAAGCGATTCTGTAACTCATAGTCGTTGACGGATGAATCCATCATTGGGATTGACTTGAATCGGGCGGCGCGTCGCAGGAAACGTGATGGTACCAGGGTGCACGAAGTGAACCTGCGTGCAGATCGAGACATACCGGGTCTCCCAGAGCAGTTGCGTTATAGAGGGAAGAAGAAACGTTGAGTTTATTTGGATTCTCGACTGGGCCCCAAGGCGACAGGTCAAGGATGTAGGAAGTGGAGCGGCCGCTTGAAATGTGTTTGCCCATGACGGTCGCAGTGTAACGTGTGGCTTGGGAATGATCGGTGAGCGTGTTCGCCAAAACGACGAAACCGTAGCTATGGAACGCGGCGAAAAAGAGCACGCCGATGAAGTTGCTCCAAGGTGACCTGCCGCCGCGAATGGAACTGGATAATCCGGCCGAATAACCGATCGCGACGAGGGCCATGATCCATAGCAATGGCTGTAGAGAGACAAAGTGCACGTCGCGGTTGCGGATGAAGAGCCCGAAGGCGGCAACCATCAAGACAAAGCTTAGGTCGGCACGAGGATCGGCTTTCGGTTTGTAGATCGCATAGAGCAGAGGCGATTGGCCAACCAGAATCATCACGATCAGAGGCGCCAGCACCAGCACCAGAGCTGAGACGAGGCGCAGGCTGTCGTCCGCTAGATTCAGAGTAGCCGCGGCGGCAACCGTGACGACGAGAAGAAAAATGCTCCAGGTCTTGGCAGTTGCCAAGGCGCCCAGGCGCTCTTCGGGTGTAGCGCCGAGATTGGCCTGTTGCGAAATTTCGTTGAGCAGGGTCTGCCGGTCGCGTGCATCGAGGTCGGGCATCCGCCGAAACCATTCGCGGTAGGCTTCGTCTGTGTCGAAGGCGTTGGGTATCGAAATTGTTCCTCGGCTTTCTTTCAGGCAGAGCTGCGTATAGGAACCATTGCGCGAACTGATAGTACGGAAGCCTTCGATCTCGCTGAGGTCGGCGCTCTGCTCCTTGAAGGCGCCACGAACCTCAATGTACGTTCCCTCGATGACCAGGCGCGAGCGCAACACCCGTGCCAGCATGAAGACACCGAAGGCGACGAAAAACACAGTCATCGTCATGGAGAAAATGCGATTGCCGGCAGAAGCGATCAGGAATCGGCCGAGAATGGCTCCCAGGACAAGGAAAAAAATGCCCATTACCATGTTGAGAAGCTTTTGCCACGCCTTCATCCCGTATTCGTGGCGGGTCGATTCAACTTGCTCGAACGGACTCATCCTTCTTCCTTTCCAGGCTTTTGTACCACAAGATTAAAGCCAGCGCTGTTTCATGAGAGCAAAGGGAGCCAGAGGGGTCGATGCGGCCTGTCCGGTGGCTCGAATACACTAAAGTATTCTGCGCGGCCTGGGGCACCGAGAAGCCCGGCCCGGTTGGAGATGAAGTTGGGAATGAGAACGATGCGAGTTGGCGGCCGAGTGGGCCTTGTTCTTCTTTGGGCGACGGCTGCATTTGCGGCAGAGACGCACTTCGACCCGGAGGCTATCCGCCTGAATAATCGCGGCGTGGCGCAGATGGGCCAGCAGTTTACAGAGCGCGCTGCCGCCTCTTTTGCCGAAGCTTGCAAGAAAGACCCGAAGCTGGCGCAGGCCGCCATCGAACGAAGGTATTGCGCTGATGACCCTGCAAAAGCTGCCCGAGGCACGAAAGGCGTTGCAGGAGGCTATCGCGCTCGACCCCAAGGACCCGCAGCCTTGGTACAACCTCGGCTTGGCGCAACACGCAGATAACGAAGTGGAAGCGGCGCTGGCCAGCTTTCAGGAGGCAGTAAAGCTCGAACCGCGAGACGCCGACTCGTACTACTTTGAGGGAGTCTGCTATCAGGAACTGAAGCAGTTCGACAACGCGATTGCGGTGCTAAAGCAGGCGCTGACGATCAACCCGTTGCATGCGTCAGCGGAGTTTGCGATGGCACGTGCCCTGCAGCGTTCCGGCCGCACGGCAGAGGCGAAGGACCACTTCAAGCTGTTCCAGCACATGACCAGCACCAAGATTTCCGCAGCTATTGGGTTGGCGTATGGGGAGCAGGGGCACTACTCGACTGTGACGCCGGTGCAGGAGCCTCAGGAAGTTGAGCGGTCGATGATTCCGGTGCGGCTGGAAGCGCAGTCAATGGTTGATGACAAGGGACAATCGAATGAGACGGGCGGGGCCTGCATGATGGACGTGACCGGCTCGGGCAGTATGGACCTTGTGCTAATGGAGAGCGGCGCGCAGGCGATTCGCGTGCTCCATCGCCGCAAGGACGGCGGGTTTGAGGAGTTGGATGTTGCGGGTGCTGGATTGAAGGTATCCGGCCACGCCGTGGCTTGCGCCGTGGGCGACTACGATGCAGACAACCTGAACGACCTTGCAGTGGCCCTTGATGACGGAGTGCGGCTATTTCGGAATTTGGGAAAAGGGAAGTTTCAGGATGTCACGGCCGAAGCGGGGATTACGCCGCGCAACCGACCGACGAGTATCACGTTCGTGGACTACGACCACGACGGTGATCTCGATTTGCTGCTGACGGGCGCTCCGCTGTCTTCGGGTGATGAATCGGATGTACTGTGGCGCAACAACGGGAACAAGACTTTCACGGAGTGGACGGAACCGACGGGGCTGGGTGGCAGCGGGAAGACAGCAGCTTCAATTCTGACGGACTTCAACAACGATCGGGCGGTTGACCTGGCAATGACCGGCGATGGGCCTTCGCCGCTGATTTATGTAAATCCTCGCGAGGGGAAGTATCCCGCGCAGCCGTTGTATGAGAGCGAGAAGTTGCCTGCGACGGTCGGCATTGCGGTGCTGGACTACAACAAGGATGGCTGGATGGACATCGCCGTGACCCACGACGGCGAACCTGGATTGACGCTGTGGCGCAATGTCGTGGGACCGAACAACATCGGTCGGCGTTTTGAGCGCGTGCAACTGCCTTTGCAAGGTGCGTTGCGTGGGTGGGGTTTGACGCCGATCGACATTGACAACGATGGGTGGATTGATCTTGCCGTGATTGTCGAAACGAATGTGGGGCCGCAAGTGCGCATCTTGCGGAATCGCGGAGATGGCAGCTTTGAGGATGTGAGCCGTACGCTGGGACTGGATCGCGTGAAGTTGCACGCGCCTCGCGGCTTGATTGCCGCCGATGTGGATGAGGACGGCGCTCCGGACCTGATTGTGACCCAGCAAGGCGCGCCACCGGTGGTGCTGCACAATGTGGGCGCGAACAAGAATCATTCTGTGCGCCTCGACCTGACGGGCTATGCGGACAACAAGACTGCTCTGGGCGTGAAGGTAGAGATTTTCTCGAGCGGCCAGTGGCAGAAGTGGGAACTGGCTGGCTCATCGGGCTACCAGACGCAGGGACCGCAGCAGCTTTTGGTCGGGCTGGGTAAGGCCGAGGGCATTGATTTGTTGAGGATTCTTTGGCCCACGGGCGTGCTGCAGGACGAGATCGACCTGGCCCACGCTCCTGTGATTGCGATGAAAGAAGCCGACCGGCGTGGCAGTTCGTGTCCGGTGCTTTTTGCATGGAATGGGCATGAGTACAAGCTGGTAACGGATGTGATTGGTGCAGCGGTGGTGGGACATTGGTTCACACCGACGCGACGGAACACGCCAAATCCCGGCGAATGGATCAAGGTGGATGGCGAGCAAGTCGTGCCTGTTGACGGAAAACTGAGCATGCGCTTCATCGAGCCGATGGAAGAGGTGAACTACATCGATCAGTTGCGTCTGGTGGCGGTGGATCACCCGGAGAACGTAGAGGTCAATCCCGATGAGCGATTCCTCGACGATCCGCCATTTGCATCTGGGCGCGTAGTGGCCTCGGCGAGTACGCGGCTGCCTGTGGGCGCATGGGACGGCGAGGGGCGCGATGTGCTGGATGTGCTGAGCCGACGGGATCACAAGTTTGCCAGCGGATTTACGCCAATGCCATATGACGGTTTTGCGAACGTGCATTCGCTAACGTTGGATTTGGGTGATGTAAAGAGGGGAGCACCACTGCGGCTGCTGATGACGGGGTATGTTAACTACTTCAGTGCGACCTCGCTTTATGCGGCATGGCAAGCGGGGATCAAGCCGATTTCGCCCTACGTTGAGGCGCAGCTTCCGGACGGAAGCTGGCAGAGAATTCCGGGCGAAGCGGGGTTCCCTGCGGGCCTGGAGCGGACCATTGTTGTCGACTTGACCGGGAAACTGCCGCAGGGAGTGCGCCGCATCCGGCTGGTGAGCAACCTTGAAATTTATTGGGACCAAGTGCTGATCGACAACAGCGCAGAGGGCGAGGTGCGCACAGAAGAGGTGCCGTTGGCACGGGCAACAGAGCAATTCCGCGGGTACCCGAAGCAGATCGACGGCGCAAGCCCAGGCGATCTGAATTACGACTACAACCTTGTGAGCCTGACTGGGCCGTTTCAGCATCAGCGCGGCAACTATACGCATTTCGGCGACGTGACGGCACTGGTGAAGGGCATCGATGACCGCTATGCGATCTTTGGCAGTGGCGAGGAGATTGCAGCGGAATTCGATGTGACCCAACTACCCGCACTGTCTGCACATTGGAAGCGCGACTACTTCTTCTACGCTAATGGATTCGTCAAGGATATGGACTGGTGGGATGCGTCGCCGTTCACCGTGGCGCAACTGCCGTTCCACAAGATGACGGCGTATCCGTATCCCGCGAGCGAGAAGTTTCCCGACGATGCGGACTCACTGGCCTACCAACTGAACTGGAACGATAGATTCGATTCCGGAGAGCCGGTGCGGTCGTATCACTTCGACTATCAGACGCTGCCTTCGACACCGAAGGATGATACCGGTTGCGGAATGGCGGGCGGTTCCTGTGCGCAACACAGCGCGACGCAGCCATGATTAAATTCAGTGCTGGCGCCGACTTTGATGGCGAGGCGATTAGGACGAGTGGGTATGAATGAGGTCGTTCTTGCGCCCGCTGTGCGGCAGTTGGAGATGCTACGCGCGGGCGAGATCTCCGTGGTGGAACTGGCCGAGGCGCATATCGTACAGATCGAGCTTCTGAATCCGAGGCTGAATGCGTTTTCGGATTTCGATGCAGAGCGCGTGCTTGAGCGGGCGCGGAAGCACGACGCGTGGCGTGGCAGCCGGCCGCGCAGGCCGTTGTTTGGGTTGCCGGTGACTGTGAAGTCTTCGATCGCAACGCGGGGATTGAAGTGCGAGATTGGGAGCCTGCTGCATAAGGGCTATGTGCCGCGCGAGGATGCGGTGGCAGTGGCGCGGTTGCGTGCGGCTGGGGCTCTGATTCTGGGCACGACCAACTGCCCGGAGTTCCTGATGGCGTATGAGACGGACAACCTGCTGCATGGGCGGACTTCGAATCCATGGGACCTGGAGCGCACGCCGGGCGGATCGAGCGGGGGCGAATCGGCGGCAATTGCGGCGGGAATGTCGGCGGCGGGGCTGGGCTCGGACAGCGGTGGGTCAGTACGTGTGCCCGCGCACTTCACAGGAATCTGTTCTCTGAAGCCGACGCCAGGGCGCATTCCCGGCTAGCGGCCATCTGCTGCCCAACGTGGGGCCGTTTTCAACACTCGGCGCAATTGGACCTATGGCGCGGACCATGGCGGATATTGCTCTGCTGTTTCGCACGCTGAGCGGACAGGACAAGTGCGATCCCGCGAGTCCGCCAGTGGCACTGCGTGAGCCAAGCCTCGGACGAACTGCGGGCGAATACGATTGGATTCTTTGAGGACGACGGGCTGGTTCCGGTGACGCCGGAAACGCAAGCCGCGGTCAACGCCGCTGCAGCTGTGCTACGCGAGGCAGGCTTTCGCGTAGTGCCTTTCCGACCACGAACGCTGGAGCAATTGCGAAAATTATGGTGGAAGTTCTTCGTGCAATGCGGAGCGATGTTTGATGCGCCGGCCATTCGAGGCAAAGAGCATCAACTGAGTCCGATCTTCAATGAGTTTCTAGGCATTGCCAGCTCGGTACCACTTCTCACGGCGACTGAACTGCTGAATGCATGGGCGGAGCTTGACCTGCTGCGCGCCAAAACGCTGACGGAGATGAGCAAGTATCCTGTGTTGCTTTGTCCGGTGGCAAGTGTGCCTGCGTGGCGCCATGGCGAGCGCTCCTGGAACATCGACGGCAAAACGGTGGAGTATCTTGATGCGGTGCGGCATACTCAATGGTTCAACACGCTTGCTGCGCCTGCCGCGGTGGTGCCAGTGGGCCAATCGCCGGAGGGGTTGCCGATAGGGGTGCAAGTTGTGGCCCGGCCATTTGAAGATGAGACCGCGCTTGGCGTTGCGGGCATTGTGGATGCGGCGTTCGGCTATCGGCCGCCTGCCGATTGCGCATTCGTAGTCAAGCTCCCGAAGTCAAGTTCATCCATCACAGACAGATGTTCATGCCTCGGTTAGAACCAGAGGGGCAGGTGCGATGAGAACGGCCGCGCGCCTCAACCTTTGGATGGATGCGGGGCGCGGGCGATCGCGGTAGTCTGACGCTTCCGCTTCCCCAGAAACGGAGCGCAGAGGGTGCGCGAAAGCTGGCATGAACGTTTTGCCGAAACCCCTGGTGTTCTAAAGAGTTCGCGTCGGCAACAGACCATCGTGCCGGTGCTGGATCTCGAAATCGGCGGCGGACGACTTCATCACCATGGCTGGGCCGTGCTCGGTTGAGACGGAGTTCCAGCTGATGGCGACCGCCAATCATGTGCGCCGCTGCGGCGCGCGGATTCTGCGCGGAGGCGCATTCAAGCCGCGCAGTTCTCCCTACGCATTTCAAGGTCATGGCCTGGAAGGGCTGAAGATGCTGGCGCGGGCCCGCGAAGAGAGCGGCCTGGCGATCGTGACCGAGGTGATGTCGGAGGACGACGTTCCGATGGTGGCCGAGTATGCCGACATTCTGCAAATCGGCACGCGCAACATGGAGAACTTTTCGCTGCTGGAGGCGGCGGCGCGCTCGGGCCGGCCCGTACTGCTGAAGCGCGGCATGATGGCCACGGTGGCCGACCTGCTGCGTTCGGCGCAATTGATTCTCGACAACGGCAATCCCAACGTCATTCTCTGCGAGCGCGGCATTCGCACCTTTGAGACGGCCACGCGCAACACCTTTGACGTGGGCGCGATTGTGCTGCTGAAGCAGATTTCGCATCTGCCGGTAATCGCCGATCCGAGCCACGCGGCCGGGCATCGCGACCTGGTGCCCGCGCTGGCGCGCATTGCAGTGGCTGCCGCCGCGGACGGTCTGCTGGTCGAGGTGCATCCCAATCCTGAGAAGGCGTGGAGCGACGGCGAGCAGTCGCTGGACTTTGCCGGATTCGACGAGATGATGGCCTCGCTTGATCCTTATCTTGCGCTGCGCGGGCTTGCGATCAGCGAGCACGGCAGGCGCACGGCCCATGGAGGCCGTGGGATGAGGGTCTGGGTCAAAGTTCCTCGGATTGCCGTCTGTCTTGCATTGCTGTTGCCGATTTGCGCATTCGAACCCGATTCGTCACAAAAGATCGGCGCGGACTTCATTGTGACGGCTGCGCCGGTCTATGTGCCGTTGGCGGAGCTGCGCGGGGAAGAGCGGTTTCCCAAGGGCGCACAGTTGCTGCTGGTGCACGAGGGCAAAGCAGAGCCACTGGTCGCGGGTTTCGCGGCCACGGCAGATGCCAATGTTTATTTCGACGGAAAGCTGGTGCTGTTTGCGGGCAAGCAGACCGCGGGCGATCCGTGGCAGATTTGGGAATTGACGCTTCAGGATCGCATCCGTGCGCAAGGTGATTGCGACCGCGACGGATGCCGAGCGGCCATTTTATTTGCCGGGCGGACGGATGGTGTGGGCACAGCGAACGCCGCATGGATTTCAACTCGCGTCTGCAGAAGATGGCCACCAGCTGAAATACCCTCTGCTGAACCCAACAGCGGCGCCGGGATGTGCTGCCGCTGACCTACACGCAGGCCAGTGCGTTTCCCGCAGATGTGTTGAAGGACGGGCGGATTCTGTTTGAAGCGGGCTTTCCGCTGGGGTCGGGGTCGACGCCGGAGTTGTACCTGGTTTATGCCGACGGCTCGGGTGTGGAGTCGTACCGCTGCGATCATGGCCGAGCGCGGTGGGGCGGACGACAGCTTGCTTCCGGTGATGTGGTGTTTACGCATGGAGACTCTCTGGCGCGGTTCACTTCGCCGCTGGCGCATGAAGAGCACTGATCTCGCGCCGCACGCGGAGTACGCGGGCGCGATCGCGGAGACGGCTTCGGGCGCATGGCTGCTGAGTCGCGTGCCGCACAGGGACAAGCGCATTTACGCAATCAAGTTGTGGAGCCCGGGGACGCGGCGCTGGAGACCGTGCTGGCCGAGAGCGGATGAGAATCTCGTCGAGCCCGTTTTGGTTGCGCCGCGCACAACGCCGAATCGGCATCCTTCGGGGCTGCACCCATGGGACTATGCAAATCTGCTGGCGCTGGATGCGCGCCTTTCGCGCGACGGGGCAGTGAAAGGAGCGCCCGCATCGGTGCGCGTTGAGATGCAGGACGCCGACGGGCAAAGCGGTTGCGATGGGAACAGCGCCGGTGGAACAGGATGGCTCATTTTTCGTGAAGGTTCCCGGCGACACAGCCAATTCGGTTTGCGCTGTTGGATGCGAAAGGCGCGGTGTTGCGGCAGGAGCATGGCTGGTTCTGGGCTCGCGGCGGGGAGCAGCGCATTTGCGTGGGTTGCCACACGGGGCCGGAGCGCGCGGCGGAGAATCGCGTGCCCGCCGTGCTGCTGCGCACGACAACGCCCGTGGATCTTGACGGGCCGCTGCGCAACATAGCCCGCCAGGAGGCCGCTGAAATAATGATGCGCTTTCTTCTTTTATTTGGCGCGGTCTCGATTGCCGCTGGGCAAACCGGCCTGATAGCGCAATCCGCTCTCGCCGACGACTGCGCTGAGCGCGCAGGTTGCTCAAACGACGCCGTCCGACGCGCAAGCTCCGGTGATTCGCTTTGAAGATGCAAACGAAAAGGCGCACATCGATTTCGTTCACAGCTTTGGATCGGCCAAGTTGGGCTCGCTGCTGGAGGGCACGGGCGCGGGCTGCGTGTGGTTTGACTACAACAACTCGGGCCTTCTCTCGCTTTATGTGGCGAATGGACGGCCGCTCGACGACTCCATGCATCCGTATCCGCTGAAGGTGAAGCCGGACCCTCTGCCGCACAATCATCTGTATCGCAACAACGGCGATGGCACTTTTACTGATGTGACGGAGCAGGCGGGCCTGGCGCCGGATCTGTATGGGATGGCGGTGACGGCGGCGGACTATGACAACGATGGATTTGTCGATCTGCTTGGTGACCGGATACGGCCGCGTGATTCTTTACCACAACGACGGCAACGGCCACTTTACCGATGTGACTAAGAAGGCCGGTATCAACGTGGATGGCTGGTCGATCAGCTCCACATGGCTGGACTACGACAAGGACGGCTGCGTTGATTTGTTCGTAGGCCGCTATGTGAAGTTCGACCCCAAGTATCGCGCGTTTTATGCGGCGGATAACTATCCGGGGCCGCTGGACTATGAAGGCGAGACCAACAAGCTCGTTTCACAACAACTGCGACGGAACCTTTACCGATGTAACGGACAAATCGGGCATCGGCGCTTTTGTGGGTCGCACCATGGGCGTGACTGCGGCGGACTTTGACGGCGACGGATGGGACGACATTTACGTTGCCAACGATCGCACCGAAAACTTTCTCTTCCGCAACAAGCATGACGGAACCTTTGAAGAAGTTGCCAACGAAACCGGCACGGCCTACGGACAAAATGGAGAGTCGACTTCGTCGATGGGGCCTGTGTTTGCCGATTTTGAAGGTCGTGGCGTGCTGGACCTGTGGGTATCCGACGGGCGCTATAACCGGCTGCTTCGCAACACGGAAAAGATGGCCTTCGACGATATCGGAGCGAACCAACGGTGTCTCGCAGGCCAATGCGCAGTACGTGAGCTGGGGAACGGGCATCTACGACTTCGACAACGACGGCCTGCTCGACATTCTTATCTTTCACGGCGGGCTGATTCACCTCATTCCGCAGGAGCACACACTGTTTCGTGGACTCGGGAAACGACCGTTTTGAAGACGTCTCGCGCGATGCGGGGCCGGTGTTGAGCGTGCGCACTGTGGCGCGCGGAGCCTGCTTTGCTGACTACGACAACGACGGGAAAGTGGATGCATTTGTCGTGAACCTGGGCGCGAGGGGAACGCTGCTGCACAACATCTCAACCAACACCGGCCACTGGATTGCGATCAAGCTCAAAGGAACCAAGAGCAATCGCGACGGCATCGGCGCGCGCGTTGAAGTTTTTGCGGGCGGCAAGCGATACATGGAGGAGCGCGTGGCGAGCTCCGGCTATCTCTCGCAGAATGATGACCGCCTGCATTTCGGACTGGGCGCGGCGAATCTCGGTGGACAAGATCGTTGTGCACTGGCCCAGCGGCCGCGACCAAACACTGGAGAAGCAAGGCGTGGACCGAGTGCTCACCGTAGAGGAGCCGAAATGAGCCTGCGCGATCAAATGCCGGATGCGAGCCAGCTGTCGCCATTGGCGTGGCTTTGCTTGATCAGCGGCATTGTTTGGCGCTCGTGTTTGGAGTGGCCGAGGGCAGTTGGCGCGGTTCTGACCAGGCAGAACTGGCGAGATTCTCACTTATGCTTCTCCCGTTGAGACGCTATTTTCTCGCAGACGGCACGCGTCTCTACGTGCTTTGCCAGGAAAGCGGAGAAGTAAGGGTGCTGGATGCGGCCACCTATGCGGAGATCAAGAAAATCGCGGTAGGGCGCGTGCCGCGCGGGTTCTCGCTTTCGCCTGACGGCAGCCGGCTGTTCGTCGCCAACACATGGGACGACACCATTTCGGTGATTGATACGGACTCGCTGGAAGTGATGGCAACGTGGCCGGTGGGCGCGGAGCCATCGAGCGTGATTGAGGATCGTGAAAGCAAGCACTTGTTTGTCGCCAATCGCATTTCGAACGATGTTGCGGTGCTGAATGCACAGACCGGCGTAGAAGAGAAACGGCTGGCGGCGGGGCGCGGCGCGAGCTACATTACGCCTTCTCCCGACGGAAGCCGGCTCTACGTGACGCATGTGTATCCGAACCCGACGCCGCACCGCACAGCTCCCGAGTCGGAGATCACTGTGATCGATGCTGCGCGCGCGGTTGTGTCTGATCGCATCCCGCTGCACAACATTGCCCACGGATTTCACATTGCGTTTTCCGCCGATGGGCGATTGGGTGTGGTGGCAGAGTTACATCCCAAGAACCTGATTCCGCTGGCGCACCTGGAGCACGGCGGCGCGTTTGTCGACACGCTGACGCTGTTCGGCGCAGATGTAGGAAACAAGCCGGTTGAAGTGCCGCTGGATGAGCTGGAGCGCTATGCTGCGCGACCTTTCGGCGTGGCCATTGCGCCGGACAAGTCGCACATGTACGTCACCAGCGAGGGCTCAGAGATTCGTGACCGTAATCGATGTGGCGCGGATGTTGCGGTTTGTTCGCACGCATCCGGACGGGTTTGCAGCAGGATCTCTCGGCGAGCGCGAATTATGTCGTTACGCGCGATCGCGGTAGGGCACGATCCGCGTGGCGAAACGTTTTCACACGGGATGGCCGCAGCCTGCTGGTGGCGAATCGGCTTGACGATACGATCAGCGTGATTGACTCGCGTGCGAATCGTGTTGTCTCCACAGTTCCGCTGGACGGGCCAAAGCAAATTTCAGTACTGCGGCATGGGGAACAAACCTTCTATACCGCGCACGTTATTCGTTTCAGGGTCAGATCGGATGCGCCAATTGCCACATCGACTCCACCTTTGACGGGCTTAACTGGGATCTTGAGCCGGACGGATTTGGCCGCGACATCGTGGACAATCGCCCCATCGAGGATCTTGTCGGCACCGAGCCATACAAGTGGAACGGCGGGAACCCCAACCTGCCGACGGAGTGTGGACCGCGGACGGAGAAATATTTCTGGCGCTCTGAGAACTACGACGATCTGACGCTGACCGACCTGGTGATGTACA
The DNA here is from genome assembly GCA_963725945.1 of uncultured Acidobacteriota bacterium. GTDB lineage: Bacteria > Acidobacteriota > Terriglobia > Terriglobales > Acidobacteriaceae > Telmatobacter. The sequence continues at coordinate 101,357 of CAVSAW010000024.1, read as the reverse complement.
TTCGCAGTCTGCCGCCAAGGCCGAACCGCTGCAAGTTGCCCGGATATGAATTGACGGCGGCGCAGGAACGCGGCAAGGCCATCTTCGAGCGCGCGGTGGACAAGTTTGGCAACCCGATACCCGAAGGAAATCGCTGCTCGTATTGCCACAGTGGTCTCAAAGGCACGAGTCAGAAATCCTTTGACGTGGGAACGAAGAAGGCGACTGACAACACGGGGCTGCTGGACACGCCGCAGCTTACCAATATCGCGCTCACGGCTCCCTATCTGCATGACGGCTCTGCGGCGACGCTGGAAGAGATCTGGACCGTATTCAATCCCGAAGACAAGCACGGGCGCACAAACGATCTGACCAAGGACGAACTCAACGACCTGATCGAGTATCTGAGGACTCGTTAAGAGGGATGCGACGATGAAGCACGCAGGGATGAAATTCGCACTTGCTCTCGCCACCGGTGTTGCTCGGCGCTTGGCATGACGGCTTTTGGCGCGCCTCCGCACATGCCGCGTTATCGTTTTGAAAACTTCACTACCGCGAATGGGCTGCCGGACAACCACGTGTACTCCGTGCTGGTGGATGGCGATCGCATCTGGGCGGGCACAGACAATGGCCTGGGACTTTATGAAAACGGCAAGTGGAGAGATCGTTCAACACCAAGGACGGACTGGCGCACCGCGCGGTGCTGTCGCTGGCGCTGGACAAGCGCACCGGCGATGTGTGGGCCGGGACCATGGGCGGGCTGAGCCGCATCTCCGGCGGCCGCATTGATACGCTATACGCAGCTCAATTCCGGCCTGAGCAACGATGTGGTGTACGGCGTATCGGTCGAAGGCGAGAACGTGTGGGTTGCCACGGCCGCAGGGGCCTGCCGGCTTGATCTGCACACCGGCCAGTGGTCGCTCTACAACGAGCGCAATACGCCGATGGTCGAGATCTGGGTGTATGGGGTTTCTGCCACGCCGACCAAAGTGTATTACGCGGTGTGGGGCAGCGGCATTCTGGAGTACGACCAGAAGACCAAGGTCTGGGACAAGTATGAAGACCCGGACGGCGAAAACGAGATTGTGCTTTTCAAGGATCAGGGGCTGATTCACGAGATCACGACCTCAGTCAGCTATGTGGACAACGTGTTGTGGGCGGCAACTTATTTCGGAGACAGCCGCTACGACGGACGCTACTGGCACAACTTTCTGACCAAGGACAGCGGACTGCCCTCGAACTTCACCAACGTGGTGAAAGGCGTGGACGCCAATCACGCGTGGTTTGGCACCGACAAGGGGCTGGCCTACTACGACGGCGTGAACTGGGCCGTGTATCGCCCCTCACTCAAAGACGGCAAGCCGGAGATGACGGTGCGCGATGCGCAGGGCAATGTAACTCCGGTGGCCGTCACCACCGCGCCGGCCCACAACTACGTTCTCGGCATCGACTTTCAAGGCAACGACATCTGGGTCGCTACGGCCAAGGGGTTGAGCCACGGAATTCTTCAACGATAACCATAAGGAGCAATCATCATGATTGAATTTGCGGAAATTCTGGAGACCATCGCGCACGCGCCGATCAAGAAGCGCGCCATGACCAACTATGGCGTGCTGAACGAAGCCTATGCCTACGCCAAGCCGAGCTCCTTTTCGCGCGGCATGAGGATCGACCTGAATGGCCTGACGATCCTGCTGATTTCGGGCACGGCATCGATCGACGAGCACGGCAAGTCAGTGCATATCGGCGACTTTGACGCGCAGCTGAGGCGCACGTTCGATAACATCACCGGCCTGCTTGAGAGCGAAGGCTGCACGTGGCACGACATTGTGCGCACCAGTTGCTATCTGCGCGACATCGACCGCGATTACGACGCGTTCAACGAGGGGCGCACTGCGTTCTTCAAGGAGCAGGGGCTTGATCCGCTGCCCGCATCTACGGGCATCCAGGCCAAGCTTTGCCGGCCCGAGCTGCTGGTGGAAATCGAAGCCATCGCCATGTTCCGGACAGAAAAGGCTTGCTGCCACAAGGAGTAGTGCCATGCGTAAGGGACTGATGTTGGCCGCGGCCTGTCTGATGGCCGCCGGCGCAGCCGCATGCGCGGCGCAAGCCGGAAGCAAGAGCACGTGCGCGTGCGGCGCACATCCGCCGGGTCCGCCGAAGGACCGGACGGTGGAGCCGTATGCGGGCGAGCCTGCGGATCTGAGTCCCTTCGAGAAATTTGCGACACCCTATTACCTGAACTACACGCATCCCAACATCTATTCCGGGCGCGGGACGCGATATTCCTGAACCGAAGAATCTGACCGAAGTGCGCATTGGCTTCTTTGGACCCATCGAGCACAATCCCGAACCGGTGTTTGGATTGCGGATGCTGCACGGCGCGCAATTGGCAGTGGAGGAGGCCAACGCGCGGGGAGGATATGGGGGCAAGCCATTCCGGCTGATGCTGCACAACGACTACGACAACTGGCAGGCGAAAACGGTCTATGGCGAGGACCGGCCCACCGACCCCGCCATCTGGGGATCGGCGTCGAATGAAGCGGTGAAGATGGTTTACGACGATCAGGACTGGGCGATCTTTGGCTCCATCAGTTCCGAGTCCACGCACATTGCTCTGCGCGTGGCACTGCGCGCCGAAATTCCGATCGTCAACTCGGCCTCGACCGATCCCGACGATTCCGGAGACGTACGTTCCGTGGTACTTCACCGATCTGCAGGACGATCGCGTGCAGTGCCTCACGCTGGCGCGGCGCATCTTTACCGAGCTGGGCTTAAAGCGTGTGGCGATTCTGCGCGTGAACAATCGCTATGGCCGGTTTGGCGTTCCCAAATTTCGCGATGCCTCGCGGCGGCTGGGCCATCCGGTGGTCATCGAGCAGAAGTTCATGCCCGGCGACACGGACTATCACGCGGGAACTGAAGATCATCCAGTCGTCGCGCGCAGACGCCATTGTGCTGTGGACCGATGAGATTCCCGCAGCGAATATTCTGAAGCAGATGCGGGCCCTGGGCATGAAGCAGCGCGTCTTCGGCTCGTATCGCACGCTGGGACCCGAATTGCTGGCCGAGGCCGGGCCCGCGGCGGAGGGTTTGAGGCGGTGTTTCCTTATGACCCGACCCGCAAAGATCCGCGCTGGCTCGATTTCAATCGGCGCTTTGAGGCGCGCTTCCACGAACCGCCGGAACAGTTTGCCTCGCTGGCCTATGACGCGATGAACGCGCTGCTGGACTCGATCTGCAAGGCCGGCTGAACCGCGCGCGGATTCACGACGCGCTGGCCGATATCGATCAATACGACGGCGTGACCGGGCACATGGTCTTCGATCCCAACCAGAAGAATGTGGCGCCCATGTACCTTGGCACGGTGCATAACGGCGCAGATCAGCTTACCGGGTCGCGACGATGGAGAAAGAGACTCGCGGCGCAGCCAGCACCAATTGCGCAAGCTTCTGCGATGCGGCCCGACTGGACCGCCGGCACCTGAGACGCCCTATGCGCGCGTGGGTGAAGATGGCGTGAACTACGCGGGGCCGCAGCGGCCGGATGTGCCGCAAGGGCCAATGCGGGTGGTGTTGTTTGGGCCCCAGGCAAAGGTTGTGGCGCAGTCAGCTGCCATGAAGGCACAGTTGGCGGCAGCAGAGGCGAAGGGACGCGCGTGGGAACTGGTGCCCGTTGCGAGCGATCAGAACTGGGGCGCGGCGTCGACGCAGCTGGTGCATGCGCTGTGGGATGAGCACGCTCTGGCCATTGTGGCCTTGATCGCGACGCGGCACACCTCTCGGAGCAATTGGCGCTGAAGGCATTTGTCCCGGTGGTCGCGTCTGAGCGACGACAAGTCGCTGACGTCGACCAATGTGCCATGGATCTTCCGGCTGCCGGCCGGGACTACGCCTGCCAGAGCGCTACAGCTCCTGGAGGCGGCTGCGCAGCGCAGCGGAACCAATCCGGAGAAGCTGCGGGATGTACTCGCTTCTGGGAGCGAATTCGACGGAGTGGCATTTCTGTCCACTGGCGAGCCGAGAGCGCAAGTAACAGACTTCGGACCTCGAGCGTTCAGCGCGGATCAATTCGAGTATCAAGAAGAAAGGGCAACCCGATTGATGGGCTGCCCTTTCTTGTTGTGCGCTTGCGATAAGCCGTAGAGTCTACGGCAGGTAGTAGCGGAACGAGGTCCAGAACATGTTGTCGATGCCCTTGGCGCCGATTCCGGGGGCGCCAGCTCCGGACCAGCCTTCGCGAACCGCATAGCCATATTGAATGCTCTGGCGCAGCCGGCCGCGATCGCCCTTGTAGATGTCATACCAGTAGCCGCCTGTGACCTCCTGCACATCGCGGACTTGCGCGCCGCAGGACCCGCCCGGAGCATAGCCGGTAGAAGCACCGCCGTTGTATCCGGGATTGGACGTGGTATTGCAAGCGGAGTTGTTTAGCAGGCGCGAGCCATAGCCCACGGCCGCGTTGCTGGGCGCAGCCCAGGACCCGCCCCATTTGCCGCCCGACGCAAAGTCTGCGGCGGTCGGGGTCTTGGTGCAAGTGAATGCTCCTGCAGTGGCCGGGCAGAAGAATGCAGACGGTCCACCCAGCGACGTGGTGACACCGGAGGAACCCCAATCGTCACGGCTCGCGTAGTCGGCGCCATAGTTCAGATAGAGCGCCATGCGCGGAGTTGGATTGGCCTCAACCGTAACCAGGGCGGAGCCGTTGTGGAGAGGCGAGAATTCGCCACTCGCATTGGTCGTAAGGTCAGCCAGCGTGGAGTTTCCGTAGCGACCGAGGCCTGTTCCATACATACCCTTGAAGCCGACGGTCAGGACTTTCGGAACAATAGGAACGCGCAGGCTGGCGCCGCCGCCGCCCTCGAAAACACTGTTGCTATAAGAGCCAGCGGTGGTGAGAGCCGGAGCCACTGTCAAACCGGAGGCGATATCGGTTAATCCACCGTAGAGGTTGCTGTTTGTTGTTTCTCCAGGGTAGACGGTTTGGTGGGCAAAGCGGCCGATGCCGAAGATCTCGTAGTGTCCCCAGTGCGGATCGAAAGCGACCTTGGTGATGATGTCGGGCGCCTCATTGAAGGAGAGGTTGGCAATGTTGGCGCAGCCGTTGACGGTCTTATAGACGGGCACCGCGACTTGGATTGTGTTGCCGGCGTTGTCGATCTCGGTCTGGTTGGTGTAGTTCACGACCGAGGTCGCGGGCGTGCATGCGTTGATGGCCGCGTTGAAGTTGCCGCCGTTATTTCCCTGGCTGCCGATGACTGCGTAGGGTGTGTTGCCGGCCAGCGAGGCGGTGTAGAGAATCTGCGGATTCTCGGCGGCGATGCCGAAGGCTACGTGTTTGCCTGTCTTCGTCACCCGGAATCCGTACTGACGAGTCCACACAAAGCCCACGACGTAATTCGGGTCGATGGTCTGCGGTGTCATGATGTCGCCGGACAGGTTGGATATGCCCTTCTTATCTTCAGTGGCCAGCGACCAGAGCTGACCGCCGGTGAAAGCCCAGTGATTGTTGGTCTCAGCCTGAGCCCAGAGCACGCGATCACGCATCACATAACTGTTCGACTGGTTGTTATTGGAGGAGATGCCGGTGCCCAGCCAGTCAGCCTCATAGTATCCGCGCAGAGTTCCCCAACTGGTCTTGCCTTCGGCCATCAGGGATACGCGCGATTGACGGGCATCTCCAAAAAACTCGCTCAGAGAATAAGCGTCGGCATGCTCGTAGGGAATGGCGTTGAACGGGGTTGGAATATCGCCGCCGGTTGCCTTCGAGCGCCACACGGTCTCACCCGCCAGGAAGCCGCCGGGCGTCAGGGTGATGCCCTTGTAATGGAGGGTGTCGGGATGGGCAATGGACTTTTTGATTGCGGCGGTTTCGTCTGAGAACGAGGCGACAGCCGAAGCATTCGCCGCCTTCATGTCGGTGACCGTGGACTGGAGCGTTGTGACAGCGGCCGAGTTTTCTGTTGCCGCCTGCTGTTGGGCGTCGGCTGCGGCTTGCGCCTTTGCCGCAGCCGCCTGAGCATCGGCTGCGGCCTGCTGCGCCTTCTGCAACTGCTCATCCTTTGTGGCCAAGTCAGTCTTGAGGCTATTGATCTGGCCCTCGAGGTCCTGGCGGAGCGACTCGATCTGATCTTCGACCGATGGCTTGGGCGGTACTTTGGCTTTCTTGGTAGCGACGTGCTTCTTTGCGGGCTCTGGGGCTTGGCCGGCATAGGCAAACGAGCCGATAAGGCTTGCTGCCAGAATTGCTGCGGCAGCAGAATTGAATCTGGAGTTCATTGGGCCTCTCTTTTCCCTGATGAAATGTTTTGAAACGTTACTGCTCTCGCAAGCGCTGCGAATGCACACTCTCCTGCATCCCCGAAATTATTTGCAAACATGAGTGCGTTACTGCAGCGGGAACGCGCGAGGATCGAGACTGACCGAGAAAGGCAGAAGCAAGAAAGTTGGACTTTCACTGGTCGCATCTGAGTTGAAGGCTCTCAGAGTTTGATGAATATATGACGAATTCACATATTTTTAACAGGGATAGTTATGGCCACTGACTTTGTTAAGTGAGTGTTAATTTACAATCTATTCACAAATCTAAGTGGACTGAAATCAGGAGTGGCGCGCAATCAGTTCCGACGCGGGTGAAAACGGCTAGGTGCCTGGTCAGGCTACTTAGCTTCTTCGCCTGCACTGAGCAAGTTGGCGAGTAATCGATAAGAGCCAGGAACTAACTCGGGCAACTGCCGATAGAGTGCGTAGGCGACATAGATATAAGTTCCTTTGCCGGGATGAGTCACTACCAGACCGCCGCGCTGCGGGTCCTGACCGGCATCTGCGGTCTCGGTGAGCGCGGTATAGCCGGGGTCCCAGGAGTCAAGGAATGAGTGGCCACGCTCCTCGACCCATCCGGCAAAATCGCCGTTCGTGATGGCGTTGGGCCAGGTGAGCAGCGGATGGGTTTGATTGAGCAGTTTCACGGGAGCTTCCTCATCGACGACGCGCTCGGGCATGCGGCCCATCGACAGCGGCAAGGGGGCAGGGAAATTGCTGCTTTGGTATTGGACGACGAGCGTACCACCGCGGCGCACGAACTCATCCAGGCGTGGCTGGGCAGCGGTCAAGTTCGGGCCGCACGGAATAGGCGCGGATGCCAATGACGATGACATTCCATTGCGAAAGGTCGCTCGACGCAAGCTCTGCAGGCGAAAGCAGATGGGGTGTGACGCCCATGCCCTCGATCGCGTCGGGGACAAGGTCGCCGGTGCCCATCACGTAGCCAATGCGCAGGCCGGGAGCAAGCTTTACATCCACTTTGCGGGTTTGCAATTCAGCAGGCTCGGTATTGGTTGTAAGGCCGCAAGCCAGCGTAGCCGACGCTGTGCCAGCCCGACTGGTAGGCATGCCCGCCGGAGTGCGCGACGGCCTGGATGGAATAGGCTCCTGCCTCGACTGCGGCCGGGGTGACGGAAAACAGAATCGGCTCGGTATCCCCGGCACTGGTGCGATGGAAGCTCGCGGTGGCAGGGTCAGCGTGCCAGCCTGCGGGAAGCTTAAGCTCGACTGTGCCCTCTGCTGCGGCCTGCGTGTGAACTGTGACGCGGACGGGAAGTGCGCTGCCGTCGAGCGGCAAAATGCGCGCTTCGGGATCGACGCGCACGCCGATTGCAGGCGTGACAACGAGAGGCTCGTAGATGCCGCCCGGCCCCGTGACGCGCTGGAGGGTTTGCACCACTTTGCCGACGCGAATGGGCAGGCCGTCAAACATGAACTCCGCCCATGCGGCAAGTGGCCAGGGGGCGAAGGAGCGCTCGCGCCACGCAGGGTCGGAGATGTCGTAGTATGGCTGCTCGATCGAGGGACGCGTGAAGAAGGGCGCGGTTGGTTCGGCATTTTCGGGCACCTGCACCTTGAAGATGGGATCGCTGACCGGGGCGGCCGGGATCAATTGCGCCGCTGTGATTTGGTTCTTCCAGCGCGTCGCCGGTTGGCTCTCGAGCCAGATCTTTTCGAGTTGTGTATCCGTGGAGGCTTGCGCGGCGTGAACGCGCACGTGAACTTCTTCGCCGGGAGAAACGCTGCGCGGAGTCTCGTCGGCAGAGGCGCCGCGGAACCGCCCGCCTTGCGCGCTGGTTTCGTTGGTTCTGAAACGCGATGAGGTCAAGACCGAGCAGCGTTGGCAGCGCCGACTGAAACTGGCCAATCTTCGCATCCAATTCGAGAAGAGCAGGCCTGGCTTTCGCTTGCGCGTCGAGGTTGCTTGCGGCAACTCGTGCTCGCAGGTCGAGCGTCTGTCGGTAGGCAGGCGCCAGTTCCGCGGGCGACGGCGAAGCCGATGTGACCAGGGCAGTTGGATTCAAACTTCTTGAGCGCTGCGTCGATCTGGCGCAGACCGCGTGAGCCATTCTGGCGCCGCGCCCGGCACCAGCAGGCCGAGGCCCGCAATGCTGGTGTCGATGCTGACTTTCTGTTGTGGAAGAGGTCTCCATCGCCCTGGACGTCAGCGGCCGTTGGCTCTGGCTGATCGGAGCGCGACGGCCCACAGGTGATATTCCGCGGTGGCTGGTCCGCTGAGTGTGGGATTGGCGCCGCCGTTCTGCGACTTCTGCATGCCCCAGCCTTCGCGCGCAATCTGCACATAGCTGCGGCCAAGCGTGAGGTCGAGGGTGCCCACCGGGATTGTCACGTCAGTGGAGGGGACGCCGGTGATCCACTCGCCGGTGACGTAGTTATGAAACTTTGCGGGAGCCCACTTGCCGGTGGCGTAGTCGAACATGCCTTTCTCAGTGACGGGCGCGAAGGGGACCATGGAGTAGACAGCGAGAGGCTGCCATGGCTCGAGGCCGGCCTCCGTCCGTGGTGGGACGCAACTGCTCGGGAAAGACCTTGGGATCGGCGGCGGCTTTGAAGACTTCCTGCGCAATCTCGCCGGAGACCTGGTGCTGGCCGTGGCCGTCGGTGATGCCGCCGACAAAGGTGGAGACGATGATCTGCGGGCGCTCGCGGCGGACGGCGAGCACGGCGTCGTAGAGCACGCGTTCATGTCCCCATCGCGCGAAGGACTCCTGCTGCGTTTTGGAGAAGCCGAAGTCGGCTTCAGTGCCCCAGAGTTGTTTTGCGCCGTAGTACTCGTCGGCCTTGAGCAGCTCGTTGGTGCGGATGATGCCCAGCGCGTCGTCGCTGTCGACGGACATCGGCATTCTGTCCGCCTTCGCCGCGGTGAGCGTGAAGAGGGTGGCGCGCGCGCCGAGGCCGCGGGTAAGATAGGTGAGCAGTGCGCCGTCTTCGTCGTCGGGATGGGCGACGATCATCATCACGCTGGCGGTGGTGCCGAGGCGCTTGAGCGTCTGCTCCAGCGCATGCCTGGCCGCGGTCTTCAGGCAAAGGAAGCGCGATGGACGCTTGGCTCGGCAGAGGGGAGTTGCACGGGCTCTGCGGCCTGCTGCGCGTGGAGGCGATAGGTCGATGCGGCGATCACAGGCCCGCCAGGGCCGCCGCTAGCAGCTGCGCGATGAACTCTCTGCGGACAAGGAACATACTCTTCGCCAGTGTACAATCCGCGAGAGCGCCTCAACAGCCGCATGACTCCTCTCCACATCTACCTCCGCAAGCGCAGCACATCTTGAACGGCGCATCGGCCTTCGTGCCGCGGTGCTGTTCAACATGCTGGAGATGATCGGCGTGGGGCCGTTCATCACGCTGCCGCTGGTGATTGCGGCGGCGGGCTACCGGCTCTCGGTGTGGGCGTGGCTGCTGGGCGCGGCGATCGCCGTCGCCGACGGGCTGGTGTGGGCGGAACTGGGCGCGGCGTTTCCGCGCGCGGGCGGATCGTATGCGTTTCTGCGCGAGATTTATGGGCCGGACCGCGCGGGCAACTGGCTGAGCTTTCTCTACGTGTGGCAATTGAGTTTTTCTGCGCCGCTGTCGATTGCTTCGGGGTGCATCGGGTTGTCGAGTTTTCTGGCGTGGTTCTGGCCGGGGCTTGAGGGACGCGCCGATTGCCGCGCTGCCCGCGCTGCACTATGCGAATTTTGCGGCGGCGGCAGCTTGCCTGCTGGTGACGGCGCTGCTCTATCGCAATCTGAGCCAGGTGACGCGGCTGGCGTGGGTTCTGTTTACCGGCGTGATGGCGGCGCTGACCGGGGTGATTGCGTCGGGCTTTGCGCATGCCGCGGCGACGGGCGGGTGGCACATGCCCGCGTCGCCCGCGACGTCGGCTGCGGTGGCGATCGGCGGGCTGGCGCAGGCGACGCTGATTGCTACGTACGATTACTGGGGCTACTACAACATCACATTTCTGGGCAGCGAAGTGCGGCAGCCGGAGCGGACGATTCCGCGCGCGATTCTGCTTTCGGTGCTGTTTGTGGCGGCGTTTTACGTGACGATGAACCTTGCAGCGCTGCCGGCGATGCGCGATGCGGCGAGCCAGGCTGCGGCTGGTGCCGCGGTTCACTTGCAACTTGCGGCGGAGATTGCGCGGTCGGCGTTTGGCGCGTGGGCCGGGCGGCTGATGGCGGCGCTGATTGTGTGGACCGCGTTTGCCTCAGTGTTTTCGCTGCTGCTGGGCTACAGCCGCGTGCCGTATGCGGCGGCGCGGGATGGCAACTACTTTCGCGTGCTGTCTGCGGTGCATCCGAAGCACGGGATCCCGCACCGGTCGCTGGTGGCGCTGGGGCTGGTGGCGGCGGGTTCTGCTTCTTCAGCCTGCAGCAGGTGATTACGATGCTGGTGGTCACGCGGATTCTGCTGCAATTCTTTCTGCAGCAGGTGGGCGTGATGGTGCTGCGGGTGCAGCGGCCGGAATTGGAGCGGCCGTTTCGGATTCCGCTGTATCCGCTGCCGCCGCTGGCGGCGATGGCGGGATTTGTCTTCATCCTTGTGAACCGCACCCAGGCGCTCGGCGGGCTGGCGGTGGCGGCGGGCATTGGATTGCAGCGGAACTGTGATTTATCTATGGCGGGCGAAGAGGCTGGGGCAGTGGCCGTTTGCTGAATGAGATGAGTTGAAGGTGGACTAAAGGAGTCCGCATTCGGTGTCAAAATAATCTGCAAGGTTTTTGTGGAAAACGAAAATATGCAGGGGGGGTGTACCCCTTCTGGGATATGGACCGGCGAGATGCCGGACATATTGGACCGGGGACATACCTGGTCTCACCCATCTCAATTGTGCGACAAGGGTCTGTAATTATCTGCAAACGGGGAACAAAGACGAGATATAGATTTCTTGAGGTCACGCGGGGCGAAGTTTTTGCTCTCCCAGGTCTCAAAAGCGAGACCCGGGGCACCGCAGCTGGGACGGACGGCTAGCAGCCGCCTTTATGGGGCGTCTTGAGGGTTACGTCAATGGGCATCCAGTCGGACAAGCGCTTCGAGTCGACCTCAGCATCTGCGGCCTGGGGGCTTAGCGACGAACGGGCGAGGGCCACGGTTACTTTTACTTTCCCCTTCATGCAGTAGGCACTGAGAAGCTTCGTCAGCCCCTTATTCGCCTGGTCCATGTTGTCGGGTGGAAGTGCGCCCTCCGCGCCGTGGATATCGAAGGGGCCAATGATGACCTGGTCCATGACCGGCGTGTCTTTCTTTACTCCGGAGGCGTCGAATCGCACCACTAGGCTGACCCTGGTCTCGAGGGCGTCAGGATTTGCCGTGTACTTGATAGGCGGAAGGTATGTGTCAGCCTGGATCGGCTTGGTTGGCTTGGTTGGTGTGGTGTCAAACGCGAGACGGTAGGGAACTTTCCATTTGGGTGTCACGGGAACGTTGGAAGCGTTGTTCCCCTGGTTGCCGCAGCCGGTCAAGAACACCAAAGCGCCGATCGCAAGTAGGATGCCTTTTCTCACGTGATTCTCCTCGCTCGAATACAACGACGCGCAAGAATACCACTTCCTCGGTGCAGTGTAATGTGACCGGGAGCAGAGGGCAGGGACCGGGGAGCGGAGTTAGTGGGGTGAAGCACCAAGCTCCCTCCGGTATTCGGGGTTTGTGCTTTCCCAGGTCTCAAGGACGAGACTTCGGGCACCCATTTTCGTGCGAGAGTCGAATCCCGGCCGGCTGCGTGAGGCTCGTGCGTTCCCAGGTTTGAAAATCCAGACCGAGGGCACCGATTTTCGTGCGGATCGATGCGTTGGAGAAAGTAATACGGTTTCGCATCCCAACCGCAAGAGACGCGGTGCCCGGAGGACGCCCGGATGAGGCACTCACGGTCTTGGGGATGGGGACGGTGTTAATTCAGGAACATGGTGCGGTAGAGGGTGTCGCGCTGGACGGGCTTGAAGCCGGCGTCGCGGATGATGCGGCGGAGTTCTTCTTCGGTGGTGCAGTTGCTGGTGCCGGCGGCCTTGACGACATTCTCTTCGAGCATGACGGAGCCGACATCATTGCCGCCGAAGTGGAGGCCGAGCTCCAGTACCTTGAGACCCTGGGTGACCCAACTGGCCTGCACGTTCTCGATGTTGTCGAGATAAAGGCGGGCGATGGCGAGGACCTTGAGGTATTCGACGCTGGTGGCCTCGTCCCAGCCGCGACCGCCCATGGCGGTGTTGTGGGGCTGAAAGCTCCAGGGAATGAAGGCAGTGAACCCGCCTGTTTCTTCCTGGAGGCGGCGCACGACTTCGAAGTGATTGATCCGCTGGTCGAATGTTTCGCCGACGCCGAACATCATGGTGGCGGTGGTGCGCATGCCGAGCTGGTGGGCGGTGCGATGGACGCTGACCCAATCTTCGGTGCGGCACTTGAGGCGGGCGATGCGGAAGCGCACTTCGTCGTCGAGGATTTCAGCGCCACCGCCGGGAATGGAGTCGAGGCCCGCGTCGCGGAGGCGGATGATGGTGTCGCGCAGGGACAGGTTGGAATATTCGGCGATGGCGAGGACTTCAGAGGCGGAGAGGCAGTGGAGCCAGATCTGCGGGAAGCGCTGCTTGATGCCAGGGAAGAGGCTCTCGAACCAGTCGATTTTCAGGTCAGGATGAATGCCGCCCTGCATGAGAACGCCGGTGCCGCCCATCTCGAGTGTCTCGGCGATCTTTTCGTAAATCTTCTCGAAGTCGAGGATGTAGCCTTCGCTGGCGCGGGGTCCTTTGAGCGGTCGGTAGAAGGCGCAGAAATTGCAGTACTCGGTACAGAAGTTGGTGTAGTTGATGTTGCGATCGATGATGTAGGTGACTACGCCTTCGGGGTGCAGGCGGCGGCGCACGGCGTCCGCCTCGAAGCCCAATCCGATCAGGTCGGGGGAGTGGAAGTGGTCGAGGGCCTGCTGGCGCGTCAGCGACATACCTTGATTCTACAGTGAAGTTGGGAATAGGGACCGAGCGACTGAGGGGTTGAGGGACTAGCGGCGAAAGAGGAAGAGGCCGCGGCTTTTCACTGGATCCTTGCGCGTGCGAGACAGGTTGGCTGCAGTTGAAATGCCGCTGAAGAGGACCAGGAAGTCCCAGAACGCTCGGATTCGGTTGCTCACGGGTTTCGTATCATTGACGAAGAACCTTGCCGGCGGATGACCGCCGCGTCGAGGACTGGTTGCGAAAACGAGATTCGACCGGCTGAGGATTTCCCTCAGAGGCTAAAGCCCGTTCAATTCTGCGGCTCTTATGGCACGGCTAAAGCCGTGCCCTTTCAAAACAAGCTTCATAGAACCCACTCAGCTGTTAGAGGCACAAGTGGCACCGCGGGTCGCAAAACCTCATACGCGCGGAAACAAGAGTGAGCCGTTACTTGCCTGGCTCCGGCTTTGGAGCGGGCTTGGGCGCTGGCTTCTTTGCCGGAGTGGAGATCCCGAGGCTCATCAGGAAGAACTTCAATCCATTGCGCATTGAGGCGATTACGCTCATGGGTGTGATTCTCTCCGATCGGCGGTCAGTTTGTCGCGCCGTGGTGGCCAAGCCACGGCGGGCGAGCTATTTTTCGTCTGACGCGGCTGCGGCAGCTGTGGGAGCCGGCCCGCCGCGCAGGACCTGGAGAGCGGCCGGTGGCAGCGGCTTGTCGGCGTTGGCTAAGAGCAGGCTGACCTGCCAGATTTCGGTGCCAGACATCTCGGTTCTGTAGGAAGGCATGCCGGTCAGGCGGATTCCGTTAAAGACTTTCCAGTAGGTCTCGCCGGGCGGGTCGTCGCTTACTCCGACGGCGTCGTTATTGCGATGCTTTTCCCAAAGCGAGGGCGCCGGGGGATACATGTTGGAACCGGTATCGGAGGACTTGCCATGGAAGCCGTGGCAGAATGCGCACCTCTCGTTGTAGATGTGCGCTCCGGCGACGAAATTGGACTCATTCGGCTGAATGGGGGGAATCTGAACCAGTTCGCGGTCGATGCGCTGGTGGAGCAACATGCCAGTGATGTCCTGCTCATAGGGGATGGGCGGATCGGCGACAGCGACGGGCGCTTTGTCAGATCTCAACCAGAGCAGTGCGGCGATGGGCACGAACAAGACTCCGAAGATGATTCCTAGTAGGAAACGAGACATAAACGATAGAGCCTCCGCTGCCCTTCATCGTAGTGCATTTAATCGGTTCGCGACGAGTGTGGGGTGTTGATTCCTTATTCAATAGACAAGATTTGCTGGACAAGAGGGGCGGAATTTGTGAGAGTTTGGCCCATGCGGCAACCTTGATTTGTCCCGCCGCAATCCCCCTTGAAGGTCAGGAGCTTCCCCATGGCAGACCACTCCGAAATTCAATCTCCACCGCAGGACGCAAAGGCCGCGTCCTGGGGGCCCCGGCGATTAGGCCGCAAGGCCGTGAAGACCGACACGCGGACGCTGATGCTGGGCGACTATCTCACGCCCTCATTGCCGCCACCTCCGCCTGCGAAAGACTGGACAGTAGGGATCACCGGCTGGGGCATGATGATGAACGATCACCTGGGAGATTGCACCATTGCCGGCGTGGGCCACGCCGTGCAGGTGTGGACAGCCAACACCGGCAGCATTGTGACGGTACCCGATTCGACGATTGAAACCTACTATGAGAACTGGGACGGCTATGTGCCTGGGAACCCGAGCACCGACACGGGAGGCATCGAGCTGGATGTGCTGACGGACTGGCAGCAGCAGGGATTCGCCGGACACGCGCTGATGGCGTTTGCGGATCCCAAATACACCAACCTGGTCGAGATTCGACAATCGATCGCGTTGTTTGGCGGAGTGTATATCGGGCTGAGCCTGCCCGTTGACGGCGCAGAACGCAGGACGTGTGGGACGTGGTGGCCGGAGGCGGCGCCAATGCGAAAAAGGGCAGTTGGGGCGGCCACTGCGTATATGTTCCCAAATATGACGAGAGCGGATTTACATGCATTACCTGGGGCCAGTTGAAGATCATGACGCTGGCTTTTTGGAGGGAATACTGCGACGAGGCGCACACGCTGCTGGGGCAGGACTGGCTGACCGCGAAGGGGTCGCCGCCGGGCTTCAACCAGGCGCAGCTCGAGGCTGATTTGAAGGCAATCAAGTAGCGACGCAGGATGCGAACGGGGCCGGTACGCGTCCAAACGGCAGCGGCTCACCCACAATGCTGCCCCCAGATGGTTTAATACCTATTGGGGGAGCATTGCCACGCGGGTGCTTCCGTACTACCGTGGAGGTATCCCGAAAGCGATGTATTCTTTTCGCCGTCTTGCCCTTCTGTTGGCGTTGATTTTTACCGCCGCACACGTTCTTCAGGCCCAGAGCACAAGTTCGAGCAGTGAACCGGCGGCGCAGGATCAGGCGCAGGCACCCGCAGCCGCTGAGAACCAGGGCCAGGTGAGCGTTCAGGCCCGCATCCGAGCTCGCCGCGAGCAGCGGCGCGCACAGGCGATTCACGACACCTATTCACATCTTTACGAAGCGTTTATTGGAGGCGGCTACATACGGTTTACGCCGGGGCCGACTCTGCAGCGTGTATCGATGGTCTCGTTTGACGACGCGATAACCCGCTACTTCAGTGAGAAGCTGGGCGTGACGGTGGATGGCCGCGGCTACTTTGGAACGGCGTATGTGGGACTGAACTTCGCCAATATCTCAAAGCCAGCTATCAGTCAGTATGGCGTGCTGGCCGGACCGACCTACCGCCTCTACATGCGGCCCAAGTACTCACTCTCCGCCCGAGTCATGGGTGGGCTTGCGATGAGCAACTTCGCAGGGGACGCAGGCGGGTTCGGGCCTACGGCGCTTGGGCTTTATCCAGACTCGAAGACCTATGCGATCAGCGGTAGCCTGCTGGGCGAAGCCAACCTCAGTCCGAATCTTTCGTTGCGGGTGGGGCCGGAGTACTACGGAACGGGGTTTGGCTCGACGATGCAGAACAGCCTGGGATTTAACTACGGAATTGTGTATCGGTTTGGGAAGCAATGATGCCGGTGAACGAGTGAAACAGTGAAACAGTGAAGTAGTGAAACAGTGAAGCAGTGAAGTAGTGAAACAGTGAAGTAGTGAAAGAGTGAAGCAGTGAAACAGTGAAACAGTGAAGCAGTGAAGCAGTGAAGTAGTGAACGAGTGAAACAGTGAAGCAGTGAAAGAGTGAAGTAGTGAGGCAGGGGCCAGGAACTCGTTAATTCGCTGCTTGTGGTTTGTGGGCGGCGTAGTCGCTGGCTCCCAATAGGTGGAGCGAGACGTAGGGTTCATCGCCGATGACCCAACTGTCGTGGCCGGGCTCGATGTAAAAGATGTCTCCACCTTTCAATTCAAAGATGCGGCCATCGTCCATGGCGGCGGTGGCGCATCCGGCGATTACGATACCGATGTGCTCCACATCGCAGCTCGCCTTGCCGAGGGCGCGGCCTACATGGACTGACCATTTCCATCCTGGCTCATAGGTGGCGCGGCCAATGGTCATGCCGCCGATGTGTACCAGTTCGAATTTTCCTTTTTCGAAGACGCGGACTTCGTCGGGCTCTTCGAAACGCTTGAGGATAACTTCGTACACGGATTATCGTCCTCCATTCACGGGAGTCGGGATGCGTCATGACTGCAGGATGGGAATGCCGGCGATGCGCTGCTGCCACTCGGCGGGGCCGGTCTGGTGAACGCTGGTGCCCTTGGAGTCAACGGCGACAGTGACAGGCATGTCACGCACCTGGAACTCGTAGATTCCCTCCATGCCGAGGTCTTCGAACGCCAATTGGCGCGCGCCTGTGATGGCTTTCGATACGAGGTAGGCTGCGCCGCCGACGGCCATTAAGTAGACCGCGCCGAATTCGCGGATGGCGTCGATTGCGACGGGGCCGCGTTCGGCCTTGCCGATCATGCCGAGAAGGCCGGTTTCGGCGAGCATCTGGCGAGTGAACTTGTCCATGCGGGTGGCAGTGGTAGGGCCGGCGGGTCCGATGACTTCTTCGCGTACAGGGTCAACGGGGCCGACGTAGTAGATGAAGCGGCCACGGAAATCGACGGGAAGTTTTTCACCTCGACTGAGCATGTCGGTCATGCGCTTGTGGGCGGCATCGCGGCCGGTGAGCAGCTTTCCGGTAAGGAGCAGCACTTCGCCGGGTTTCCAGGTGGCAGCTTCTTCGCGGGTGACGGAGTCGAGATTGACGCGGCGCGCGCTGGAGACGTCGTAGGTGAGCTTAGGCCAGTCGTCGAGACTGGGAGGATCTAGATAGACCGGGCCTGAACCGTCAAGGACGATGTGTGCGTGGCGGGTGGCGGCACAGTTGGGAATCATGGCGATGGGCAGGTTGGCGGCGTGGGCTGGGGTGTCGAGCACCTTGACGTCAAGTACAGTGGTGAGGCCGCCAAGGCCCTGCGCGCCGATGCCGAGGCGATTCACCTTGTCGTAGAGTTCGACGCGGAGCTTTTCGGCGGTGGTCTGAGGGCCGCGGGCAATCAGGCCCTGAATGTCGATGGGGTCCATGAGCGCGGTTTTGGCGAGGAGCATGGCCTTCTCCGCGGTGCCGCCGATGCCGATGCCGAGCATGCCGGGAGGGCACCAGCCGGCGCCCATAGTGGGCACGGTCTTGAGCACCCATTCGACCACAGAGTCAGAAGGGTTGAGCATGGCGAATTTTGATTTTGCCTCGGACCCGCCGCCCTTGGCAGCGACTGTGACTTCGACGGTGGAGCCCTGGACCAATTCGACGCTGACGCAGGCGGGGGTGTTGTCTTTGGTGTTGACGCGCTTGCCGGCGGGGTCGGATTGGAGCGAGGCACGGAGCTTGTTGTCGGGGTCGAGATAGGCGCGGCGCACGCCTTCGTCGACCATCTGCTGCAGGTCGAGCGGTTTTTCGCCAGGGGCGGCTTCGAAGCGGACGTCCATGCCGACTTTGACAAAGGCGTTGACGATACCCGTGTCCTGGCAGATGGGGCGGTGGCCTTCAGCACACATGCGACTGTTGATGAGAATCTGCGCCATGGCGTCTTTGGCGGCGGGGGATTGCTCGCGCTCGTAAGCCCTGGCGAGCGAGGTGATGTAATCCACCGGGTGGTAGTAGCTGATGTACTGCAGCGCGCCGGCGACGCTGGCGATGAAATCTTCCTGGCGGATTACGGTCATGGTAGTTGCCTCGAAGGTTCGACGCTTCTAGGGTAATGGATGCAGGACATGGCTGGCAGCTAACCGAACTCCGGCGGTGTGGGTATAGCCTTGCTTCGGAGTCCGGGCCGCGGCTCTGATGGAAGGGAAGAGGCGGAAGGCATGAAAGCGGGCAGCGTGTGGGGTGTGGCGTGTGTAGCCGTCTTTGGAGCCGCGCTGGCAGTGGCGGGTTGGTATATGAGTGTGCGATCCGTCGTACCGCCCCTACCGAAGCAGACAGAGGGTGATGGCAAGGATGAGATCTACTTCAGGGCGTTGACGACTTCGCCGGCAATATCGAAAGAGGAATTGCAGCATCTGCTCGATGGTGATTGCCGCCTAGTACACGCGGGCATTGATTTTCCGATGCCTGTTCGCAATGCGTTCGCGACGCTAACCCGTGAGAGGACGTTTGCGCTGGCCGATCCGGGCGAGCGCTTCAATTCAACGGATGTAATCGAGGAAGGACTCGCCCGGCGGAGACTCGTGTTCGGAGGAGTCTGCGGGAGGCGATGGTTTATCCACTATGAACGAGGAGGCATTGGCTTGAGCAACCTTGTGGTGGTGATGGACTTGAGAACGAACGATACGATGACGGTTGCCTGGGGCGGATGGCTGACGAAACGCGCAAACGACCTGGACGACCTTCGGCTGATGATCGCGAATAAGGAAAGTGATGAGCCGGAACGCGTCTACTGGTAGGTGGCGTTTGGCTCAGATGCTGAATTATGGCGTGTCCACCGCGCTGCGTAGATCGGTGTGGATGAAGTCATCGCCCTTGTAAAGGATGGGCTCGCGCTTGTCGCGAGCGAGGGCGTAGCTGAAGCAGTCGCCGAAGTTGAGGTTGGCGGGGTGACTGCTGCCGCGGCCGTAGTCGCGATAAGCATGGCGGGCGATTTTTGCCTGTTCGGCGGTGACGGGTTCGATGAGGATCCTCGGATGCTCGACGATTTCGTCCAACCGAGCGCTCACGACCGGACTTCGATACCCGTCCGCAACGATGAATGCTTCGAACAGGGTTCCCGCAGAGATGCGGAGCGTCTCCGCTTTCTCCATTGCATCGGCAAACGATGCGGCCTCCGGTTCCAATTTGGCGATGGCAATCAGCGCAGAGGTATCGACGATCATTTGGGCAATCCAGTCTTGTCGTCATAGAGCGCATCCATCACTTCCTTGGATGTGCGGCCGTCGTTCATCAGGGGTGCGGTCTCGCTTGCAATCTGCAACAGCCACGCGGCAAAGCCCTTTTTCTCATTCTGGCGGTTTCGTGCTGCCATTTCTCGTTCCAGCGCCTCGCGCGCGGCTTGTTTCACGGCGTCAACCTGACTGACTTTCCTCAGCGCGGCCAACTCTCGGACAATGCGGTGCGTCTCTTCGTTTTTGATGCTCAAGGCCATCTTGAATCTACCTTTCTACCTTTTCTTTCTACCATTCTACCATTGCTTTGACTTGACAGTGCAGATTTTCAGGGTTTAGCTGCAAGCCCTTGCAATGCCCTAAGCTAGATGGATGAGTGACGGAGCATCAGGCGGGGTGCGGGGCGAGGTTTTCGATTTTCTAGTGGTGGGCGCCGGGCCGACTGGGTTGGCCTGCGCCATTGAGGCGCAGAAAGCCGGATTCAAGACAGTGCTGGTGGACAAGGGCTGCGTGTGCAACTCGCTGTTTCACTACCCGTCGCACATGACGTTTTTCACTACGCCGGAGCTGCTGGAGATCGGCGGAATTCCGTTTCCCAGCCCCAATGCCAAGCCCACGCGCAATGAGGCGCTGCAGTATTACCGGCTGGTGGCTGCGCTACTACAAGCTGGATGTACGGCAGTATCAACGGGTGGAGCGGGTGACGGGCACGGACGGCGCTTTTACGGTGCACACTGTGGACCGATTTGGCCGGCCGGGAAAGCTTGAAGCGCGCAAACTGGCGGTGTCGACGGGCTACTACGACCTGCCGAATATCATGGGGATTCCGGGCGAGAGCCTGAGCAAAGTGCATCACTACTATGTCGATCCCCACCCGTTTTTTGAGATGGATGTGGTGGTGATCGGAGGCAAGAACTCGGCGGCCATTGCGGCGCTGGAACTTTGGCGGAGCGGGGCGCGCGTGACTCTGGTGCACCGCGACCCGGAATTGCACCGGCATGTGAAGTACTGGATCAAGCCGGACATCGAGAACCGCATCAAGAATGGCGAGATCAAGGCATATCTTCAATACGAAGGTGGTGGAGATTGCGCCGGACACAGTGACTCTGCAGACGCCGGAAGGGCGAAAGGCGCTGCAAAACGATTTCGTTTTCGCGATGACCGGGTATCACCCCGATTTCGAATTTCTTGAGGAACTGGGCGTGCGGTTCGAAGGGCCGGACAGGCTGCCGGTATGCAACCCGGAGACGCTGGAAAGCAATGTGCCGGGGATCTACCTGGCGGGGGTGATCGTGGCCGGCTCGCGGACCAACGAGATTTTCATTGAGAATGGCCGCTTCCACGGCCTGCAGATTGCCCGGGCACTGGCGGCAAAGTAAAGCCAAAGTCAAGGCAACACTTGGGTTCCACAATGAATCCGATACACTAAGGCACTTTCTGCAATCGTATGGTCTTTGGGGTAGCGCAAGGTCTCCGCTCTCTGCACCCGATGGACAAAGACTTCTCCATGGGGACCCAGGCATGCTGGTCGCGTTGACTTTACGCACATGGATTCGGGTTACAGTATTTCGGCAAACGCTGAAGCGCTCGGATAAGGCGGGGGACTGACGCTTGTCTATTCGTCTGTGGCCACGGTCGATTCGCTGGCAGATGCTGGCGGGCCTCTTGCTGCTCGAAGTGCTCTCGATTGTATTGTTCGCAGTTCTTTTGCTCAGCAAGCAAGGACGTGAGTTGCGACAGCGCACGAAGCAGCGCCTTGCCAATCAGGCGACCTCGCTTGCGCTGCAGGCAAGCGAAGCCATCCAGCAGGACAAGCCGGGCTGGGTAGGCATGTCGGTGCAGGACGCATGGGCGATTCGCCCAACGTGTCGTTTGCGAAGGTGACCGACCCGTCGGGCAATGTGCTTTTTGCGAGCAAAGGTGAGCCGGAGAATCTGAAGCTTGAAGCAGGGGAGGCCGCCCAGATTCCCAAGATGAAGCAGGACCGGCTTGAGGTTTTCACTCTGCCGGGAAGGCGCCTGGAGAGCGCGGCACCGATCTACTCGGGGGGCGATCTGCTGGGGTTTGCATGGGTGGAAAACAATCCCGCGGGCGCCGCGGAGATTCACGACACGATTGTGCGCAGTACTTTTTCGTTTGGCATCATCTGGATTGCAGCGTCGGTATTGCTGGTGCTGCTGGTATCGGAAGCGATCACCCGGCCGCTGGCGATTTTGCACCGCGGCACGAAGGACCTAATGATTTCGCCTGCGGGGAGCAGCGGGTTTCCCTTGCCGGCGACAGTGCACAACGAGTTCGGCGACTTGATCGAAGCATTCAACCGCATGGTCGCATCGATTGACGAGCAGCGCTCGGGCCTGAACGATACGCTGTCGCTGTTGGACTCCATGCTGGCCAATGCACCCATCGGGCTGGCGTTTTTCGATCGCCGCTGCCGCTTTGTGCGGGTGAACCAGGTTTTTGCAGAGATGACCGGAGTTCCGCTGAGCCGCCACCTGGGGCGAACTCTGCCGGAGCTCTTTCCACAGCCAATGGCGCAGGACCTGGAGGAGGCTGTGCAGCGCGTTTTCCGTGCAGAAGAGCCAGTACGTAACCTGGAACTGAGTGGAGCGGCGTCGCCGCTGAAGCGTTCCTGGACCTGGCTGGTGAGCGCTTATCCGGTGAGGACTACTCCGAGCCAGGTAAGGTGGGCAGGCGTGATTGTTCTGGATGCCAGCGAACGCAAGCGCAGCGAAGAGGCACTGCGGAGGTCGGAGAAGCTGGCGGCGACGGGGCGACTGGCTGCGTCCATCTCGCACGAAATCAACAATCCACTGGAAGCGATTACCAACCTGCTGTTTCTGCTTCGGAATTTCTGCCAGCTTGAAGGCCCGGCGCTGAATTATGTGGAGATGGCCGATCACGAAGCCCGCCGGATCACGGAGATCACGCAGCAGACCCTGCGGTTTTACCGGCAGCCGACACAGCCGGCGCGGACCAACATGAGCGACCTTCTGGACTCGGTGCTGAGCCTGTTTCTGATGCGGCTCAATACGCTGGATATCGACCTGGAGCGGGAATACGACCCAGCGATGGACCTCTATTGCTTTGGGGGAGAGGTGCGGCAGGTGATCGCCAACCTGGTGGGCAACGCGATCGACGCGATGCCGGGCGGGGGCAGGATGATTATCAAGGCCAGGCGGTCGAAGCGGTGGACCGCGCCCGGCGAGGAAGGGGTTAGAATCACGGTTGCCGACACCGGGGCGGGCATCGAGGCTGATGCGCGCGGACGCATCTTTGAGGCGTTTTTTACCACGAAAGAGGTAACCGGGACTGGTCTGGGCCTCTGGGTTAGCCACGAAATCATCCTGAAGCACCATGGCATGGTGCATGTTCGGAGCCGGCCGGCTTCTGCTGGGGGGCCTTCGGGCACCGTATTCCAGATATTCTTTCCGGACAATCAGGTACTGGTGGAGCCGGTTCGAGAGACTCCCCTCGCCGAAGCCGAAAATGCAGCACAATGAGCCGTTTCCGGGCCTGATGAATCACATAAATGCGGGTGCCAGGGGCTGCTATCGCGAGACCGGAACTTTTTGTGTGCGCCGGTGTTCCTATCGATGACAGGCTCTGCGGGTCACAGTCTAATTGGACAGTCCCCGAGAAGTACTTTCTTTGCAGGAGAGAGAAAGATGAATCGGCAATCATTCAGGAGTGTTTTCCCCCGGGCCTTGGCCTGGGTGGTTGTGGCTGGTCTTTGTGGCGTGATCGCGTTGGCCCAGGAGTCCGCGCCAGCCACCGGCCAGCGCACTGACGGGCAGATTGAAATGGATGTGGTGCATGCTCTGGATGCTTCCCAGGCATTGAAGAACGATTTGATTACTGCAGCCACCATTCAGAGCCAGGTCACGCTTTCTGGAACCGTGTCGACGGATGCCTCGAAGAGTTTGGCGGAGTCCATCGTCAAGGGTGTTCCTGGGGTCACCGGGGTGCAGAACAACTTGAAGATCGGCAATCCAGCAGACGATCCGAATGCACAGGGGCCGGTCGACGATCAGAGTGCGCAGGATACAAATCCCCCGGACCAGGGCAATCAGCAGATGGCGGATAACGGTCCGCAGGCCGCGCCTCCTGCTGCCGCCCCAGGTCCGGATTATGGGCAGAACCAGCAGCCTGGGTACGGGCAGGCACCGCCGCCTCCAGGATATGGACAAGCCCCTCCGCCTCCCGGGTACGGGCAGGCGCCGCAGCCTGGGTACGGACAGAACCCTCCTCCACCGGGATACGGACAAAATGGGAACCAGCCGTATCCGCCGCAATATGCGCAGCAGCCCGCTTACAAGTTTGCGAAGGGGCCTTTGACGCTGGCGCCGGGCACGATGCTGCAATTGAGGACCAGCGAGCCGGTGAGCAGTAAGAGAGCGACAAACGGCACGCCGGTTCAGTTCACAGTAATTCAAGATGTGACGTTAGGCGGCGCATTGGCTATTCCGCGCGGCGCAACCGTGCATGGCGTAGTGACTGAGGTAAAGCGCTCCGGCGAACTTGCCGGTAGTCCAGAGCTGGCACTGCAACTGACCTCGCTTGATCTGGGCGGGCAAAGTTATCCGCTGCAGTCAGACCAGTTCAAGGTCAAAGGTCCGAACAAGGCCGGACGCACGGTGGGGAACGCCTTTGGCGGCGCGCTGCTGGGCGCGATTATCGGCGGCGCGGTCGATCGCGGCCCTGGCGCAGCGATTGGCGCAGCGGCGGGTGCGGGCGCAGGGACGGCAGCTTCGGCAGCCTCTCCTGGTCCGGGAGTCTGGATTCCTGCCGAAGCGCTGGTCACCTTCCACCTGGCCGCTCCGGTTACGGTGCAGCCCGTGGACAGGGAAGAGGCAATGCGGTTGGCGCAGGGACTTTATCCCGGCGGGCCAACGCTGTATCGGCGCCCGTACGGCTACTATGGGCGGCCCTACTATGGCTATCCCTATCCATATGCGCCGGTGTACTACCGTCCGTATTACTTTGCGGGCGGGTATTACTACTGGCGGTAAGCGAAAGCAGGCTGAGCGAAAATGGAGCGGGCATCCCGGTAAGCGGGATGCCCGTTTTGTTTTGGTTCCGAGTTCATTGGTGCGAATTGATCTCGCTTCTGATGGTGGCCTTGGCCCTGCGCGCGGTCGTCTATAATCATTGAGTATCGCGTCGAGCGAGAATTGCGCATCTTTGAGAGATGCCTGCCCCAGGGCCGCCCTAGAGCGCTGCCGGGGAGCCGGGCTCTACTCTTCGCGCGTAGAGAGTTGAAGGCTCAAGTACCATCCATGATTCGTTTCCTGCAAAAAGATAATCGCCTGACCAAGGCACTTTTCGTCGTCATCATCGCTGCCGCTTCGGTGTCGATGGTGGTTTACCTTATTCCCGGACTTACCGGGCAGGGCGCCTCATCTGCGGATACGTATGCCGTGGTGTATCCGCACTGGTACAGCCGCGCTTTCTTCTGGCGAGGTGATTACCCAGAGAAGGTGGCGCAGCTTGGCCAGCCAGCGGGTGCAGCAGCAATATCCGCAGTATGCCGGCAATCCGATGATCCTGAACATGATTGAGCCGCAGGTGGGGCAGCAGCTGGTGCAGCAGCAGATTCTGCTGGCAGAAGCGCAAAGCTGGGCATCCACGTGACCAACGATGATGTGCGCCAGTATCTGCAGACCGGGCCGGCGGGCGCAGGTTCTGTTTCCCAACGGCAAATTCATTGGAGCGAACAGTACGCCGCCATCATCGAGAGCCGGTTTGATACCTCGGTGGCGGATTTTGAAGAGAACGTCAGGCAAGACATCGCGATCCGCCGGCTTGAGTCGCTGATTACGGCGACGGTGACGGTGAGCGACCAGGAAGTGCGCGACGCCTACCGGAAGAACAACATCAAGATCAAGTTCGATTATGCGGTGATCTCCTCAGACGATCTGAGCAAGCAGATCAACCCATCGGACGCGGACCTGGAAGCCTTCTTCAAGAAGAACGCAGCGCGCTATGCAACCGCAGTGCCGGAAGCGCGCACGATCACATACTTTGCCTTCTCGCCGAACGATGTGCCGGGCGGCGTGCAGCAGCCGACGCAGCAGGATATTCAGCAGTACTACAACGCACACCTGGCGGAGTACACAGTGCCGGAGCAGGCGCGTTCGCGGCATATTCTGATCCAGGTAGCGCCGGGTGCGGACGCCAAAACCGATGCTGCGGCGAAGGCCAAGGCCGAGAGCATTCTGAAGCAGATTCAGGGCGGCGCAAACTTTGCGGATCTGGCGAAGAAATATTCCGACGACCCCGGCAGCAAGGATACGGGCGGCGAACTTGGCATGTGCGCAGCGCGGCCACATGGTGCCTGAGTTTGACAATGCCATCTTCACGCAGAAGATTGGCGACACCCAACTGATCAAGTCGCAATACGGCTATCACATCGTGCAGGTGGAAGAGCGCACTCCGGCACACACGCAGTCGCTGAGTGAAGTGCTGCCCACGATTCAAGCCGCGCTGATTCGCGAGAAGTCGGCTGCGGCGCAGGAAAATTTTGCGCGCCAGCTCACCTCGGAGGCCATCAAGGACGGTCTGCAAAAGACCGCAGCGGCTCATCATCTGCAACTTGGTGACCACGCCTCCGATGGCCGAGCAGGGCGTGATTTCGGCGCTGCCCGATGGTTCGCAGTTGCTGACCAAGGCTTTCCAGTCGAAGCAGGGCGATCCGGCGCAGTACGCGCCCACCGGCGAAGGCTATGCGGTCTTCCAGGTTACGGGCATTACGCCGGCGCATGCGCCGACCTTTGCCGATTGGAAGAGCCATGTGCTGGACGATTATCGCAGCGAGCAACTGCCGATGCTGCTGCGGCAGAAGACCACAGAACTGGCCGCGAAGGCAGCTGCAATGAAAGACCTGGCGAAAGCCGCCAAGGAAGTGGGCGCAACTGTAAAGACGAGCGACATGGTCGGCCAGTCCGGCCAGGTGCCCGACCTGGGCGCAGTGGGACAGGTGGCTCCGCAGCTGTTTGACATGGCGCCTGAGTCCATCAGCGGACCGATCAACGGCGGGCGAACCGGCGTGGTGGCCAAGATGCTGATGAAGACGGAGCCAAGCCCGGATGAGATCAACCAGAATCTGGACCACACCACGGATCAGATTCTCGATGAACGGCGGAACGAGGCGTTTGAGGTGTTCGCCAGCAACATCATCAATGACTACAAGAAGCGCAATCTCGTGAAGATCAACGCCAAGGCGCAGACTCCGCAGCTTCCGGGAGAATAAAGCGGGAACGTCCAGCCGGTCTGCACCAAATAAAGAGCCCGCATCCTCACCCGATGCGGGCTTCTTTATTTTCAGATTTCACGCCAGCTGAAAATCTGCGTAGACGAAACCGTCGCGATTGACGACTTCTCCGGCTTCAAGATGGAGCGGGGCCGCGAACATGGGTCCAGCGTAGACGCAGGTGTGAAACTCGCCTTTCTCACCGCAACGGTCCACCGCTGCCGGCAGGTCGTGCAACAGGTCCGAGTTGAACTCGCGCCCGGCGAAGGACTCCGGCAACTGCTTTGGATCGATGCAGGCAAGCTTGGCCCGAAGGCCGCCGTCGATCATCTGACGCGCCAGTTCGTGGGTGGGAATCTCCCAAAGCGGAAACAGCGGCTCGAGCCCCGTCGGCTTAAGTTGCGCCTCGCGGTAGGCTCGAACATCGGCGAGGAAGAGGTCTCCAAAAGCAATGGCGCTGATGTGTTCATTGACGGCGCGCGTGCAGACCTCAGCCATCAATCGTTCATAGGCTTCATTGGAACAGGGCCATGGTAGCGGAACGATCCATAATGGCAGCTCAGCCGCTTTGGCTTGTGCTTCGGCGATCGAACGGCGTGTGCCGTGCATCGCAACGCGCTGAAATTCGGAGTTCAAGGTGGTGAGTAAGCCAACCACGTCAATATCCGGCTGGCTGCGCAACAGATGGAGGGCCCAGGCGCTGTCTTTTCCGCTGCTCCACGACAAGAGGACACGCTTCATAGAACGATGTTAGACGCATCAGGATTCTCTTTTGGCAAAGTCCTGAATCGGTACCCAAAATCACAACCAGCCGCCCTTGAACCCTGCACTCGCCGGAGATAATGAAAGTCATGGATTTTCAGCGCTCGTCCGGAGTGTTATTGCACGTTACCTCGCTGCCTTCGTTTGGAGGCATTGGCGACCTGGGCCCAGCGGCCCACGAGTTTGTAGCCTTCCTGGCCGCTGCCAAACAGCATGTGTGGCAGGTGTTGCCGCTGTGTCCCACGGGATATGGCAATTCACCGTATGCGGGCTCCTCGGCCTTTGCGGGCAATCCTTACCTCATCAGTCTTGAATATCTGGCAGACTGGGGCTGGATCGACAAGCGAAATAATCGCTGGCCTCGCGGGAAAAAGCGGCAATGTCGATTTCGGCGAGGTGGAAACGAAAAAGCTCGCACTGCTGCACGAAGCGGCTGGAAACTTTCTTGATCGCGGGGCGAACGATTCTCGGCTGGCCGGGCAGTGGGAGGAATTTGAGCAGTTCTGCCATGTCGAGGCGGAGTGGCTTACGGATTATGTTCTTTATGCCGAGCTGCGGCGGCAATACAACACCGGCGCGTGGACGGAGTGGCCGGAGCCGATTCGCCGCCGCCAACCCGAAGCACTGGCCGAGGTGACCGCAAAGTACGGGCGCGCGCTGGCGCAGGAACAGGCGCTGCAATTTGCGTTTTCGCTGCAATGGAATCAGCTTCGCGAGAGTGCTGCGCGTCAGGGGATTCGCATTCTCGGCGATGTGGCCATCTTTGTAAATCTTGGATTCGGCAGATGTGTGGATGCACCCCGAGATTTTTGACCTGGACGAGAACCTGAAGCCGGTGCGCGTGGCCGGTGTACCGCCGGATTATTTTTCCGCAACAGGGCAGCGCTGGGGCAACCCGCTGTATCGGTGGGACGCGCTGAAGTCTCGTGATTTCGATTGGTGGGTTCAGCGGATTCGGCGCGCGCATCAACTCTACGACATTGTCAGGCTCGATCACTTCCGGGGATTTGAGGCGTATTGGTCGATACCCGCGGATGAAGAGACGGCGGTGAATGGGGAATGGGTGAAGGCTCCGGGGCGGGAGCTGTTTCAGACGCTTGAGAAGGCCCTTGGACCGCTGCCGCTGGTGGCCGAGGATCTAGGACTGATTACTCCTGAAGTGGATGCGCTGCGACTTGAATGTGGAATGCCGGGGATGAAGGTGATTCAGTTTGGCTTTGGCGACAAGAGCGCGCACAACCATCTTCCGCATGAGTACACGCCGGGCACCGTGGCTTACACGGGCACCCATGACAACGACACCACGCAGGGCTGGTGGAACACAGCGGGAAAAGTTGCGCGGGGCGAGGTAGAGGCCTACGTGGGACCGGTGGGAGGGCGGCCGGTGTGGCCGTTGATTCGAGCTACCGCGGCCGAGCGTGGCGGAGATGACGATTGTGCCGGCGCAGGATTTGCTGGAGCTGGGCTCGGAGGCGCGCATGAATACGCCGGCGGTAGCCTCGGGAAACTGGAGCTGGCGCGCGCCGGAGGGAAGCTGGGCGCCGGAGCTGGCGGGACGGATGGCGGCGATTGTCGAGGTTACGGATCGCGACAATGATCCGCTGGGCGTCGTAGTTGGACCGAAAGAAGCGTAGTCCGAACTTAGCGGGTGATGCCGACCTGATCGAGTGCGCGGTCTCTTGGAAATGAATGGACTTCCATCATGCGGTCAATCAGCGCGCACGCTTCTCTCTCAGTAATTCCGCGGGCAAAGGAGTACGCCTTTCCTGACGATTGAATCATTAGCTTGCTGGTGTTGGGATCGGTATCGGTTCTAAATGCCCAAATCTCCGTGGGTGGCGTGTATCTCAAGGAATACGCGTCATTGGTTGCAAGGCGCCGCTCATCCCACTCGATGCCGAGAACTCGACGCTGAATCTTCAATTCTGTTTGATCCAGTAAGACGATGGTCTTGCCTGTAAGGCCCCAGATTAGCCAACAAACAAAGAAGCAGGCTATGAGGATGAAAGCGATGACAACAATCCAAACTCGGCTGGACACAGCATCGCGGGCGACGGCATCTGGTGTGTAGTACCAATCGGTCCCTCCAGACACGGATAGAAAGATTGCAAATGGAACGATCCACCAGTCAGTGCGCGCCGGGATCTCCACACGGATGCCATTACCAACCTGTTCCCATTTGAGCCTGCCCGCGAGCTTCTGGAGCATTCTGCGTCTCCTCGACTCACGATGTTACTCCAGACGCCTCTTTGGTTGCGGACGGCTGACCTTGTTATCCTTGCCGAAGATGGAAATCGCGGCGATTCAAACTCATGGCCTTACCCGACGCTTCGGTGCGCTGACCGCCGTCGAGGATGTTACGTTAAGCGTGGCTTCAGGGCAGTTCTTCGGCTTTCTGGGGCCGAACGGGGCGGGCAAATCCACCACAATCAAGATGCTCACCGGGCTGCTGGAGCCGAGCGCGGGGACCGTGGAGATTCTGGGCCAGCCGTTTGGATCGGGTGCGCTGGATTTGAAGCGGCAGATCGGCGTGGTTCCTGAAGGCATGGCTCTGCTGGGGCGGCTGACGGCGCCGGAGTATCTGCGTTTTGTGGGCCGCATGTATGGGCTGGACCGGGAGACTACGAATCGGCGAACGGAAGAGCTTTTGGAGTTTATGCAGTTGGCCAGCGAGCGCAGGAAGATGGTGACCGACTTTTCGCATGGGATGCAGAAAAAGCTGGCGCTGGCTGCGGCGGTGATTCACGGCCCCAAAGTGCTGTTTCTCGATGAGCCGTTTGAGGGCGTGGACGCCATCGCCGCCGGAATGCTGAAGACCCTGCTGCAGGGAATGATCCAGCGCGGCGCGACGATCTTTCTTACGACGCACGTGCTGGAGATTGTGGAGCGGCTGTGCAGCCACGTGGCCATCATTCATCAGGGGCGGCTGGTGGCGAACGGCTCAATTGAAGACCTGCGCGCGGGCGTGGCGAGCGCGCTGCCGGGCGCGGAGAGTACGCAGAAGCTGACGCTTGAAGAGATTTTCCTGTCGATTGTGGGCGCCAGCGGGCAAGAGCAGGCGCAGGAGCTCTCATGGCTGACTTGAGCGCGCTGGGAAATCAGAGATTGCCGGCGATGAGTACGGGGCTTTTCAGCGGCCTGGCGCGTACGCAGTACGCCGCGCTGGCGACGATGCGCTGGCAGATGTTGAAGAACAGCCTGCGCTCGAACGCAGGCATGTTTGAGTTGGGCGCGCGCACGATCACTTTCCTCGTTTACGGGAGCATGGGACTGGCACTGGGAGTGGCGGCGGGCGTGGTGGCCCACATGCTTGCGACGCGGAATATGTGGCTGCTGATGCCGATCGAATTCTGGGTCGTATGCCTTATCTGGCAGGCGATTCCGGTGGCGCTGGCGTCATTCCAGGAACAGTTCGATATGGGCGGCCTGTTGCGCTACCCGGTCAATTTCGGATCGTACTACCTGCTGTTTCTGGTCTTCGGCCTTCTGGATATATCTTCACTGCTGGGCGGGCTGTGCTGCCTTGGCATCTTTTGCGGAATCACCGTGGCGAGGCCGGGAATGATCGGCTGGAACACCTTGTTGCTGGTGAGCTTTGCCGCCTTCAACATTATTCTGGCTCGCGCCGTTCTGGCCTGGATTGATCGCTGGCTTGCCAAACGGCGCACGCGGGAGATCGTGAGCGCGATCTTTCTACTGCTGATCGTAAGCATGCAATTGCTCAATCCTGCGGTGCGGCAGGGGAGGTTTCAAGGGCCCAACGGCCCCGCGGAGCACGCTCTCGCCAAGCAGAGGCAGACAGTTCTGGCGCCGTGGTTCAAAAGGTTCGATGCGGTGCAGGCATGGCTGCCACCGGGGCTGGCCGCAACCGCGGTGCAACAAGCCGCCGAAGGGTCATCGGCTGCAGCAACGGAATCGCTGGGCCTGCTCGGGCTCTGGGTGATTGGCGTGGGCGGTGTGCTGGCAGCGCGACTTCGCGCCGAATACCGAGGCGAGAACCTGGGCGAAGCTCCCAGCCGCAAGAAGGCAGCGAAGCGCGAGGCCGCGTGGCTGCTTGAAGGTTCGGGACCGATGTCGGCAGTGATCGGGAAGGAGCTGCGCACGATGCTGCGCTCAACCACGCAGCTTTATGCGGTGGGTGTGCCGATGGTAATGGTGTTCATTATCGGCAGCTTATTTCGAAACGGTCCGGCTGTCTCAAAGCATCCCTTTCAACTGGCTCTGCCGCTGTGCGTAGCCTACGGGCTGCTCGGATTCACGCATTTGATTTACAACAACCTGGGCGGCGAGGGGAAGGGAATTCAGTTGTTGTTTCTTTCACCCACGCCGATTCGAACTTTTCTGCTGGCCAAGAATCTGTTTCACGGATTTCTCTACGCCCTGGTCGCAATGCGTATCCGCGCGTGCTGGCCGGCATGCGCGTGGGACTTCCCAACGCTGCGGTGGGGGCTGCCACGTTGGGATGGCTTATCTTCGCGTTGCCGGCCAACCTGGCGGCAGGAAACGTGCTTTCACTCACGATGCCATACCGCGTGAACCTGGGACGGATCGGGCGCCAGCAGGGATCGCAGGCCAACGCGCTGCTCAGCATGCTGATCCAGGGCGCCATTCTCGGCGTGGGTGCAGGAGTGATCGGGCTTTGCACAGTCTTTGGCAGGCTGTGGCTGGCGGCGCCAATTCTTGTTGCGCTTGCCGGCGTATCGTTCTATGCCTGGATGCGCGTACTGGGCAACGCAGACTCGCTTGCCAATCAGCGAAGAGATGTGCTGATTGAGAAGCTGGCGAAAGCCGAGTAGTGCGGATGGCTCCGATTCGCGGAGGTTATTTCATCTCGCCATCGTGATCCTGGCCATCAGTTCCCTAAAACCTTTGATGGAAGATCAGTGGAGGTCAGACCTGCAGGACATCTCCATCATGAGCGACCATCTCATACAGCACGGGGTTCACGAAGAAACCTAAGAAGAGCCGTGAAATGAGGCCGGCTACGATTACGATGGCAAAGGGCTTCTGCGTATCGGAGCCGATACCGGTAGAGAGTGCCGCGGGTAAGAGTCCCAGGCAGGCGACAAGAGCCGTCATCATGATTGGCCGAAGACGCAAGAGCGAAGCTTCGCGGGTCGCGGTACGGATGTCTTTGCCTTCGAGGCGAAGCTTATTGATGTAGGAGACCAGGATCACGGCAGTTTCGACCGAAACGCCCATCAGCGCGAGCAAGCCGAGCGCCGAGGAGGCGCTAAATGAAGTGTTGGTCAACTTGAGTGCGATCAAGGCGCCGACTGGCACGGTGATGATGACACCGATCGCAATGGTGATGGGAAACTTGAAGTTTCCGTAAAGGGCGAACAAGATCATGAAGATGATAAGTATGGCCATCGGGCCGATATATTCCATCTGCTGTTCTGCCTGAAGCAATTCTCCGTACTCTCCGCCCCAGGTGAGCTGATATCCGGGCGGCAACGATTTTGCGATGTCGGCGATGGACCTCTGACCCTCGCGCACGGCGCTCTGGAGATCCCGCCCCTCGATGCTGTATTGCACTCCAATATAGCGCGAGTTGTTTTCTCGATAAATAAACGACGCCCCACCGGACTCGTGAATATCGGCGAGTTCGCTTAGAGGAATTTGTTGGCCCGTTGGCGTGCCGACAAGGAGGTTGCCGATCTGTTGCGCATTCTCACGAAATTCAGGCTTCATTCGCACGACAAGGTCGAAAAGTTTTTCACCTTGAATCACCTGCGTAGCCGCCTGTCCACCCACGGCAGCTTGGACGATGGCCTCAACGTCGGCCACGTTGACGCCGTAGCGGGCAATCCTGTCGCGGTCGACATCGATAATCAGGCTCGGTTGACCGAGTTCGCGCACGACTGTCAGTTCAGTGAACCCAGGCACCTGCGAGAGCCTGCGCTTGATTTCAAGCGCCTGGCTCTGGAGAACATTGAGATCGGGGCCATATATCTTGACCGCGAGCGCGCTCTTGAGCCCCGTCAGGGCCTCATCGACCGCATCCTCGGCGGGTTGCGTGTAATTGAAGATGACGCCGGGGAATGCCTGGAGTTGATTTTGTATGTCTTCGGTCAGCTCCGCCTTGGTGTGGATCTTACCGGTTCTCCACGAGGCATCGCTGTAAGGCTTCAAGCCTACGTAGAATTCATCATTAAAAAACCCTGTCGGGTCAGTGCCATCGTCTGGACGGCCGAGTTCTGAGCCAACATCGGTCACCATTGGATACTTCATCAGGATGTTGCGAACCTGGGGAGAGAAGTTACTCGCGGTTTCAAAAGAAACCGTGTACGGCATGGTTGCTCTTACCCAGAGAGCGCCTTCATCGAGATGGGGCATAAACTCTCCGCCGATGAAAGGAATCAGCAGGAATGTTGCACCGAGAATCAAGACGGCGCCAAGCAAGGTTGTTTTGTGGTGATCGAGGCACCACTCGAGCTGTACTGCATATCGATCCTTGACCCATTCAAAAGGCTTGTTTACACGCTCGTGAACACCTCTCTTGAACCAATAGGCGCACAGGACGGGAACCAGCGTCAGCGTCAGGATGAGCGCACCAACGAGTGCGATAGCCACTGTGTCGGCCATCGGCTTGAACAATTTCCCTGAAGGCCCGCTGAGCGCGTAGATCGGCAGGTAGCCAGCAATGATCACGGCGACGGAGTAGAAGATGGGACGATCGACATCCTTCGCCGCCTCGATGATGACGTGTCTCAGATCATAGGTCTGGCCTTCGCGCACACCCAACTCGCGGAAAATGTTCTCGACCATCACCAAGGTTCCGTCAATCAAAATTCCAAAGTCGATGGCGCCGATGGAGAGCAGATTCGCAGGAATTCCCTGTGCATGCAGGAAAATGAAGGAAAAGAGCAAGGAAAGGGGAATGGTGAGCGCCACTATCACGGCGGCGCGGATGCTCACAAGAAAAGCCATCAGCACAAGGAAGACGAGGGCCATTCCCAGAACCATGTTGTGCTCGACCGTGGTGATCGTCAATTCGACAAGATCGCTGCGATCGTAGTAGGGGCGCACTTTTACGTCGGGCGGCAGAATGCTTTGATTCAGTTCCTGGGTCTTCGCCTCAACGCCCTTCAACACGTCCTGGGTTTGCTCGCCGCGACGCATCATGATGACGCCCTCTACCGCATCATCTGTTCTATTGAATCCGAACTCGCCTAGACGTGGGGCGTTTCCAATGACGACATCCCCGATATCGCGGATTCGGATGGGCACGCCGTTTTGAGAGCCCACGACGATGTTTCCAATGTCGGAGGTATCGCGGATGAGGCCCAAGCCGCGGACATAGTAGATCTGGCCGCCCTGCGGATAGAATCCGCCGCCTGCATTGGAGTTGTTCACTGACAGCTGCTGAATCACAGCCGGTACGGTGAGGTGATATGCATAGAGCTTGGCGGGATCGAGTACCACCTGGTACTGCATGACCGTTCCGCCAAACCCGGAATCGTCAGCGACGCCGGCAACCTGCTTGTATTGACGTTCGATCACCCAGTCTTCAAAGGTCTTCAGCTCCTGAGGCGTGCGGTCGGGGCTTTCGAGGACATATCGATAGACGAGTCCGGAAGGGCTTGCAAGCGGCGCAAGGGAGGGTGTGACTCCGGTAGGGTAGGTGACTTCGCTGAGGCGCTGGAACACCACTTGCCGCGCAAAGTAATCGTCTGTACCTTCGTCAAATGTCAGGATGACGTCTGAGAGCCCGTACAGCGAGATGGAGCGCATGACGGACATCTTTGGAACGCCGTTCATTTCGACTTCAGTGGGAACGGTGACGAGGCGTTCGATTTCTTCCGATGCGTGTCCCGGCCATTGGGTGATGATCTCGACCATGGGCGGCGAGAGATCTGGATAGGCGTCCACCGGCATGTTGATGAATGAGACGATTCCACCGACTGTGATAAAGGCAACCAACAGCAAGACAAACATTCGTTGCCGCAGAGCGAATTGCACGATGCGATTAATCATGCGAACCTGCCTCCTCAGTGTTGCAGCGAATTAGCAAACTGAAGAAACAAGCTGCCGTCACCGACAACTTTCTCTCCAACGGAAATGCCCTTTAGAATCCTGGTCTGGCCGTTCTGGCTTTCACCAAGATCGACATCGCGCCGGCCAAATTGATTTGTACCGGTACTGACATAGACAAACGGCTGGTTATTGTCATCACGCAGGACGGACGAGTCGGGGACGGCCACGATATTTGAGATGGAACCCGCTGTCACTGTAACGGTGCAATACATGTCTCTCTTTAGTTTTTCGCCGGGATTATCGACAATGATGCGTGCTTGCAGGGTTCGAGTATTTGGGTCCAAGGCAGGGGAGACGTAGGAGATTTTCCCGTGGAAGCTACCGGGGTATGCGTCCGTCTGCACAACGACATCGTCGCCGCTTTTAACATAGGCAAGGTCCGCCTGGTAGACATTTGCCAATACCCAGACTGTACTTAGATCAGAGATGGTAAAGGCCTGCGTCTGACCTGCCTGAACCACTTGTCCTGGGGAGACGAGGCGCTCGACCACTTCGCCGCTTATTGGCGCCAGCACCGGGATTTGCGCAGAAGAAGGAGCGGTAGCGAGGCTGTTCGGATCCTTTATTCCGAGAATCTTCATCCCTTGCTCGGCCGCATTCAGATCGGCCTGGGCTTGGTTGCGATCGGACTCGGCCTGCTCCAGGTCCCTTTCCGCAATTGCATGGTGCGCGTAGAGTTCCTGTGCACGGGTGAAGTTTTTCGACGCCAGCCGCTGCGAATCCGCCGCCTTCAAATATGCGTCGAGCAACTGGGAATAGTCGGGACTGCTTACGTCAAGCATTGCCTGCCCCTCCTTCACATGCTCGCCGGGGACCACGAGAATCCTGCTGACCGGCCCGCCTACCTGAGTGATGACGGGCGTGGTTTTGAAGGCGTTGTACGCAACCGCACCCGTAAGCCTAAGGGTCCGCTTGAGCGTGGTCGGCCCAACCGTGACAACTTGCACATGCGACATCTGATCTTGCGGAATGTCAAACAGCTGCGGGGTGGCGGATTTGGTAGCCTTGGCAGAGAACGAAGTCATCTGGCTCGCCTGCTCGCCGTCATTCGAGTGGCAGGCCGTGAGTGCAACAAGGCAGGCAAGCGCCATTGCGCACTGAATGCGTTGGCCGGCGATAAGTCGATTCTTCATGGCAGGCTCCTGGTTCCTACGGCTTCGCGAAGCTGTTCGAGCGCGAGGAGGTATGTTGCGAGTGCCTGTCTGTAGCTGAGTTGAATGGCTCGATTGCTGCGTTCGGCATCGAGAAAATCAAGCAGGCTTGCAGCTCCGCGCTTGTAGGCAAACTCGGTGATATCCAGGGATTGCTGCGCATCATCGAGATAGCCAGACCGGTAAAGGGTGATGATCTTGTCGTTCGAGCGAACGTTCTCAAAAGCATCTCTCACGTCGGTCAGTACCTGCCCGCTTGTATATTTCTCCTGTTCCTGGGCCTGGGTAATGGCGAACCCGGTGCGGGCGATTTCCCCCTGGTTGCGATCGAAAATGGGCATTTGGATTTGACCGAACAGCGAGACGTCGTTGGAGTAACTGAGGTGGGTGTAACTGACCTGGCCTGTTACATCTCGCTTGGCGATGGATTGTTGCAGCGCCCGCTGGCTGTTTGCCGCGGTTACGCCTAACTGCGCTGCGCGCAAGTCTGGCCTGCCTTGGAGCGCCTTTGCCTGAAAGTCTTCAAGATTCCCAGTTACTGGCTGGTAATCAAACGCCCCTGCAATGTCATAGTCAGCGTCTATCGATTCATAGCCGAGTAGCTGCCGGAGATCCGAAAGGCCTTGCACTCTGGAAAGCTCTGCAGCGGATACGTCCGTCTGGAACTGGAGCATCTGAAGCTTCATTTTCAGCAGGTCATCCTCGCCAATATCGCCCGCTTTATAACGTGCTTCAGTAATATCCAGCGTGTCTTGAAAACTCTTAAGATCCTTGTTTGCCAGTTCCAGCGTTGATTCGGCCAGTTCAACATTGATAAACTGCGAAGCCACACTGAAGATGAGACTTCGCTCGTTATCAGCGACCTGGGAACGTGATTCGGCTGTCACATCCCTGGCGGCCTGCAAGCGATGTTGCCGTTTCTTTCCGCGTTCGAATAAGTAGCTTACGCCCAGGTCAAACTGCGCCGTATTATCAATGTAATCGGCGCTGAACTGGCTCGGCTGGAAGATAGGCAGGAACTGTGAATCGCCCAGCAGAACCGGGTTCGGTCGAAGATTTGCCGTTGTTTCTTCTGCCTCGTTCTGCTGAATCACGGTGCGCGCGGCCAAAACGTTGTGATTGTGCTGGAGGGCCAACTGAATTGCATCGTCGAGCGAAATGGTTCTGGCGCCGGGCCTCTGCGCAAGCGTATTTGCCTGCGGAGAGGGAGGCGACGCACTTTGCGCGGGGAGCAATTGTGCGCCGGCGATTTCTAACACCAAAACCGAAATGAACAGAATAGAAAAGCACGAGCGCTGCATGCGCATGGGCAATCTGCCTCCTTCGCAAGACACTTACACTGATTGGGCGTGCCGAAGCGGCACGGAAGGTATGCAGGCTCTATGCGGGAGGAGCGCGGGCAGGAATTTGTTGCGGAGCAGTTTGAGCAATAAAGTTAATGTATTGAGGAGCAGGTCCGGCGCCCATGGGGACCGGGAGGCATGCGCGGATGCCTGCCACCGTGGGTGCGATGACTAGATGGCAAAGTGAACAGGTGTCGGAAGCAGAGTTGGCATGGTGATGCCAAACCGCTCCAAACGTGGCTCCCAGCAACAGCACCAGAAGCACCATCGGGACGACCACACACCAAATTCGCTTTTGTCCTGCGATTCTTAGGATCAATTTCAAAGGCCCTTTACGGGGTACGAAACAGTGTAGTCCAGAAGCTTCATTCTTGACTATTTAGTACCCAAACCAAGGCTTTCCCCTAATCAACGCCGACTCTTTACGGCTGCGGAGTTAGCCCGAAGGGGTGCCCCTCGCTTCTCCGCATGCGATTCACAGAGCTGAAGCGCGAGGATGCCCACTACGGATCCGCGCTTCTCCGAACCCTGGGTCCAATCCAGAGTGCGGCCCTGAGATATCGATCTGGATGCATTGAAGTTGCGATCGTCTTGATTAATGCCCGAGGAAACGTGGTTATCCGGCCAGGGCAATTTCATGGGGGTATTCCGGAAGTGTCAGCCAGGGCGGTAGTACCTGAAATCGGCAGTGCAGATTGCATTTGCGCGAAAGCTGTGGAAAAGAGGGAAGCTTCGCTTCCTTGGGAAACGCTTCGCGTTTCCCACTTTCCCACGGCTCGACTACTACTGGCTTAGTTTAATTGTTTACGTTTCTTCCGGAGGTAATCCCTAGAAGGGGATATCGTCATCGGAGATCTCGGCCTGATGGGCGTAGTCGTCCTGGCCAGCGGGCGGGCGTTGGTCAAAGCTGGCAGTCGAGCTGGAAGAACCGGCAGCGCGGGAGTATCCGCCGGAACCGCCTTCTTCGCGGCCTGAAAGCAGCGAGAGGTCGTTGACGATGATCTCGGTTCGATAGCGCTTTGCGCCGGTTTCCTTATCGTCCCAGCTGCGAGTCTGAATCTTTCCTTCGACGTAGAGCTTGGAGCCCTTTTTGACATAGTCGCGCACGATCTCGGCGAGGCGCGTGAAGGCCACCAGATTGTGCCATTCGGTGCGGTCCTGCCAGTTGCCTTGCGCATCTTTCTGGCGATCGCTGGTGGCGAGAGTGAAGTTGGCCACCAGGGTACCTCCGCCAGTGGACCGTGTCTCGGGATCTTTTCCCACATTGCCTAAAAGGATGACTTTGTTGACGGATTTCGCCATATTTGTGCACTCCGCTGTAACGAGAAAGAATAGCAGAACGTCAGCGGTCGCGTGCGAGGCCGCGGTTGCGCAGCCATTTGGCGATGCCGAGGGTGAGCAGCAAGCTGCCGAAAGGGATGCACATCAAGGCCACGATGAGCGCAAACCATCCGGTGTTGGTGCTGGCGCCGGTGCGGGTAAACCCGCCCAGCAAGGTCTCGAGAAGGATGGCCGCGAGCAGGCCCGCGCCTACCATTGCACCACCCCATTGCAGCAACTGACGGGTGCCGTCGTCGGGCATCCTGGATATGGGGCGAGAGGAATCGGCGGCGCGAGGAAGAGCGGACATGGCTTTCTATCCTTGCGCGAGGCGCAGCATGACGTAGGTGATGACGCCGGTGACGGAAACGTAGAGCCAGAGCGGAAAAGTCCAGCGCGCGATTTTGCGGTGCTGGGGAATTCTCCCGCTCAGCGAGAAGAAAAACGTGACCAGCACCATGGGCAGCGCGACAACGGCGAGGATAATGTGGCTGGCGAGCAGCGGCAGATAGACAGAGCGCAGCGCTGCGTGGGCGGGGTAGCGGACATCGCCGTGCAGCGCATGATGCAGGATGTAGCTGATCAGAAACAGCGTCGAGAATCCGAATGCTGTGATCATGGCGGCGCGATGCGCCTTGATGCGCCGGGCGCGAATGAAGGTGTAGCCAATGAGGAGCGATATCGCGGCCAGGCCATTGAGAACGGCATTGAGCGCGGGCAGGAATGCGTATTGGGTGCTGGTTGCCGAGGCGGGATGAATGTAAATGAGCCAGAACAAAAACAACGTGGCTGCCGCACTGATGACGAGAATGGCGGCGATTGCCAGAACGGGTGCCTGATTGAGGCCGGGATGAAGGTGCGAGGGTGTTCATGGTTCCTTAGTGCACCGCGGTAGCGCAGAGCATGAGCGTGGTGAGAAGTAAAGGCAGGTAGATGACGCTCACCTTAAGCAAATCGCGCGCCACCATACGGCTCTCGGTGGCGGGGATGGGGCGGAGAATGCGGGTGAAGCGGATGGTGTAGGCGAGGTAGAAAAACCCCAGCAGTGTGGCCAGCACCGCGTAGACGGGACCTGCCAAGCCCAGCTTCCACGGAGCCAGGCTGACGGGAATCATCAGGACGGCATAGAACAGGGCTTCGACCACGGTGGACCATCCGTCGGGCTGCACTACGGGCAGCATACGAATGTTGGCGCGGGCATAATCGTCGCGATAGAGCCAGGCGATGGCCATGAAGTGAGGGAACTGCCACACGAAGAGAATTGCGAAGAGGGCGACGGCAGGCCACTCGATGCGTCCGCGGGCCGCGGTCCAGCCAAGTAGCGGGCCCATGGCGCCGGGAAATGCGCCGATGAATGTGGCCAGGCTGGTGACGCGCTTGAGCGGCGTGTAGATGGCAACATAAGTGAACGCAGTGAGCAACGCTAGAGATACGGTGAGCAGATTGGTGTGGAGCAACAGCCACCATGCGCCCAGCGCCAGCGCGCCGATTCCCGCGAGAATGCCCTGCGTGAGCGAGATGCGCCCGGAAGGAAGCGGCCGGTCGGCGGTGCGGATCATGAGCGCGTCGGTGGTGCGCTCGAGGGCCTGGTTGAGCGCGCCGGCTCCGGCGGAGACCAGGCCGATGCCGAAGAGAGTATCGAGAAGGCCGCGCTGCACGCTGGAGATGCCGGACTGCATTGACCCAAGGTAAAAACCGGCCCATCCAGTGACCAGCACCATCCCTGTGACGCGGACTTTGAACAGCTCGCGGATGTCGTGGATCAACGTCGCCGTGGAACCGGGACGCGGCGCATGCAGATGGCCCGCGCCGTGTGCGACCGGCTCAGCGGGTGACGCGGCGAGTTCTGCCGGGGTTGCGGTCTGGGAAGCGGGAGTCATGGTGAAGCGGGAAGATCTCGGCGGCAAGGCTTAGAACGCGATGCGCCTGTTTTGATGATAACAAGCGGGGGAGAATCTGCCGAATTGCCGTCGCGATTGTTGCGATTGCTACATGCCTGCAGCTTGCTGGATGGCATCTGCAATCTGATCTGGGGTGAGTTCATCCACGCGAATGGAGACATGCGCGGCGCGGTAAAGGGGCAGACGGCGCTGGTAGCGGCTGGCGAGATTGGCCTGATCGGCGAGGACGGGGCGGGTGTTTTCAGTGCCGCTGCAACGGGCGAGGGTGGTGGCCAACTCCACTTCGAGATGGACGAGGAGTGTGCCGGGAGTGTTGAGCAGGAGATCGCGGGTTTCGGGGCGCTCAATGGCGCCACCGCCGAGGGCCAGCACCAGTTCATCGCCGGCGACGAGGCGAGCGATGGTCGCATACTCGCGATCGCGGAATGCTGGCTCGCCATGGTGGGCGAAAAGCTCGGTGATCTTTGCACTGGCTTCGGCTTCGATTACGTCATCGACGTCGACAAAACGCCAGCCGAGGCGTGCGGCGACGAGCGGGCCGACTGTGGTTTTGCCGGAGCCCATGAAGCCGGTGAGGATGATGCGGCGCGGCGGCGTGGCTGGGCGGGGTGCGGTTTGGAGATCAGCGGTCAAATGAGCCTTGTGCGGGGTGCAAACGTGGATTCGATGTATTCAGTATAGGCAAGCGAATTCGCAAGTTCAGCCGAGAACCATCACGATGGCTCCCACGGTGATCAGCAAGCCGCCGGCGAGCACAGGCGCGGTGATTTTTTCGCCCAGCATCAGCCATGCGAAGACCATAACCAACGGCACGCTGAGCTTGTCGAGCGGGGCCACGCGCGAGGCCGGCCCCAACTGCAATGCGCGGAAATAGCAGAGCCACGAAAGTCCAGTGGCAATGCCGGAGAGTGCGAGAAAGAGCACGGTGCGACGGTCAAGGAGGCGTATTTCGCCGTGCTTGCCGAGGCCGATCGCGATAGCCCACGCAAAGACCACGACCACGCTGGTGCGAATGGCGGTGGCCAAGTTTGAATCCACATGCGCCACACCGACCTTGGCCAGCAGAGCGGTGGCGGCGGCAAAGACAGCGGAGAGCAAAGCCCATCCAATCCAGTTCATGTGGGTTATGGTACGTGGGGCGAGCCGAGGTGTGCATTGAGTGTGATTTACACTGCAAAACATGGAGGCAGGCCGCGCCAGCAAGACCGCTCTCGGTGTGGCCATTCGCCGCGCCGCGCACCAGTTGATGGACCGGCCCCCGGTTCTAGACGATCCCATCGCGGTGCGCCTGGTGGGGACGGGGTTTCCGCGCCAGATGGAACGGGCGATGCACCCGGTGGGGCGCGATTTTCGCGGTTTCATGGCCGCGCGCAGCCGCTACGCCGAAGATCATCTGGCGGCGGCTGTTGCAAAGGGAATGACGCAGTACGTTGTGCTTGGCGCGGGCCTGGACACATTCGCGTATCGCAATCCCTTTCCTGCGCTCCGGGTCTTCGAGGTGGATTTTCCCGCCACGCAGGCATGGAAGCGCTCGATGCTCGACGCTGCGGGGATTTCGTTGCCCGAAGGGCTGACGTTTGTTCCGCTGGACTTTGAACACCATACGCTGGCCGAAGGGCTTGGAGAGGCGGGATTCGATGCGGGGAGTGCGGCGTTCTTTGGATGGCTGGGGGTGGTTCCGTACCTCACGCTCGCGGCGTTTCGGTCTACATTGGAGACCATCGCACGATTGCCGCCCGGCACTGGGGTCAGCTTCGATTACGCGGTAGATCGAGAGACCCTGAGCACGCTGGGGCGCAAGGCATTTGACGCGCTTGCAGGACGAGTGGCGGCGGCTGGAGAGCCTTTCCGGCTTTTCTTCACGCCGGAGACGCTGGAGTCGGAGTTGCGGCGGGCAGGGTTTCAGCGCATCGAACAGGTCGATTCAGGAAAGCTGAATGATCTCTACTTTGCCAATCGTGCGGACGGACTGAAACTCTCTCCACTGGGTTTAGGCATGCTGGTGACAGCCTGGGTGTGAGCCGGCGCCGGCGGTGTGGCACATCGGCAAAGTGCACATTCAGCCGACGAAATGTGTGACCCCGCCGGGTAGAATGCCGCCATGCTGGGAAAGAAACTGCTGACGGCCGGTTGTGCACTGGGGATCCTGGCCATTGGCGCGTGCTTTGGGCCGATTGTCAGCAATCCACCTCCACCTCCACCCCTGAGGCCGCTGGAAGGGGTACGCACGATTCGCGTTGTGGTGACGAATGCTTCAGAAACGCAGCATATCACCGCTTCACGGCTCGAGAATTCGGTGATACTCCAAATCAACAACCGATTCGGACGAGAGATGGGCGGCCTGCATGCAATCAGCTCCGACGATGCGGGATCTGCCGATGCGACACTCTCGGTGACAATCCTTAACGAGAGCGCTCATCGCGTGAATCGGATCGTCTCTGTGGGTCAAGCGGAGTGGAAGGTAACCTGCAAGTCCAGTGCAACACTGACCGCTAACAATGGGGATGTGATTTGGAGCGACGCAGACCTCTCGCTCATGGAGCAATTCTTCCTTGACCACGCAAGCGACACGGGAGCGACGATGAACTGGGACGCTCCATTTGTGAAGCGCAACGCTCTTTATATGCTGGCCTCTAACCTGGTGGAGAAGATGGTTTACTTGAAACCGAGTCACTGAGCGCATCCCGGCAGTGAAAAGGAAGCCGCTACAATGGACCCAGGATGATTCACCGTTTTCTTCTGCTGGCTCTCGCCGCGCCGCTTGCCTGTGTGGCCGGATGCGGCTATCACACGCTGGGCGCAGCCACGCATTTGCCGCCGGATACGCGGACGATGTCAGTCCCTGTGTTTGCCACGCGGACGGTGGCGTACCACACAGAGGCGGTGATGACCGATGCGGTGATCCGCGAATTTGCAGCGCGTTCGCGTCTGAAGGTGACGCCGGATACGGGTGGCAATCCTGACGTGGTGCTGCATGGGACGATTTTGAAACAGACGGTCGCGCCTCTCACTTACAACACCTCAACTCAGCAGTCGTCGAGCTTTCTGATTACGATTGTGATCTCAGTGACGCTGACGGATCGGGAGGGCAAGGTTCTGTTTGAGAACAAGAACTACGTCTTCCGCCAGCAGTATCAGTCGACAACGGATTTGCCGACGTTTCTCGATGAGAGCCCGGCGGCAGTGGAGCGGTTGTCGCGCGATTTTGCGCGGGCATTGGTTGCCGATGTGCTGGAAGGGTTGTAGTGCGGTGAGTCTGAAATGCATTGCAGAACTCACAAAAGACAAAAGCAGATCCTTCGATTCACCACCGCCAAACAGAAAGACCTTTGGGGCCCCGTTCGCTCAGGGTGACAGTTCATTTATGGG
Source organism: uncultured Acidobacteriota bacterium (assembly GCA_963725945.1). Taxonomy (GTDB): domain Bacteria; phylum Acidobacteriota; class Terriglobia; order Terriglobales; family Acidobacteriaceae; genus Telmatobacter. The sequence goes on along the minus strand of CAVSAW010000024.1, from coordinate 56,640 downwards.
ATGAACTTCAGACTCACCCCACTCGAGGTTTATGGGCGGCGCTTGGACGGGGGAGTCTTTGCGCCGCCCGGGTTATGGGGGAGGGAATGAATCTATCGATTCATTTGCGCTGAGTGTAGCGAGAGCCCAGGTAAACGGCAATGAAAATGCGGCGAGGGATCGGGTGGAAGTGGCGTTACGAAAGTCCAATCGGTAACCATGGCTGCGGGCATTACTTACTGTTCGGTTAACACGTCGCAAAGTTGGAAGGGTTTCATCCTCTTGCTTGCAAGTTACGACGGGCAGAGCTCTTGCCGATTTTGGCAACCTTTTTCATCAGGGCTGGCAGGTCAGGCCCGCGAAGGTTATTCTGGAGCAGAATGATCGTTCAATTCATCACCCGGCTGGTGTTAGAGAGCGTGGAAAGTTGAGCACCACGCGCTGGGGTGCGGGATTCAGCGCCGTGGGCCGTTTTGTGGCGGAGATTGAAGCTGCCGGCACAGGGCGCGGGCCACTCAAGCCCGGTTATGTCTTCGCCGGTGATGAGGCGTTCCTGCTGGACCGGTGTCGTGCGGCTGTCCTGAAGGCTTTTGTACCGCAGGAAATGCGGGATTTCTGCCTTTCCGATCTTGACCTGAGCGGAACATCGATTTTTGAAGTCCTGGATCGAGCGCAGACGCCGTCGTTGATGGCGCCTTTTCAGGTGATCTTTGTGCGTAACGTGCGGCAGCTTTATACGCGTGGCGCAAAGAAGGACGAATTTGCGGCGCTTGAGCGCTATTTTCGCTCGCCGAACCCGCAGGCATTGCTGATTTTTGTTGCGGATTTCTTGCGGATCCCTTCGGACGCGCGGCGCATGGAGATGGACGACAAGAATCGTTTCGAGCGGTTATCGGAGACACTGGGCGAACACTGCGGCATGGTGGAGCTTGCGCGAGTGAGCGATGAAGACGCGATGCGCTGGACCGTGGCCACTGCGCAGCAGGCGGAAATCCGCATGGAACCGGATGCTGCACGCGAATTGGTGGACGCACTGGGCGCGGACATGATGATGATTGCTTCTGAACTGGAGAAGCTGCTGCTTTATACGATGGGCCGAGGCCGCATCACGCTGGGCGATGTAGAGACGATGGTGCTGGGGGCGAAGCAGCGTTCTCTTTACGAGCTGACGGATGCGATCAGTGCTCGGAATCGAGAGCGGGCCCTGGCTTTGTTGCACGGACTGCTGAACAGCTCCGATGCCGGCGAGGACGCGGCGATTGGCCATCTCTACATGCTGGCGCGAACCTTCCGGCAGATGCTGGTGATTTTGGAGAAGAATGTGCGCGACTCGCGCGCCATCTGGCAGGCCTTGTGGCAGGGATTTCGCATTCCGCCGTTTGCTGCCGACGATCTGATTCGCCAGGCCCGCCGTTACAAGACTCGTCGCGAGCTGACGCGTGCACTGCGGCTGATTGCACGCGCCGATCTTGAATTGCGCTCTTCTCCACCGGACAAACGGCTGGTGCTGGAGCGGCTGGTCTACGATCTCTCGTCGGAACCCAAGCCCGCGCCGCCGGTATGGGCTTCAGCGCAGCTTTCGTTCGAAGGTTAGGTCCGTCCACCGTCAGCGACTCAATCCTCAAATTTCCTGCATTAATCCGTGGGCGAGCATAGAAGGGCCGTAAGCGCGGTCTTCTTTCTGTATATGGTTGCTGAGCCAGTCGCGCAGGAAATGAATCAAGTGAGGATTCAGAGAGATGTCGCCCCGCTCGAAGCGCGCGACATAGCTTTCGATTTTCGCGGTGAGTTCGTGGTGCTGAGCGCGATGTTGCTCCAGGCCTGGATAGTCTGCATTGAGCATCATCGCCTCTTCGGCTGAGAAATGGTCGCGGGTGCGGGCCAGCAGATTGCGGAGGAGAGGTTCGGTCAGGCTCTTCGTCATTCCGCTGATCATCGCGTCATTCAATTCATTCAGGGTCTCGAAGAGCATGCCGTGCTGCGCGTCGATCATTTCAACTCCCGCAGAAAATTTGCTGGACCATTGAATCAAAGACATGCGATTTCTCCTGCCGAAAGGCCGGCAGTAAAGAAATCGGCGAGTACGCCGACAAGTTGAGCGGGAATCCTGTGGAAAAAACCGGGAATTGAAAATGAACAGTTGCAGAATTGGCACAGTAATTCGTACAGCAAACGCAGATTAGTAAATGCCGCGCTCGTTTAGCCAGTTCCCGTATTCCTGGTCAAGTCCTTCGATGTGATTGCCATACCAGGTGCGAAGGAAGGAGAGCAGGGCGGCTACCTCAACGCCCTCGCTGTGTTCGACGCGTTCGACGGTTTCGGTGATCTCGCGCAGAAGCTGCTGATGCGCATTTCTGTGCTGCTGGAGTCCGGGGAATCCATGACGCTCGAGCAACTGCTCTTCGCAAATGAAGTGCAATCGCGAAAATTCGCTAAGGCGCTTAAGGTGTTCGTCCAGCTGGTCCCGTGTGCAGCCGCGCACGAGAGCTTTGTGCAGTTCGTTCATTGTGTCCATCAGGATGCCATGCTGGTCGTCCATCGCCTGCACGCCGACGGCACATGAATGGCTCCAGGTCAGAAGGGTCACATGGTCCTCCGCAAATACTCTTCCAGCTTATCGGCTATCCGGGGATTCTCAATCCCCGTAACGTGGTAAGGGGCATTGGCCTTTTGCGGTATGGAGAGATTTCGAAGTCGACCGATGCTCGAAACCGGAACAGCCACGCGGCGTTTTCTTCAAGAGAAGCGAAGGTTTGGATTCGGGCGGAATCGTTACTGTTCATCGTGAATTCGGTCGAGATGGTGCTCATTCGAGAATGACGTCGGGCTGGGGTTCCTGGCCGCGGGTGGTGAGGATAATGGCCGCGCCCAGGATCAGCGCTCCGCCCGCCCATGCGTAGGGCCCCAGATGCTCGCCAAGCAGCTTTACTCCAAGCCAGGAGCCGAGTGCCGGTTCGATGTTGAGAAAAACACCGGCACGCGAGGCAGGAACGTGGTGGATGCCCCAGTTCCAGAGGAGTGTGGTGGTTGCGGTGCAGGCCAAACCGCCGATAGCGAGGGCGGTCCAGGCGGTAATGCTGACGTGGGTAAATGGCGGTGGCGGACTCTTATGTCGGAGCAGGGGATTAAGCAGCCACGGGCCGAGAACCCACACAGCGAGCATCGCAGTCCCCGTGAGGATGGTGTACGCAGTGACCACTCGCGGGCTATGGGTTTGCATCAGCTTCTTGCTAAGCAGGATCCAGGCGAGCGCTGTGCAGAGAGAGAGCACTACCAACAGATCGCCCTCCAGCGACGGACCTCCCTGATTCATGGCGCCATGATGCCCGCCAAGCACGATGAGCGCTGCGCCCACAGTGGAACCGACGAGGGCCATCCAGCCGATGATGTCGAGACTTTCGCCGGCAAAAAGAGCCGCGGCTACTCCGAGCAGCACGGGCATGGAGCCGACCATGAGAGAAGCGTGGCTGACGGTGGTGAGAGCAAGGCCGTGGAACTGGATAAGGAACTGGACGGGGATTCCGAAGAGCGCGGAGATGAGCAGCAGTCGCGTTTCGCCCCATGTGAAGCGGACCCGGTTGGCCAGCGCCACGGGCAGCATGCCCACGCAGGCGAAGAGAAAGCGGTAGAGCACCATGTACTCGACGCTCATTTCGTTGAGCGCTAGCCTGCCGAAATAGAAGCCGGTGCCCCAAAGGGATCCGGCTACGGCACAGGCACTATAGCCTAGAAAACGGAGCTTCCGGCTGGATGTTGCCAATTCTGTCATTGCTTTCACTACTGTCGCATACGCCCGGGTAACGAGTATCACTGCCCAAAACCGGCGTCATCGGCGAGAATAGTTGTCGATGACGAAGCGGCTCGTGAAGGCTGGTTTCTGTCTGCGCGCGGGCCTGTGGCTGGCGGTCGCGGCCGGACTCCTCTATACCCCGGCGCAGGCGATGGACGGTCCCTCCTGGTTCTGGCACCGTAAACCAGAGAAGAATGCCCTGCCGCCCAAGCCCACCGTGACTTCATCGCAACCGCCTGCATTGTCCATCCCTGTTGAACCACTCGGTTTCTTCCCTCCCGGCGCTCTCTACGCAGGCATGCGTGAAAGCTTTGTCTCGCTGGACTTTCTCGACGAAAACCGGCTGCTGTTTACCTTTCGCACCCCCGGCCTTATCCGCCGCACCGGTCCAGGGGATGATGAGCGCCAGATTCGTGCCGTGGTGCTGGCGCTGCCCAAGGGAACGGTTGAGACCGAAGCGCTATGGACGCTCCATGACCGTGCGCGCTATCTGTGGATGCTGGATGACGGCCATTTTCTGCTTCGCGATCGAGACAATCTGGAGCAGGGAGACGGGACCCTAGAACTGAAGCCGTTGCTGCATTTCCCCGGGCCGCTGCAATGGCTTGAGATGGATCCGGCGCAACAGTTTCTGGTAACGGATTCGCAGGAACCCTCTGCGGCAGAGCATCATCCGGGGGAGGTACCCAGTCCTGCGACGGCGGCAGCGAATATCTCAGAAGACAAACAGGGGGGCACGGCGGAAGCGGATATCGTGTTGCGCATCCTGCATCGCGTCTCAGGACAGGTGATGCTGGTGAGCCATGTGCGGACGACGGTTCATCTGCCCGTCAACTCGGACGGGTACCTCGAGGCCCTGCGCGGGGCTGGCCGGGACTGGATGCTGAATCTAAACTACTTCGACGGCGGCAGCAAGATTCTGGGCAAGGTGGAGTCGGATTGTTCGCCGGCGCTGCAGTTCATCTCACAGCAGGAAGCGCTGGCGACGACCTGCGATATGGCTGGGGGGCGCATGGTGGTTGCCATGTCGACAGAGGGCCACCGGCTATGGCAGACTGCGTCCCCGCCGACTCAGATCCTGCCGATACTGGTGATGGCGCCGGACGGTTCGCGGGTGGCGCGGGAGACAGTCACAGTGGATCAACCGGTGAATGCCTTTTCGCCGCTGAGCCCGGAAGATATGAAAGGCCAAGTGGTTGAGGTATTTGACGCTGAGGTTGGGAAACTGGCGCTCAAAGCTTCTGCCAGTCCGGTCCTCGACGGGGGCGGCAATGTGGCGATTTCCCCCTCAGGGAAGCGCGTAGCTGTCCTTGACGCGGGCGCCATCCAGATTTATGAACTACCCGCGCCTGCCACGCGAACAAAGCCCGATTCCGCCCGGATCGCGCATTAGGGCCTGAACTTGCCTGTTTTCAGCGATTGCAGCCCCGTGTACACTGGGCTGCGGAGGTCTTTCTTGGCCACGGCGGTCCTTCATTACACGGCTGCGGCGGTTACCGACCGGGGCCGGAAGCGTCCTTCGAACGAAGATGCGTTCGGCTTCTCCGTCGAAGACGGGGTGTATCTTGTGTGCGACGGCATGGGCGGCGCCGCGGCGGGAGAGATTGCAAGTTCGCTGGCGGTGGACGAGGTGCTGCGCGCGCTTTCAGGCCGGAGCCAGAATGGCCCCACACCGCTGCCCGAAGCCGCAGAGCACGCCATCATCACGGCCAACGAATTCATCTACACCCGCTCCCAGCGCAACCAACGGCTGAGCGGAATGGGCACTACCCTGGTTGCGCTGGCAATTGAGGAGCGCCATGTGTGGGTGCTGAACATTGGCGACAGCCGCTGCTACCGGATGCGCAATGGCCATCTGGAGCAGCTCACACTGGACCACTCGCTGGTGGAGGAGCAGGTACGGCTGGGGCGCATGTCCCGCGCCGAGGCGCTGCGTTCGCCGCTCAAGAACGTGATTACACGGGCGCTGGGAACCCAATGCCGGGTGACACCCGATGTGTTTGGCCTCGAAGCCGAGCCCGGCGACCTGTTTCTGCTCTGTACCGATGGGCTGACACGCGAGATTTCAGACACGGTGATCGAATCGCTACTGACCAACGGGATTTCACTTGAAGACCTCTGCGCCCGCCTTGTGGAAGCGGCGAAAAAAGCCGGTGGCCACGACAACATCACCTGCATGCTGGTGCGCGCCGAAGCCTGAATGGCTGAAGGATGGTTCTGACTCCGCGAGAGCTCATTCTGCGGCTTATCGATCTCTGCAAAACCAAGACATCCTTAGTTGAATCGAGCAACGATTGGATTGCTTGTTCCGAATCGACACATCAAACAGCGATTCCCGTCGATGCAATGACCCGAATTGCGCGTGTTCGCCATCACCTTCATTTTTGCGAGTGCGCTCTTATCTTCGAGTGAACCACACCTCTGAGGTAGACCCTTGGCATCAAGTGAGCGCCTCCGCAACACGTGTTCTCAGACGCGGAGAGTCGGCCTGCCAAAGCACAGCGCGATGCCGACCGGCAATCGCGGGGCCGACGACAACCATCTTTTCGCCAACAACGTGCGGTTCATTTCGATGGCGGCGATCATCGCCATGCACACCCTTGAGGGCTATCCCAGTGCGGTGCGGCTTGCTGCGCCCCCTACACCTCTCTTTTACCTGGTGCAGCCGCTGAAGTTCGGGACCATCGGCTTCTTTCTGGTTTCGGGGTTTCTTTTCGGCGAACGCGTTGATAAATACAGGCCGATTGCCTACTTTGGACGCCGCTTGAGAAATGTCTTTACTCCCTGGATAATCTGGTTTTCGTTTTTCGTGGTCCTGAGGCTGTTTATGGACTACGTGCACGGGCGGTCTGCAGGCCTTAGCCTGGGGCGGGCATTTGCGGCGGGCAAGACCTCACTGTTCGATACCGCATTCTGGTTCGTTCCCAACCTGCTGATCGCCCTTGCGGTTTTGCTTGCTTGCAAGCAGTTTCTGCATCACCTACGGACTGGACTCGTTTTCCTCGGAGCGAGCCTTTTCTACGGCGTCAACATTTACGGCCATTGGATTCCTGTGCTCCACACACAGGCCGCTTTCGGGTTCGTCTTCTACTTATGGCTGGGGGCGTGGTGCGCATGGCATTTTCGGGAATTAGAAGAATGGCTGGCGCGGATTCCACTGGGAGTGATGCTTGGCCTGATTCTTCTTACGCTCGGCCTCGCGACCGCGGAGTCGAAACTGCTTTTGACTTTAGGATCGATTGATCCACTGAATACGCTGCGCATCACCAACCAGGCTTATTCAGTGGCCGTGGTGCTTGCAATCGTGCGAATCAGGCGTGCCGTATGGGCGCCGTTTGTCGACGCGCGCGAGCACACTTTTGGTTTATACCTGACACACACAGCCGGCGTTGCCGTGGTGTGCTTCGCGTTGAAGCAGGTTGGTCCGCATTCAGCTCAGTCTTCTGGGTGGGTAGGCGGGTTGACGGCGCTTTGGGTGATCCCCGTCATGTTTGTTCTTGTCTATGGCGGGTGCTTGTTGGCGGTGAGAGCATTGTGCTCGACGCCGAGTCTGCGTTGGACTGTGGGGCTGGCACCGAGATACGGACCAGGTCGCAGAGGCGAAGCAACCGGGAAGCCGAAGTTCACTCAACTCAACGGGGAAAGCGCCTCTGGGGTTGCAGCAATCGGCGGGAACTGACGCGGCTTCGCTGCAGAAGCTCGCATGAGGATGCTATGGCATGCGCGCAGGCTGCCGTAATTATCTGCAAGGTTTTCTGTGGAAAAGAAAATAAGCAATAGGGGGTGGGTTCGCCTGGCTTCCCGCTGCATAGCTCATGGGTCTCTTGCCCCGACGGGAATGCGGATGACGTGTTGCACATATAATCTGCAAGGATTTTGTGGAAAACGAAAATATTGGAGGGGGGTGGGGGGTACCTCGTTTCGGCCCCAGGAGCGGGCTGAAGCGGTCCCCGCCGCTACTCTTCCAATCTCATTGTGCGCTGGTGAGCGGTAATTCTCTGCAAAGTGTCAGGGTGATTTCTTAGCTGAGATTTCGCCTGGTGGGAAATTCAAAATTGAGGGACCACCAGACAAACAGCTTGCGATCGAGGGCGAGCGAGTGAAGGGTTTTGGTCTCTCATCCTTCCGCGATGAAACTGCGGAAGGGGCACCCCCGGCCTAACGTCGGATCAAGGGTGGAGCGACCGGCTGACAGGAAACAGCGAATTCGAGATCTGCACTGAAGCAAACGAGCCATTCGAATTACTTCACAAAAGCCGGATCGGTTCCTGCCTGTATTGCACGCTGAAACGCCTGCCATTCGCAGGATGCATTGGGCTGGCTGCATCCGGGCACAAAGACCGGTACGCACTGGGGAGGATTGGCGAGGCTCAGTGGTGCGGAATTGCGCATCTGATCGAGGGTTTGTGCGGTATAAAACGTGCGCACAGAATACGCGCCGTCCTTCCGGCTCTTCCACAGTTCGAAGACGAGGGCTCCACCAGGCGGTGTATCGTCGCGCCGCCCGTCGATGAGCCAAGAGAGATTGAGCACCCCGCTGATATTGACGAGGTTGGTGTCGTGGCCGACCAAAATGAGAAGACGGTCATCGGGCTTTGTAAGTGCGCCCGTCACCGGAAGGCCATTCACTGCTTGTTCCATTGACTTGAGAATATGAAAGAGCAGGTTCGAAGATTGAATGCGCGCGATATAAGCGGCATGCCCCGTGATGTCTTCGCTGGCCGAGTGAAGCTGTATCAGTTCGCGCAATTTATGAATGTCGACCCGACCCCATCCCACGTTTGCCGCGTCCATGCCCTCGGTGTATTCCAGTAGCACGTTCTCCGCCATGGTGGAAGCGACGCCGAGGGCAGAGCGCAACTCGACCAAATGGTCGCCTTTGCCGGGCGCGATTGATGGTGGGACATCGAAGATGGACAGCGGCGCGGGCACAGACGCATTCTTGCAATCGACTGCAGAGTCACATCCGTTCAGAACCTCAGCGAGGGCTTCAAGTTGGGGACGATAAGCTTCCGACAGGCCCTGCGGGTCACCTCCGATGCGGCCAGAGACCGCCGCAGTGGCAAGCGCCTTGTCTGGATGCCCGATGCCCGCCTCCAACGAATGAAAGAGCGGATCTGCGGCTCCTTCAGGGAGTGCGGCGACATCTAACACGCAGCCTGGAGCCAGGCCTGCCGCCAAAGCTTTGCCTGTTTCCCGCGTGCGCTGGTCGGAGTCGGCAACGATTCTGATATGCGACGCATCGGCGCACCCGTTGGGCGAAAGCAGGCCCTGCGAGGTGAGGTGCTCACGATCATAGGCGCCCACAATCGTCATAAGCTGTGCGCCATGCGCGGTCAGATAGCCTGGCGGAACACTCCAAGCGGGCCATGGCAGGCGTGAGTACTGATTCAACTGATCGGTCTTCCCAGTAGGTGAACGAACCCCATGGCGGCTGACGATGACCTCAAATTTCAACTCTTCGTCCGAGGTGATTGCGTTGTGTTCGAGGTCTGCGTTTGGAGACTGTGCGGGAAGCATTGCCCCGGCAATCAATGAAGCGCACAGAATTCGTGTAAGCCTGCCTGCGGCATAGCGACAGCTCATTTGTTCTTTCCGTTCGCGCTGGTTGAATAGACGCGAATCTCAGCGGAGTGGCCGGCGGTGCCAGGCACTCCAACATAAAGCAGGCTCTGGGAGGGAACAAAGAGTGCAGTTTTGGCTCCGTCCGCGGTGCGTAGAACTCCGATGGGGTGCATACGCTTCGATTCATCCACCTGGAATGCGTCCACTTCGCCAGCCCCGCTAATCATATACACGCGACGAAGTGCAGCGTCGTAGAACAGGTCGTCGGCCTTCTCTGCCGCGGGTTGACTGGCGACTTCCATTCCGGTCGTCGTGTCGAGAGCGATTACCATTCCGGGGGTTCGGCAGGCGACGTACAACAATTTGTGCTCGCTGTCATAGGCCAGCGGCACGTTATCCGCAGCCTTGGTCAACTTCCAAAACGCTCCGATGTCCTTTGCGGCAGTTCCGATCACCGCGACTTCATTTGACTCTGCAATGTTCGCGAAGACCCGCTTGCTTTGCGAATCGATCTCAAGCGCTTCAGGATGGGTGGCAACCGGGAGGTTGGCGACGAGTTTGAATCGGTCCGCGTCCACTACGGCGACCTTTGCGGGATTGGCCGCATCGGAGCCGCCATGACCTACGAAGAGCAGATGGTTGACTTTGTCATACACCATGTCGTCCGCGTCGTCGGAGAGTTGAATGGTTCCGGCGAGAGCGAGTGGACCTCCTTTGTAGACCCTCAGCTCTCCCAGCGCGCCGTCAGCGATATAGAGGCTGCCGCTGTCTGGCACCCAGGCAAGGCCGTGCGGCTTGCCGAGGCCGGTGATACTTTGCTGCACTTTGTTTGTTGTCAGGTCGATGACCTCGACGGAGTGGTTGCCGGTGGCAGCAATAAAGAGCCGATGCCCGGCAAGGTCGACGGCGAGGTGATCGAATTTCCCCTGCACACCGTTCAGCAGAATCGTTCTGGAGAGTTGCAATGCCGGCGAAAGGGACTGCGCCGGCGATACGAATGGGCAAAGGATGGGCGCCAGCGCAATCAAAGTGACTTGAAGACACACGCGCGCATTTTGCAGATGAGCTCGTTTCGCGCTGCGGAAGCGGGCTTGATTGAATTCCAAAGGGCATCTCTCTTTCAGATTGTTCCAGGCTACGGCCCACCCCGTCATGCTTCGAGGTCTGAAGCATGCCAAGGCGAGCCGGTCGCCGTTGCTTACTTGAGTTTGGATTCCTATTCGTGATGACGGGACCAGCGCACGCCGCCGGAATACGTCGGCTTGTAATACTCGCGCTGGACCATGTACTGTGGGCTGCCGTTGTAGAAGCCGAACACAGCGTTGTTCATGTTCTCTGCGATGGCCTTTACCGTGAAGCCTTTGCCGATGTAGTAGCTTGCTTGCGCGTCGACCTGGGTGTGCGCGTAGAAATAGTTATCGCCGAAGGGGCCGGTGATACCGAAGGGCACGGCGCCTGGTCCAGTGCCCTGGTATTGATACGCATAGATATTCGCGCCATTGTGCGAGATTCCAAAAGTGACCAGCGCACGCTTCGTCGCGTAGGCAGGACCGATGTTCCACGAATAGGGGGCCTGACCCACCAGGTCAGGATTGTCGGTGCGGCCGGTAAGGTTGTAGTTTCTTGAGTTTGTGTAAGTGAAGTTGGTATTGATGCGCGCACCGCTCAGCACGCCGGGCAAATAGGTCAGGTGCTGCTGATAAGCGAGTTCAATTCCCTGAACGTAGGCGTGATCGCCGTTCACTTCCTGGAATACGAGATCCCCGGCGTAGGCTTGGGACAGCGATGAACCGCTAGCTGGAATGTAAGACTGCTGGCCGTAGATGGGCCGCGTGATTTGCTTGTAGAAATAGCCTGCTTCGATCATCCCCACCGACGGCATGTATCTTTCGTAGAGGATGTCGTAATCATTTGCATGTTCCGCGACGAGCGCGGCATTCCCGATGTTGATTGTGTATGGAGTGGTTGACTGGTCCTCGGTAATGTAGGGCACGAGCTGATAGGGATCGGGGCGAGAGATGCCGCGCCCATATACGGCACGAATATCAGAGTTGCTATCGATGGAGTAACGGAGCTGCACGCTCGGGAGGGGGTTGATATACGATCCGCTTCCAGTCTGCGGTGTCGTCGAAACATAGTTTCCGTCTGCATCGTTCACAACCAAGTAGCCGGTATTCGACGTGTTCGTGGCCTCGATTCGCAGCCCGGTTTGGAGATGAAAGCGTCCAAATTGGATCGTGTTCATGATGTAGCCGGCGGAAACCCGCTCCTGGAGGTTGTAGTTGGCCGCATCGGACTGGAGATGAGTGGTGCCCTCGTCGAGGGTGAAATTAGCCGGGTTCATGGCAAGATCGCCGGTGATGGAATCGAAGCTGGTGACCGGCCCAAGGCGGTAGCTTCCACCATAGAAATGGTTGTTGGTGAAAGTCCCCAGATACTGGCTCATCGGGGTGCCATTATTTGAGTCGTACTCCGGCGAGTAGGCATCCTGCCCCTTGTGCTCATTGCGAAACTGCCCACCGAACTCGATGGTTGAAAAGTGAGTACCGAGGTGATAATTGATCCCCATCGATGCGCCTGCCTGCAGGTTGAGTTGGGTTGCCTGCCCAAACGTCAGGTCGATGGTATCGAGGAAGTACTGCGATGAGTCGAGAATAGGGTTTCCCGCTACATCGCAGGTGTATTGAGGCCGGTACTGGCTCGGACCCGGGACATAGTCGCAATCGTCTCCGACGGTTCCGTGCTTGTCGACTTTGAATTCTGCGCCGGGATTGCCTGCTGCTCCACCGAAGCGCGAATGTCCGATTGCGGCCTGGTAGTTAATGAATGAATGGCTAAAGACCTGGTTGCCGCCAATCGCCAAATCCTCAATCTGCAAATTTGGGCGACGCACGCTTGTCTTGTATTTGGGGTGGTCTTCAAATGCCAGCTGATAGGCATACTTCTGGCCGAAATCTCTGAAATTCGAGAAGAGGCCATGGACATATAAATCGGAGCCTTCGTTTAGCTTGTAGTCCAGAGCGCCCGCAAAGCCGTAGCGGGTACGGTCATACAGATACTGCTGGATATAGATATTGTCGAAGGAAAGAGCGCCACCGGGACCGTCAAGGTCGGGCACGGGCTCGACGTCATCGATACCGCGGCCATTGTAGTCGTAACTGTAGCCCAACATCAGGCCGAAGCGTTTACCCTGGCCGTTGTTCGGTCCAAAGCGCAGGCCGGCAGACGAGTCGATGGTAAACGCTTTTCGGCCATTGTCGATTGGAGTATATCCATCAATGCCTTCGACCATGATCGTGGGCTTGTCGGAAGTCGCCTGCTTGATCTGCAGGTCGACTGAGCCGCCGATGGCATCTCCGTCCTGATTTGCAGACAGCGTTTTGCTGATTGTCACGGCGCCAACTAAATCGGCCGGAATCGTATCAAGGTCAACCTGCCTGACCTCGGGGTCTGGTCCCGGAACGATCACGCCGTCAATGGTTGTGTTGCTCAACCTGGGCTCGGTGCCGCGGATTTGGACATACTGTCCCTCGCCTTCATTTCGTTGCAGCGTTACGCCGGGCAGGCGACCGACGGCGTCTGCAATGTTGGCATTGGGCAAGCTCTGTATTTGCGTATCCGACTCTACATTAAGGATGTTCTCCGAAGTTCGCTGCTCATTGACTTCGACGGCATCGCCTTCGAGATTGGCATTCACTTCAACCTGCTGGCTCGCCGAGCTGATCTTCAGAGTTGCGTCCAGGCTCGCGGTCTGGCCGGCTGACACTGTCACTGAGGAACTAAAAATGCTAAACCCAACGTACGAAATCGTAACGGTGTATGTCCCCGGCTTGAGGTTGGCAATCAAATAGTTGCCTTGCGCATCGGTTGCCACTGTAATCGCGGCCGGCTGAAGAACAATCTGGGCGCCCTGCAACACCGCACCCGCAGAGTCTTTGACCGTGCCGCTGACTCTGCCGTTGCCGATAGAGGAGCTCGTGTCCCCTGTGGTCTCTCCCAGTCCGAAAGGTAATAAGAATGCAGCAAGAATGATCGATACGACGAGGACCCTCTTCATGATGGTTCTCCTTGAGAAGCAGCGGATGAGATATCAGGAAAGTCAACATCTCGCGAGTAGGCTTCACTGAGTCTTAGCTTGTTCTCAAGCCGTAACACTCTCTTTACAGGTGGATGAATAATTTCTAAGGTTGAAATCCGTTGAGCTTCGGCCGGCGGTCCTCAGTGCGCGGCCATGCGGATTCGGAGGTTGAATGTTAATGCGAGGTTAACTTCGTGATGAATCCTCCTAAGATTGCGGTTCAGATCTCTGAATTCCCGTTTGCTTGTGCTGGAATTAGTTACGTTGAGTGATTGAAGGATTGCCCGAGAAAGAGATTCGATGCGTGTTCTGGTGATCGAAGACGAACCCCGGATGCTGGAACTCTTGTGCAAGGGGCTGTACGAGCACGAGTTTACGGTGATGACCGCGCCCGACGGAGAGACGGGGTTGGATATCGCGACGGCGCACGAATTCGACTCGATCGTGCTGGACATTGGCTTACCGCGAATGGATGGGTATGTGTTGATGCAGGAGTTGCGCGCGCGCGGCCACGTAACGCCAGTGCTGATGTTGACTGCCCGCGACGCGGAGGACGACATTATTCGTGGGTTGGAACTGGGCGCGGACGACTACCTGACAAAGCCGTTTTCGTTTGCCGAACTGGTGGCCCGGTTGCAATCCATTACGCGGCCGCGTCGTGAAGAAGGCGACGGCACGATCAAGGTAGGGGATATGGTGATCGATCTAATACGGCACTCCGTTATGCGCAACCTGCAGAATATCGATCTGTCACGCCTCGAGTTCCTGTTGCTTGTCTGCCTTGTACGCCGAGCCGGGCAGTGCGTGCCCCGCCAAGAGTTGATGGAGTTTGTCTGGGGTCCCCGTCCTGCAATTGGCCAGAGCGCGCTCGACGTGCTGGTGAATTCGCTACGGGCAAAGGTCGATGCGCCTTTCCCCAAGAGCCTGATAGGCACTGTACGCGGCACCGGGTATATTTTCAGGCACACTTCAGTTGCGCAAGAGAGGATGGCAGGATGAAGTCTCTCCCAATCCGGTTGCGGCTGACATGCTGGTACTTTGCCATGTTTGCTTCTGCTGCGACCCTGCTGTGCCTGACGAGTTTATGGATGTTGCAGCGCAGCGTGGATGAGACCGAATATCACGAAATGCAGGAGCGCGTCGATGATGTGCGAGTCGTCCTCGGGCATGAAGGCGCAGATCGTGATCTGCATCAATTGAGCAGCGATCTTGCCGCGATCTACGATCTCAAGGATGACGGGAAGTATTTGCAGGTGCGCGATGAGGCGGGCAACTGGGTATTCCGCTCCAAGCGGATGATCGAGGAGAATCTTGATTTGCCGAGCCCCGCAGCCTTGCCTCAGGCAGGGTCAATTGGGGATTTTCACCAGGGAGCCCACCATGTGCGAACGCTCGCCTTTCCGATTGTGGCACGAGGGGAGCGTTATTCAGTTCAAACCGGGATCTCGCTGGACAAATCGATGGCCCTGCTGGCCAACTTTCGCACCAATCTCATGCTGCTGACACCAATTATGATCCTGCTCGCGGCAGTGGGCGGGCATGCTATGAGCCGCAAGGCCCTGCGGCCAGTTGCCGAACTTGCAGCAGAAGTGCAGCGCATCAACGACCGCAATCTCGACACTCGCCTGCCTATATCGAGCGCGAAGGATGAAATCTCAGACCTGAGTGGCACCTTGAACCAGATGTTGGAGCGGATCGACAGGGCGTTCTCCAGTGTGCGCGCATTCACCGGGAACGCTTCGCATGAACTTCGCACGCCAATCGCTCTGCTGCGCACCGAGATTGAGGTGGCGCTTTTCCGTCCACGCGGCACAGAGGAGTATCGCGCCGTCCTTGGCCGTCTGCATGAGGAGACCATTCGGATGACGAGCATTGTAGAGAATCTACTTTCATTGGCGAGGGCTGATGGAGGGGCCGAGGCGATCGCCCTTGTGCCAGTCCGCGTGGGCGATCTGCTGGGCCAGACGGCCGAAACGTGGAAGAGCGCGATGAGCCGGGCATTGCTTGACTTCAATGTGGATGTGCCAGACAACGATCTTCTTGTTCTGGGAGACGCGCATTCCATTTTGCGTCTTTTGTCGATCCTGGTTGAGAACGCGAGCAAGTACACACCCCCTGGAGGGTCGGTAAGATTGAGTGCGAGAACCACTGAGTCGCGTGTCGTTCTGTCCGTGCTCGATACCGGAATTGGAATTGCCCCGGAGCAAAGGAACCGCATCTTCGATCGCTTTTTTCGTGCGGCGCCAGCGGACCTGCCTGTTCCTGCCGGCTCCGGGTTGGGGCTTTCACTCGCAAAGTGGATCGCCGAACGTCACGGCACCGAATTATTGGTCGAGAGCGTTCCTGGACGCGGAAGCTGTTTTTCCTTTTCGCTGGAACGCGCCGAATCGGTTGTCGACGCCATCGACTTGCATGGTTCCTCACACATAAAGCCGGTGGCGGGCTAGACGCTCTGTTCTTCAAGCGCGCTCTGCCTCGCGTTGTTACCCGCGGAACCAAATCACCGACGGCCGGCTTGCCGAGGTCTCCGGAACGAATTTCGTTGGAACGGTCGCGGTGATTGTATGCCTGCAGGTTCGCGGGTCATCTTTGCAGAGTCGAAACGATGCTGATTATCGCGCAAGTCGCAAAGACGAGTTCGGCGAGCTTGAGGACTTATTCACCCTTATTGCGTGTGTGGGCGATGTGGCGCGAACTCGTGGAGACAAGGTCCGATTCGACCTTCAAGAATGACGGATCCTATGCACATTTGCTTCGCTCATTCGATGTATTGGACTCAATTCAACTCAAGCCGGTCAGGTTTAACATGCAACGCGAAACGGATCACTCGAAGATCCATGCACGCCAGCTTACTGTTAGTTTCCCGATTGCGCGTGCTTGATCGCATCGACCAATTCGGCCAGCCGAGCTGGGTCGACATCGCTGACGGCGACCGCTTCGAGACCATTCGTCTGAAGTCCATCACAGTGAAATCCCGAGCGGTCCGCCACCCATTCATTCGCTGCGGCCGAGCCCGATTGTTGCTGGATAAAGACGGAGACACGATGCTTGCCGATGCTGTAGAGCAATTGGGCAACGGGTTGGTTTCGCAGATAAGTGAGGTTCGCGCCATCGAGCGTCGTATCGCCTGGCAGGCCCTGCGGCAAATTGAAACTGAATGGGATTTTGCCCTGGAACCACGGCTTCACCGTGTGTCGATCAGTGGAAACGACCTGCGGCGACATGTCGCCTGCAATCGTGGCAACGTGCTGGTCGAAGACCTCGGTCACCAGCGCAGCCTGTTCGGCTGAGTTCGCCTCGGCCCGTTGCGTGGCGCGTTGAAAAAGCATCACGCCTACTGCGGCAAGAAGGAGCACAGCAGCGGCTGCCCAAGCCAACGAGGCCGACCGCCAGATGGACCGCGGAGGGGAGTCCGCCGTGCGATTGACGCCTCGCGCCTGGACCGGGAATCTTCCTGGGATGCCAGACTGAGCCAGTCGCTCCTGCAGATGCGGTGGTGGCGTGTACCGCTGCCCAGCCTTCGCCGTGGCAGACTTGAGGAGGCTTTGCCGCAGAGCCGACGAGGTACATGTCGGGCATCCGGCAAGATGCTGATTTGCGCTCACCTGTTGATCTGCGGTGAGTTCACCGTCTACCAGGGCATTCAGGATGCGTGCGACAGATGGTCGGTCATGCGCTGAACTCCCTGAATGAAGTTCGCTGCGTATCAAGTGCCGCGCGAAGGGCGGAGCGTGCTCGCGCGATGCGCGACATGACCGTTCCAATCGGAATGTCAAGAGTAGCAGCGATCTCTTTGTACTTCATCTCTTCCACGTCGCAGAGGAGAATTACCTCCAGCAACGCGGGAGGCAACGTCTCCATGGCAGCCTGAAGCGCGGCGCGGTCCGCAACTCTGGAGCAGGATTCGTCTCCGGAGTTTGCCGGTCAATGGCGGCCTCAGGATAGCGCTCTGGCCCCGACTCTCCTCCTTCGTTCAACTCATCTTCAAGGGCAACCGTGCGCTTGGCGGCCAGCCCAGCTGCGCGAGGTCAGGTAGGTATTCCGGAGAATGCGGAAGATCCATGCCTTGAAATTGCTGTCCCGGCTCGAAGGAATGCAAATCCGCGAAGCGCCTTTAGAAATGTCTCCTGCACCAGGTCCTCCGCATCGGTGGCGTTGCGAGAGAGCCAAAAGGCCAAGTTGTAGAGCGAGGGAAGCAGCGGCAACGCCAGATCCTCAAACGCGAGAGGTCTGAGTGCCAGCTTCGCTGGGCCTTTCGCTTCCATGGCAACCGCATCGTCACAACCGTACTATCTCATCTTCTCTCCACAGAATGAGAACTGAAATTGCGGCAAAGTTATTCTCATGGGCCAGGAATAAAATGCGCGTTGCGCAGTTTGCATCCGTGGAGGATCTCCCCATGAAGGATGCGAACCACGTCAACCCTGTGCAGCCACAGGGTCAGTCAGCCGGACGCTGCAGGATCGAACGACCCAGCCAGGTGTCTGGCCCGGACAGCCAACGATGGAATCGACCGGCGAAACTTTCTCAGTTGCATGGCATGGGCAGGCACCGGCTTGCTGTGGACGATGGCGGGCGGCGTGCCCACATCGAAGCTGTTTGCCGCCACCGCCGATGGCGCAAGCGGCTCGATGAGCCACGGGAGTTCAGGCTTCAGCTTCGTCCAGATCAGCGACAGCCACATCGGCTTCAACAAGGCGGCCAACCAGGATGTGACCGGGACGCTGAAACTCGCGCTCGACAAGATCAACCGGCTGCCCGAGACGCCGGATCTGCTGCTGCACACCGGCGATATCACTCATTCCTCCAAGGCGGTCGGAATTCGACACCGCGCAGCAACTCATCAAAGGAGTCAAAGCCGGCGAATCCTTTTATGTTCCGGGCGAACACGACATTGCAACCGACGACGGCGCAGATGTATCTGGAACGGTTCGGCAAGGGCACGCAGGGCACGGGGCTGGTACAGCTTCGACCATAAAGGCGTGCATTTCATCGGGCTCAACAATTGCCAGCAAGTGGACGCCATGGGCCTGCTCGGCGCCGATCAACTGCGCTGGCTCAAGGCGGACCTGGCCTCGCTTTCGTCTTCGACGCCGATCGTCATCTTTGCGCATATTCCGCTATGGATGGTGTATCCGGAGTGGGGTTGGGGCACGCCGGATGCAGCGGAGGCGCTCACCTATCTGAAGCGCTTTGGCTCAGTCACGGTGCTGAACGGACACATTCACCAAGTGGTGCAGAAGGTGGAGGGCAACGTCGCGTTCCATACAGCGACCTCGACCGCTTTCCCCCAGCCTGCACCGGGCGCGGCTCCCGCACGCTGGCCCGATGGTGGTTCCCGCCGGCAAGTTGAAGAGCGTTCTCGGCATCGCCGAAATTCGCTACGTCGCGAGGCACAGCCATCTGGCCATCGTCGATTCACGGCTCGAGGAAGAATTGTGAATCGGGGAAGGGCCGCCCTGATCTGGGTTGCGCTTGCCTTCGGGGCATCACTCGCGCTGGCACGGATTCACCCTTTTGGGGACGCGGGTCTGTACGCGGCAAAGCCTGCAGACACGCCCATCCTGATCGATGCTCAGGTGCCAACCCAAGTGCGCGACATGCTGGTGAAAAAGTGTGGCGATTGCCACTCCAGTCAGGCGCGCGCGCCTTTCTATGGTCATTTTGCGCCGATCTCCTGGTTGATGGAACGCGATATTGTGGAGGCGAGAAGAGCCATGAATCTTTCCCAGTGGAACAGCTACTCCGCGGACCAACAGCGGACGCTTGCGGCCAAGATGGTGCGAGAGACGAGGTCGCATGAAATGGCCCCGCTCCCATATCGAGTGATTCACTGGAACGCGCGTATCCATGATGCCGAGGAAAAGATGCTGAGCCAATGGGCGCATGGGAAAACGACCGTGGAGGCCGACGCGACGGCTGGCAGTGAGGGCGACCCTGAGCGGGGCAAATCGCTCTTTGAGAAGCGCTGCGCCGGATGCCATGCGATGACGCAGAACCACGAGGGTCCGCAATTGCAGGGAGTCTACGGGCGCACTTCCGGCACGGCAGCGGGCTTTGCCTACTCCGAGGCGCTGAAGAAGGCGATGATTGTGTGGGATGAAAGGTCGCTGGAAAGATGGCTTACGGACCCTGATGCGTTCATTCCCGGCAACGACATGGACTTCCTGGTTTCGAAATCTCAAGAGCGCCGGGACTTGATTCGTTACTTGAAGCAGAGTTCGGGCAAATAGAGCGTCCTGGCCTGGGAACCAGATGGGCCTGGAGTTTCTGATGCGGGATTCGGGCCTTCTCGGGGCGGATAAGGTTCGTACTTTCCCAGGTCCCCATTCTTCGAAGCTGGACCTGGGGCACCCAGATTTCTTACTTAGGCTTCACTTGGGACCTGGGCCCACCCGCCTAGGTGCTTCAGCAAATCCTTTAATTTAGCTGGTCGGGGCGGAGGGATTCGAACCCCCGACCCTCTGCTCCCAAAGCAGATGCGCTACCAGACTGCGCTACGCCCCGACAACCTCAATTGATTGTATCGCGGATGGTGTTTTTTCGAATCGGCGCGCGGCCTTCTCAGTGCGAGCCGATCCAGACCAAAAACCAGATTACGAGCACCACGGGAATGGCAAACACCAGACCGAGAGCAGCCAGGAGAAGTAACAGAAACACCCAGTCCCGGCCGGTGTGGCGGCGGGGCTCGGTGAGGTGGCGCTGCAGCAGCTGGTAATTGCGGCGATTCGGTTTCCAGGCGATGTCGAACGCGTCGCCGAGGATGGGAATGGTGCCGACCAGGACACCGATGCCGAGGTTGGCGGCCATGCGGACAAGGGTGATGTAGGGAACGCCGCGAATCCACGCCGCTACGGGAATCACCAGCGAAAGCAAGCCGGCGAGCACATCGCCAAGCCCGGGAACGAGGCCGATGATGCCGTCGAGCCCAAAGCGGATGCGGGTGAAGGGGATGCGGAAGGCCTCGTCGAGCAGAATCTCGAGCCTATAAAGTGTCTGATCGCGGAAGAGCCATGCGCCGCGATTCCAGCGGTCCAGGGGCAAAGGCGCGGATGGAGCCATGAGGTTCGCAGGGCGTTGAGGAGGAGGCGGAATGGGTGCGGAAGGCTGCATGTGCGACCCGGCTCCGGCGGGGGTGTGAACATCTGCTTCGATGCTACAATCAAAGGCGTACATGGCGGCTATAGTTCAGTGGCAGAACGCCTGACTGTGGCTCAGGATGTCGTGGGTTCGATCCCCACTAGCCGCCCCAATCCGCCCGCGCCGCAGGGGGAAATATGAACCCGGTTGGCCGAATTGCCGAGTCCGAGTGACCCCGCAAACCCATGAAAATGCAGAGTTGAGCGACGCGACTGCCGTGTTGGCGGGGCTTCGGCCGTTTGTGCCTCGCCGGGGACTTGGCAATGGGCACCTGCAAACGATTGTGGGGAATTATCTTCCCCGGCCGCCTTTTCCGCTGCGATCCATTGCCGAGACTGTCGAAGTGGATCCTGCGGACGGGAGTCGCGTGCTGTGCCATTGCGACTGGCAGCCGGAGGCCGTGTGCAGCGCGCGTCTCACGGTCATCCTGGTGCATGGGCTTGAGGGGTCGTCAGACTCACGGTACATTCAGGGCATCGCCGCGCGCGCGTGGGCTGAGGGCTGCAATGTTGTGCGGATGAACATGCGCAACTGCGGCGACACGGATTCATCTGTCGCCGACGCTTTATCACTCCGGGTTGTCGGGCGATGTGGGCGCTGTGGTTCGCTGCTTCACGCGCGAGCACGGGCTGGAGCGAGTGGCGCTGGTGGGCTACTCGATGGGTGGGAACCTGGTGCTGAAGCTGGCGGGGGAGTGGGGTGCACAACCACCGCTGTGTGCTGTTGCTGCGGTGTGCCCGGCCATTGATTTGGCTGCGGGATCCGATGCTCTGCACGAGGCTCCGAATCAGGCCTTATGAATGGCATTTTCTGCGCGGATTGATGCGGCGTTTCCGGCGGAAGGCCGCGCTGTTTCCTGCAATCTACGATCCGGCGAGCATTGGGCCTGTGCGCTCACTGCGCGACTTCGATAACAAGATCGTGGCGCGCTATTGCGATTTTCGCGACGCCGATGATTACTATTACCGCGCCGCCAGCGCACGCGTTGTGGACCGCATCGCCGTTCCCACGCTGATTCTGCGCGCCTTCGACGACCCGTTCATTCGCCTGATTCCGGAGACCCGCGCAACACTGCTGGCCAATGCGCATGTGGCGCTGATTGAGACCGCGCACGGAGGGCATTGCGCCTATCTCTCGCGCGACTCGGGCAACGATATTCATTGGGCTGAAGCGGCGGTGATGCGCTACCTGATACAGCAGGCCGGACACGCCGATGGAAGCTGATTGGGAAGTCGAGATTGGCGGCGGAGCGCCGGTGATCGATGCGTTGTGGTCGGGATTTATGGATCTGCGCCTCAGCCCAGAGCGCGCAGCCGAAATGGAAGAGGCGGTTCGGTTTCCGGCGCTGGCAGAGGTGCTGATTCGGCTCAACGCGGACGCCTCGCCCGTATGGACTTCAAAGTGCGATGTCTGGCAGGCCACGGAGTTTGATCCCGACGAACTGGACGCGCCACGCGAGAGCAGCCGCCACGCGACTGCCTGCTACATCGATCTGTTGCCAACGAGCGATGGGCAGTGGTCGACGCACGACGCGGCCACCGAGTGGTGCAGGAAACTCTGCTTGCAGATTCGGGCGATTCCGCTGCGGTGCGCGCGAGTCGATCTGATTGTCCGCGAGGCCGTAGTTTCTGCGGACAAGAATGCGTTTGGCGTCACGGCGTATTTGACGGGATGCGGGCGGACCGAAGGCGATGCCGATCGCATGTTGTCCGCAGCCATGGCTGTCTTGGCAGATTCCGTTCTGCCCGCAGCGCCGTCCGCTGTTCGCGCTTCAAAGTTACAATAGGGAAGCGTGGGCGAGTAGCTCAATTGGATAGAGCACCGGCCTTCTAAGCCGGGGGTTGTGGGTTCAAGCCCCGCCTCGCCTACCATTTAGAATCAATAAGTTAGCATAGATTTGAGCTGGCCTCTAATTTGACTGTGGGGGGAATTGTGGGGAGGTTTGCGGAACCCCACCCATGTTGAGTGCTTCCACAGCCTCCCTCTTAGCCTCATTCCGAGCGTGGCTGTATCGTTCCAACATCTTTCTAGAAGTGTGACCCGCAAGAGCCATAATCGTGTGGTCCGCAGTCCGCCCATCTGCGAGTCTCGAAATGAAGGTGTGTCGAAGATCATGCAAACGGCATTCCACCCCTGCTATTTTCCGACATGCTCTCGAACTCGAGGACCCTCGATTACGGTTTGGCCAGGCAGACATGCTACCCCGATCGCCAAAGACGATTGAAAGTTGTCTGGGTTGTATTCGTAATACTCGCTTTGGGTCCACTGTTCCCGTTGGCCAGGTGATCCCGGGGCGATGGCGGTTTTGGCTCGTCGCATGCCTGTTTGATGAATAGAAGTCTGATCCAGTCGGGCAGACCAGTCCCTGTAAATTGGCGAGCGTCGGGGCATATGCTATCCGCGCCCGAGTTGGGGAAATAGAGACACTGCCTCGTCTAGCTGAACCTATCTTGCTCCGTTGGGCTGAATATTCTCTGATTCAGTCGAACCAGATCATTTGCTCAACGACCGGCAAGCCCGCCCTTAGCGCGGCCACAAATGGTGATTAAACGACTAATCTCGTGAGTTAACTTCATCCGTCCGGAACTCGGACATCTGGCGGCATTTGCGTCAACGGGAGTATTCCCTGGTTCGAGCCAGGTGAAAATCATTAACGTTCGGATTTCCGGGAATGCGGAACATCAATTGTATGGCTTAGACTTCCGAGGCGCACCAGCAGCCACGGTGCTGATGCATAGTAGACTGGCTCATCGATTTCTCAGCCGCTTGTCCGGTTCCAGGGCAAGAGGAGAGCGGAGAGGAACATGATTCTCGTAACGGGCGATGTGGTTCTAGACCACAACATTTACACCGGGCGGCGATTGACGCCTGATTCCGATGCTGCTTTGGGAATGATGCACAGTCCGCAATCCGGTGGCGCAATGTTGACCTACGGACTTCTTGTTGCAATGGAGCGTTCCGCCGCTTCAGGGGCGCGCGTTGGCGAACTTTCCACGGGCAACATTTTATTTGGGTTGAAGGAGACAGCCGCCGATTCGCTTTCCACATGGCCGAATGACTTCCAAACGGGCGCTGTCTGGGATGCCTTTGATGGCCCGAAGAAGGGAGAGCTCTATTGGCGGTTATCAAAGAATCTGGGTTACGGCGCCGGGAAAAGCTCGGAATATCCAGCCTCTCCTGCAACAGGGCTGGAGGGGATGAATCCGCGAGTGCTGGTGATTGATGACGGGGGGCTGGGCTTTCGCCTGAAGAGAGCAGAGAAATGCTGGCCATCATTCTTGATGAATAGACGCGGCGCAGCTCCAGATCTGAAGTGGATCATTCTTAAGATGTCGCGTCCACTGGCACGCGGGGATCTTTGGAGGGAACTAGCCTCAAGCTGGTACGAACGGCTGATTGTCGTGGTCAGTGCTGACAACCTGCGCCGCGAGGATATTCGCATCAGCCGCGGGCTGTCTTGGGAGAGCACGGTAGACGATCTGGTTGGGGAGATCAAATCGAACCCGACCATCAGCGAACTGAACTCCTGCCGCCATCTGGTTGTCACACTCGATGGAGATGCGGCACTGTGGCTCGACAGTCCGGGCCAAGATGAGCAGGGCCCGTGCCGTCTCGTCTTCGATCCAGAGCGAGGAGAAGGGGAATGGGCAGGATTCGCACAAGAACGGGAGCGCGTTCGGGTTCCTGTCGGCGATGACCGCTGCACTCGCCTGGAATGTGAACGCGGCGAAGCCAACTGACGAAATCAACCTCATCCCCGCTCTAAAGGCGGGGTTGTCAGCAACGCGCTTCTTACGCGAGTTCGGTCATGGTCCAGTCAAGAGCGCAGCTCCGGGATTTCCCTTCAAGGAAGCCGCAGAAAACCTTCTTTCGCCAACACAGAAGTACGCCGTATCCAACGTGCGAAGTTCCAGCACTTCCAGGAAGGACGAGGATGTCGAAGGCAAGGTCGAATGGACAATGCTGAGCCAGGCTGCGCACGCCGGCACGTTCCGAGGCCCGCTTTACGGACCCGCCCGACGACTGGCGCTGATTGGGCCGGTCGCACTTCAGAATGTTCCCTGCGCACGTTTTGAGAAGTTGCTGACTATGGATCGGCGAGAAATTGAGGCGCTCCGTTCAATGCGCCAGTTGATGTTGAGTTATAGCGACGGCGGCAAGCAAAAGCAGCCCCTGTCGCTCGCAGTTTTTGGGGCACCAGGATCGGGCAAATCATTCGGCCTGAAACAGATTGCTGCTGGCGTATTCGGGAGAGACAACCCCATTCTGGAGTTCAACCTGTCGCAGTTCAAAGGTCCAGAGGATTTGATCGGTGCGTATCATCAGGTGCGCGATCAAGCGCTCGCCGGGTATACACCGGTCGTCTTCTGGGACGAGTTCGATTCACGCGAGTACGTGTGGTTGCAGTATCTGCTGGCCCCGATGCAAGACGGCAAGTTTCAAGAGGGCCAACTCTCGCACTCTATCGGCAAGAGCGTCTTCGTCTTTGCCGGCGGCACCAGCCACGACTTTGCCAATTTCGGTCCGCCGGAAAAGCCTCAGCCGGGAGAGAGCAAAGAGGAACGGGACGCCCGTCATGATTTCGTCATGAAAAAGGGTCCGGATTTCAAGAGCCGATTGGCCGGTTTTTTCGATGTGCTCGGCCCCAATCCTGGACAGAATTACGACGGCGCATCTGCGGAAAAGGGCCTGGATCCGTGGGTAGACGACTTGGCGGACGAGGGCTTCCCGGTAAGGCGTGCGATTTTGCTTCGCTCTTTGCTGGGGTTGGTGAAGGAAAGAGAGAACGAGGTACTCCCCATCGATCGTGGTCTTCTCACGGCGCTTCTCGAGATCGGACACTACCTCAACGGAGCGCGGTCCATGGAAAAACTGATTGCTTCAATTCGCGACAGCGGCGGTCTGCCACTGCGGCGCGCGCACCTTCCTCCGGACAGTTTGCTCGGACTTTATGTCGATAACATCTTGAACTTCCACAGGCTCACGAAACGTTCCAATGCATTTCTGGCGCAGGCGGAACGGCTCGCTCCGGTGTTGCATGATGATTGGCGTGCCAATCTGAAAGATGATGATGAGGCGAAAGGCGGTCGCAATGACAAGCAATACGATGACTTGGACCGGGAAGGAAAGGCAGCCAACATTGCTGCCGCTCGTCGGATTCCTGAGATTCTCAATCTAGCTGGTTTCGTCCTGGAGAAAGGGAAGGCGACACCAAACGAGGATAAGGCTGTCGAAGCATTCCTTGAATCGAACCTCGAATTCCTAGCTGAGGCCGAACACCAGGGTTGGGAGGAGCAGAAGCGCATGGAGGGTTGGGTGTATGGTCTTCCGCCGACAGACGGTGAAAAGCGGACTCACCCGCTTCTTATCCCTTACTCCGAGTTGCCCAAAGACCAAAAGGAAAAGGATCGCCGGACGATTCGACATTACCCGGTTTACGCACGGATTGCCGGCTTCAAGATCGTGACACGCAGGGATGGAGACTCTGGAGGGATGCCCGAGGAGAAAGACGGAGCAACGCTTTGAGCCACCGCAGCATTTGAGCAGTTCAGGAAGATGCCGGTTGGTTGCTGATGTTAATCGCTTCGCAGATCCGCATGAAAGAAGTGAGACCTCGCAGATACTGCTGAGACAATCAGGATCGGGCCGGGAAGCTTAACTCGCCTTGATTTCCACATAGCGCATCAGCATCAGCCAATCCTGCGTCTCGCGCAGCATGATTTCATCTACCTGTTTCAATAGACTCTCAAACCGTTCCGGATCTGTGGCCGAGGCCATCTGACGGTTCAGGCGCTCCAACTGTGGCGCCATGTTGGCGCTTCGTTTTTCAAGCCGCAAGTGTTCGCGATGTGCCTCCATGCCTGCAAGTGACGCTGCGATTGCTGGAAAGAGCAAGGCAATGAACGCCAAGCCCTGATGCAATCCGCGGTGCAGCAGGTGTACGGATTCGGGGGCTGCACCCGTTGGGCGCCACATGAGAAGCAAGAGGTGCAGGGTAGCCGCCGCAATCGTCACTGGGAGCACAATCTTACCCGCCAAAGCCAGACGCCTCCGCGCCTTTCCTTCGCGCTCCTTCTTGTCAATGTGGAACTTTACCTGTTCGCCGATCCACACCTCGCGAACATAGGGGCCCAGGCTTAGGCATTCTCTTTTACTACAGCCAGGAAGTGGCGGCAGCCGATGCCAAATCTCGTCGAACACTCGCACGGACCAGTCGTTGACGGTCTGCGAATGGCCCATGTAGGGAAGCACCTCAATGGGGCTCGGTTCCACACCGCAGGTGGCCATAAATATTCCGCAGCGGATGCGCTCGGCGAGAAACCGATTTTCGATCCAGTTCTGATGAGATTGTCTTCGGCGTGCCTGGCGCAAAGTCAGCGACATCACAATCAATAGCGCGAGCTCCGCGGTATAGCCCAGCCAAGCAATCGACGGAAAGAGAACGGCGAGCGCGGCGCAACCGACCGCCGCAGCTGAGAAAACATAGATATATTTTCCAGCGCGATGAAACTGGTCCCTATTGGTCTTGGCCAGGATCGAGGCCTGGACATAATAAGGAAAGAGACGATCATTTACGAATTCTCTGACCGTTGCTGAGATTCCGGTTGCGGTATTTGGGTCCTCGAAGTGTTCACGGTCAAGGTTCCTCACGTACTCCGCCCGCTGCCCGGGTGTGATGACTTGCCGATTGAATTGGTCGATAGCGTCGAGGGCGGAAGCGTCGAGACCATCGTTGCTGTTGGGGTTCAGGACTCGAAACGAGTCTTCCCACACGCGAATGACCGGTCGGTTCTGGTCCAGAGCGTATTGGACATTGCTGGCCGTTCCACCGCGACCGCGCGATGGCTCGCCGTCCCAAACGGCAATGAGTACATCGCAATGGTCTACTACATACTGACCCACCTGGGCATAGGCAATCCGGCGCAGTTCGGCTTGGTCGCCAGGATCGCGGCGATCGTCCTGAATGCGTCGAGTCCGCAGAGAAACCGGTCTTCTGCAATGGCGCAGCAACTCCTCGAATTCGCTCCGGGAGTCTTCGGTCGCAAAGTCTTCGAGATAGTCTTCAATCGCCAAAGGGAGAACCACGTCCAAACGCGCGTCTGGATGAGCGAGGATGGCTCGTGCCGCGGCACGATCTGCACCTTCCGCCAAGGGGCTCAGAATGCTGAAGGAGATTGCGGTTCTTCCTGTGCGACGCACGCGTTCGATGCTCCGCATTGACTGCTCTGAAAACAACTTCTCGACCTCTGCGTCAATTGCCCTCTTGATGAGCGCCTGTACCGCTATCGGATCTTTCAGCTTTCGATGGCCCGTGACACCAATGCGGATGCGGTACGGAATCGCTTCGAGACCAGCCATCTGTTCCCCCATGAGTTACATTCTTTACCACATTGATCGTGACGATGGTGGGCATTTCGGACTGATCGGCGAAATCCCTTGTCCGGGAGTCTTGAAGGGGGTTAGACTTGACGCGATTTTCCCCCTGAGTATTGTGGTGTTGGCTGATCGGCGGAAGGCCGCTGGTGTGAGGGACAGCTGCGGGCGGGAGCGAGTTTTTATGCCTGAGGACGACAAGAGGAGCCGACAGGTTCCCGACCGGCGCGAGATCCGGGTTTTCATTTCCTCGACCTTTCGCGACATGCAGGAAGAGCGCGAGGAACTGGTCAAGCAGATCTTCCCACAACTGCGCCGTCTGTGCGAGAGCCGCGGCGTCACCTGGGGCGAGGTGGACCTGCGCTGGGGCGTTCCGGACGAGGCCAAGGCCGAAGGCAAGGTTCTGCCTCTTTGCCTCCAGGAAATCGAGCACTGCCGGCCCTACTTCATCGGCTTGCTGGGTGAGCGCTACGGCTGGGTCCCGGAGGAGATTCCGGAAGCGCTTTTCGAGACGCAACCCTGGCTCAGGGAGCACCTCCATCAGTCCGTGACCGCATTGGAGATTCTCCATGGGGTTCTGCTTGACCCGGACATGGACAAGCATGCCTTCTTCTACTTCCGTGACCCGGCGTATGCGGAAAAGCATCCCGGCTTCACGGAAGAGGACGCGGCCCTGCGCGAGCGGCTGGCGAAGCTGAAGGACGATATCCGCAGGAGCGGCTTCCCGGTCTCAGAGCCGTTCATGTCGCCGAAGCAACTGGGCGAGTGGGTGCTGCGCGACCTGACCGCCGTCATTGAACAGCGATATCCAGAGAAAAGCATCCCAGATTCGCTGGACCGAGACGCGGCAGACCATGAGGCCTATTCAGCCAGCCGCCGCACGGTCTACATCGGCCGCCAGGCGTATATGGACCGGCTGGACGCACATGCGGCGGGCGATGGACTGCCGCTGGTGGTGGTGGGCGAGTCGGGCGGGGGCAAGTCGGCGCTGCTGGCCAACTGGACTCACCGCTGGAGCGAACAGCACCCCGAGACGCCGGTCCTGGTTCACTTCATCGGCGCAGCGCCGGACAGCGCCAACTGGATGGCCATGCTGCGCCGGTTGCTGGGCGAGTTCCAACGCAAGTTCGGTATTCAGATTGAGATTCCGGACCATCCCGACGCGCTGCGCATGACCTTTGCCAACGCGCTGCACATGGTGGCGGCGCAGGGGCGGCAGGTGCTGGTGCTGGACGCGCTGAACCAGATTGAAGACCGTGACGGCGCACCGGACCTGGTCTGGCTGCCGCCGGTGATTCCGGCCAACGTGCGGCTGGTCGTTTCAACCCTTCCCGGCAGGCCGTGGGATGAACTGAAGAAACGAAACTGGCCCACTCTGGCCGTGGAACCACTCACACAGACAGAGCGCGAAAAGCTCATCGAGAGTTACTTGTTGGGCTATGGCAAGAAGCTGGATTCAAAATCATGCAGGACTATCGGTGCGGCCTCTCAAACGGGGAATGCCCAGTTTCTTTGCACACTCCTGAATGAATTGCGTCTAGTGGGAACCAATGACGAATTGCGCAATCGAATCTCGGACTACCTGAGGTCCGGAACGGCCGGAATTATCCACTCGCTCGGTCTCAGTTTGAAGGGCAGCGATTCAGAAAATGATTCTGAGACACTTTCCTCCGAACTCCAATTGTCCGACTTGTACGAAAGAATACTTGATCGGTGGAAGCGCGACTATGGTGAATCTGAACCGCCATACAACGTCGATATTGTTCGGGAGGGCCTCGGGCTAATTTACGTTTCTCGCCACGGTCTTTCTGAAACTGAATTACTGGAGTCGCTCGGCTCGGAAGGATCGCCGTTGCCGCGAGTGCTGTGGAGCCCGCTGTATCTGGCTGCCGGCGACGCGCTTGTGAACCGCGGTGGCCTATTGACGTTTGCGAACGAAGGTTTGCGGAGCGCCGTGTGGTCTCGATATATGTCAGGGAGGTGGAATTATGAGGGCCACGGGCGCAGAATTCTGGCGGAGTATTTCAAGAAGCAACCACTTGGGCGGCGACAGCTCGACGAATTGCCCTGGCAATGGCTCCATACAGGCATCGGCTGGTTTCATCTCGTAGGGTTGTTTACGCAGCCGGTCTTTCTGGGCGCCCTTTGGAGAAACAATCCGTCGGAGGTTGCGATCTATTGGACGCAAATTGAGGAGCATTCACCTTTGCGCATGGAGAAGACATACGCATCGATCATTCAGAATCCGACGGTCGATCTTGAGTATGCATCTATAGTCGCAAGCCTGCTCCAGAACAAAGGAAACTTTGATGATGCGTTCAAGATTCGTGCGAAATTGCTTGAACACTATCAGAATCACGGCGAGTTAGAAAAATCACAGTCGCTCATGGCTGAGCAGGCCTCTCTCTTGAGAACTCGCGGGGATCTGAAAGGCGCTTTGGCTCTCTGTAAGATGCAGGAAACTCTTTGTCGGGAATTGGACAATAAGCATGGTCTGTCAACATCGCTTGGCGTCCAGGGAGACATACTTGCAGAGCGCGGAGAATTCGATGGCGCATTGAAGCTGTATACGGAAACAGAGCAGATTTGCCGCGAGATTGGGAACACGTATGGCGTATCATCCTCGATCCGTCGCCAATCACGGATTCTCGCGTCGCGAAGAGAATATTCAAAGGCCATGACGCTCAGCAAGGAGGCTGAGCGAATCAGTCGCGAGCTTGGCGATCACTTTGGTGTAGCGGATTCGTTGGGCAGCCAAGGCGCGATTCTCGACAGCCGCGGAGAACTGAAAGCGGCATCAGAGTTATTTGCAGAACAAGAGAAACTTTCCCGCAGCCTTGGAAACAAGATCATTTTGGCATCATCTCTTCGCGCCCAGGCTCTCACTTTTAATCGCCGTCGCGAAACTACGCTTGCCCAGTTGAAATGTAATGAGGCAATTCAATTGTACGAATCATTGAATATGATCGTGGAAGCCGGGAACATGAGAGTCATTCTTTTGGGGCTGCAGACTGGTCGTGGAGTTCTCGATGTCGCAAGTCTTGGAATCATCTTCGGTATCGATATTGTCGGCTTTCTCTTCGCTTCGAGGCATCCCATGGTGTGGATCATAATGGTGCCGGTCTTACTCGTCTCGACGATCTTCATTGCATTCCGACTTTCTCCGCGCCTCTACGCATTCGCCATGCGACACATCAGGCAGGCGTTTGCGACGATATTTGCCCGTTAGATCGAATCAGGACACTGTGCGACTGGTGCTCGTTATTCTGCAAGAACTGGCGGCGGTCGGCACACTCTAACCGTAAGTTTCAGGGGGGACAGGCGATGCCGACGGCGACACGCACATTCCGGGTCTTTGTCAGTTCTACCTTTGAAGACCTCGTGGATGAGCGCGACGCTTTGCAGCGCTTCGTCTTTCCCAAACTTCGCAAACTTTGCGAAGAGAACAACGCGCGCTTTCAGGCCATCGATTTGCGCTGGGGCGTGCGCGATGAGGCGGCTCTGGACCAGCAGACCATGGAGATTTGCCTGCGCGAAATCGAGCGCTGCCAGCAGACCGGCATCAAGCCCAATTTCATCGTGCTACTCGGGGATCGTTACGGGTGGAGCCCGCTGCCGGCGCGAATCGAAGCCCGGGAGTTCGAGCGGATCCTCGAGGTGGTATCGGAGGAAGCGAGGCAGAAGTTGTTGTGGGAGGAGCGCCAGCCCGCCGGGAGCAGAGGCTGGTACCGCCGGGATGAAAACGCCGTGCCTGCCGAGTACATTCTTCGGCCGCGCGAAGTGAGCGTGGCTGCTGATGTGCCGGAGAATGAGAAACTGGCCGCTCGCGAGCTGGAAGCGAGAGGGTGGAATAGTGAAGAACACCGCCTTAGGACGATTTTCAATTCCGCGATCGCGCGTCTCGGCTGGCCGGAAAGCGATCCGCGCCGCCTCAAATATGAGGCCTCCGCAACGCACCAAGAGATTCTGAAGGGCCTCGGCCATAGCGAGGAGGATCGCCAGCATGTGTTTGCCTTCTTCCGCACTTCCGTTCCAGGCACAACGGAAGATCCCAGAACCGCCGCCCTGAAGCAGGATCTTCGGAACAAACTCCCGAAGAGCAATATCCGCCGATATTCCGTCTCAAGAATTCCACGGCTCTGCGCCGATGTCAGAAGACATCTCAGGAAGGTTATTAGAACCGAAGTAAGCAGGTTCTCTTCGCGCGACGCGCTTGATCTGGAGGTTGAAGCGCACGAGGCTTTCGCGGTCGACCGAGCCCGCCACTTCCGGGGCAGGGTCAACGTTCTCGATTCGATCGAGCGACACATTGTCAACGTTGAGACCCGGCCACTGTTGGTACATGGTCCTTCAGGCTGCGGCAAGTCAGCTGTTGTGGCGAGGGCGGCGAAACTAGCCGGAAGCTGGGCGCCGGGCGCTGTGCTCATCAAACGCTTCATCGGCGTTACGCCCGATTCGTCGAGCGGCGTTACGCTGTTGAGCAGTCTGTGCCAGCAGATCTCGCAAGCGTATGACGTCAGGGAAGAGACGCCCATCGGTTTCCAGTCTCAGGTTATCGCATTCCACGACCGGATCGCGCGGGCAACGACCGAGCGTCCACTCATCTTGTTTCTTGATGCGCTTGATCAGTTGCGCGCCGATGATGACGCGCGCTCCTTTACCTGGTTGCGCCAGAACCTGCCACCGCACGTTTCGCTGATCGTCTCTACGACGGAGATTCCTGCCGGAATCGCGAATGCAGTTCGGGTTGAGGTGGAAGACTTTCGCGTTGACGAGGCAGACGAGGTGCTTACCGCTTGGTTCGCTGATGCCGCGCCCAAACGCAGGCTGCAACCTGAGCAAGTAGAGAAGGTACTCGGCGAATTTGCCCAATCGGAATCAAGGCTGCCTCTCTATCTGAAACTTGCGTTTGAAGAGGCCCGGCGATGGCGGTCATTCGACGGGACGGGACGTTACGTGTTGGGCCACGATGTTGGTGGGATGATTGACGTGCTCTTCAACCGGCTCTCCGAAGACAGTAACCACGGCCCTATTCTAGTGAATCGCAGCCTGGGTTTCCTGGTCGCCGCGCGCTATGGGCTGACCGAAGACGAGATGCTCGATGTGCTGGCGGCCGATGACGAGGCGTGGCAGGATTTCGAGACACGCGCCCACCATAAACCGCAAAGAAGACAGATTCCTGTCGTCGTCTGGTCTCGTCTGTTTCTCGACCTCGAACCATATCTGAATGAGCGCGCCGCGCCGGGCGGCAACGTGATGACGTTCTACCACCGACAAGTAGCCGAGCACGCTGCGACGCTTTATCTGAAAGGGGACGAGCGTGTTGTGCGACATGCTGCGCTTGCCACATATTTCGGAATGCAATCACACTGGCGGAACAAAGCCGCCATGCAAGCCAACGAACGCAAGATCACGGAACTGGTACTACAGCAGATCGAGGCGCACGCTCTCGCAGACTTGGAAAAGACACTGACCGACGTAGACTTTGTTGCGGCCAAATGCGCGGCCAGTCTGGTCTTCGATCTCCAATTGGATTATCGCGATGCCATTGCCGCCCTGCCCGAGGCAAGGGCCGAACTGGCGGAAGAATCGAGGAGGCAAGGGGAGACTGCAAGATGGACCAGAGAAATGATAGATCACACGCTGCGGTGGAACGCCAGGCGTGATCGGCTTGTACCAGGAAGAACAGTCGAAGAGTCGGAGCCGAAGTTGCCAGAGCCAATTCAGTCAGTGGATCCGTGGAGCGAAGAGCGTATTGAGCAGGAGGCCAAACGAATTCGCAGGAATCCAACTCGTCTAGATCGATTGCAAGCGTTTCAGGTGTTCCTCCACCAGGAAACATTCCCGCTGCAGCGGTTTGGAGAGCGCGCTGGATTCGTCATCCAACACGCCTTGAACCAGGCTCCGCAGGGCCCGATACATGAGGCCGCTGAAATGGAGCTTTTAAGTGAGAATGTTCCTCTCTTGGTTCGAGGCTGGCTTGCTGGGGACATATACAACCCGACGCCCGCTCTCCTCAGAACGATCGAGGCGCACGCTATTGGCGTCATGGATGTAACTGTGACATCGGATGGCCAGCGTGCAGTGTCAATCGGGACGGAATGCGACGAGGTGAATAGAGGAGTGTTTTGGGACGCGCTAAAAGTGTGGGATCTGGAAACGGGGACGTGCCCACGCGTATTAAAGAGTCCGGAGAGTGTCCAATCCGTAAGCCTGACGCCGGATGGCAGATGCGCCGTCTCCGCTGGCTGGGATGGGACGCTACGTGTGTGGGACCTAGAGACGGCGACCTGTTTGCACCTATTGAAAGGCGACTGGGAGAGGGTCGCCTGTGTGAGCGTGACCCTGGACCGCCGGCGAGCAGTCTCGGTGATCGACGACCACAGACTGCAGGTGTGGGACTTGGAGACGGGTGCCTGCCTCCGAATGCTAGAGCTTCATCCCGAGCCTGGCGAGAACTTGAACATTTTGAGCGTGACCCAGGACGGCCGGCGCGCGGTTTCTTTCTCAGAGAAGGGCCTTAGGTTAAAGGTGTGGGACCTGGATACGGGGACGTGTACGAGTGTGCTGGATAGCCCGAACGATGTCCATACTGTAACCCTAACGCTGGATGGTCGATGCGCCGTCTCAGCCAGCTTTGACGGGATGCTGCGTGTGTGGGACCTGGAGACGGCGACCTGCCGTCACTTGTTGAAAGGCCACTCGGGGTCGGTCAATTGCGTGAGCGTAACCCCCGATGGTCGACACGCAGTTTCAGCGAGTGACGACCACACGCTGCGGGTGTGGGATCTGGAGACCGGATTGTGCCTGAAGGAGTTGGCGGGGCACACGAATGAGGTCCGGCGCGTAAGCGTGACACCGGACGGTCGTCGCGCAGTCTCAGCGAGTAGCGACCGAACAATTCGGGTGTGGGATCTAGAGAGGGGGTTATGCCTACACGATGAGCAGGGACACGCCACATCGGTCAGGAGCGTGAGCGTGACACCGGACGGTCTTCGAGGCGTCTCCGGGAGTGGAGGTGATGATGACGGAACTCGTGCTCCAGACTACTCGGTAAGAACGTGGGATTTTGCGGCGGGGGTGTGCCAATGGGCTTTGGAGGGGCACACAGATGACGTCACTTATGTGAAGGTCACGGCAGATGGCCGACGTGCGATCTCGGCGAGTTCTGACCACTCGTTGCGGATTTGGGACCTGGGAACGGGCGAGTGTCTGAGGGTTCTTGATGGGCACACGCTGATGCTTGGAAACATGAAACGTATAGAGGTCGACGTGACGCCGGACGGTGGACTTGCGGTGGTGTGGAGTGGTTCGATGATTCTGCCCAGCAGCAGAGATGTTCGATCGGTGAGCCAGCCGGTGAACCCGGTCAACCCAATCTTACGCTCGTTGCTTGTCGATGGCGGCGATCAGGCGGTGGTCGTGGGCCGCGAGGCGTTGCGGGCATGGGATTTGGGAACGGGGGTATGCCGGCGAGCCCTCGACGTGCGGGACCACAGTCACATCAACAGTATGAGCGTGACTCAGGATGGCCGGCGCGCGATCTCTACCAATGATGCCGAAATGCTATGGGTTTGGAATCTTGAGAGGGGGTGGGGGCAGAAACTGATGACAGGGCATTCGGAGCCAATAGTAGGCTTGAGAACAACGCCGAATGGCCGGCTTGCGATCTCGGCCAGTGATGACAAGACCTTACGGGTTTGGAATCTGGACGCGCATTTATGCGTTGGATTGTGGGGACTGGAGAGTCACGCAGGTCGCATCGCGTGTATCGACATAACGCCTGATGGGCGGTATGCAATATCCGCAGGCGAGGACAAAACGTTAAGGGTGTGGGAGCTTGACACGGGAGCCTGTCTCGCCATTGTTCATCTGTCAGCGCAAGTAACTGCCATCGCGGTCTCTTTGGCCTCGGACAGGATCATTGCCGGCACCTCGGTTGGCGAAGTAATCCAACTTGACACTCGAGGATGGTCCTGGAGTTCTGCTGAGTTTATTGATCCTGGTTCGCGCGATATTGAGTTGCAGCTGCGAAAGCTCGGAGCCACCTGTAGTCAAAAATGGGGTCTGCTCCATCAAAACACTCTATTTGTGAGACTCTCCCATGCCAGTGCGCTCGAGCAAGCTGGAGACAGAAGGGAGGCAAACGGTATTCGTCGAGATATCGCAGAGGTCCTTCTGTCGCTTGACGATGAAGTTTTGAAGACCATGCCGGCGATACTCGAACTCCTAGTTTCGGATGTTGAGGACCCAGAGACAATCGAGCTACTTGTTGCGCATTTGGAGAAACACGGCCAAGTAGGATTGATTGGGGAACTCAAGGAGAAGTTAGCGCGATCGCAGCCCGGAAGTGAGCCGATTGAGCATGAAAATCCTCCTATAAGTTTTGATGCCCATGTGGCGGACCTCTCACGCGACTTGACCCCATCATTAGCTGCGTGGTTCGCACTCACTGTCGGGGGCTTTTTTGTCCTTCATGGGTCCTGGGAGGTGAGAGCGGCACTGGCGGGCGTTTACGGGGTCGCGCTGGCTTATCCCGTCTTTTGCATTGGGTTGTGGCGGTTTTCTGCTCCTGGACTCTGCAAGGGAAAGGAGCGCGTCTTGGCCATGGTTGGGCTGGTCCTTTCAGCGCCGGTCCTCTGGGCCTTGCACTTCCTGTTTTATCCTGTCGACGCCGCTTGGTCCACTATCTGGTCGGAAGCCGTTCAGCGTTCCGTACTCAGCATCAGCAGACCATTCCTGGTCGTCGCCTTGATTTCCTTGTTCTTCCGGCGCATTTTGGGTATCCCTCCTGGAATTTCCAGAATTAGCCTATTGGGTGCGTTCGTTTTGCCGCCGATCCTTGTTCCTTCAATCGTTTCCGCGCTTGCGCTGAACGCCGCCCTGGTAGGTCTCGGCCTTCGCACCCTTATGGAAAGGCTCTGGCCAAAAACGAGAGCAGGTCTCAATCAGCTCAATTGAGACCTGGACCATGGATGAGTCGATACCTGAGAGCCAAGTGCTGATAGTCTAATCGTCATCGCATTTCATTGAGGTTGCTCTGGCATGCAGATCGAAGGCGCGCTGTTCAGCCGTGAGAAGTCGCCGATCCGGATCGGGGTTGATTATCCGAAGGCGCTGCGGGACGTTGTCGGAAAGAGTCGGCGGCCGGCTGCGTTTGTAGTGCGAACAGCGGACCTTATGTTGTTTGGCGAATGCGCCGATCTGTTCAAGGATCGCAACAAAAAAGACGGCCGCAAAGCCTTGTCGACGTTGTTGCTGGGACAGGGCGACCGGATTCCGTATATCGACGCAAATGTCTCTTCTGTGGGTCGCCTGAGACAGGCTGTTGAGATACTTCTCCAAAATGCTGCAAAGGCAGACGAGTACGGCATCTATGTACTCGGGGTGAGTGGGGAGGTATTTGATGAGGTTTGGCGCAGTGCATTGCCTGAGGATGATTTCTTTCAGCCGTCCCTTAAGAAGCGCACTCTTTCGACACTGCTGAAGACGCTGCCGGGAGAGGCATTGCTTGCGCGACGATTTTGGGGTGATTCCGAAGCCTATCATCTCGTCCGGCAACTGATCCTGCGGGCGGCCCCCATCAATGATCCGGTCCTGATTCTGGGAGAGACGGGCACGGGCAAGGGAGTGGTTGCTCGAGCCATCCATGACTTCGGTAGGCCGAGCAGACCGTTTGTAGAGGTCAACTGCGGCGCGATCCCAGGTGAACTGTTCGAGTCGGAGTTATTCGGCTACGCACCCGGGGCCTATACGGGAGCACGTAAAGAGGGCAAGGCTGGTCAATGGGAATCTGCGAAAGATGGCACGCTGTTTCTGGATGAAGTTGGAGATCTAACTTTGGATCACCAGACGAAGATTCTACACAGTCTGCAGGAAGGGTATATCAGGCATTTGGGCGATCTCAGGACGATCGAGGTTTCTGCCCGGGTGATTGCAGCGACCAACCGCAATCTCTACAGCATGGTGCAAAGCGGAAAATTTCGTGAAGACCTTTATTACAGGCTGAGACAGTTCGTGATCATCACGCCGGAACTGCGCGACGATCCCCACAACCTGGAGTTAATTGCTCAAGAGGTATGGCAGGAGATCACCAAGACAGATGGTAGGCTGCCGAAAGAAATCCTCGAGGACTTGTGCCGCCACCGCTGGCCCGGGAACGTTCGTGAACTCAGGTCGGTGTTGAGTTCGCTGAATAACTTCTTTGGCACAAAGGAGCTGAAACGCGAGCACTTGAGCGCGGTATTCCAGCACTTCGGGCTGGTTGCAGGTTATGGCCAGCCCGAATCCGAGTCTGGCGAGCCTGGGTTGTTACAGGTGGAATGCCTAAGGAAGATTCATCAGGTCGACGAAGCGATTCATGCCTGCGAACAGGTGTTGAAACCTCTGACGGATGGGGTTGCATTGAGTCTTTCTGCTCGCGACTCGCTCGCGCGCATCGACCAGGAGATGCAGTCTCTGATGGGGAATCGGCTTTACTTCGGAAGTCAGGAAACCTATTCGTCGGTGTTGCGGGTGCAAGAGAATCTAGGTCAGCTGCTGGCCATACCGACGAATGATACGCGGGCACTCGCTCTCTTCTGGCGAAACACCCTGGCTCCCGACATTCGACAGGCGGTCGTACAACTCTTCGAAGAACTGCAAAAGCTGCGGGAACTGACGGGACCAAGCATCTTCAGGGAATCAACCGCTCGGTAAGCGCACTTGAGAGTTGCCGCATGGAGCTTGTGGGAATGCCATGCGCATGCTCAACCTTTTGCGACAACAAATCTCAACTGAGTCTCAAAACTCGACTCCATAACTCAACGCAGGCAGTGATTGCTTTCTGGATCTTGTTGATTCCCAGAGCCAGTCACTCTGGCGGACGAATTGCACTCATTCCTTGCGTCGGTCGACGGCGCTGCAAGGTTTTGGCGCGAGCCGATCGCAGGGGAGCGAGGAGCCATGACATCTGGTGTGCCTGTAGGTTCGCCGCGTTTCAACATCGGCGCCTCAGCTCGAGACTGGATTCATGAGGTGAGGCTGGTGCGAGGCTGTCTCGAGGGGCAGATCGAACGGCTTGATCGTCTAGAGCGGGAGCTGGTTGCCCTTCTGGACAGCCGCGCTGGGGGCGTGGAGAAGCAATTCATTCTCGACCAGGGGCATGTTGCTCACAACCTACATCTTCGGCCATGTTCCGATGGATCTCTAGAGATCTCCATCGACGGCGGATCGAAGCTCGCGCTCGGTCCACGCCTGGCTGAGGTCTTCCAGCTCCTTGCTTCGGGCAACAAGGACAGCAGCGGGAAAGATCCGCTGGTAGGGTGGCGTTCCAGGGCCGAGATCAGCAAGTTCCTGCAGGGAGCCATGGGCCGAAGCACCCGTGCCAGCTACGTAAACAACCTCGTGCATCTGCTAAGGAAGGCACTCCGCAGTGCCGGCTACGATCGCAGCCTGATCCAGACTCACAGGCAGAAGGGAGTCAGGTTCGCTTTGAAGGGTGGTGATCGCGGGCTGGAGAAGTCGTCTCTGCCTGATTTGCGGTGAGAGGTGCACCCCTCGCGATTGGTACCTCTACAAACTGAGGTGTCCCCGCTTTGATTTTCGTCATTTAATGGAGGCTTCGATGTGACCAGCAGACGACCGGGCTCATTTGAAGCGCTACACGATCTCATCCAGCATTCTCGAAGCGGAGATATACACATCGAGCAAAGTGACATTGGCGGCTCCAGTAAGACTTGCGCGTGCAGCCGCACTATCGAGCAGCTTTACGGCCTTGCCTGGCAGTGAGCCGCCCATCGAAAGCGAACGCTCAACCACCGCTTCCTCCACTTCCGCATCGATCTGTACTCCGTGGTGGGCAACTATGGATTGTCGCAGCATTTCCAAAACTGCCCGGGAGTCGTTTGCGCAAAGCTCCTTGAGCCGCACTATCTCCAACCTCGATTCTAGCGGTTGTGCCAGGAATCGTCGCTCCTGATCTGCCTGTGAAGTAGCGATCATCCGGACACCCTGGTCCAGGGCTTGGCGAAGCAAGACAGGGCCCCGCGACGTGCCGATCATCGCCCACTCGGCTTGTTCCAGTGCCAGGATGGCGCCGCAGTCTTTCGCCTCGTGGAGCATGGATGTGAGCAATGCTTCGCGCCCGCTCTCGAAAAGAGTCCCGGCCATCATTGCGCCGATGTTTACTGCCAGAACCTTCTGATTGCGGCGAGCCAGCAGGCGTGCGACACCGTAAAGAAGATTCGTTTTTCCCATACCAGCATCTCCGACGATGAGTGGTAGCCGCCCTTCCCAACTGAGCGTGCAAGCCGCTACCTGTTCGATCTCTTCGTCACGAAACATTGTTGAGCTCGCTCGGCCATTGGCAATTGCATTGGTGAGATTCTCTGCCCAGGCGGCCAGCAATGCTTTCTCTCGGGGAACCGGTGTTGCGGAGGCTTGGCCGGACTCTTCTTCGGCACCGAGAAGGCCGAGTGCATATTCGAGTGCCGAAGTGAGGTCACCGCGAAGGCTGCCGCCGAAGGTGAGAACGCGCCAACCCTGCCGCACAGGAGCGGTAGCGAAGGAATGCGCCAGTTCAGGGTCCTGGCCTGTGTACTCGAGGTCTTCATCAACGCAGAGCAGGCAAGGCATCCCTTCAGTCGAGCGCTTGATGAGTAAGTTTGTCTGAGTCTTGTTGAAATAGCGATGATTCGCCGGAACGCTTTTGATCGTCAAGGTTTCACCGTCGGCCATCTCCAACCGCAGACGCATGCGTTTCAGTTTCGCGTTAAGAGCAACATCGAAGATGGAATCATCTGTCATGAGTCATCAACCTTCCTAAGTCTTAGATCAGGCAAAGTACTGAATCGGGGCCATCCATTGCCGCGCCTTTGGCGCCGCCGCAGGGAATATGCAGGTGCCGGCGGCAAATCATGCGGGTCCCCATTACGCGGAGCGACCGGTTGGTCCGCCCGGACTATTCCCCGCCTTGTTGCTTGCTGGCGCGCAAAAATGCTTCCGAATTGCTGCCAGCCAAAGCGCGCTGAATTGCTTCGTCGCCGGCGGCAAGCAGTCGATCTGCTTCGGAACGTGCTTCTTGCAACAGATCATCGGAGTTCGGATCGCTATCATCGCTGGATTGCTGCTGTTGTTGCTCGTTAAGATTCTGAAGAAATCGCATAGTAGTCTTCTCCTTGTTTTTTAGTTAGCGGCGATGGCGCCCAATGGGCATTCCTTGCCGGTGCCAATTGATTCCAAACCGTCGAGGAGCGATGTGAAGTCCTCGGAGTCATCAAAGATAGGCTTGGCCGTGGCCTGTGTGAAGCCGAGGGGATTTGCCAGATCGAGAGTGCGATAGGTCGGCCAGGCGTAACGGCCACGCAGCTTGAATGTGATTCTGTCCCAATCCACGTTGTCCACTTCTACGTTTTCGAGCATTGCCCGGCGCAGAAGCATTGCCCGGGTCCATGCACGTGTATCCGGAGGCGGGTTCTCAGCAAAGTACGCGACACGCTCCGGTGTAACAAGCCGCTCTGCAAAGCCGCTGGCCTCGTA
The DNA here is from genome assembly GCA_963725945.1 of uncultured Acidobacteriota bacterium. Lineage (GTDB taxonomy): Bacteria > Acidobacteriota > Terriglobia > Terriglobales > Acidobacteriaceae > Telmatobacter. The sequence goes on along the minus strand of CAVSAW010000024.1, from coordinate 15,196 downwards.
GCCCCAATACAAGCCATCTTCGTCGAGGCTTGAGTACATCTGGTCGACGACTTTGATTTCGGGAGACTCCCATTCGAGTTCGGGACGTTGCTCCAAGACCCGCTCGATGGCCATCAGCTTTAGAACCCAGTCGATTCCGCGTCGCGCAACGGACAACCAGTCCCGGTTCGCGAGTTTGTTCAGCGTATCTTCCCAGAGAGCAATGATTTCTTCCGCGCGAGGCACGATGCCCTGGAATATGCCGCGCGCTGCATAATGCTTTACTTCTTCGAGAAAAGCGCTTTGCAGTTCAAGGGCGGTGAGACGCTTTCCGGAGATCAACGCGGCACGAGCCTTGAGGGTCGGATCCGGACTGTAACCGTGGAGGGCAGCGAGAGGGTCATCCAGAATCAGGCTGGAGTTGACCAGACCCCGCTCGAGCAGAGTCAGGATGAGCTGCATCGGCCCCACCCGGAACAATGCGGAACCATGTGCAAGGGCGCTGTCGAAGAAGATGACATGAAGACGGGCCGAGGAGGTTGGGTCATCGAAAGCCCACCTACCGGCGCATGTTTCGTCACGCGCATTTACCAGGGGCCTCTTTGAAGTGGTTTGAATGCCCTGCACAGTCTCAAGAAAATCCGCTCGTTGGGAAATGCTGTAGAGCGAGGAGGGCTGACCATTTTCCGCGCCGACCTTTCCCTGGCCCGTCAAGAGGATGCTGGATATCTGGAAGGAGGCAAGGAACTGCAGATAGTGCGGTTTGAATATAAAGATGTCATTGAAAGTGCGTCGGCTGATAAGGAAATTCAGATGGCTGCCGTAGGAGGAATGCCCGAGCCCGTCGCTATTGTTGACCAGGACCTGAATCCTTCGGTCGCGGTGTCGGCCTTCGTTGGCGCTGTGGAGGGCGGTTTTCATGATCTGGAGCATGGCGTGCCACGCCGCCACGTGATCGAAGGCGCTCAAAACCTCCGGGATGCAAAGTTCAGCATGATCGAGGTCGATGTATGCACAGCCTCCGTTACCCGGGAGGAACCGCCGGGCTATGTCCTGGGGGTTGTAGGTCCAGGTCCTTGGAGGGGTGCAGGCGACGTTGCCGGGGGCGTCCGGTGTACGCGGCGAAGTGGAGCATGCTGACCACCAGTTGTAAAGGTAGCCGCCCGGACAATTTGGCTGGCCTTTAATCTCGGCCAGTAATGCCCGCGAGGCTTCATAGCCGGTGCCGCCCGCGCGCTCAACGCCGACGATGAAATTGCCCAGCTCAATGTCGGCGCCGCAGAGTTTGGGCAGAACCCCAGCGTTCTGGCCTCGTGTCATGGTTTCGCTCATCTCAAGCCGCCTCGATCCGATAACGGTGAGGATGACTGACTTTGCGCTCAACAAGTTCGACACGGACCACATCAATGTCCTGAGGTAGATCGCGCAAGTAGTTCCTGGCGTTCCGTGGCGTCAGTGCCCGTGGGGCCGCGAGGAAAAAATCAGATACGGCCGCACTCATGTCCGAAGTGGTCACGCCTCCAGGTCCGCCCTCCGTCTCTCGAATGCAAGCGCGTTCGATGGTGGCTTGCGCGATCGCTTCGAGTTGCGCTCCGCTTATCAGATCTGCGGCTCGGACGAGGTGGCGTTTTCCATCGCGCAGCGTAAGGTTAGCCAACTCGGTATCACTTGTCTGGGAGAAGAGTTGAGCGACTGTCTGATCGAGAAGAGCTTCGCGAGCCGCCATGGGGTCCTGATCCTTAGAAGCGTAGGGAATTTCGACGGGCATATGCCGAGCAAGAATGGCGCGCGCGGCTTTGCGATTCGGCTGAGGAAAGTGCAAGACCAGGTCGCCGAGTCTTCCCGGTCTGAGCAGGGCGGGGTCAATGGAGTCTATACGGTTGGTTGCAGCCAGCAGGAGGATGTTGCCCCTCTCTTCGAGGCCTTGAAGTTCTGCCATAAAGCAGTTCAGAATACGATCGTCGATGCGATGAGTCGACTCGCCGCGGTTTCCCCCGATGGCATCGACCTCATCCCAGAACATCACGACCGGAACATCCGGATCGGCTATTGCCGCTTCGCGCGCGATGCGGAAGATATCTCGATAATGTTGCTCGGTGGCGCCATACCACATTGAGTTGAGCCCGCCAGGCTTCACGTTGATGAAGTGAGAGCGGTGGCTCCGCGACAGCTTTGCCAACCAACTACATGTCGCCCGCGCTACTTTTGTCTTTCCATTGCCTGGCGGGCCTTCCATCAGGACGGCTTTTTTCCGAGGTAGCTGGTACTTGCCGGCCGTGCCGGGATGAAACATATGCAGGGTGAGCAGACGCTTGAGGGTCTCGATTTCCTGGTCCAGCCCGCCAATTTCGTTGAACGAATCGCTGGGAGTGGCTTCGAGAAAGAATTCTTCACCTTTAGATGGCTCGATCTTCTCAAAGGCTAGTCCTGTGGTGCGGCTGAAGCGCACACCATCTCCCGCCTTCAGGCCCGCATTGCGGAGCGTCGCTTTGGGCAGAACCACCATCTCTTCGTCGCGGGATCGCAACACGAGTCGACCATCGCCCGTGCTGCGGCTGTAGCTGGCCACTTCGCCGGTAAGAAAGCTCGGGCTCGAGGATTTCGCAATCAGAAAGTTGCGTTCGTGACTCAGGAAAACTTCATCGCCCGGCGTAAGGTCATCCGGTGCGACACCCTCACCCACCTGGACAACTCGCCGTTCATTCTCGATCTGGACGAGAGCGCCTTGAACTTCCGCTGAATTTGTATTGGTGAGGAACACGGCGGGATAGTATGGAGGGGCGGTCAGTCTGTGTACCAATCCCCTCAGCTCGTCATGCTCCTCCTGCACGGCTGACAAACCCTCTCGAAGAGACGCGATCCTTTCCATCAGGATGCGATCGATTTCAGCGATGTTGTGCGTGCCGTTCGTGCGCAACTGCGCCAGCGCAGCCAAACGGTCGTCGAACGAGAGAGAGCTGTTCCCGCCATTGACGACCTCTTCCAACGTGTGGGCTACGATACTGCTTTGCTCCGGTGTTTTACGTGGCACTGGTCTTTTCCTCCAGAACATAGAATCCTCGCGGTTGTGTAATCCCTTCACGATTGCAAAACATACTGAAAGTCAAGTCGGCAAAAGCAGTGTCGTTGGCAACGATCGCGATGCTGTAGGCACGCGGAAACGCTGCTCGCATCACAGCTTCGTCGTCGGCAGAAAAGAAGTCCTTTGCCAGATGGCAGGACTTTTGTTTTTCGATTGTGCACGTCCTGCTCTTACACCACGCGCGCACTGGATGAGAGTGCCAGTAACCCAAGTAAACCTCCCCTCGTTTCCGAAGGCGGAGAGCGGCATCTGCCGCGGCCCAGGTCTGCGGGGTGAATGTCAGCTTTACGTTGCTGCTACTGGTGTGTTCCGCAGGGATCTGCGCCGTTGCTTCGGCGAAGATCTCACCTGCCGCTGCGTCGCGCCACAGCTGTCCAATTAGGATTCCGCCCGTTTCGGTGCCTTCTTCGGCGTGGGTTCGCTCAGCCGCCTCCTCAAGAACGTGAGGAGAGACGAACACCGGCATATCATCCAAATCGAGTACGCCGGTTGGTTTGGATCTCGTGATGAAGGATTCGAGCGCAGCGTCCTGCACCGGCACGGAAGGCGACGCATTTTTGACCGAAAGCCCGCCAGACGGTTGCATCTCTGGAGGTGCAGGGTGCGCAACCACCATGTACGTATACATCTCACCTTCGCGAAGCTTCTTCTGCTCGACAAAGGCGGACGCCATCGTGCCTGCAAATTCACGAAAGTGGGTGATTGGGAAGTCCGAAGCTACCGGGCGCCGACCCGGCTGTTTGATCTGGACGCGATACCCCCGGCAATATGGTTCTCCCAGCGTATGCTCCCAAAGGGGAAGAATAGACGCGCATCCATTTCCATCGAGAGGCAACTCGCCCCTTCGCTGAAAATAGAACCGCGTCCATTCGTAGGCTGGTTCCCAGTCGCGAATTACGGGCACAGTCCCCAAGCTCGAACCGTCCTCGCGGAACAGCGCCACGGCAAAGCGATGTGGAAACGTCAATGTCATTCGATGCCCTCACTGGGGAAGCAATCAGTAAGCAAATCCTGCGTCGATGTTTGGTTGCAGGGTCAGTCTGTCTCCAGGTGCGAGCGCATCGCCGATGCGTTCGGAAGCATTCAGGTGACGGCCTTCCCTCTCTGACCTGGCTTGGTAGGTCAAAGGCGCCCCGCTGGCATCATTGCGGGGAAGGTTCATTTTGCCGAGCATCTCGTGGACGAGCTCACCCACCGTGTTGCCTGAGGGTGCGTTGGTTACGGAAAAGACTTTCTGTCCAGAGACATCGCTAATCTCCAGAGGGATCTCAAGTATGGTTTCCGGCTTTCCCATTGTCAGTTCTCCTTTATAGGTTGGTGGTTGTCGGTGAACGGGATTTCGCGGGTGGCCAGGTAGTACCGAGCCGCAGCGTTATCAAGAAGCACATTTGTTTCTCTTGCACACATGCGGTGAGCAATTGAGAGAGCCGCCAACGCATGTTCAATTTCCTCCGAGGTTGGTGTGGCGAAAAGGCTGACTTGAAGCCCGAGAGTCACATTTCCATCTGCTTCGACCGCGAAGGCACGAGCCAGACGAAGTGCACTGCTGGCCGTCAGCAGGAACACGGCAATGGCCAGCCGATTGGCTTCCGCTGCTGCGCTTGAGCGAACCAGTTCTAGGTTCAACTCGACGGCGTACCTATTCATGCGGATGATGGCGGTGGCTGCGGAGTTTGCGTCGAGGTTCGCCGAGAATTCATTCGGGCCGCGCTCCGTGCACAGCCACGATGTTTCGCGGAGCAGGTCGCCGAGGGAGACTCCAGAATCGGCGGTTTGCGAGATCGAACGGTCATCGTGCGCGCCAGAGGAATTTGGAAGACGATTCCCATCGTGGAACCCTTTTAATGCCCACTCAAGCCGACTGAGCAATTGCTTCTCGTCGAGAACGAGAATGTCGGTACGCAAATGCAGACCAGTGCTGAAGGCATCGAGTGCCAGCTTGACACCACCGGTCAGTGTTTTGTTTCGTTGCAGAGCGCGTTCAAGTGTGCAGGCACTTTGCCGACTCGTTTTGCGGCGGCAAGCGAGTTGGAGGAAACCATCTTCAAACGCGGCAGAGATCTGGAGACGCGTGCCATTTTGCACGACGCATTTCCATTGCCACGGGCCCTCCGGCTCCATTTGGCTAGAGAACTTGTTGAGCACTCGGGAAGCAATGGCAGCAGCGTCACCGGCAAGATTCATAGGGGCTGCACCTCCAGGCCCAGGGACTGGCGTTTCAGGGGCCTGCGGTCGATCGGAAAGCGGTGCTGGTTGTCACGCGCCCAAGCACAGGCAACCCTATTTAAAGAGTCGTCTTCTCTGGGGTTGTACTTCTGATAGGTCAACACGTCGTAGAGCTGATAAAGAATGTCGACCAGGGAGGTTCCCGGGGTGAGGCGACCGATACAGATCAGCGGCAATTCATCGCTGACATTGGGGTGCCAGACATTTGGAGTAAAGAGACGCAACATCTCAAATGGGTCGGAGCGTCGCAGGTAGTCCGGTGGGAACCAGATGCCAACGTGAAACTCGCTGGCTTCAGCGATTTCACGTGCCACATTGCGGACGAGCCCTTTGCAACGGAACTCGGCAACGAAGTGAGGCGGGACCGTGGGAGAGATATGCAACTGAAGCAAGTCACTTGAACGCGCCAAGGCCATGCCTTCGGCAAGTTGGCGTTCCATGAAGTGCTGGTAGACGGGATCGCCGACGCTGGACACATTCGCGCTCATGCCGCCTCCAAAAGCCGGTGATGGATCCGGTGCTGCAGGCTTCCGCCGCTGACAATATCTCCAGCACAGAGCCCGATTTGTGCCAGGGTGAGATTGCGATATTCTTCTGCCAATCCTGTATCCAAACGTTGTATTGATCCGAAACCGGATGAAACCATGCGGCGGTCGCACGCCGGGCAGCGTGCGAGAGGCCGATTGAGACGCAGCAACTTCTGCTGAAAGCCGCAACCCGGGCATGTCAGCTCTGTGACAAAGTGATGCCCTTCCACCTGCAAGCTGCCGAGGATGGCGAGGGCCGAATCGACTGTCGTAGTTTCCGGTGGGCAATCCCAAGGCTCAATCGCCCAGCTTCGATGATCGAAGCGGCACCATGGGTTGCGCCTGTCGGCTGTGACCTGCGCCGAGTGGTGCCTCGCATCGAAGATAAGTTGCCGCGAGACGATTGACTCCGCTGCTTCGCCGCACAAGATCTTCGCAATTTCGATCGCCGTGAGAGAAGCCGCCAGCGCGCCAAGCGCCGATGAAGCCATGGTGGGAAAGGAGGAGCCGTGGCCGGCGCCACAGAGATACTCCTGCTCAAGCACCGAATACTCAGAGTGCCCCCAGCTGCATTCGAGGCATGGCGAGTCCGGCGAGGGTGCATAGGCGTTCACCCGCACCAGGTTCTGGCTGCCCAGTACCCCGCAGTCGATCCACGGAATGTTGAGCCGCCATGCGATTTCGTTTACGTGCTGGCGTGCAGCCTTCGAGTCGAGACAACTGACGAGAAGGTCTGACTTGAGGAAGCCGCGCGGAACATCCTCTATGCGCCGCTGGAGGGCAAACACATCGATCCCGAGATGAATGCGCCGCAGCTTTTCTGCCTGCGCCAAAACCTTCGGTCGATCCACGTCGAGTCGATCAACACTTTGGACTGCGAGATTCGCAGGCTCATAGAACTCCGGATCAACGAGAGTGAGGCGCGTGACCCCGGCCATGCGCGCCAGATGCGGCAGCAGATGAGAGCCCGTGTTTCCGCCTGCGCCAGCGACGACGATGTGACGAGTCTCCATCTGCTTCAATCCTCCGGAGTCCATGAGAATCCCGAGTTGAGCGCCGTGGGATTGCCGCAGAATGTGCATTTTCCTGAATAGGTCCAGCAGGGAAGTTCGGCGGACTCGTCGTACCAGATGCCGCATCCCGGACAGCGCACGGACGGGGAACCTGACTCGATCAGCTGACGGCATCGCCCGCAGAACACCTGCCTGTCGCCGCCCGGAAACTCCTCTATGGCTGCAAGCATCTCGGTTGAGAAGTAGGTGACTTCGGAGCCGATTCGGATTTCATCCCGGTCCGCGAGAACGCAAAGGCCTGCGGGCACCGCACAGCTGTTCAAGCGGACATCGGAACTGCGGGGGGCTATGAGGGCCCATTGCTGCGAGCCGTAAGCGTCCGCGCGAATAAGGCGAGCAGTTTTCTGGCGAGCGGGCGCTTTTGGCGAGTTCGCTGGTCGCGGGTTTCGAGAGGCGGCAAAGTCGAATTGCGTGCCGTCCAGCTTTCGCGCGCCCCATCCGGCTGTGCCCAGGGACCAGAGATGTGCCATTTGGAATTCTCAGCCTCGGAGGCAAGTTTCCGCCGTTTACCATCGCGACGAACAATCACCCCATTCTTTGGATCCAGGCATCCGGCCAATAAACTGAGAAGGCGAGAGATGAATTGAATGACCGTCAATTCCGAGCACATTGAGTCACACGGCTCTGCATGGACTGAATCACCCCGCGCCTCGGCTTGACCGCAGATTGCCCTTGTGGGGCAGACTCGAAGGGGGTTAGACTTGACGCGATTTTCCCCCTGAGTATTGTGGTGTTGGCTGATCGGCGGAAGGCCGCTGGTGTGAGGGACAGCTGCGGGCGGGAGCGAGTTTTTATGCCTGAGGACGACAAGAGGAGCCGACAGGTTCCCGACCGGCGCGAGATCCGGGTTTTCATTTCCTCGACCTTTCGCGACATGCAGGAAGAGCGCGAGGAACTGGTCAAGCAGATCTTCCCACAACTGCGCCGTCTGTGCGAGAGCCGCGGCGTCACCTGGGGCGAGGTGGACCTGCGCTGGGGCGTTCCGGACGAGGCCAAGGCCGAAGGCAAGGTTCTGCCTCTTTGCCTCCAGGAAATCGAGCACTGCCGGCCCTACTTCATCGGCTTGCTGGGTGAGCGCTACGGCTGGGTCCCGGAGGAGATTCCGGAAGCGCTTTTCGAGACGCAACCCTGGCTCAGGGAGCACCTCCATCAGTCCGTGACCGCATTGGAGATTCTCCATGGGGTTCTGCTTGACCCGGACATGGACAAGCATGCCTTCTTCTACTTCCGTGACCCGGCTTATGCGGAAAAGCATCCCGGCTTCACGGAAGAGGACGCGGCCCTGCGCGAGCGGCTGGCGAAGCTGAAGGACGATATCCGCAGGAGCGGCTTCCCGGTCTCAGAGCCGTTCATGTCGCCGAAGCAACTGGGCGAGTGGGTGCTGCGCGACCTGACCGCCGTCATTGAACAGCGATATCCAGAGAAAAGCATCCCAGATTCGCTGGACCGAGACGCGGCAGACCATGAGGCCTATTCAGCCAGCCGCCGCACGGTCTACATCGGCCGCCAGGCGTATATGGACCGGCTGGACGCACATGCGGCGGGCGATGGACTGCCGCTGGTGGTGGTGGGCGAGTCGGGCGGGGGCAAGTCGGCGCTGCTGGCCAACTGGACTCACCGCTGGAGCGAACAGCACCCCGAGACGCCGGTCCTGGTTCACTTCATCGGCGCAGCGCCGGACAGCGCCAACTGGATGGCCATGCTGCGCCGGTTGCTGGGCGAGTTCCAACGCAAGTTCGGTATTCAGATTGAGATTCCGGACCATCCCGACGCGCTGCGCATGACCTTTGCCAACGCGCTGCACATGGTGGCGGCGCAGGGGCGGCAGGTGCTGGTGCTGGACGCGCTGAACCAGATTGAAGACCGTGACGGCGCGCCGGACCTGGTCTGGCCGCCGCCGGTGATTCCGGCCAACGTGCGGCTGGTCGTTTCAACCCTTCCCGGCAGGCCGTGGGATGAACTGAAGAAACGAAACTGGCCCACTCTGGCTGTGGAACCACTCACACAGACAGAACGCGAGCAAGTGATCGCGAATTACCTAGAGAGATTCGGCAAGAAGTTAAGCGCAGAGAACACTCGGCGCGTCGCTGCGGCACCGCAATCGGGCAATGGTCTGTATCTGAGCACTCTGCTCAATGAACTGCGTCTGTTTGGGCGTCACGCAGCGCTGGGCAAACACATCGACTCGTATCTGGGAGCGGCAAATCCCGTAGAGCTTTATCGGAAGGTCATTGAGCGGTGGGAGCAGGACTATGGCAGGGCCGACCCGGCGTGCGAAAACATCGTGCGAGAGGGCCTAGTTCGGCTCTGGGCAGCGCGCCGTGGTCTTTCAGAGACCGAGTTGCTCGATTCGCTGGGCTCCCAGGGCTCGCCTCTGCCGCGGGCATATTGGAGCCCACTTTATCTAGCCGCTGGGGATGCCTTGTTAAACCGGGGCGGGCTGTTGACGTTCGCACATGAGTTTCTGCGCGAAGCGGTCCGAGGTGCTTATCTACCCACGAGGAGCCAGCAACAGGCCGCGCATAGCACCTTAGCCACGGATTTGCAGGATCAGGAACTAGGCCCTCGCACCATCGACGAAATACCTTGGCAGTTGCAGGAAGCCGCCGAGTGGGAGACCTTGGCGGGAACACTTGGGATCCCTGCCATGTTGAACTTACTTTGGCAAAGCGATCAGTATGAAGTTAGGTGCTACTGGACGCAGATTGAAACTCATTCCCCTGTTCGCATGGAACAAATCTATGCCTCAGCGATCCGGGACCCTGCAACCGACGCCAACTTTGCCTGGATTGTCGGGTGCTTGCTTGCTGACACGGGCAAACTCGAGGCGGCGCAGCGGGTCAGAGCGGACCTGGTGAAGTATTACCGCGAGCAAGGCGACCGAATCTGCCTTCAGGGTGCCCTCAATAACTTGGCCGTAGTCCTAAAAGATCGCGGAGACCTCGATGGATCTCTGGCCCTGCATAAGGAGCAGGAGCGCATCTGCGATGCGTTGGGAGACAGAGAGGGGGTGGAAAGATCGTTGAGCAACCAGGCAGTGATCCTCCAGAGTACAGGAGATCTGGATGCCGCCATGGCCTTGCACAAGGAAGCGGAGCGCACTCGCCGAACGTCAGGAGACAACGATGGATTGCAATTGTCTTTGAACAACCTGGCAATAATCCTCAAGGTCAGAGGGGATCGAGATGGCGCTCTGGCCATGCATAGGGAAGCGGAGCAAATCTGCCGCGAATCTGGGAACAAGGATGGGCTACAGCGTGCGCTGGGCAACCAAGGCTACATCCTCGAAGCTCAAGGCAGACTAGATGAGGCCATGGCTCTCTTTAGAGAAAAGGAACGCCTCTGTCGCGACTTGGGCGATAAGCACGGACTGTCTAGCTCATTCAACGGACAAGCATCGATCTTGCAGGCTCGCGGAGATCTGGTCGCCGCAATGGACTTGTACCGGGGATGCGAACGCCTCTGTCGCGACTTGGAAGATAAGCATGGACTGTCTAGCTCACTCAGCGGACAAGCATCGATCTGCCGAGCTCGCGGAGATCTGGACGGCGCAATGGTGATGTATAAGGAATGCGAACGCCTCTGCCGCGAGCTTGGGGATAAGGATGGATTACAGAGTTCGCTATTCGGCCAGTCGCTCATCCTCGGCGATCGTGGAGATCTCGACGGAGCCATTGCGCTGCAGCGGGAAGAAGAGCGCATCTGTCGCGAACTAGGGAACAAGAGGGGTCTTTCTCTCTCGCTTGGCAACAAGGCGCGTATCCTATGCGCCCGCGGGGACATGGACGGCGCGATGGTGCTTTATGGAGAAGAAGAGCGTATCTGCCGCGAGTTGGGCGACAAGGATAGCCTCTCAGCGACGCTTGGCGGCCAGGCAACGATCCTCGCTGCCCTCGGAGATTTGGACGGCGCAATGGTGCTGTATGGAGAAGAAGAGCGTATCTGCCGCGAGTTGGGTAACAGACTTGGATTGGCAAATTCCCTGTTCAATCAATCGGTAGCACTTTCAAGACGCAATGTCAGCCTGAAGCAGGCCAAGTCAAAATGTGCTGAATCCATCGAGGTCTATTCGGCCATAGGCGGAATGAAAGCGGAGGTCATTAAGGCAAAGACTTCGCTCCGGGATCTGCGTCTAGGCTTTGGTGGAGGGAAGTTCAGAATGCTTGCTTTCCAATTCGTGCGCATCTTGATTCTTATTGCGGTTGGTATCTGTGGCGTTGGGCTAGGTAGGTGGAAGGCGTGGTTATGGTTGGTTGGAGGGCCTTTGGTTTTGCTCTCCGCTGGCCTACTTGTACTCGCAGCTTTTCCACGATTGAATGCTGCCTTCGCGCGGCGAATGCGACAGGGGATGGCCGAGATGTTGAACGAATGAGCAATTGTCCAAGGCGTCATCCGCGGTTTGAAGATGATCCTTCGCAAGTGCCGCTGGAAACGCCCGAATGAACACCGGGTCACTCGCCATCGCATTCGCGACTCAATTCCGTCGGATGAAACAGCATTCTCCATGCACTCGAAGGTATGCAACATCACATCCATTTCGCACTCCCGAGTAGTGGATCATGATGAGATGTTGATTCGCAGGCTCTATGCGGTTTGAACCACGGAGGTTCGACAGCTGGATTGACCGCGTTACGGTATTTCGCGCCTCGGAGTGACGAATGGCGGAACATGAGTCTGAAACATATGAAAGGCAGGGTGTCCGACATGTCCAAATTCGGCAAGACTCAGCTCACTGCTTCGGCGCCGATGCACGATCAACGGTTGCGCATCTTCATTAGCTACTCACACGAGGATGTGGAGCGGGTAAAGCTCATCGCAAGAGTCATCGAAAAGAACGGAATGGAAGCCATCTACGATGACAAGAGCGGATTGCACGTGGGCACAGGATTCAAAGACGAGATTATCCACTTCATTACTCATGCGCACATCTTCCTTCCCTTGCTCACTGAGGCTTCGCTCAAGCGGCCATGGGTCCAGCAAGAGATTGGATACGCCGTCGCGTCGCGTGTGCCGACAGTTCCGGTGGCCATCAACTGCGTGCCCGGAGAGTTCCTTCATGGGATTCAGGCAATTCAATTGAAAACCCTGGAAACGGCGAAGCTCCGAGAGCGACTCACAGAGAAGGCTCTGCGCATCTGTTTGCAAAAAAGCCCGGTCCGGGGATCTCTGTATGAGTGTGCCGATACGACCGACGAGCGCGCCATTCTGCTTGCTGAATACGCGCGAGCGGTAACGCTGACGGGCGGAACCGGGCTTGTGAGGCAATCGGGCGGCTTAAGCTCATTCCACATCCCCGATGAAAACATCGACCATCCATTCTGGCAGCTACGCTACGGCAAGCAGCACCAGTCCCAGTTTCACAGAAAGGTGTTGCTGGAAGAACGATTGGCGCTCACCGAGCATGCGAAGAAGAAGGGGTGCCGAATCATTATCGATCCCGATCTTGGATATGAGTTCTACGGTGAAGATGCTCGACGGACGCGGCTGGAGACTCTGTTGCGTTTTCTGCATACGATGAAGAGCGTGCGATGCGAAGTCGCGATGGCAAGTATCGCAATGAGTGAGAGCGTCACGATCGTCGGAGATTGGTTCGCTGCACACTCTATCTCCGGCAGGATGGGCGACGGGTACAGGCAAACCATTTTCACACGCCACGCTCCAACCATCGCTACGATGATCGAGGAGTTTGATCGCCGCTTCAACCAATATCTTTACGGCGCGCCTGCGTCAAAGTCACGAAAACGTGCAATTTCCGAGATAGAACGCCGGATCGCGAAGCTCCCTGCCACCTCTTCTAAGAAGACAGGCAAGAGAAGCTAGCAACTGATCAGTCCGACGAGGCGGTGCACAGGGGCGAGATCAATCAACCTGAAAGAGGTCGTTCAAACCACGGCACACTGCGGTGCGAAGTGCTTCCCAAACTCCTCAAGCTCTGCGAATGCAACTGCGCGCGCTTCCAGAACATCGAACTTCGCCGGGTCTCAACGATGAGACTGCGCTCGATAACCACACCAGAGAAATCAGGCTGCGCGAAATTGAACGGTATGAGCTGACTGCGATCTGCCACCGTGATTGAAAGTGTTCGCGTTGGACTCTATCGCGAGCTATTGCCTGTTCTCTCAGCTCCTTGGCTTGATGGCCCGACCCAGATCATGAGGTGATTGATCGACGCAACTGCATCCATGAAAGCATGGCTTGCGAGGTCAAGTCTGCGAAATGGCTGAGCTGCTGTTTGGTGTGGAGACCGAATATGCCGTGGCTGGTGTGTCGCCCGGCGGAAGCATTGGCGGTGAGAGGATTTTGTCGCAACTCGGAGAACTCGCCCACCGAGAGCTCATCCAGCTGCCGGACCTGCACTCCTCCGGAGGCATCTTCTTAGAAAATGGCTCACGATTTTATTTTGATTGCGGCATGCACCCGGAAATATGCACGCCAGAGTGCACGAATCCATGGGACGTGGCGCGATATATCCATGCAGGGCACAGAATTCTTGGCAGGCTGACCTCATTGATTGAATCAGCAGGCGCGCCAGGAACAGAAATCATGTGCTTTCGCAACAACGTGGATTTGAGTGGCAATCTCACGACGTGGGGCTGCCACGAATCGTACTTGCATCGCATTTCAGCCGATGAGTTGCAACCGCAAATCATCCCGCACCTTGTAACGCGCTTGATTTACACCGGGGCAGGCGGATTTAATCCCTTCTCGCTCGGAATGAAATTCACGGTCTCTCCACGGGTCGCTCATCTTCGCAATGTTGTATCGGGGAGTTCGACCGGGGACAGGGGAATCTTCCACACCAGAGAGGAACCTTTGTGCGACGGGTATTGCCGCCTCCACATTCTTTGCGGTGAGAGCAACTGCTCAGAAATCGCGACCTTCCTGAAAATCGGAACAACCGCGCTGATTGTGGCAATGGCGGACGAGGGACTGATACCGGGAAGCGCTGTTCAATTGGCCGAACCCCTTGCGGCCATGCAGGAGATAGCGAGCGATGTAACGTGCAAGGGCCTGCTCCCGATGATGGACGGAAACATGATGACGGCGATTGCAATTCAGCGCCACTATTTGGATCTTGCTGAATCCAGGCTGGGCGCAAGCTTTATGCCGGATTGGGCCGCGGAGGTCTGCCGCCGCTGGAGGGTGATTCTCGATCAACTTGAAGGCGCGCCAAGGTCTGTCGGAGAATCCCTCGACTGGGGGATTAAACTGGCGCTTTACAAAAAACAAACGAGCGACCTGGAAATTAAATGGGACGAATTGCCTTTCTGGAATGTCCTGATTGAGCAGATCGCAAACAGCCTCATTTATCAGCGACCCCCGGGGAGGGCGATCCCTTTGAATGATGCTCTCACGCCCAACAGCACGCTTCCGGAGGAAATCGCCTTTCTGGAGCCAGTCCTGCAATCTCGCGGGCTCCGAGGTGAAGACTTAAGGAAGTTTCTGAGCTGCAGAACGAAGCTCTTCGAGATTGACACTCGCTTTGGCCAGCTCGGTCCAAGAGGGATTTTCGAGGCTCTTGACGCAGCAGGTGTACTGAATCATCGGGTCAGCGGAGTAGATAATATCGAACACGCAATGACAGAGCCCCCTGCGACCGGGAGGGCACGAATTCGTGGGCAAGTTATTAAACGCCTAGCCGGTTCTGGCAATTTGCGCTGCGATTGGCGATGCATAGTCAATCGCGAGGATCGGCAGATGTTGGACCTCTCCGATCCATTCATGACCGAAGAATTATGGCATCCGCTCCGTCCTCAGGATTTCCGCGACGAGTGGGGATCGCCAGCAGACGCGGATAACCAAGGCCAGTATGCACGAAGACAAGAAGCTGCGGATTGCATTCTTAGTGGAGACTTCTCCCGCGCTGAGGCGTTGCTTCGCGGGTTACTCGAAGAGAGATTCGCACTGCCAAGCACGAATTGCCACATGGCACGTGTTTTGCTCATGACGGATCGGGAGTCGGAAGCCCGAGAGCAAATCAACCAAGCTTGGGCCATCCGCGAACAGGCAAATAAGTATGTCGTGCCAAGGATTCTGTTTTTCCGTTGCTTATTCGCAATTTTTGACGGAACCGAGATCAACAGCCTCGTCGAGGAGATCAGATCTGAGTTGCGTGAGCCTGGCGCCCAGCTGGATTGGACCATTCTGCCAATGCTCAATTATCTTCGCTCTCGATTAGGCGAAGCCAATTTCAACTTCCTGAGCGCTCTGGCTGAGGTGCTCAGCGGCGCCGAAGCGACGTCTTGCCTCGATGAATTTCCGCAGTGGAGGAGCGAAGCGCTCGCAGCTGACTGAGGCCCCACAGGATA
>CAVSAW010000023.1:0-118288 GCA_963725945.1 uncultured Acidobacteriota bacterium | reverse complement strand
CCATTGTTTTCAATAACTTACGAGAAAATCATCCGCCCGTCTTCTTCCCGCCAACCCAAGGCTGAACCCAGCTCTTTACAGCGGCGACGTTTTCATGGAGACGTGCAATTGCCTAACGGTACGCTCGTGATCTTCACCCCCTAGATTCGCGATTAACTTTTTCCTTCGACTCGGCAGTGCGTATTCCTGAAAGCAGCATTTTGAAAAGTAAATCTGTCGGCTCCTGGCGAAGCAACGCACTATGTTTTGCGTCCCATCCGAGCCAGACGCGGGACGGCGATGAGAGTGACGGCAAACAGAAAAAGCGAGGCGGCAATGAACTCCATACGTCCGTGGCGCAAGTCTTCAAACATCAACTTCACTGCCATAAACGCGAGTGCTGCGTAAGCGATTCGCGTCATTTCCAACCGCTGCGAGCGAGCCCCTCCGAAGGCGAGCGCTAGAGCTAGGGAGCAGACCGCAAGAGAGCGAATCAAGGCCACATGGAATACCTCCGGCGCGACGACTAGTGCGGCCAACTGGAGCACACCCTGCGCTAAGAGCGCGGCGGCAGCGCAGGCCGCCAGCAACGCGGGAACGAAGTGAAGAAGCTGGCTCTGCCAACCCTCTCCCCGGTGCTCCCTTCCGGCAGCGTAGCAACCTGCGGCGCAGGCAGAAACGATCACCACACTCCAGTCAGTTCTGGATGGCATGGTTCCTACGAGCGCGCAAAAGACATACTCCGGCAGACCGGATGCAGCCGCAGCGGCCGAGAGAAAAACCACGCCGTGAAAATCGAGAGTCCTGGATCCCATGCGCGCGCCGAGCACAATTGCTGTGAGTGCGGCGAACGCCAGGCAGGCCGACGCCCAGGTTGATGGCAGGCACCACAGCGCGCCAGCCAGGAAGAGCCCCAAGCTCCAGAATGCAAACACGCGGAAGTTGCGCTGTTCCGGGATGCGGTGAAACAGGCCGAAAGCGGCGATGTAACATCCCGCCGAAAGAAACAGGCAGGTGACGCCAAGCACCACTTCGCCCATCCTCTGCTCAAAGAGAAGCGCACTCGATGCGGCAAATAGAATGGCAATCATGGACTGGATGGCGTCGAAAACTGCGATTTTGCGCTGCAGCAGTGCGGTGTTCAATGCGACGCTCGCGGCGCTGATCACAAAGAGCGTACAGGCCGGAACCAGCAACGCCGCGGTGCCCATAACTGGATAATCCGGGCGAGCACTTTCGGGACCAGAGTAGATGAATATCTGCGCACAGATAGCAGCATCGGCCACAGCCAATACCAGCAGCCGTACGGACTGACCACGGCTGCGCCCCGCGGCGTACTCGCAGATCAGAACCATCAGAAGGAGACTCGAAATGAATGGCGTCATCTGCGTGGTGGCAATCGACAAGGCAATGGCGGTAAGAGAATCCGCGCCAAGGGTTACCCAGAAAATTTGCGCGAGGTTGTGTTTCGAAGCCAATACCGTTGCCAGAACCACAAATCCGACTAGCACACCCGCGGTTGCAGATGGAGACAGAATCTTGAAGCGCAAAGTGAGTTCCCACAACATTGGAGCGAGGATCAGAGCGGAAGTTCCGGAATAAATCGCCCGAGCAAAGTGCGGAGCGTCCTTCGCTGTCGCAGCCCAGACCAACCACGCGACCGCATACGCGATGGCGACAGCGGCAATCGCCTGGCGTGGAATCGGGCTCGACTCCGCAACAGCGCGCAAAACATAGGCCCCAGCGATGCCCAGCATCGCCCTGCCTATTACAGGAAATACGCTGCTCGCTTGTTCGATTCCCGACTCTTCAGTGGCTTGCGCGCCGGACGGAACCGGCAATTGCGCGGCGGACGCCGCGAATGCCTCTGAGGGATGTTCGAGTTCGTGGACACGCTGTTCCAGCGCATCCACACGGGACGTGAGCGCATCAAGAGCTTCGGGAAGAGCGATCATAATCTTCACCCGATCGGTAGCCCTTTGCGAGGACGCAGAGGAGAACTAGTCCGCGGCAACGCCGTGGGACGCGTTTTCGTCCGGCCACGGAGGCAGCAGTTTGACGAGGATCCACAAGAAGATCAGCGGAAGAAGGGTCAGCGCTATAGAAACCAGCAGCCCCTCGCGGGTCACAAGGCTCATCTTGTAGGTTGTGTAACCAAGAAAGCTCTTGCTGAACAACTGGCCGCCAATCACCACGTTCCAGCGCATGGCGAAGATACCAATCAGCGTCAATGCTCCGGCCGTGGCGTATATTCGCTTGCGCGCAATCTCAGGCAGCTTGACTACTTGTGTGATGGCCAGAAGAACTAGCGGAGTCAGCGTGCCGATAAATATCTGGAGCACGATCTGCGAAAAAAACAGTTTGGTATGGACCATGAAGTCCAGGCTGCGAAACGATTCGTCTGCCTCATAGATGCGGTGAATGAGATCGAGCATCTCCAGGCTGAAGTCGATGAC
Source organism: uncultured Acidobacteriota bacterium (assembly GCA_963725945.1). Lineage (GTDB taxonomy): Bacteria > Acidobacteriota > Terriglobia > Terriglobales > Acidobacteriaceae > Telmatobacter. The sequence continues at coordinate 115,853 of CAVSAW010000023.1, read as the reverse complement.
GAAAGTATAGAAGAGGTACATCGCAATGGTGTCGACGCACTGCATGTCGATTATCTTGCGACGCAACTTTGTGGTTGCCATATAAAGCACCATGACGCAGGCGATGCCTGAAACCATAGCCGAAAAAATGAAGACCACGGGCATCAAAGGTGACGACCACCATGGGTTGGCCTTGATTGAGCCGAAGATGAATCCGACGTAGCCGTGCAACAGGAAAGCGGAAGGAATGCCGACCAGCGTTACAATCCAGCCGACGCGCTCGTCAATGTGCAAGGAACGCTCGCTGATGTTGTTGGAGCCGAGCGACATGATCTTGTACACCAGGCGAGTAATACCTTTGGTCGTTTGCGAAAGCAAGACAATGTCGCGCCGGTAGTCGAGCCAGATTTCGAAGATCAGAACTGCCATCAGGTACCACAAATACACATAGCCGAACATGGCCATGGCGGAAGTGCTGTGCGGAGTGAAGTACATCTCGGGCGAACGCTCGGGGTGCCCCAGGTGCAGCTGCAGTGGCAGCGGCGCTACAAGGAGAAACGAGAGCGCTGTGAGCAGTGCCAGCCTATAGGTGGGCTTTACAGCCTCCACACGGAATACGCGCTCCAGCGACGCGAGAATAAACGCGCCAGCTACCAGCCCCGTGATGTAGGGATACAAGACAATCAATACACTCCAATTCAGAGTGACTTCATTCGGATACATGTAGCCTTCAACACCGCTCATAGCCGCCACCAATCTCTTGTGAACCCACCATCTTCAAAAAGCACATTACCGCACCGAACCATCCAAATCGTTGTAGAAAACCTTCGCTCCAGTGGCCATTTGCGGCTTCAACACCTGCACACTGTGCGTCCTGAGAAACTCGTGGATCGGGTCTTTAGGATTCTTCAAGTCCGCAAGTTGGCGCGCTCCAGTCGGGCACGCCTCGCAGCATGCGGTAGTCAGGCCCTTAGTTATCCGGTGATAACAGAGCGTGCATTTGTCGGCAACCTGCTTTACCGGATGGATGTAGCGGCAGCCGTACGGGCACGCCTGTACACAATAGGCACAGCCGAGGCAATACTTCTGGTCCACTAACACCACACCGTCCGGAGCCACGAAGGTTGCGCCGACAGGGCAAACCTGGGTACAGGGCGAATCCGCGCAGTGATTGCACATTTTGGGGACGAAGAAATACTTTCCCCCCTCGTCTGTCGCAAATGGAAATCCCTCCTTGCCGCCATCGGGCGAGATGACCTGAGGGTTGCTCATGTTTTCGTCTGACACGTGGTAGCGTTCAACCCAGGTGCGAAAGTGCCCATCTGGAACATCGTTCTCAGCTTGGCATGCGCGCACGCAGTTACCGCAGCCGATGCACTTGGGGATGTCAATCAACATGCTCCACCAGTGCTCGGACATCGTGTAGTTTGGCGAAGCCTCTGGAGTTCCAGCCAGCACAGACTTCCATGCGACTGCGGCCACCGGCAGCAAAATCAGGATATGGCGTCGAGAAATATTCACTTCGTACCTCCCGCATCGATCGCCGGGCTGTGTGGCTGGTGACAAGTCTCGCAGGGAACGCCATTGGCGTGATCGGCTGCCACAACCTGGGGAAATGCCTTGGGCTTGGCCGCACTGGCGGCATGACAACGAATACACAGCACCGCGGTGTCAACCTTGGGAGGAACTACATCCGCAGGATCGTCGGCATGATTGGCCAGCGCTCCGTGACATGCCTCACAATTCACATGCGCGTGCTTGCCGTTCTTCTTCGCGTCCAGCACGTCAGAGTGGCAGCCCTCGCATGTCGCGTGACCGGCGAAGTGTATCGGGCGGGCGGCAATCTCGCCAATCGCCGCGCCGCGATAGTGGCCATATTGCCCAAAGCTCCTGGGAACGACGTAGTGGCGTATGACTAGAAACGCCAGAAATGCGAGAACAAAGAGTCCTGCAAATCGAAACAGATGCCCTGCATCCTTGAAGATGCTCATTCGGCCCAATCTCCTTGATCTGGCCAACGGGAGGATTTCTGAGGCTGCCTCATGTGATCCAGATCATTCACGTGCGGCCTAAGCGTACGTGAAGGATTGATATGTCTGTATGTGAGACAAATCACATCTCCACGTGATGGAGGTCGCCCGGCGCGCAGGACATGTCGGTTGCCGTGGAGTTATGAATGTGCAGAAGGTCAAGTCTATCTTGAGGATAAAAAATGCCTTACGAAATAGCGCGCATCCGCTGCCTACGCGATCTGCAACGCCAGAGCCTCTTCGCCCGTGGCCAGGCGGGTAAGGGTGAGGACGGTGATGTCATCGTCCTGTCCGAAGTTGACAGCGGCCTGGGTGGCTTGGGCGGCACTGGGGTGGGTTGCGAATAACGTCTCAAGGCGCGCGAAGCTATAGAGCTCGCCTGCCTGGTTGCGGGCCTCGAGCAGCCCGTCGGTATACAGAGAGAAATGGTCTCCCGCCTGCAGGTTGAAGATCGATTCTTCATAGACAACGTCGTGAGCAATGCCAAGCGGAAGCGCGCCGGGCAGGACCAACTCGCGGTCGTTAAGGAAGGGGGATGGATGTCCTGCGCTGGAAAGCGCGCATTCGCCGTTGGTGTCGAGGCGGAGAATCACGCAGGTGGCAAAGCCCCCCTGCAGCCGACCACACAGGCGACTGTTGAGCAGGGTAAGCAGTCTTGCAGGACGGGGGTAGTCATCCGCCAGGGCGCGCAACGCACCCACAATGAGCGAAACGGCCATCGCCGCCATAAGTCCTTTGCCACTCACGTCGCCGAGGATGACAAGAGTCGATCCATCTTCGAGGGGGATGACTTGGAAGAAGTCTCCGCCCACCTGCTGTGCAGGGCGATAGGCGCTGGTGAGTGTGAAGCCGGGAATAACAGGGAGGGAAGAAGGCACCAGCACCCGTTGCAGCTCGCGTGCGCTCTGGTATTCCTGTTCCAGGGCGATTGTGCGGCGGCGATTATCAATCGAATAGCGAATCACCGCATAAACGATAGAGAAGAACAGCAGGGTCCGGAATAGAAGGATGGGGGTGATTGGATTGTCGGCAAAGTTGAACAAAGGCGCAGTAATCTTTGTGGCCAATTCCCAGTGGGTGAATCGCTGTCCCTGAGCGGAAATATTCTGCACGAAGAAAATCATGCCGTTGCAAAATGCGACGGTTGCGACCACCCAGCGGGCGGAGTCGAGCGGTTTTTTGAGAAGGAATGCATAACCGACGAGTATTACAGGGAGAAGCTCGAAAAACACTACCAAGGGAGTGAGGACAGCGTCTGCAAGCTGCATCCATCCTTCGCTGAGAGGAAACGGGTAGAGAAAGATCAGAAGCCCGTCGAGTGTGCTCGCGGTCACGCTGATGAGGGCTGCTTTCCTCGTGAGCACTACGAGTTTGCGATTGCTCTGCAGTTGGAGAAGCCAGAGCAACAAAAACCAGAGGGACATCTCCCGAATCGCTATTTCTATCTGGTCGAGGGAGATCAAGACGGCAAAGGAGTCGTGGAGTCGAAGGCCGCCGAGAAACAACTCCGCCACCAGACATGCGGCAAACATGCCGGTCCAGAACAGAAGCCACTGCCTGCGATCGCGGAACCACGCGGAGAAGCTTAGGATGGCGACCAGGCCATACAGCGAGGTAAGGGCGAATTGGAATTGGTGCCGGCGCAGCCACTCGAATTCCAGATTCCCTTTGGCATCGGCGATGGCCTGAGGGCTGCCAATGAGGGGTGTTGCCTCAAAACCGCCGGCAGTGCCGTCGTCATTGGAAAGCAACGGCATCTTCCAAACGCGCACAGCGAGGACGCCGCTTCGGGCCTGTCCCAGGCCAAAGGTCTGTGCGGGTACGGGAGAATACGCAACCCAATGTGGTGGCATCCGGCCGAGATGTCCGACCAAAACGCCATTCCAATAGATCTCATACACTTCATCGACCGCGGGAATGAGCAGGGCAACGTCGGGAGAGGCTCCCGGGGCGGGTGAAATTGTGATGTGGCGGCGGTACCACGCGAATCCCGCATAGTTTGCGTGATTCTGTAAGCCCCAAGGCTTGTCCGCCGTGATCTGAGCCCAGAAATAGTCATCAAATGAGGGATCAGCCCATGCAGGGTTGTCACCCTCGCGGAACTGCCACCGGCCGCCAAGGGGGGCCGTGCCCTTCCCCAAACCGTCAAGAACAAGCAAAGAAGCCGGCAGTGCCGCAGCAGAATGCGCCTGCTCCCCCAGTGATAACACCGGGCCCAAGGCAAAGAACAAGAGCGAAATTAGCCACGGGAAGAGCCGGCAGCGGGGAAGCATGAGGCAAGCATACTCCGTAAAAGTGCACTTGAAAACGGCCAAAAGCCTCAAACGAAAGGCCAGAGGGCACCAAAATCAGGACCGGATGGGCGCAAGCGGAGGTGCCTTAAGTTTCGTAGTCATCTCTTCGCCGGTAGCCAGGCGGGTGAGAGTCAGTACAGTGATGTCGTCGTCCTGACCGAAGTTCACAGCGGCCTCAGTGGCCTGGGCGGCGTTGGGATTGGTGGCAAAGAGGGTTTGAAGGCGAGCAAAACTGTAGATTTCGCCGGCCTGGTTGCGGGCCTCAAGCAGGCCATCAGTGTAGAGAGCGAAATGGTCGCCGACGCCGAAGCGAATCAGCGTCTCTTCATAACTGACGTTGGGCTGAATGCCCAGTGGGAGCGCGCCAGGCAGGTTCATTTCATGCTGATTGAGATAGGGCGCAGGATGGCCGGCGCTGGCGATGGTGCAGCTGCCATCGGGATCCAGGCGCAATGCGATGCAGGTGGCAAATCCGTCTTGCAGGCGGCCATAGAGGCGGCGGTTGAGTCCGGCAAGAATCTCGGCGGGACTCTTGGTGAAATCCGCCACCATGCGGGCCGCGCCCACGATCAGGGAAACCGCCATCGCCGCCTTGAGGCCCTTGCCGCTCACATCCCCGAGAACGATCAAAGTGGACCCGCTGTCGAGCGGAATAATTTGAAAGAAGTCTCCGCCCACCTCCTGTGCCGGACGATAGGTGCTGGTCAAGGCAAAGCCGGGAAGCGATGGCAGGGCCTCGGGAACGAGGACCTGCTGCAGTTCACGGGCATTCTTGAATTCCTGTTCCAGGACGCTCTGTTGGCGGCGATTCTCGATCGAGTAGCGATAGACGGCATACACGATTGAGATCAAGAGCAGGGCGTTGGCGAGGCTGCGGGGATTCACCGCATTGCCGTTGAGTGTAAACATCGGGGCATTGATTTTGTCTGAAATCGTCCAATGAGTGAAACGGACAAACTGCGTTGTCGCGTTGCGCACGACGAAGATCATTTCGGCAACGAATGCGCAGATGGCGACGATCCACCGGGCTGGGTCGAGCCGCTTGCGTTGCACGACAGCGGCGATGACCAGTACGATCGGCAGAGTTTCAAGGGGTGTGAAGATCACCGTGAGCAGCCCGTCCGCAACTTGAAGGTATCCAGCCCACGGCGAGCCCCAGGCAGCCGTGGCGAATCCATCCAGACAGAATGCGACGCAAAAGACGATGACCCAGATCCGCATCAGACGCACGAGCTTTGCGTTCTCTTCAAGCTTCAAGAGCAGCAGCAAGAGATACCAGAGTGAAATGTCCTGGACCATCAACACAGGCTGCAGCAGACCCACCGTGAGACTGAACGGCATCGGGATGAGTAATCCACCGAGGACCATGCCGGCGACCTGCATCAACGTGTACCCAGCCATGCAGAGCAGCAACCATTGACTGCGGTCGCGGAACCAGGCGAGCAGGCTTAGCAGGGCAACCAGGGCATAGAGCGAATTGAGGCCGAAATAGAACTGGTTGCTGCGCAGCCATTTGTAATCGATTTCGGCCTTGCGTGCGGCGATTGCATCGGGTCCGCCAAGAAGGGGCAGCCCCTCAAATCCACCGAGCGAGTCCGGATCATTCGATGCCAGCGGGGCTTTCCATACACGTACTGCGAGGACGCCGCTTTGGATTTGACCGAGCCCATAAGTCTGGGACGGTTGAGACGTGAACCAAGTCGGGTGCGGGGGTAGCTTGCCGTTGCGTCCCACGAGAGAGCCGTTCCAATAGAGCTCATACGCGTCGTCGATGCCGGGAATCAATAGTGCGAGTTCTTTTGGCGCGCCCACGACCGGGGCAATAGCGAGGTGGTACCTGTACCAGGCAAAGCCGGTATAGCTTGGAAGTCCCTGTGCACCCCAGGTCTCGCTTCCGGCCATCTGTTGCCATTGCGAGTCGTCGAACGTGGGCGATGCCCACGCCGGGCTGTCGCCCGTGTGAAACTCCCAGCCGCTGTCGAGTGCCACAGTGCCTTTGCCCAATCCCGCAATTTGATGGATCTGAAGAGGCGGGCTCGGAAGAGCAGGCGCCTCCGAGGCCCGTGACAAGACCGGGCCGAGGGCAAGGCACGTGAAGATGAAGACAATCAGACTGCGTCGCATGCGGGGAAGCATAGGGAAAGCATACTCTTTCATGGATACTGGAAGTAAAGAAGAATCTGCGTTTTGCACCCGTGCTGAGTACTGCAAAAGTGCACGAGGAGATACGATGAGAGTTTGGAGCTAGTGATGACGAGAATTCTCGACGGGGCAGCGATTGCCGCGACCATCAAGCAGGAAGTCGCTGAAGAAGTGCGGGCATTGGCCGGGCAGGGTATTCGACCGGGCTTGGCGGCGGTGCTGGTGGGCAACGTGGCCGCGTCGCAGATCTATGTCCGCAGCAAGGTGCAAGCCTGCGCTGAACTGGGAATATACAGCGATCTCATTACTCCGCCAGAGACCGTGACAACCGAAGAGATGATGGACGTTGTGACGGCGCTGAATGGCCGCGATGACATCGACGGGATACTCATCCAGTTGCCGTTACCGAAGCAAGTGGACGCGAAGGCGCTGCTCGATGCTGTCATCCCATCGAAGGATGTGGATGGATTTCATCCTGTCAATGCGGGGCGGTTGCAGGCAGGCAGACCGGCACTTGCACCCTGCACGCCGGCAGGCGTTATTGAGATTCTCAAGCGGAGCGAGATTCCAATCTCGGGACAGCATGCGGTGATTGTGGGGCGCAGCGACATTGTAGGCAAGCCAGTGGCCATGCTGCTGCTGCATCAGAATGCGACGGTTACAATTTGCCATTCGAAGACCCGTGACCTGGGCGCAGTGACCCGCGAAGCGGACATTCTGGTCGCGGCGATCGGGCGGCCGGGATTCATCACACCGGAAATGGTCAAGCCGGGCGCCACCATTATTGACGTAGGCATCAACCGGCTGACGACGCGCGAAGAGTTCGATCGTTTTTTTGCGGGCGATGCCAAGCGCGAAGCTGCTTTTGCCAAGCGCGGCTCGGTAATCGTCGGCGACGTGCACCCCAAAGCATTTGAATTAACGGGGGCCTATACTCCAGTACCGGGAGGCGTGGGACTGCTCACCATCGCCATGCTGATGGCCAACACGGTGCGCGCCGCGAAGATGAGACGGGGTATCTAGTGTGGTGTCTCCGAAGTTCGCGGAAGATCAACCGCAGATCCTTCGACTCACCACCCCCAAACTGAAAAGCGTTTGGGGCCCCGTTTCGCTCAGGATGACAGTCATTTATTTTGTTGTGATCTTTAGAGACAGGACACTAGCCGATGTTAAGGGTGGGACTAACTGGAGGCCTGGGCAGCGGCAAGAGCACGGTCGCGAACTTTTTGCGCTTGCTGGGCGCCCAGGTGATCGAGGCCGATGAATTGGGCCGGACGCTGATGGAGCCGGGGCAACCGGTGCACGCCGAAATTGTTCGAGCATTCGGGACGGAAGTTGTGGGTCCGGATGGCCGGCTGAATCGGGCTCGGTTAGCGGAGCTGGCCTTCGGTGGAGGACGGCTGAATGAGTTGAACGCGATTGTGCATCCGGCGGTGATTGAGGCGCAGCGGCGATGGATGAACGAGGTGTTCGTGCGCGACCCCATCGCGGTGGCAGTGGTGGTGACGGCGCTGATCTTTGAAGTGGAGCGCGACGCTCGCGCCCGCGGAGATCGCGAACTGGCGGATTGGCGGCGCCGCATTGACAGGGTGGTCGTGGTGACTGCGCCCGACGAACTGAAGATCGCGCGCTACGTGGATCGGCTCAGACTTGGCGGCGCGAATCGCGAGGCGGCCGAAGCCGATGCGCGTGCCCGGCTGCAGCATCAGATCCCTGACGCGGCGAAGGTCGCTCGCGCAGACTTTGTGCTTGAAAACAGGGGCGATATTTCTGCTTTGCGCAGCCAGGTGGAGGATTTATACCGACGCCTCACGTCGGAGAGCAGCAGATTCCAGCAGGATGAGTCATTAAAATAAAGAGCGGCGACCGCGTTTTCCCTTGGAACCGATAAGCGACGGAGCCGTATCAATAGAGAAAGGTCTTCAGGTTTGCGAGCCATGAAACTTCGCCGTTTTTTCCTTGTGGTTTTGCTGGTGGGTGGATTCTGGTATCTGACATCGCATCTTCCCACGCACTTGAGCGAGATTTCGGTATTGAATGCCAGCGGCTCCAGTTCTCCACTGGAATTGACACAGGCTGAGGCTGCGCCCGAATACAACAACTCAGAGCTGAATAACATTTCGGTTTACAAGCGGGTTCTGCCTTCGGTGGTGAATATTACTTCGAGGCAGGTGGTCTTCGACTTCTTCTATGGAACAGTGCCGCAGGAGGGCCAGGGCTCGGGATTCATCCTCGACAAGTCGGGGCACGTGCTCACGAACTACCACGTCATCGCGGGGGCCAACCGCGGTATCCAGGTGATGCTCAGCAACAAGAGCACCTACTCGGCGAAGATTGTGGGCGTGGACAAGTTGCATGACCTTGCGCTGTTGCAAATCAACGCGCCGAACCTGCAGCCGGTGACGCTGGCCAACTCATCAAATCTCTCGGTGGGACAGGAGGTCTACGCGATCGGCAATCCATTTGGCCTGAGCGGGACCATGACGCGCGGCATTATCAGTTCCATTCGTTCAATTCGCAACGGTGATGGCGCACCTATTGAGGATGCGATTCAGACTGACGCTGCGATCAATCCCGGAAACTCCGGCGGGCCGCTGTTGAATTCGCAGGGCGAGGTGATCGGCATCAATTCGTTGATTCAGACAGGAGGCGCGGATCAAAGCTCTGGAATCGGATTCGCGATCCCCATCAACACGGCGAAGGCGGTGCTGGGCGATCTGACTCGTTTTGGCCGAGTTAAAAGGCCGTCGCTGGGAATCGTTTCATTTGCCATTGGACCTGAGCTTGCCGGGCAGATGGGCCTGGCGGCGGACTACGGCGTGCTGATTCAGCGGGTGATTCCCGGGGGAGCGGCAGAGCGGGCCGGGTTGCACGGAGGCAACGAGCAGGCTTATGTGGGCAATACGCCTATCGTGCTGGGCGGCGATTTGATTGTGGGCATTGATGGGCAGCAGGTCACCGATCCGCAGGACATCAGCGCGATTATGGACAAGCACCAGGCCGGCGATACGATCAGCGTGACCATTCTGCGCGGACGGAAGCAGATTACGCTCAAGCTGATATTGGGAGAAGCGACGGACGTGAACACTTAGGAATTCCGGCGCGGTGCCGGGGCCCTTCGCTTCAAAGCTTCACAGTGCCCAATTGGACCGGGGGCCTGTTGCGCGGAGAGTTGCGCGATAGGGCCGTGTCGATGGGCTTGAAATGATCTGCAAGGTTTTTGTGGAAAACAAAAATATTCAGGGGGGGGTGGTGCCACACCCGTTGGAAACGGTCGAAGATTCTTCGGAGACTGGACAAGGGAGGTAGCTGAGATTGTCTTTGAGGCTGCGTGGATTTGGATTGATTTGCGGGCCGCCCGGATATGGGCGGCCCGTTTTCGTTGCGCGCGGCTTCACAGCATCACAGCCTTACAGGGCTAGAACTTGACTCCCAGGCTGGCGAGGAAGGCTTTGACATCGGGCCATGCAGCCTTGAGGTCTGTTACGGTCTGGATGTCGAGAGCGATATTGAGGGGGTTGGCGGCGGCGCCGGCAAGCTCCGCGAGGGGCTTTTCGACCGCACCGACCAGGGTGGCAAGCGCCGCAACAACTGCGGGCGCGGCATGCAGGGCTTTGTCGGCGCCGGTGAGCCACTTGAGGGCGTCCTCGGCTCCGATTTCAATTCCCTTTTCGATATTTACGAGTATGTTGGCCATCGCGATTGGTCCTTTTCTGGTCAGAGACAGATGCCGTAGCAGCGCTGCCTCTGACTTGGGTTTTGTTGCGGCTCCCCAGAGTCCGGCGCTGCCGTGGTTTCGGCAGGAATCCGGCAGGGAGCCGCTGCGCAGACAAGGTTCGGGCCCACGCCCCGGCACCTTTCGCAATCAGGGAAAGGCGGAATCATTCGCCGGGCGCGGTATCTCCGCGTGTTGTCTGGCTACCTCTTAAGGTTATGCAAATGGGAGTTTATTTTCGGCAAAGCGCGGGGCGGTAGTAAGGTATCTCGAATCCGTCAGTTATTGGGTCTGGTTGGCAACGGGGGCTTGACAGATTGGGCAGCTGGTAGGGTCGGCGACGTGGACTGCGCTGCGCTTAGCTCTTTGCAGGTTCGCGCTTGACATAGCGGCGACCGCGAATCTCATATTCGCCGCTGGCTACGCGGGCGATTGCCTCGCTGTAGGCAAGGTGCTCCTCGGCAAGAATGCGTTCCGCAAGTGCGTGCGCATCGTCGGATTCGAGAACGGGAATCACGCGCTGCAGAATAATGGCTCCGTGGTCGAGGTGCTCATCGACAAAATGGACGGTGCACCCGGCAACCTTGACTCCGTAATCGAAGGCTTGCTGCTGCGCGTCGAGCCCGGGGAAGGCAGGGAGCAGAGAGGGATGGATGTTGAGAATGCGGTCGGGAAAGGCGGCGATGAAGCCGGGTGATAGCAGGCGCATGTAGCCGGCGAGGCAAATGAGGTCGACCTTGTGGGCGCGCAGGGTCGCAACCACGTCGGCGTCATGCTCGACGCGGGGGCGACCTTTGGAGACGAGTACTTGGGACGGTAGGCCCCGTTGAGTTGCGGCGGTGATGCCGGGGGCGTCGGCGACGTTGGAGAGGACAATGGCGATTTCGACATCGGGCAGGCGGCCTTCGCGGATGGAGCGGGCGATGGCGAGGAAGTTGGAGCCGCGGCCGGAGAGGAGGATGCCGAGCCTGAGTCGCCGATCGGCTTGCGAATTGGTCGTTGTGGGATTCACGGGCAGTTTTGAAATCCGATTCGTTCCGGCCCTACGGGGCGTGCAAGTGTGGTCGCGATGCATTCCAAAGGCAACCGCAGATCCTTCGACTTCCTTCGCTGCGCTCCGGTCGCTCAGGATGACATGGGCTGTTTCGGGTTCATGCTATCCCACCCTCAGTGTGATTCTCTGCCGGAGAATCGCGCAGAGAATGGGGCACCCATTTCAATGCTGATGAACGCCACCAAAAAACTCATGTGTACTGGACATGGCGGTCGCCTTTGACTACGCGGCCGATGACGTGGAATTTTTCTTCGGCGCGGTCGAGCAGATTCTTGGCCCGCGTGAACTTGGCCGCGGGGATGGCGGCGATGAGGCCGACACCCATGTTGAAGGTGCGCATCATCTCTTCCTGTGACACCTGGCCGAGCGTGCGAAGGTGCTCAAAGATGGGCAGCACGGGCCAGGAGCCGATTTCAATTTGCGCGCCGGTGCCCTTGGGCAGAATGCGGGGCAGATTCTCAGTGATGCCGCCACCGGTGATGTGGGCCATGCCCGTGGTCATTCCCGCGGCCACCAGCTTTTGAATCACGTGCAGGTAGCTGCGGTGGGGCTTCATCAAGGCCGCGCCCGCCTTCTCCTTGAGCGCGGTGACGTATTGAGTGTGCTTGTAGCCGGCCACCTCAAAGAGCAGCTTGCGGGCCAGCGAGTAGCCATTGGTGTGCAGGCCGGTGGAGGGCAGGCCGATGAGTACATCGCCGGGCTTGATGCCTGCGCCGGTAACCATCTTGTCGCGATCGACCGCGCCGACGATGAAGCCGGCCAGGTCGTATTCGCCGCCAGTGTAGAAGCCGGGCATTTGCGCGGTTTCCCCACCGATTAGCACGCAGGCGTTGGCCTTGCATGCCTCGGCCAATCCAGTGACTACGGCCTCGGTGACTTCGGGGTCGAGCTTTCCGCTGGCGAGGTAATCCAGAAAGAACAGGGGCGTGGCGCCCTGCACGGCGATGTCGTTGACGCAATGATTGACGAGGTCCGCGCCTACATTGCGGTGCATCCCCATCTCGAAGGCCACTTTGAGCTTGGTGCCGACGCCGTCGGCCGAGCTGACGAGGATGGGATTTTTCCAGCGCTGCAAATCGAGGCGAAAGAGCCCTCCAAAGCCGCCGATGCCGCCCAGCACATTGCGGTTGAAAGTCTTCTGGGCCAGGTACTTGATGCGCTCTTTGGCGCGGGCGCCGCTGGGGATATCCACGCCTGCGTCGGCGTAGGTGACGGGTTTTGTCTTGGATTCTTCAGGCACGTTGCGGGCTTTCTGGGGTTGGATTTCACGCCGGAGCGTCTCGGCATTTTCAGAGATCGTGCTGGCCGGAAAGGTCGATTCTAGCAGGATTTGTGCGGGGTGGCTGTGCGATCGAAACGCAAATACGTGTCGGCGGGAGGAGGAATTTGGCTGCGTGAATGGAAAGTCGGCTTGACATTCGGGGAGAGTGGCGCTATTTTGGATTGGAAAGTTGACTTGACATGGAGCCTGGTGTTTCAAATCGGATCAGAGAGCTCAGAGCCAGTCTTGGATGGACGCAAGAGGAACTCGCGAAGGCCACGGGGGTTTCGCGTCAGAGCATCAATTCGATCGAGCGCAATCGCTATGTGCCGAGCCTGGCCCTTGCGCTGACCTTTGCGCGGGTTTTTGGACGCAGTACAGATGAGATTTTTGAATTGGAGAACCCGAAATGACTCACCCGATCCTGAGCAGAATACCTATCCTTGGGAAATTTGTTGACGAGCGATTTCTGGAGCATCGGCGGCGCTCGAGCAGTATGGCCGGAATCTTCAGTGCATTGCTGGCCGTGGCGCTATTTGAATACCGGTTTTTCGTCGACCATATTTTGAGTTGGGATCTTTTTGCCGTCGCCCTGGCATTTGTGGTGATCAAGATGTCGATGTTTGGCTGGTACCGCCTGAAGGATTAATGCGAAGAGGAGAGTCGAAGATGTGCATTCCAATTAGAGAACGCAGCAAGAAGGACAGAGTGCTGTTTGGCATCGCGAATCTTGCGTTGTGCATGGGAATCGTATTGCCGTATTTCGCGCACAGTCAGGGCCAGATTGGGCGAGATTGGGTTCATGGCGTAGCCGGGATGCTGCTTGGCATTTCGATCAGCATAAATCTGTTCGGGTTGAGATTTGCGCGCCGATGCGGCCAGAAACAGATTTAATGCGGGCGCCTATGATTGGCGAATGAGACGACGTTGCGATCGAGCGTGGAGATTGGGGGCTTAGGAATGATTCTGAGGAGACTGCAGAACTCACCCGAAAAGATGGTTCCGGTGGCGATGGCGCTAGTGACATCGGGATTGATGATGATCGTGGTGGGGATTGTTTGGCCCGTCCATTCGATACCTGTTGCGCACGGGGATACGAATTGGAGTGACTTCTTCCGCGGTGTGACATTTGGATTTGGAATCGTGATGGAACTCACGGGCGCGGTGATTGCCAGCGCCGCAGTGCGGGCCAAAGCGGCGCGGAGATTATAAGAACCGTGCTCGCTCCTCGGGGGTGGGAATTGGACAGCTTTCGAGGCGACCCCAGATGCGGTAACGCCAGCGGGCGATGAGGCGGTAACCAAAATCGCGCAAGGGACGAGGGATCCAGCGCAGGATTTTGGCGGTCGCCGGCCAGGGGCCTGGGAGTTCCGCGAGCAGGGCCAACACGGCATCGGAGCGGACGAGTATTTGTGCAGCGGGCGTGCCGGGATTCCGGGCCACGATGATGGAATCGGGAATTGAGCTTTGGTTGGAAGCGGGGCCGGCAGACGCGTTGCGCGCAAGCAATTCGGCGACGGCGGGTGATTCAGAGGGCGCGAATCGCATGCGGTCGCGGAGGTCGCGCGCCAGAAGCCAGTGTACCGACCAGTTGCACAAGCCGCAGTGGCCGTCATAGATGACCAACGAGCGGCTGCCGAGCTGCTGAAAATCATTCACTATTAACCGGATGCTGACGAGTGCACGGCCGATTCAATTGGAGCGATGTGCCGCCCTCTATACTGATCCCACCATGAGCTTTGATTCCTCAACTTTAAACCGTAGCCGTTCCCAGGCATTGCAACAGCGCGCGGAGCGGTTTTTCCCCGGTGGGGTGAATTCGCCGGTGCGTGCCTTTCGCGCGGTTGGCGGAGCGCCTCCATTTATCGAGAAGGGCGTGGGGGCTTGGCTGACGGATGCGGACGGCAACCGGTACATCGACTATTTCGGCTCGTGGGGGCCGATGATTTTGGGGCATGCATTTCCGCCGGTGGTGGAAGCGATTGAGCGGGCGGCGCGGAACTCGGCCAGCTTTGGCGCATCAACGGCAGCAGAGGCGGATTTGGCTGAGCGCGTGGTTGCCTGCTATCCGGCGATTGAAAAGATGCGCTTCGTGAGCTCGGGGACAGAGGCGACGATGTCGGCAATCCGGCTGGCGCGCGCCGCGACCGGACGGAAGATCATCGTGAAATTTGAAGGCTGCTACCACGGGCACTCCGACGGCCTGCTGGTAAAGGCCGGCTCCGGTGTAGCGACGTTCGGGATTCCTGGCTCGGCGGGCGTGCCGGAGGAGATTGCGCACCTGACTCACGCACTGCCCTACAACGATATTGCTGCGGTGGAGGCCGCGTTTGACGCGCACCCCGACTCGATTGCTGCGGTGATTCTGGAGCCAGTGGTGGGCAACGCGGGATGCATTCCGCCGCAGCCGGGATACCTGGAAGGATTGCGCTCGCTGACGGAACGCGAAGGGGCATTGCTGATTGTGGATGAGGTGATGACGGGCTTTCGGGTGGCGCTTGGCGGGGCGATGGAGCTGTATGGCATCGACGCGGATCTTGTGACGCTTGGAAAGATCGTGGGTGGCGGACTTCCAGTGGGAGTGTTTGGCGGGAAGCGCCGTTTCATGGACCTGCTGGCGCCGCTGGGGCCGGTCTACCAGGCGGGGACTCTGAGCGGCAATCCGCTAGCGATGGCGGCGGGCATTGCGACAGTGGGTTACTTGCAGAAACACGCCAGTGAAGTTTATCCGCGGATTGAAGCAACCGCAAAAGCCGTTGCAGAAGGCGTTGCCGCCGAGGCGGAGAAGGCGGGCGTACCGCTGACACTGAACAGGGTTGGTGCGATGTGGACGTGGTTCTTTACGCCCGGTCCGGTGACCAATTATGACGAGGCCGCGCAGTCGGACACGGCAGCATTTGGCCGGTTCCACCGCGCCATGCTGGAGCGAGGCGTGTGGCTGCCTCCTGCTCAGTTCGAAGCGGCATTCCTCGGCGCAGCGCACGGAGACGCCGAAGTGCATGCGACGATCGAAGCAGCCGAGGTGGCGTTTAAGGTAATCAGGGAAACTTAGATTTGTCGCTCTAACCCCAGGCATCGAGAGTTACGAAGCGATGGTTGGCCTTGCAACTGACAATGAGCTGACCTGCAGCGGCGACGGATGGGCCGCGGTTCGCGCCGAGATCCAAATGACCGCCGTCATGGAGAACGATGTTGGTTGCCCAGCCATCCTGCTCCAGGTTATCTATCTTCCTTTTAAGCTTTTTCGCTATTCGGTCGGCCGAAGGCTCGCTCCAGTCGGTGGTTATGGCATTCCACATCACGGGCATCATCCCCAGCACCCTGGCGGTGTCGAGGACATGAGGCCGGCGCCCGCCAAATGGCGGCCGGAAGTAGCGGACCGGGACACCCGTAATGTGCTCCAGCGTTTTGCTGGTCCGCTGCAATTCCTCAGTCACGCGAAGGGTCGGGGCGAGCGCGAGGTTGGGATGGCTCCAGGAATGGTTGCCGATGAGGTGGCCGGCGGCAGCGATGCGGCGCACCAAATCCGGCTCGGTCTCAGCGTAACGGCCAACGAGGAAGAAGGTGGCGCGCACATCGTGGGTGGCCAGGATGTCGAGCAGGCGAGGGGTCCAGGCGGGATTGGGGCCATCGTCAAAGGTGAGGGCCAACTCGCCGGCGCGACGTGGTGCAATGAGCGTCTGGCCAAAGATCTGGGACGCGGGCCACATGGCGGCATAGGCGAAGGCGCCCGCCGCCAATCCCACGGCTCCCACTGCGCCGAGCCCCGCGTAGATGCCTGTCGCCAAAGGAGAAAGCATTCTGGCTACAAGTGTGCGGTCTTGAGGGGGACCGCTGCAAGCTGAGATTCGCGCAAAAGCGCAATTGCAGATGACGAAAATGGGACGTCGAAGTTGAAGGCGAATGCGGCACCAGGCGTATACTTTGATTGTTCGGGTCGCATCCTGAGTGAACGGAGCGGCACTGGAGACAACGATGAGCCTCACACACTTCCCCGGTAGTGGTGTCCCTTCCACCGGCAATCTCTCGACAAAAGTCACGATGCCTGCACTGGCAGAGATGAAGCGCCAGGGCAAGCCTATCTCTGCGCTTACAGCCTACGACTACGCAACTTCGCGCCTGGTGGACGAGGCAGGCATTGACGTGGTGCTGGTGGGCGACTCGCTGGCGATGGTTGTGCTGGGCCACGAGAACACCCTGGCTGTCACGGTGGACGAGATGCTGCACCACACGCGCGCTGTGCGGCGGGCTGTGCGCCGCGCGCTGCTGGTGGCCGACATGCCGTTTGGAAGCTATCACGGGAGTGTGGAGGACGGAGTGGCCAATGCTGTCCGCTTTGTGAAGGAGGGCGGCGCAGAAGCGGTAAAGATCGAAGGACCGCGGGTGGAACTGGTGCGCGCACTCGCCGAGGCCGAGATCTCAGTGGTCGGGCATCTGGGGTTGACACCACAGAGCGTGCATCGCATGGGCGGTTATCGGGTGCAGGCCCGCACAGCGGAGGCGGTGAAGAAGCTGAAGGCCGATGCGCGTGCGCTGGCAGAGGCCGGAGCCGGCGCGCTGGTGCTGGAAGGTGTTCCGCGCGAAGTTGCGGCAGAGATCACAGCAGAGCTTTCGATCCCCACGATCGGGATAGGGGCAGGCCCGGATTGCGATGGACAGATTCTGGTTTTTCACGACCTGCTGAACCTGACATTCGCCCCCGCAGCCAAGTTTGTTCGCCGGTATGGGGACGCGGGAGCGCTGATTCGGAACGTCGTTGAGCATTATCGGGAAGATGTGGAGCATCGCGTCTTTCCGTCAGACGAGGAGAGCTACCACCTGCCGGAGGCGGCGCATGGCGCACTGACCGAGAAGCCTGAGGCAGCTGAGAAGCAACGCGCGCTCCGCAAGGCATGACGGATATTTTTCTTACGGTTGCCGAACTTCGCAAGTGGTCGCGCGAGGGGCGGCACCAAGCCGGGAACACGATTGGCCTTGTGCCCACGATGGGCGCGCTACACGCGGGACATTCTTCGCTTATTCGCGCTGCACGAGCTTCTTGCACACATGTCGCGGTCAGCATCTTTGTGAACCCCACACAATTTGGGCCAAACGAGGACTACTCACGCTATCCGCGCACCTTTGAGGCCGACTGCGCGTTGGCCGAGGCGGTTGGCGCAAGCGTGGTGTTTGCGCCAACGGTCGAAGAACTGTATCCGGCCGGTGCGTCGACGTTCGTGGAGGTAGAGGGCCTGAGCGAGCGCCTGGACGGCAAGTCCCGGCCAGGGCATTTTCGCGGTGTTGCCACGGTGGTCGCCAAACTGTTGATTGCGGCGGAGCCGGACCGCGCATTCTTTGGGCAGAAAGATGCGGCACAGGTTGCGGTTCTGCGTCGCATGGTTGAGGACTTGCGGCTCCCCACGGAGATTGTGGTTTGCCCGATTGTGCGTGAGGCGGATGGACTAGCCCTCAGTTCGCGCAATATTTTCTTGAATACAATAGAGCGGGTGCAAGGTCTCACGCTAAGCCTTGCGGTAAGCCGGGTGGAGACACTAGTCTTATCCGGTGAACGGCGTGCGAGCGCGCTGATCGCGGCTGCGCGCGAAATCTTCAATGCGGAACCCTCAATCCGCGTGGACTATATCGAGCTTGTAAATTGGGCCACGCTGGAGCCGGTGCAGACCGCGTCCCCGGGTAGCTTGTTCGCTGTGGCTGCGTGGGTTGGTGCGACGCGGCTGATCGATAACGCGATCATCGGCTGAAGCTCCCTGCCGCGATTGTCGAACAGGATTGACCCAACTGAGTCACCGATCGAGAATCAGAAGATGCTGTTCGTTCTGCTCGCCCTGATCGTTTTCGTATTCCTGGTCATCGGCTCGATTGCGTTTCTGGTATGCGTGCTGCTTCCTCCAACGCGACGTTTCGCGCTGAGTGCTGCGTTGTGGTTTGCAGTTTGGGGACCGTGTTCAGTCGGCTTGATGGTGCTTGCGGGGCTCGGCCTTGCAGGTGGCGCGCTGGCGATGAAAGCCGCGAATATGCATTGGACAGATGCGCCCAGGATGCTAGGGGCTCTCGGATGGAGCTACATGATCGTCGGGACGCTGATCACAATTGGCGTGGCTACTGGTGCAGCGTGGCTTCACCAATGGTTGATCCATCGCTTCACATTCGCACTTTTCCGGTTATACGTGACAGCAATTTCGGCGGGGATCGGCAGCGTTTTCGGTTGGGTGCTTGGATGGTGGGTAATGACAAAAAAGATCGACCACCAGGAGGTCTGGTGGTGGACCCTGGCAATGCTTTTCTTCATCGCAGGGTTTGGAGTGGCAGCTTACAAGAACGCACGCGCGCTTCGGGGAGAAGCACCGACGGGATTCACCTGGATCTCAGCCGAGGAGTTTGCGGGGTCAGACATTCCGTAAGCGTTACACTCAGTTTTCCCTTGCGAGAGTCCGTTGCGAGGCCAGCAGCCCGCTACAATCTGTATCCAATGCCGGAATTGCCCGATATCTCCGCCTACATTGCTGCGCTCGAAGCGCGCATTCTAGGTCAGCCGCTTGAGCAGGTGCGCGTTGCCTCTGTTTTTCTGTTGCGTACCGTTGATCCGCCGCTGGCGAGCGTGGAAGGGCGCACGGTTCAGGTGCTGCGGCGCATTGGCAAGCGCATCGCCATCGGATTCGACAGCGAATTGTGGCTCGTCCTCCACCTGATGATTGCAGGGCGGCTGCATTGGAAGGGGCCGCATGCGAAACTCGCGGGTCGGAATGCTCTTGCCGCGTTTGATTTTCCTGGCGGATCGCTCGTGCTTACGGAAGCGGGCTCAAGGCGGCGCGCCTCATTGCATGTGCTCTGCGGTGAAGAGGCTCTGCAGGCGATCGATCCCGGCGGCGTGGAGATCTTCGAGACCGATCTGACCGGTTTTCGCACCGCGCTGACACTTGAGAACCGCACTTTGAAGCGCGCGCTGACCGATCCGCGGGTGATCAGCGGCGTGGGCAACGCATATTCGGACGAGATTTTACATGCGGCAAAGCTCTCGCCAATTGCGCTTAGTCACAAGCTGAAGGTCGACGAATGGGAGCGGCTGTTTGAAGCGACGCGTTCCACTCTGAAGCTGTGGATGGATCGGCTACGCGCTGAAGCTGAGAAGAGCTTCCCTGAAAAAGTGACGGCATTTCGACCGGAAATGGCTGTTCATGGTCGCTTCGGTCAGCCCTGCCCGCGTTGCGGAGAGAAAGTGCAGCGCATCCGTTATGCCGACAACGAGACCAATTACTGCGCGCGCTGCCAGACGGGCGGAAAAGTGCTAGCTGACCGCAGCTTATCGCGCCTGCTAGGCTCGGACTGGCCGCGCACCCTGGAAGAGCTTGAGGCGCTGAAACGGCGTTGAAATGCGGGGCCGGCGGATTTGACACGGCAACCCGCTTTTGCGAGACTCAGAGATGCTGCCGATCTAGCTGAAGAGGCTGGATTCGTGTCCCGTGCCGAAGTGGCGGAATTGGCAGACGCGCGTGGTTCAGGTCCACGTACTCGCAAGGGTGTGGGGGTTCGAGTCCCTTCTTCGGCACCAAAGATATTTAAGCTGATTAGAATGAGCCGCCTCCGGGTGGCTCTCGTCGTTTAGTCAGATTTTAGCTAATTAGAGTCGAGTCGGTCGCGCTCATGTTCCGCTCATCTCACCGACTCACCTATTTGCCGCCTGTGTATTCGTTGAGCCAGTCTGCAGCGATCGGATTTCTCAAGCCGAAAATCCTTCAGCGTGAAGAACAATTGATCAACGACGCATTGCAGTGCTCAGGTTTCCGACAAGGTGATCCGATGCGCGTGGCACCCGGCAAGACGATTGCATCCGTGCGCTGAGGGCCGAGTTTCCGGCAGATGGAGTCAAAGCCGTGATCGCCTCATAACCTGGACTGCTTTCGAAACGTACACAGGCTCGCGCCGATCGCGGCCCAGATGTCGAATTAGCGCCAGCGGAACTCCGCAGTTGGCTCATTCGCACCACCCTCGGCTTGACGCAAGGCTGAGTGACGGATTCGCGGTTCGTAGTAAGGGGGCCGTGCTCTCTGTACACGCCATTGCGCTAAGAGCGTTTCTCCGGCTGATGAGTGAAACGAACCTTGAAATGCGTTATAGTGGTCCAACTATTCTCTCCACTTTTTTAGGCAGATTGATGCACCAAAGTCGCGTGCTTACCGAGATGAACGAGGAGACCCTCTACCTCTGGTTCGCATATCCAGAGGATCTGCTCACGCAAGCAACTGAAGAAGCATGTTTTTCGCTGTTGAGTGAACAGGAGCGTGCATCCTCGAGAGAATTCAAGTTTGAACATCACCGCCGCGAATACCTGACCACCCGCGCCCTGGTACGCACTGCACTGTCCCAATACAATCCACTCACTCCTGAAGCCTGGCGCTTCAAATTGAACTCCTACGGCAGGCCTGCGACCGACCCGCAATGCGGCTTGATGTTCAATCTGTCCAATTGCCCGGGCTTAGTGGTTTGCCTGATCGCCAAAGGGATCGACGTCGGTGTGGATGCAGAGCCCGACGAGCGCGCAGAGAAGATCGAGGAAGTTGCCTCGCGGGTGTTCTCGCCTGCGGAACTGGCCCAGCTTGAGCTCTTGCGCGGCCGCGAGAGATTGGACCGTGCCTTGTCACTGTGGACTTTGAAGGAAGCGTATGCCAAAGCAAGGGGAAAGGGACTCTCACTGAGCTTAGACAAGCTCTCATTTCTGTTTGGTGCCGTGGAAGGCATTCGCCTGAAGCTAGACCCTTGCCTGGAGGATAACGCTGAGCACTGGCGTTTCTGCCTTCTTGAGCATGCAGGGCACCGTATCGCCATCGTGGCTGAACGGGCCGCTGATCTTGATCTTCAACTGTTTGAGATGCGGCACTTGATGGCGTCTACGACGCGTTTGCAGGGGAGGACGGAAGGCTGGTATCCGCGACATCGGGGCGACTGCGATCAAAATGAAGCGACATTTTCAGACTGTGGATGAGTTGAAAAGCCGACCAGGCTCGGGAGACATGGATACGTAACAGCAACGATCCCTGGTACAGGAATTTGATTGTCGAACACGGTCCTGTATTTGAAGAGAAAGACAATGAGTTTAATCGCATCAACCTCCGAAGCAATCCCGTCGCCCACAATCATGCCCGAACCTTCGCGAATGACAAAACTTGCCGACGAATTGGCGGGTTGTAATTACACGCTTTCAAGTTGCGCGGGGCGCCTGGGAGTATTTCCGCGCCTGGGGGTGAATTTCTGGCCTGTCCTTCGGCGTGGATGGATGCCTGACGAGAGCGACCCGGTGGATACACTTCTGGAACTCTTCATAGACGGGAACGAGGTTTCAGTGGATCGACTGAGCCGCCATGTATCGGCAGCCTTCATTGACGGGGTGCTTGAGACTGGTTTGGCTGAAATGAATGGCTCTAATCTGCATTCAAGATTCTGCCTGTTCCCGTGCTATGGCAAATTCGTTGTGACGGATCGTGCTCAAAAGAACGCAGGAATCAACCAAGTGATGTGGCTGTGGGGGGAGAGCTTTATTCTTGGCGGCCTGGTAAAGCGCGACCCAAGAAGGCGCGCAATTGATCTCGGGACCGGGTCGGGCATTCACGCGATTCTGGCCAGTGACCACTGCAAGAATGTTGTCGGCGTCGACATCAATCCACGAGCGATGGAGTTCGCACGGTTCAATAGCGCATTAAATGGGAGCAGAAATGTTGAGTTTGTTTTAAGCGATCTCTTCAATTCGGTTGATTCGACCTGCGACCTGCTGCTCGCAAATCCTCCTTATCTTCCGGACGGTGCTGCCCAGCCGGGAGACAACTTCTGGAGCGGAGGCTCTGAAGGTTTCAGCATTCTGCGCAGAATTGTCAGTGCCATTCCGACGAGGCTCGACCCCGGGGGAGTGGCAACGATCATCGCTCTGTACCCCTTCGGTGCCGGAAGGCCCATCAAGGACCATTTCAACGAATGGCTGGAGGGCACGCTCGACCACTATGAAGCATTGGACTACACCTGGCCTGTACCAAACTACCAGGATGTGCTTTCGGAGAAACCGTTCGAAGGGGACAGGTCAGCTTGGCGTTTCGGCGTAATTAGTCTACGGCGCGGTGAATGCGGCAAGGGCTGGTGGAAGACCATTCACGGCAACGGCATATTCTTTAGCGACGATGGAAACTGCAGCGTGGTTGCGGACCACGATCAGGCGTGAGTGCGCACGGAGTTGAGGGAGGTTCGACTCCTGCTGCAGAGCAACCATATGGGCGCATGTAAACAAGAAGCGAAGGGCGCTGGAGGCCGCGCGCATCCGGTGATGGCTATTCCCGACTAGGAGCTCTGAGAGGGAAAGCCGATCGGGAGTCAAGAGGGCAGAATGGCCTTGAGCGATTCAGCGAAATTCTGGACATGCGGCTGAAAGAGCATGGAGATGTGTCCGGAAGGGACGTCATGAATCTCAAGCCCACCGCCGGCAAACTTTTCCCAGCCCAGGGTTGGATCCTCACGCCTGCTAAGAACTTCACCGCGCTGCGCAGCCCGCATCAACGTAATCTTCCCTTCATACGTCTTCAGGGTGTAGCGCGTCAGCGCACTTATATGTGCCTGCTCGACCTCAAACAGGTGGAGGCCAAACGGCAAGCGTAGGCCCGCGAGGCGGAAGCAAGAACATCCCAAGCGTTTTGCCTTTTCCGTAAGAAGTTTTCCCCAGTACTCCTTCTTTGTTTTGGCCTTTTGCATGAGAAACGCTGCGGCATTCTTTCGAAGGTTCTGCATCAGCGCGGGCATTCTGCCTTTGACGTCGACGTATTGCGCGCTGCCTGGAACACCCGCATCGATCAATAGAAGCAAGGCGGGCCGCAATCCTTGCGCATCGAGCTGCCGCGCCATCTCAAACGCAATGTGCCCGCCAAGGGAGGCACCTCCAAGAAGGTAGGGCCCTTGCGGGAAAAAGGCCGTCAATTCCTTGATGTAGATTGACGCCAATTCTTCAAGGCTTGTTTCGTCAAGATTCGCCCTGGAGATAAGGGGAGACTTGAAGGCATAAAAGGGTTGATCCGCTCCGAGTGCTTTTGAGAGTTGCTCATAAAACAAAACATCTCCGCCGACGGCATGAACGAAGAAGAGCGGAATTCGTGATCCATTCGGTTGAATAGGCACAAGTGCGGACCACGTTTTGGTCTCCGTTGCGGCCGGCTGCTGCGCTTTGCGAATCACCAGCGCAAGCTGGCGTACGGTCCGTGCCTCAAACAGGACCGCGAGCTCGATGTCGACCTGAAAGGTTTTCTTAATCTTGGCAAATAATCGTACGCCAACTAATGAATGACCACCGAGACCGAAGAAATCGTCATCCAGGCCAACTTTGTCCACGCCCAGTAATTCCTGCCACCAGGAGGCTAGCGTATCCTCCACTCCCATGATCGGCGGGGCTGCATACTTTACCGCAGTGCCCGCCGTTTGCGGTAATGCTGGCCCTTTGCGAAGCTCGGACTCCTCAAGAGTCTCAGCCATAACCACAATGGCCGGGGGAGTCTTTGTCATGAGCAAGCGTGTTAGAGCTTGCGCGCCATCGAGCGGCATGATCCCATGGGACTCCGCAGCTTCATTCTGAAGTTCTGCACCGGAAGCAGAGGTAACCGGAGCCCGCATATTTTCTTCCGCCGCCTTGCCGGGGTCATCTATGCGGCGCATGGTGAATCCTTCGATCTCGACGAGCACCTGGTCCAGCTCGTCGAAGAGGGCGATATCGAAGGTTTCCGATTCACCATGAAGCACATTCCCCTCACGGGAGCGAATATGGCTGAAACACTTTGGAGGAATTGGGTGATAGACGCAAATTCTCTTATACGAAAACGGGAGATAGAGGTCGTCGGAAAGCTCGTAGCCTTCGATCAGATAAAGCGAGCAACCCGTGGCCAGATCAAGGAGTGCCGGGTGCATGAGGAAACTGAATGAATCCGCAGAATACTTCTCATCCAACGTGAGCTCTGCCAAACCCTCCCCGACGCCGATGTGGAGCCGATTGAGGCAATGCCATCGGGGGCCAAAATCAAAATAGCGCTCCTGCCTGGTCCGGTGTTGCGCGTCGAATGAGATCTCTCGCCTGTGACAGCGGGCTGCGATCGACTTGCGATGGACGTGCGAGGCCGGATGTGCCGGGCACGGCGAGATTAGGCCGGTGCAATGTTCAACTCGTCTGCCTGCGCGCGCCATGACGGAGAAGCGGAAGGCTCCACTTTCCGCCCCAGCTTCCGATTCGCGTTTAAGGTTGACGCCCACCTCCTTCGATTCATTCCCTTCAAAGAACAATGGAGCGATAAAGAAGACATCCTGGAGCTGCACCGCACCGTGAAGCAAACCCCGCGTGAAGGCTCCAGCGGCCATCTCCAGAAAGCCCGTCCCTGGGATGAGCGCTTTGCCGCTCTTCAGCCGATGCTCAGAAAGCAGCCACTGCTTTTCGAGCGAAAACTCGCTGGCATAAACGACTTCACGAGGCGTTTCAAGCAAGCGGCGCTCCAGCAGCGGGTGAGGCGAGGCCGAGCGCGCGCTCATGCCAACCTTGCGCCAGGCGCCCCAGTTGATCACGGTCACCGGATCTTTGCGACTGAGAGCGAACGCATCAAGAAACGCGTTGGCGGCCGCGTAGTCCACCTGGCCTGCGGGTGGAAAGATGGAACTGATGGACGAGAACAATACAAAGCAGCTTAGCGGTGTATTGTAGAGCGCCTCTTCAAGGACCAGCGTTCCGCGCACCTTGGGGTCAAGAACACGCGCAGCTTCTGTCGCTGTCTTTAACATCAAAGGGCCATCGTCGAGGATGCCGGCGGCGTGAAAAACGCCATCTATTTTCCCAAAACGCTTCTCCGCCGTTTCAACGACGCCGCGCATTTGCGCAAGATGGGTGACATCAGCCTGAGCGAGGAGCAGTCCTCCGGCAATGGAGCGGATCTCGATGAGTTTTCGAATCGTCTTTTTATCCTGCTCTGTTCGCCACTTGTCATTCAGGCACGCCTCCCATTGCGCTTCGGGAGGCGGAACGGAGCGGCTCACGAGAACCAGCCTGGCACTGAATTCGCGCGCCAATTGTTCGGCGATGACCAGCCCTATACCGCCCAAACCACCGGTGATGAGATACACACCTCCGCGCACCAATCGATGCTGTTCTGGCACATCGTCAAGGTTTAGACCCTCAAGCGTCTCGATGAGCCGTTCACCGCGGCGAAACGCGACGGCGGCATTCTCGGAGACGGAAGTCATCTCAGCGACGATCTGGGCGGCGCATTCGTCGACATGGCTTCCTTCGAGATCCACATCCACGCTGCGACAGATAATTCCCGGCAGCTCTTTGGGAATGACCCGTGCCGGACCGAGCGACACAGCACGTGCCGGATTGTGGATGGCCTCCTCGTAAACTTGTTGCATCCGGTTTGAGACCAGCGCGATGTCTGAACTGGAAATGTCCTGACTTGTAAGCGCCTGAGCGAGATAGAGAGGGCTATAGAAGCTACGATCGAGGGTTTCGTCGAGCGTGGCTTCGGTGTCCGCAGGCACCACTGACCAGAGGTGGAGGATTTTCTGGGGCGCGTGTCCACTCTTGATTAGATCTGCGAACAACGAATCATAATCGCTACGATTACCGGGCCGAATTGCAAATTCTCCCTTTGGCAAGCGCTTGAAACTGGAGCCGGCAGTAACCGAAATGACCTGCTGCCCGCTCTTCTCAAGCTTTGCCACAATGCGATCACCCAAGCCGAGTGAGTCATTGAAAACCAGCCAACGACACGATTCATTGATTGAATGAGGACTTAACGAAGCGGCTTTCCAGGTGCGACGATAAAACAACAAGTGATTCGAGTCCGCAGGGGAAGACGGAGAAAGCGCCGCGGCGGGTTGAGTTATGTCCGGCTCGATCCAGAATTTCTGATGCTCGAAGGGATAGGTCGGCAGAGGAATGCGCTGCGCGGAACCGGGCGCATGGAGCTTCGCCCAATCGATGTTCGATCCGGTAACCCAAAGTTGGCCCAGGGTCTTGAGCGCACATTGGAGATCGGAAGTCTTTTCGCGCGGATGCGGGAGGGACTGGAATGCTTTTGCTTGTGTCCCGCCCTGTTGACTGGCCAGAGAGGTGAGTACATTGCCCGGACCGACTTCGACGAGAATCTGATCAGGCTTGCGGAAAAGCTCAGCGAGATCGTCGGAGAAACGAACGGTCTTTCGGATATGGCGCGCCCAATATGCAGGATCAGTGGCTTCGGCGGCTTTAATCCATGTTCCGCTCACATTCGAGAGATACGGAATGAGCGGGGGGTGAAATGCGATATTCGAAAGCCGCGACTCGAACCGCTCAAGAATTGGGTCCATCATTGCGGAGTGGAATGCGTGCGAGGTGAACAATCGGCGGCATGGCACAGAATGTTCCGTCATGCCCTGTTCAAAAGCCTCAATATCACTGGTCGGCCCGGACACCACGCACAGCTGAGGATTGTTAACAGCGGCAAGGGAGAGCGTGCCGTTGAGATGCAACTCACTGGCGGCGAGCGGAACAGCGAGCATTGATCCGGGCGGAAGCTCGTAGATCAAACGTCCGCGGAAGGCGACGATGGCGAGCGCATCTTCGAGGGAGAGGACACCGGCGAGGCATGCAGCCACGTATTCTCCGATGCTGTGGCCCACCATGGCCGCAGGTTCGACCCCAAGTGACATCCACCAACGCGCCAGTGCGTATTCGACGGAAAACAAGGCTGGTTGTGTGAGCCACGTCTGATTCAACCGTTCCGCGGCTGCGTTCCTTTCCTGTTCGGGCGGGTAAAGCGCGTCACGAAGGTCGAGCCCGAGAGGCTCAAGAAGATGCTGCGCGCAGAGGTCGATGGACTCGCGAAATACAGACTCGTGCTCATGGAGATCGCGGCCCATGTTGAGGTATTGCGACCCCTGCCCTGAGAACATGAAGACCACTTGCGGCGGAGTATTGGCGGCGACGCCGGCGGCGAATTTCCCGAGGCCAGGTTCAGTGATGGCACTTCGTACTGCACGAGAGTCTTCAACCACGATGGCACGGCGATGGGGAAATGCCTGGCGGCCCAACTGGCAGGTGAAGGCGACGTCGGCCAGGCTCAGCTCGGGATGTGCCTGCAGATGGGCAAGGAGATTGGCACAGGATTGCTCCGTCGCAGCATTGGTCTTCGCAGATACAGTCAGGAGTTGGAAGGGCCTTGTGGGGCGCGACGCGACGGGAGTTGGAGCCTCTTGAAGCACGACGTGCGCATTGGTGCCGCCGATGCCCAATGCCGTGACTCCGGCGCGCCGGGGCGATCCATTCATCGGCCAATCGCGGAGCTGGCTATTGACGACAAATGGACTGTCTTTCAACTCGATGTGAGGATTCAGCTTCTGAAAATTGAGGGAAGCAGGCAATTGAGCGTGTTCGAGCGAGAGAACCGTCTTCATGAGTCCGCCCACGCCTGCCGCTGCGTCCAGATGCCCCACATTCGACTTGAGCGACCCAATGTCGCAGTAACTGCTGCGCGCAGTCGATTTGCGAAAAGCCTGGGTAAGCGCCCGGATCTCAATCGGGTCGCCGACTTTAGTGCCGGTGCCATGGGCTTCAACATAGGAGATGTCGTCGGCGCTGACGCCAGCATATCCAAGAGCCTCGGAAATGACCTCGGCCTGCCCCTCGACACTCGGCGCCAGATAGCCCACCTTGCGCGCGCCATCGTTGTTGATGGCCGATCCGAGGATAAGAGCACGGATATGGTCCCGGTCCTGGAGCGCGTCTTCAATCCGACGCAAGACGACAATCCCCAGCCCACTCCCAAAGACCGTCCCGCTTGATGCCGCGTCGAAAGAACGGCAGTAACCATCGCGGGAAAGTATCTCCCCGTCGCGAAAGACATAGCCCTGCCCATGCGGGAATTCGATGGTAACTCCGCCAGCGAGCGCCATGTCACATTCGTAGCTAAGCAGACTTTGACAGGCAAGATGCACCGCGACCAAAGAGGTGGAGCACGCGGTCTGCACGTTGATGCTCGGACCGCGGAGGTCGAAGCTGGTAGGAAACGCGAGTGGCCAGCACATCCTTGTCGTTGCCGGTTTGCTTGAGCTGAAACAACCCCGCGGATTCAAGCAGGCGGCGATTGGCGAGGAGGTTATGGATAAGGTAGGTGTTCATCCCTGAACCGGCGAAGACGCCAATCGAGCCGTCGAAGCCGTGGGGCGAGTGCCCTGCGTCTTCCAAGGCCTCCCATGCACACTCCAAAAAGATGCCGATGCTGGGGATCCATGATCGACGCATCCCGTGGGCTGAAGCCGAAAAAAGACGCATCGAAGAGGGAGACATCTTCGAGCATTGCAGCACGCTTCACGTAATCCGGATTGGTCAGTTCTTGAGGCGACACTCCGGCGGCGATCAATTCGGCATTCGAGCGGTCACGGATGGACTCGATGCCATCGCGCAGGTTGCGCCAGAACTCAGTCACATTGCGAGCGCCGGGAAAACGACCGGCCATACCAATGATCGCAATGGGAGAGGGCTTCATTGCGTTCCATCTCGACTTTGCCGGGCCATTCTGCGGCGCTCGGCTCGGTCTGACGCTTGGCTTGCGAATCAGTTCCCGCAAGATGACGCGCGAGCGAACTCACGGTGGAGAACTGGAACAGATCGACAAGTGCAATTTCGCGCGCTAATGCCTGCTGAAGTCTGGCATGCACCTCGGCAACGGTCAGGGAATGGGCGCCGAGGTCGAAAAAGTTTTCATTCAGCGCCGACGGCCGGCACTCCCAATGCCTCCTGCCAAACGCTCGGCAACAATGCGCTCGATCTCATTGAAGGGTTCGCTACCGGCCAGAACTGCGGCAACGCGCGTGACCGTGCCCGGAGGGGGAAGATTGAGCAGGGCCTTGCGATCAATCTTTCCATTTTGAGTGAGGGGCAATGAAGGAAGAGTGACAAAGTCGGCGGGGATCATGTAATCGGGCAGTTTGGATAGAAGTGTCTCGCGCAAGCCGGCGATGGCACCGGCTCCCGTGGCTTCGGCCACCAGATAAGCAACCAGACGTTTGTCGCCCTCGCGATCCTCACGGACAATGATGACGGCCTGCCTCGACTCCAGGGCATTGTTCGAGAATTGCTTCGATCTCGCCCGGCTCAATGCGATGGCCGCGAAGTTTGATTTGGAAGTCGGCGCGGCCGAGGAACTCAATGTTGCCGTCAGGCTGGAAGCGAGCCAGGTCGCCGGTGCGATAGATCCGCTGTCCCGGAAGCGAAGGAACAGCAGGAAATCGCTCAGCGGTGAGATCGGGGCGATTCCAATAGCCGCGTGCAATGCCATCGCCGCCAATGAAAAGCTCTCCAACCTCGCCTTTGGCGACAGGATTCAGTTCGGCATCAAGCAGATAGATTTGTGTGTTAGCGATGGGGCGACCGATTGAAACGGTGCTTTCAATTTCCCCGATGAGGTAAGCCGTAGACCAGATCGTGGTCTCTGTCGGTCCGTACATGTTGTAAATGTCGCCCTTGAATGCCTGACGAAGTTGGTGGATGAGGGAAGCCGGCACCGCTTCGCCTCCCAAGAGGATCTGCTGAAGTGAACCCAGGGCCGCGAAAGCGCGCGGGTCCAGCGTCAACATGCGCGCCAGTGACGGTGTCATTTGCAGATTCGTCACACCGTGGAGAGCAATCTCATCGGCGATCGTACCTGTACCCTCATCACCGTGCACGACTACCTTGAAGCCACGGGTCAGAGTCCAAAGCAGTTCGAGCACCGAGATGTCGAAAGAGACACTGGTGACGGCGAGCCAAGTTCCAGGTTTACAACCTATCGCCCGATCCATGCCGGTAAAGAAATTGACTACGTTCCGGTTCTCAACCATCACTCCTTTGGGCTTGCCCGTCGATCCGGAGGTATAGATTACGTACGCGAGGTTGTGGCTGCGCGCGATGGAAGTCACAGCGTGCGGGCTGCAGCTACCGATCGCCGAATCGGCCACATCGAGAACACTCAAGCCGCTTCCGCCCAATGGAAGACGCTCGCGCGAGGCCCCGGTTGCCAGGATTACCTGCATCCTTGAATCCTGGATGATCCAGGACAGGCGTTCCCGGGGATAATGGGGATCCAATGGGACATAGGCGCCGCCGGCCTTCAAGATGGCAAGCAGGCTCACAACAAGCATTTCCGATCGGCCCAAGGCAACGCCCACCAGAGTGTCGGGCAGAACGCCGAGCCCCTGGAGGTGCCGTGCCAAGCGATTCGAGCGCTTATCGAGTTCGCGATAACTCAGCCGGCAGTCACCAGCTGCAACGGCAATAGAGTCCGGAGTGCGCGCGGCCTGCAGCGCGAAGAGGTCCGCGATTGTGCTTTCGCGGGGGTAGTCAACTCCCGCCGGATGCCGCTCAAGGGATGGAACGAGTGACATGGAAGTTCTCCAGGAACAGAAACTCTATGCCGGTTCCGAGAAAAGTCTCGATCGCTTCCTCGGGTGTGTTGACGATCGGTTGCCCCTTGACGTTGAAGCTGGTATTCAGGACCATCTGGCGGCCAGTGGTTTGACCTACGGCCTGCAAAAGTGCGTGAAAATCCGGATTGTCTTTTGCGGACACGGTCTGAAGGCGCGCGGAGCCGTTTACGTGGGTGATTGCCGGAAGAAAGGCACGAACATCCGGACGCACATCGACCACGCTAATCATGTAGGGCAGCTCAGTTCCCGGCGCCACCTCAAACCACAGGTGCGCCTCTTCAACTGAGCAGGCCGGTGCAAATGGACGGAAGGCCTCTCTTTTTTTGACCATTGCGTTGATGCGGTCGCGCATCTCCGGGCGCCTGGGATCAGCCAGGATGCTTCGATTTCCGAGCGCGCGCGGACCATATTCCATTCGGCCGCGGTACCAGGCGATGACGCGTCCGTCGGCAATGAGCCGGGCGGCGGAAGCGCATGTCGCTTCGAGGGAGTCGAGGTGTTGCCACTGAATTCGGCCGTCAAAGTGACGGAGGGCGGCCTCGATTTTACTTTGGTTGTATTCGGGTCCAAAGAGCGGTGCGGGAAAACGGTGGTTCGGAATTTTTTGGGCAAGCGAGGTACGATACAAGGCGGCTCCCAAGGCAACGCCATCATCCCCGGCCACCGGTTGCACATAGACTTCGTCAAAGAGCCTGGAGCGGAACAGCTTTCCATTGGCGGTACAGTTGAGTGCGACGCCCCCAGCCAACGCGACCCGTCGCAATCCCGTCTGCTTTCCAAAATGTTCGCAGACATGCATGACCACGCGCTCGAGACACTCCTGGAGCGCGGCTGCCACGTCTTCATGAAGGGAATTGACGGAATGGTTTTTCATTCTGCGCGGAATAAGGTGCTCATCGAGCCACGCGCGTGTTGCCAAATACCGCTCCCGCTCCTCACGTGAGCGGTTCAGTTTCAAGATCGGAATCTGGATCGATCCGTCTTTACAGAACTCCACCGCATGTTCAAAAAACGGGCGAAAGCGTGCCGGGTCGCCATAGGGCGCCAACCCCATGATTTTGTACTCATCCGAATTGAAGTCGAATCCAAGATGCAAAGTGATGAGCGAATAGAGGATCCCGATCGAGTCGTTGGCGCTGACAGTTAGAAGCTTCTCCAACTCTCCATCATGAAACTCGTAGACAGTGAGGCTCTCGATCTCCCCCATTGCGTCGTTGACGACTACGAGGCATTCGTCCCATCCCGAGGTATAGGCCGCGCTGGCAGCGTGGGCCAGGTGATGACCGACAGCGAAGACTTTTTCGTCGGGAAAACCGGGTAGATCTCGGTGCACCTGTGCCAACAGGGCATCCCGCGAAAAGACCTGGCTGTAGAGTTCCGCCGATATCTCGTCTCTCAGATAAAGTTCGCGATAGGGAGCATAGTCAAATCCATGGGCAATCTCGTCGATTTCATTGAATGAGATGCCAGACTCGGATAAACAGAATCGGATTGCATCTATGGGGAAATCCCCAGTATGTTTCTTCCCGGTGAAGCGCTCCTGCTCCGCAGCTGCAACCAATTTTCCGTCGACGACCAAAGCGGCCGCAGCGTCCATTCCCTGAGCAATTCTGTATTCGCGTTCTTCCAGTCCCGGCCAGCGGGCCTGCTTGAACGGAACTGAGTTCTCCAACCCGCTAATCCCGATTACCTTCACAACCGCCCCCTTCATAGAAATGGTGTGATGTAGCTTTCGAATCGAAAATGCACGGCTGTTGGCAGATTCCTATGAGCGCAGTACAAGCCTCCCTAAGTCGCGTCGTAAAGAGCCGCCAGTAGAAACCCATCTGAATCCTTCGCGCGTCGGCGCACAGTGATTGCGATCACAAAGCATTTGTGTTGCGTTCACCTTCCCAAATGGGCACTCCCTGATCTCGGTTGAGGGTTTGCAAGCCGGGGAGCCGCTTCTTGTACACGGTCAGCGGACTATCGCCGCCGACCACAAAGATCGTGGTGCAATCGCCGGCGGCGAATTTGGGAAGAGTTTGACGATGGGCGCTCAGTTCGCAAGCTGAAACGACAGTTACCGCAGGCGGCAGGGGGTACGAAGCAAGCGCCCGCGTTGCAGACGCCGCTGAGAACTGGATCGTAGTCACACGCTAGTGTGATCCGAGATACATCCCAAAGAGGCGCAGTAGCACCAGTATTCCAGCCGGATAATCCGGTGGAGAGAAAGCTCAACGGATCATGTTGAGCTTCTGTGCGCATTGAATCTTGAGCAGGAGCATTGCGCAATCGAAGCGACGCGACTTTACAATCTTTCACGGGCGAAATGCGTGGAAATGATGAAGAGCATTCAGATAGCAGGCCCGCTTTCGACCTTAGCCCTCCCATCAACCTGTTTAAAGCCACGCCGCATGGGCTGGGATTCTGCCAAACCTGAGTCGACTCCGAGGCTTTCATCTTGCCCAGGCGAGAACTCCTATCTCCGATCTAATCTTCACCAAGACATAGTGGTGGCTCTTGTCGCGCTTGGGTTCCGCTGAGGTGGGCCATGTTCCCGTGTCCCTAGCTTCTGCCATTAAGCGCTTTCAAAAAGCGATTCGAACGAACTTTAGAACGGCGCGAGCGGATAGCATTCCACCCAGCGCGCTGAACGGGCCGTAAGAAAAGGAGTAAAGGCATGCAGCCTTATCCATCCTCGGTTCCACTGCCTTCCAATGACAAACGCTGGAAACTCGTGGAGGGCACGATGCGCCGGCACGGCCATAAAGGGACAGCGCTGATAGAAGTTCTTCACACTGTTCAGGAATCATTCGGTTTTCTCGACGAGGTATCGTTGCGCTTCGTCGCGTCTTCATTGCGTCTTCCCATGAGCAAGGTCTACGGCGTCGCAACGTTCTATCACTACTTCAGCCTGAAGCCGTCGGGAGAGCACACGTGCGTCATTTGCATGGGGACGGGTTGTTACGTCAAGGGGGCAGACAACCTGATGAGGACGGTCGAGGAGATTGCTCATGTGAAAGCCGGCGAGACAACGCCCGACGGCAAGGTCTCGGTGGTCGCTGCGCGGTGTATTGGATCCTGCAGCCTTGCGCCTGCGGTTGTTTTTGACGGAGAGGTTGTTCCGAAGGCGCAACCGGACGCCATGAGGGATCGAATTCGGAGGTGGCTAGGCCATGACGCCCGATGAATTGCAGGAGCTTGCACAGAGAGAACGAGAAGAGCAGAAGAAGATCACGTGCCGGATCAACGTGTCAGTTGCTGCCGGCTGCTTGTCACTGCACAGCGACCAGGTATTCGAGATTCTCAAATCCGAAGTTCAGAAGCGCGGTTTGGAAGGCAGTTGCAAGGTCAAGGCAGTCGGCTGCATGGGATTGTGCGCAGCTGGCCCGCTGATCCGGACTGAACCTCAGCACACGTATTATCGAAGCTTATCACCCGATAACCCCGAAGCTCTGAGCGCAGTCATCGACAATCTCGATGGCAAGCCGGTGCCCGAATTCGCACTTTCTCCGGACATACCGTTCTTCGCGGAACAAAAGAGGATCGTGCTGGAGAACTTCGGAGAGATCGACCCGGAAAGGATAGAGGATTGCATCGGGGCGGGCGGTTATGAATCGTTGCTCACCTGCATCTCGAATCGGTCACGTGATGATGTGGTGCAGGAAATCACCAGGAGCGGTCTCCGCGGACGGGGTGGGGCCGGTTACCCGACAGGCTTGAAGTGGTCTATGGTTGCCAAGGCTCCGGGCGAGCAGAAATATGTGATCTGCAACGCGGATGAAGGCGACCCAGGCGCGTTCATGGATCGGTCAGTTCTAGAGAGCGATCCACACCGGGTGTTGGAAGGTATGGCGATTGCGGCGTACGCGGTCGGTGCGAGCAAGGGTTATATCTACTGCCGAGCCGAATACCCGCTCGCGGTAAAGCGGTTGAAGGTTGCCATCCGGCAAGCGGAGAAGCTAGGCCTACTCGGCAAGAGAATCGGAGAGTCCGATTTTGGATTCGAGATTGAGATTCGTCTCGGTGCAGGCGCGTTTGTATGCGGTGAAGAGACCGCGTTGATTGCTTCGGTCGAAGGGAATCGCGGCGTACCGACACCCCGGCCCCCGTTTCCTGCCTATTCGGGACTGAACCATTGCCCCACGCTGTTGAATAACGTGGAGACGTTTGCCAATATCCCGCCGATTGTGCGCAAGGGCGCCGACTGGTTCTCCTCCATAGGTACGGACAAGAGCAAAGGGACAAAGGTATTCGCCCTCGTTGGCGACGTAAATAACACCGGCTTGCTTGAAGTCCCGATGGGCATCAAACTGCGCGACCTTGTGTACAAATTGGGCGGAGGGATCCCCGGAAATCGCAAATTCAAGGCGGTTCAAACCGGGGGCCCATCGGGCGGATGCATCCCGGAGCAGTTTCTCGATATGAGTGTGGACTATGAGTCGTTGACGTCTGTGGGCTCCATCATGGGCTCCGGCGGCTTGATTGTGATGGATGAGACTGCCTGCATGGTTGACGTGGCAAAGTTCTTCATGGACTTCACGCGCGACGAATCCTGCGGCAAATGCATTCCGTGCCGGATCGGCACCACGCATCTGCATAGTTTGCTGGAACGAATCTGCGACGGCCATGGGCGGCTGGAAGACCTGGACACATTGGAGCGCGTCGGAGTCATGGTCAAACGCACGGCGCTGTGCGGCCTAGGCCAGACCGCGCCGAATCCAGTCAGTAGCACATTAAAGTATTTCCGAAACGAATACATCGAACATATCGAGAGCAAGACCTGCGCGCAAGGAAGGTGTGCTTGCTCCAAGGCTCCGGCGACGGCGGTAGGAAGGTGAGGGGGAGGCGATAGATGCCAGAGCGAAGTCAATACCAGGTAAAGACGCTCACGATCGACGGCAAGGAAGTCTGTGCATCCGAACATCAGACTCTACTCGAGGTGGCTCGCGAGAACGGCATTGAAATCCCAACCTTATGCCACTTTGACGGACTTCGAGGAATTGGTGCCTGCCGGTTGTGTGTCGTCGAGGTCAAAGGCAGCAGCAAACTTTTGCCCGCCTGCATGACACAGGCTCAGGAAGGAATGGAGGTCACGGCGCATTCGCCGCAGTTGCTCGAATTCCGCAAGCTGATCGTCGAGTTCCTGCTCACCGAGCGTAACCACGTGTGCGCGGTGTGCGTATCCTCCGGCCACTGCGAATTGCAGGCCTTGGCGCAGAAACTCGGAGTCGACCATGTGACCTTGCCGTATCTGCATATCAAATGCGCGACAGATGGAACACACCGTCGTTTTGTCGCCGACCATAATCGATGCATCCTTTGCGGTCGCTGCATGCGTGTGTGTGCCGAAGTAGAAGGCGCTCATACCTGGGACATCACCGGCCGGGGCATTAGCTCCCGGATGATCACCGATCTCGGAGAGCCTTGGGGAGACTCGGAGACGTGCACCAGTTGCGGCAAATGCATCAGCGTTTGCCCAGTTGGCGCACTCGTCGAAAAGGGTAAGGCCGTATCGGAGATGACAAAGCCATTCTTCTTGCCTTATCTCCTCCAAATGCGCGGGGAGGCAAAGTGATGGAGAAAGCTCGGATTGCGACGCTGTGGCTGGATGGATGCTCGGGCTGCCATATGTCTCTTCTTGATATGGATGAGCGGTTGCTTGAGATTGCCGGCAAAATTGAACTGGTGTACAGCCCCGTCGTGGATGCCAAGGAGTTTCCGGACAACGTGGATGTCACCCTGGTTGAGGGCGCAATTGCGAGCGATGAGGACACGGAAAAGATCAAGAAGGTCCGTGGCAAAACCAAACTGCTGGTTGCGCTGGGTGATTGCAGTGTAACTGGCAATGTACCCGCGATGCGCAATAACTTCGTTCTCGAAGACGTGCTGAATCGGGGCTATGTCGAAAACGCAACTGCTCATCAGGGAGCGCCGAACCACCAAGTTCCAAAGCTGGAACCCAAGGTAATCCCGCTGCATGAGCTGGTTTCAGTGGATCTCTTCGTGCCTGGGTGCCCACCATCTGCAGGGCTGATCTATTTCGTACTGAGCGAATTGCTCGCTGGACGCGTACCTGATCTGGCGACGCGAAGCCACTTTGGCAACTAGGAGCAAGCGAATGCGGACCATTCGGATTGATGGAATCACAAGGGTGGAAGGCCACGGAAGGATCACTATCCAGCTCGATGACCATGGCGTCGTGCAAGACGCGCATCTTCATGTGCTTCAGTTTCGTGGGTTTGAAAAGTTTTGCGAGGGACGGCCATTCTATGAAATGCCCTCGCTCACGGCACGCATCTGCGGCATTTGCCCAGTGAGCCACCTGCTTGCAGGCGCGAAGGCGTGCGACGCCATCATGGGGCTTCGCATTCCGGAAGCAGCGGAAATGCTTCGCCGAGTGGTTCATCTCGCACAGATTGTCCAATCGCACGCACTTAGTTTTTTTTACCTTTCCTCACCTGACTTCCTCATGGGCTGGGACGCCGACCCTTCAGAACGCAACATTCTGGGCCTCGCGCAAAAACATCCCGATGTGGCTGTGAGCGGTATTCGACTGCGGAAGTGGGGTCAACATGCAATTGACCTGTTGGGCGGCAAACGAATTCACACTCCCTGGATCGTACACGGAGGAGTGACCTCACCGCTGACTGTTGCCGTGCGGGATGAGATTCTGAGCGGGATTCCAGAGGCTCTCGCCACCGCGACGCGCACCCTTGAATTCTTCAAGCACATGATGGAGAAGTTGACCGATGAAGTCGCCGTCTTTGGCAACTTTCCCACCATGTTCATGGCAATCGGCCGCAAGGATGGGAACCTATGTCTTTATGGTTCCCGCAGGCGTCACGAAGGCTGGCTGCGCTTTGCTGACGCGGATGGAAACATCGTCGCCGACAATATCCATCCCAGAGACTACCAGGATTACGTCGGTGAATCTGTCGATTCAAGCAGCTACATGAAAGCGCCTTACTACAAGCCATTGGGATTCCCGGACGGCATCTATCGGGTTGGGCCGGCAGCGCGGCTGAACATGGCCCGCCAATGTGGTACGCAATTGGCGGATGAGGCACTGAACGAATTTCGCAGTGCGTATCAAGAGATTTCTTTGAGCTCATTTCACAATCACTACGCGCGGCTGATTGAGATCATTTTTGCGCTCGAGCGGATGGAACAGATCCTCCAGCAGCCTGACATTCTCGATAAAGATATTCGTGCCGAGGCCAGAGCAAACGAACGGGAGGGTGTAGGCATCATCGAAGCGCCGCGCGGTACCTTGATTCACCATTACACGGTTGACAGCGACGGCATGATGACGGGCGCAAATCTTATTGTGGCCACGGCGCATAACACACTGGCGATGAACCATGGACTCAAGCAGGTTGCCGATGCGTACCTCTCCGGTCACGAGGTGACCGAAGGCATGCTGAATCGGATGGAAGGTCTGATCCGCTCCTTCGATCCGTGTTTAAGCTGTGCAACGCATTTAGATGGGTCCCTGGCGCTCACAGTCGACCTTCTGGATTCGGAGGGAAACCTGAAGCAGCACATAAGCCGAGAGCGTTGATTGCGCAATTTCGCGTACGGCTTGGAATGCAAATACCTGTCAGGCCTATCCCGAATTATGTATTAGGTTTTCGGTTCCTGGGACTCCCATCCCGCGGATGATAACCCCGGCCAATCGCGAAATGCAGACAAGAATACCCGGCGCAGAGGCGCCGGGTATTCCTCACTATGCGAACCGTCTCAGCGGTGGTCGGGATCGCCCCAAAGGTGGTGGGCAGCACGGTCATAGCCACGCCGGAAACCATCGCGGTAGGCCTCACGCTCTTCGGGAGGAAGATGCGGATGACGATACTCATCGCGGTTTTCAACGTCGGGCCTGCGATGGTTGCCGAAGTCCTTGCGAGCTCCTTCGATTCCGTCATGGAATCCGCGGCGCTGAAGATCGTTCAACTCCCCAGGAGGCACATCCCAATCACCGCGGTCCTGACCTACGGCGGGGGTGGGTGGCCCCGGAGGTGAGGCGTAAGATCTGGCCGTGACCAGACAGGTTGCTCCGAGCAAGAGCGCAAGTGTGGGAATTGCAAGTCGATTCAAATTCATGGATCGATTTCTCCTTTCATCCTGCCGTGTGAGATGAGCCGGTTTGCCGGCTCGTTGCCTAAGCCATCTGAGCACCGAGCCTGCCTCCCTGCCCGCGAGACAGGACGATTGTATATTTCGCAATGAATTCTGGCTATCCGGATACAAGAGGTCTCGTCTGCCCTGCGCCGCTTCTGCAGGAGCCGATCGGAATCGGCTACGATGGCCTACAGCGGTTCCCGAATCGATGCAGGAGAAGAAGCAGATTCTGTGTGGCTTCTTCTTCAAGCAGAAGCCGCCTTGCATAATGTCGGGAACACAAAGGAAGTTGGAGAACCGCTCTCATGCCGCTGCTAGACATCCACGACCTGCAAGTTCGATTCGGCGTTACCGAGGCGGTACGCGGAGTGAACCTGCATCTCGACGAGGGCGAGGTTTTGGGTCTGGTGGGCGAGTCGGGCTCTGGAAAGAGCGCGATGGCTCTTGCAATACTCGGCTTGCTGGGACCCGCGGCGCAAGTGGCAGGGCAAATCATGTGGCAACCCGCAGGGAGGAACAGCGGGCTCGAGAATGGCAATGCGGCGGGGTCGGTGGACCTTCTTCGGCAGACTGCTGGTGAGCTCCGCAAGCTGCGCGGCAGGGAAATCGCGATGATATTCCAGGAGCCGATGACGGCGCTCAATCCTGTGATGTCAATCGGGCGCCAAGTGGCGGAATGCATCGAGGCGTGCGCGTCGACCGTGAGCCGACTCGAGGTAAAACGAAAGGCCATTGCTGCACTGGAAGGTGTCGGCTTGTCAGATGCAGATCGGCGCTATGGCGACTATCCGCACCAGTTTTCCGGGGGGCAACGACAGCGAATTCTGATCGCAATGGCACTGATCAACAGGCCGCGACTGCTGGTGGCCGATGAACCAACTACGGCGCTGGATGTGACGGTGCAAGCGCAGATTCTGGCTTTGCTCGCGGATCTTCAGCGTGAGTATAAACTGGCGATGCTGTTTATTTCACACGATTTGGCTGTGGTGAGCCAGGTGGCCAGCAGGGTGGCGGTAATGCGCCGCGGACAAGTGGTGGAGACAGGACCGAGCGAAGAGTTGCTGACGGCGCCGAAACATCCTTACACCCGGAGCCTGCTTGCGGCTGTTCCCACCCTGCGCACCGATCGCACCAAGCCTCTCGCGATGGTTACGGACTCTTCTGCGGTTTCCGGGCTATACTCACCGCAAACGGAGTGATCCAAGGACCAGCATCACACAGGATCGATAAGGTGAGTTGCGACCGCAAGATTTGCGCGGCGCAAGGGGAAGGGACTTAATCGTTGGAGATCATTCATTGGTGAGGAGCACTCAAATCATGACGCGAATGGCAGGCATCTGTGCCGCGACGATCATTGCAATCCTGCCCGCGTGCAGTGCGCAAACGGCGACGCACAAGAAGAAGGCCGAACCCAAGCCCGAGCCCACTGAGTCGGAATTGGTTGAGTACATTCGCGGTTCGCTTCTTGCGTACAGCCCGCAGGACGGGATCAACGACAACGTCGATGTCACGTTCGATCCAGCGTCAAGCGTGCTGAAAATTACGGGACCTGCCGGCCATTGCGATGAATTTCTTGGAGCGCTGAACGCAAACGAAACTGTATGGGATGTGTTCGACCCCAGCGACCCGCACCAGGAGCGTGAAAAACTGCTGCGTCTCACGCTTGTTTCAGTAAGTGGAAAAGCGGCACGAACCTGTTATGACAAAGACAATCATGTCGACACCAGCATGGCAGGTAACCGCGCACGGCTCTTGTTTTCTCTCTCGGAAATAGAAGGCGTGCCGAAGTTCCAGGAGACGATGACCAAGGCGGTCAAGAAGCTGATTGTGCTGAGCGGGGGCACTCCAGAGAAGGATCTCTTTTAGTCGTTTTCGCAGTTGAAGTCCTGGCGAAGAACGATCACCGCCTCCCAGCTAAACCGGGAGGCGGATGGTTTCAAAGAGGTACAAACTACTCGGCGACGACTGCTTCGGCAACAGGCTCTGGGGCCGCAGCTTCGGCTACGGCATCGCCAACTACCTGAACCTTTACATGCGCGGTGACTTCGCGGTGCAATTTGATCGCCACCTCAAAGCTACCCAGGGTCTTGAGCGGCTCCGCCAGTTGAATCTTGCGGCGGTCCACCTCAAATCCTTTTGCCTCGAGGCCGCTGGCAATATCCTGCGAGGTAACGGAGCCGAAGAGCTGGCCGTTTTCGCCGGACTTGCGGGTAAAGCTCAGCTCAACATGCTGAAGCTTGATCAGCAGTTCTTCCGCCTGCACCTTTTCAGTAGCGGAACGGCGGGCAGCAGCGGTCTTCATCTGTTCAATGACGGCCTTGTTGGCCAGAGTGGCCTGCAGCGCCAGTTTGCGGGGCAGCAGGAAGTTGCGGCCGTAGCCGTCGGCCACCTTAACAACATCTCCACGGTGACCCAGGTTAGCTACGTCTTCCTTCAGAATTACTTCCATTTCAAATTCTCCAATGTTGCGGACGGCGCTCAAAACCAGGCGCCCAGTCT
Source organism: uncultured Acidobacteriota bacterium (assembly GCA_963725945.1). Lineage (GTDB taxonomy): Bacteria > Acidobacteriota > Terriglobia > Terriglobales > Acidobacteriaceae > Telmatobacter. The sequence goes on along the minus strand of CAVSAW010000023.1, from coordinate 74,332 downwards.
CATTAGACACGGACGCGCGATAGGGGTTGCACCGCGCAGGATTCTACAACGGTCCCGAGAGCATTGTCGCCTGAGTTTTTGGCATTATCCCGACTAACTCCTACAACTTATGCGTTAGCGTGGCACAGCCTGGCGACATCCGCTCTTTAGTGCCGTGTGGCGAAAGGCAGCAGGGCGATATTCCGGGCCTGCTTGATGGCGCGGGTCAGGCGGCGTTGGTGCGTGGTGCACACCCCGGTAAGTCGACGAGGCACAATTTTGCCGCGTTCAGCCACAAACCCTTGCAACAGACGAACATCCCGGTATGGGATGGCATCGATCTTCTCGGTGCAGAACTTACACACCTTCTTGCGGCGAAAGAATTTGCCGCGACCGCCGGGGCCGCCGGATGGGCGGGCGCCCGCGGGCCGGCCGCCAGAACGAGGCGGTCCGGAATCCGGTCCGGATGAAGCTTGCGGTGCTGCGGATGCGCCCGTCTCGGGCGCCTTGCCATGGGTCTCTTCAGACATAGTGTTTCCTCTTTATTCTCTTCGCTTTCAGATCCCGGCAAAGGGCGCTGAAATGCTGGATCGGGCCGCAGCCGATAACCCAGAACATGCTGGACCGGCAATGGCCGTTTGTGACAAATCTCAGGCGCTGGCCTGAACGGTCTCGACAGGCTCAACTGCTGCGGGCGGCGCAACCAGTGCAGCGACTGGCGGTGCTGCGACCGGTGGTGCCGCGGGTTCGGCGCTGGTCTTTCTGCGGACGCCTCGCAGGGCCTTCACTTTGGCAAGGCGCTTCTCTTCCTCATCGATGCGCACAGTGATGAATTTGATCACCGGCTCAGTGACGCGCAGCCTGCGCTCCAACTCCAACACCACCGCGCCGTTGGCCTCGACAGTGAGCAAAACATAGTTGCCGTCGTTGAACTTGCGCACCATGTAGGCGAGCTTGCGCCGGCCCATCTTCTCGACGTTCTTGACCACCCCGCCGCCATTGGTGACGTTGGTGGTGAAGCCGGCGATCAACTTGTCGACATCCTCTTCGGCCGCATCGGGCCGAACGATAAACATAACTTCATACACACGGGACATCCGGTTTCCTTTTCCGCTGGAGTCCCCTGACTCCAGCCGCTGCCGCCGGCAAACACCATAGCGGCCAATTTCAGTGCTCAGTGGACAGAGAAGAGTGAACTGCACTGGACTCTTTCATCGATCGTTCCTGTTCCCTGCCCTACTCACTCTTCCGCCGGGCCGTTTCGCTCGCGGCGATTGAATTCGTTCATGGCGGCTGCCGGTCCTACTTCAACGATGCGCCGTGTAGCAGTTGCCACCCGGTCCAGCACCTCGTCAAGCACCGTCAAATCCGCCTTGCGAATGGGCGAGAGCAGGTAATCCCTGCCGGGCCGCTTTGCTCCATTAGCCGCAATGGCCTCAGGAGGCAAATCGAGCCCTACGCCGATCCGCAAACGCAGCCACTCCTGGCTGCCCAGGGACGAAGTTACGCTGCGGGCTCCGTTGTGGCCCGCCGGCGAACCGCGCTCCCTGATCTTGAATGTCCCCAGCACAAGATCGAGCTCGTCATAGATCACGAGCAGGTCCTTTGCCGGGTCCGCTTCAAACTCCCGCACCAGAGCGGCGACTGCCAGCCCGCCCAGGTTCATGAATGTCTCCGGCTTGGCCAGGACCACTTCGCGACCGGCCAAACGGCAGGTTGCGGTAACGGCCTTGGATCGCCGGTTCTGGACCACAACGCCTTCTTGCCGAGCGATGCGATCAACGGCCATGAACCCCGCATTATGCGGTGTCCACAGATACTCGGGACCGGGGTTGCCCAAACCCACCACCAAGAAAGGGCCACGACGTTTGTCGGACTCTTTTTGCCCAGCGAGCGATTGCGGCTCGCTGGATTGACGGGTTTCGCTTGCCTCGGCCAACGTCTACTTCTTCGCCCCGGCCTCGGGCTTCTTGGCGCCGGCTGCGGCTGCGGGTTCAGCAGCGTCACCTTTGCCCTTCTTTGCCACTTCCGGCTCGGCTGTTGTGGCATCGGCAGCAACTGCTTCAGCCTCGGCCACCGGAGCCACTTCTTCACGGATCGAGACCACATGGGCCACGGTCGCATCTTCTGAATTCAAATACTTGATCTTGTCTGAGTGGGGCAAATCGCTGACTCGCAATGAAGCAAAGCATCGCCAGGTTGCTGACATCCACGTCGATATGGCTTGGAATGTCGGCAGGGAGGCACTCGATTTCGACTTCACGCAACACCTGATCGAGGATGCCGCCAGCGGCCTTGACGCCCACCGGAATTCCCAGCAGCTTGACGCGGACACTAACCTGCAGAGCCTTGTTCATGGCTATGCGCTTCATGTCGATATGAATCAACTGATCCTTGAGCGGCTCGCGCTGCAAGTCAACGATCATGGCCTTGGCCGCAGGTGCTCCAGATACTTCGACATCGAAAATCGTGTTGTGGCCGGACTCAGAGAAGAGGATCCTGGAAATCTGCTTGGGATCGACCTCGACGGCCACCGGATCATGACCGGCTCCGTACAATACAGCGGGAATCTTGCCCGCAACGCGTACGCGTCGCGCGGCGTTCTTATTGAACTTGCCCTCACGGGGCTTGGCTACGACTACTTCTGGCATTGTGTCTCTCTTTTCTTTATTCGGGCACGGCTCCGCATTCCGGTCCGCTCCCTTTGTTGTGGCGTCAGTTTCAGCTGGCAGCTAAGAATGATTCGTTCCGACCGGCTATGCCTCTACCCGGCTAGCCGGCTCGACTGGCTCAGTTGAACAGCGTGCTTACGCTGGTTTCCATGTGAATGCTCTCGATAGCCGCACCCAGCAGGCCGGCGATGGAAAGCACCTTGATCTTGGGCAACTTCTGTGCCGCTTCGCGCAGGGGAATGGTGTTAGTGACGATCACCTGCTCCAAACGCGAATTTGCGATGCGGTCGATGGCGGGACCTGAAAGTACGGCGTGGCTGGCGCAGGCATAAACGGCCGCTGCGCCGTTGGCATAAAGGGCATCCACGGTTTTGACCAGCGTGCCCGCGGTATCGATGATGTCGTCGATGATGAGGCAGTTTCGCCCTGCCACGTCGCCAACCACGTTCATGACTTCGGCAACATTCAGGTCGGTGCGGCGCTTGTCGACGATAGCCAGCGGCGCGCCCACCTTTTGCGCGAAGAAGCGCGCCCGCTCCACTCCGCCTGCGTCGGGTGAGACGACGGTGAGATTGGGCAGGTTGAGTTCCCGGAAGTAGCTGACCAGCACGGGGCTCGCGAAGAGGTGATCGACGGGAATATTGAAGAAGCCTTGAATCTGAGCCGCATGCAAGTCGACGAAGAGGGCGCGATTGGCGCCGGCGGTGGTGAGCAGATCGGCAATAAGCTTGGCGCTGATGGCGACGCGGGGACGGTCTTTGCGATCCTGTCGGGCATAGCCGTAGTAGGGCACGACCACAGTGATCCTCGCCGCCGAAGCGCGCTTGAGCGCGTCAATCATGACCAAGAGTTCGACCAAGTGCTGATCCACCGGATAGCAGGTGGGCTGTACGACAAACACATCGACTCCGCGGACGTTTTCGAGCAGCTGGAAGTAGACCTCGCCGTCGGCAAAACGCTGTAACTTGGCCTCTCCCACTTTCACTCCGATGTGGCGTTCCAATTTCGTCGGCGAGCGGCCGATTGGCTGTGCCTGAAAAGAGCTTGAAGCGCTTGTCCTCACTGAGGCTGCGGGCCCGCTTGCGTTCAGGGGCTGGTTTTGCCTCTTTCGCCTTGGGGTCCGGTGTTCCACCCGGATTGGGCCCCTTTGGTGCTCGGTCCTTGCCCTCATCCTCAGCGCCCGGCTGCTTGTCTTCCAATGTTGCCGTCTCCGTCACAGTTCCCACTTCCATCTCCGCGAACCTCCAAGCTGGTTGGCTTTGGCTGCTTGCCGGGCCGTACTGCAAACCTTGGCTGGGCGACTAGGATTCGAACCTAGACAAATGCCTCCAAAGGGCATTGTCCTACCATTAGACGATCGCCCAACTCGGCGAATTCCCAGACATTCTGGGACTCCGCATTCGACAGCCGTCCGCGAGTCTCTCTCCGCAAAGCCGTGCTGTCAATACGCCTAAGTCAGAAGCATTTGCTCCCAGTAATCGGCTCGCGGCAAGGTGCGCGTCAAGAGGCTCTCGACACCCGCTGCCCGCAAACGATCCTGGGCCGCATCTGCATCTCCGCGGGTCAGGTACAACCCGTAGAGCGCCGAACCGGACCCGGACAGCGAGGCATGGAGGGCTGCCTCCGGAGTGCCCGAAGCCGCAAGAATGCGCTTGATTTCGCCAAGGGAAGGATGCTGGGGAAAGACGACTCGTTCGAAGTCGTTCTGGATCCAGCGACTGATCCCGGTGCGGACAAGCACGGACTCTTGAGGTCCGGCCAGGTCCTCTCCCACAGAGAGGACACCGGAGGAGCCTGCTCCCTGCCGACCTTCGGGGATTCCTCCCGCAAAAGCGCTGGCATAGGCGCGACTCAACTCATTCAGTTTATCTGCACTTGTCTTCTGGGTCAAACCCTCGGCGGTGCACAGGGCATCCCAGTCGCGAAACGCCTGCGGGGTGGAAACGCCGACAGCCGGTGTGGCTACCAAGCACCATACTGGCTCGATATCGGGGAGGGGGTAGACTTCCTGACCTCGGTCGACTCCCAACACAGTTCCACCTATAAGAAACAAAGGCACATCGGAGCCGACCCGCGCGGCAAGGGTCAGCCGTTGGGTAAACAATGCTCGAAATGGAATGTCGAGTTCCTTCTCCAAACCGACCAATGCTGCAACCGCATTGGCTGAACCTGCACCCAGGCCGCCTTGCACGGGCAGACGCTTTTCGATGGTGATTTCGACTTCGGCGTTCAAGCTCAGCGCCTTCAGGGCCAGTACCACCATCTTCCAGGCCGTATTGCGGTCGTCGGTCGGGACGCGGCTGTCATTGGAAGTGAGAACGACGTTTGTTGTTGCCGCTCGCCTAGCCGACGCCGTGACCACGTCGTGGATTTCCAGCGTCTGGTATACGGTAGTCAGCGCGTGGAACCCATCGGCGCGCGGCGCGCCGATGCCCAGACCGAGATTGATCTTCGCGTGGGATCGGACGCGCGTGGCCATATCGGACTATTGTAGAGCCCGGAAAGGCGACTATGCCGCAGCCTGTGGCGGCTGCCAGGGTCTGCCCTGACCGGTCCGGCGTGATCAGGCTTTCGCCGTGCGCTCGACCATCTCCTTCGCCATACGCAAGGTTGCGACCGGATCGCTGGTCGGCCGAAATTCCATCGCAACCATATGGTTGTATTTCAGCTCGGCGAGTTTGCGGTAGATATTGCCATAATTGATCTCGCCCGTACCCGGCTCATGACGGCCCGGCACGTCGGCAATATGAATCAGGCCGATGACATCGATGTGCTTCTCCAGCTTGTCGATCAGTTGTCCAAAGCTCATCTGTTCGTGATAGATGTCGTAGAGAAACTGCACCTGCGGGTGATTGACCGCACGCACAATCTCAATCGCCTCGTTTGCGGACGTGAGATAGTAATGCGGATTCTCTTCGAGGTGGATACATTCGAGAAGGAGCCGCACAGGCTGGCCGTTGATGGTGCGGCCTTCGATAAGCGTTGCTGCCTGCTTGAGTGCTTCAATTGCGTTCTGGTGCTGCACCTCGCGCGAAATCTGAGGAACTACATCTCCGGAGAGCACAATCATCGCCGGACAACCGAGGGCTTCCATCGGTACGAGAGCACGCATCAACTCCGCCAGAAATGCGTCGTGCTGAGATGCATCGACAATGCCATGCAACTCTCCGGTTGCATCAAACTGGATGCCGAGCCGCTTCCGTGCTTCATTGGCAGAGGCCAATTCCGCCGTCGACCACTTTTCCCACTCACCATCGAGTTCCACATTGCTGTAACCAGCGGCGGCAACTTTGGCCAGCCGTTCCGCGAAAGGAAGTTCGGTAAACACCGTCCAAAGCATGACGGAGAGCGGAAACGGCGCGCTGGAAGATTCGGGCTCGGCGGCCGGACTCGGGGAGGAGGCACGCAATGACGGCGCGGTGGCGCCCAGCGCGGCGGTGGCAAGGACCTGGGTAAAGGTACGGCGATTCATACGGCTCCCTCGGCAAGGGTTGAAAGAACATTGAGGTTGAAGGGTTTGCGGTTAAATGGCCGAGAACAGTGTAGGCGCTTTCTGTGCGGCGCGCCCTCGGATCTGAAGGAAAAGATGCAAGTAATACCTCAATAGAGAGTTACGCACCACGATTTGCTGTAAATTCGGCGCGCAAATGGCAGATGATAGGCGGAGCGCAGTTTAGAAGAGGGTGAGTCGAGATCCTGAAGGACAGATTAGTCGTTGCAACGAATAGTTTGCTCGCGCATCCAATATGCGGTTAGACAAATTGGAGGTCAACCATGTCGCTTCGCGCGGTAAAACAGATTCTCGAAACCAAGCCCACCATTGAAGGTGCAGGCGTTAAGTTGCAGCGTGCCTTTGGTTTCGGCAAGACCAAGGAATTCGATCCATTCCTGCTGCTGGACGATTTTCGCAACGAAAACCCGGCCGATTACGTGGCTGGATTTCCGTGGCATCCTCATCGTGGCATTGAGACCATCACCTATGTGCTGGCCGGAGAAGTGGCGCACGGCGACAGTTTGGGCAACAAGGGCCGGATGACCGCCGGCGACGTGCAGTGGATGACTGCGGGAAGTGGAATTCTGCACCAAGAGATGCCTAAGGGTGACACGCTTGGGAGGATGCACGGCTTCCAGTTGTGGGCGAACCTGCCTGCATCGTTGAAGATGACCGATCCGCGCTACCAGGACATTCCCTCGAGCGCGATCCCGGAAGTGACGGAGGATGACGGAACGCGGGCGCGCATCATCGTCGGCGAGTTCTGGGGGAAAAAGGGTCCTGTGGAAGGCGTGGCTGCGGACCCGAACTACGTGGATATCTCAGTTCCGCCCAACAAGCGGAAGCGAATCAAGGTGGAGACGACGCGCAATGCTTTCGCGTATGTCTTTGCAGGATCAGGGACTTTCCGCGATGCTTCGGAGCCGCAGGCGGTGCTGACCGAGTCCGCCGTGGACCCGAACGCCGAGGCAAAGTACGACGCGAAAAACCATTCGCTGGTGCTCTTTGACCGCGGCGACGAGATCGTGGTCCAGGCGGGGCCGGAGGGGATTCGCTTCCTGCTGGTTTCGGGTAAGCCGCTGGAGGAGCCTGTGGCGTGGTATGGGCCTATCGTGATGAATACACAGGCCGAACTGCGCCAGGCGATGAGCGAGTTGCAGGACGGATCGTTTATCAAGCACCGGTAAGCATCGGACACGGGTAAGGCAAACAGGGCGCGGCTGAAAACCCAGCCGTGCCTCTTTTCTTTTTCGTCTCTTGATTCCGTATCTTACACATTCTAAATTGGCTTCATCGAGAGGATTTCGGAAGGCGTGAGGCCTCGCTCGCGTAGAGTCCGGATGCTTAGAGCATCGTGGCGCTTGGCTAGGCGCTGTCCGTTCTCATCCAGAACGAGGCGGCAGTGGAACCACTCCGGGTTGATGAAGCCAAGCGCCTGATTTAAAAGGATCTGGCGGACGGTGGACTTGAGCAGGTCGGCGCCGCGCACCACCTCGGTGACGCCCATGGCGGAGTCGTCGGCGACGCAGGCGAGCTGATAACTCGGCACACTGTCGCGCCGCCAGACAAGGAAATCGCCGAAGTCGCGGCCAGCGATGAAGCGTTGCGGGCCGAGGTTTACGTCTTTAAATTCAATCGTTTCGCCGTCGGGGACGCGGAAACGCCAGTTGAAGCCTTCGGGATTTTCCAGCTCAAGCGCGGTGATTGCTGGAGGGCTCGGCGAGTCAGTCTGGACGGGACGGCAAGTGCCGGGATAGACAGGCTCATCGTCGAGGGGCGCCGCTTCACCCTCGTGGGGTGCATTGAGCGAGGCGGCGAGGTCTTTGCGGGAACAGCGACAGGGGTAGATGTATCCGCCCTGCAACAACTTACGCCAAACGCCGAGGTAGACCTTGTGGCGCTCGCTTTGCGCATAGGGCTTGAAGGGACCGCCGATGTCGGGGCCTTCGTCCCAGTGCAGGCCGAGCCATCGCAGGTCTTCGAGGGCGGCGCGGGCGTATTCCGGGCGGCTGCGATCGGGATCGAGATCCTCCATGCGCAGGATGAGCCTGCCGCCAGCCTGGCGCGCGCGTTCGGCTGCAGTGAAGAAGGTAAGCGCATGGCCTACATGCAGATAGCCTGTGGGCGAGGGCGCGAGCCTGCCGCGATAACGAAGTACCCGCTTTGGAAAGTTGCCGACCATGCCGCTCCCAGTGTAGCGAGAGCGAATGATTGGGGTCAGGGCCGCGCTTTTTGAGTGAAAGTGTGGCAACGGTATGCCACGGTTGGCCGGAAAGCGTGGCGATGGATTGCCACGTTTGGCGAAAAGTGAGAGGGGAGGAAGCAGCTTTTAGCTGTTGGCTGTTCGTTTTTTGGCTTCTCGCCGCGGAGATCGGAGAACTCAATGCGGAAGAGCTTCGTTTTAGATCTGCACGGCGGGTGGTCTAAGATCGCCGCGCGAAATGGACTTGCTAGTTAGAGCGCAGTTTGACACCAATGAACGCTTAGCGAGGAATGAACCAAGGCAGCCTGCGTCACTTGCCATAAGCCGACTTCTCGGTACTAGTCCATTCGTCGATGAGTTCAACCGCGATTTCGCATCAACCGAGCCAATGAAAGGGTCCCCTCCCGATGGATGGCAATCGTCAGTCGAACTCAATGCCGAAGTAAAATCCTCGCATGACGATGGATGGACTTGTCGCTGCAGTTTGCTGCACTTCCTCGGCGCTGCGCTCGTAGTGGCGGGCGCATATCATGACTGCTTTTATCACCGTTACTTGCCTGGGGAACTGACATCCACGCGTCAACGTAAGCTCTCCTGATGCGTGAAACCACTATGCTTCCTTTTGCCACCGACCGCTCGATCTCGCCCACCGACCGCTCGCTAGCCTCCACTACGCGCCGCGACACGGCCCTCCTCATGGCTATTGCCGCCGCCTTCGCCCTGATCCACATCCTCACCAGCGGCCGCTACGGCTTCGATCGTGACGAACTGCAATTCCTCTCCGATGCACGTCATCTCGACTGGGGTTTCGTTGCCTATCCGCCTCTCACACCGTTCATCGAGCACATCGGCTTCAGCCTCTTCGGCCTTTCGCTAGTCGGCCTGCGTCTCTTCTCGGTCCTCGCCCAGGCAATCGTTATCCTGGTCAGCGGCCTCATGGCGCGCGATCTCGGCGGGAATCGGCTTGCGCAGGTCACCGCCGCACTTTCGGTCGGACTTTCCGGGATCCTCATCATCATTTCCACCGTTTTCCAGTACACGTCCTTCTCCTATTTATGGTGGACGCTCGTTTGCTGGTTCACCATCCGCTTGCTCAAGTCCGAAAACCCCCGCTGGTGGATCGCCATCGGCACCGCCATCGGCCTGGGCCTACTCACCAAGTACTCGATAGCCTTCTTCATCGCCGGTCTGCTTGCCGGACTCATTCTCACCGGCGCGCGCCGTTACCTTCGCAGCATGTGGTTGTGGAGCGGCGTCGCGATTACGCTTTTCCTGTTCCTACCCAATATCGTTTGGCTCATCCACCACGACTTTATCTCCTATCACATGCTCCAACACATCCATGCGCGTGACGTGGGCGAAGGCCGCGCCGATGGGTACTGGACGTATCAATTTCTTATGGATGTAAACCCGTTCGCCGCGCCGCTCTGGATTGCCGGCCTCATCGCCTTTTTCCGTTCCAGCCGTTATCGCATGCTCGCCTGGATGTACGTTCTCCCCGTCGTGCTCTTCTGGATTAACAAGGGACGCTTCTACTACGTCGCAGAGGCGTATCCAGCGTTGATTGCGATGGGCGCGGTCGTTGCCGTACGCTGGCTTACGGTGCGTTCCGCTTATGTGCGGTACGGAGTGGAAGCTGTCTTCTTTGCTGGCCTGGTTTTCTGCGGTGGATACTTCTTTGCCAGCTATGTGCCTCTTGCGTCCAGTGGTTCGCTGCGCGATTTTGCCCTGAGCAAGAGGCTCCGACCTGCGGGAGGAGTTCGGCTGGGACGAACTCGTCAAAGCCGTTGCCGGCATTCGCGATTCGCTTCCAGCGGATCAGTCGTCGAACGTCGGTATCCTTGTTGACAATTATGGCGAAGCGGGAGCGATTGAGAATCTTGGCCCTGCTTACCATCTGCCGCCTCCCATTAGCCTGACCAATTCGTTTTATTTGCGGACCTATCCGGAGCAACAGCCCTCTGCGCTGATCGTCGTCGGATGGTCGCAAAAGCGGGTGGATGCCGAATTCACGTCGTGCCGGTTGGCGGGGCACAACGGCAACTCGCTCGGCATCCACAACGAAGAGAGCGATGACAGCCCTGACATCTTCGTCTGCGGCCCGCCTCGCAAAGGCTGGCCCGAGTTCTGGCGGACAAACCAGCACTTTAGCTGACTTACAAAAGTGATTTTCCGAGCGAATTGCGCCTTTTCAAAAGGGGCGCCCTCAATAGGCTGAGCTGACCTATTCAACGCATCCGAATTACTGAGATAAGGCTGAAACAGGCGATACATATGGCATGCCTGTTCAGCATTTGACTGTGATTTGACGACTTCAGACCAATGCACTCATTGACCTGGTTAGACTGCCTCTCGAAGATTGGTCCCCATAAACGCGCTTCGAGGTAGTAATCCTTTCCCTAGACCGATCTGCAACGTCCGGCCGTGCGCGCTTGCCGAGAAGCAGATCCTTCGCTCCGTTTGCCCCATCGCGGAGGGACCGCGCTGGGGCCCGAAGTCACCCCATGGGCGAAGACCTGTCCACGGGGACCCCGGCAGGCGCGCTGCTCTCGGGATGACACTTCTTCATGTTTACGGAGGATGAGGGGGGCCGGGAACTGAGTGCTTTCCCATGTCTCAGGATCGAGACATGGGCCACCCCTCTGCAGTCCGGGCCTAAAGGCGGCGGTCTATTTGGGCTGGTGGATTCAGAGGCCTGAAGGCCTCTGCTCCCTCCTAAGGCACGAGTCAGTTTCCCGACAAATCCGTGGGAAGTCAAGGGCGCGGGCACCCAGATTTGTGGTCGCGCCACGATGCGGCTAGTCGGAGGCGCCGGGGTCGTGATCGCCGTCGCTGTCGCTGTCGTGGTGGTGCTCGTAGTGGCCGATGTTTTGGTTGAGGTGATCGGGATCGACGGAGACCTGGACCACATCCATTTCGTGGCCGTCGAGGTCGACGACGAAGAGGCCCATGCGGCTGCCTTCAGGGCGCATGAAGATCAGCGTCTGCTCGCCGCCCGCTGTCTTGCTGGTTTCGCGGATGATGCGTTCCCAACCCTGGCCCAGCTTTTCTTCGACCATGCGATTGAGCTCGTCGCCGTCGACCTGGGCACTGAAGTTGTCGAACTCCGCCACGTGGAGATTGCCGACGCCTTCGTGCGTGGACTTGCGCGCGATGAGGCTGATGAGGCCGAGAAAGGGAATGCGCGTGGCATGCGCGTGGTAGCGGCTCTCAATGGAGCTGACTACGCCGTCAAAGCCGCCCTCGCCGCCGCCGGCCAGCACGACGACTGGAATCAGCAGAGCCACACAGCAGATGGGAATCAAGAGAAGCTGCTTCATTGGTCGCCACCCTTCTTGTCCTTGTCCTTGTCTTTATCTTTGCCGTGCGTGTCCTTCTCGATGTCGCCCAGAGCGCCCAATCCACCGAGGCCCTTGAGTTCACCGAGCTGATCCATGCGGATGTTGCCGAGGATGAGCACGATGGTCAGCTCCTTCGGCTCCGCGGAGAGGATGAACATGCCGCGGTTCTCGCCGTTGACCATCTTGACCATAACGTCGGTGGTCTCGCCGGTCTTGCGCTCGCGCTCGCGGACGATGGGGGTCCACTCGCTGGTTTCGAAGTACTTGCGGAGCTGCTCGATCTGTTCCATCGAGTACTGGCCTTCCTTGTCGAACTCATACTCGCGGACATAGATGCCGTCGAGGCCCTCGATGAGATGGCGGGTGGCGGCTTCGTCGCTGTCTTTGCCGTTCATGAATTTTGCGGCGAAGGCGAGCATGTTTTTGCCCAGCGTGACCTCAGTGACATCCGAGGCGCGCGCAGCCAGCTCCTTTTCAACGGGAGACGGCAAGGGCAGCGGCGAGGTTTGCGCCAGCAGAGGCGCGGCCAGTGCGGCTGCGGCTAAAAGAACAATTGCGATGCGGTTCTTCATCGGGATCTCCTTACTATTCGTCCGAGCGGCTACGGGTATTGAGCCGCGCATTCACTTCGTTGAGGGCGTGGTTGGTGATGCGCAGGGCGGTGAGCACCTGCTGACGGGCCGCCTCGCCGCGGCGAACTTCGTCGGCATGACGCCAGGCCAGCGCGCCGCCGAGAATGCCGGCGAGGACCACAGAAGCGGCGAGACGCTGCCAGAGCACGATGTGGCTGTGGGTGCGCTGCGCGCGACTCGAGCGACGCCGCTCAATCAGTTTGCGCTTGAGGCCGGGCGGCGCGGGCCGGCGCTCAAAGGCCTGCTGAAGTTCGCGTTCAAAGTCGTCGATCGGTTCATGCTCCACGGATTTGCTCCCTAATGCTGATTCCAAGTCTTGCTGTTTATTCCTGGCGTACTTTGTCTGCCCGGATGTATTCGCCTAAATGATTCGTGGCCTTGGCCCGCAGCAGCTTCAATCCCCGCTGCAGGTGGCTCTTTACCGTGGCCAGCGGCGCGTCCAGCGTGGCCGCAATCTCTTCCGGCGTCAGGTCCTCCTGGTAGCGAAGAACCAGCGCCGCGCGCTGCGGCTCCGGCAGCGTCGCCAGCAGTTGTTCCAAACGCGCAGCCGAGCGGAGAAGATTTCGCCTCCACCGGCGCGCCGTGATTCTCTTCAATCTCAACCCACAGGTCCACGCCGCGCACCCTGCGCCGCCGCAACGCATCGGCCGAGCGGCTCATGGCCACGCGGCGCAGCCAGAAGCGGGCGTGCTCGGCGGATTCGATTTTGGCCAGGTGCCGATCCATTTCAAGAAAGACATCCTGCGCGATCTCCTCAGCCAGACCGCGGTCGCCGGTCATGCGCCAGGCCAGCGAAAACACCATGGACTGGTGCTCGTCCACGAGTTGTTCGAAGTCCGGCTGCCAGATCGCTTTAGGCCATATCATGTCGCTTCTACTCTTCTTATCCGCGGTGGGATCGCCGCTCCCTGCTGATCGCGTCGACTTTGCTGCCACGGATTCGAATGAGCCTGTTCCTGAAGCGCTGGCGTCATGCACCATAAATCTCGCTGCTACTCTCTTACTCCGCAAGGAAGCGGTACGCGGGGATGCAGAGAGTTACGCGAATGGAGGAACAAGTTCGCAGTGGTGGCTCAGAACAGGTCGGGGATGCTGTGGAAGGCGATCCGGGTGGGCGCGGCTTTGTAAGGCGGTGAGCATGGTGGCGGGGGCCAGCGTGCTCATGCCGTACTTTCTGATTCAGCTCGTCCATGGCGGCGAGCAGTCGGGTGCGGCTCTGTTGCGCCGTCCAGGGCCTCGAAGAGGTTGAGGGAGTGCAGGCGGTCGGGGACCAGGCCGTTGAGCTGGACGCCGATGAAGTAGGGCTGGTCGTATTCGGCGCCGGCGGGGCGCGATGGCCCAGAGACGGCTGAGGGCGGCGATGAGGGTTTGATTGTCCTGGCACTCGCTGAGGCGGATTTCGCCGTGCCAGCCGCGGGTGGGTACGCCGAAGCGGCTGACGGGCGCTTTCTCGCTGCGGGGAACGGCAAAGCCGACGGCGAGGCCGATGCTGCTGGCCCACAATCCGCCGGAGCGCAGGCGCATGGCGGCTTTATGGAGCAGCTTGTGGGCGACGGCCCAGGCCTTCTCCGCGGTGCGCATTTCGGGGGCGAGCACGTGGGAGTGGCTGATGGACTTGAGGTGCTCGGTCTCGGCCATGTCGAAGTCTTCGCCGTGGAGCCAGTGCCAGAGGCGTTCGCCCCAGACGGAACCCCAGAGCTCGCCGGCCTGTTCGCAGCCGAGGGCCAGCAGATCCTGCATGGTGTGGATGCCCTTGGCGTTGAGGCGCTTCTCAGTGCGCGCGCCGATGCCGGGCAGGTCACGCAGGGTGAGCTGACTGAGCGCCTCGGCGAGGATGTCGAGAGGCAGGGCGACCAGGCCGTCGGGCTTTTCCATGTCGCTGGCGACCTTGGCGAGATAGCGGTTGGTGGCCAGGCCGACGGAGCTGCGCAGCATGGGGCCGACCCGCTCGCGAATGCGGGCTTTGACCTTGCGGCCGAGTTCGAGGGCGGCGAGAAGCGGGCGCTCGCGGCCCATGAGGCGGCAGGCCATTTCGTCGATGGAGAGGACGGCGGTGACGGGCAGGCAGCTTTCGACGGCTTCGACGATGCGATGATGGTAGTCGACATAGAGCTCGTGGCGGGCCTCGACCAGTTCAAGGCCGGGGCACATGCGTTTGGCGTCGGCGACGATGGTGCCGGTTTTGACGCCGAAGGCTTTGGCCTCGTAACTGGCGGCGATGCAGCAGGTTGTGTCGGCCATCATGGGCACGACGGCGACGGGACGGCCGCGCAGTTCGGGGCGATCCTGCTGCTCGCAGGAGGCGAAGTAGGAGTTGAGATCGACGAAGAGCCAGTTGAGACAAGGGCCGGAGTCGGGCTCTTGTGGAGGCGGCGCCGTCTCGGACGGAGGGAGGTCGTGCGGCCAGACCGGCTGGGAGTCCGGATGCCAGGCTTGGGGCCAGCGTGGGGGTGAGCTGGGGACCGGGATGGGAGCGGTGGCCATCTCCATTTATTTTCGCTTTTTATTCTCCTTGATGCAAGAGGTTTTTTCAGTGCAGCGAACAAAATGAAGCGGCTGTTCCGGCGGTGCTAAACTCAACGCATTGGGACTTCGGTAACTGCTATTCGGACTTCCGTAATCCGAATCCAATAAAAGATAAGCGTAATGTCCATTCATCCACAGGGGATTGTGGAGTACGCTTTCCTCAGCCGATATGCACAGCCTAGCCCATTGGTTCGCGACAAATGCGAATGTCCTCGCCATCCTGGTGACGGTAGGAGTCGCAGTGCTGCTGGTCTGCTGCCTGGAGTGCACGGACTGCAAGTGCCGTGACAAGGACGACCTTTTCAAGCGCCGCCACGTGTAGAGGCTGGACGATAAACAGGCGCTTAGGCCGTGCGCGTTCCTTGGTGGAAGCGCAGGCGCCAACGGCCCAATTCTCGTATCCATAGGGAACTGCGCAGGGATTCTGTGCGTGTGCTGGAAATGGTGTCGATTCTCACCGCGCGGTAGGGACCAACGCCACGTCTGGGGCGATGCGCGCGCAGTGCATCTGCTCCGCGGTGGGAGGGATGTAGACCTCACTGGCCAGCGAATCCACAATCGTTTGGCGATTCCACACGCGACCTGAAGCGCCGAATTCCTGAAACTCTTCTGCGAGAAGCGACTCGACTTGGGCGCGATCGCGGCGCACGGCGGGATCAAGCAGAGCGCGCTCACAGCGAATCAAATACGCGCACGTTTCTTCGTCGGCTGGTTCATTGGAGAACTGGCGGAGAGGGTCGCTGCTCACTCTCCTGCTCCTCCGGCAGGCGGAGGCATGAGGTACTGCTCGAAGTGGGCGAGGATGCGCTTATAGAGGTGCGTGCGCACATCTGGGCCGGAGATGGAGTGGGTTTTGCGGGGATAAATCTGCAGGTCGTAGGGTATGTCGGCTTCAATCAACTTTTGCACGAACTGGACTGTGTTCTGGATGTGGACGTTGTCGTCGCCGGTTCCGTGGACCAGCAGAAGGCGGCCCTTGAGATTGACTGCTGAGTTGACCACGGAGAAGTCCTTGTAGCCCGATTCAAATTCGGCAGGCTCGCTCATGTAGCGCTCGGTATAGATAGAGTCGTAGTTGTGCCAGTCAGTGACGGGAGCGACCGCGACTCCGGCGCGAAATCGATCGGAGTGCGTCATCGCGTAGAGGGTGAAGGTGCCGCCCCAACTCCATCCCCACCAGCCGAGGCGCCTGGGATCGAGTTGCGGATACTTTGCGAGCACGTTGTCCACGACGGTTAACTGATCTTGAAGCTGCACGGGGCCGAAGTTGTGATACGCGGCCTGCGCAAAAGCGCGGCCGCGCATTCCCGTGCCGCGATTGTCGGTGTGGAGCACAGCGAATCCATGCTCGGCTAGCAACTCGTCGAAGAGCAGGCCATCGGCCCAGCGGTCGGCAATCTCCTGCGGGCCGGGGCCGCCGTACGGATTCACTATCAGGGGAGCAGTCGCGGGATTCGTTGTGCCGGAGGGAAGCAGCAGCGTGGCGTAGAGGGTGGTTCCGTCGTGAGCCTTGGCCTGGAGCTGATCGGGCGCGCGCAGGCCGTAGGGATCGAGGGCGCGGCTTGCCCAGAAGACATTGCATTTGCTGTCGAGCTGGCAAAGCTGCAGCGTGGGCGGATTCATGCGCGAGGAAAACTTGTCAGCAAAGCTATCGCCGTCAGGCGCGAAGGTGGCCTGGTGCGTTCCGGAACCGGAGCTTAGTTGCTTTCGGTCGCCCTCGAAGTTGACTTGCCAAATCTGTTGCTGCAACGGGTCGCCTTCGTTGGAGGCGTAGTCGATCAGTTTGTGATCATGATCGACGCGATAGATTTGCGCCACTTCAAAATCGCCCCTGGTGAGCTGGCGTTCGAGCTTGGAAGTGGTCGCGGCAGGGTTGCGTTCGTCGTAGCTGTAGAGATAGATGTGGTTATGGCCATCACTCCAGTTGGTGAAGACAATGCTTCCCGCGGCCACGGAAATGTCGTAGTTCTCGTCAAGAAAGTTGTCGTCGGTAAGGTCGAGGACGGAATGCGCGTCGCCGCTGGCGGCATCGGCAAAATAGAGAGTTTTGTGCTTTTGATCGCGGCTGAGGGTCTCAATCCATAGTGTCCTGCGGTCGACCCAGCCAAAGCGCGGAACGTAGTCCTGACCGGCGTGGATGGGGAGCCTGGCCCACACTGTTTTGCCTCCACTGGCATTGACTACGCCGACGCGCACCTCGGGGTTGGAATCGCCGGGCTGGGGATAGCGCTGGGGATACACGGTGGGATGGGTGGGAATCCAATCTGGAATGGGATAAAGCGGCACCTGGGCTTCATTCATCTGGAGATAGGCGAGGAACTTTGAATCGGGCGACCAGAAATAGTTGCTGCGCGTGTCCAGTTCTTCTTCGTAAACCCAGTCGACCTCGCCGTTGAGAACGGCATCGTTAGGTGTGGGAGCCACGACGGTGACGGGGGTTCCGGCATCGCGCAGGTGGATGACGACGAGGGCGTGATTACGCACGAACGAGATGCATTCGCCATTGGGCGAGAACTTGGGATCGTCGCCAGAGCCCTCGCCGGCAAAGCCGATTTCAAGCCCGGTCCCATTGCGCAGGTCGTAGAGCCAGAGGCGGCCATTGGTGTCAAAGAGGAGATGCAAGGAGTCCGGCGCCCACAGATAGCCCGCCATTCCGTAACGCGCGCGATGATCGCGATCGCGTTCAGATCCCTCGGCGCCTTTGAGCGAGGCCATCTTGGCGCGGCTTACCAACACATGGGGCTTGCCTGATCCGGGGTCGAGATCGATGATCTCGCCGCCATCCATATAGCTGACGTGATGGCTGTCGGGCGACCAACTCAAATCTCCCGGCGCATTGCCGATGAGCGAGCCGTGGGCGTAGATTTCCTCGACGGTGAGAGGTTTGGGAGGAGCCTGGGCGGCAAGAGGAGTGGTCGCGATGGAGAGACCAAGAGTTGCCGGCAGCAAAAGGGTGATTGCACGCATCAGGGGGAGTCCTCCAGGAATGGGAGCAGTGTAAATCATGGGGTTGCGGGACAGCTTGGCTGGTGAATAGATGTCACCTTGAGCGGAGTTCTTTGTTGCGACGGGTCTCGAAAATTCTGGGGCGACCTTTCAGGAATTCATGCGATCTGTTGCACGCTTCAAGTCGGCCGGCTCGACCTCATACTAATCCCTGCTTAAGTCGACCCAGGCCGGATCAGTTCTTTCGATCAAGGCGTTTTTCTTTCCGCGTACCAACCCTTCAGTTGCTTCTCATCCGCGATCGCCTTCGTGGCGTCTTGAAAGCGCTCGAACCAGACGAGTCGATCGCAGTTGTACCGCCCGGTGAATCCCTCATGCTCTTTCAATTTGTGCTGGAGACGCGTCTGGGCAGATTCCCGGTCACGCCGATGTAGAGCGTAGGGCTGCGGCTGGCGATGATGCAGGCAAAGGAAGCACCCTCGTGCATCGTTCGCATGTTACGTGAGGTCGGTGATTTGCGCAGTGACGAAGAACAACCGCAGATACTTCGACTTCGCTCAGCATGACAAAGACTTTTACCGTGAACAGGCTTGGGGCATCCTGGTTGCGTGGTGGGAGCGGGTGGTGTATGTTCGCACCCATGCACTGGGCAACTCCGGAGGAACGGCGCAGTCTGGGCCAGTCGCGGCGCAAGCAGGTAGGGCGCCAGCAGCACGACGAATTGAACATCAAGGCGAGGCAGCGGCCGGCGTTGACTCTGCTGGAGCGCGTGGAGCGGGGGCGCATTCCGGCGCTGCTGAAACTGAAGCATCAATTGATGGCGCAGTCGCCCTTTGGCTATTTTCGCGGGGCGGCTCCGGTGATGGCTGCGGACCTGTCAGTCCTGCCCAACACCGGCATCGTGAGCCAGCTCTGCGGCGATGCGCACGTGCGCAACCTGGGCGCATTTGCAGCACCCGACGGGCGGCTGGTCTTCGACATCAACGATTTCGACGAATCGATTTACGGGCCGTTTGAGTGGGACTTGAAACGCATGGCCGCTTCGCTGGTACTGGCGGGGCGTGAATCAGGACACAAAGAGTCGGCCGCCTGCGCGGCGGTGGAGAGATGCCTGCTGCGCTACTGCAGCCAGATGCGCGTATTCGCCAAGATGCCCACGCTTGAGGTGATGCGCTACCAAGTGCACCGGCTGGGATCGGTGGAGCCAGTGCACGACGCGCTGTTGAAGGCGGAGCGCGCCTCACCGCTGCACACGCTGGAACTACTGACCGAACCGGCCAGCGGCAAGCCGGGTGGGCCACGGCGATTCAAGGATATGAAGCCGATGCTGAGTCGCGTGACGGGCTCGCAGGCGGTGAACGTGCTGGCTTCGCTGGGACCGTATCGAGAAATGCTGGAACCGCAGCGGCGGCATTTGTTGTCGCTGTACCGACCGCTGGATGTGGGGTTCAAGGTGGTTGGCACAGGCTCCGTGGGATTGCGCGACTATTGCATTCATTTGGAGGGAAACGGGTCGCAGGACCCGCTATTTCTGCAGATCAAGGAAGAGGCGACATCGGCGTATGCGCCGTATCTGCCGGATGCACACCCCGCGCATCACAATGGCCAACGTACAGTGGAAGGCCAGCGCGCGATGCAGGTGCAATCCGATCCGTTTCTGGGCTGGACGCACATGGGTGGACGCGACTACCTGGTGCGCCAGCTCAACGACCACAAGGGATCCATCGAGATTGAGGACCTGGCAGGCGGCGGTCTTTGTGCATTTGCCGAGATCTGCGGCGAGCTGCTGGCGCGGGGGCACGCCCGCAGCGGGGACCCGCTGGTGATTGCCGGGTACCTGGGCTCCGGGAACAGCTTTGCCGCGGCACTGGGGCGGTTTGGCTCGCTCTACGCGGACCAGACGGAGAAGGACTGGCAGGCGCTGCGCCGCTCAGGCAAGGCAAAGCTGAAGCCTTAGACCTGGCCCGGACGACAGACGGAGCACAACTGTGGCAGCGTGCAGAGGCCTGCTGCCTTCCGCGATGATTCCCGGATGGTTCTCAGGCCTGGATGAATTCCACATCGAGGGTGAGTGCGATGTCTTCGCCGACGAGGACGCCGCCTGTCTCCAGTGCTGAGTTCCAAGTGAGACCGAAATCTTTCCGGTTGATGGTAGTGGTGGCGGAAAGGCCTACGCGCGTGTTGCCCCAGGGGTCCTTGGCAGGCGCGCTTGGGCCTTCGACTTCGAAGCTGACAACCTTAGTGACGCCGTGCAGGGTAAGCTCGCCGACGACTTCGTGTTCCGCGGGAGCGCCGGGATGCACGGCAACGGACTTGAAGGTGAAAACGGGAAACTTTTCGGCATCGAAAAAGTCGGGGCTCTTGAGATGGCCGTCGCGCTGTGCGTCGCCGGTGGTAAGGGTGGCTACGGGGATGGTGGCCTCAACACTGGATTGCGTGGGGTCGACTGCGTCGAGGACCAGCGTGCCCTCAAGGCCGGTGAACTTGCCTTTTACGTTGGAAATCATCATGTGCTTGACCTTGAACTC
This sequence comes from uncultured Acidobacteriota bacterium, assembly GCA_963725945.1. Lineage (GTDB taxonomy): Bacteria > Acidobacteriota > Terriglobia > Terriglobales > Acidobacteriaceae > Telmatobacter. Next base: position 54,012 of record CAVSAW010000023.1, on the reverse strand, counting down.
GGCGGAGGAATGGGCAGGATCGATCTTCCAGGTTGTTTTTGCGGCGGTTGCTGCAGGGGTTGTGCTCATGGGCGTTGCTCCTTTTCATCTGGTTCGATGCGCGAAGAAACTATTCGTTGCAACAAGTATTTCACGGGCCTGTGAATATCTGTCCGGGACGAGGCGGATTGCAGGCGTCGCCGGGGTGTTTCACATGGGGTTTGGGTTTTAGCTGACCCCGACCTTGTTGCGCGGCCAGAGGGGGCGACTGGCTTCGTGATCGATGACCGGGGTGCTGTCACATTCCACAGCGATGACGGTGGCGGGTTGGTCTGGCGCTTCAACAGGTAGACCGGTAAGTCGCAGGGAGAATTCATCCTGCGAGAACTCGACCTTCTGGCCGGTTTTGAGAATGCGCGCGGAGAGCACGTTGGTCTTGAGGCCACCGATGGCGATGGTCGCCGGCGGCTGGTAGAAGCTGAGCCAGTCTGCGGCGGGCGTATGACCGGGCCAATACTGCTGGTGGATGTAGAGGGTGTTCCCGCGGCGGGTGTAGTTGGCGTTGACGTTCCAGGAGAAGTTGCCGCGGTCTGCACCGTAGATGGCTTTGCCATTGATTTGGAGCCACTTGCCGACGGTTTCGAGGACTGAGACGGACTCCTCTGGGATGGAGCCGTCGGGCTTGGGACCGATGTTGAGCAGGTAGTTGCCACCGCCGCGAGCACAGTTGGCGAGGTTGGCGACGATGGTTTTGGGAGACTTCCAGGCATCGTCGAAGCGGTTGAACCCCCAACTGTCGTTGAGGGTCATGCAGCTTTCCCAGGCGCGGCCGGACTGGGCGGCGCGGACTTCCTGCTCGGGGGTGGAGAAGTCGCCATCGAGGCCATTGCGGTTATTCACGATGATGTCGGGCTGCAGCTGGAAGACCATCTCGTTCATTCGCTCCGACTCCCATTGCTTGGGAGTGAGTGGCCAATCGACGTCGTACCAAAGCACGTCGATTTTTCCGTAGTTTGTCATGAGTTCGCGGATGAGGCCGTGGGTATATTCAACGAAGCGCTTGCGGGCGTCCTCATCGGTTTTGCATCTGGCGCCGTCGGGGTGGTGCCAATCCATGAGCGAGTAATAGAAGCCAACGCGGAGGCCTTCGGCACGGGCAGCGTCGACAAATTCGCGGACCAGGTCGCGGCCCGGACCCTGTTTAGGCGCGCAGTAATCGGTCAATTTGGTGTCAAAGTGGCAAAAGCCTTCGTGGTGCTTGGCGGTCATGACCATGTACTTCTGGCCAGCGGCCTTGGCAAGGCGGGCCCAATCGCGGGCGGCGTTGGGCCTGGGGTTGAAATGTTTCGCGAGCAACTCGTATTGCGGAATGGGAACGCCTTCGACCTCCATTGCCCATTCATGCTGGCCGATGACGGAGTAAAGGCCCCAGTGGATGAACATGCCGAAGGTGGCCTGATGCCACCAGGCCATACGCTGGGCGCGGGTGGCGGCCATTTTTTCCTGGATGGGCGAAGTGGGGGCTTGCGCGGCCGCGGGGTCGAGGCCGGACGCTGATGCGTTGGTCGCGGAAAGGGCAACGGCTCCGGCTGCGCCAAGCTGCTTGATGAACGACCGCCTCGAACTCTCGATCCAATCCATGACTTGGTATCTCCTTTGATTGCTTGTTGGCGTGTGCTTTTTGGCGTGCGGCGAGCCTGTCCCTGTGCCGGCGGGCCAACTATAGGCAATGAGGTTTGGGGATGTCAAAGACAGGGATCAGCGGCAGGTGGAAGGAATCAGGGGTGCGAGGCGGGGGGACTCTACTGATTGCTACTTCTTCTCCGATGCGAGATAGACGACTACGCCACCGAGAAGCGCGACGGTGGCCAGAACCGGAACCAGCAGCCACACGCCGCTTTCGAGATGAGGCCGTGAAGCGGGCAACAATGCGTCGAGGTTGAGCACCTGGGGAAGCTGAAGGAGCCAGGAGATGAGATGGAAGCCCTGCTTTGCCTGCCAGGCCAGTGCGCCGACTGCAACGACAAGGGTTACAACGAAGGCAAAGATCTGCGCACCGAGGAGGGGCCGGGCGATGCTTTCGATGGCGGCGTTGCGGCGGCGAAGCTGGGCGCGCCACCAAAGAGCACCGGGGGACTCGAGGCGCGGCATGGCGGCGGATTGTGCGCGCGCCGATTGAAATGTCGCGGTGACGAGAACCAGGTCGGAGCATGCGCGGCATGCTTCTACATGAGCCCGCAAGTCAAAAGGACAGGCCTGCGGCCAGTGGCCTCGACGGACGAGAGCGGTGACTTCTTTTTCACGCGGGCAGGTAAAGGGACTCATCACTCGCCTCCATTCGCGGGATGCCGGCGGAGGAGACGCGCGATTTTGCGGCGGGCGCGAAAGAGCAACAGACGAATGCTGGTGGATGCGAGGCCGGTGACTTCGGCGATTTCGTGGTGCGAGTAGCCTTCGGCGTAGGCCAACCAGAGAAGTTGGCGATCACGGGGGCGCATCAGCGCCATGGCGGGGCCGAGCATGGCTTGCGAATCAGATTGCGCGGTGCCGCTGGGGGCTGCGAGAAAGTGCTCCGGAACCTCGTCGAGGGACGAAGAATGGGGGCGGCGCCAGTGATCGCGCAACAAATTGGTTGCAATTCGAAACAGATAGCGGCGGGCGGCCACTTCACCATCTTCAGGATGGGCAGCAGCGAGAAAGCGGATGAAGCTTTCCTGCATGAGGTCATCGGCCAGCGCGGGATCGCGGGAAACGCGCGCCAGGTAAGCCCAGAGGGAACGAGCGGTCCGCTCATAGAACCCCGCAAAGGCTTCGCTATCCATTTCGGGATAGGGCTGGGAGGCGAGCTGCTGCGCGTCGCCGGCCAGGATGTTCGGAATGGCGGATTCCCATCGCATGGGCCGATTCTTCCTCACCGTCTGCTTGCTCCCCGCGGCTCACTGCCTGTCCTTGAAGACTGGAGACGAACCGTAGGAGTCGTGCTTGCCCTGGGCTGCGGAGCTATCCGGCATGAGGCCGAGACGTGCTGCCAGAACCCAGGTGATGCCTGCGGAGATGATAAACCCGATGCCGGGCATGAGAACCACGGTGCCAAGGATGAGCATGGGGATTTCCAGTTCGGCGCGCGTGTGGCGCAAGAGCAGGATGCCGATGCCGAGCAAGGCCATCACGATTCCTATCTGGATGGTTGTGAGTACCCTTGCTACTGCGTTGGGCATGCGCTGCGACGGCTCGAAAGAGACAGGGAGCGGCGCGGCCTCAAGGAACCGCCTGCCGGCTTCTGTCTGCATATACGATGCGAGTTCCTGATTGGAGCCGAACTTATCGATGAGGCGTGAGTGAACCTCGCTTTGCAGCTTGAAGATGCGGCCCCAGCGGCGGTTTTCAAGGAAGGCGCGGACCAGCCAGATGAGTGCAACAAGGAAGCAGGCAAAGGCGAGCAGAGAAGCGATCGGCGCGAGCACGTCTGTCGCAGACCAGGAATCGTTGCGCTGAAAGACTTGCGGCCAGACGGCGCGCTCGAGGGCTTCGTCGGGGCTGCCGTCTTCGTGATTCAAATGCGAGAACAAATAGAACTCAGGATTGCGGGCCACTTCAGGGTGTTCGGCGAGGAACTCGGCCAGTTGGGGATTGTTGTGGCTCACATATTCCTGATTGGAAAGGAGAGACGGATCGTGGGAGATGACGGTAGTGAGCGTGGGGCTAAGGCGCAGCAACTTAATGAGCTCGCTTTGGGTCGCGGCCACATCCTTGTCGGTGGGGGCGGGTCCGTTCTGCGCCAGCGGGGAAGGGGCCTGCTTTGAAGGAGGGGTGGGCCGTGTTTGCGCGGCGGCGAGGCCGGCGACCAGCAGGGCCGGAAAGGCGAAAGATACAGCGAGACGGGACAGAATACGGTAGCGATTGAACATTTTGAATTCCCCTTGCGTGAAGAGGGCTTTTGGCCTCTCCTGCACCTAGAACGGATGAGAGCGGTGGTTGGTTAACAGGAGCGGCGAATTATTGGCGGAGACAGAGGCGGAGACGCTCGGCGTGATCAGGGCATGCGGCGAGCAACGCAAGCAGTTGTGCGTCAAAGAGGGGGTTGAACCGCGGCGGTCAAAGTAGCTCTGCGCAGAGCAGCGCAGGTTGGGATACTAAGGCATGAAGAAGCTTTTGTTCGGACTCGTTCTCGCTTGCTGCTTCGCAGTTGTCCCTGTGGCTGCGCAGGCTGAGGTGGTTGTGGTTGTTCACGCCCACCATCACCACCATCATCATCATCACCACCACTATCATCACGAATAATTGAGGGCGTGGCGTTATGCGATGCAGCCGGCAGCCAAATTGATCCGCAACCCCGCAAAGGGGACCGGCGGCCGATGACGCGGAGGCCCGGAACCCGTAGCTGTTTTGGGTTGTGGGAAGGGTTGCCGGAAGGGTAAACAGCAGGTAATCCCAAGACGAAACTTCGCGTCATAATAAGGCATGAAGAAGTTTTTGCTGGGGCTCATTCTTGTCTTCTGCTTTGCGGCACCGTTTGCGGCGCAGGCAGCACCTGTTGCTCACCACCACCATCACCATCACCATCATCACCACCACGCCAAGGCGTAATTGCCGCCCGGCGCGGGGTTTAATTTCTGGGAAGTTGGCGATTCGAAGCAAGCGTGAAGCGTCAAGGGGCGTTGTGTTTTCTGCGCAGCGCTTGGCATCACCTTCTGCAATCCCTTCGTGCGAAACTCCATTCAACTTTGGGATCTAAGCAGACTTGAGCCAATTTGCGCGCTCGAGACGGTAGAGCACGTGGTGGCGCAGGGGGTGGCCTTGCGGCAGGCCAGGGTGGTCGAAGTCGTCGCGTGAGTTGTGCACCATTCCGAGCTTCTGTATCACGCGGCGGGAGCGCAGGTTGGCCGGCACAGTGAAAGAGACGACGCTAGGAAGGTTGAGCTGGGTGAAGGCGTAACGGAGGACGGCGCGGGCACCTTCGGTGGCCAGGCCGCGACCCCAGTAGTCGAATGCCAGACGCCAGCCGATTTCAACTGCGGGCATGAAGGGCGCTTCGAATTGCGGCGTCGAGAGGCCGATGAAGCCGATGAGGTTTTTTTCGGCGGCTAGTTCGGCAGCGAAGAGACCGAACCCGTGCTGTTGAAAATGGCGCTGGATACGGGCGATCACGCGGCCAGTGAGCGCGGGGGTGAGGACGCCGGGCATGAACTCCATGACGCGCGGGTCGGCGTTGAGGGCCTCGAAGGGGAGGCGATCGGAGGGACGCCAGCGGCGCAGCAAAATGCGCTCGGTGGTGATGACGGCGGGCATCGTGCAAAGGCTATCATTGCGCACAAAGAATGGAATGCGCCTCGGGGTTTATCATCGAAGAGGGCGTGGCGGAATTTGCTGCGCTTGCGTTTTGCCCGTGCGTGGCAGTGCTGGTGGGGCGACTGCGGCGGGCTATTCTGCTGGAAAAAGGTCGACATGCGAGCCAAGACGGCGGTAGTGCTGGGCGCCCAATGGGGCGACGAAGGCAAGGGCAAAATTGTGGACGTGCTGAGCGAGCGCTTCGCCGCGGTGGCGCGCTATGCAGGCGGGCACAACGCCGGGCATACGGTGATCCACGGCGGGCAGAAGTTTGTGCTGCAACTGATTCCCTGCGGGGTGCTGCGGCCCGGCTGCAAGGGCGTGATCGGCAACGGCATAGTGCTGGATCCGATCGCGTTTTTGAAAGAAGTGGCCAAGCTGCGCGGGCTGGGCGTGGATGTAGATGGGCAGCTCTACGTGTCGAACCGCGCGCAGGTGATTTTGCCATATCACCGCATGATTGAGCTGGCGGCGGAGAGCGCACCAGGGCGGAAGAAAATTGGGACGACAAGCCGGGGGATCGGGCCGGCCTACGAAGACAAGATGGCGCGCAGCGGCCTGCGGGTTGTTGACCTGCTGCGTCCGGAGCTGCTGAAGACGCATATTGATGCCGCCTGCGCGGAGAAGAACGCGATTGCACATGCTTTGTTCGGAACCGATCCGCTGGACCCGGCGAAGATGTATGACGAGTATGCGGCGGCGGCTGAAGAAGTAAGGCCGTTTGTGACCGACACGGGGCGGCTGCTGCACGGCGTGTTGAGCAGTGGCGGGTCAGTGATGTTTGAAGGCGCGCAGGGGACGATGCTGGATATCGACCACGGGACCTACCCGTTCGTGACGTCTTCTTCTGCCACGGCGGGCGGCGCGTCAACGGGGACAGGTGTGGGTCCGACAGCGATTGGGACGGTGATCGCAGTGACCAAGGCGTATGTGACGCGCGTGGGGGAAGGGCCGTTTCCGACGGAGATTCATGATGCGGCCGGCGATCACCTGCGGGCGCGCGGCAATGAGTATGGCGCGGTGACGGGACGGCCGCGGCGCTGCGGATGGCTGGATATTCCGCTGCTGCGGTACTCAAATAAGGTCAACGGCGCGGAGTGGCTGGTGATTACGAAGATGGATGTGATGGATGAGCTGGAAGAGATTCCCATCTGCATCGGCTACGAAATCAACGGGAAAGTGACGGATGAAATTCCCGCAGATGTGCAGGGGCTGGAACAGATCAAGCCCGTCTATACGAAGCTGAAGGGCTGGCGAGCGCCCACCGAAGGGATTACGGATTTTGAGAAGCTGCCTACAGCAGCGAAGGAGTATTTGCGTTTTCAGGAGCGGGAGAGCGGCGCGAAGATTGGAATGGTTTCAACGGGACCGGATCGGGAGCAGACGATGGTGCTGCCGGAATTTGCGACTGCACTGGACGAGATTCACAGGTAGACTGGAGCAGCGACCTGCGGCTCCCCCCACCCAGGCATGAAGGAAACCTCTGCGTATGATCACCTATGCTGTCCGGATGAAGTTCGCCTCAGAAGATCGTCTCGATATTGTTGAAGTCCTTCGCTCGTTGACCGATGCATCGCGGAAGGAACCGGGCTGTGTCACTTTTATTCCTCATCATGTCGAAGACGACCAGGATACGGTTTTGATTTACGAACAATACGTCGACCAGAAGGCTCTTGAGGCGCATCGGAGCTCGGAGCATTTCAAGAAATATGCAGTGGGCGGGCTTTACCAAAAGATGCGGGAGCGAAGTGTAGAGAACCTGATCGCCCTGGCCTGAGGACGGATACGCTGCGACCGCGCAACGGAGCACAGCATTGATAGACAGCAAGCGCGTTTGAAGCAGACAAGTACGCAAGTCACGTGAACGCCTGGCACATGAATTGACCCGCACGACGGTTCGGGTCTACCATCCGTTACGTTTATGTTGAATCTGAGATCAGAATCTCGCTTTGGCTGGAGTCACCGGCTTGCGGTGAGTCTTGTGCTATTTTTGGCCGCCGGTGCCGCTGCTCAACCGGCACCGATGCCGCGTGGCGAGCGCCACGAGAGCCGGCACCAGATCGAACAGCTCGAAGACAGCTGGCGGGATGCGATTGTGCATGGGAACATTCCCGCGGTGGCGTCTTTGCTGGCCGACGATTATGTTGGAATCAATCCGAACGGAATCCTGCAATCCAAAGACGAGACCCTGGCCAACCTGCGCAGCGGCGCGCTGCATTTTACCTCCATCGAATACTCTGAGCGCAAGATCCGTTTCTACGGCAGGACAGCGCTGGTGACTTCGCGCGTGGAGGTCAGCGCGACGGGCTCCGAAGACGATTTTTCCGGCAGCTATCGATACACCCACGTATGGGTAAGAGACGACCGAGGTACATGGCGGATTGTAAGCTTCGAAGCCAACCGCATCCGCGAGCGTGGCGAGCGCTGAGTGAAGGGGACCGTCCCGCGCCGGCCTTAAAATAACTGAATGCCCGAACTGCCTGAAGTGGAGACCATTGCACGGGGAGTGGATGCGCGCCTGCGTGGCGACCGAATTGTGGAAGCCTGGTTCGGATCGCACCGGGAGCCCTTCAAGACCCCCCCGGCGCGACAGGCCAAAGGGCTTGAAGGGCGCACGATTCTTGCCGTTCACCGCGTCGGAAAGCACATTGTCTGCGATCTGGGCGCTCCGTGCTTTGGAGCTTTGGGCGGGAGGAGCACGACTGCGGGCGCTCAATGGATTGTGCATCTTGGCATGACGGGGCGGCTACTGGTGACTACACCCGAAGGTCCCGTGGCGACGCATACGCATGCGCGGCTGACGCTGGCCAGTGGGCGGGAGCTGCGTTTTGTGGATCCTCGGCGATTCGGGCGCCTGGAATTTCGTGACCTGAGCCGGGGGGGCGGGTTTGACGCGCCGGGCGCAGAGCCGCTTCGCATTGGGACAGAGGCATTTGTGGCGCTGTTTCGGGGGCGGCGACTGACCATCAAGGCGGCCTTGCTGAACCAGACACTGTTATCGGGGGTGGGCAACATTTACGCCGACGAGAGCCTTTTTCGCGCCGGAGTGCGCCCGCGGCGGAGTTCCGGGCGTTTGACAAGGGAAGAATTGGAGCGGCTACGCCTGGCGCTGTTCGAGGTGCTGGAACAGGCAATCCGGCTGGGGGGATCGTCGGTTTCGGACTATGTGGATGCCGACGGCGTGAGGGGTTTTTTTCAACTGGAGCACAAGGTTTACCAGCGCACCGGGGAACCCTGCCTGACTTGCCGTACTCCGATCAAGCGCATCGTGGTGGCCGGGCGGAGCACACATTACTGCCCGCAATGCCAGAGGTAAGAATCCGGACTACCTGCGCGCGCGAAATGGGCGATGCGGGAGTCGAGCGGAAAAGTCGCTCTATGAGATTTAGGAGATTTCAACCTTTTGGTCTACTGTAATCCAGACGAAATGGTGGAGTCCGATCCTGCAAGTGATTGAAAATACTAATATGTAAGAACGGCACCCAAATTGCTATATTAATGGCGCCAGTGATGTACCGGCTGCTGGAAAGTATCCCGGCCAGCCCCAGAAGAACAGCAGACGCCCGGCAAGAGCATCCGCCCACGAGCGGCCCTGAAAAGGGGAGACCGGCCAGGACAGCCTGCGGTAGGTGCGGTGGATACAACCACTGCCCGTAATTTGCTGGGAGGCCAGTGACCAGCACGGGAAAGCAAAGCGCCACTCCTTGAGGAGTGGCGCTTTGTGTGTCTGGGGGAGTTATTACCGGCCGGGTCGGAGCCGGCGCCGGTGATTCCGATTCTTACCGCATTCGATTCCCGCGAAGAGGTCACTTGCCAGACAGTGCATGAGGCTGTAGTATCGGAATTGCCTATCAGGCGGCTGATGCGAACCACCCAGAAATGGGCAGTGAAAGCTCGCCGCTGAGGAAGGAAGTTTCGCCCGCCTGCCTGGACCATTGATTGGCCGCGAGTGGCGAAAGCTCCCATAGGAAGGGCATCACCCGAGGAAAGCGCCTGCCACACCGTACCGATCCTGACAACCGGACAGAGTTGTTGTGAGGTTTTGGCATACCAGGCGGCTGGAGCGTTTTTCAGGAATTCAGTACCCCGGCCCCGTATTACTTGAGTGAAGTTTTGCTTGGGAGAACGCAGCCGGATGCTTAGCAAAAAGGGCACACTCGCTGTTAAAGCTTCGTATGTACCAGAAGATCGTGGTAGATTGCGTCCGAGCAACGCTTCTCGGCAAACTCCCCATTGATCTGAAGAAGGTAGGCCGCCGGCCGTCGCGCTCCCTGTCCAAGGCTGGACGAGCGGCAGGCAAGGGGAACTCAGCACCCCGCAGGAAAAAAGCTGAATCAATTAAAACAATGCACCAGCTAGCGATGTGCCAGGAAGTGCACGCATGACAACAGAACCGACGCAGCCCCAGCCAGAGCTTGGGCCCGCCCCGGCCAACGGCCCGGGACAGTCGCAGGGGCATCGGCGCCGCCGGCGCCGCCGCAAGAACAAATCCAGCCAGCAAGGCGCACCTCAGGCGCAGCAGGCTCAACCGCAAGCGCAGCAACAGGCACCTCCCCAAGCCCAGTCCGGACAGGGACAAGGCGGACAGTCCAAGCCGCCGCATGTCCGCCAGAACCCGGGACGGAAGAAGAAGAAATTCTTCCAGAAGAGTGCGGCACCTCCCGCGTCGCCGGGCAACAGCACCTCTTCTCCTCCCCATGGCAGGCGCAAAGAGAAACAGAGGGGACCGAGGACGTTTGTGGGTCCGATGGACCACAGCTACCGCGCGGTCAACGGCAACGTGAACGACGGGCCGGCCTCGACGATTCCCACTTCAGGCAATGGCCACGGCAGCTACTACCCCGACGTATTCCAGGCCGCACCGGCCGCTCCTGTGCGCGAAGACGCACCGACACGCATCTTCTGCTTCATCGAGGACCTGTTTTTCCAGGCCAAGATTCAGGAGACGGCGCGCAAGCTGGGCGTAAAGGTGGAGTTTGTGAAGGGCGATAAAGATGCCGTTGCGCGTCTGACAGATGCGCCTGAAGCGGAGCGGCCGACGCTGGTGGTCTTCGATTTGAATAATCTGAACGCCAAACCGATGACGCTGATTCCAAAATTCAAGGCGAAATTCAAGAAGGCTACTTCGATCGTGGGCTTCCTAAATCATCTGCAGGGCGATCTGAAGATGAAAGCAGTTGAGGCGGGCTGCGACACGGTGATGCCGCGCTCAGCTTTCTCGCAGAGCCTGCCCAATCTGCTGCGCCGGTACGGGCTTGAAGATGAGGAAGAGTACGCGCCGCAACCGATGTAATCGAGGCGGGGAGTAGGGATTAGGAAGAACCGGCTCTGCAACTGACTATTGAGTTTTAAGAATGAGAGCGCACTGAATTACGGTGCGCTCTCGTTTTGCCAGGGCTCAACTCAATTCTTCCCTGTTCCCTGTCTTTCCTATCCCGGGGGCCAGGTTAGAGGTCGGCCGCCGAGCAGGTGGACGTGGAGGTGGTCGACGGTCTGGCCGCCGTTCTCGCCGTTGTTGATCACGACGCGGTATCCCTTTCCCAGTCCCCTGGCGCGGGCGATTTCTGCAGCCACCCAGAGCAGGTGGCCGAGCAAAGCGCCGTCGGCCTCGGTGCTTTGCTCAAGCGACACAAGGTGTTGGCGTGGGGCGATGAGCACATGCACCGGCGCCTGGGGATGGATGTCGGCGAAGGCATAACACTGCTCGTCCCGGTAAACGGCGGTGGAAGGTATTTCTCCTTCAATGATTTTGCAAAAGATGCAGCTCATGTCGGCACCAGTGTACAGGAGTTTGTGAGAACGTCCTGGGCGCGTGTGGGCAAACAGTGGAAACGTATACAATGTTCGCTGTCTCTGATTTCTACCGTGCCAGCGCTTCTGATTGGAAGCGCCCGTCTGACAACGCCACCTCGTCTGAAAAGGAATTTCATGGATCGCCGCGATTTTTTGAAGACTACTGGAACTTTGATTGCAGGTGCAACCGTTGCCTCGGGCCTGCCCGCCCCCACCGGGACCGCTGCGTCGACAGCAAAAAGCCGCTTGGTGCTGCCGATCAACCGCAACTGGCGCTTCAGTCCGACTGCGACGGCGGCCGCGCATGCGCGCGATTTCAACGATAGCGATTTTGTGCGCGTCACAGTGCCGCATACCAATCTGCGAGTGCCATGGCACAGCTTTGACGAGAAGTCGTATGAGTTTGTATCGATCTATCGTCGACGTTTCAAGATGCCGACCGCGGCGCATGGCAAGCGCGTGTTTGTGGATTTTGAAGGCGTGATGACCGCTTCCACGGTGTGGCTGAACGGAGTGCGACTGGGTGAATACAAGGGCGGCTTTACGCCTTTCTCGTTCGATCTGACGCCACATATTGACTGGGACCACGAGAATGTTCTCGCCGTCGAAGTTGACTCCAGCGAACGACCGGACATTCCACCGTTTGGTTACGAGGTGGACTATCTGACATTTGGCGGGATCTATCGTGAAGTGTCTCTGCGCGTGGTTTCCTCCTCGTCTATTGAGAATGTCTTTGCGCAGGCAAAGGATGTGCTTTCGGGCAAGCCGACGCTTGATGTGCGGTGCTGGCTGGAGAGCGAGCGGAAGTCGCCCGAAAGCGGATGGAACCTGGAGGTTGCGCTTTACGACGGTGAGCGACAAATCGCCAAGGCTGCGCAGGCGCTGCCATCAGGCGAAGACGCGTGGAACGTACCGTTGACTGTGAGCCTCGATCGTCTCGGGGAGATTGAGCTGTGGGATTTGAAGTCGCCGAAGCTTTATCGCGTGGAGGTACAGCTGTTGCGCGGCACGGAAATGGTAGACAACGATTCGCGCCGCATTGGATTTCGGGACGCACGATTTACGCCGCAGGGCTTCTTGCTTAACGGCACAGTGATCAAACTGCGCGGCCTCGATCGGCACCAGACATTTCCATGGGTGGGGCAGGCGATGCCGGGACGCGTGCAGAAACGCGATGCTGTCATCTTACGAAAGAATCTGCGGTGCAACATTGTGCGCACTTCGCATTATCCGCAGTCGCGGCACTTTCTCGATGCGTGCGACGAGGTGGGACTGCTGGTTCTGGAAGAAATTCCCGGCTGGCAGCATATCGGCGATCAAGCGTGGCAGGACATCTCCGTCGATAATGTACGGCGCATGGTGCGACGCGACTGGAATCATCCTTCGATCATTCTGTGGGGAGTGAGGATCAACGAATCGCGGGACAATCACGATTTCTACGTGCGTACCAACGCGATGGCGCACAGCCTGGATCCGACACGGCAGACGGGTGGGATTCGCTACTTCCAGGAATCGGAATTTCTTGAAGACGTGTTCACAATGAACGATTTTGGCTGGCCGCTGATGAAGCCAAATCATCCGCTGTACTTGAATACTGAGTTTGTGGGCCACACTTACCCCACCAAGACGATCGACAATATCGAACGGCTGCGCGAGCATACGATCCGGCATGCACGGGTACATGACCAGTTGGCATCTGATCCGCAATACGCAGGCGGCATCGGGTGGTGCGCCTTCGACTACAACACGCATGCAAATTTTGGCTCGGGCGACCGCATCTGCTATCACGGCGTGACGGACATCTTTCGCGAACCCAAGCCGGCAGCAGGCTTCTACCGCTCGCAGTGCGACCCCAGCGAGGAGATCGTGCTGGCGCCATCGTTTCACTGGGCGCGCGGCGACGAGAACATTGGCTTCACAAACGCGCTGGTTTCATCGAACTGCGATCATCTGAAGTTCTACCTGAGCGGGAAGCAGATTGCAGAGGCCGATGCTGACCGCGGGCAATTTCCGCATCTGAAATATCCGCCATTTTCGGCCGACCTGAGCCAGGTACGCGAAGGTTGGGGTGACTTGCGCATCGATGGATACATCCAGGGCAAGCAAGTGATTTCGCGGACGCTTTCCGGCAAAGGGGTCGACCAGAAATTTACGCTTCTGCCGGATGACACGGCGCTGATTGGCGATGGAGCGGACACGACGCGGGTTGTTTTGCGGGTTACGGACGAGTACGATGCGATCCGGCCGTTCGCTGCCGATGCCATTCGCTTTGAGCTTACGGGGCCGGCGGAACTGATTGGCGACAATCCTTTCTCGCTGATCGGGGGCACGGGAGCGGTGTGGATTCGCGCAGGCGAGCTGGCGGGGAAGGTAAGACTGACGGCGCATCACCCTGTGCTGGGCACGCGGCATGTGGAGTTTGAGGTGACGGAGGCACGGGCCGAGGAGGCCTGAGAAGCCGAAGGGGCGCGAGTAGCGCCCGGCTCGCCTTGAAGGTCGCGGCCTGGCCGCGAACCTTCTGCTTGCGAGACGCCGGGTTAAGTCGACGGGCTCGGGGGCGGAGCGGCAGGGCAAGGGCCGTAGTCGCGGTTCAGTTTTTCGACAGTGAAAACCTGGTCGCCCGCGGCGCCTTTGGCCTTCTTCACTCTTGACCCATGCAGCTTGACGCGATCGCCAACTTTGACGCTGGCTGAATCGCCCTCGAGCATAAATCGTTTCGAGTCGCTAGTCTGGAAGCTCAAGCCCATTGGGACCTGAGGAGACGCAACCTTTGATCACGTGGCGGCCGTGAGTCACGTCGACCAGAACCACTACTATGACAGCCAGAGCGACACCAACACCGACGGCCGCGCCGACTATCTCAGCGCCGAATGATGAATCATTCGAGCCCGATTGGCAGGCGGTTGGAGAGGAGGATGCGCCCGAACACAACAGAACGGCGAGAGCTGCGAAGGCAACAAAGCCAAAGCGGCGATTGAGCGGCGCACGCGGGTTGAGTGCACGGCCTGGGGGCAACGCCCCGCGGGAGATTTCCATATCGAACTCCAGGTGACGACGAGATTTCCTTGGGGCCGGATTGAAAATGGGGAATCGCCCAGAGGAGCCCGTCAGCCGGGAAAGTTGACTGAGAATAGTCCAGCGCAATTTGCAAGGACAAGAGTTTTCTTTGGAATCAGCGCCCCGATGCGAAGGTTGGTACGGCATCGGAGCCGGCTGCGTTTGGAGTCGGCGGTCTGTGGCGCCAGGAGTCCGGTTATCCGGCCGGAGTTACGTGACACGGGCCGTAGTCTTTCTTGAGGCTTTGGACGTTAAACACGGGATTGCCGGTGGTGTCCTTTGTCTTTTTCACTCTTGACCCATGCAGCTTGACGCGATCGCCAGCTTTGACGCTGGCTGAATCGCCCTCGAGCATAAATCGTTTCGAGTCGCTAGTCTGGAGCTCAAGCCCATTGGGACCTGAGGAGACGCAACCGTCCAGCGTGTGATGGCTGTGATTTACCTCGACCAAAATCACCACGATGGCCGTAAGGCCTGCACCTATGCCCACAGCCCCGCCGACTACCTCGCCCGTACTGGCACCAATCGTGCCTGAACTTGACCGGGACGCCTTTGGAAAGGTGGAAGCTCCAGAACAAACGAGAACGGCGAGAGCAGCGAAGGCAGCAACGCCAAAGCGGCGACTAAGCTGGGCACGCGGATTGAGTCTGCGTTCTGGGGGCAACGCCCGACGGGAGATTTCCATATCGAACTCCAGAGGACAACGAGATTTCCTTGGGGCCGGATTGAAAACGGGGAATGGCCCAGGAGGGCCCGTCAGCCGGGAAAGTTGACTGAGAATAGTCGAGCGCGATCGGCAAAGGCAAGGAAATTCGCTGGAAAGGACAACCACTAGGAGGTTGGGCGTCGAGATGCCGCGGAGCACGTTGCGGAAGAGCGGCGATTCCAGTCAATCTCAGCTGGTGTGGTCGAGGATGATCTTCCAGCCGTTGGGCCCTTTTCGCCAGACGAGCGAGAAAATGCCGTCGTCTTTCTTGGCTTCGCCCTTGGCTTTTCGGTCGAGATGAAACTTGCCGGTGACTACGGCGAACTCGGTCTGGCCGCAGGAGTTGGGAAGCAGTCGCACTTCGAGGTCGTTGAAGGTGAGGGTGCCCATCTGCTCGGGGTTCGAGTAGCTGAGCATGTAGCGCTGGCGAATGGGCTCAAAGCCTTTGCGCAGGGTGAGGCCGATGAAGGTGGTGTCGGCTGAGTCCTCGTAGGCCTGCATGAAGGCGGGGATGTCGGCGCGGTTCCACGCGGCAACCTGGGCGGCAATCACAGCGCGGATCTCGGTGTCTTCTGGCGATTGGGCGCGGGCTGCAGGCGCGGTGCAAAGCAGGAAGAGGGCGAGGAGCACGGATACGAGCTTCATTGGCGGGCCTCCGGGGTGCGTGCGTACGCGTTCAGCTTACAATGGCTGTATGTCGGTGGCTACGACACCTTCCCCGTTTCGCGTCGTACATACAGTCTGTTCGCATGACTGCCCGGACAGTTGCGCCGTTTTGGTGACGGTGGACGAAGAGGGCCGCGCAATCAAAGTGGAGGGCGATCCATCGCAACCAGTGACGCAAGGATTTTTATGCGCCAAGGTAGCGAAGTATCTGGATCGCGTCTACGCGCCGGACCGGATTCTCTATCCGTTGAAACGAAAGCCGGGCGTGGCCAAAGGGCCGATGGCAAAAGGCCGCGAGCAAGAGGCCTTTGAGCGTGTGAGCTGGGATGAGGCGCTGAGCGCGATTGCGGCACAACTGCAGCAGATCAGCGACACATTTGGGCCAGAATCGATTCTGCCTTACAGTTATGCGGGGACGATCGGCGTACTGGGTTTTGGGTCGATGGATCGGCGCTTCTTTCACCGGCTTGGCGGGAGCCAGCTTGACCGGACGATCTGCTCTGAAGCAGGCGGAGTGGCGTGGAACCTGGTGTATGGAAAGAAGCTTGGCACGCCGACGGAGGATTTCCGCCTGGCAAAGCTGATCGTGGCCTGGGGCGGGAACATTCACGGCAACAATGTGCACCTTTGGCCAATGGTTGTGCAGGCGCGGCGAAACGGGGCGCGGCTGATTGTGATCGATCCCTATAAGACGCGCACTGCAGCGTTGGCGGATTGGCATATCGCAATCAGGCCGGGCACTGATGCCGCGCTGGCGCTGGGGATGATGCACGTGATTTTGCGCGATGGGCTCGAAGATCGGGCGTACATCGGCGAGATGACGCACGGCTTTGGGCGGCTTGCCGAGCGGGCGCGCGAGTATACGCCGGAGCGCGTGGCGGCATGGACGGGGATGAAGGCAAGCGAGGTAGAACAACTGGCGCGAGAGTATGCAACCACCCGGCCCGCGGCGCTGCGCCTGAATTATGGCGTACAGCGCGGCGAAAACGGAGGCGCCACAGTCCGCGCGATCGCCATGCTGCCGGCGCTCACGGGAGCATGGAAATATCGCGGCGGAGGCGGGCAGTTGTCGACCTCAGGTGCTTTCAAGTGGAACAAGCGGGAACTGGAGCGGCTTGATCTGGCGCTGGACTCTCCGCTGGGACGGCCGGCGCGGGTGGTGAATATGTGCTCGCTCGGGCAGGCGCTGAATCAGGGAAAAGAGAATGCCGGCGAGGATGTATTGAGCGGTGGTCCGCCGGTGCACGCGCTATTCGTGTACAACTCGAATCCGGGGGCGGTGGCGCCGAACCAGAATGCAGTGCGGCGCGGATTGGCGCGGGCCGATTTGTTCACGGTGGTTCATGATCTCTTCTTCAACGACACGACAGATTATGCGGACTACATTTTGCCGGCAACGACTTTTCTTGAGCACACCGATGTTCAGGGCGCGTACGGACACTACTTTGTACAGCTCTCGAGGCAGGCGATTGAGCCGCCGGGCGAGGCGCGATCGAATGTATGGCTCTTTGGGCAACTGGCGCAATACATGGGCTTCAATGAGCCATGCTTCCGCGACACTGAGGAGCAGTTAATCCGGCAGGCGCTGGCTATAGGGCTCAATGGGAACTCGACCAACGCGGAGATGGAGCATATCCGCTTTGAGGATCTCGAGGAGCGGGGGCATATTCCGCTGGCGTTTCATCGAAAACCCGAGACGGAGCCATTCATGCCCTATTCATCAGGCACAGTGCCCACTCCTTCAGGCAAAGTTGAGTTCTATTCCCAGGCACTCGCGGCGCAGGGTCTCGACCCGTTGCCGGG
The DNA here is from genome assembly GCA_963725945.1 of uncultured Acidobacteriota bacterium. GTDB lineage: Bacteria > Acidobacteriota > Terriglobia > Terriglobales > Acidobacteriaceae > Telmatobacter. Next base: position 36,680 of record CAVSAW010000023.1, on the reverse strand, counting down.
CTTTGTCGCCCCCGCTGAATCGCGATGGGGTGAAGGGGCCGTGCGGTTTCCGCTGGAGTTTCTCGGGCACAAGGCAGACAACTACATGAACTCCACGTTTGCGAATCTGGATGGGCATCGCAGGATGGAGGCGCGGACCAGAGGAAAACTTGAAATGCACCCGGCCGACGCGAGGCTGCGCGGGATTGCAGATGGCGATGCGGTGAGAGTGTGGAACGATCGAGGGGCCCTGCGGCTGACGGCGCTGGTGAGTGACAGCGTGCCCGCAGGAGTGGTAGCGGCGCGACTGGACTGGGCCAAGCTCCACGCGGATGGGTCCAACGTGAACGCCCTCACCAGCGAGAAGTTGACCGACATTGGTGCGGGGGCGACGTTTTACTCCACCTTGGTTGAGGTGGCAAAGGCTTGAGTTTTTCATCGTTTGTTCACGCGGCTGAAATCTGCAGCGGACGAAAGAAAGTTGGATACATCGGATGAGTGGGATTGGTAAAATAGGACCGCGGCCATGAGCATGAATTGGACTTACTTTCTAATCGCGATTGGTTGTGCATTGCTGTACATCATGTACAAGCGCAGCGGGCTCATCCCCAAGAAGGATGCTGTGGACCTGTTGAAGAAGGGCGCACTGATCATTGACGTGCGGACTCCCCCGGAATTCAACTCGGGCCATCTGTCGCAGGCATACAACATGCCGCTCGACGAGGTCGAGGGTATGGTGGGTGACAGAGTAAAAGACAAAAGCAAGGTGTTGCTGCTGCACTGCCAGAGCGGAGTGCGCAGTCGAACCGCGAAAGCGCGGCTGCAGAGCATCGGGTACCAGAACGTTTTCGACCTGGGATCGTATGAGCGCGCCTTCAAGATTGTGACCGGCAGAAATCTCTGACCTGGTTCTCCAATGAGGTTTGGACTTAACATTCGCCCGGCGACCGAGGAAGGCACTCCGCGCTGCGCTGGATGATCGAGGCCTCGGTGCGGGGGTTGCAAGCCGGCGACTACCCACAGGTACAGACTGAAGGTGCGCGGGTCACGGTACAGCGATTCGACGCGCAACTGATTCGGGACAGAGCGTATCGTGTGGCCGAGGCTATGGCGTGAGGACTAGAACCTGCCTAAGGGGCTGAAGCCTGCGACGATGTGGCCGCATGTGCGCCCCAAATCAAGTGAGGCCCGGTTACAAGACACGCCGCTGTTAGAATTTCTGGCATGGATCCCATCCAATTCAACCTGCCGCAAGACCGCATTCCCCGCGCCTGGTACAACATTCTTGCCGATCTGCCGGTGCCGATGGCGCCTCCGCTGCATCCGGGAACGCTCAAGCCGATTGGGCCGGAGGATCTTGCGCCGCTGTTTCCGATGGCGCTGATCCTGCAGGAGGTAAGCACGGAGCGGGAAATTGAAATTCCCGACCCTGTGCGGCAGGTTTATGCGCAGTGGCGGCCATCGCCCTTGTTTCGCGCGCGGAGGCTGGAGAAAGCGTTGGAAACGCCGGCAAAGATTTATTACAAATACGAAGGCGTGAGCCCCGCGGGATCGCACAAGCCGAACACTGCCGTCGCGCAAGCTTACTACAACAAAGTAGAAGGCACGAAGCGTTTGGCCACAGAGACGGGCGCGGGGCAGTGGGGATCGTCGCTGGCTATGGCGTGCGCGTTCTTCGGCCTGGAGTGCAAGGTTTTCATGGTGCGGGTGAGCTTTAACCAGAAGCCATATCGCCGCGCTTTGATGGAGGCGTTTGGGGCCAGCGTAACGGCGAGCCCGAGCACTGAGACAGAATCGGGGCGCGCGATCCTCGCCGCGCATCCGGATACGAATGGGTCGCTGGGGATTGCGATTTCAGAGGCCGTGGAAGTGGCGGCGAAGGATCCCAGCACCAAGTACGCGCTGGGAAGCGTATTGAATCATGTGCTGCTGCATCAGACGGTGATTGGTCTGGAAGCGATAGAGCAGATGGCGCTGGCCGGCGATGAGCCCGACGTGATTGTCGGCTGCACGGGGGGCGGATCCAATTTTGCAGGGCTTGTGATGCCCTACCTGGGCAAAAAGATCAAGGGGCAATGCAATGCGCGCGTTGTGGCCGTGGAACCGGCGGCTTGTCCGAGTCTGACCAAGGGGCCGTTCGCGTATGACTTTGGCGACACGGGGCATCTGACGCCACTGGTGAAGATGCACACGCTGGGCTCGACGTTTATTCCGCCGGGGATTCACGCGGGCGGTCTGCGCTACCACGGCATGGCGCCGCTGGTGTCGCATGTGCTGGAGCTAGGATTGATTGAGGCGACGAGCATTCAGCAGCTGGATGCGTTTGCCGCGGGAATCCAATTTGCGCGCGCGGAGGGGATCATTCCCGCTCCGGAAGCGAATCATGCAGTGGCGGGGGCGATTCGCGAGGCGCTGCAATGCAAGGAGGAGGGCAGGGGGCGGACGATTCTCTTCAATCTCTGCGGGCATGGACACTTCGACATGCAGTCGTACATCGACTACCAGGCGGGGAAGCTGGAGAACTACGACTATCCCGCGGAGGAGATTGCGATGGCGCTGGCGGGGCTGCCGGCGGTGGGGTGAAAAAGGCTTTCGTTCGATGTGATGTTTCAGGAGCGGTATCTGCGATTTCACTTTAGAGGATCAGAAGTCAACATTGGACGAATTGCTCGCAGCCGCAGAACTGCCCGCGTCAACCACATGAGGATGGCCAACGGTGGAACACTGAAGGCAATGAGTGGAAACAGATCGACCCCACCGTAACGATAGCGACCATAAACGGTGTTTACAGACTCGAGTTTGAGCGGTCCGCCGATTCGACGAGCGTCGTTCTCAAGCAAATCGAGTGAAGTCTCATTTTTTCTTGCTCCGCTTCTCGTATCAAGGACGAAGAAGAGCGTTTCCGGGGACTTGAGCGGGTACTCCATGAAGGCCTCAGGCGACGCGGCGCCGATAAGATACGGGGGACGAACTTCAAGGCGACGGACGCCGAAAATGACATCTGGATCTCCCGGCGCGCTGGCAACGGACCCATTGCTGTAGACCCTTGTGTCGGCTCGGTTATAAACCGTTGCCTGATCGGTGACGTCAATCATCATCAGGTGGTACGAGCCTAGAATCGGAGTGTCCCAAGTGTCGCCCCATCCCCAGTCGCGTCCGCGGGCGGCCGACCAAATTGAGAAGAGCAGGACGCATCCAAAAAGGTAGGCGAACCCCACCGCGGGTAATACTCCAGCGATGATGATGGCCCGATTGCGCCCCGTCGGAACTTCGCGTAGGAAGAAGGCCACTAGCCATCCAAGAAGCAGCCCGCCAAATACCGAGAGAATTCCTGCCGCGATAACCCAGAAAAGAATCACAAATAAAGGTCCCATGATTCGCCCCGACTAGATGGAGAGTAGCACCCTGTTGTAGCCAACGAGCAAGATGCTGGCTGGCTGATGGGACCGTTGCAAGTTGGTGGACGGTTGCTGTTGATAGACTGGATTGTTTGCTTGTGACAGGAGGGTTACCCCGTATGCCGAGCATCATGCAGGCGGTTGTGAAGGCGCATGCTGCGCCCGGCGTCGAGATTCGCGAGGTTCCGGTGCCCGTGCCGGGCCCCGGCGAAGTTCTGGTGCGCGTGTCGGCGGCCAGCGTGTGCGGCACCGATCTGCACATCTATAACTGGGATCCGTGGGCGCAGGGACGCATTCATCCGCCGCTGATTCCGGGACATGAATTTGCGGGCGCGGTAGCCGGCGTTGGCCGTGGCGTGACCACGGTAAAAGAAGGCGACCTGGTAAGCGCGGAGATGCATGTGGCCTGCGGCAAATGCCTGCAGTGCCGCACCGGCCTTGCCCACGTGTGCCAACATGTGCGCATTCTGGGCGTGGACGCCGATGGGGCCTTCGCGAGTTACGCAATCATCCCGGAGACGAATATCTGGAAGCTGTCACCGGCCATTCCGCATGACTATGCTTCGCTGCTCGATCCGCTGGGCAATGCTGTACACACCGTGCTGGCGGGAACGATCGCTGCGAAGACAGTGGCCGTGACGGGATGCGGCGCCATTGGGCTGTTTTCAATCGCCGTGGCCAGGGCGTGCGGAGCAGCTAAGGTGTTTGCCATTGAGGTGAACGCGCACCGGCGCGGTGTGGCCAAAAAGATGGGCGCGGACCTGGCGTTGGATCCGGTGACGGATCACGTGGAAGAGCAGATTATGGCTGCCACGGGCGGCACCGGCGTGGATGTGCTGCTGGAGATGTCGGGTGTTCAGTCGGCCATGGCGCTGGGTTTTGCGCTGCTGCGTACCGGCGGGCGCGCCTCGTTGCTGGGGATACCCTCGCGGCCAGTGGAGTTGGATTTTGCCCGAGACATTATTTTCAAGGGCGCGACGGTGCAAGGGATCAACGGGCGCAAGATGTTCGAGACGTGGTTCCAGATGGAAGCGCTGCTGGCCGCGGGCAAACTGGATCTGGAGCCGGTAATTACGCATCGGCTGAAGCTGGCCGAATTTGCGGAGGCGATGGAGCTGCTGCAGTCCGGCGAAGCGATAAAAGTGGTGCTGAAGCCGGAATAAGCCTTCCTGTGTCCGAGACTGTCACTGGAGATGCTTGGTGACCGGAGGCGGAGGCGGCCCGGTCTTGCCGGCGAGCGCCCAGTCGAGAGCCGCGCGTACTTCTTCTTCACGCGCTTCACCCAAAATGCGGGTTATGACTTCGCCCTGATCGTCCAAAATCATCGTGGCGGGAAGCTCATTGCCAAGGTTGGCTCTGTCGAGCATGTTGAGATCGGCGCCGAGCCAAATTTCCATGGGGAGCTTGTGGCTGCTGACGAATTCATCGACCTTGGCGCGGTCTTTCGGTTCGTTCGCCGAGGCGGCGATGAATCGCACTTTTTTGGGCGCATATTCCTGGGTCAGCTTGGAGAGCATCGGCAGTTCTTCGCGGCACGGTCCGCACCACGTGGCCCAGAAGTTGAGAACCACGATGGAGCCGCGCAACTCAGCGACCTTGTGGGTATGGCCGGCCTGATCTTTGAATTCAAGATTGGGCGCGCGCTTGGCTTGCGCAAGCGGCATCAGGCATGAGACAAGAAGGGCCGCGATGATGCGAAGAGAGTATTTCATGATGCTTCCCCTGGCGTGAATCTCGTTGGAGCAAAAGTGAACGGCAACATGCGCGATACTCCATCGGCGTTGCGGCGTCGATGGAGTATCGGGATTTCAAACTGATTTTTAGAACCGGTGCGTTAAGCTGGCCAGCCAAACATACTGGGCGAACGCGGCATCACCGTGTGTGCCGTAGACCGAGTCAGGATAGCTTACTGTGCGGTCGCGGTGAATGGCTTTGTAAACACCTGCGGTAAACAGATTTGAGCCATGCACATACTCCGCACCCGGTCCAACAGTGACCGCAAAGCCCGGCCTGCGAAAACCGTCATTGCTGTTGGGGAACAGGTTTTTGGCAGGAACGCCCTCGTCGCGCGGACCCACGGTTGCGCTGAGACCCTTCACATACGTTACAGGGAAGGCAAGGCCGCCTTCCAACAGGTACTGGTCCGAGATGGCGTCGTAATTATCCAGCGGAGTTGTTGTGCTGAGCGTCGCGCCGCGCTTCACGCCGTTGGTGCCGCCCTGGGTCGCAATGTAATCTCCGTCGGTGTAGAAGGTGACCGAATTATTGATCCGCTGATATCCCTGCCATTGCATCACCATGCCCCAGCCGCCGTTTCCAGGCTGGATGGAGTAATCCACCGGCGTGGTGACTTCAACCGGTGAACCAGTTCCGCTGGTATTGGTGTTGACAGTATTCTGCACATCGTCGTTGCCCGTGGGTATCAACAGGCCAAGGCCGGCTGAGAAGTTGTTGCGGGTGGCGTGGTCCGGTTGGCGGACCCAGAAGTTGGCACCGATGATGGTATCGCCCAAGCCGGTTGCGGCATACTTGATCGGCGAACTCTGGCTCTTGCGGGTGGCGAACAACCAGGGCGCGTCTATTTCGAAACTGATCCTCGGCGTCCATTGATAGGTCAAATCCAGCGTGACGAGGTTGATCCTGTTTTCAACTTGCGTTTTCTGCTGTGCGCGATATTCCTGGTATGCGTCCCCCACATAGTGCTGATATGAGAACTGGTGGCGCTCTCCCACCGTGATTTGAAAATGCCCAGGCTCAAGAACTCCACCCTGCCCGGTGGGCAGGCCCTGTTCGGGCGAGCGAGCAAGGATGCAGCCCTGCGCCCATAGCTGACTGCTTGATGCGCTGATGGCAAGGATTGCCGCAAGCAAGACGACGAGCCTTGCGGCTGCGCTCCGGTTGCGGGTTTGAGTTTTTCTGTAGCTCTTTATTGGAAGGAGTTGCATGCGTGAAGACCTCTCTTGAAAGGGGAATTGGAATCCGAGGTTGCGATTAGACACACTTTCGCGCAAGACGGATGCTTGTTTACGCGCGCTCCATCTGTGGCATTCAGTCCTATGTCGTTTGCTTGCGCGACCTCGTCGATCACACTAACGGGGAAAGATGATCCGCACATCCATCCACGGTTGGAGATTGAGTTGGTCCTTTGGTTGCAGTGAGAAGTATGTGAGAACGTTTAATCCCAATCAACGGCGACGCGACGGAGACCGTGCACGGCGTTGGCGATGTAGACGGCATCGGCATCGCGAAGATCGGAGATGGTGAGGATCCTCTCGTCGATATCGGAGCGTGTTTCGAGCAGGTGGCGGCGGTAAACGCCAGGCAACGCTCCGCAATCGATGGGCGGCGTCGACCAATGCCCGGTTTTCTCAATGAATACGTTGCTGATGGCGCCTTCCGTGACTTGGGTGTGCTCATTCAGGAACAGTACATCGACAAGACCATTTGCAGACGCGGCTTTCAATGCGGCAGAGTAAAGGGGCCGCTGCGTCGTTTTATGAAAGAGCATGCGGTCTCGAGAGTCTGTTCGCTGGGGCGAAATGCGGACGCGTGCTGGTGCGGCCTCTGCGGCTTCCCGGTGAAGGACTGAGTGCTCGATATGCGCGCGGCCCCTCGAATCGACGAGCAATCTGACTCTGCGCGGTGCTGGATCGCGGAATTCTTGAGCCGTAGCGAGGAGCGATGACCGAATCGAGGCGCGGTCGCAGACGTAGGAAAAATATTCTGCTGAGTCTGCGAGACGGTCGAGGTGCAACTCGAGCAATGGATAGCCGTTTTCCCAAAGCATCGTTTCAATCAGAGAGAACGATTGTTCTGCGCGCGACAGAAACTCCGACTTCAAGCGGCACTCGCGAAACTCATCGGCGGGGTCCGAATCGATGACGATGCCGCTGCCCACGCCCATCGTTGCGTCTTCGCCTTCGATTTCAAGTGTGCGAATGGCCACGTTAAGGATGGTTTGCTCCCGCGAGAAGTAGCCGATGGCGCCGGTGTAAATGCCGCGGGGTCCCTGCTCGATTTTTGCCAGCAGTTGCATAGCCCGTACCTTGGGCGCGCCGGTGATGGAGCCACAGGGGAAGAGCGCGCGGAAGATATCGCGGAAACCTACATCACGGCGCAGTTCACCGCTGACGGTCGAAGTCATCTGCCAAAGTGTCGGGTAGCGCTCGACCGCGAAGAGATCTTCGACGCGCACGCTGCTGAATTCGCAGAGCCGCCCCAAATCGTTGCGGAGCAGGTCGACGATCATTACGTTTTCGCTACGGTTCTTCTCATCGTTGCGCAGCCACTCGGAAATTTGGCAGTCTTCAGCGGTGGTGCGCCCACGGGGCGCGGTTCCCTTCATGGGCCGCGTGATGATGCGCCGCGTTGCGCCGTGCTCTTCGAGCTGAAAGAACAACTCGGGTGAGAAACTGAGAATGTGGCGGCCGGGCAAGCAATGGAGAAATGCGCCGTAGTCGACCGGTTGGCTGTGGCGAAGGCGCGCATAGCAAGCCCCAGGGCTACCGATGACGTGGGTGTGGATGGGAAAGGTGAAATTGAGTTGATAAACGTCACCGGCACGAATCCACTCATGTATGGTGCGGATGTCTGCGGTGTATTGCTGTTCAGAAATGCCGAGGGTGGTCGCGAGGGGGCTGAATTGATGCGAGACGTCTGCGGGTTCCGGTGTACCGGACAAGCCTTTCCCAGTCAGCCCCGGCGGATCACCGTCAGCAAATGCTCCGGCCGTGTGGTCAAAGCGATAACCGCGCTCATAAATGCCGAACCAAGCGAGGGGCTGATCACTTGTCTGCGGTATGAGTGCAGATTCGCTGCGTGTCCGCATCTTGACGGTAGGCTCGAAGGCCTCACCGCATTCATAGGTGAAGAAGCCCGCAGCAAAGTGGCCTGCGGCGGTTGCGCTCTCAATCTGCGCAAAGAGTTCGGGAAGCTCATTGAGCTGCCGGGCAGAGAGAATGCGATTTGGCGCGGTAAAAAGGCGGCTGCTGGATGCAGATGCCGTGAGCCTGGAACACTCCAGAAGGACCGTTGCAGGCGTCTGCTCTACAAATGCGTAGACTTCCGCGGGGAGGGGATGCCGGCGGCTCATGAATTCATTCGGCAACCGCCGCCTACTTGACGGTGAGCACCATGGTGGTGGAATGCGTCGTAGCGGTGATCCCGTTGCTGGACTGCGCAGTGACGGTCATTGTGTAGGTGCCAGGCGGGGTGGGCAGGTTTTGCGGAGGCCCATGGTGTTCGTAGTTATAGCGAGGATTGCAGCCCGTCGTGCCCAAAGTCGCGACCAAGGCCACAAGGGCCAGAAGCGAGAGGCGACTGAGCCAGCTGCGCCGGCGTGCGCCAAAGGCCAGTCCCACGAAGCCCAATGCACCTGGCACGAGCACCGCCCAAGCCACCTGATTCGAGCCGGAAAGCGCGGTCAACGAACCTTGCGCGGTAGATCCGGACTCCGTGGCAACGTCCATAGAGCTCATGACCGCGGCAGTGGCGCCGGGCTGGATTTCAAGGTTCTCCGGCGTAAAGGTACAGGCGGACTGGTCTGGCAATCCGGAGCAAGAGAGGGTGACGAACATGGGAGCGGTCAGCGAGGCGGCATTAATGGGCGTGATGGACGCGACGACTGAACCCGACTGGCCGGCGGTAAGAGAGAGCGTGGCAGGCGCAACGGCGATGGAGAAGTCAGGGGCCCCGGAGGTGAGCGCGCGAACCGGGGAAACCTGCGAAATTGAGCCTTGGTGGGTGGTGTCGCCGTCATAACGGGCGGTGAGGTTGTGGCTGCCGGGGAGCAGAGAAAGAACGGAAGTGGCACGCCCATGGGCGTCAAGCGCCACGCCAGCCAGCGGCTTGCCGGCGTCTTCGATGACCGCGGCACCGGTGGCGGGCCGTCCGTCTTCGCCGGTGACTGTGATGGTGAGGATAGCCTGCGTGCGTCCGCCCTGATCGTGAGTCTCGGCGGAGAGGGCGGTCTCAGTGGGCTGCAAACCCGCGCTTCCAACCTGCAATGCGAGTGCGGGCAGCGCCAACGCGACACCCAGTGCGGCAATTAACTTAAGCCGCAGACAGCGGCGGATCAAACCTCTCACGTGCACCTGCTCCGAATCTTTAGAAGGACCGTAATTCGCGTATTTGCGACGGCGTAGGACCATTGTATCCGGCGGGGGCGCACCGGAGCCATTCCCGCCCAGTGTTTGGACGGCCCCGAGGGCAAAATGGCGGCTAAACGACTGATCTTTCTGGCTGAGAAAGAACGGGTGGGACTACTCCTCGCGGAGCAACTGTGCAGGATTGACAGCCAATGCGCGGCGGGCTGGGATCCAGGTGGCCACGCATCCCACCAGAATCATGACCGCGACGGCTCCGAGCAGGACCAGTGGGTCGCGCGGAGTGGCCTGGTAGACAAGGTATGCAAGAAGCTTGCTCGCAAGAACACCCAGTATCAGACCGGCCAAAGATCCCGTTAGGAGCACGAGCATGGGTCGCCCGAGCGCCGCACGCATCAGTTGGGCACGATGCGCACCCAGCGCCACTCGAATGCCCAGCTCGCGGAGCCGCTTGGAAACCGTGTAAGCCGCCATGCCGAAAATGCCGGTAACGGCAAGCATAGCCGCCAGCAAACCCATGACGCCGAGAGCCGCCGTGGCAACGCGCGCCGGAAAGAGCACCAGGGCGAGGTTATCAGTCCAGGTGCGAAGTTCAATCGGCTGGCTGGAATCGATTCCGCTGAGCATTCGGTTCAACGTCGCGGCGGTCTCTGCCGGAGACAATGTGGAACGGACGACAAGGGTCGTGTCGCCATCCGTTTGTTGAGCGAGCGGAAAGAACATGGCGGCGGAAGGATCCTCGGTCAGAAACTGGTACTTGCCGTTCTCGACGACTCCCACGATTTCATAGAGCTTCTTGTCCAGTTTGAGGAAATGGCGGCCAACAGCAGGGGTGTTGCCGAACATCTTGCGGGCAAAGGTTTCGTTGATGATCGCGACATTCGGAGCAGTCGGCCCGTCGGACCAGGTGAAGTCGCGGCCGGCGAGAAGGCGGGTTTGAGCTGCCCCGAGGTAACCAGGGGAGATGGAGAAGTATTGCGCATCGAGCACGCTGTTAGACGGGCGGAAATCCGCAGTGCCTTCGCGGTAGACATCCGTATCATTACTGCTTCCATTAAGAGGCACATCGTTTACGATTCCCACGGCAGTCACGCCGGGAATGCGCGCGGCTTCGTCAATCATGCGGTGCTGCACGGGCAGCGCAGTGTCATCGGAGTAGCCGGCCATGTGCAAATCTTCGAGAGCCAGCATGGCTCCGTCCGGAACAAAGCCCATCGGCGCGTGCAGAGAGCGTTCCATGCCGCGCAGGGAGACGAGAGAGGCTGTGACGAGCAACGCACACAGGGTGATTTGTATTCCCAGAAGCACATCGCGCAGGCTGAAACGGCGGAGAAGTCCGGACTCGACAGCACCGCTCTTCATGGCCTGCATGGCATTTGTCTTCCAGATTTGCCGGGCAGGCAGCAGACCGGGCAGGAGGCCGCTGATTAAAGAAAGCAGCAGGGCAAGCACGAAGACCTTGAAATCGGGCGTGACGGTGACGTGGATGGGATACTCCGTGATGGGCTGCCAGCGCGTGAGCGCGCCGAGTAGCGCGATGGCGATGAGCGTTCCCGCAATGCCACCGCAAACAGAAACAAGCACCGCCTCCGTAAGGATCTGGCGCACCAGACGCCACCGAGTGGATCCGATAGAAAGCCGGATGGCCAACTCCCGGCTGCGATCTGCGGCGCGGGCGGTGAAGATGCCGGCCAGGTTGGCACACGCAGCCATGAGCACCAACAGGGCGAGCAGCATGATTGCGGTCAGAAACGGGCGAGTCGGGCCACCCAGAATGTCGCCCATCAGGCCCGGTTTCACGAGCCGCGCGCCGAGTCCGTCGTCCTCCACAGGATGTTCGCGGGTCATCTGATGGGCAACGGTGATCAGGTTGTCTGTGGCTTGTTGGGGCGTGACACCGGGCTTGAGCATGCCGATGACATAGATGCCGTGGTTCTGGCGCTTGACGAGATAGTTGTAGCCCTCGACCTGTTCCTCGTTGGCCATCGGTATCCAGACTTCAGGCCAGAAGAAAATCTCGGTTCCATTGAAGGTCTTTGGCGCCACGCCGATGATCGTGAACGGATGCTTGTCGAGGTCGACGGTCATCCCGACGACGCGGGGGTCGGCATTGAACCGTGTGCGCCAGAAGGCATCGCTGAGGACGATGTAAGGCGCGGAATTGGGGCCGTGCTCGTCGCTGGCGTGGAAGAAGTGGCCTAATTGGGGCTGGACGTTGAGCATGTCGAAGTAGTTGCCCGAAGCCTCGTAGTCCCAGCATCTTTGCGCGGAACCGCCGGAACTCATGCCTACCTCGCCGATGCGGTAGGCGGCCATGTCGCTGAAAGTCGAATTGCGCGCGCGGAAGTCGATGTAATCGGGGTAGGACTGCGTAAGATATTCCTGCTGTCGTTGCTCGATCTGAACAAGCCGGTCCACACCGGGAACATGAATGGGGCGCAAAAGGATCGCATTCAACACGCCAAAGACAACCACGTTGGCGCCGATGCCTAGGGCCAGGGTAAGAATTGCGGTGAGCGCAAAGCCGGGCGAGCGGCGCAACTGGCGCAGAGCATAGCGGATGTCGCGGGCGATGCTGGCGAGGCCAAGGCTGGTGTCGGCGGCTGCGACGCGCTCTTTGGTTGCCGTGGGGTTGCCGAAACGGAGAAGCGCGTCGCGGCGGGCTTCAGCGGGCGACATGCCGGACGCGATGTTGGCGTCGATGCGCAAGTCGATGTGGGCCTCCAGTTCCACGTCGATTTCGTGGTTCAAGCGCGAGCGGCGGAAGAGGTTGGCGATTCGACGGATTAATGCCATTGCGTTCCCTTCCTCAGGCACAACATTTCATGCAAAGCGCAGGAGCGCGCGCACGCCCTTGACGAGCTGGTCGAAGCTCTCTTCAGCCTGCTGCAACTGGCGGCGGCCAGCGGCGGTGAGCCGGTAGTATTTGGCCTTGCGATTGGTTTCAGTGAGAGCCCACTCCGAAGCGATCCAGCCGCTCTGCTCCATGCGGTGGAGGGCGGGGTAGAGCGAGCCTTCTTCAACGCGTAGCAACTCGCCGGAGGCGTTCTGGATGTGGAGCACGATGCCGTAGCCATGCAGCGAGCCATTGTGGTCGAGGGTTTTGAGAACTAGCAGATCGAGTGTTCCCTGGAGATCGTTCTTCGCCATGCACTACCCCCGGATGCTCTGGTACGGAGAAGTCTAGGCATAGATAACTAGGCATGTCAAGACGGAAGACAGCAGAATGTGACGAGTAGACAGAGGTCGCGGCCCGCTGCCTGACGCGCTATCCTTTCTGGTTGAGGTAAATGCCATGACAGAGACTGCTGCGCGCCCGCAGCTTGCTTACCTGACTACCGTGCTGGATGAACTGCGCGCGAAAGGGACGCATTTCAGACTCCGCATTCTCGATGACCAGCAGGCGCCGGTATGCCACTATGACGGGCGCGAAGTGATCAACCTGGCCAGCAACAACTACCTGGGGCTGGCCAATCATCCCAAGTTGATTGAGGCGGCGCTGGCTGCGACGCGCACCTTTGGTGTGGGGTCGGGTGCGGTGCGGACGATTGCGGGAACGATGCGCATCCACATGGAGTTGGAAGAGAAGATCGCGCGCTTCAAGAATGTGGAGGCGTGCGTTGTCTTCCAAAGCGGGTTCGCGGCCAATGCGGGAACGGTGAGCGCGATTCTGGGCAAGGAGGACTTTATTCTCTCCGACGAGCTGAATCACGCCAGCATTATTGATGGGGCACGGCTGTCGCGGGCGAAGATCAAAGTGTTTCGGCACAAGGACGCGGCGCATTGCGAGGAGTTGCTGAAGGAGATTGCGAACGAACCGGGGCACAAGCTGGTCATCACCGACGGTGTGTTCTCCATGGACGGCGACATTGGGCCGGTGGACAAGCTGGCCGCGCTGGCGGAGAAGTATGGGGCGATCATGATGGTGGATGATGCGCATGCATCGGGGGTGCTGGGACGCAACGGGCGCGGGAGCGTGGATCACTTTGGCATGCACGGGCGCGTGGATGTGCAGGTGGGCACGCTGTCGAAAGCGATTGGCGCGCTGGGCGGCTATGTTTGCGGATCGAAGGACCTGATTGACTACCTCTACCATCGGGCGCGGCCGTTTCTGTTTTCTACGTCGCATCCGCCGAGCGTGGCGGCGACGTGCATTGCGGCTTTCGACATTCTGGAGACGGAGCCGGAACGGATTCAGCGGCTGTGGGACAACACGCACTATTTCCAGGGGGAACTCCACCGCATGGGTTTCAACATTGGCGGAGTGACGACGCCGGCCACGCAGACGCCGATTACGCCGGTGATTGTGGGCGAGGGACGTAAGGCCATGGACTTCAGCCGGGCGCTGTTTGAGGAAGGCGTGATGGGAACAGGGATTGCGTTTCCGACGGTTCCAGAAGGAAAGGCGCGGATTCGGCTGATCCTGACCAGCGAGCACACCAAGGCGCAACTTGACAGGGCGCTGGAAACGCTGGAACTGGTGGCGAAACGGATCGGGATTCTACAATGAGTCCACGATGATCGAGTTTCGTACGCTTGCCCTTGCTGTGACGATGATTGTTGTGAATGGCAGCGGAAATGTTGCCCTTTATGCCCAGGCAGCGACTCCAGCGATTCAAACTCCTTCCATTACCATCACCTTATCTCTTGAAAAGACCCATTTTCTTGTGGGCGAGAAGCCGCATGCCACGGTACATATGAAGAACATAAGCGACCACGAGGTCTACTTTTCAACCTCTTCAGCTCTCTTCAGGGTTCATATAGAGGGGAAAGATGGCGGCCCGACAGAAACGGAATGGCAACGCCATCGCCATGGGGATTTTCGTCCCGGTGATGGGCCGGAACTCACGGACGGGCCGGTTATTTCAAGACCGATCGCGCCGGGGGCGTCGGATTATCAAACCTACGATTTGACCATGTTCTACGATCTCAGTGTGCCTGGGAAATACATCGTTTCTATCGAAATCTATGACCCATCGGGGCCGCAGGATGAATCGGGGCTATGGTTGCGAACAAATTCAGCGAAGTTTGAAATGGAAGCGAAGGCGCAATGATCGCTCATTTGCGCGGCAAGCTGATTTACAAACAGCCCGGCCAGGCCATTGTTGAGGCTGGCGGGGTGGGGTATGACGTGGCCATCTCGGTGCCGACGTTTACGGCGCTGCCGTCGCTGGGCGCGGAGGCATCGCTCCACATCCATACGCAGGTGAGCGAGGACCAGATTGCGCTGTTCGGCTTTCTCGAACGCGAAGAAAAGCGGCTGTTTGAGCGGCTGATTACGGTGAGCGGGGTGGGGCCGAAGCTGGCCATCAAGATGCTGAGCGGGCTTTCATCGGATCGCACGGTGCAGGCGATTCGCGGGCAGGATCATGCGCAGTTGACGCGGATTCCCGGGGTGGGCAAGAAGCTGGCCGAGCGGCTGGTGGTGGAGCTGAAAGACAAGCTGGACGATTTTGCGGTGGCGCCGGTGCAATCGGCCGTGGCGGGGCCGGCGGTGGACGATGTGCTGTCGGCGTTGACGAATCTGGGGTATCAGCGGCCGGCGGCGGAGAAGGCGATTGCGCAGGCGGTCGCAAAGGACAAGGCGCTCGCGGGGATTTCGATGGGCTGTTCCGCGGGGCGCTGAAGATTATCCGGTAGACCCCTGCGGTGGGGCCAGCAGCCTTCGGCGTGCCATGCATGGATTCTGCTATTCAAGGTCGCAAAATCGGAACCCTGGGCACCCAAGGTTGTGCAACACGAGTGGAAACTGATCCGATAGACTGGGTGAGTCCCCTTCGAAACAACAGGATTGAAGGATTCTTCCCCGAGGGTTGTCAGCAATTATTCAATATTTTATCGCCGGGTCCGTAACCCGCATTCCGATTTGTCCGTTCTAACTGATAAAGCCGCCGGACTCGAAACTCTCAGTGACGGGGTTCCTCTGCACTCCAAGGATGGTGTGTTTGCGTTTCGTTATCGCCCTGATCTGCCTGAGTTTTGCCACCAGCGGTCGCGCCCAGTCGGTGCAGCTTCCCGACGCGCCGACGCCGTCGGCCAGCCTTGCAGCGGCAGATATTCCTGCGCCCGATTCTGGCGAGTCGTCTCCCGTGGGCGATCTGGCCTGGGCTTCAGATTTGAGTTTCATGCCCGACCCTCTGCAGGCTGGCCAACCGGCGCCGACCAACAACGCAAGCGACTCTCGCTCCAAGCCCGGTTCGACGGTTCCAGTTGACGCCAACGGCAACACCATACCCCTTGAGCGCAGGCAGCCGCAACGGATCCTGGGATTTATGCCCAATTTCCGATCGGTTTCAGGCGGGGCCAAGCCGCCACCACCGGGCTGGAAGTACAACTTCATTGTGGCGACTCATCAGGCCACGGACTACTCCACCTTCATTTTCCTCGGCCTTACATCGATCACCGCTGAAGGCATGAACATGCACCCGGCGCTGGGCAAGGGCATCGATGGCTTTTACGCGTACACCTGGCGCGGCTTTCTCGACAAGACGGACGGCACCTATCTCGCCGCGTGGCTGTTGCCCAGCCTGCTGCATGAGGACACCCGGTTCTATGCCCTGGGCGCGGGGCACAGTATTCCGATCCGCTTCCTTTACGTGATCAGCCGGCAAGCCGTGGCCCGCACCTATGGTGGGAGGCAGACGCCTAGTTTTGCGGGACTGGGGGGCAAGGCTCTGACGCAGGTTGTCTCGCGGTACTACTATCCGCCGAGCGCGACGAGCTTCGGCGTGCTGGCGAGCAAGTTCGGCTACTCAGTGATGCGCGATGTGATGTTTTCCTCTATCCGCGAGTTCTACCCGGATATTTCCGCGCACTACATCAAGAAGCACCGCGCGAAGATGGCCGCGCGACTTGCGGCGCAGAATGCGGCTTCCGCGCCTTAAGGCATCATCGGGTGGATTGGGCGGGCTGGTCCGGCGGGGCGCTGAAGGTCATTCGCTAGGGGCGATATGGAAACCAAAGACATGCCGCACGGTATTGTTGGCTTCAACTTTGCCCAGGCGTTAGTGATGGGTGAGTTCGAGAAGGCGCACGCATTGCTCAGCGCTGAATTACAGTCCAAATACACGGCGACAGGTTTGAAAAGCGAATACGAGGGCATGGTGGAATATGCGCAACCTGTCGCGGTGCCGAATGTGGTGGTGGTCGACAATCGCCCAGTTCCTGAAATAGGCGAAATGGATGCTCAGGGCTGGGCCTACGTTGCGATACAGGGCGAAGGTTGGTCTGAAGCTGTGACGGTCACGGTAAAGCCGGTCGGCAATAAGCACCTAATTACTGAGCTTGTATGGGGACGCCCCTGATTTGCGACGGATCAGCGTCAGCGTCGCCCTTGAAAAATCAACTCTCGCAATTCGAGAGCGCCAGCCGCTTCGCCTTCCGCGTTACACTTTTCCTTGCAATGGCAACCAAACTAAAACCCGCTCCCACTCCTGCATTGCCGTATTTACGGCCTGCGGGGCTGACGTTTCTGCGCAACCTGGCCAAGCACAACGACCGCGAGTGGTTCACGCCGCGGAAAGCGCACTTTGAAGCGGAGCTGAAGGAGCCGATGCTGGCCATCGTCCGCAAGGTGACGGATGCCATGGCGGATTTTGCGCCGAATCACGTGCGGCCAGCGGAGAAGAGCCTGTTCAGGATTTATCGCGACACGCGCTTCAGCAACGACAAGCGGCCGTACAAAACGCACGTGGCGGCGTGGTGGTCGCACAAGGGAATGGAGAAGACTTCGGGGGCGGGCTACTACTTTCAGGTGAGCGCGAAGGAAGTGGTGATTGCCGCGGGGTCCTACATGCCGGAGAAGGAGCAGTTGGCGGCGATTCGGCATTGGCTGCTCGACAATCATGCGGAGTTTCAGAAAACTGCTTGCAGAGCGCGGCGGTGCGGAAGGCATTTACCGAATTTGAGGGAGATGCGCTGACACGGCCGCCGAAGGGATTCCCCTGCGAGCATCCGGCGCTGGACCTGATCAATGCCAGCAGTGGGGATTGAGCACGACATTGCCGGCGGAGGCTGCGCTCGAAGCCGAACTTGTGGCAACGCTGATTCGGCATTTCAAGCTGCGGCGCCGATGGTGGATGCGCTGAATACGCCGATTGCCGCGGCTCTCTCTGCCGAAGAAGAAGGTACTTTTCGGGCTGCATTGAGGCAGTTGCGGCGAGGGCGTATTGATGCGGGTTTGCGAGGCTGGGCCGGCCGACAAAATCCGCTGAATACGGGCAAATTTCGGCAAAAATAGGTGAAATAGGCACAAAAACCCAAGAAAATTGTGGAAATCGGCTCGTTTTTCCATTGACTTTGCCTGCCCTGAAGCTGCATTGTAACGAACGACAGGGTTCTGAAGAACCCGCATGAATACAGGGGTTTCGTGCAAACGTTGCCTCGGTCGCACTCCCTCCATGCGGTACGCGTAACGGCTTCTCGGCATTTGTTCAAGCAGAGCGGAAGAACCCAGGCAACAACGGCTGCCCCGAGGGCACGCCCAGAAGGAGAACATCACATGGCAACTGGAATGACCAAGACCGCATTGACGCGGCACATGGCCGAGAAGCTTCAACTGACCAACAAGCAATCCGCTGCCTTCCTGGACATGCTGGCGGAGACCGCCATCAAGGAAACCAAGAAGAACGGCGTATTCGTAATCCCCGGCATCGGCCGCCTGGTAAAGGCGGAGCGCAAGGCCCGCATTGGCCGCAACCCCCAAACCGGCGCGGCCATCAAGATCAAGGCCAAGACGGTGGTCAAGTTCCGCGTGGCCAAGGCCGCCAAGGACGTGATCGCTCCTGCCGAAGAAGTAGTTTTCCGGACTGCGGACCGAAGGGGAGAAGCTCTAGGCTTCTCCCCTTTTCCGTTTGCGCCTAGGTGCGGTGCGATTTTGTTCTGTCCGTCGGTGGTCGCGTCCCATCATCCAATAGGCATGGCAAGCGACTTCTTCGACGCAACTCCTCGACTGTGTCGAGGGCGGCGACTCCGGCTTCTGTTGTCGCTGCTTCTGCGCCTTGAGGGGCTGGCAGTTGCGGCCGTCTCCGCGAGTCTTTACGCGCGCACGGGGGCCAGCTGGTGGCTGTTTGCGGCGCTATGGCTTGCGCCTGATCTCTCCATGCTGGGGTATCTTGGCGGATCGTGCCGGGGAGCGCGGATTTACAACGCGGTGCATGCGTATGTGGCGCCGTTGACGCTGGCGTTGTGCAGCGCTGTTGCTGCACGCGCACGGGCTGCTGCCCTTTGCGCTGATCTGGGTGAACCACATTGGGGTGGATCGGCTGCTGGGATACGGGCTGAAATATGCGGACGGATTCAAGTGGACGCATCTGAGCAAGCCCGGCGATGAGAGCTTAATCGGCCGTGCTGGAGCGCCGGAGCTCACGCGGCGTGAACGCTCGCGCCACGAGCGACACGCCCAGCGAAATGAGAATGGCCGTGATCATGAGGCAGTTGTCGTAGCTCCACGACAGAAAGGCCAGGACAGGAAGACGCCGATGGGCGTGATTTCAGTCAGCAGAGCCGTGAGCCATTGGGGCTTGCAGGCTACGCCGGCACAGTGGTACGCAGGCGGGGAATGAGACGCGGAACGGCGCGCAAATAGGCCTTGTAGGGCTCGCCGAGCTGAGCGGAAAGGAATGCTTCTTCGCCGAGGATGAGACTCATGAAAAAAGGGTGAGCAGTGTCATGGAGAACAGCGCGCCCGTCGGAGGCATGAGGAAGGCCATGGCCACCACCATGAACCATCAAGCCGAGATAGAGCGGATTGCGCACGTAGCGGTAAGGGCCGTCCGCCATGACTGCGCCGGCCTTCATTTCCACATGGTGCACGGTGACGGAGCCCAAGATAGGCCGCGCCCCAAACGCGCAAAATTGCGCCCACGGCGGCGATGATTGCGCCACGACAATGACGACGGGCTGGCGACGGAGAAGGGAAGCAGGCCGAGCCGGGTGATTTCCAGCGGCAGCCACTCAAGCAGTGGGATGCGCTGGGCAAATGCAGCCGAGGACCCCATGGCTCGATCCATGGCGCCCAAAAGCCCAGGATGATGATCACCATCTTGATGGCCATCCGCAGACGAAACTCAATTCTGGTTGCACCCATGCATTCTTTCCTTGTGGCCGGCGGGCGATTCGCCCATTCCTGCATTCGCTTTAAGTAGAAGGTTACAACGAGGCGGGCGTAGTTGTGCACACTGCGCGATGGAGGGCGGGAAATGCGGATGAAGGGCGCGGATGTACGGATGAAGCGTTGGCGCATTGAGGGCGGAGACTATTCCGTCCGCAGGGCTTGCATGGGGTCGATGGATGCGGCACGGCGGGCGGGAATCCAGCAAGCCACGAGAGCGATGGCAGTCAGAAAGGGCGGCACAAGCGCAAAGGTCAATGCGTCGTGCGGTTGAATCCCATAAAGAAAGCTCGAAGCCAGCTTGGATAACATCCATGCGGCAGGCCAGCCCAGCGCTATGGCAATGAGTGTGAGCACCAAGCCCTGACGCAGAACGAGCCGCTCGACCGTGCCGGGCTGCGCGCCCAGGGCCATGCGAATGCCTATTTCGCGGGTGCGGCGGCTGACTGAGTAGCTCATGACGCCATAGAGGCCGACCGAGGCAAGCACCAGGCCAATGCATCCGAAGACGCCGAAGAGGGTGGCGGCCAGGCGAGGCAGGAAGAAGGCGCTGCGAACATGCTCCTCCATTGTCTCTTCGTTGAAGATGGCCATGGCGGGGTCGAGGGCATGAATCTGTTTTCGAACCGCTTCATTGAGTGCGGCCGGATTTCCCGCGGTGCGCACGATGAGGGTGTAGCCCATGAAGGCGGGATCACCGGCGACGCTCTGTTGCAGCGAGCGGTAGAGCACCGCGCGGGGCTCCTCTCCGAGCGTGCGCGCTTTGATGTTTCCGGCCACGCCGATGATTTCGTAGGTCGCCTCAGGCGCCTTTGACTTGCCGGCCGATCGGATTTTCGCCGCCGAAGACGCTGGTCGACCAAGGCACGATTGACGATGGCCTTCTTGGGAGCGGTTGGCGATTCTCCACCGAAATCGCGCCCCGCGAGGAGCGGAGTGCCGATGGTTTGAAAATAACCGGGAGTGACCATGTAAAGTTCGGCGGTGATGTAAGCCTTGTTTGCATTCTTCTGCCCGGGAACGGCGATCCCGTCGGAACGGCCGCCGCCTGAAAGGGGCACGGTATCAGTTGCAACCGCGGACTCAACACCGGGCAGTGCAGCAACGCGATTGCGCAACTGGGTGAGAAACGCGACGGTTCGCTCGGGCGTGTAGCCGTGGATTCTTGGATCGACGGACATGAGCAGCAGGTTTTGCGAGCGAAAGCCGATGTCGATTGCGGCGGCGTTTTGAAGGCTGCGCAGAAAGAGCCCGGTGACACAGACCAGCACGAGCGACATGGAAATCTGTGCAACGACGAGGAGATTCCGCAGGCTGATGCGGCGGCCGGGGCGCGACAAGGCATCTTCTCCTTTGAGCGCATTCGTGAGCAGAGGGCGCGCGGCCGCCCACGCCGGGGCAAGGCCAAGCAACAATCCGCTGAGCACACTCAACGCGAAGGAATAGAGCAACACGCGCCAGTCAATGCCGACCTGCACATTGAGCGGAACCGGCGCGGGGAGATGAAAGGCAGAAAGTCCGCGCGTGGCCCATAGCGACAACAGCACTCCCAGCACACCGCCGCCCAGTCCGAGCAGCACGCTCTCCATGAGTATTTGGCGCTGCAGACGTCCGCGCGTGGCGCCCAACGCCAGGCGCACCGCCATATCGCGCTGGCGAGCAGCGGCCTGCGCGAAGAGCAAGTTGGCCACATTGGCGCCGGCAATCACAAGAACTAACAGCACGACAACTGCCAGCGCAGCGAGAAACATCAGCACCGTGCCGCGGTCTCTGGGGGGCAGTGAGCCCGCCTGTTCAAAGACAAAGCCACCGCCCTTATCGGTTTCCGGATAGGCTCGTGCGAAGCTCTGTGCGAGGGTCTTCAATTCCGCGGAGGCCTGCACGCGGGTGACGCCGGGGCGCAGCCGAGCGATGACCGCAAGCCAATGGAAGTCGCGGCGGTTTTGATTTTCGAGGCCGGGAACCAATTGACTGACAGTTCCGAGCGGCACCCAGAATTCTGGATCGAGAATCTGGTCGATGCTGTGAAATGCAGTGGGAGCAACGCCTACCACGGTAAAGATGTGGCCGGACAGGTTGACTGCTTTTCCGGCAATTGCCGGATCACTGTTGAAGCGGCGGCGCCAGAGGCCGGGCACTGATCACTACGGCGGGCACTCGTTCTTCGTTGGCTGTGAAGCCGCGGCCCAGCACCATGCGGAGTTCGGCCACATCAAAGAAGTTGGCGGTGACCGCCTGTCCCCAGACGCGCTCCGGTTCTCCGCTGCCGCTGATGGATGCAGGCAACAGCTCGTAGTACGCGGCAACCCCGGAGAAAGATTTGGCCTGGTCGCGCACATCTTCGTAGAGCGGGCGCGGAAAGTTATTGCAGCATTGATCGCCGTCATGCGTTGTATGCAAAGCCAGCAGCGTGGTGGGATCGCCGACGGGCAATGGCTGCAAACGAAGCGGCTGACCATGGAGAAGATGGTGGCGTTGGCGCCGATGCCGAGTCCGATGGAGAGCACTGCAATGGCAGTGGCGGAGGGATGCTTGGCGAGCGTACGAATGCCGTAGGTGAAGTCGCGTGCGAGGCTTTCGAGCCACGGGAGGGTGCGGCGCTCGCGGTAAGCCTGGCGCGTTTGTTCGGCACCACCGAGGCGGATGAGCGCCTGTCGACGGGCTTCTTCGGGAGGCAGGCCGGCGCGAATGTTGGCCTCTGTGTGCAGGTCGATGTGCGACTCGAGTTCAACCTCGAATTCCTTGTCGGCTCGCCGCGCAGTGAAAAGGCCGCGCATCCGGATCATAAATGCTCTGATTGTTCGCACTTCAGCCTCCTACTCCGTCCGCAGAGCTTGCATGGGGTCGATGGATGCAGCACGGCGGGCGGGAACAAACGCCGCCGACAAGCCACACACAAGAAGTAATGCGCAAACCAGAAGAATCGTGAGCGGGTCGTGATCGCTTACGCCATAAAGAAAACTTGTGAGGAGCCGCGTCGCGGCCCATGCGCATGCGAGGCCAGAGAGCAGGCCCAATCCCAGGAGGGATCCCGCATTCTTCAGCACCAGCATCACGATGTCGGATCGCTGCGCACCAAGCGCCATGCGAATACCCAGTTCCTGGGTGCGCCGGTTGACGGAGTAGGCGATGAGGCCATAGAGGCCGACGAGCGCAAGGAATAGAGCGATGGCGGCGAAGACGGTGAGGAGCGAGGTTTGAAAGCGGCGGCGCGCGCTGGCTTCTGACACGAGATCGCCCATGGTGTGAATATCCGTCAGAGCAAGGCTTGGATCAACGGCTTTCAAGGTCGCGCGAATTTCTGAGGTGATGGTCGCAGGAGGCATTGTGGAGCGAACAGCAATGTATGCGCCATCGAAATCGTAACTCGGAGAGTACATTTGCGGCTGCGGGTCTTCTTCCAGGCTGGTATGGCGCACGTCCGCCACGACTCCGACAACGGTGCCCCAATGTGAATGCTTTTCGTCAGTGCTGATGCGTGCACCGATTGGACTGCGATTGGCGAAATACGTCTTAGCGAATTGTTGGTTAACGACAATACGGGGTACCGCGCTGGAAACGTCGTCTTCGGTGAAGGTGCGCCCCGCAATCAATGGAATGCTCATTGCTGAAAAGTACTGCGGCGTAATCGATCGCGCTTCGACCGTTTGATCAGTCTTATTTGGGAAGCCATCGACCCACAGGGTAGAGAGGCTCTCAGAGTGACTGAGGGGCAGGTCACTGACTGCCCCGACGGCATTCACTCCTGGAAGAGCACCGATCCTGGCCATAAGATTTTTGAAGAAGGCGCGATTCTGCAACGGCTGGCGATAGCGGGCATCGAGCCCGATGTTCATAGTGACAGCGGATTGCGAAAAGCCCGTGTCTACGGACACAACGTTGATGTAGCTGCGAATCAGCAACCCTGCGCCGGACAACAGCAGGACCACCATGGCTGTTTGCGCAACAATCAGGGCGCCCTGTAATCGGCCGTGCCCAGCGCCACCTTTGGCGAGATCGTTCGTTTTGAGGAAGTCGGTGAGGTGTATGCGCGACGCTGCCATCGCGGGAAACAGGCCGCTGAATGCGCTTGTGAATGTAGATACAGCGAGCGCAACCAGGAGAACCCTCGAATCGAGCGATGCTTGGTTGAGCCGAGGGATATTTCCTGGATCCAGATGCGGCAAGAGGCGCAGGAAAAGGAAGGTCAGGGCAATACCAACGACTCCTCCGGCGAGACCAATCAACAGGGATTCAGTGAGCAACTGGCGCAAGATGCGGCCACGCCCAGCGCCCAGCGCCGCCCGCACACCCAGCTCCCGAGCCCGTCCGGCAGCACGCGCAAGCAGCAAATTGGCCGCGTTACCGCAGGCAATGAGGAGAACCAGAAACACTGTGGCAATGAGGAGTTCCATCAGCGGCCTTACCGGTCCAATCGAAACTCCCGTAAAGCTTTTGACGAGTGCACCCCAGTTCCCCATTGGGCTGGGATAGGACCGGTCGAAGTTAGCCATCATGGTGCTGAACTCCGACTGTGCTTGTTCAATGGAGACGCCGGGGCGAAGGCGTGCGACTGCGACATCGTCTCCGATGTCACGATTCGCTTTCTCCTTCGGTGTGAGGGCAAGGGGTACCCAAATGTTTGTGGACTTGATATGGGAATTGCCATAGGGGAGATCGGATCCGAAGAGGGGATATTCGAATCCGGGCGGCATCACGCCGACGATCTGATAGCTTGCGCCATCGAGCTGGATGGAATGATTCAGCACGTCCGCGTTTTTCCCAAACATCGACACCGAAAGTGAGTGACTGATGACAGCGACTTTCGAGTGGCCGGGCTGATTGTCATCGGCTGCGAGCGCGCGACCGAGTTCCGGCGCTGATTCCAGCGTCGAGAAGAAGCCCTCATCAACCCGTGCGCCGCCGATGCGTTGCATCATTCCCCGCGTCGACAGGCTGAACATTGCCTGCTCGTATGCCGTCATATCCGCATAGGATTTGCTTGCGTGCTTGATGTCGTAGAAATCTGCGTAGCCGGGGTAGGCCACTTCATCTGGAATCTTGAGGTCCGGATTTGGGGTGAAGAGATATACGAGCCGCTCGGGGTCTCCGTAGGGCAAGGAGCGAAGGAGCACTGCGTTGACGAGGCTGAAAATGGCGGTGCAGGCGCCTATGCCGACGCCGAGGGTGAGGACAGCGGTGACAGTGAACCCGGGACTGCGGCGCAGTGTGCGCAGTCCGAAGCGCGCGTCCTGGATGAGGCTTTCAAGCCACGGGACTGTGCGGCGTTCGCGGAGGGCCTGTTTGGTTTGCTCGGCGCCGTGGAGACGGATGAGGGCCTGGCGGCGGGCTTCTTGGGGAGTAAGGCCGGCGCGGACTCCGGCTTCTGTGTCCATTGCGATGTGGGAGTCGAGTTCGGCGCGAAACTCTTCATCGGCGCGCGTGGGGCGCAGGAGGCCGACGAGCCGCATCCGCAAGGCTCGCAGGCTGGCTCGAATCGAGTCCATCTCAAGCCTCCTCTGCCGGGGAGAGGAAGCGCGCGAGAATCTCGGTGGTCTGCTCCCACTCCGCGGCTGCTTTGCGCACCCGGCGATGGCCGGCCTTGGTCAACTCATAGAATTTCGCGCGGCGATTGTTTTCTGATGTGCCCCAATTCGAGCGGATGTAGCCCTCCTGCTCCAGCCGGAGCAGCGCAGGATAGAGAGTGCCGTAGTTCAACTCGAGCAGATCGCCGCTGGTCTGCTCAATGCGCCGGGCCAGGCCGTAGCCGTGCTGCGGACCCATGGTTTCCAGCGTTTTGAGCACCATCAGCGCCAGCGTTCCCTGCCATACCTCGGTCTTTTCGCCCATTGCCGTCTCCTATGGCAAACCAATAGAGAGCAAGCATACACGGATGCCTATGGGCATGCAATAGGAAATTGCGAAAGGGCGCGGAAGTCAACCGGCAGTTCCGTTGGGCTGCGATTTACTTGGCGGGATCGACGAGGGCGCCATACACCACAGCGCGGCTCTCGTATTCGAGATTGCGGGCTGGCCGGGCCGAGCATGCGCTGGATCATGCCGACGAAGACAACGTCGTTGGTGGGATCGACCCAGAACCATGTGCCGGCCGCACCATCCCAGAAAAACTCGCCTTTGCCGTCGGAGAGATTGGCCTCAGGCGGATCGAAATTCACGGCGCAGTTGTAGCCGTAGCCGAAGCCCGGCCGCATGACTTGGACGCCGATGCCGATACTGGCCGGTGAGCAGTTCGGCAGGCACGTGGTTTGAGGTCATCAGCCTCACCGTGGATGGCGCAAGAATGCGCTTGCCGTCAAGTTCGCCGCCGTTGAGCAAGCATCTGCGCGAAGCGGTAATAGTCCTCGGCCGTGGAAACCATGCCGCCGCCGCCGGAGGGCATGGTGGGCTGCGCGGCGTAGTTGCGCGGCCATTGCCACCGGCGGTGGAGTCGGCGACCAGCTCGCCGTTGGGTCCGGTGAGGTAGAGCGTGACGAAGCGGCTGCGCTTGTCGGCGGGCACGTAGAAGCCTGCATCCCGCATGCCGAGCGGCGTAAAGATATGGTCGCGCATGAAGTCGGGCAGCGACTGGCCGGAAAGCTTTTCGACGATGTAGCCCTCGATATCCATGGAGACGCTGTAGGTCCAGCCTTTGCCGGGCTGATAGAGCAGCGGAATCTTGGCCAGCTTGTCGATGAACTCCTGGAGGTTCTTCGATTCGAAGAGGTGCGCGTCGCGGTACATCTTGTCGACGGGCGTATTGCCAAAGAAGCCGTAGGTGAAGCCGGCGGTGTGCGACATCAGCTCGCGCATGGTGGGTGGATGGTCGGGATCGACGAGAATCATCTTGCCGTCGGCGCCAACGCCCTTGTAGACCTTGAGGTGCGCGAACTCGGGAATGAATTTGGCGATGGGGTCGGAGGGCAGCCACTTGCCCTGCTCGTAGAGAATCATCATGGCCACGCCGGTGACCGGCTTGGTCATGGAGAAGTCGCGGAAGATCGCGTCCTTGGTGATGGGCGCGCCGCTGGCCAGGTCGCGCGACGCCATAAGTGCGATAGTCCACCACTTTGCCGTGGCGCGCAAGGATGGTGACGATGCCGGCGATCTGCTTCTGATCCACCGCCTGCTGCATGAGCTTGCGTGCAGATGTCTCCAGCCGCTCGGAGGAGAAGCCGACTGTCTCGGGCTTGACCACGGTGAGATCGAGCTGTGGGTGGGCCGGTTGCGCGCGATGCGACTTGCGCACTGGATGGAATGCAGCCGAGCAAGCACGCAAAGCGCGAGCGCGGCACGAGCGACTAGCGCGAATCAGCATTGTGTGTCATGAATGCTCCCAGGGCCCACGGCGCTGCCGCGGACATCCCGCCGGGAAATCGGAGGTCGCGGCGCGCAGAAGACGCGGCCGGTATGCCGCACCCTTTATAGCAGAAGCGCGGGATGGGGCGGTATGCGCAGAGGGTTGCAAACATGAGACCGCTTCAGTAAATCAACTTGAGCGAAAACTGAATCTGGCGCGAGTTGCCGGCGGTTTTGCTGATATCTCGCCGAAGCCGGAGCCGTTGAGGATGTTGGCGGGCAGGCCCATGGTGACGATGTTGAAGAGGTTGAAGAACTCCGAGCGGAACTGCAGGTCCACGCGTTCGGCTCCGCTCTTGCGGCGGCCGAAGGGCGTGTCTTTGATGAGCGGCGAAGTCGAAGTTGTAGAAGGCGGGCCCGCGGAAAGTGTTGCGGCCCAGCGTGCCGAAGCGGCCCTGGTTCGGCCCGGTGCCGCCAGCAAGTGAATGGGGATGGAGAAAAAATCCGTGGCGTTGTTCGCGCCCTCGCCAAAGTAGTCCTGGCGGTTTTTGCGGGCGGTGGAGAGATGCGGCTTGGCGATCTGGTCGGGACGGTCACTGCCGATGGAGCCGTAGCCGGTCTGCTGAATGCCGGAGTAGACGGTGAACGGCGAGCCGGAGCTGATGCTGGAGATGCTCAGCAACTCCCATCCGTCTGGTGAATCCTTCTGCTGACGGGACGCAGAAAGTCCACACTCTCCAGATGCAGGTCCTGGGCCAGGCTCAGGCCGAAGCCGTGGGTCACATCAAAAGCCGACGGGCCTTTCTCGGGATGCGTGTCATATGGGTTCTGCGGGAAGCCCGGACGTCACGGCTCCGGTGGAACCCGTGCCGCCGAGCACCTCACTGGTATCGTCGATCGACTTGCTCCAGGTGTAACTTGCCTGGATGCCGGGACCGCCGTGACCCACGGTTCCGGAGAGCGAAGTCTGCAGCGCGTGATAAGTGGAGTGAGCGTCGTGCGTAGATGACGTTTTCCACGCCGAATCCGCCGGTGACGTTGCCCGCGCTATCGAAATTGCGTGTGGGGCGCGAAGCCCGGACTGGCGCCGGGATAAGCGTTGGGAAAGCTGTAGCGGGGCAGCTTTTCGGCGGCAGTGCCCACATAGCTCGCGTCGGCGGTAAGGTTGCCGAATTTGCGCTCCAGGCCCGCGCGTCCACGTGAACAGCGTGGCATTGCCGAAGGAGCGGTCGATGCCGCTGAGATTGAGCGCGCTGACCACGCCGCCTGGCGTGAGCGCCGCCACGTCCTTCTCATAGCGATCCACATCCATCACGGTGTTGGGCGCGACGGTCTTGGTCTTTCCGGAGGCGAAGATATTCGTGCCCGCCGGGTGTATAGGCATCGGGAAGCTGCGCAGGCGTGATCTTAAATCCGTATTGGAATGGGTGATGTGGACGCGGAGAGCAGGCGCGGATAGACGGCAAAAGGCGTGGAGCCGGTGAGGAAGTTATCCTGCCAGATATTGGGCGGAATGATGGTGACTGCCGCCGCCGGCATGCGCCGAGAGCTTGCTCGTAACCTGCCACGCGGCCTGCACGCGCGGGCCGAAAGCCGTGCCAATCGGTCTGGTAGCCGGGCTGCGGATTGACTACATATTCCTGCGCGCCGTTGATGTAAGGAAATCCGCCGGTACGGCGGGCGCGCTCGGTGATGGGCGTGTAAAGCTCCCAGCGCACGCCATAGTCGAGCGTAAAGCGCGGCGTGACCTTCCACGTGTCCTGCGCCCAGACGTTGAAGTTGTTGCGGCTGATGGCCGCGGGACCGATGTGCGCGCCGCCGGAGAAGTAAGGCGGCGCGATGGCCGACAGTGTAGACGAACGGACTGCCGGAGAGGAAGCCGGAAGAGCGTGTCGGGCAAGCGGATCGCCGAGTGCGATGTTGTGAGTGCCGCTTGCGGAGGGAATGGCTTCTGTGGCATACGCCGTGCCGCCGCCGAAGTCGTATTCGCCGTTGGGGCTGATGCCGAAATATGTTGTGTCGCGATTGAGGCGCGCCTCGAAGCCGGCCTTGAAAGCGTGGTTGCCGCACCGTGAATGCGACGTGTCTGCCGGCCCTGGAAGAGATTGCCATAGGCCTGCATCACCGATGCCGGCCGCGCTGTTGAAGGCTTCGAAGAGACCATCGTTGAACTTGACGGCGGGGTCGGTGTAGTCAGTGGTGGGAAAACCCGGCGTGGAGCGCGTGATGCTGATCAGCGATTCGAAAATCAGGCGCGGCGAAACGGTGCGTGTGTAGGTGCCCACCACGTTGCGCTGCCGGTCGATGTACTGCACGCCGAACGAGGGATCGATGGCCGTCTGGTCGGGATTGGTGGTCGGCCCGGTCAGGTTGTCGAGATTGAAGCGCGCAAAGAACTGGTCTTTCGACGAGAAGCTCGTGGTCGATGCGCAGCGAAAACTGGTCGGCGTTGGTGGCCACCTTCGATGCGGTGGCGTAGGTATGCGGCGCCGAAACGAGCCGGCCGGTAATTGGGCAGCGGATAGCGGGCCAGCACCGCCGCAATGCCGGGATCGACGGGGACATTCAGTGTGTCAGTGGAGCCGTCGGGATAGGTGACGATCGTCACGATACCGGCGCGCTCCGCGGCAGTGGGCACGGGCATGACCTGCGTGGTTCCCAGCACCTGGCGGAAGCCCTGATACTGCGTGAAGTAGAAGGTGCGCTTGCGGCCGTCGTAGAGGTGGGGAAGGAAGACGGGGCCGCCGTTGGTGAATCCGAACTCGTTGCGGCGGAAGGGCGGAATGCGGCCGGGATAAGCCGGCGTGGCGTGGTCGAAGTAGTTGCGGGCGTCGAAGGCGGAGTTGCGCACAAACTCGAAGACCGACCCGTGAAAGCCGCTGGCGCCGGAGCGGGTAAGGATGTTGGTGAATCCCGCAGCGCCGCGGCCGATCTCGGCGGGCATCCAGCCGGAACTGGAATCGATGCCTTCGACCGCATCGACATTGAAGTTGGAGAAGGTGGAGCCGCCCATCTCCGGATCGCTGATGTCGGCGCCGTCCATGGCGAAGGTAGCTTCAACGCCGCGCTGCCCGTTGATGGCGAACTGGGCAGTGAAGTTGGTGGCGCCGTTGGCGTCGGTCATGGTGCCGGCGGCCAGCAGCAGCAGCGAACTGAAGTCGCGCTTGTTCAGAGGCAGTTCGCTGACGGCCTGGCTTGAAAGCTCTTCGCCGCCGGTCGCGGCCTGATCCTTTTCCTTGAGAACGAAACGGTGAGTTCGCCGCGACCCGCGAGCGTGAGCACGACAGCAGGGAAGAAGGCGAAACGGTGATGGGCTGCGCGCATTCAACTTTCGCGCCGTCGGTCTCAACGGCCAGGTGGTACTGCCCTTCAGGCAGGGCAGCGAAACGGAAATGGCCATCCGCGCGGTGACTGCTTTAGCCCGAACGCCGTTGGCCGCCAACACGATTTTGCGCCGGCGATGGGAGCAGCCGCGTCACGCAGTACGCCCTGCCACGCTGCCTGCGGAGCAGACTGCGCACCGGCAGCCGGACACGCGAAGAACGCTGCGATCAGCAGCCCGGAGCGCTCGTCGAATATTGCGTAGGCAAGAACACTTGCCGCGTAGTGATCCTTCGGATCAGGAATCAATTGAATGAGGCCTTTATCCTTACTTTACGCGATGGCTCCGAAGATTTGAAACATGGAAGGTACCTTCATCGCAGTTACCGGGAATTATACCTTTAAGCCGTTTACTCAAACGTTTTTGTAAAAACAATTCGCCATTACGCAGCGGCAACTTGCGTTCAGCCTCTACACTGTTCCAAGTCATGACAGAATCTTCAATTGGCACTGACACTATCGCCGCCATCTCCACACCTCCAGGCCGCGGCGGCATCGGCATCGTGCGGCTGAGCGGGCCGGAGGCCGCATCGATCGCGGCGCAGCTGGTGAGCCTGCGTCAGCCGCTGGAGCATGCGCGGGCACGGTTGGCCGATGTGCTGGATGCAGCGGACGCTGGAGGCGAACGCATCGACGAAGCGGTGGTTACGTTGTTTGCCGCGCCCAACTCCTACACCGCGGAAGATGTGGTGGAGATTGCGGCGCACGGCTCGCCGGTGGTGCTGGAACTGCTGCTGCGCCGGGCCCTGGAGCTGGGCGCGCGGCTGGCCGAACCGGGCGAGTTTACGCAGCGGGCGTTTCTTGGCCGGCAAGCTGGACCTGACGCAGGCTGAGGCGGTGCGCGATCTGATTGATGCGCAGACGCTGACGCAGGCGCGGCAGGCCGCCAGCCAGATGGGCGGCGCGCTGAGCCGGCGCGTACAGCCGCTGAAGCAGTCGCTGGTGGAGTTGATCGCGCTGCTTGAGGCGGGCATCGATTTTGCCGAGGACGATGTGGACGTGACGCCGCAGGCCGAGATCGCGCGCCGCATCGGCGAACTTACGCCGCCGCTGGCCGCGCTGGAGGCTTCGTTTGCGCGCGGCCGCATTGTGCATGACGGGCTGACGCTGGCCATTGTGGGCCGGCCGAATGCGGGCAAGAGCTCGCTGTTCAATCGGCTGGTAGAGCGCGACCGGGCGATTGTGACCGCCACTCCGGGAACCACGCGCGACCTGGTGACGGAACGGATTTCGCTGGACGGCATTCCGCTGGAGCTGGTGGATACGGCCGGCCTGCGCGAGGCCTTCGAAGAAGTCGAGCAGCTGGGCATTGCCCGCAGCCGCGAAGCCCTGGCCGATGCCGCGCTGGTGCTGGTGGTGCTGGACGCGACCCAGCCGCTCAATGAAGAGGAGCGGAGCCTGCTGGCCGCGGTCGAGGGCCGTCCTGCACTCGTCGCGATCAACAAGAGCGACCTGGCGGGAGAGCGCTGGAGTCGAGAACGATTTTTCCGCATGCCGGAATCCGCCGGCATTGCTGCGCTGCCTACATCGGCGCTCACCGGCGAGGGCATCGCCGCGTTGCGCGAGCGCATTCTGGCCCTGGCTACGGGCGGCGCGGCCGCAGAGCCCGGCCTGCTGACCAGCCTGCGCCATCAGCAGGCGATCGCCACCGCGCGGTCGGCGCTTGCGGATGCCGCGCGGGCCAATGCGAACAGCATTCCCCACGAGATGATCCTGATCGACCTTTACCGCGGCCTTTGGGCTCTCGACTCGCTCACCGGCCAGACCACCCCCGACGACATTCTTAATTTGATCTTTTCAACCTTCTGCATCGGAAAATAACCCGGCTTCCTAGAGGGTCCAATAGAATGTAGAAATAAACGCAAACCCCTTGTATATACACGCTTTAGTGTCCTAGAATGTCTTTCAGCGACTCATGGATAGCCGAAACACTTTGATGTCGCCAGTGATGTCGCCGGAAACAGAAACAGCCTATTTTCCGTCCTGCAACTCACGGAAGGGAGCAAAATGCAGCTCACCGACAACAAAATTAAGGCTCTCAAGCCACAAGCGAAGCGGTACCTGGTAAGCGACTTTGGCGGGCTTTCGCTGGACGTGCTCCCGAGCGGGAAAATGTCCTGGCTGTTTCGCTACCGGCAGGGTGGCAAGCAAGAGAGGGTGACGCTTGGGCAATATCCGGCACTGAGCCTGAAGGCGGCACGGGCCGAAGCGAGACGAAAAGGCCACCCAAGTGGCAAGCGGCAAGTCCCCCGCTGCCGAAAAGAAGCTGGAGCGGGCAGGGCTGACCACCAATCCCACCGTCAGAGAGTTCGGAGATCGCTATTTCAAAGAACAGGTGGCAAGCAATTGGAAAGACCCGAAAACCATCCGGCGTTATCTGGACAACGAGATCTTCCCCGCTCTCGGAGACAGGCTGCTCAAGGATGTGACCGCTCTGGACGTGCAGAGCCTGGTGTACCGCAAACGGGATAACGGGCAGGTTGCAGCGGCAATCCAACTTCGTGGGGTGCTAAAGCGGCTGTTCGACTACGCGATTGAAACACGTCTTATGACGATCAACCCTGCCGCAATGGTCGCCACCCGTTACATCGGCAAGGCCCGGAAACGGTCCCGCGTGCTCACCCCGAGCGAGATTCGGCTTTACGTCCGCACCATCTACCAATCGAACATCAGACGGCAATTCAAATTGGCGCTACACATCATCCTGCTTACGCTCTCCCGCAAGTCGGAACTCTTGCTGGCACGATGGAGGGATGTGAGCTTTGAAACCGGCGAGTGGCTTGTCCCGTCAGAGAACGCAAAGACCGCCAAACCCCACGTTGTCTACCTGTCAGCGCAGGTGGCGGAGATGTTCCGGGAGTTGAAGGCCCTTGCCGGAGGCTCAGAGCTGGTACTGCCGGGCCGGGGAAGCCTGATAAGGCCCTTTGCCAAGAACGCGCTCAACAAGGCGATGGAGGGGCTGACGTTCGACATGGACCCGCTCACCATCCACGATTTGCGCAGGACCGGCGCAACGCGGCTCACAGAGAACGGCTTCAACAAAGACGTGATCGAAAAGGCTCTGAGCCATGAGCCCGTGGGGATACGGGCCGTGTACATCGTTGCCGAGTTCGCAGAGCAGCGAAAGAAGATGCTCCAATGGTGGGCCGATTATGTGGACAGTATCGTGAACGAATCCAAGGTGATCGTGGGCAACTTTGGAGCCACTGCTTAGCCGTTGGATTCATTGTGTCTGTTTGCTCACTCCAGAACCGCGCAATCTATTGAACACTGCCTCCGCAATTTCGTTGGCATTTGGCTGCGCGGCCTGTTGCGGTGTTGCCAGGCCTCGAATGATCTCCCCCTGGCGCGGACACGCGACTTCGCCATAGCTGAGGAAGGTCGTCAAAACCTTTTCATGTCCGAGGTTCTGGCTCCATGCCTTGAACTCTTCGGGGGTTTTGCAGACCTCCTGGCCAAGTCGGACAAGCGTATTTCTGAAGCTGTGCGGGTTGAAATACGGCAGGCCGGCACTGTCGAAGGCTTCGCGGAATATCGTGCGAATCGGCGAGGCAGCTGCTCCAGTGCTCCCGTTCCAGCCCGGCCGCTTCAAACTGGCGAGTCGCGCCCAGCGCGATGCGCGTTGCCGGGAAAAGCGGATCATCATTGCCCCACAGCTTCTCTTCCCGCAGATAAGACACCCACTCCGCCACAATCTCTGCGAATTTCATCGCCCACCGGAAAGAAAAAAGTGGTGAAGGTCTTGCTGAATTTCGTCTTCACTTCCCGCGCATCCTGATGGACGCAGCCGGCGATTAGATCAACGTGCTTCAGCTTCATCGAGGCAATGGCACTGTCCCGTGCGCCTGTAAGCAGCGTGAATGCCACCAGGGCGCGGTTACGGCGCTCTATCTCCGTCTCGGACGGCATCGTACTGGATGACGTGCTTGATCTGTTCCAATGTCGGCGCTTTCTGTTCCCGCTGGGCCGTGGCGATGCGCGTGTCCTTGTCGGACAGATTGAAATACTCGGCATCGGAATACTGAAAACGCGACTTGTAGCCGGGTTGCCAGGCAAGCCATTGGAAGAATCGTTTGAGTTGCGTGAGTGTGGCATGTAGGGTCGCCTTGCTCAGTTTCTCCCCGGACCGCTTGCCCTTTTGTTCGGCAAGGTGCCTCTTGAATGCAATCGCCTGTTCAAAGTGAAAGGCCTTGAAGTCCCTGTATCTGGTGTAATCTTCAAACCGATTTAGGGCTTTTGCGGCGGCATCCACGGTCGGCTCGCTGTGCCGCTTGGCTTCCTTCAGATAGGCGAAATACTTGCGCTTGATTCGTTCATTTTCCGGGCTGTGTTTCGTCATGGTTCGATCTCCCTATTCCAAGTCACTGTTTACGGTGGGTTGAATCCTCTCACTTACTTGTCGCAGTGCCTGCGGAAACGTGATGTCCATTTTGCCGCGAACCTTCGCCAGCTTGGCCAAGCTGACGCGCCGGTTCATCATGGAATCGCAGTCCGGGCAAATCGCCGTCAGGTTCCCCAGTTTCTCGGTGATTGGCTGATATTCCGCCATGTCACCGGCAGGGTGTTTCGGGGCGCGGCAGCGGACGCAGTAGATTTCTCCCGGCTGACAAGTCCGTTTGTTTTTGCTCCGGCGAGCCTGGAGGAATGCGCAAGGTCATGGCCAAGAATCAGCGTCGGGCGTTTGTCGTCGCTGGTGGCAGTCCGCCTTGACCCATCCGCGCACGGTATTTTTGTGAATGCCGAACAGGCGGGCGATCTCCTCCACCGTGTAGTTGCGGTGGATTTTGACCTGGCGGTAGTTGGGGTGGCGTTTGGCCATGATCGTTATCCGCCGCTCACTCCGCTGTCTTGCGAGCCGCTTCCAGCTTCACCACCAGATCGCGGATTTCCGCGTCGGATTTTCCTGCGATGCGGGCGGCGTTCAGCGCCGCGACCTCATGGCGGGCCAGCCCACGGCGCGACCGCCCAGGCTTACTGGTTTGGTAAATACGCCTTGCGCAATGCGCAGGTAGATGGTGCTTCGCGAAAGCCCGGTGCTCGCCTTGACGGCAGGAAGCCGTAGTATGTTATGCGTCATCTTCGGACCTCGCTGAGCGTCGTTGCACCGCCACCATTACGAGGGGAGATAGGGCACTAGCTTACAAGCTAGCTCGCGCAAAGCCGCGTCATTTGTCGGGATTGTAAAGAGTCGAAATGGTCCAGCTAATAATCTGATCGTCTAAACTTGGGCTTGCTCTGTGCGGATTCCGCTTGCAATATCTGTTTCAGTCGCGACACGGTAATTTCTTCAGCCTCCGCGACGGTCTTCAAGAATGCCTTGTTCCCTTTGTTTCTTTCCGCCTGCACATGCTTCTTGAGCCGCCCCCTGCGCTGCTTGCCGATTCCACATCCCCCGCCCCTGCAATGGGTCTATCCACCAGGCAGATCAACGTGTCTCTGTCCAACTTCAGTCCCTTGTTCTCCAGTGTCAGGATCTCGGACAACACGACCGAATGACCCGCCAATTTGAGGATGAGCCTGCCTTCGGCCAATAGCACCAGATGGCTTGATCTCTTCGGCGCCCCGGAGCACCCCAACTTCCCAACGCCCCATGGAAGGTTCGCCTGAATCAGAACGCCGCAAACGAAGGAAGACAGCAAGCACTTCAGCAACTGCTGTAACGGAGGCCTGCCATTGTTCCTGTCGGCTCGACCCACACAGCCACGCGATTGATATCCTCCGCTTGTCGCACACGATGAACGACGCCGAATCGCGCGGTGCGTTGAGCAGCGTATTCACCGGCATGACACATTCCTGCTCACAGCCAGGGCACACCACACTTGACGCAGGCTGGGCCTTTGCGAGTAACTTTTAGCTTCATGGCCTTCACGGCTGCCAGGTGAGTATTCAGTTCTTCGGCCAACCAGTACCGCCACGCCTTTGCTTGCGCCCAAGCGGGCAAGCAGCTCGTTCAGAGCATCCTGCGGCGTCATCCCTTGGATGTCTCCAATGCGTCGGTCACTGCCAACTCAGCCTGCGGGTCCTTGGGTTCGATTCCGGAAGCCTCCAGCATGTGGCGTAGCTTCATATCCAACTCGTCAGAAATTCCTCAGCCAACAAGAGTTGGGATGCGTGATGCGGATCGTCACAGACTTCAACGGCTTGTTCGCGTCTACTGAAACCGTCGCTGCTAGCTCCACCTGAGTGACGGCGTACAGGTCAAGATGTACAGACTTGCCTAACTGGTCGAGAATGCCATACACGGCGTGGGCGTTTCTTGAGGCATCGGCTTCTACCGTGATGCGATCACCCTTCTTAACTTGGAGGACAGTCTCAGCTTCTTCACCGCTACTTCCCGGATGCCACTCCCCACATCAAAAACAAAACTGAAATCCCTCCGCAGCAGCGCAGCAGCAGGTCATATACCCGCTCGTCGTCCGGATCTGTGGGTAG
>CAVSAW010000022.1:0-559825 GCA_963725945.1 uncultured Acidobacteriota bacterium | reverse complement strand
AGTATCTATGAGGCAATGCACGCCCTTGAGGCGCGCATCAACCGCGGATCGCGTCTGGATGATTGATTCGAACGCCAATCACAGCGCCTTCTTCACTTCGCAGGGTCGGGACTTACTCACGTAATGCACCCAGGATAAAGAACATACTGTATTCTTCGAGCATTCGTGGACGGTGACATGGCCGACGAAGTGAAGTTCGACAACATTCTGGGGTCAAAGCTGGCTCCGAATTCCCCACGGGCAAGGGCGAACAGCGAGGCGTTTCTGACGCTCCAGGCGGAACTGCGCGCGCAGGAGGACGTGATCCGCCTTGGTGGTGGAGCCAAAGCCGCAGAGGCACAGCATGCGAAGGGCCGCTTGACAGTAAGAGAGAGGCTGAACCTGCTGCTTGATAAGGAGTCGGAGTTTCTTGAGTTGGGCCTATGGGCCGCGCATGGAATGTACGGCGAATATGGCGGTGCGCCCGGTGCGGGTGTCATCACTGGACTGGGCCGCGTGTGCGGGCGCCTAAGCATGATCATCGCCAATGACGCGACGGTAAAAGCCGGTGCATTTTTCCCGATGACAGCCAAGAAGGTGCTGCGCGCACAAACCATTGCTCTCGACAACCGGATTCCGACTCTTTACCTGGTCGATTCCTCTGGAGTCTTTCTCCCACTGCAGGAGGATGTCTTCCCCGATACGGACGATTTTGGGCGCGTCTTCCGCAACAATGCCGTCATGAGTTCCCTGGGAATTCCGCAGATCACCGCCATCATGGGCATGTGTGTCGCAGGCGGCGCCTATCTCCCCGTCATGACGGACACGGTGTTGATGACAGAGGGCTCGGGCCTGTTTCTCGCCGGGCCGTCGCTGGTTCAGGCTGCCATTGGGCAAAAGACAGATCCCGAGGAATTGGGCGGAGCAGCAATGCATGCCGAGATTTCAGGAACCGTTGACTTCAAAGAGCCCAATGATCACCTGTGCCTGGCGCGCATGAGATCACTGGTCGACAAGATGGGGGAGCGCCACGGCGCGGGTCAGCAGACCGAAGTCTATTCTCGCGCCGCTTACGATTCCCACACCGATGCGCCGAAGTTCCCTGCTGAAGATGTCTACGGATTGCTGAATCCTGCGCCGGGTGCGAGCAACGTCTATGACATGCGCGAAGTCATTGCGCGCATCGTCGACCGCAGCGAGTTCGACGAATACAAAGCGGATTTTGGGCGGACCGTCTTATGCGGTTACGCGCGCATTGGCGGTCACGCCGTGGGCATCGTCGCCAACCAAAAGACAAATCAGAATCAGACCGTTGCCATGGGACCGCAGGCAGGAGCAAACCGCATCGAAGTGGGTGGCGTCATCTACACCGAAGGGGCGCAAAAAGCCGCTCGCTTCATCATGGACTGCAATCAGAACCTGGTGCCGCTCGTGTTTCTGCATGACGTGAATGGATTCATGGTGGGAAAGGACGCTGAGTGGTCCGGAATTATTCGCGCGGGCGCGAAGATGGTGTCCGCAGTCAGCACAAGCGTAGTGCCGAAGATTGCGGTGATCATCGGTGGAAGCTTTGGTGCAGGGCATTATGCTATGTGCGGCAAAGCCTATGATCCCCGTTTTCTATTCGCTTGGCCCACAGCGCGCTATGCCGTGATGAGCGGTGCGTCAGCGGCGAATACGCTTGCAGAAGTCCGCGCCAAGCAGATGGAGCGCGGCGGCAACGTTTTGCCTGAGGCAGAGAAGAAGGCCCTCTATGATGAGATCAAGTCGACCTACGATGCACAGGCTGATCCACGTTATGGTGCGGCACGGCTTTGGATTGACGCGATCATTGACCCCGCAAAGACAAGAGATGTGCTGATCACTGCGCTTGAGGCCTGCGCGTTGAACCCCGATCTTCCGAAATTCAATCCCGGAATCTTGCAGACCTGATTCACGAGCCGCGAAGGAGCGTCGACATGAGCATTGCGTTAAAGACCGAAGAGAGCCTCTATCCCTTCGTGCTGACCGAAGATCAGGAGCACCTCAGGCGCGAGATTCGCGAGTTTGCCGCGAGCGAAATCGCACCCAACGTCATGCTTTGGGACGAAGCCAGCGAATTTCCGCTGGAGGTCGTCAAGAAACTCGGTGCAATGGGATTGCTGGGCGTGATCTTTCCGCCCGAGTATGGCGGCGCCGGACTCGGATACGTAGACTACGTGCTCGCCATC
This sequence comes from uncultured Acidobacteriota bacterium, assembly GCA_963725945.1. GTDB lineage: Bacteria > Acidobacteriota > Terriglobia > Terriglobales > Acidobacteriaceae > Telmatobacter. The sequence continues at coordinate 557,636 of CAVSAW010000022.1, read as the reverse complement.
GAGGAGCTCTCTTCTGTCGACGGCTCCATTGGAATCATTGTTGCCGCCCATAATTCGCTGGGAACCAACCATATTTTCCTCGCCGGCAATGAGGCGCAAAAGCGAAAGTACGTGCCGCGACTAGCGAGCGGGGAGTGGCTGGCGGCGTGGGGATTAACTGAGCCCGGCGCCGGATCCGATGCGAGCAACTCGCGCACGACCGCGGTAAGAAGGGCGACCGCTATGTGCTCAACGGCAGCAAGACTTTTATCACCAATGGTCGTTATGCCGATGTCGCCGTCGTGATTGCGGCTACGGACAAATCCAAGGGGACTCACGGCCTGTCTGCATTCGTGGTGGAGAAAGGAACGCCGGGATTCCGCCCCGGAAAAAAAGAGAACAAGCTTGGCCTGCGAGCCAGTGATACCAGCGAACTGATCTTTGAAGACTGCGAAATTCCCGCAGAAAACCTGCTCGGTGCTGAAGGCGAAGGCTTCATCGATGCAATGCGCGTCCTCGACGGCGGCAGAATCTCAATTGCCGCATTGGCGCTCGGGATCGGCCGGGGCGCGCTGGATGCGGCGCTGAAATACGTCAAGGAGCGGCGTCAGTTTGGAAAAGCCATCGCGGAGTTTCAAGGCATTCAATGGAAGCTTGCGGACATGGCCACGGAACTCGACGCTGCCCGACTGCTCACACAGCGTGCCGCAATTCTTAAGGATGCGGGACGGAAGGTGACCCGCGAGTCATCAATGGCCAAACTCTTCGCGAGCGAAGTGGCTGTGCGCATCTGCGATGAAGCGGTTCAACTCTTTGGCGGCTACGGTTTCATCAAGGACTATCCGGCAGAGAAATTTTACCGCGACGTCAAACTGTGTACGATTGGCGAAGGCACAAGCGAGATTCAGCGGATGGTCATCGCGCGAGAGATTCTCAAGGTGCATCCATCTCGCGGATGAGGTGCTGCAGCATTGAAGGTGAATGGGTAAGAGAGAATGGGCGATGCAGTCAAGATCGTGGAGTGCCCGCGCGACGCATGGCAGGGCCTTCCCGCGCAAATTGCAGCCGGAGGTAAAGGCCGCCTATCTGCGCAAGCTCATCGACGCAGGTTTCAGGCACATCGATGCAGTCAGCTTCGTTGCGCCCAAAGCAGTTCCCGCAGATGTCCGACTCTGAAACTGTACTGCACGATCTCAATCCTCCCGCAGGATGTTGAGATTATCGGGATCGTAGTCAACGAGAAAGGTGCGCAGCGGGCCATCGCAACCGGCGCTGTAAAAACGCTAGGCTTCCCCTACTCAATCTCGCCCGAGTTTCTACGCCGCAATCAGAATCAAACGCAGGCCGAAGCACTGTGCGTTCTGGGATCGATCTCCAAGCTGGCGAAAGAGGCCGGGATCAATGTGGTTGCTTACGTCTCTATGGCTTTTGCAAATCCCTATGGCGAAGCGTGGAGCGTGAATGCGGTAATCGACGCATGCAGGCAGCTAATCGCATTGGGAATATGGCAGATCTCACTTGCAGACACGGTGGGGCTGGCAACACCTGAGCAGATCGCAGAGACGGTGAAGCGTGCGCTTGAAGCCACCGATGGTGCCGAGATCGGCGGTCATCTGCATGCCCGCCCACTGGAGGCGGCAGCAAAGATTCGCGCCGCCTACCTTGCGGGTTGCCGCCGATTCGACTCCGCGATCGGCGGGCTCGGTGGATGCCCCTTTGCGCAAGATGCGCTGGTGGGAAACATCGCAACGGAAGCATTGATTGCTGAACTCATAGAACTCGGAGCGCACATTCCACGGCTGCGGCCACTGGATGATTTATTGGCCGCGAGCGCAGGAATTGCGCAGAAATATGGCACAGAAACAAAAGGAACATATGTCGCAGGATGAGTTGCGCGGTCCCTTGGGAGAACGGATTGAGTTATAAGACGATTCTGGTTGCGGACGACGACAGCGTCCGGACGATTACTTTGCATCGCCCGGAACGCCGCAACGCCATGACTCCTGAAATGCAAACAGAGCTAATCGCTGCGATGGAGGAGGCGGCCCCGAGTCACTGCCGTGTAGTGGTGTTTGAGGGCGCGGGCGAGGCGTTTTGTTCCGGCCTCGATCTTGCCGCATTGCAAAGCATGAGCAGCCAATCTGCCGCCGGCCATCGTGAGGATGCGGAGCGAATCGCGCGTCTCTTCCGCACGCTGTATGAATTGCCCATGCCGACCATCGCGGCTGTGCATGGGGCAGCCATTGCCGGCGGAGCGGGTCTCGCAACCATCTGCGACTTCACTCTCGCGACCCCAGAAGCAAAGTTCGGCTTCACCGAGGCACGCATCGGCTTCGTGCCCGCGCTGGTATCAGCTTTTCTGGCTCTCCAGATCGGTGACAAGCGGACCCGCGATCTGCTCTTGACTGCGAGGCTGTTCAATGCCGCAGAGGCCTTGCAGCTTGGGCTGGTCAACGAGGTGGTATCACGCGCTGAACTCTCCATACGAGTTCAATCGCTGGCGGAATCGCTGGCTGCAAACAGTCCGCAGTCTCTATCCGCCACAAAGGCCCTTTTAGCCGCGCAAAATAAGGCGTGGCTCGATGCGGCCATTGCGATTGCAATGGAGGCCAATGCGAAGGCTCGAGAAACACCGGATTTCCGCGAAGGCCTTGCAGCATTCCTCGAAAAGCGTAAGCCTCGGTGGACAAAATAACAGCGTCTCTCTAGGCGGCAGCAATACGAAATTGCACTGCTGGCTCAGTTCGCTCCTTCACCATCTCGGGCGTGACGCCATCTGCCAATTCGATTACCTCGAAGCCGGAAGACGTCACATTCAGCACGCAAAGATCGGTAATTACGCGATGGACGACGCCGGTTCCTGTGAGCGGCAAAGTGCAATTGCGCACCAGTTTGGCTCCTCCATCTGGCGTCGAGTGCTCCATCACCACCAACACGCGCCGTACGCCGGACACAAGGTCCATCGCCCCGCCCATCCCCTTCACCCGCTTACCCGGAATCATCCAGTTGGCGAGGTCTCCGCGCTCTGAAACCTGCATCGCACCAAGAATCGCCAGGTCGATATGCCCGCCACGAATCATGGCGAAAGAGTCTGCGCTCGAAAAAGTCGCGGCTCCTGGCACGAACGTCACCGTTTCCTTTCCAGCGTTGATCAGGTCTGCATCTACCTCATCGATTGAAGGAAACGGGCCCATGCCCAGCAGGCCGTTCTCTGACTGCAGAATGACTGTGATTCCCTTGGGGATGAAGTTGGCCACGAGTGTGGGTATGCCAATGCCCAGGTTCACGTAGTAGCCGTCTTTCAGTTCCCTGGCTGCGCGTGCGGCCATCTGGTCACGAGTCCATGCCATCGGTCCGCACCTTTCGAGTGGTTTTCTTTTCAATTCGCTTTTCAGGATTCGGATTGTGCACCAGTCGATGCACAAAGATTCCCGGCGTATGAATCTCGTCTGGATCAATTTCGCCAGGATGGACTATGACTTCCGCTTCGGCCACGGTGATCTTGCCGCAGGTCGCTGCATTGGGATTGAAATTCCGCGCCGTCCGGCGATAGACAAGGTTTCCGTGGAGGTCGGCCTTCCAGGCTTTCACGAGCGCCACATCCGCTTGAATGCCGCGTTCCAGAATGTAACCTACGCCGTCGAATTCCTTCTGCTCTTTCCCCTGGGCGACCAGCGTGCCGATACCGGTACGCGTGTAGAAGCCTGGTATCCCGGCGCCGCCAGCCCTCATCCGTTCGGCGAGTGTGCCTTGCGGACAGAATTCAACCTCGAGTTCTCCGGCAAGAAACTGCCGTTCAAACTCGTTGTTTTCGCCCACGTAGCTGGAGATCATTTTCCTTACTTGCCGCGTCTGAAGCAGCAATCCGAGGCCCCAGTCATCCACGCCGGCATTGTTGCTCGCGATCGTGAGGTCGCGCACGCCTGTCTCGCGCAAAGCACGAATCAAGGCCTCCGGAATGCCGCACAGGCCAAAGCCGCCAATCGCCAACAGCATGCCATCGTGCACAATGCCGTCCAGCGCGCTACGGGCGTCCGGCCAGAGTTTTGTCAGGGCTGGACGGGTATCAAATTGAGGCTCCACCATGGTTCACTGTTCCCTCTAGCGGACATTACGTACATTCCATCCTATCTCCAAACCCAACGGGAAGTGGAGACGAGATGGCCAGTGGGGATCTCATGCACGGGCCAATCAAAAAAGCCCTGGCCGAGACAGTGAATGCGATTGCGGGCTCTCGAAAGATAGTATCGCGAGACTTATTTCGGTAGAAGGTGAAAATTCCAATACATCCATTCGCTCGAATGCAGACTCTTAGCTTATTCAAAACCCAATCGTTGCGTTGATGACCGCCCGTGTATTCGAAGAATCATGCAGACATACACCCAGGGAGAAATTTCCGATCCGTAACTTCACCTGCCGATGAAAGCACCACTCGAAAAATAAGTACGCTCGGGTTTGCTGGCCTGCACCAGAATTCGCCATTCTTTGCAATTAGAGAGAAAGCGCTCAATCGTACGCTTCAATAATGCCTCGGTGAATGGCTGTGGTTGCAGCTTGGGTACGGTCTGAAACTTCCATTTTTCCAATGATGCTGTTGACGTGATTACGCACCGTGTTGCCACTGATATCGAGGGCCTTGCCGATGCCCTTGTTGGTTAATCCGCGAGCCAGCATCCGCAATACTTCCAACTCGCGTGCTGTGAGGTTTGTGCGCATCATTCGTTTGGCCAGGCGGGCGGCGATGCGGCGGGGAAAATATCGCTTGCCGCTGTGCACGGTCAGAATGGCTTTGATCATCTCCGACTGCGGCGCGTCTTTGAGCAGATAGCCCTGGGCGCCGGCCTGTACGGCGCGGTAGATGTCCTCATCGGTCTCAAAGCTGGTGAAAATGATCGCGCGGATGGCGATCCTGGCCCGCCGGAGAGCTTGAAGCGTCTCGACCCCACTCATTCCGGGCAGACGCAGATCAATCAGTAGAAGGTCAGCAGGCTCGGAGCGAAGTATCTCCAGGGCCTCTTTGCCGCTCGATGCGGAACCTGCAACCGCCATGCCCTCTTGTCTGCCAAGCAAAGTCTCGAGACCGGCGAGCACGACAGGGTGTTCATCCACGAGAAGGATGCGAATTGGGGTTTTGTAACGATCTGACATCGCTCCAACGCTCCGGTGCCTCTCTCGTGAACAGCCTTGAACGAGTTGGGGAGAGCAATACGAAGGGGAAATAGCGTAGATATCCAGGGTCTTCAGCATGCCCTTTCTCCGAAAATTAGAATGCAATACCCTGTCGCGTTGCTTCGAAGGTGACTCCTAATGATCCCTGAAATCGTTTCGAAGGATTGAATAACTCCAGGTGGATATTCCAAGTCGCGGGTTGACTCGGATTAGAGGTCACCATTCCAAGCCCTTCCCAAGTGGTCGGTTTACGCGATGCCTAGCTTCTTTTGCATCTCTTCAAGCGAGATGCCCTTCGTTTCGGGGAAGACAAACAGAACTACGAAGAACTGCGCAACCATCATCACAGAGAAGAAAGCAAACGGAACCGAGGCCGAATGAGCGCTTAGCAGCGGGAAGATCCACGACAGCACTGCCGTCATGAGCCAGTGAGTGAAGCTGCCAAGGCTTTGTCCTTTTGCCCGAACCGCATTTGGAAAAACTTCGCTGATATAAACCCAGATCACTGCCCCTTGCGAGAAGGCAAAAAATGCGATGTACCCTATCAAAGGCCAAATCAGCAGCCGCTCGTGCTCTCCCGTGTGAAAGAGATAAGAGACTGTCGCCAGGCAAAGACATGTCCCAACCGAACCGATGAGCAACATGGTCTTTCTGCCGAGTTTGTCGATCACCAACATTGCAATCGTTGTGAAGAATAAGTTTGTAGCTCCGATGACGACAGCCTGAAAATCGCCCGACACCTTCGTGAATCCGGCGCGCGCGAAAATGTCGTTGAGATAATAGAGAATCGAGTTGATGCCGGCGAGTTGGTTGAACATCGCCACGAGGACTGCAAGAAGAACCGGGAATCGAAACCTCCGCGAGAAGAGGTGCTGCTTGGCACCAGCATGTTCAGCGTCGATCGATTCAACGATTTGCCGCAAATCCTCCTGATCATCTGAATCACCCAACTGCTTCAGGACTCGTCCCGCCTCCTCTAAGCGCCCCTTCTTGACAAGCCATCTCGGGCTGCGGGGAATGGTAAACAGCATTAAGAAAAATAATGCTGCGGGCGCAGCTGAAATGCCGAGTTTCCATCGCCACTCCATTTGCCCAAGCGCCATTGTCCCGATGAGAAAATTGGAAAGGTAGGCAAGCAGAATTCCAAAAACCACATTGAATTGAAAGAAACCAACGAGCCTTCCACGCCACTTTGCGGGCGAGATTTCAGCAATGTACATCGGCCCAAGGACAGATGATCCGCCAATGGCAAGTCCCGCGATAAACCTGCATACCACGAAGGAAAGCCAACTCCACGCCATTGCGCATCCGAGTGCCGAGACGAAGAAGAGAATTGCCAGGCCCCGCAGACTGTCACGCCGCCCATATCGGTCACCTGGAACGCCGGCGAGCATGGCGCCGATGATTGTCCCCCACAACGCAACGGCGACTGTGAGGCCCAGAGAGCCGGGTGTGAGGTGGTAAAGATTCGAGAGGGCTCCAGTGGCCCCGGCGATGACAGCGGTGTCGAATCCAAAGAGCAATCCTCCCAAGGCCGCGACAATCGTACTTTTGACGAGGAGAGCATTCAGCTTTTCGCTCTTTTTCAGACCGCCGTGCTCGTGAACCTGGATCACCGATCGTTCTCCTGAATACAACAATCACCTCCGCACCGCGTAGTAGAGATTTCGACGACGAGAAATAATAGATTATAGATTTACAGATCGTCAAGGACCATTCCGGGATTCGCTTGAATCTTTGCGGTAGGCTATCGAGGTTGGAAAATGTCAGCGCAAATGGTCATCGGTGGGAAAAATCGAGATCATCGACGGAATCAAGCGAGCCGGGCGCGGCTTCGAATGCAGGCGTAGGGTTGAACGCGACTGCGCGAGATCAACTGAATTCCTGCGGCCTCTCGTCCAATGCGCGAAAGGAGCTACAGACTTTGAGCATTCGAGACTGACCTCAATGTTTGCTCCATACCCATTGAAACGGGGGCCTAAACATCTACTGGAATCCAAACTGCCATCTCAACAGGGCCGCGGTTCGCATTGGCATAATACGGGATCGCTGTGATTGCCGCCGGCCGCCTGGGGGGCTTCTGATCGGAAGAAAAGTAGAGGCCCCGATCCGGTACGGGGCTCGAAACCGCGTCCGTGCTGATCGTCATTACCCCTCCGGGCAACTCCTCACTGAACTCCTCTGAGAATCTCACTCCGGTTGGAATGCTCAGGAGATGAATTGAATCCCTGTTATCGACGGATTCCAGGCAATACACCAGCGGTCCCCGCATAATCGCGACGCGCCCGGTATCGGCTTGCACAAGTGGGTCGGACCGCATTTGGCGCACTGGCATTGGCATCTCCAGTTCAACCACGTCTCCCGGTTGCCATGTGCGAAGAATGCGCAGGTAACCGCGCGAACGTTCATCGGTGGCAATCTGCCGTCCATTGACCTTCACGCTTTCTCCAGCGCACCACCTTGGGATACGCATCATGAGCGCGAATGCGACGGGGCGATTTGGTTCGATTGCGATCTTCACGTTTCCACTCCACGGGAAACGAGTGGTCTGCTTCACTGAAACGGCAGACCCGTTCATTTGGATCGATGCACGGCTTCCAACGAAGAGGTTTACATAGACACTGTCCTCATCCGTGGCATAGATATACCCGGGCATCGCACCCATCATCTTGAGGAACATTGGGGGACAGCACGGACATTCGTGCCATGACCAACGAGCGCGATCTTTCTCTGCTACAAGCGGATTCTGATAGAAGTAGGTGTCTCCATGCAGCGAAACGCCTGAGAGCGATCCGTTGTAAAGTGTTCGCTCCAACTCGTCCACGTAGCGGGAGTGCCCGAAGGCCATGTTCATATTGTGATGAAAGAATCCGGCGCCGACCGCCGCGCAAGTCTCGAGGTAGGCGTCGTTGGGCAATGCGTAATCTGGTCCAAATTTCTCTTCGTTGGCAAATGCGCCCACTCCGCCCGTAATATGCATGCGGCGGTATACCATATTCTCCCAAAGTCGAATTGCCGTTTGCCGGTACCGCTCTTCATCGTTCACCCGGGCCGCGGCCGCAATCCCTGTACAAAGCAGCGTGGCTCGGACGGCGTGACCATGGATGTTTTGTTGTTCGAAAACTGAAGCATCATCCTGAGCATAGGCGCCCCACGACGGACGGCCTGAACCATACTCCTGATTGCGCACAAACTGCTCGGCCGCGTGGTGATCTTTCTCCCAGTCGGGCTTCCCGATATTGTTCCCACGATCCTCAATCCAGAACTCGGCCAGCTTCAGGTATGCGCCTTCATCGATCGGCAGCGGCAACTGGGCTTTAAGCGCGGGTCTTTCTTGAAAAAGCTCATAGAGCCTTACCAAAGCCTCTTCAGGCAGTGGATGACATGGAACAAGGTTCTTCTTCGGCGGTGGCCCCATATACTCCGACATGTAGTTGGCAATCTTCACCCCGGCCACAAGCAATGCGGTCTTTCCCGTCGCGCGATAGTAATGCACTCCTGCATCGATCAGAGCTCCGAGGTTGTAAATCTCGTGTTGCCATAATTGCAATCCGCCATTTAAGCCCCACTCATGACCTGGCTCCATGAGCTGCGTGTATGTATTTATATAGCCATGCGGATTGATTGCAGCTGCCGCGGTGATTCGGGTGATGTAGCCGTCCAGCTGCTTTTCCAACTCAGGATCCGGGTGGCTCAGCAGAAAGTCGGAAGCGCCGCGGATCATCTCATAGATCAGGCCATCCATCCACGGATCACCAGCGTGTCCACCCGTTTGCCCCGCTCGCACCTTGTCGAAATTGTTGATTGCCCCACCGCGGTCATTTTCAAATTTCGTAAAGCAGTCGCGGATTGTAACCTCTTGCCAGACCTTACGTTTTGGTGACCAGAACTCGTCGTCAATGACTACCTGCTCAATAGGCACCGGCGTAAGCTTGTGAAGCTTCGTACCAGCGGAATCATCCTTGACCGCGGGTGTTTCTGCCCGCGATTCACTGACCCCGCTCTGGCCGATCGCGCTCCTGGGTGCGGCCGGCAACAAGGATGAAACACCTAAAGCGGAAACGTCGCGAACGAAAGCCCGTCGTGTCAAAACAGGAAGTTTCATAGAGAATCTCCAGCGATAATCTATAATCTAAAGGTTCGGTGTGTCAACAACGCGTGGGAGCGGCTCCTATGTCGTAGAGATAGCCTTTTCATAGCCTCCGGCGAGCAGAATTGATCCATGGAACCTATTTCGATTCTTGAACTTCATACAGTTGGTGGAGCTTTTTCTTTGGGGCATCTTCCGCTTTCTCTGCGTGCCGCAATTCATCCATCCTTTTCATGAGTACCGGAATCTCCCCCTTCCGATCAGTTTCGCGGAGCGCCAATACCAGATGATAAAGAGCCTGCTGGTCATTCGGGTCCACCGCGAGGGCGGCCTCAGAGTGGTCGATCGCCAGTCGCTTATTTCCCTCTTGCAGGTAGATGCCCGCAAGTAAGTCTTGAGCAGCTACTAACTTCGGGTCCAGTCGAACGGCGCGGTTAGCTGCCTCGATTTCTTCAGGTGCGTTAGGGTTTTCCTGCTGCGATAAGGCTTCGGCCAAAAGATACTGCGTGAATGCCTGGTCTGGGTGCTCCTTTGCTGCGGCTCGGAACTGCGCCAGAGCTTCAGTCGATTTGTGTACCTGGGACTCTTCTATTCCCATCGCAACGTCAACGTATGACAGCCTTGGGTCGAGTCGATTTGCCGCCTGAAAATCGTCGAATGCCTTTGTGAATTCGCCCAATTGACAGAGCAGAATTCCTCGTACGAGGTAAAGGCGCGCTTCGTTGGGAAGCTGCGTTAGACCAGCATTCAAAAAGTCGATGCCGATCTTCGGGGAGCCATGGTCATAGGAAACGTCGGCAAATTGAAGATAGGCATCTGGGTTCTTCGGATTCTTGAGAATCGCGTTCCGCAACAGGCCGATTGCGTGTTCTGTATCGCCAGCTGACTCGTAAATGTCGGCTCCCAGCAGCAATACCCTTTCATCGCTTTGATCCGATTCCAGCATGGGCTGCAACGTAGTGAGAGCATTCGTACTTTGGCCAGCATTCAATTGACAGAGGGCCAGGTCATAGCGGGAACTCTGCTGCGTTGTGTCGAGTGCCAGCGCCTGCTCAAAAATCGGGATTGCTTCTTCAAATCGTTTCAAGGTAGCAAGGCATCTGCCATATTCGGCAAGAGCGTCGGGCTTGGAAGCAATCGAAGCACCGGCCTGTTGAAAGTGAGTTACAGCGCCAGAACAGTCCCTCTTCTTGTAGTCGAGAATTGCAAGCATCGCGTGAGTCGTCGGATCGTTTGGCTGCTGGGCCAGGATGCGCAGCAGCAATGGCCTCGCAAGTTCGTTTCCTTGCTGGTACTTCGACTGCGCCGCGCCCTCGAGGGCCGGCAGGTAGTCGGGAGCGATCTTCAGCGCATGCTCAAACGCGGCCAGAGCCGAAGTTGGATTCCGAAGCCCGGAATAGGCCATTCCACGCAGTGTCCATATCCGGTAGTCGTTCGGGGCCGCGCGAAGAGCGACACTGCTCGATGCTAAGGCATCGTCAAACTTTCCCTGCTGCACATTGACCACAATGCGATGGAACAATTCATCGTTTGAAGGAGTGCTCGATTGTTGTGCATTGAGGCAACCGGGTTGTGCACCGTAGACTAGGACTCCCAAGACTAGCAGTTGAGCCAGCCATGCTGAGCTCGGCAAAATCTTGAGCTTCTGGATCATTGCTTCTCTCTTGGTAGATATCTGATGCTGTGAACTGGCGGGTCCATAGTTTCCACTTGTTTGACTCGAAGTTCGACACTTGTAGTTCTAGCCTATCAAGATCTCCAGCTTGACCACAGAAGCAGGTGGAAGGCTCACCGAAATCAGGCCGCCCGAAACATCCACGCTGAGCGGAGCGAGCTTGACCGCATCCGGAACATCGAATGTATTGTGGGCATGCATGTCACTGGCAGCCAGAGCTGTGGCTGACACGTGCGCGATTCTAGCACTGTTCAAACTGATTTGCGTATCCATCGGCCTGTCCAACCCGGGATGCACGACGGTGAGCGTAATCACGTTACCTTTCTCTGACGCCGAGCCTTTCAGGCCCCAGAAGTGCGCAGGTTTCCCGTCGCGATCATAGTGAATCTCGGGCGCGGAGAATTCCGCACGAAGACTCTGAGCGCCCTGATGGGCCGCGTAGAGCGCGAAGACAAAATAGTTCGGAGTAACCACGAACCGATCTTCATGCGTCAAAAATAGGGCGTTGATGTTGTTCACGAGCTGAGCGTTCGTGGCTAGGCTGACCTTGTCCGCGTGTCGAATAAAGGTGTCCAGGGTCAGCGCAGTTGCTAACCCGTCACGAATTGTGACCTGCTGCCCGAAAATATGAGTCGGATCTACTTCAGTGCCTTCGCGATACCATGGTCCGTATTCATCAACCACTAATTTGACCTGGTGCGCCGTGTCGTACTGCCCCATCGCGGTCCACTGATCCTGAATGATTGGGCCTATTCGATCACACTCCCGCATCAACTCATACCAGTCGACCTCGTCGAATTCGAGCGCGTCTCCCTTGCCCAAGATCCAATCGTTGGTTCTACCCCGGCTCAAGTTCGACGCATAGCAGTGAACCGACCATCCGGTAAAGCTTGCATTCTGGTAAGGACGCTCCGAATAGATCTCTTCAAAGAATCGGTGTGTCCAGTCAAGATCATCATTGTTGGGTCCGGAACCGATGAGTTGAAGATCCAACCCGTAGCGGGGTAGCCAGGTCGTATAGCGGCGAAATTCCGAGGCATATTCTTCGGGTGTAAAGTTTCCTCCGCAGCCCCAACTTTCGTTGCCGACACCCCAATACCGCACATTGAAGGGATCCGGAAATCCGGCGGATTCTCTCATTTGCGCGAGCGTAGTGCTGCCTGCCGGAGAATTGCAATACTCCACCCAACGGTCGAAACTCAGAGCTGGAAGACTCCTCAAATTGACGGCAAGATAGGGCTCCGCTCCGGTTAGCTTACATAGGCGAAGGAATTCATTCGTTCCGAACTCATTGGGCTCAAACACCTGCTTCCCTTGCTCATGCAGCCGTTTCGCATCGGGATCGACCTCCCAGAAATTTGTCCTCTTCGGGCGTTGGGCCGTCGGACCGATGCCGTCCATCCAGTCGTACGAGTCCGCGAAGCATCCCCCAGGCCATCGAATGATCGGAACTTTAATTTGGTTCAGCTTGTCAATCAATTCCGAACGAATCCCGAATCGGTTTGGAACCTTCGAGTTCTCTCCGACCCAGACGCCGTCGTAAATGACCCCACCGATATGCTCTGTAAACTGCCCGAAGAGATTCGGTGAAATCAGACCTTGGGGTTCGTCTCGAAAAATCTCAATTCGAGCATCCGCGGATTTAGCCCAAGTCTTCACCCCGGAAAATGCCAGTGACGAACCAGCCAATGCCGAGTTTTTCAAAAACTGCCTACGTTGCATCTTCGGTCCTTCGTGCTGAAGATTCATTTGATGTGTGTCGGTCCACGAATAGTTTATCGGTGAGCCGATATGCCTTTTCTGAACTGCCAGCGCACTGCCCTTCGATTTCCGCGCCGACAGGTGCGTGCACGCGTGAGTCATGAGCAGGTATCTTAATCTCAGCGCCACTAAGAGATCAGCCATCTCTTCGTAAGCACACATCTTGTGCGCTCACAAGATTGAAGCAACGCTTAGGCTGAAAGGGTTCATCGCGCGGTCTTCAGCGGCAGGATGAGCGCTTTGCACACCTCGCCGGATCGAAATTGCTCGAAAGCGGCGCCAACATCCTGCAAGGAGTACGCATGCGTCACGATGCGCTCCAATGGCAGCCGCATTGCAAGGCCTATTGCTGTTTCAAAATCCTTGCGCTCGTAAACTCTGGATCCCAGGATTTCTATTTCCTTGAAATTGATCGCCTGCATGTCGATGGGGACAGGTTTTTTGAACACTCCGAGATTCACGATCACTCCACGCGAACGTACAAGAGTGCTCATCTCCAACGCCGAAGATGGATGCCCTGCACACTCGAAAACAAGATCCGCTCCGTTTTGGCCTGAGAGTTCCATCACCAGTTCTCGCAGACTCTCACCCGCGTCCACTGCGCGTAGCCCAAGACTTTCGGCGAATTCCTTCCGTGATGCCAGAACGTCGCTGATGATTACGTGAGGTATGCCGCGCGCCTGCGCCACCAATGCCGTCAGAAGGCCTATGGGACCTGCTCCCAATACCACTGCAAGTTCCACGTTTTCCAAGTTCGCGCGAGCCACCCCGTGAACTGCGACGGCTAGTGGTTCAATCAACGCGCCTATCCGGGCCGACATCCCGTCCGGCAGCTTAATCAGTGACGACACGGGCAACTTTACAAACTGAGCCATGCCTCCATCCACATCGAAGCCGTAAAGTCGCAGATTCGTGCAGACATGAGGATTCCCATGGGTACATGCATGGCAATGACCACATGAGATAAGCGGATATGTGGTGATGCGATCTCCAATTGCCAGTGCTTGATTGGAAGTTCGTATCTGAATGATTCGCCCCGACAGTTCGTGTCCGAGCGTAAGAGGCGCTTTTGCGCGTGGATGAGTTCCAGCAATGATGTTGATATCCGACCCGCAAAAACCGCAGGCTTCCACCTCGATGAGTGCTTCCTCATCTCCGATCTCCGGTAACGACACTTCCTGTGGCTTTACCCGGTGAGGCCCCAAATAACGTGCAGCAAGCATCGTTTTCATTAAGACTCCTTACTGGGCGGTGTAGCCGCCGTCCATCATCAGAACCGCGCCAGTGAAAAAGCTCGCCAGGTCGGTTGCCATGTAAGCGTAGAAAGCTGCTACTTCATCTGCGTTCGCGATACGGCCTATCGGGTGAGCGTTACGCAGCATCGCCCAGTAGCCTTCGGGATCTCCAGAAGCCTCCGCGGACCGATAGACAATCGGCGTATCAACGGTGCCACATGCCACAGTATTAACCCTTATCTTGTATTGCGCGTACTCGATGGCCATCTGGCGCGTCATTTGGTGTAGCGCGCCCTTCGATGCTGCATAAGCTCCCTGAGTCGGAATTCCAACCTCGCCAGAAATGGATCCGCTGATGAGAATGAGCCCGCCTCCCTGTCGAATCATGAGTGGAATGACATGGCGTGCCGCCCAATAGAGGGCTTTAGCGTTGGAATTCATCACGTGATCCCATTCCTCAGGCGAATGCAAGTGAAGTGGCTTGACGATGCTGACCGCCGCATTGGCAACCAAAACATCAAGCCTGCCAAACTGATCCACCGCCGCCTTGGTGAATTCGATCGAAGTTTCCTCTTCACCAACATCGCCTTGAACGATTGCGAGTCGCCCTGCATGGCGGCCCTGGGCCTCATCGAGCTCCTTTGGAACTTCCGACCTGCGAAATACTGCAACCACTCCCATTGCCCCGCACTCGAGGTATGTTCTCGTAATAGCGAGTCCTATACCTGAGGACGCGCCAGTTACCACAGCAACTTTACCTTCGAGAGAAATCTCCATGAATCCCCAATCCTTACGCTCTAATTTGATTTCGACATGCGAGCGGCAGCAGTATCTCCGCTTAGGCTTTCTGATAAATCCATGGCTCGTAATATTTCATCATCTTGAAGGCCGCTTGTGAACCGATGTGGTCCATCGCTACCCGCAACATTTCAGGCGAACCCACATTATTGATCATCATGTCGTAGTGGCACGGAATCACGACCCGCGGACGTATCGCATGGACGACGGCGGCAGCCTCTGCAGGCGAAAGATTATGGAACCCTCCATTGATACAGATGGCACAAATATCGACGTCCGCCGGCAATAATGGCGCGAGTCGCTCCGCATAGGCAGTATCTCCAGAGTTATAAAACGTAATCCCGTTCGCGAATCGAAGAAGCATGCCGGCATGATTCAGGTCTGTAGCATCGGTCGGCAATGCGAAGGTTGCCTGCAAAGTCGTGGAGCCGCCCAGTTCAAGATTCTCGCCAGGATGGATCAGCCGGCAGTTGGTCTCTGGCACACCGCACTCCCCATACAAACGGCACGAGTCGAAAGGACCGACAAACTTGGCGATCGACTTCTCCATCCTCACAATTGTCTCGGGGTCTGCATGGTCCTGGTGCGAATGCGTGGTGATGAATACGTCGATATCCAGGTCTTCAGGATCAATGAAAACCGGCAGTTGCCGATCCAGCCGATAGGGCAGGTGCGCATACGTGGACGCGCAGCTGTTCGTGAGGTACAGATCGACACCGATGAGCGGACTTGAGTCATCCTTCAGAATGAACCCATTCTGCCCGAGAAACCAGATCGCGAGAGTATTCAGGGAGGGCCGGAATTCTCGGATACTCGCCATAAAGTGCTTGCTTTCCATCAACTTGGGAACCACATATTGGATGGAAGCAGTGCGATCATAGGGGTCGTTTTTGCTGAAGATGTACGTCTGCTCGACCGCCGATCCGGCCAGTGAAACCCCGTGATGAGGCGACCTCGACATGCGAATAATTATAGATTATCTTTTGTCATATGCAAGCCCTTGTCCTTGAAGAATATCGGGGCCGGCGGTTGTGAGAGAGATGGCCAAACCTCTCCAGCATCCTGACCAGTCATACAGCTTGATGGAGCAGTGATCTCCAATGCGCGAGATTCAAATTCATCGATCTTGCGACCGGCGCTGCTCGCAGATGAGGGACCGGTACAGGAGTCATGGATGGGGGACTAAATCTCCGAAAAAAGTCGTCCGACCTGCGCATCAAAGATTGAGTGACTCGGGACTACAACCGCACCCTGGACAAGTAACAGTCTCGGTCTGAAGAGCAATCGGATTCTCCGCGCCAACGATGAGTCGGATTCCAGCGAAGCGCGAGAACTCTTAGATCAGACGTGCAGTTCCTTCAAGTTACGGGTTAAGAATTAGTTTATTATAGAGTAACGAGAAATCGACAGTCGGGTGAACGCGAAAATGCTGGACACAAAGGTCAACGGCCGACAACTGATCATTCAATCTGCTCCTCAAGCCGCCGCGCAAGCAATCCGCGAGTCAATTATTTCTGGCGAGTTGCGTGGCGGCGATCGAATCATCGAACAGAAATGGGCCGTGCGTCTCGGCATTGGGCAACCTACTTTGCGCGAGGCGTTGCATGAACTCGAGCATCAAGGCCTCCTCCGGAAGACGCCGCAACGCGGAACATACGTGGCGCAGCTTAGCCCCGAAGACTTTCGTCTAATTCAAGAAGTTCGCATTCCACTTGAGGCGATTGCGGTTGGGAAGGCTGCTGAAAACTTTACTCCCGCCGCGGACAAGGAGTTCACGGCGATTGTTGCATCCATGGCTGGGTCTGGTGTGACCGAAATCGACGTCAAGAGTTTTCATGAAAGTGACGTGTCATTTCACCGCAAGATTTGGGAATTGGCCGGCAATGAATTTTTGCGGAGCACACTGGAGACAATCACGTTTCGCCTCTTCGTTTTTTCCATCGTCGATAGATGGCCAGGCAATCCTAAAGCAATGAGCGAACGCCTTGCGGCTGTCCAGGAACATTTGGGGATTCTCGAAGGGCTGCGAAGCGGCGATAAGGACACGGCTCGTAAGGCATTCATCAAACAAACAGTTCAATATTGGAATGCGCAATACGGACTCGGCATCAGTGAAGAAGAAATGGACCTGTCTCGGCTTGTTAAATGAGCGTGGAGGAGCCCCTGCGCTTGATCATCCTCGAAGGAATCCTACCGGTAGATTTTTTGTAAGCCTCAAGCAAAACGCCTTCGCGCGGTCGCAGGCGTGAATGCGATGGACCCTTATTCCCTCCCCAACTCACTGGCCACTCCGGAGACTCTTTGAAAAGTGGCCTGCTCGTAGAGTTGTGTTCAAATTAGACTTCGCACAAGATGCCCTAGATCAGCCTCAGTCGATGCGTTCGACGTGAAACGCTTCGAAGGACCGAAAGCTGGTTTGAAATTCACTAAAGTACATGATAATAAAATACTTACAAACGGACTCCTGCCTGGAGTCGACGCAGAATCATAGGGTGAATTGCAAGACCGGCCCGACGGCCCCATCTTTGGCCTTTCTGATGGCCGCGTTTCGGTTTGACAAGTGTGCGAATCAGTGGAACTCTACTTAAAGAACATAGATTAAAGATTCGATGGAGACGCTATGACGATTGCAGAGCTCGAAGTGCAGTCCTCAAATTCCGCTATTCCCTTCTCTACCGCGCGCCTGGACGCACAGAAGATAAGAGTTCGAAATCTGGAGCACAAGAGCTTGCGGCTGTCTTGTGCCCCCGATGTTCTTACAGAGTGCGAGAACGAAGGACTCTCCTGGCCTCAACGAGCAGCCCGTCTCGTCCATCGTATGTGCGAAGCCGAACAACCGGTAATCCACCCGGACGAGCGAATCGTCTTCACTCGCACGGTGCCTTGTGTCCCACCGATTTACACTCCCGAAGTCATGCAGCGAATCACCACCGGCAGGACATTGCACGAACTTGGCCCCATCAGCAACATCTGCGCGGATTGGGAGATGGTCTTGTCGCAAGGCCTCCTGGAGCGGAGACGCGTCGCAGAGCAGACACTTGGTGGAAAGACGAATGATGCGGACGCCACGGAGTTCCTGAAATGTGCATTGGAAACTATCGATGCCGTGCTCAATCTTGCGTCGCGCTACGCAGAGCAAGCACGGAGCGTTGGCAAAATTGAGATCGCTCAAATCCTGGAGCGTGTGCCGGCACTCCCGGCGCGTACGTTTCACGAGGCCCTCCAATCGCTCCGGCTCTTGCACGCGGTAGTTTGGATGGCCGGGCATTATCACGTGGGCCTCGGTCGGATCGATCAATATCTCTGGCCCTATCTCAAAGGCGATCTTGAGGCAGGCCGCCTCACTGTTCCATCCGCGGAAGAACTGCTTGCTGAGTTTTTCATCTCATTGAATAAAGACAGTGATCTTTACCCCGGGGTCCAGCAGGGAGACAACGGTCAGACAATCATGCTCGGCGGGATCGCACGCGATGGGTCAGTCGGCGTGAACGAATTGACGCGCATGGCGATCCGCGCGGCTCTCTACACAAACATGATTGATCCAAAGGTGAATCTGCGGATCAGCGCACAAACCGACCTCTCCCTGCTGACATTAGCGACCGAACTTACCCGGAGAGGTCTGGGATTCCCGCAATACTCAAATGACGACGTGGTGATCCCCGCTTTGATCGCCAATGGCTATCATCCCGATGACGCCCGCGACTATACAGTGGCTGCCTGCTGGGAATTCATTATCCCGGGCAAAGGTATGGAAATCGTCAATATTGGGGCGGTTTCGATGCCTATAGCGGTAGACCAGGCGATACGGACTAGTCTTGCAAATGGCGAAAGCTTTGAAACCATTCTCGCGCATACAGCGGAAAACATCCACCGTCAGGTCGATGAATTAGCGGAGAGCTATTCGCATCTGCTTCTACCTCCCGCTCCATATTATTCAGTCCTGATGGACGGGTGCCTGGAGGCCGGCCGCGACATTTCTCAGGGTCTGAAGTACAACAACTTTGGGATCCATGGAGCAGCTTCTTCAAGCGCCGCTGACGCTCTCGCGGCAGTTGGACGGCTCGTCTATGAGAAGCAGACCATACCACGGAAAAATCTGATTCCAGCGTTGGACGCAGATTTCGAGGGATTCGAATCTACTCAGAACCAACTTCTCTATAATGCTCCCAAAACGGGGAATGACCCGGAAGCAGATAAGCTGCTGGCTTGGCTGTTCGATTCTCTTGCCGATGCCTGCGAAGCGCACCACGATAACGGCCGTCACGGGCACATCCGTCCGGGGTGCGGGTCAGCGATGTATTACGTCTGGCTCACCCGTGGCAAGCCGGGGGACTGCAGCGGAACACCCATCGGTGCAACAGCAGACGGCCGCAAGCGGGGCGAGTTTTTCAGCGCCAACCTTGCGCCTTCGCCGCAAGCCCAGATTCGAGGACCCTTCAGCGTCTTGCAGGCCTTCAGCCGATTGAACTACTCGCGCGTTTGTAATGGCGGCCCTATCACGATCGAGCTCTCCGACTCTGTTTTTGCAGATCCAGAAGGCCTGACCAAATGCGCCTTGCTGGTTCGTGTCTTCGCGGAATTAGGCTGCCAGCAATTGCAGTTGAATGCGATCAATCTTGACACTCTCCTTGACGCTCGCGAGCATCCCGAACGTCATCGCAATCTGATCGTACGCGTATGGGGATGGAGCGGTTACTTCTGCGAACTAGGACCGGAGTATCAAGAGCAGATCATCTCCCGGCATATCTACGGCGACTAGGGTCAGGATGAGCATGCGCGCTGGAATTGTCTTCGATGTTCGCGAATTCACGGTGCATGATGGGCCTGGCATTCGCACGACGGTGTTTATGAAGGGATGCCCTCTGCGATGCGCCTGGTGCCACAATCCGGAGGGGATGTCGCCATGTCCGGAAATTATCCAGAATAAGAATGGAGCGCGTATTGTCGGAAAGAAATATTCCGCTGACGAACTCGCGGCAGTTTTGAACCGTCAATCAGCGATTCTTCACATGGGTGGAGGCGGCGTTACCTTCTCCGGAGGCGAGCCTCTTTTGCAGGCAGGATTTGTCTCCGCTGTCATCGATCAATTGAAGAATATCCATGTGCTGCTGGATACGTCGGGTTACGCGCGAGAGCGGGACTTCAAGCTCGTTGCCCAGAAATGTGACCTTGTTTACTTCGATCTCAAGTTGGTCAGCCCGGAAGCGCATCGTCGATTTACTGGAGTCGACAACTCTCTCATCCTTCGAAACCTTGCTTCTTTATCAAGGATGGGCATTCCATTCGTCATCCGCATTCCCCTGATCCCAGGTGTCACAGACTCCGACGAGAATCTTCATGCGAGTGCTCAACTCATCGCGGGTAGGAACCAGTTGGTTCGAGTGGATTTATTGCCATACAATCGCGCAGCGGGCGGCAAATATGCGTCATTGGGGAAGCAATTCAGACCGCCCTATGATGAGCACAAATCCGTCAATGTCGATCTGGCGGCATTTGAACAGCTGGGGATACCGGTCCGCGTTGCAGGACTTGTGAGTCATCAATGAGCGCTTGGACTTGCTAAGACCCATCCCCAGCATTAGTTTGAACGATTTGTGAAGATATTTGGATGCAAAGCGACAGGCGGTCTCGCGAATCGCGATTACTCTCACCGGCGATTCAAGCGACTAATAAATCCAAGTGAAGAATTGCTGGCTAAACTCTCAATCAAATAAGAGTGGCGACAGAGGCCATCGACCTCGTCGCCACTCGTGAACTCAAGCGTGAAACAGGATACCTGGATTTGCCACAAAGAACCCGACCGGCAAGATCCCGACGTTTCCCGTGGCGGCTTGATAGCCCAACGAGACTTGAATTCTTGTTCGGATCAACAGGACCGAGTACGTTCTGCACGTACCCGGTCCTGTTGAAGTAAGTCCTTTGCTGGTTGATGTTCAGCCAATTTTAGAAAGTAAACTTGGCTCCCAGCTGTTCGTAACGCGGAGGCAAACTGCTGCCCACCGTGCCAAAACCTGCGCTCGTGTCGTTGTAGTTAGCGTCTACCCCGTTCAGGTTGACGCGGTTGAACAGGTTGAATAAATCCACGCGGAATTCGAGGTGGAAGCGCTCGTTGATTGCAGTGCTCTTTCTCGCGGTTAGATCCACATCGGCATAGCCCGGGTTGCGGAATGCGTTCATTTTTTCATTCCCCTGGGCCCCGTTTGCCGAAAATGCCGGCACGGCAAACTGAGAGTGGGTAATGATGCCTGAGTCAACCACACCGGTGAATTGATACGACTTCCGATCGTGCTTTTGGTGGTAGCTGGTTACGTCCGGAACGTCGCTGCCGTTGTCTCCATCTGCGGAATAGTTGCCGCTATTGCCAGCGTAGGCGATGTTCCCCGCAGCCAATTCACTTGCATAGTTATCTGAGGTCACAGTGACGCCGGTAGTGTCAATCAAGGAAAGTGAATTTCCACTTGTCACGTAAAACGGCGTGCCGGATTGGAGAATCATCGTCGAAGCCAGGTTGAAGCCCGATGTGAGCCGATTGACGAAGCCGCCCCTATGCGTCAAGCCGGGGATATCGTAGCTTGATCCCATCGAAACGCGATTCGGAACATCCCAGTTCGATGGGCTGTAAAACTGTTCGACGTTGTAACTCGTTCCACCACCGGCGCCAGTGTATCCGTCCGGATAGTTCGTCGAGTCATCCTTTGAAACTGAGTGCGTATAGGACGCTGTCAGGAACCCGTGCTTTCCGAAGCGGCCCCTTACTGCAGCAATGACCGCGTTGTAGTTTGCACGAGCGCCGTTGAATTCATAGTTGATGTGACCGAAGCTTGGATTGAGGCGCGTCTGAATTCCGCTTCCGGTCCAAGCCCCGCTGGAGTCAAACGCCGGATTCCGAATCAAGTCTCCCGGCGACAGGTTTACGTCGACGTCATAGCTGGTATCGCCCGTGTTCCCACCAACTACGATCAGGTCGGAGGAGTGCGTTCCCGCATATCCTATGCTGGCAGTCAGACTAGGCGTGAGTTGGCGTTCGATCGCCGCAGACCAGTTCACCGTATTCGGAGTAGATAGGTTCTGCTGTACCGCGCCCATCGAGATGTTCGAGCCGACGATGCCACCGTTCGCATCCAACGGAGTGCCAACGAAGGCCGGATAGGTGAATCCAAAAGGATAGTGATTTTGTGTTCCCAGGCCGAAAATCGGAGGCGCCGTCGATCCGTTGCTAAAGAAAGTTGGCACCGTAGGCCCAGGCGCATTATTACCCAGGAGATTCTCCTCGTTCCCCAACGTCGGGAGATCGTGGAAGAGGCCTACTCCACCTCGGATTACCCACTTTCCGCTGAGCGTGGGGTCGTATGCCAGCCCAACGCGCGGTGAGAAAATCCAGTTGCGGTCTGAGGGGTACACATTAGGCTGAACCTTGAAGACCGCATTTGCGATCTGCCCGGAGAAACTCGAACCGGATGCGAGTGTCATGTTCGAGATGACGTTGGCCGGCGCATCAAAGCTCTTCGGTGGCAGAGCTTCGTCAACGTACGGATTACCGTTGTTGTCATATCGAACACCGTAGTTGACTGTGAGTTTGCGGTTTACCTTCCAGCTATCTTCCGCGAAAATACCGAAGGTGGTCTTCTTATAGCCGTAAGTGTACGGGACGGGTTTTCCAGTGACCACGTTGTAGGAGAGACCGCTCTCGGAGTAGATGTTGTCGTTGATGAAGTCAATCATGTTGTTGTATTGCAGTGACGGTATTCCATCGGCTCCCTGGAAAAACACATCGTCGTCGCCTCGCCAGGCGTCGAAGCCAGCCTTAATGCTGTGCGAGCCTACAACCTTGGTCAGGACGTCACGCCAGTGGTAGCTGTGCTGGATGTAGTCCCCGTCTGCGAAGCCATCTCCAAAGCCGTTGCCTAGCTGGTTCACACTCACGATCGGAACCGTGAATGTTCCGTTTTGGTCGGCGAAGCCTTCAATCCGCGAATAGCCGAAGATTGCTTCGTTCAACATACTCGGCGAGAACGTATGCGTCTCGTTCGCCTGCAGGTTGAACACGTAGTAGTCGCTGGTGGTGTCGAACGCGGGTCGAACGCTGGGGCCCCCCGTATTGGCCGTGTTGCGGTAGAAGTTGCCGAACAGACGGTCCCTTTTGAAAGTCTTGTCCAAGCGAATGTTGTATTGCTTTGCGTTGTAGACGCTGGAAGGAGTGAACCGGCCTGTGTCAAGAACCGGCGTGGCGCATGGGATGTTGTCATACGCGGCGCCAAGATTTCCATCCCCCGCCAGGCAGGATGCCTGACTCCCCGATGGGAGTGTGTTGCTCCACAGTTGCCCTGCGGTGGAATTTACGCCAATTGTCGTCGCTGCACTAGCCGGATACTTGGCCATTATCTGGGTTTCGCCAGTGCCTGGTTGAACTGTTTGTGCAAACTGCACGAATGCAGGGTCCTCATACGTGGTCAGTGAACTGCCGCTTGAAGCGATCGAATAGTACGGCTCATAGCCGACGAAGAAGAAAAATTCATGGTGGGGAATTACGGGTCCACCCAAGGCAAATGAGAAATTGCTGATGTGATAAGGCGGCAGTGCCGTCCCTTTGGGAATGCCGAATTCGCCTCTTGCCTGCAACTCCTGCGACTCGTAATAGTCGCTGGCAAGCCCATGGAATTCGTTGGAGCCAGACTTGCTCGACATAACCGTCTGAATCGAACTAGAGCGTCCATAGTCGACAGTGTATGTGTTTGTCTGAACACTGACCTCCTGCAGAGAATCTGCATTGGGCGTCAGGTTAAGCACTCCTGGACGAATGAAACTGGTGACGTCCATACCGTCCACGATGTAAAGATTCCCGTTCGCACCGCGCCCGTTCGCGCTGGCATTGACCCAGTTTTCAGGAGCGAAATTGGTTGACGTGCTCGCACCGGGAGAAGATTGTCCGCCCAACCCGGTAACGCCGGGCGCGACTGTCAGTACGTTGGTCGGATTCCGGCCAGGCAAAGGCAGGTCAGTCAGCGCTGTGGTATTGAGTGTCTCCTCGAAACGACTGTCTGAGGTGTCGAGAAGTGCCGCCTGTGTGGTCACCGTGACCGTCGACGAAGCCGACGCAATTGCGAGGGTCAGAGGAACGTCGAAAAGCTGGTTGGCAGTCAGGACAACCGCCTCTGAGACGGGCGAAAATCCAGGCACTGTCGTTGAGACGGTGTAGTTCCCAGCAGCCAGGCTCGTGAAGCGATAGACGCCGCCGCTTGTGCTCAGCGTTGTCTGCTTGATGCCAGTTGCGTCGTTAATGAGGGTGACCGTTGCGTTTGGAACAACAGCCCCTTTCTGATCCTGCACTGTTCCTTGGATCCCTGCATTGAATTGTGCGTAGCAACTGGCAGTTGAAATGATCAATGCCAGCGCCAGGATCTTGAAGAATCTCCTAAGGTTTCGTGTCATCTTAGCCTCTCGTAAACAGTTTGTTGTGCACGTGTCGTGACGGCGCCCGGTATTCTCGGCATAGCCGTAACGACTTCGATTTCAGCCTCTATGCATGGAAATGGTTGATATGCCTCTGACCGTGTTCAGGACCGCTGAGGATTGTGCACAAACCGACCCGGCACAACCAGCGGAATAAAACTCTTCACCCCAAAAACGAAAAGCCGCTGCAAGAAAGGTCCATATCTCTGCAGGCCCACATAACCTTCTTTTTCAGCTCTTCTCCGTTTGTATTGAGCTCCTCGATCTGTTTCCCATCTCGGGCGTGGATGTTGAGCCCAAAGATTCAAATCGAAAACTGGTGATTTCTCACAGGTCATTTCCCGAATGAACGATCCACAATTCTCCGGAAACCAGGACAGCTTTTCCAAATGTCTGATCGGTCTGCCTCTCAATCCGGTGATTTGCTGCATCGGTAAGATGATCTCCAACCCTCCAAGTAACTGCAAAAAAGAGAGTTACCTCTTAGACCCGCGAAAAATAACACCATATCAAACGCCTTGCGGCCAGCGCTCTGTCGAAACGCAAACAGCAAGCCCGTTTTTGTTTTCGCGATAATCTATAATCGATAATCTCAAGACTTGTCAACTAAAAGTTTTAGGCGCTCCGAGGTTTTGGGCCGGGCCGCTGGGACTTCTCATCAAGCCGTTTCCCGTTCGCTGAGACTAAGGGGTCAAGTGCAGTCCAAGAGCCATTTATTTCATCAACGAGGGCACCCGGCATTTGCGCAGATGTCGAGTTGGCCAGCGGTTGACTTGGTGCAAAAGGCGATTGGGGGATGGAGGGGGGTCCAGAACCAAGCTGAGGCCAGAGCCTATCCGACAACGATGTTCGTCCCTCTGCCATGCCGAGGCATCGGCTCACGTGCCCGGCACCAGAAACGAGTTTCGTTCTCCTCCGTTCACGCAGGTCGCGATCGGATGCGCGCGCTGCCACGGATCCCCGTCAGCGCACTTAGCAGATCCAGGACCAGGTAACATCGTCAATCCGGCAAAGCTTTCCGTCGCTGCCAGAGACGCTGTTCGCGAGCAGTGTCACCTGATTGGCGTTGCGCGCGTACTCAACCCCGGACGCGGTTTCAGCGATTTTCAAGCAGGCCAAAAGCTTGAAGATACTTTTACGATCTATCACAACATTCCAACACCTGGGATGGTGGGCAATGTCAGGGTTATCAGCCAATCTGAGGAATTGGCATCCTGATTGCAAAATTACCGGGCAGGCCATCTCTACGCTGCGGCGAGTAGGTTATAGACTGTGAAATGCCGCTTCACCCGAGGTAAACAGAATGCCAGGCGAAACCTCTGGTTCTTGCGGTGAAGTGGATCGACGCCGCAAAGGAGCCGGAGCGATGTACAACATCCGCGAACGTCGATTCAGCAGAAGAGTGCTGCTTGCCCAATCCGCAAAGCTGGCAGGTGCGATCGCCCTTCTTGCACGGAATTCACTGGCCTTTGTTGAAACAAATCGCGACACAACCAAGGAACGGATGCAACAAAATCCCAATGCGCCGCGAAGAGCGCAGATGTTCAGGCTCAACGATGTACTGCTGACCGAAGGCCCGTTTTTCGACGCAATGCAGCGCGATCACCATTACTTACTTTCGCTTGATCCGGATCGTTTTCTGCACTATTTCCGCACGACCGCGGAACTCCCGCCGAAAGCAGAACCCTACGAAGGATGGGAAGAAAAAGTTGGTCGCATGCTCGGACATTATCTTTCCGCCTGCTCGATGTTCGGCTGCGCCACGCACGACGGCACGCTTATTCAACGACGGCGATACGTAGTGGGTGAACTTGAAGAGTGCCAGCGCGCAAATGGGAACGGCTACGTTGGTGGAGTAGTGGACGCGCAACGCATTTTTCGCGAGATCTCCGAAGGGAACATCTACATCGACAGGATTGGTCTCAACGGCGTGCATGCCCCCTGGTACATGCTCCACAAGATGTGCGCTGGTCTTCGAGATGCTTACACCTATGGAAATGATGACCAGGCGCTCAAGGTCCTGACAGGATTCAGCGAATGGGCATTTGCACTCACAGATCATCTGAGCGAAAGCGACATGCAGACGATGCTGAGAGACGAGCATGGCGGGATGAATGAGGTCTTCGCCGATCTTTATGCCATTACGCGCAACGGCAAGTATCTGACCTTATCGCGCAGATTTAACCACAAGGCCGTGCTGGAACCCCTCGCTCAAGGCATTGACGATCTGGATGGCCTTCACGCAAATACGCAGATTCCGAAAGTGATTGGATTCTTTCGACAGTATGAGATCGCTGGCGACCTCCCCGCCCAAAAGGGTGGCGAATTCTTCTGGGAAACGGTCACGCAAGGCCGATCCTATGTGATCGGAGGGGACAGCGACAAGGAGCATTTCTATCCCAAAGGAAAGATGGGTGACCACCTGTCGCCGGCAACAGCTGAGACGTGCAATAGCTACAACATGGTCAAGCTCACCGACCGGCTCTTCGCGGATGACCCTCGCGAGCACCTTGCAGCTTTCACTGAGCGGGTGCTATGGAACCACATTCTCGCATCCGTCGATGACAGAACTCCCGGAATGACATATTTCATGTCGCTCAAGCCGGGCCACTTCAAGACTTTCAGCACCCCGGAAAAGTCCTTCTGGTGCTGTGTCGGAACAGGAATGGAAAATCACGCAAAATATGGTGAGAGCATCTACTTCCGTTCAGACGAAGCATTATGGATCAACCAGTTCATCGCTTCAGAAGTCACCTGGAAAGAGAAGGAAATGCGCCTCGTGCAGCGCACAGCATTTCCTCATGAGCCGCGGAGCAAATGGATCGTGCGATGCGCGCGCCCCGTGCAGGCGACGATCTGCCTACGTCATCCGAGATGGGCAGGAGCACGATTCGCGGTTGCGATTAATGAGAATACGCGTGGCCACAGCGAACCCGGCTCATACCTCAGGTTGCAACGAACCTGGCGGGATGGGGATATCATATCGGCCGAGCTTCCAATGGATCTCCGGCTCGAACCCATGCCAGATGATCCATCTCTCATCGCAATCCTCTACGGACCGCTTGTGTTGGCGGGCCTGCTCGGGCGCAATGGAATGCCTCTCGACGCTCCGTACGCAGGAAGCGACCAACTGCAATATGCAGCCGTCGCCGCCCCCGATGTGCCACGTCTGGCAGTCGCGGACCGTGACCCGGTCAAGTGGCTTACTCGAACAGGTCCCCTCCAGTTTGCTGGAGCCAGTTCAACGTCCAATGCACCAATTCGCTTTGTTCCGCTTGCCTCGATAGTTCGCGATCGCTATTCGGTTTATTGGAAGCTTGCATGATCGATTTTCCCCAACCACAACCCTGAAAGAGGCACTTTCGCGCGAACTCGTCGCTCACTTCGCAACATGCGCGCCTTCCTGGTGTTGGACGCGAAGTTGCTTTGGGATTTTGAGTCAACGTTCGGCTTTTGGAAAAATTGCCAGGCGCAGTTGAGTGGCGCCATAGGGAACAAGGGGCACGCGCTCGATTTCGATCTTTGAGAGCGCTTTAATCAGCTCGTCGTCTATCTCTGGTAATGGCGGGGTTTCTTTCCAGTCAGAATGTTTAGAGTTAACGTTCAGATCCCAGCTGGAGATTTTTCTCATAGGCACGGTGAAGGTGACAGGCGGGTCTGCCCAGGGATCATCCGTCATCGGCTTGCGTTCAAGCTTTGCTTCGGAGAAGAGCTGAGTTTCGCTCACGCCCACGCCGTAATTCCAGGCACTTGCGGCTCTGGCGTCCCATTCCGGAAATTCCGCTGTGGACCACTTTGGCGCGATCACGGGCGCCCAGTCTTCTTTGACCGCTAATGCATAGACCAATGGTCCATGTTCTATGCCCAGGCCATCACCTGGCCAATAGGTGAGCACAGTTTGCATGGGTAAGGTGAGCGTGATGCGATCTCCCGGATGAAATGTGCGCTCCAGTTTCACAAAGCCCTTATGCACGATGGGAAATTTCAGCGGGTGACCGTTCAGGGCGAGATATGGGTCCTTACACCAGCCGGGAATGCGGAGCAAAAGCGGAAAAACTACAGGCTTCGGCGAGTGAACAGTGAAATGAATCTCTTCGTTGAATGGGTAATCTGTCTCCTGTTTGATCTCGATGCGTTGACGACTCGGACCCACCTCAGCGCGCACGGTTGAAGCACCATATAGCATAGCTGCGATTCCGCCAGTCCTGGCATCAGCCATCCACATGCGGATGACATAATTCGGGAAGAGACGATGCACATTCCCCGCACAGCATGCAGATAAGTGTCCGGGATTGGGACTGTAAGTCATCCAAGGTGCGTCCTCTGAATCAGCAAGCGGCACGTGATTGGAGTTATGGGTAGCGATAACCTGATTGGGACTTGAAAAGTACTGAATGGCTTTCCAGTCTTTTTTGATGGCGCCCATCCCCGCGTTCAAGCAGGCACGCTCAATCCGGTCGGCCCATAGGCCGTCGCCGGTGGCCATCAGCAAGTATCCCCAACTCCAGGTGTGATCGCTGATGTCACAAGTCTCGTGCGCATCGAGTGCAGTGGTCCCGCTGTAGTCCTCGCTGGTTGAAGGCATGCCGTCAATGAGCATGTGGTGACTGAAGATGCGCTCCTGGGCTGCGAGAGCAAAACGTAGATATTCCGGATTGCCGGTATGCATGTAGAGAATGGCCGGCAGCTTCGCTTTCTCAATATAGGTGACGCCGTGGGCATGGATGGGAGTGTTGGCAAACACGCGATCTGGATGCAGGTCCCCTGACTGATGATCTCCCGGCCGAGCACTGTGCGTGAAATCATTCCATGCTTTCTCGGCCAACGCGAGCAGGTGCCGGTCGCCGGTGTGCTCGTAAGCCCAAAGCATGCCCTCTATGTTTGTGACATTGCGCGATGGGCCGCCATAATCGATCCGCCCTTCGTCGGCGAGATAATGTCGCCGCATGGCTTCAGCGACGCGCGGGTTCTTGGTTGCCTCCGCGTGGGCTGCGAGGGCACGGAAAAACACAGTATGGAACCAGCGGTAGTTGTTCCACACAGGGCGAGGAGCCGGTGGCTGAGCAGTTCTGGCGAAGGAAGGACCGAGGTAGCCGTCAGGGTCAGGATGATTGAGCGTGTATTCAACCGCAGCGAGCGCACCCTCGATCAGCTTCTCATCCTGCAACACCAAAGCACACCGCAATGCACCATCGACCCAGTATGCTTTTTGTTCCCAGGGCCACCAGCTGAGCTCTTCCGGAGGCTTTTCCTCTCCGTCCCAGTACGCTCCGGTAAAAGGCCACGAAACCTTGGGAAGATGGATCGCCAGTTGGTCAGCCTGTTTGCGCAGATAGAGTTGCAGCCAGCCCTCCGGCTTGATGTCACCGGGGGCGAGCGGGTGGAATTCTCCAGAAATTGCTCGAGGAGGAGGCGCTGCTCCAAGTGCAGCGTGGGTTGCACCATTTCCAAATTTTGGAGCGAGAAGAAAGGCAGCGGAACTCAGACCGGCACGCTCTAGAAATGCACGGCGATCCAATTTACCCCGACCAATCGCCCTCGCAGCATCGCCAGTTCCGTTACTCGACCCCGTCCCGCTTTTTCTCATAGCGATCGACCTTCCCTAGTTTGAAGCTTGCTTCGTCCGGCGAGGCGATTAATCGTCTCATCCCCCTTCAGCGGCTCATCCCATTACCACTGAGGGCTTGGCCAAACCGGCCCAGGCCGGCATGTTTCGCCATAGTCCACAAACACCTGTGCCCCTGTCATATAGGACGCGTCCTCGGAGAGCAGAAAAGCAATTACGCTGGCAATCTCCTCGGGCTTCGCCATTCGACCCGCAGCGGCCTTCACCTGTGCCGGGTTTTCTACTTGCATGGCCAGCGCCCGATCAAACATCGGTGTGTCTACATTCCCAGGGCATACGCAGTTGACCCGTATCCCGTCCGGAACGAGTTCAACGGCCAAGGCACGTCCAAGAGCAGCAACCGCCCCCTTGGTTGCGCAATAAACGGTGGTATGTGGGGTAGCAACTTGCCCGTAATTCGAGGCAGTCATGCAAATTACCCCGGAGTGCTGGGCGCGCATGGTCGGAATGCAAGCACGAACAGTTAGAAATGCGCCTCGCACGTTGACCGCCAT
Source organism: uncultured Acidobacteriota bacterium (assembly GCA_963725945.1). GTDB lineage: Bacteria > Acidobacteriota > Terriglobia > Terriglobales > Acidobacteriaceae > Telmatobacter. The sequence goes on along the minus strand of CAVSAW010000022.1, from coordinate 527,359 downwards.
GATCCGGTCAAACTCAGCCGTGGTAATGTCGCCGAAGTCCCGCATGGGACCTTCAATTCCTGCGTTCGCGACCAGAAGGTCCAGCGCTTTGAAGTGCGACAGGACGCTGCCAACGGCTGCTTCGATTTGCTTCTCGTCAGAGACGTCCGAACAGAGCGACAATACATTCACTCCGGCCTTCGCGCATTCCTTCGCCACGCGCTTCGCGCCCTCGCCGTCGATATCTATCACCGCTACGTGACATCCCTCGCTGGCAATCCGAAGACAGGCTGCCTGCCCGATCCCAGAAGCACCACCCGTTACCACTGCAACCTTGCCACTCAATCGACCTGACATTTCTTCTCCTTTGAACGGTTTGCAATTCCAATTCCCAGAACCTGAGATAGTGAACGCCTAACCATTTTCGCGCGGGTCAAATGGTATACTGTCTACTATCATGTTGATGAGTCTCCTCGACGAAGCCTCCGGCCTTTCCTCCAAACCTGTTTATCGCGCATTGACCGACTGGGTCGTGCTCAAGATGCTGGACGGAGTGCGAAGAGGGGACTTCGTGCCGGACCAGAGACTCAGCGAAGAGGATCTGGCCAAGCGTTTTGCGGTGAGCAGGGCGCCCGTGCGCGACGCCCTTCACCGCCTGGAGCAGATCGGAGTGGTCGAGCGGCGACCGCCTCGCGGCATGTATGTACGCAGCTGGACAGACGCCGACCACGCCGAGGTCCACGCGCTCGTGGATGCCCTTAACCTGCTCGCCGTGCAGCTTAGCTTCGGACGTCTGACAGAAGAAGACTTTGCGAAACTCGAACGAATCCTCGAAGAGGCGGCTCAAGCCACAGAGACCGGCATCGAAGAGGACCGGAGGCAAATTCAGCGGGATTCGGACTTTCATTTGATCATTGCTCGCGCCAGCGGGAACCGGCGGTTGGTTCAGCTCATGGAACAATTAATGTTGCCCGGCGTGCTCTATGTGACAGAGGCACACGATTACCTGCAGCGAGACTTCTGGCTTCACATTCACGGTGGACTGCTTGAAGCAATGCGAAGCCGCAATTTGGAGCAATCTGAAGCGCGCTCGATCGCGAACGCACGCAAGATCCGCGAACTGATGTTCGAGCACAGCGGTCACGCCCCTGAAGAATCCGCCTTGCCGCGAGTGGATGAGGGCCTGCCCAAGATTGAGCAGGAGCCCCTGGTCGAGACTCCCGTAGACCTTGCCGGTGAAAGCGCTGCCCTTCAACACCACGATCAGTTGCACCCATAAATCAAAAACCTGTTCCCTCAATGTTCCGGCGGCTCCCGGCGATGGGAAATCGTCGCCACACGGCCGCTTCCAATCTGAAGATGCCGGAACAGTTCAGAGTCGCGACTACCCCGATTAAGACTCTCTGTCCCGTGAAGGTGCCAATAGAGCAGATTGCAATTTCTGGATTCAGTATACAATAGACAGAATTCTGTTGACAATCGACAAATCGACGGTTTAGAAATTGAAAAAGGCAGAGTTCTGAGCACTCGGGGATCATTGGGTTGACCTCGCATCCAGCGCGGAAGCTCTGACGAAACGAAACGTCGCGAAGCGGATGAGGCAGCGGGACAGTTAGGACACCAGCCTTCCGCAATTGCACTCCTGGCGGACCTACCCTTGCAGCGCTCCGTGTGCCTGAGAGAGTTTCCGCGCATCGGATCGGTTGCACAAGCAACCTGCCAATCATTCGTCTTTGGTCTCTATCTGGAGGCAAAGTTGTGAGCACGACAGGCATGAGCAGCCCCTCATCTGCCGATTTCCGTACTCTTCCCCTTTCCGAGATGGAGGCCATCATCGCTCGCTTCGATAAGCGGGTGAGCGACGCAATGCTTAAACATCCTTCAAGCAAGGAGTGGGTCCGCAAAGCACTCCAGCGCAAAGGTGCCGTACGCTGTCCAACGCGGCTGAAGCGTATTTCGCTCGACGTCATTCTCCGCTATGGAGACGATCTCGCCGATCTCTACTGCCAGTTTCCTGACGACGTGCTTTGGGTTCAACCTTACGACTATTCAGTCGGTCACCGGCCGCAAGGTATGGAGCCCATCAACGAGATCGAGGTCCTCACCCGAAGTGCCGAGTGGACGGATGAATGGGGTACGCGCTGGGGGCACGCTTTTGGCGGCGTTGGCGCCACCCCGGTGGGCAACGCAATTGAGGATTGGTCTGAGCTCGACGAATATCTCGCACATCATATGCCAGATCCACATGCGCCTGGGCGCCTGGACCGCGCCAAAGCGATGTTGGCAATTCACGGCGACGACAAATACTGTGTTGCCCTGATCTGCCCGGCAATCTTCGAGCGGCTACACTTCCTGCGCGGTATGGAAAATTGCCTATGCGACCTGGCGGACGACGATCTTCAGTTGGCACGGCTACTCGAGGCTCTGCGCGACAACCTGATCGAGCTGATTCGCGAATGGGGCCAGACAAAAATCTCCGGTGTCTACATGACCGATGATTGGGGATCGCAAACCGGATTGATCGTTTCTCCCGCACTTTGGAGGAAGCACTTCAAGCAGCACTACCGGCTCATCATCGACGAGATTCACCGCTGGGACAAGGATGTCATCTTTCACAGTTGCGGCAATGTTATGGGCCTGATACCCGAACTCGTTGAACTTGGCGTGGATGTCCTTGATCCCGTCCAGCCGGTGGCAATGAACGTTGACGAAGTCGGCAGGCAGTTCGGCGGCCAGATTGCATTTTGCGGCGGCATTGACGTCCAGCGACTCGAAGACTTCACTCCGCAGCAAGTGAAAGATGCCATTCGGCGCTCGATCGAAGCCCTGGGAAAGCCCTATGGCAATGGGTACATCCTTGCCCCTGCCAACGTGCTCACACCCAGCGTGCCCTTCGAAAATATTGAGGCGATGTTTCAAGCCTGTCACGAGCAATAAAGATTCCCATTTCTTCGGAGTTGTTGATGCCAAGCACACCATTGACTGCGCTGGATGAAAAGCTCGTCTCCGACGAGTTCCTTGATGATCCGTATCCACTTCTCCGCCAACTCCGCTTAAAGGAGCCGGTCTACTGGAGCGAATCCATCGGAGGCTGGATCCTCACTCGCTACGACGATATGGTGCCGACTTTCAAAGACGTCGCTCATTTCACGAACTTCGGCAGGTTTGCCAAGGTAGTCGAGTATTTGCCGCCCGATGCGCGGCAGAAGCTTGCGCCTTTTGAAAACCACTATCGCCAGAAGAACTTGCTCCAGTCTGACCCTCCCGATCACACCCGGCTACGGGCACTCGTCGTGAAGGTCTTCAACGCCAGCAGTATCGAGGCAATGCGGCCGATGATCAGGAAGGTCGTCAATGAGGTCATTGACTCGGTCGAGTCGCGCGGCGAAATGGATGTCATCCGCGACCTCGCCTTCCCTCTGCCTTTCAGCGTGCTCGGGAGCATCATGGGAGTCCCCAACACGGATCAGGACAAGGTGAAGTTTTGGGCCGACGAACTCTTGGCTTTTCAGGGCGTCAATCGTCCACCCGCGGCCGTTCTTGAACGGTCGCAAGCTGCGTTGCTTGCCATGCGTTCCTACCTCGCCGACCTCGTAAATGAAAAGCGGCGACGCCCGTGCGACGACCTGATCAGCCAGTTGGTTGCGGTGGAGGCCGAAGGAACCCGGCTTACCGAACAAGAACTCGTTTCCACCTGCGTTCAGATGTTGGGCGCTGGACACGAAACCACCACCTCGCTGATCGGCAATGGCCTTTACTTGCTCCTCAGCCACCCGCAGCAATGGCAAAGACTACGCGAAAACCCGTCGCTCCTGAATTCGGCCATCGAAGAGGTGCTCCGCTACGAAAGCCCTGTCGCCCGTCAGCCGCGACTCATCAAGGGCGACGTCGAGTTAGGCGGAAAGAAACTGCTGGACGGTCAGGTCGCCTTTCAAATGTTGAACGCCGCGAACCGCGATCCGGATTATTTCACCGATCCAGATCGCTTCGACATCGAGCGGGAAAACAACAAGCACATTGCTTTCGGCATGGGAATTCATTTTTGCCTCGGCGCGGGATTGGCGCGTACAGAGGCGCAGGAAGTTTTCACGGCCATCATGAAGCGGTTGCCGAATATCCGTCTGGTCAGCGACAAGCCCGTCTGGGACCGGCACAAACCCAACTCGCGCATGCTACATACGCTGCCCGTGATGTTCTAGTTTCATGACTGCGTGAATCTATATCAGCCCTGTGCCCCATCCATTCGCTTTTTTCTGGCGAATGGGTGGGAAACCACAAACCTCAAGGAACGAAATCAAGCGGTCCGAGGCCAGTTGAAGGTTTACGCCGAATCGAAAGGGAATTCTCGATGTATCTGCTTCGGGTTCTGTGCCTTTGTTTCTGTGTCATGGCTCTGACATCATTCGCGCTCTCTCAAATACCCGCCAACGCTCGGGAAAAAGTGATCATCGATACGGACATTGGAGATGGTGTCGATGACGCGTTTGCTGTCGCCTTGGCTCTGAAGAGTCCGGAATTAGATATTCTTGGCTTCACCACAACCCACGGCGATACAAAGCTTCGCGCTGATCTTCTCGATCGTTTATTGTCCGAGGCTGGGAGGCAGGATATACCGGTTGCTGTTGGCAAGCCAACCTATCCGCCGGTGTCAGGGCTTTTCACTGAAGAAGCTGCAATGTCCTTCTCTCAGTCGGTCTACGCGAAAGGCGGAACCGCTCAGCACAAAGTCCATCCGGATGCAGTGGACTTTACTTTGGAAGCAATCCGCCGGAATCCCCACGAAGTGACACTGATCGCCATCGGGCCACTGGTTAATGTTGGCGCGATGATTGACAAAGATCCAACTACGTTTCTTCAATTGAAGCGTGTAGTGGTTATGGGAGGCTCGATAGACAAATGGTATAACGGGTCCGAATCCGCTACTCCCATGCCGCAGGTCGCCGAGTGGAATATCGTACATGACATTCCCTCCGCTCAGAAGCTCTTTAACTCGGGTGTATCCATTGTGATGATTCCCCTGGATAGCACCGCGCATCTGAGTTTGGATGAGGTCGAGCGCGGTATCCTTTTTGGCCGCGCCACGCCACTCACCAACGCCCTGGCGGCACTCTATTTTGAATGGGGTTCACAGACGCCCATCCTATACGATCCGATGACTATCGCGTATCTTCTGAAACCGCAGATCTGCCCGGTGGTGCCCATGAACATTCGGGTCGATGATAAGGGCATCACACGCAAAGAAGAGGGGTCTCCGAATGCCATGGTATGCCTGCATTCCAGCAAGGATGAATTCATTCGCTTTTATTTGGGGCGCTTAGTAGGTACACTGCCGTCCGGGAGTAACCCCTAGTCGAACTTCCGAGTGCAATAAGATTTCTACCGCCTATTTTGAGAGCGTTTCACATCTCTCATTTCACCCAGATTGGGGTGCTTTCTTAAATCTGCGATGAAGCCGGCGGGGGCATTTCGGTTTAAAAGCGCGTCAGGAAAGTTCCGGAACAATCAGGAATGCCGCCTCTCATGCGCGGGGAGCGGAAACTTCTTGGATGCAATGATTCCGGACCCTTCTTTGAGGACCACCAGTGGTTTGCATCAATTGTAGAGATCGTCTCTGTGTTTCCATTTGACCAGCGAATATCCGTCTGGTCAGCGACAAGCCTGTGTGGGACCGGCACAAGCCGAACTCCCGAATGTTACATACGCTGCATGTGACGTTCTAGATTTATAGTTCCGCTTTCCTTGCCGCGCGATGTGTTGACGCCCTCAACGGCGGCATTTTGTTGAAGGAGGACTTCCATGCCTATCATCTCTCGACGCCATCTTCTCTCCTCGGGACTCGCCGTTTCAGCATCCTCACTCGCCGCAAAGTCCGCCTGGGGTCGCACAGCAGCGCTCCTATCGGGTTACCCGGCCGGCGCATCCACAGAGGCCATGGTTGCAGTCGCACCACGGGAACAACTGCTCTTCGACTTTGGCTGGAAGTTCCAGCTCGGCAACGGTACCGACCCAGTCCGCGACTTGGGTTTCGGCAATGCCCAGGATGACTTTTCCAAGGTCGGCGAATTCGGTTTCTCCAAGGCAAAATTCGATGATTCCAAATGGCGGTCACTCAACTTGCCCCACGACTGGGCAGTTGAGTTGCCCTTTGTCCGCGACGAGACGCAGAGCCCCAGTGGCGATGAGTCCACGGTGCTTCACGGCTCAAAACCGCTTGGCCGTCGGTTCCCAGAGACCAGTGTGGGATGGTACCGCCGCGAATTCGAGATTCCGGCCAGCGACTTGGGTCGCCGCATTGCGGTCGAATTCGACGGTGCGTATCGCGATGTCCTGCTCTTCGTCAACGGATGCTTTATCGGCCGCAACGACAACGGATACGCCCCCTTCCGCTTCGACCTGACAGATTTCCTGGCCTATGGCGCGAAGAATTATATTGTGGCGCGCGTGGATGCCAGCTTCGGCGATGGATGGTTCTATGAAGGTGCGGGCATCTATCGCCATGTTTGGCTTACCAAGACCGATGCACTCCACCTGGGCAAATGGGAGAGCACGGTGCGCTCTGCGTTAAGCGGCAATTTCGCGGCGCTTTCCCTCGGCACGCAGGTCTGCAATGAGAGCAAACAACTTGAGAATGCAAAAGTTGCCTGGCAAATTATCGACGCCGCAGGCAAAACCGTGACCACAGCCGAAACGCCCGTACAGTCCATTGCGGTAGATGCTTCCGCCACCTTCACGGCCACCGCAACTGTATCCAATCCAAAGCTCTGGTCGATAGATGCCCCCAACCTTTATTCAGCCGTTGTGACTGTTTTGGTTGACGGAAAGCCACGCGATGCCGAGCGCGTCAGCTTTGGCATACGCACTGCGCATTTCGATGCCGACAAAGGATTCTTCCTCAATGGAAAGTCCATCAAGATTCAAGGCACCTGCAACCATCAGGATCACGCGGGGGTAGGAGCTGCTGTGCCCGATCGGCTGCAGGCGTTCCGGATCGGGGTGTTGCAGGCAATGGGCTGCAACGCAGTGCGCACCTCGCACAACATGCCGACTCCCGAACTCGTAGAGGCGTGCGACCGCATGGGGATGATGATGATGTGCGAGACCCGCCAGATGAGTTCCAATTCTGAAGGCATGACGCAGCTTGAAATCATGGTCAAACGCTATCGCAATTCGCCCTCCATCATCATCTGGTCCATCGGAAACGAAGAGGCGCGATTACAGAGTGATATGGCCGAGCAGGGTGTCAAGATCGGTACAACCATGGTCCAGCGATGCCATGAGCTTGATCCAACCCGCGTGGTATCCGCCGCCGTCCACGGAGACAACGAAGGAGGAGTCTCCGACGCGCTCGACATCGTCGGCTTCAACTATGCATTGGATCTGATTGACAAATTCCATGAGAAGCACCCGAAGCGACCCATCTTTGGCTCGGAGACCGCCAGCGCCTTCTCGACGCGGGGCGTATATACCACCGAGCCACTGCGCAACACGGTGAGCGCCTACGACGTGAACCCTGCCAACTGGGGTGAAACTGCCGAAGCGTGGTGGACCTTTTATGGCACCCGCGAGTGGGAAGCAGGCGGGTTTGCGTGGGAGGGGTTCGATTATCGGGGCGAAACAGATCCATACGGTTGGCCCTCGATCAACTCGCAGTACGGTATCGTGGACACGTGCGGATTTCCCAAGGACAGCTTTTTCTACTACAAGGCGTGGTGGACCAAGGAACCGCTGCTGCACCTGTTTCCACACTGGAATTTTGAAGGCAGAGAAGGCGACCAGATCCCTGTCTGGGTTTACTGCAATCTCGATGAAGTGGAGCTTTTCGTCAACGGTACAAGCCAGGGCAGCAAGAAGGTTCCGCGCTTCGGCCATGTCGAGTGGCAAGTCAGGTACGAGCCAGGCGCAATTGAAGCGCGCGGCAGCAAAGAGGGCAAGGTCGTGAAGACTGAGAAGCGCGAGACCACCGGCCGCGCGGTCGCGATTCGTCTCACCGCTGACCGCACGGAAATCGACGCCGACGGCGAAGATGTTGCCGTCTTGACCGTCGAGGCCCTCGACAACGAGGGTCGCTCGGTACCCACCGCATCCCATCTCATCTCATTCAACGTATCGGGCGATGGCGCGCTCATCGGCGTTGGCAACGGCGACCCCAATTGCCACGAAAGCGACAAAGAACCCAAGCGCTCCCTCTTTAATGGTCTCGCACAGGTCATCCTGCAGTCCTCCAGGACGCCGGGCGCCATTCACATTGAAGCATCCAAGGAGAACTGGGATGGTCCCGAGTTGACTCCTGCCAAGCTTTCGATCGCAACGAAGAGAGTGGAACTGAGGCCGATAGTGCCCGTCGTTAAAAACGAAGAGTAACTCCTCGCGTCTTTGTTCTCCAGAACATTCCAGACAGCGTGTCGCGTTTGACAGAACAATCGACACTGGAAGAGGGACAGAAATGACGAGATTCTCATCCGGTATCTGTGTCGTCACGTTTTGCTTGTATGGCCTTTCCACTTCCGTCGCGCAGCAGGAGTCGACGGCCCCGTTGCGCGCTCCCGCGACTCCACTCGTGGTTCACGACCCGTACTTCAGCATTTGGTCGCCGGCAAACCGGCTTACCGGCTCCCCAACCACACACTGGTCAGCCACTCCGCGTGAGGTTGCAGGCGATCTCGATGTCGACCACCCTCAGCCGTTAAATGGCCTCATCCGGGTCGACGAGAAGAACTATCGATATCTTGGATATGGGAGTGCGGATGACGGGATTCCGGTCTTGGAGGAGACATCGCGGCAGATTACTCCGACGCGGACGATTGTGAGCATGCGAAGTCCGGAGATTGAGCTGCGATTGACATTTCTTACGCCGGCATTCCCCGACGATATGCGGATCATGGCCCGACCGGTCACCTATCTCATTTGGGACGTGAAGTCGCGCGATGGCAACCCTCATAGCGTATCGCTGTACTTCGATGCAGACGGCTCCATCGCGACCAACTATCCCGACGAGCCGGTGGTCTGGTCGCGCGCTCAGATCGAAGGCCTGCATTTGCTTCGCATTGGCACTACCAAGCAGCCCATGTTGGAGCAGTGGGGAGACAACCTTCGGATTAACTGGGGATATTTCTATATCGCAGTCCCGTCAGACGAGGGTGCGAGTGAAATTGCTGCTGGAAGCCATAGCTATCTCGGACGCTTCCTGTCCTCCGGGCATATTCCTCAGGAAGACGACCTGGGACAACCGCGCGCGCCCCAGAGCTATAATCCACCGGCTCCGGCGCTGAATGTCGTTCTGTCCCTGGGCACAATAGGCACAACGACTGTATCTCGTCATGTGCTTCTTGCTTATGACGACATCTACTCATTGGAGTACATGCAGCAGAAGCTGCTGCCCTACTGGCGCAAGGAATTCTCAGACTTCAGTCAATTGCTCCAAGGTGCAGAGCGCGACTATCCCGCTTTGAACAAACGAGCCGTTGCATACGATACCGAACTGGTGCAGGACCTCGTGAAATCCGGGGGGCCGGAGTACGCGGCCATCGCAACCCTAGCCTTCCGCCAGGCGATCGGCGCTCACAAACTGGTAGAAGACGCAGATGGCATCCCTTTCTTTATGCCCAAGGAGAACTTCAGTGATGGGAATATCTCTACTGTCGATGTTCTCTATCCCTCTTCGCCCATGTTTCTCTTGCTCAATCCAAAGCTGGTAGAAGCGCAGATGGAACCAGTGATGCGCTATGCCTCGACGGCACGTTGGAAATTTCCCTTCGCTCCCCACGATCTCGGGTTCTATCCGTTGGCAAACGGGGCCATCGCTGAAGCCAGCGAGGGAGAGCAGATGCCTGTGGAGGAATCAGGAAACATGCTCTTGATGACGGCCGCGATTGCGCATGCAGAGCACGACGCCAGCTTCGCCAGCCGCTATTGGACTCTGCTTACTAAATGGGCCGAGTATCTTCTTGCCAAAGGATTCGATCCGGAGAATCAGCTATGCACTGACGACTTCACCGGTCATCTCGCGCACAATACGAATCTCTCCATCAAAGCGATTGAGGCTTTGGCGGCATACTCCCAACTGGCCGAAATGCGCGGGGATCATGCCACAGCAACTCGGTATGAATCCGCAGCCAGATCTATGGCAATCAAGTGGATGCAAATGGCTCCAGATGGTGACCATTACCGCCTCGCCTTTGATAAGGCCAATACCTGGAGTCAAAAGTACAATCTCGTCTGGGATGACATCCTCGGACTGCATATGTTTCCCTCCGAACTCGCTGACCGGGAAGTTTCCTTTTACAGGGCTCACCTTAATCACTACGGGCTGCCTCTGGATAATCGTGCCACCTACACCAAGCTGGATTGGACGCTATGGTCCGCCACACTGGCCCGCAATCCGTCCGACTTCCAGGCCATCGTGCATCCAGTGTTTCTATTTCTCAACGAGACGACCGACCGCGTGCCGATGACCGACTTCTTCGACACGATTTCCGCCCACAAAGTAGACTTCCAGGCGCGATCCGTGGTCGGCGGAGTCTTCATAAAACTCCTCGCCGACCCCCAGTTATGGGACAAGTGGGTTGCACGTGCCAACGAGAATGCTGTGCATTCGGGTGACGCACCGCCCCTGAAGACCCAATGACAGGCACCTCTTTCTCGCCAATCGGACAAACCTATCACTTGTCTGCCTGAGCAATGCGCCCGTATACGTGAAGCCAAGGAAGAATGGTAGGTCGCACGGATTAAGAATGCCTGCTCCCATGCGGAGCGGCTGGTAACTTCTGCGAAGTAATGATTCCAGCCCCTTCCTTAATGACCACGAGTTGGTTCGCATCAATTTTAGAAATCGTCTCTGTATTCCCATTTGGCCAACGAATCTCCGCGTTTGCAGTGAGAGCACTGCCAAGGCCGAAGTGAAGACGCCGGTCATTCACGGAGAGATAACTGGATTGCGCCAATACTTCCTGCGCCTGTCGATTCTTGCCATACTCAACTGTTACGCGGGCGCCGACAGCGCTACGATTGGATTTCACTCCAACGAGTCTGATTTTGAGCCAGTGATTTTCGCCGCTCAGATCGTTCCGCAGCAGCGACGGAGGCTCATTCCGGTTGAATATGACGATATCCATGTCTCCATCATTATCGAAATCCCCGAAGGCGCAGCCGCGACTGCAGTGGCGGGCGGTGACACCCGGTCCCGCCATATTTGAAAGTTCCTCGAATGTGCCGTTGCCGAGGTTCCGGAAAAGCAGGCGCGGCATCGCCATCGGGATATTTATAAACTTCCTTTCCACTTCGGGATACACGCCGCCGGCGACCATGAAGATATCCGGAAAACCGTCGTTGTCAAGATCGCAGAATCCTGTTCCCCAACAGATGTACTCTGTTTCGACACCCAGCCCGGCGCGAATCGTGACATCGGTGAAGTCTCCCTTGCCTTCGTTGTGATAGAGCCCGGGCATGTCTCCCTGAAAATGTGTCTTCACGATGTCCAACTGTCCGTTCAGCACGTAGTCGCCAACACCAATCCCCATGCCGGCCTGCTCTTGACCGTCCTCGCTCAGCGCGATCCCACGCTGCATTCCTTCTTCGCTGAATGTTCCGTCATGGTTGTTGCGAAACAGGAGGCTCGGGGTCGAATCACATGCCACATAGATGTCCGGCCACCCGTCACCGTCTAAGTCGGCAGCGACCGCGGTGAGGCCATAACTCCGGATCGCCTTGCCGATGCCTGATTGCTCTGTCACATCGGTGAACGTGCCATTTCCATTATTGTGAAACAAAATATGCGACTCAGGCTCGAGTCCCCTCGGACCACAATTCACCTCGACACCTTTCCAGTTGCAGCTTTTTGGCACGGTCTGCGGATCAAATACCACGTAATTTGAAACGAAAAGATCTAGAAATCCATCGCGATCGTAATCGACAAACGTACAGCCAGTGCCCCAGCGAACAGGCCTGAGAAGGCCCGCTTCGCGGGTTGTGTCGGTAAATGTGCCGTCTCCATTATTGCGATAAAGAACGTTCTGGCCCCAATACGTGACGAAGATATCTTCGAAGCCGTCGTTGTTGTAATCGCCAACAGTGACGCCCATGGCCCAGCCCGTGCGCGTCAATCCTGCCTTCTCGGTCACATCCGTGAAAGTCCCATCGCGATTATTCTTGTACAACCGATTGGTTGCGTGTTGATCCTGTCCCTCCATGTGGGTGCCGGACAGCACGAAGATATCGAGCCAGCCATCATTGTCATAGTCGAGAAACGCGACACCCGCTCCGGTAGTTTCGATCAAGTAACTGGTGTGATCGACCGCGCCACAAATAGACGGTGCTCGAAGCCCCGCCGATGCAGCCACATCGACGAATCGAGCTCCAAAGGATTTTCCCGACGGCTTTGCACGGGGAGCCGGCGCAAGTCCACGTGAGGCCATTCCATCCTGGCCGAGCAGTGATTTCCTGGACAATAACGCAGCGGACATGAGAGCGAGCAATTTCCGCCGCGTGATCGACCGGGTCGTGTCAGGCATCTATTCCTCGAACCGAAGAGTGATCTCACTATTCATTCGGCTGCGTTTTTCATCGCACACTATCAGGGTTATTGCCCATCGAGCTGACGGGCCTTCTGGAATTGCTCATTTGCCGATTGCTGCTCTCCGCTTGCCTGCAGCGCCATGCCGAGATTGTAATGGGCTCCCGCATACCGAGGTTTCAATTCGATGGAGCGCCTCAATTCCTGTATTGCCTGCTTCAAATCACCATTCTGCAGGAGAGCGAACCCCAGGTTGTTGTGGCCCTCCGCCAAATCCGGCTGCAGCTCAACGGCCTTCCGAAACTCACTGATGGCCTGATCGTACTGCTTCTCCCCCTGGTAGACGAGCCCAAGGTTCAGGAGTGCATCAATATAGTCGGCCTTCAACCTGAGAGCGGCTTCAAATTCTTGAATTGCCCGCGGTTGATCACTCTGCTGGGCAGCGACCAGACCACGGTTGTAGTGATATTCGGCGGTATCGGGAGAGATCGTGAGAGCGTGCTCCAATGAATCGATCGCCGCGTTTCCATCTCCCTGCTGCCAGCTCAGAAGGCCCAAGCTCTCGTAAGCCTCGGCGTAGTCCGCTTTCAACTGGATCGCGTGTTCCAGATTCCCCTTCGCCGCATCCGCGTCTCCTTGCTGCTCCCAAGCTCTCCCGGCTAGATAGTAAGCCACTGGATCGTCTTTCCAGAGCTTTAACGCTTCATCCGTCTCCTTGAGGGCCAAACCAGGCTCATGCTGCTTCAAATGTTCCGCTGCGGTGCTCAAAATCTTCGACGCTCTCGACAAGTCGGCCCGGAATTGATGCAGGTCAGCCAGGTTTTTCATCTCGGCAGCTGATTCCTGGTCGCGTCCCATCTCCTTCAGGACCCGGGCGCGATTGTAGCTTGCCTGCTCGTAATCGGGTTTCAGTTTCAGTGCCGAATCGAACTCCGCAAGCGCACCGGGTAAATCATGCGTGCTCCAGACGACCATCGCCAATTGATAGTGAGCTTCCGGATCGTCCGGTGCAGCATTCACTGCTGAGCGGAGCTCCTTGATTGCTTCTTCCGGTCGGCCTAAAGATTTCAGCACAGTGCCTAAATGAATGTGGGCTTGAACCATTCCCGGTTCAAGGCGAATGGCTTCACGCAATTCTGTGACTGCACTCTGAAGCTGATCGGTTTGGGCATACAGCAAGCCGAAATTGAAATGCGCGACTGCCGATTTGGGGTCGAGACGAATTGCCTGGCGGAATTCATTGGCCGCGTTCTTATTGTCGGAACCTTGCGCGAGCGCAAGTGCCAGCCCAAGGTGCATCACGGCAGCGTTGGGCCGCAGGCGAGCAGCCGACCGAAATGCCGCGACAGCCAATTCTGTTTCACCGGTTTGTTCAAGAGACATGCCCAGGTTGTAATAGGCTTCGGCGTAATTCGGTTGCAATTTCACCGCCGCACGAAATTCCTCTGCTGCACCGGCATGATCCCCTTGCCGCGCCAACGCGATCCCGCGCTCGTTATGATCTCTCGCGCTTGAATCAACCTGAGTTGCCGATTCGGCCGGCACCTGGGCCGTCACTGGGGACACTGAATAAGGCAGAATGCTGGCCAGCAAGGAGACAACGGGGAGCAGCCGGCGAATTGATATCCGATGACTCATGTTTCCGATGGAATTCCGTCATTTCGTATCAGCAGAAAGATAAGGCCTGTGCCAATCAGTGGAACGAGGCTTGCAGCGATCAGAACGGGCTTGAAGGAATAGTGGTCCACAATGGTACCAATCAAGAACGTCGAGACGATGGTACCAATTCCGCCTCCAGTCAGGCTCATCCCACTCACCGATGCCACCGCACTGCTCGGATAAAGGTCCGAAGGCAACGCAAGCAGCATCGTCGCCCACGTCGCAAAAGAGAAACTCGATATCGAGAAAAATAAGACAATCAGCGCAAACTGTGAAGTGAAAACCGCGGGAATCAGAAGGACCATTCCGAGCGTGCCCAGAACAATCACGAATTTGCGAGCGCGCAGTACCGGCCAACCGCGCCGGATAAGTTCGCTGGATAATCCACCGCCAAAGAAATTACCCAGATCACCCGCGAGATAGGGGGCCCAGAAGCCAATCAGTGTGTCTTCCAGCCGGAATCCCTTCGAAACGACAAAAATAGCAAACCACTCCATGATGAAAAACCAAACCGGGTCAGTCAGAGTGCGGGCAAGGATGATCCCCCAGGTCTGCCGAACTGCCAGGAGGTCACGCCAGGGGATGGCCTTTCCTTTTTCGCCTTCCCTGACCACATGCACTTCCAATGCGGCTTCCTGCTCCTTCGCATTCCGGAGCATTTCGCGCTCTTCCGCACCGATATGAGGGTGAAGCTCAGGTGGGTAATACAGCGCTTTCCATGCGAGGACCCAAAGCACGCCGAGGGATCCCGTCATGAAAAATACCGGGCGCCATGTTCCAAATTCGTGGTAAAGAAACAAGACAAGGGCAGGTACGACGGCCCCTCCAATGGCAGAGCCACTGTCGTAGAAAGCAACCGCCCAGCCGCGTTCTGATTTTGGAAACCACTCCGAAACCGCCTTCGTCGCGCCGGGCCAATTCGCAGATTCCCCAGCACCAACGAGGAACCGGAAACAAACAAAACTGCGCAGACCCACTGCCAGGCCCGTCACCATCGCCGCGAGCGAATACCAACTCACGGTGATCATCAGACCGAAACGCGTTCCCAGCCAGTCGAGAAATCTTCCGGAAGCAGTCTCACCAAACGCGTAAGCAACTCGGAACGCGATCAAGATGAGTGCGAAGTCGGAGTTCGTCCAGTGGAATTGGATTTTGAGGTAGGGAGCAAGAACACTGACCGTCTGGCGGTCGATATAGTTGATCGCTGTTGAAGCAAACAGGAGGCTGGCGATCCACCACCGGAGATGAGGAATGACAATGGCTTCCCGAGTTTTCTCTTGAGATTGAGCCATCTTCCCCAGGATCTTATCGTCTTTTGTTTTAGTTGGTCATTCCAGTCGGCAACGAAAAACCGTGCTGCATCAGTTTTTCTTCTCTATGTGGTCCTTCCCCTCTGTCAACCATTCCACGGTGAATCGCGCGAAAACCAGCTTTGCGCTGTAATCGTCAAATGTCCCGAATGCTGTCCCGGTCTCGAAGAGGATCCCAATCGAGCCATCTGGGAAAACCGTCATGCTTGAGTACGCCCCCGGCCCACGCAGAATCATCTTTTCTACTGGCCAGGTCTTTCCCTCGTCGTAGCTCATTCGAACAGTCACGTTGAAGCGACCTCGGGGGTCCGACTCCCCCGCGCCGACGCCAAGGTTCCCGCTCACGGGATTGGCAAAGAGAATGCGATTCTTTGTGTAACCCTGATCTTCCCGTGTGTAACGAATCATACTTCCCTGGCAATCAGGATCCGGGATTTCGGGAACAGGAACCGGCTGTGAAAAGCTTTGCCCTTCATCTTTGCTGTACATGAAGACGCGATTCGGCGCCTTCCTCCGGCTGAACAGAAGCGAATCATCAGCCAGCTGCACCACCTGAGTTTCGTTCCAGTCTCCTGGCGCAACTCCGCCGAACTTCCAACTCTGACCGTGGTCGTCGCTGAAGATGATGCCGTCATAAACTTGAATGGCTAAGCGGCCCGACCGAAGTTGAATGCCGGCCCCTGGGCCGACTTCATGAATGCCCGTACCCTGCGTGATTTCGATCGGGGTGGACCAGGTGGCGCCTTCGTCGGTACTTTTCGTCAACCAGATGACCTGGTTTCCGTCCTTGTACGGTTGCGGATAAAGATTCGCAACAAGGAAGATGGTTCCGTCACTCTGATCTATGACTGGAACCGGATTCATATAGGCTTCGCCGTGGGTGCTGCGGAAAACCACTTGCAAGGGGAGCCACATCATTGTGTGTTGCCGATCGCGGCCCGCACCGCCTTTTGGTGCGAACGATGGCGTCCATTTCCCGGAGTTTCCGAGGCTGCGCTTAAGAACAATGTCTGTGGGGCCGCCGTCCGAGCCGATGTCTTTGCGGCCTTCACTGAAGGCCAATACGGTTCCGTCCTTCGTGCAGATCAGTGATGGGATTCGGTAGGTGTTGTAGTTGTCCTGACCACCTACGAAGAGTTCCGTCTGTTCATAAAGCGTCTGCGCATGCAGTGCTGTTCCCATCGAACTCATGATTGCTGCAGCCACCAGCACTGCGATTCGCAGATTTTGCATATACCCTTTCATCACGCTTGCAGATCCTATACGAATTCTCTAGAACGTGAATTTTGCCGCCACCTGGCCAATACGATTGGCACCTTGCGTACCGGAAACGACTCCCATACTGCTGGCGCAGGGGCTGGGGTAGTTAGTATTGTTGCAGGCACCGTTCGGTAGGCCGAACGACGTCCGGTTGAACACGTTAAAGAACTCTCCGCGAATCTCCACGGCCGTTCCTTCCGTGATCTTGGTGATCTTATGCAACGCCAAGTCGGTGTTGTCCGTACCGGGGCCGAAAAGGAACCGTCGCGGGGATGTGCCAAACGTTCCCAGCGCCGCGACGGCGAACGATGAAGGTCCGTCGAAGTACTGTCCCCCTGTGGCATGCAGATTAGTGCGAACGAGCTTCCCGTTGTAAATTGGGAAATCCGAGCCGCCGCCGCCGCTGCCTGCCAGCGAGCTGTCGAAACCGGACTGAATCGTCACAGGCAGGCCGGAAGTGAAACGAGTAATCCCGGAAATCTGCCATCCATCCAGCACGCGGTGACCCCGCCCGGCCAGTTTCCCAAAGGGCAAATCATACGAATAGCTGACCACCAGGTTCTGCGGCAAATCGAACGCAGAGATCGCTCGCGAAAGCCTGTGGTTATAGGGATTCGTCCAGAGATCGTTGAATCCCGAGTTGTCGTCGATCGATTTCGAAAAAGTGTACGCCGCGAGGAATCGCAACGACCCTATATCTCTTTGCAGACTGGCCTGGAACGAATTGTAGTTGGAACTGTGCCAGGTCTCTACCCACACCAGATCGCCAAAATCGAGCAGATTTTCGTTTAGTCCGCGACCGGAAGTCACGCTGTACGGCCGCGTGCCGTCGATTATCGTCCCATCCGCCTTCTGGTAGATGCCATTCTCCCCGCCCGGACCGCACCTCGGGGAGCCCGGGGCCACCTGGCTCAGTTGGCTCACGCTCAGGCACAACTGCGCATTCCCAGCATTGGCTTGCGTTTCTCCCAGCAGGTGGTGACCCTGGCTGCCTACATAGGTCAAGGTCATGATCGCCACGCTCGGAATATCGCGCTGAATCGACAGATTCCATTGTTCCGTATAGGGAACAGTATTGTGCGTCCATGCCGCCTGTGTGCTGTTCAACGGCAGGAACTGATCCCAGATACCTGTTGTTCCATGAGGATATTGAACGAACGGGAAGCGCTGTCCGATGTTGGCTCCGTTGCGGGCCGCATAAGGAGCTTCAAGATAACTGTTGTTGTCGGCCCAGTACTGCGCAAAAGGCGGGTTGCCCGAGAACCACAGGTTCTCGATCTCCTCAAGTGCTGCGTAATAAATTCCGAAGGCCGCCCGAATGCTGGTCTTTCCCGCTCCGCCGAAGAGCTTGCCCAAACTCCCATCAGAGAACCCTGGCGAATAGGCAATACCAACCCTCGGACCAAAGTTCTTCACCTTGGTCGGCCACATTCCCGGCGCAACACCCGGATCGCCTGGGAAGACCCAGCCCTCGGGAGCGTCCGGATACAGTTTCGACTCCTCGCCGGGAATGAAGGTCTCCACGCGCCCCTTGGTGTCTGCCCATGGCGTGCCGACTTCCCATCGCATTCCAGCGTTCAGCGTCAGGTTCGGCTTGACCTTCACGCTGTCCTGAACGTAAAGAGCCCCATAGGTCGAACGATCGTCCAACCCGGGAGGCGAAGTCTGCTCAAAGTAATCCGGCGCGCCCAGCAGATAGTCCGCAAAATCGTTTCCGGTTTCCGTGCCATTGAAATTGAAATTGCCGGAGTTGTGCGTGTTATATCTTGCGTTGAGCTGCAGCTTGCGGAAATCGCCGCCTATCTTGAACGTGTGGCGGCCGGCAATCTTTGAGAAGCTGTCGACCAATTGATACGAGTTGTCGAAGGATCCGTTGAAGTAAAATCCGCCAAAGCTGGGGCCGCTCGACAGTGCGATTCCGGGTAGCCCTTCCTGGGCAGGTATCGACGGAACGATGCCCAATCCACCTTCAACGAAACCCCAGGTCGACACCTTGCCGAAGCCGGCGGTCTGCTGGCCGTTCTCGAGAGCATTCCGCGTATAGTTCAGACGCAGTTCGTTCACCGCCGTGGAACCGAAGGGTCGCGTATCGCCCACAAGAATTTGTTGCGCGCGATAGGGATTCGAGCTCGGGATTCCAGGCATGTTGCCTCCCCCATAGGGATTGGCAAGGAGTCCGTTGTCGATGTGATAGTAGAAACTCCATCGGCCAGTCACGTGCGTATCCCAGTCGATGCGCGCGCCCGTCTTGTCGTCTTTATATGTTTCCGGAAGCGAGGCATCGTTGTAGTACGGCGTTGCGCCCTCGGTGGTGTTTCCCTTTTGGATGAACGATAGTGTTCCCGTCGCTGCCGGCGACCATGCCGCCTGCGGAATCATCTGATTGGGAAAGACGCATTCGGTGGTATCGGTGCACCCCGGGAAATAGTAGGGCTCTCCATTGGTGACTAGGTACCCGAGCCGGTTGGTCAGGGTTTGGTCCATGCTCACTGCGCCGCCTGTTGCGCCGCCGCCTTGGACGGTTCCGCTGAGAGGATTGAATCCGATTGCGGCAGCTCCCGAAAAGTCGCCCGTTCGCATCGCATCGGACGGAACCGCAACATTCGTCTGGGCACCGGTCGTCTGACGCGTCCCCTGGTAATCTCCGAAGTAAAAGAGCTTGTCGCGAAGAATGCGGCCGCCTGCCGTGCCGCCGAATTGGTTCTGATGCAAAGCGCCTTTCGTGAGGGAGTTGAAATAGTTCCTTGCGTCGAAATCGCTGTTGCGCAAAAAATCGTACGCATCGCCATGAATCTGGTTGGTTCCGCTCTTGGTAACGACATTGACCACGGCGCCCGCGGCCCGGCCATACTCTGCGTCTGCCGTATCGCTTAAAAGGCGGAACTCCTGAATGGAATCCAGCGTGGGAACGACGGCCGTTCCATTGTCGTAGTTATTCTCTACATCTCCACCGTTCACGTTGTATGCGTTGCCGGCTTCACGCGAGCCATTGACCGAGAAATCGCCGCTCGCAAGGTCACCAGAAACCTTTTGCAGGTTCCCAGGATAGAAGGCTGCGCTCGAAGTGACCGGAACAACTCCGGCTTGCAGTCCGATGAGATCGATAAAGCTTCGACCGTTGAGCGGCATCTGCTCCACTTTGGTATCCTGGATCACGTCGCCCAGCTGAGTGCTCGTGGATTCGACCTGCATCGTATCGGCAGATGCTTCCACGGTCTGCGCCTCAGTGCCCACCTGGAGCTTGAAATCTGCTCGAAAATCTTGGTTGACAAGAAGCGTAATTCCGCTTTGGACGGCCTTCTCGAATCCGGCCGACTCGACGCTCACTTCATAGCCGGGTCCAATCGGAACGGCAAGAAATTGGTATCCCGCGGCGTCGGATTTCTCCGTCCGAATGTAGCCCGTCAGATCGTTGTGAAGAGTGACTGTGGCGCCCACGACAACCGCGCCACTCGAGTCGTTTACTGTTCCCAGGATTTTGCCCGTCACATCAGCCAGAAGCAGTGCAGGACCTGCAAAGAACAGCACAAACAGGAGGAGTAGCCTCGTCATTTTGGACATCGCGTCAAGCTCCTTCGAATACTGTATACAGAATGCTGGAGGTTACGGTACCGCCTTACTTTGGTGTTGTCAAGACCATTCTGAGGGTATAAAGCGACTTTTGTCCTCGGTCTATCGTATACTGAATTCCATTATTTGAGCCTTTGCCACACAAATCAGTTGATTCGCGAGGGATTTAGATGACAGATGACGCTCTTCGCTCCACTGCAACCTGGCCCGCCTCGGGGGACCAGGGCTTTTGCCCACTCGTTGAGGAAAAGCTCTATACGGCAGTAGTCGCGGATGCCATGGACCAGATCGGGGTGCGCAACCAGGCGATGCGGGAATACCTCAGGCCAGTTTATTCCTGCAAGCCGTTTTGCGGTTGGGCCCGAACGATCGCCTGCTCCGACGTGTATCACGTCCCCCCGGACACATATGCAATGGAGATTGAGGCAATCGATAGCATCCTGCCCGGCGAAGTGGTGGTCGTCTCCACCCAGCAATCGAAAAGGAACGCACCCTGGGGTGAGTTGCTGTCAACGGCGGCAAAGGCGCGCGGCGCGCGGGGTGCGGTGATCGACGGCCTCGTGAGAGATGTGCGGAAAATTGAAGAGTTGAAATTCCCGGTTCTCGCCGCAGGTATCAAACCCGTGGATTCGATGGGAAGAGGCATCGTCACGGGATACAACGTTCCAGTCGAGTGCGGAGAGGTCCTGGTGAACCCTGGAGACTTTGTCTTTGCGGACGTTGACGGAATTGTCGTGGTTCCCAAGGCTTTGGTAAAAGAGGTTGTGGATCTGGCATTCAGTAAAGCAAGCCGCGAAGACAGTTCACGGGCCGAGTTGCTTGCCGGCGCCTATCTTCGAGACGTTTTCCAAAAGTATGGTGTCTTGTAATGAGGCTTTAATTCCGGGGCGATCTCTGAATCGGCAACGGCTCAATCGACATGATGTTCTTCCCCACGCGAGGTGATTGAATGCTGATCGATATTCACTCTCATTTCTTTCGCTCGCCTGACCACTTCTCGAAGGATTTTGTGGCACAGGCGACTAAAGCCGGTGGTGCAGGTCTCAAGCTTGACGTGCGCTGGGAGGAATACGCCGCTGAAGCTCAGGAGTG
Source organism: uncultured Acidobacteriota bacterium (assembly GCA_963725945.1). Taxonomy (GTDB): domain Bacteria; phylum Acidobacteriota; class Terriglobia; order Terriglobales; family Acidobacteriaceae; genus Telmatobacter. Next base: position 505,981 of record CAVSAW010000022.1, on the reverse strand, counting down.
CGATTGGACTGTCGTCTTCGGAGGGAAAGCCGCGCTGGCCGGACTCTGGGTACCCGACGATGAGGTTGCTGCGTACACAAAGAGCCATGCCGACAAGACCATCGGCTTTCTTTCACTCGATCCCACGCAACCGGGATGGGAAGACGAGTTGCAACGTGGGCACCAGGATTTGAAGCTCAAAGGCATTAAGCTGATGCCCATGTATGCTGGCTTCTATCCCAACGATCGCAAGCTCGATTATCTGTGGGACTATGCGACCAAGAACCATCTCCCGGTTCTGCTTCATACTGGAACAACATTCGTGAGCCAGGCCCCGCTCGACTGCACCATCCCACGACTCATCGACGACGTCGCGATTCGCTTTCCGCACGTAAGAATCATCATGGCGCATCTCTCCCATCCTTACGGAGGAGAATGCGCAGTGACGATTCGTAAGCACCCCAATGTGTATGCCGATTGCTCGGCCCTCTACTACAGGCCATACCAGCTCTATCAAACTCTCATGCTGGTGCAGGAGTACCGAGTGTGGAGAAAAGTTCTTTTCGGCAGTGACTACCCATTTGCGACCGTGAGTGCCAGCGTGGCCGGCATGCGAGGATTGAATCAGATGCTCGAAGGCACCGCGCTGCCCAGGCTCGACATGGAACAGATGGAAGCGATGTTCCAGAGGAATTCGCTCGAGTTACTCGAGATCGAGCCATAACGTCAGCCCTGAACAGTATCGATGACTACCACCGGCGTTACGGAGACTCAATTGTCGAGCGGCAGCAAACTCCCAGGCACACGAAATCCACTCCCCCTGATCTCTCCGCAGAACAAGGGGCTCGGGCGGATAGGCAGCGATCTCTCTGCAGAGGAGATCGCACAGCTCGACTGGAACTTGCTTCGCGAAGACTTGAGCCTACCGGTCGCCGTTCTTGACGGCGAGATCCTCAAGCACAACCTCGAATGGATGAAGCAGTTCATCGATGCGTACGGTGTGCTGCTTGCGCCGCACGGCAAGACCACCATGGCGCCAAGGCTCTTCGACCTGCAGATAAGCCATGGTGCATGGGGAATCACCCTGGCTACGGCTCACCAGGCACTCGTCGCATGGCAGCATGGAATTTGTCGTGTGCTGATGGCCAACCAACTCGTCGGCCGTCAGAACATGGCGCTCGTTTCTCGCATGCTTGAGGATCCCTCGTTCGAGTACTACTGTCTCGTCGATTCAGCCGCCTCCGTGCGCCAACTCGGCGATTTCTTTTCCGCCCGCGGACAGCATCTCCATGTTCTGCTTGAGATCGGCGTCCACGGTGGGCGCGGAGGCGTGCGCAACGATGAGCAATTGCAGGAAGTGCTTGCGGCCATCTCCGCATCCCATGGTGCGGTGGTGCTGGACGGCGTCGAGCTCTACGAGGGCATACTCGACGACGAAACCGCCGTTCGCACATTCCTTGAGCACGCCGCAGCCATCACTGCGAAGCTGATGGCGAACGGCCGCTTCGATCGCAACCCGCCCATTCTTTCAGGCGCGGGATCGACGTGGTTCGATGTGGTTGCGGAAGTCTTCTCGAGCGCCAAGTTTGCGCAGCCAGTTGAAATCGTGCTCCGGCCTGGCTGCTATCTCACGCACGACGCCGGATTCTACCGCGAGGCGCACGCAAAAATTCTTCAGCGCAATCCTATCGCTCGCCGAATTCTGCAGGGCCTTCGACCTGCCCTCCAGGTCTGGGCCTACGTCCAGTCTGTTCCTGAAAAGACACGAGCCATCGTTGGCATCGGCAAACGCGACGCGTCATTCGACCTTGGCCTTCCGACGCCGTCTCTGCATTTCAGGCCGGCAGCGACGCAGCCCAACCCAGCGCCGTCACATTGGAAGCTGACCAAATTGATGGACCAGCACGCCTATCTCGAGATCGCTGAAGGCGATGACGTGCGCGTCGGCGACATGGTCGCCTTCGATATCTCGCACCCCTGCCTCACCTTTGACCGATGGCGGACGATTCCCATCATCGACGGCGAGTATCGAGTCGTCGACATAGTGCAAACCTTCTTTTGAATCCTGAATGGGAAGATGCCGACGCGCCAATCACCCAATTCACAACCCTGACCACATGAAGCTCACACGCTCATGGAACCAAACGGAGACAAAGATGAGTATCAAACGATATGGACCCGAAGCGGGCGCAACCACGCTGCCCATCGCACGAGCCGTCGAAGCCAATGGCTGGTTATTTGTATCGGGCCAGGTAGCGATGACCGAAAACGGCCTGCTGACCGGCAACATCACGGTTGAAGCCCGGCAGGCAATCCGCAATTTGATCGCCGTGCTGAATGAGGCCGGTTACGGGCCGAAAGATGTCGTGCGTTGTGGAGTGTGGCTCGACGATCCGCGCGACTTCGGCGCTTTCAACGCGATCTTTCGAGAGTTCTTCGGTGAAAACCCACCTGCACGCTCGTGTGTTGTTTCGAGCATGGCCATCGATTGTAAGGTCGAAATCGAGTGCGTCGCCTACAAGGATCCCGCAGCGTAATCCTGCGGGACGCTTGCGTCATCGCAGACAACTTCATTGCGGCTATTGAGCGTTGATCTTCACCACGAAGTAGGTTATCTGCTTGCCCTTTTCGAGAACAAGCTGGTGCGGCACCTTAAACGGAATGTGCACTACATCCCCAGTCGACCAGCTTCGTCCTGGTGCCGCCCTTGATCGATTTCGCTTCGTATTCGTGTGGCTCGGTTAACTTCGGGTCGACAAGCTTTCCGCCCTGCACGAGCGTAGCTTCGCCGCTCAGAATGAAGAAGACGTCATTCTGCGTTTCATGCAGCTCGGCGCCCCCGGTAGCCTCGCGGTGTGCTACCTCGACGTGGTGATTGCCGTATTCGCCAAGCGTCTCTGAGGCCGACTTCTCCTCATCAAGCTCGTGGGAGAGCTTTCCTTCCATCCGCTGCAGATCGCTCTTCTGCCACACGTCTGAGTCCGCTTTGGGCGAACCCATCATGTGCGGCGTTACCGCGATCGCCAATGCGACTGTGCCAATAGTACAGATCCTAGCAATCATGTTTTCCGCTCCGCAGTTGAAATGTCGAAGTTAATTGCCAAGAGCCGAAGGAGTCTCGTGCCCGCGCGCCGAGATGCGCTGAGGACCGCGCGGCCGTCGGAAGAGACAACCAGCGCCTCGTCGAAGTTGTTCACCGTTAGCCCCGCGTGGCGGGGAATCAGATAGAGAATTTCGCCGATCTCCGGCAGAGCCGCTCCCGCCGGCGCCTGCAGCGTCAGATGCTCTTCCGACATTCTTTGCGGAACCAGCTCCGGCCTGCCAAGAACAGCGCAGTTAGGAAGTCCCGCGAAAACCGCAACGGCCTTACACCCAGCATCGCAGGTCACGAGATCCGAGCGCGGATGACTGACCACCCTCGTCGCCACCAGTGCAGCCGGACGATAGCCGTACTCAGGCAGCTGGCTCTGCACAGTGAGATCGCCATAAATTGCCGCTCCCGGCGAGACGCGGAGAGTGAAGTCTCCAGTGAGAAGTGGCGAGTATGCGCTGGCGAATGGGAAAACCGAAGTGCCGGAGGTGATAACCTCGCCGACTCCGAAGCCTGCGTCTCTTACCGTCCCCGCTAGATCGGCCAGTTGTTCATAGCCATTAAACGCCTTCACGCGGCGTTCTTCATACTCCAGCGATCCGAGATGGCCATCGTAGTAGTGCAGCCCCCGGAAAGGCCGTCCGGAGTCGGCAATCGCACGCGCCATCTCCACCACTTGACTCATGTTTTCCGGGCTGATGCCGGTTCGGTCCATTCCGGGATTTACGTCAATAAAGATGCCGATGGACGGATTCCACTCCTGAATCTGTTTTGGATGATCAACCAGGGCTGAAATCGAGACATCCGGATGCCGCGCACTCAGTTCCTGGACGCGACGTGCATTCGCCCCCACCATCGGATAGGCAACAAGCACGTCCCGCATCCCTGCCTTGCAGGCGACTGCAAGTTCAAGTGTCGTCGCGCATTTACACTGTTGAATTCCGGCTTCGACAAAGCGCCGCACGACGCTGAGCAGCTTCGTCGTCTTGATGTGAGGCCGCAGACGATTCGGATTCGCCACCCGCGCTCTTGATGGTTACGGCGATGTTTGAGTCGACCATTTCCAGGAAGATACCCAGGAATGGCGTGAGCATCTGCTCAATGCCAGCGAGCCGATAAGCGCCGTCGCCCTCGATGGTACTAGCACGTGAAAACAACTCAGGAATCTTGGTCATTCCATTCGCAGGCTCCACTGGATCGCTGACATCGCGCGAAACATCAGTCATCGACCGTTGGGGCTCGATAGCGCTGATTCCGTTTTGAGCAATCCAAGGCGTTCTAGGCCCTCCCGGACTCTATTCTCCTGATCCAATGTCGGGCTTGGATATGGCTGTCCCGGGTTGGAGCATTCGATCACTCCGAGGAGCTTCAGAACTGTTTTGCATAGTCCCAGGGATTTTGCAACGATCGAAATTGAAGCCGGCTCCCAGCAACGCTGAATATTATGCAGCGACACCGCTTCATCCTGAAACTTTCTCGCTGCCGCCCAGTCGCCCCGCTTTGCGGCTGCCTGGATTTTCGCATAGGTCGAAGGAATAAGATTTCCCAACGTAGGAACGCAACCGGCTGCACCAAGCAGGAAGGCTGCGTCTGCCAAACAAGTATGACCTGTGAGCACGCTGAACTCCGGCAGATGGCGGAGCTGAGCGAGAAGATGTGGAAAGTCGGCGAAGTCAGCCGAATCTTTGATTCCAACCAACGTCCCTTCCTCTGCCAGTTCGACAACCGTCGCTATCTCCATGGGGGTCTGCGTGGCATAGGATGCATCGTACGCGACCAACGGCAAATCTACGCCTTCGTGGATCTGCCGAAAATGTGCGAATACCTCCACCTGGGTGACTTTGTCATAGATCGGGGTGGTCGCAAAGACCCCGTCCGCGCCGGACGCTTTCGCCCGCTTTCCCCGCTCGATGCACCTCGTCGGGGCTCGTGTCGATGCAACCAATCAGGACCGAGACTTTCCCATTCACTTCCTGAATGACCGTGTCGGTTACGATGTCCCGCTGGCGCTCAGTCAGTGTATGGAATTGACCGGTCGCTCCTAGTATCCAAAGCCCATCAACCCCGCCGTCGACTACGTAACGGGTCAATCTCCGGAGGGACAGGACGTCCACATCACCGTCAGGAGTGAGCGGAGTCACCATTGGTGGAATGATTCCTCGAAAGTCTTTCCTCTTCATCGGAGCCTCTTTCCTTCTCTGTATGAGCGGGAGCATGTTTCCGCTTCCGTATATTCGCTTGGAGAGCCGCTCGCTGCGACACTCCTTTTAAGCTCGTCTATTGTATACAGAATACTATAAATCCAGCAATAGGAAGTTTTTCTTCGTCTCGGATATTGTCTATCGTATACAGTCCGCCGCTTGTGGTAAAGTGCCATCGTGGTTGTCTCCCCAAAAACACGAGACCAAATCGCGGAAGAAACCCGCACGAAGCCCCTGTTTCGCTTGGCGACGGAGGCAGATCTCGAGGCAACTTTTCAAGTCTATCTCAATGCCAATGAGGATCTTAACCGTCGAATTGGCAGAACCACCGATCTTGAAAAGCATACATTGCCAACTCGTGCGTTGGCCGTTCGCCGGAATGCCCTCCGCTACGATCCGGAACGTTTTTGGATTGCTCAATTTGGGACAACGATTGGTGGGTTTGGGCTTGCGATCCAACGCCGATCATTTTGGTATCTTGCGGCTTTGCATGTTTTGCCGGAATTCCAAGGCAGCGGAACCGGCAGAATGCTCGTCCAGCACTGCCTCGGAGATTTTCATGGAAGTGACCGGCGGATCCCGCTTCTAACAACCAGCGACTCGGCTAACCTGGCATCGACTGGCTTGTACCTTCGATTTGGCCTGCTGCCTCAAACGTCGATCATTCAACTGCAGGGAATGACCGAATTTCGCTCGGGAAAAGCGGCTTGACGCTGCGCCGAGCCGACCCGCTCAACGCGTCAGGATGCCTTCGACCGGCTCGATCGTATTGTCTTTGGCGAAATCCGTCCCGAAGATCACCAGTGCTGGGCCATGGTTCCCAGCATGGCCCCGTACATTGCGTACAACGGGGACCGCGTGGTCGGCTACATATATATAGATAGTGAAGGCGCGCTTGGACCTGCAGCCGTCGAACGCCCTGACCTTCTGTCACCCGCAATATCGTCTGCATTCGAGACCTTCGCCGCGGATCACTCGGGTGAAGTGCAGATCAGAATTCCGAGCGCGGCACGAGAGTGCCTCGGCTCCCTATTCTCCGCCGGATTCAGTTCGGTCACCGAGATCCGTCTCCTTTTAACCTCTTGCGAATTCGGCTGCTTCGATCGGTACCTCTGTTCGGGTGCCGATGCACTTCTCTAAACCGCCATGAACATACTCATTCGGAATGCGCGCATTCTTTTCGCTGAGCAGCCCGCTGCCGACTTGTTCGTGATCAACGGACGCATCCAATATCGCCGAACACAGCGTGGAATAACACCCACGGGCGACGGATGGTTTGTGCTTCCCGGTCTTGTCGACGCCCATGCCCACCTCGTTACGTCCCCTGAGATAGGTGTGGCCGGATACACCCAGGCGCGACAAACCGATCCGGAAGAATTGACCCGCCGAGTGCTCATGCACCTGACGGCCCAGCGAAACGCAGGTGTTCTCGCGGTTCGCGACGTGGGTGCTCCAACAGGAATCGTAGTCGATGTAATGAAAACGCTCGATCCTTCGATGCCGCATCTCCAGGCGGCAGGCGTCTTCATTGCTCCGCCGGGCCGCTACATGCCCAACGTCGCCCACGAAGTGGCAGGACAGGACATCGTCCGTGCCGCAAAGGAAGAGGCCAATCGTGGCGGGGGATGGATCAAGTTCATCGGCGACTCGTCTCATCACGATCATCCTGGCTCTGAACCCGATGTGGGCTGGACAGTGGACGAAGTACGGCCCGCAATCGAGGCTGCCCGGAGAGCCGGAGCGCGCATTGCCATGCATGTCACGACTCGAGCCGCAGTCGAAATGGCCATCGCACTTGACATTGACTCCATCGAGCACGGTTCTCACCTGCAGCCGGCACACCTCAAACAAATGGCGGAACGCGGTCGGGCCTGGACGCCTACCCTCGCGGCCTTCCGAATCTTCCTCAAGCGCATACGATCGGGGGAACTCCAAATGCCGGAGCGATCGTTTGCCGAAGCTGTCGAGGCGATCGAGCGCCAGCTTCCCATGGCCGCGGACGCTGGAGTTACACTTCTGTGCGGCACAGATGCCGCCATCGACCATGGAAAACTTGGGCTTGAAATCCTGGCGTTCATTGACGCAGGCCTCACACCCGAGCGTGCCATTCGTGCCGCCACCATCGACTCCTGGACGTATCTTGGACTTGGAAATCCGCTAATGGAAAACGCCGTGGCCGATTTTGTCGCCTACGAAAGTGATCCACTCTCAAATCCTGAAGCCCTTCTCAGTCCACGCCTGGTTGTTCGAAACGGAACAGTCGTTTGCGGCAAAGTGTGAACCTATGCAGACGGAAACGGATTCGCCTCTGATTTGAAGTGATGACAAAGTCCGGCTTATGCGGAAGTGAAGGAATTGTTTTCTATGCGAAGTCCTAAGGGCTGTCCTTGCGGATGCTTAAGCAGGCGAAAGTTTCTGTCGATTGCGGTTGCCGGTGCGGCATGGATTCTCACCGAAGATGTCCGGGGCGAAACAATCAATCAGGGCGCGCTACACGTGGAGGCTGGAAAGGCAGACCCGGTCCTTCCCGGCGGAATCACGCCGGAGCGTTTTGAAGAAGCGAGGAAACACGCCGCTGGAATCGTTGCCAAGCTCACGCTTCCTGAAAAGATTTCGCAGCTCGGCTGCTATGCGCCCGCCATCGAGCGCCTTGGCCTGCCGGCCTTTAACTACTATGCCAATGAAGCCCTGCACGGCCTGAACAATAGCGGTCCTGTCACATGCTTTCCACTGCCGCTGGCACTGGGATGCACATGGAACCGTTCTCTTGTCGAACAAATCTTTAGCGCCGTCTCCGATGAAACGTGGGCGTGGCACAAGAAGAATGGAATGGACCTTGCCCTGTTCTCGCCGCCTACGGTCAACATGGGCTCCCGCGATCCGCGCTGGGGACGCATCGGAGAGAACTACGGCGAGGACCCATATCTGGTCGAGCAGATGGTGATTCACACCATCCATGGAATGCAGGGAAACGATCCTCGTTACCTTAAGACCATTGTCTGCTCCAAGCATTTCATCGCCAATGAAACGGATTCCGATCGGCACGTCGCATCCGCATCGGTTGACCCGCGAAGCTTTTGGGAATATTACGTGCGCGTCTTTGAGACGTCCGTAAAACAAGCGCGCGTCTTCACTGTAATGAGTTCATACAATTCGTTGAGCGGCGTTCCAACTTCATGCAATCGGTTCCTACTGACTGATCTTCTTCGAGACTCCTGGGGATTCCAGGGTTATGTGGTATCGGATTGCGATGCAGTCGAAGATATTTGTCGTACTCACAAGTTCGTGCCCACACTCGAAGAGGCAGCCGCTCTGGCAGTGAACGCTGGCTGCGATATCAATTGCGGCACGACTTACCAGGACCAGCTCGCCAAATCCATTGACCAGATGCTGATCAGTGAATCTGCCTTGGATCTCGCGCTTGTTCGATCATTCACTGGCCGCGTGCTGCTGGGCGCTTACGATCCACCCGAGGACAACCCCTACAGCAAAATCCCGATATCTTGCCTTGAAGATACCTCTCATCGCGAACTCGCTCTCGAAGCTGCCCGGCAATCGATCGTACTATTCAAGAACGACCGGAAGATGCTGCCCCTCGATCCGGCGAAGATCAAGAAGATTGCCGTAATTGGTCCCTTGGCGAATATCTGCAACATTGGGAATTACGGCGGCACACCTTTGAATCTTGTTTCTCCACTGAGGGGGATCAGGCAATTCCTGGGCGTCAAGGAAGAACCGACCTACCGAAAACTTGCGACCGATTATGCATCGTTCGACGGTCCCCTCCTGTTGGAGCCATGCAAGGAAGGAGCGCTCGACTTGAGCTATAACTCCAACGGCACCGGTGGATGGGCTCCGGACAACTGGATCAAGACTCCTGAGAGGGTCAAGGCCTGGGCTGCTTTCGACAAAGTACTCCTTACCGGGGCCACTGAATTCCATGCGCGCGTCGCAAGCACTTCCGATGTTGCCTCCTTGGAGATTCGCTTGGACGCTTTGGATGGACCGGTCGTAAGCCAAATCAAGATTCCGAACACCGGCGGCTTTCAAAAGTGGGCAAACGTGAGCGCAGCAATGACTCACGTCGTTGGCGAACATACACTCTACCTGCTGTTTCTTGGCGAGCCTGGGCCGCTCTTTGGCATCCAGTTCTTTGAGTTGACCCCGGCCGCACCCGCACCGCAGGCGCACGGCGCAATTGAAGTCACCTACGTCATGGGGTGCACGGTTGCGGGCACTAAGGATTCAGCGGAGTTTGCCAGGGCGGCCAACGCCGCGAGCACGGCTGATGTTGCTTTCGTTTTTGTCGGATGTGATGAGCAAGTCAGCACTGAAGCTCTTGACCGCCAATCCATCGACCTCCCTGGAGCACAAAACGAGTTGGTCAGCGTCATCTGTGCTGCCAACCCGCACACCGTTCTCGTTATCTCTTCCAATGCCCCGGTCGCCTTGAATCGGGAGATGCAGGACCGGCTTCCGGCGATCGTGGGCGGCCTGTTCCTCGGCCAACAACAAGGGCAGGCCCTCGCAGAGGTGCTCTTCGGCAAGTACAATCCTGGCGGCAAGCTCAGTACAACCTGGTACCGCGGAGTTGAGGATCTTCCCGACTTTCACGACTACAAGCTGATGAATGGCCGTACGTATATGTATTTCAAGAGGACACCTCTTTATCCCTTCGGCCATGGGCTCAGTTACACGACCTTTCGATACGACAATCTCCAACTGAGCAATCATTCTCTGAATCCAGAAGACTCAATGAGTGTGAGCCTGAATGTGACTAACACCGGTGACATCGAGGGAGACGAGGTCATCCAGATGTACGTCCATGCAATCGACGACACCAACAAGTTGGTGCTCCCGATCAAGCAACTCGTAAATTTTGAGAGGATTCACCTGAAGCCCGGGGAGACAAAGGCCGTCGCGTTTGAATTGTCCCTGTCGGAGCGCGCGCTTCATTTCTGGGACGAGGGCTCGCACTCATTCGTCCCGGTCAAAGGCCCAGTCGACATGATGATCGGGTCTTCCTCTGAAGACATACGACTCACTAGCCGCGTCCATATGGGTTAAGACCTCGCACCGGAAGAGATAAGGGATTTTGCATGATAAACAAGAGTGTTTCGCGCCGCGGCTTCATGGTGAGAGCTGCCGCTTGCGGCGCCTCCCTCCTGGGGTTGAAACCAGCGCCGACTGAAGAACGGCATGATCCACATCCGCTTCCCATTGAGCCCGCAGCAGAGCCACCGGAAGACACGAGAAAGATTTCCCGTGAGGATTCTCCGCATCCACAGTTCGCGACATTCAGCGAGATTCCACTTCACGCGATCGAGCCCCAGGGTTGGCTTCGGGCCTATCTTGAACGACAAAGAGATGGGCTCACAGGCCACCTGGATAAAACGGGGGGCTTCCCTTTCAATACCTATGGATGGGCCGGTCCCGGGCTCTCCGACGTTCCACAGGATCCCTACGCATACGAGCAGACAGGTTACTGGGTCGACGGAATGATTCGTTGCGCTTATCTCATCCAGGACAAAAGCCTGATTGAGAAAGCCACGGCTCACACGAAGTATGTCCTCCGAAATCCTGACAAAGATGGATACCTCGGCCCGTTAGGCCTCAAGGCCAAAACACGTTGGCCGCATGTAGTTTTCTTTCGCGCGCTCTTCGCGCAGTCCTCCGCAACCGGGGATAAAAACATTTCCGCATCAATGGAGCGCCACTTCCTCTCCTCACCCTATCCCTACACCAAGGGCCGGGAGGCGTGCAGCATCGAAGCAATCCTTTGGGCATACGATCGAGGGCAACATCCCGCGCTCCTGCGCCTGGCAGAGGAGAATTACCGCAAGTTTGAGTCCTCGCTCGCGGTCAACGGTGTCTCGCCGGCAATGTACAGCGATGGGAAACCGAGTGCAGCGCACGGCGTCAGCTACAACGAAATGGCAAAGCTCGGCGCGCTGCTTTATATGCATACGGGCGACGAGACTCAGCTGCGCTCATCCGTTGAGGCGTACAAAAAGCTGGATACATTCCACATGTTGGTGGACGGAATCAACAGCTCCAGCGAAGAGACCCACGAAGTCACACCGTTGGAGTCGCACGAGACCTGCGATATCTCTGATTACACCTGGAGCGCCGGCTACCTTTTGATGGCGACGGGAAACGCGGATTACGCCGACAAAATCGAGCGTGCATGCTTCAACGCGGCTCCCGGTGCAGTCAATGAGCCTTTCACCGCTCTGCAGTATTTCTCCTGCCCGAACCAGGTCATTGCGGCGCACAACACGAATCACAATCCTTACTTCCGCGGAGACCGGACCATGGCCTTCGCGACAGCGCACATTGCAGCCTGCTGCTCCGGCAACGTGAATCGGATAATCCCCAACTTTGCTTCGCGATTGTGGCTGAAAGATGAGAGCAACGGACTCGTGGCAGCGTGCTATGCGCCTTCAAAAGTGACTTACCCTGTGGGCCGGCAAGGCCGGGAAGTGACGATCACTGAAACGACACGCTACCCGTTCGACGAAAGAATCGTATTCGCGATGAGCATGAAGGAGAATATTGAATTCTCCTTCACCGTGCGGATTCCCGGTTGGTGCCGCGATGCGAAGGTGCTCGTCAACAACAAGCCGCTCGAACAGGATCTGAGACCCGGAAGTTTTGTAAAGATCGATCGAATATTTCACAATACCGATGAAATCACTTTGGTGTTTCCGCAGCAGCTGCGAACCACCAGCTGGCCGTTGAATGGCATCGCAATCGAGAGAGGCCCGCTGGTCTATTCCTTGAAGATTGACGAAGAATGGGAGTCCCCTGAGGGGGTAGCAGAGATGGCTGGCAAGGTTCTCGGGATCTACAATCTCGCTTCTCGCTTCCCTGGTTTGCTTGCCTGGAATGTCTATCCAAAGAGTCCATGGAACTACAGCCTGGACATTGACCCCGAACATCCGCACGAACAGATCGAGGTGAATCAAAATGATTGGCGGGACGAACACCCGTGGGATTCGAACCAGCCCCCGATCGAGCTAAGAGTTCCGGCGCGTCGAGTAATCGGTTGGGAATTGGATAGGGAGAAGGAGATTGTCCTTGAGGGAGGCATACAGGACCCTGGGCTCGTCCCGCTCGAATACGATTTCAAATACGATGACCCACGGTGGAAGCGAAAAGGGGACTTCGCTTTCACGCCGCAACTTCCGGCCCAATCGGGCTCGCCGATAAGGCTGGCTGATGAAAGAGAAATGATTTCACTTGTCCCTTACGGCTGCGCGAAACTTCGGCTCACCATCTTTCCGCGAGTAAGTGGACTGAGAAATCCGGGAAACGCCTAGTTAGACTTCGCATGAATCAGTGTGAGAATTGCACCACAATGGAACTGCGAGAGTGGTCGAACGCCGCACAGCCGTTCGCTGTATTCGAACTCATTCTCCGCAATGTCGCCCTGGGCCTCGAAGAGGGGCCAAAATGCTTGCGGTCTCCGCAGTTTTCGCCGCTGTGACCAGGAGAACCTGCGAAGAGAGTTCCTCTAAGTTATTGAAAGAGTTGGAGGCGCGGGCCGGGATCGAACCGGCGCATAAAGGTTTTGCAGACCTCTCCCTTACCACTTGGGTACCGCGCCTTGGCAGGGCTGCCTTCAAATTCGATTAGCTTCGCCCCAAACCGCCGTAGCCAACCCGGCTGGCGCCGGAGGGCGGATTGGAGCGGGAGACGAGATTTGAACTCGCGACCCTCGCCTTGGCAAGGCGATGCTCTACCACTGAGCTACTCCCGCTTACTGCAAACCTGAGTATACCGGGCCGCCGAAATCCGGTCAAACCACCGCCGGAGACGCTGTTTGAGGCCGGTAACGCCCCATTGGCGCGCGATCCCTTCTCTTCCCGCACAATCTCCCCGTCGCGCATGTACAGGATGCGCCCGGCAATCGACGCCGCCTCGGGATTGTGGGTGATCATCAGCGTCGTCTGGCCGAGTTCCCGGTTTGACCGCTGCAGCATGTGCAGCACGGCATCGGAGTTCTTCGTGTCCAGATTGCCCGTCGGCTCGTCCGCCAGCACAATCGCCGGCCGCGTAATCAGCGCCCGCGCAATAGCCACGCGCTGCTGCTCACCGCCGCTCAACTCTGAGGGCCGATGCTTCAGCCGCCCCTGAATCGAGAGCAGGTCGCTCAAGTGATCCAGATAAGCGCGGTCCAGCGGCTCTTTGCGCCCGCTCACGTCGTAGGCAATCTCGATATTGCCCATCGCTGAAAGCGTGGGCAGCAGATTGAACTTCTGAAAGACGAAGCCGATGCGATGCTTGCGCAGCCGGGTCCGCTCCCCGTCGTTCAGGCTGGCAAAGTCAATCCCATCAATCACCACCCGCCCCTCGGTAGCCCGTGTAAGCCCGCCAAGCAGGTAAAAAAGCGTGGACTTGCCCGAACCCGAAGGCCCCACGATGGCCACAAACTCGCCGGGATCCACTTCAAACGACACTCCGCGCACCGCGGGAACCTGGATGCGGCCCGAGGAGTAAACCTTGGTCAGCTTTTCAGCGAGAATGATCGGCGTAGACGCTTCAGACGGCACAGCCTTTATTGTAAATGCGACGCCTGCCCGGCTGCTCACTTAGAATGAGAGAGCAACAATCCCAAAGCAGGTTCCCTACCGATGACCGCCGAATTGAAATCCTCCCTTGTCACTTCGTTGCAAGCCGCCGCCGCGCAAGCCGGCCTCACGCTCCTCTCCGCCACCACCGGCAGCGATTTGCACGAGCAGCCGACCGCCGTCTTTCAACTCGGCATTCCCGGCGCCGAGGGCCGCTCCCTCCAGCTTGAACTGAGCGAGGCCTTCGACTTTGACAAGCCAGACCTGCTGCCGGCCATGGCCGCCCATCTTGCCGCCGAGGCCAAGCGCCTGCGCAATCCGCGCCCCGAGTGCTACGTCACCCTCGGCGGACTGCCGCTCGCCTTCGGCAAGTTCCAGTGGCCCTTCCATCGCTCCACCTCCGGCGCGGACACCTACATCGTCCACGGCGAAATGCACCTGGCCGATGGCGGCGCACACAACCTGCACGCCAAGCTGGCCGCCTCGGTCACCGTCACCTTTGCCGAGATTGTGCCCGCCATGGAGCAGCCCTACGCGGAGACCTTCGTCTACAACGCCATCCGCAAGACCGTCGACCTGGGCCAGTTGGAGTTCCTCAAGTCCGGCAACCGCCAGCCCGTTCCCGTCACCACGCGCTACTACAGCCGCTGGCAAAAGAAGTTCCTCTTCACTGAGACCAACGACGCCGAGCGCCTCGAATACCTGCTGCGCAAGGTCTATTGGCTCTCCGGCGTGCTGGGCGAGGGCAAGCCGGTATGGATCGCCGACCCGCGCGACGCGCAGTATCTGAATACCACCGAGGCGGACCTGTTGCGCATGGCCGGCGACGAGGCAGGCGAAGGACTGATGGTGCTCGATGGCGAATTTGCCGCGGCCACGCCCAAGCTGCTCGAGCGCGCCCCGGAGTACCAGGCCGCGCTCGAAGCCGCACTCAACTTCACCAAGCCGCAGTTCAATGAGTCCATGCGCTCCGGCCACGCCAATATGTAACCGATTCGGATCGAAATAAAGAGAAGGGGCCCCGGAAGGAACAGCTTCTGGATCTCCCTGACCCCTATTCCCTATTGCCTAGTCCCTGCTTTACAGCGCATTCCCGCACGCCGAGCAAAACCTCGATCCCGGCGGATTCGTCGTCTGGCATTTGCTGCAGGCAACCAGCGCTGCCGGCTGCGCCACAGGTGCATAGCTCATCGCCGGCGGCGCGTTCACGGTCACATTTGCCGGCCAGCCCCATGGCACGCTGATCCCCAGCGCCGCGGCAATCCCCGCCGCCTGAATGGCATTGAACTCCCGCACCCGCCCCGGCATGAAGAAGCATTCCACGAAGCCTAGAAACGTCGTAATCCCCGTCCAGAAGAAGCAGCAGTAAAGAATCCCCAAACCCGTGCGGCGCAGATAAAAGTGGTGAACTCCAAAAGTGCCAAGAAACAGCGCCAGCAGAATCCCCACCACCTCGTCGCGGCGTACAGTCTCGTACTGCTGGTAAAAGATTGCTTGCGCATTGGGATACGGGATGCTGCTCATTGGCTTCTCCTTGCGTGACTTGCATTACAACATACGCGGTCGAGCGCCCATGAGTTCCCGTGAGAGTGGGCCAGATTTACGGCGTGGTCCAGGTCCAGCCGCTCAGCACCTGCGGTGCGAGTGGGCAATACCCGGTCACTTCACCGGATTGCCGCCATTCAAAATCCCGGCACCTGCATAGGAGCCCGAGACCCACTCGCTCATCGGGTGCAGTTCTCCGCAGTCCAGGCAGCGCGTCGTGCTGAACCTGGTGGCGCAGTGCGGACAAACCCCTCCAGCTTGGAATGTGTCGAACGGCTGCTTGCATGCGCCGCACCCCCAATAGGCGCCCACCGGTGGCGCAGTCCGGCAACTGGGGCACGCGAATCCGTTCCTCCGCGGCAATTTTGCCTGGCGCAAAAGCTCGCGCGCATGCTTCAGCCCGCCCCAGCAACTCATCAGCAGGTAGATCGAGATCGCCCCCAGCCAGAGATCCCGTGACCAGATCGCAATCCCGATAAACCCGACGATCCCCAGGATCCCGAGAATCGTGGCCACCATCAGGCTGCGCGCCCGTCCCAGCACAAACCACAGGAGCGAACGAAGAATCTGCCCGCCGTCGAGTGGATAGATTGGCAGAATGTTGAAGATCAGCAGACCGATATCGATGTTGCGAACCCACCTCAGCAGCAAATAGGCGTCGGGCATCGTGTCTGCCCATCCCGCTGCGTGCGCAGCAACAACGGCGCCGATCAATAACGGTGCCAGCGCTACGTTTACCAGCGGCCCCGCCGCAATGCTCCACAACGTCGCGCCCGGGCGCTGCGGCGGATTCACGTAGGCCACCCCGCCAAAAGGCCAGAGCAGTATCTGGTCCGCCGTTCCGCCTACTTGCCGGCAGGCCATGGCATGCCCAAACTCGTGCAGCAGCACAATCAAAAACAGCGACACATATTCCAGAATGTTCCAGACCACGGAGCTGTATCTGCTCCGTCCGCCCTCGATTTCATACACCGCAACGAGAAACCACCACCAGTGAAGAAACACATCCACACCGGCCAGTCGAAACAGATGAATCGAGCCTTGACGACGTACACTTGGCATGGGTGAAGCTTATCTC
The DNA here is from genome assembly GCA_963725945.1 of uncultured Acidobacteriota bacterium. Taxonomy (GTDB): domain Bacteria; phylum Acidobacteriota; class Terriglobia; order Terriglobales; family Acidobacteriaceae; genus Telmatobacter. The sequence goes on along the minus strand of CAVSAW010000022.1, from coordinate 489,514 downwards.
ATTCCCTTTATCCCCGCAGCCATGACCACACCAAATGCCTCTGACAGTGGCACATTTCTAATCGGCGGCGACCTGCCCGTACACCGCCTTGGCTATGGCACCATGCGCCTGGTAGGCGAAGGCGCCTGGGGTGAGCCACGCGACCCAGCAGAAGCCCGCCGTGTCCTGCGCCGTGCCGTCGAACTCGGTGTCACCCTCATCGACACCGCCGACGCCTATGGCCCCGAAATCGCCGAGCGCCTCATCGCCGAAGCCCTCCATCCCTACCCGACCGGCCTCATCATCGCCACCAAAGGCGGCATCACTCGCCAGGGTCCCGGCAAAGACCGAGTACGTCGGCCGCGCCGGCTACCTAATTCAATGTGTCGAGATGAGTCTGCGCCGCCTCAAACTCGAACGCATCGACCTCTATCAACTCCATCGAATTGACCCGCGCACTCCGCTTGAAGAATCCCTCGGCGCCCTGCTTCAAATGCAGGCCCAGGGCAAGATTCGCCACATCGGCCTCAGCGAGGTCACACCGGCGCAAATCCAGGAAGCACAGCAGATCGTCTCTGTCGTCTCCGTGCAGAATCGCTATTCGCTCGCCGATCGCCGCCACGAAGAAACGCTGCTATGGTGCGAGCGCAACAACATCGGATTCATGCCCTGGTATCCCATGGCCGCAGGCAAACTCCTCAAACCCGAAAGCCCCTTCGCACAGACTCTCACTCGAATCGCCACAAACCACGGCGCAACTCCCGCGCAGCTTTCCCTGGCTTGGCTGCTGCAGCGTTCGACCGTCATGCTCCCCATCCCCGGCACGTCACAGGTCGCACATCTTGAAGAAAACATCGCCGCTGCAAGCCTGAACCTGAGTCAAGCGGATTGCGCTGAAATGGAAGCGGCGGCGCAGGCTTAACCCCGCGCCGCCGCTGTCAAATCTGTCTTTCCTTTTATTCCTTCGCCTATTCCACCGCGTTCTTCGCAATCACGTTGCGATACCACTCCGCGCTCATCTTCGGCGTGCGCTTCTGCGTTTTGAAGTCCACATAATGAATCCCGAAACGCTTCGAGTACCCGTCGGCCCACTCGAAGTTGTCCAGCAAGCTCCAGAGAAAGTATCCCGCCACCGGATAGCCTTCCGCCGCGGCGCGATGCAGATGCGTCAGATGGTTGCGCAGATACATCACCCGGTCCGTGTCTTCCACGCGCCCATCCGGTGTCAGCACATCGTCCGATGAGCAGCCCATTCTCGGTGATGTAGATGGCCTTCGGCTTCCACAACTCCGAAACATTGCGCACTCCCCAGTAAATACACTCCGGGCCAAGATACAGCCAATCCGATGCCATATGCGGATATGATGCCGGATAAGGATCGATCGCATATCCTTTCGCCGATCCATCCGCGCGCACATACTCCGGTATGTAAATGTTCAACCCTACAAAGTCGAGCGGGCTACCGATGGCCTCCATGTCGCCGGGCTCAACCTTGGGAGCATTCGCGCCTTCCCTCTTCAGATAGCTCTCCGGATACTTGCCTTCCATCACCGTGGTCAGAAAATGACCGTTCTCCTCGCGCGTGGCCTTTTGCGCCGCTTCGATGTGCACAGAGGTTTCCATCACCGGCACATAGACTTTTGCATTCTCCGCCAGCCCCACTTCGGTTCCGCTCGGCGTGTTGGCGCGAATCGCCTGCACCGCCAAGCCCATGCGCCAGGATGCCGTTGTGCCGCACCTGGTTGGCCTCACCCGCCGGTAACTTCAGCCCCGGCGCGAATCTTCCCGTGCGATAGCCGAGATCGGTGAAGCACTCGAATTCATTCGTTGTCATGAAGTGACGCACGCGATCGCCAAGATGCTTGCTCACAAAGGCTGCGTAGTCCGCAAAGGCTTTCGGCGTGTTCGCGCGACTGCCATCCGCCCGGCAATGCCTGCGGCAGGTCCCAATGAAAGAGAGTGACGTACGGCGCAATGTTGTTCGCCAGCAACTCATCCACCACGCGGTTGTAGTAGTCCAGACCCATTGCATTCGGCTGGCCCGTCCCCTCGGGAAAGACGCGCGACCATGAAATGGACATGCGGTAGGCGCCCACGCCCAGGGCCTTCAGCAGCTGGATGTCCTCCTTGTACAAGTGATAGGAGTCATCGGCCACATCGCCCGTCTCACCGTGATAGGTCTTGCCGGCGTGTGCGAGAACGTGTCCCACACCGATGGGCCGCGTCCGTCAGCCTTCGCACCGCCTTCAATCTGGTAAGCAGCGGTCGCGCATCCCCACAAAATGCCTTCGGGTAATGCAGTGTAGTGGGCATAGGTTCGCCCATTGCCATCTTGGGCAATCTCGCACCGGCATATGCGGCAGCGGCCGCAGCGGCCGCAGACTTTCCAAATTGGCGGCGCGTAAGGTTTTTCATCCTGCGAATTCCCTCCCACAAAAAAGCGAAACACCCCAAGCAAAACGTTTTAGCAGAGTCTCGCACTAAAAGGCAAGACGCGAATTCAGCGGCGCGCGCACAGCTGGTTTTCGACGGAGATTGAAGAGCAGTGCAGCTCCAAAAGCAAGAAAGCCGCGACCCTGAGGCCGCGGCTCTGTAGTTGCCCGGCATTTTGCCGGAGCTACATCTCTTTGACGCCTTCCACAAATGCCTTCAGCTTCCGGCTTCGCGAAGGATGCCGCAGCTTGCGCAACGCCTTGGCTTCGATTTGCCGAATACGCTCACGCGTTACCTGGAAGCTCTGTCCCACCTCTTCCAGCGTGTGCTCCGAACCGTCCTCAAGACCAAAGCGCATCTTGATCACCCGTTCTTCGCGAGGCGTCAGAGTGCGCAGAACCTGCGACGTGTATTCCTTCAGGTTCACGCTGATCACAGCCTCTGAAGGCGATACCGCCTGGCGATCCTCGATAAAGTCGCCCAGGTGCGAATCTTCTTCTTCACCAATCGGCGTCTCCAGCGAAATCGGTTCCTGCGCGATCTTCAGCACCTTGCGCACCTTCGCCACCGGAATGTCCATGCGCCGCGCAATCTCTTCGCTCGACGGCTCGCGTCCCAGCTCCTGCACCAATTGCCGGCTGGTGCGGATCAACTTGTTGATCGTCTCGATCATGTGCACCGGAATGCGGATCGTGCGTGCCTGGTCTGCAATCGCACGCGTAATGGCCTGCCGAATCCACCACGTCGCGTACGTTGAGAACTTGTAGCCGCGCCGGTATTCAAACTTGTCCACCGCCTTCATCAGGCCGATGTTGCCTTCCTGAATCAGGTCCAGAAATTGCAATCCGCGGTTGGTGTACTTCTTCGCGATCGATACGACGAGGCGCAGGTTGGCTTCAATCAGCTCCCGCTTGGCCTGCTCCGCGTCCATGTCGCCCTGGATCATCTCGCGCTGCGTGCGCTTCAGTTCCACGATGGCTACGCCCGCGTCGCCTTCAATCTTCTCCAAGTCGGCCTTGCAGTTCTTCTGCTGGCGCCGGTACTCCTTCTTCAGCTCATCGCTCTTGCTGGCTTCGTGCTTCTGTTCCAGCGAGCGAATCTGCCGCTCCAGCGTGCGCATCGTGTCCACGGTCTTGTTGACCTTGTCCAGCAGGCGCTTGCGCTCCAGGCCCGTGTACTTCAATTCGCGCACAATGCGCGACACAAGAACCTTCTCGCGCGCAATCAGCCAGCGCGTCTTGCGTTGCTCGCGGGCGCTCGTCTTGCTGTTGGCCGCGGCCTGCTTCTCTTCAAGCTGCGCAATCCGCTTCTGGTGCTTCACCAGCGCGTCAATGCGCGACACGGTAGAGCGCACGCGCGCCTGCACAACATCTTCAGTCAGCTCTTCCTCGTCGAAGACCACGACTTCTTTCACGTTGCGCACGCCGCGCTTCAAATCCTCGCCCAGCGCCACGATCTCGCGAATCACAATCGGCGAACGCGAAATCGCCTTCAGCACGCGCATCTGTCCGCGCTCAATGCGCTTGGCGATTTCAACTTCGCCTTCGCGCGTCAACAGCGGCACCGTGCCCATCTCGCGCAGATACATGCGCACCGGGTCATTGGTTTTTTCGAGAGTGCCCGGTGTCAGGTCGAGTTCAACATCCTCGCCTTCTTCCGCATCGAATTCCTTGTCGTGGCCAAACTTGGGACCGTCCAGCAAATCAATGCCCTGGGTCCCGATGGTCGTGATCAGATCATCCAGATCGTCGGCAGAGCCAATCTCTTCCGGCAACATGTCGTTCACATCGCCGTAAGTTAGATAGCCCTTCTCCTTGCCCACTTCGATCAGGGTGTCAATGTCATGTTCAAACTTGTCTTCAGTCGCCAATGTGTTCCTACTCTCCTGCGCAAAGCAGATTCAGCACCGTTTCGCGCACCGGTGCGTGGCCTGGTCCATGCCGCGCAAAAAAAGATTTACATTACGTAAATCTCCGCGCGTGCAGACGCAGACCTGCGGTCTCCCGCAAAAAAGAAGCGGTCTCAGGGTGTTTCTCGGAACAGGATGACAGCGCTTCAGGTTTCGCCTGGGTCGCCCGCGAGCCGAAGCTCATGGTTGGGGCAAAGTCGCGCGCATCCTCACAGAGATCAATAGATTACTACAGTCCACCCGGCTTTCGCCAAGGTAAAATCGCGGTCCGACGGCAGCGCCCCAGTATCCGCGTTCGAACTGGATCAGTTCCGGGCCGGCCGGTTTCGCTTCTTCCGGCCACTCGGTTCCTAGTCAATTAGACGCGAATTGCCCCAATTCGACGCAACGAATCAGCCGCTTAGCTCCCGCAATCATGTCCGGATGCGGCCGTTTGTGCAACTGCCGCAAAGCCCGGTCCAGCTCCAGTTTGCGCTGCGTCAGTACCGCCAGCTCGGCATGAATCCCCCCGCCTCTCGGCCTCCGCGATCTGCACCCGCAGATCGCGCAACTGGCCCTCGGCCTGCCGTTGCTCCAGACTTGCAATCGCACCCCTTACCGTCTCCGCCAAAGGCGGGTCCGTCTCCGCCAGCAGCGCCTCGGCCAGCAGCGCTCGCTGCCCCTCAATCCTCCACCACGTCCATCGGATCCCGCGCACCGCGCTCAGCCAGCGCCTGCAGCGCCGCAAAGACCCCAAGCCCCTGAAACAAAGCCGGTTGCTTCGTCACTGCCTCAGTCGCCACCCGCCGCGCCTCCTGGAGCTCCGGGATCCGTAACCGCCAGCGCCCGCAGCAGCACCCGCTCCACTTCCGTCAGCGCCGCAGCCCGCGCCTCGACGTGGTCCCGCCGCCGCAGCGCCGCCTGCCGCAGCTCCTCCCGCAGCACCGCCGAGTCAATCCCCAGCTTCTGCGCCGCGTCGCCTGCAAATTGGTCCCGCACCAGCTTTTCCGGAATTCGCCGGATATGCGGCAGCAGGTAGTTCATGGCCTTCACCTTCTGCTCCGCGCTGGCTCCCGGAAACATCTGCCGTGCCCGCTCAATCAGGTAGTCCGACTGCCGCCGCGCCCCCCGCACCGCCGCCGTGTAGGCCTCCACGCCCCGCTCGCGAATGAACCGGTCCGGGTCCAGCCCGCCGTCCAGCGTCACAATCTTCAGGTTGAATCCCTCCTCGGTCAGCAGCGCAATCGACTTCTCCGCCGCGTTCGCCCCCGCCGCATCGGGGTCAAAGTTCACCACCACGTTCGAAGTGTGCCGCTTCAAAATCGCCACCTGCTGCTCGGTGAAAGCCGTTCCGCTGGTCGCAATTACGTTCTGAATCCCGCGCAGATACACGCTGATGCAGTCCATCTGCCCTTCCACCAGCAGCGCAAACTCCGCCTGGCGAATCGTCGCCTTCGCTTTGTCCAGGTTGAACAGCACCTGCCCCTTCGAATAAAGCGGCGTCTCCGGCGAGTTGATGTACTTCGCGCCGGCCTTGTCCCCCGTCTCCAGCGTCCGCGCAGTAAAAGCGATCACCCGCCCGCTCTCATTCGCAATCGGAAACATCACACGCTTGCGAAAGCGATCGTAGATCGGCCCCTGGCCCCCATCCCCCTGTTCCTTTGCACTGAACAACCCGCTCGCCCGCAGTGCCTCCTGATCTGCCATCCCGCTCAGCCGTTCTTCCAGCGCGTGAAAGCCATCCGGCGCATAGCCGATGCGAAACGTCTTGATTCCCTCTGGCGTCAGCCCGCGTCCCGCCAGGTACTCGCGCGCCACGGTTCCCTCCGGCCCGCGCAACTGCTCTTCAAACCACGCCGTCGCCGTCTCGTGCAGATCCAGGAGCTTCGCTCGCATGCGCGCTCCGGCGGCTTCCTCCGGCGACGAAAACTCCCGCTTCGGCAGCGGAATCCCGCCCTTCTGCGCCACAATCCGCACCGCCTCGGGAAAGCCCACATTCTCAATCTTCCCGACAAAACTGAACACATCGCCCGACACGCCGCAGCCAAAACAGTGATAAAACTGCCGCACTGCATGCACGCTGAACGATGGCGATTTCTCTTTGTGAAATGGGCACAGCCCCGAGTAGTTTTGCGCCCCCGCCTTGCGCAGCCGGATGTATCCCTCGATCACCTTTACGATGTCGGTCTGCTGCTTAACGGTCTGGGCAAAGTCGGACATGGGTTCTTCATTGAGCATAAGGCCGGTCCCATGCCGTCACTGTGCAAGACCGCTGTGCAAGACAAGGAAAGTAGATCGTGGCGCAGCCTTCAGGCGCACCCGCCCCAAGAAGCGGCTCATCGTTTATATGGTGAGTAATTGGAACTCAGCGTTCCATCGGTCGGTCAGGACTCATTACTCCAGGGCGCTTACTCTTCGCGACCCTTCGCGCTCACGACCGCCTCTGCGTGCATTTCCGCAAATCCGAGACTGCGATTTCGCCGGTCGTCCTCTTCATCGCGTTCTGCCGCTCCATCAAACCCCGCGCCGTGCCGGCCCGCTGCATCTTCCCCTTCCTTCGCGCCCGCATCCATTGCCGCCCCCGGAGACGAAAGAATCTGCTGCTCGCGCTTGAACTGCTTGCTCAGCGCCAGTCCCTGCTGCTGATACGACGACCCGATCCGGCCTCCGTACACAATGTCCGGCGTTGCAGCCATCTGGTAGTAATTCAGACGCCCGACAAACTCGTCGTCTTCCAGCAGAATCGGCATCTGGCTCGCGCGCACTTCCAGCACTGCCCGCGTTCCCGGAATCTCCCCATGCAATCCATACCCGAATCCCGGATCGAAGAACCCTGCGTAGTGCACGCGGAACTCCTGTGACGCCAGGTCATAGGGCAGCAATTCCGCCGCAAAATCCGCCGGCACCCGCACTCGCTGCTTCGACGCCAGAATGTAAAACTCGCCCGGCATCAGAACGCACTGCAGCTTGTCGTTCTTATAGATCGGATTCCAGTATTCGGCGGTGTCATAGTAGTCCAGCTTGCTCAGGTCCACCGGTGGTGTCGATTTCTTCGCCTGATATCCCACCACGCCGGCGCCATTCCCCTGCAGGTCCACGGTCAGCCGCAATCCACGATTGATGTTCGCCTGCGGGCCATCTTCCTCCACATCAATCAGCGGATCACCCTGGTCCAGTTGCCGCAGCCGCGCATCGCCCGCCGCCAGCACGCGTCCCCGCCCAAAGCGCAGTTGGTTCAACTTCATCCCCGCCTGCACAACGATGGGAAACGTCTGCGACACCACCTCGATATACAGCTTGCCGTTGTAGCCTCTGCGCACTCGCTCAAACTCATCGCCCACGTCGGTAATCAGGCGAGTAAAAATGTCCAGCCTTCCCGTTGTGCTCTTCGGATTGGCAATCCCGTACACGTCGGACGGAAGCGCCAGGCTCTCCATCAGCGGAATGATGTACACCCGCCCCGGCTCGAGCAGCGTCGGGCCGGAAATATCAATCTCCCGGTCCAGCATCCCGTTCGTCTTCGCCTTGGTCAGCAGCGTCGTCGAACGGCCCGGCAAAAAGCTGGCATGCACCAGGTACGCCTCGCGCGACAGGCGCAGATCGATGCTCGAAGGCTGAATCTGCTCCTCGGTGATCTCAACTGTCGAACGAAGAATCCCCGCGCTCACAAAATCACGGATCTCCTGCGACGGAAGAATGCCCTCGCCGCTCGCCTGCCGAGCCGTCACTTCCGGAAACAAAGATCCTGATGCCAAAATTCCCTCCGCGTCTTCTAAGCCGTATCCGCGCAACCAGAGTCGATCGCGACCCTCCAAAGAGGGGAGATTAGGCAGGATAGCAGGCGGCCATTCCCGCGGACTCTCTGCGAATCACGTCCGATTTGTGGAATTCCGGCCCGAAAATCGCGCTCCGGCTTGGGACCATCCAGCCTCCGCGTTACACTCGCATCCAGCCTTTCAGGAGCGCCTATGCCCACCTACATCGCCCTGCTCCGCGCCGTCAACGTTGGCGGCACTGGCAAGCTGCCCATGGCCGACTTCCGCAAACTGCTCGCGCAGCTTGGCTTCCGCAACGTCGAAACCTATATCCAGAGCGGTAACGCCGTCTTTGACGCTCCCGGCTCGTCCTCAGCCGTCACGAAATCCCTAAGCGCCGCACTCGCAAAGTTCATGGGCAAGCCCGTGCCCGTTCTCATCCGCACCCGCGACGAGCTGACTCGTGCCATCGCAGCCAACCCCTTTGCCGCAGAAGCCGCAGCCGACGGCGCCCGCGTCCATGCCGTCTTTCTCTCTGCGCATCCTGCCAAAAACTCTGTCAGCGGCCTCGAATGCATCGTCACCCAATACCCCGCCCGTCGTGACCGTTACCACCTCGCCGCAGACACGCTCTTTCTTCACCTGCCCGACGGTGCAGCCGACTCCAGGTTCACCGCCGCAGCACTCGACCGCATCCTCGGCGTAACCGCCACCGCGCGCAACTGGAATACGGTCCTCAAACTCCACGCCATGGCGCAGCGCTAGCTTCCCTTATCCCGCCGCCAGCACCGCATCGGCGATCCGCGCCGCTTCCACTGCCGGCCGCGCCGCATGTACCCGTACGATCGATGCTCCATGCAGGATCGCCACGACCATCGCCGCTATGCTGGCCGTCTCGCGTGCCTCGACGGGCGCATCACTGCCCCCATGCAACTCCGCCAAGGTCCTTCCCAGAAACGATTTCCGCGAAACCCCTGCCAGCAACGGTCGCTCCAACGCAAGCAGCTCCGCCTGTCGCGCCAGCAAAGCATAGTTTTCACTAAACCGCTTTCCGAATCCATACCCCGGATCCAGGACCACGGCCTCATCGGCAATCCCTGCTGCCGACGCCTTGGCCAAACTTGCCTCCAACCCCGCCCGCACGGTCGCCATCAATTCACGTGCCTCTAGTTGCGCCTGCGTCCGCCACTCCTGGGGCCGCCCACGCGTATGCATCAGCACCACCCCGCAGCCCGCCATCGAACACACACTCGCCATCTCCGGATCCCAAGCGAAGCCGCTGATGTCGTTCACAATCTCCGCGCCCGCCGCGAGAGCTGCCCGCGCCGTCGCTGCCTTGTACGTGTCCACAGAAACAACCGCATCCGGCCTGGCCTGCAAAATTCCCTCCAGCACCGGCAGCAGCCGCGCCTGCTCTTCCTCCGCGCTCACCGTGGCGGCCAACTCCGTCCCAGCCGCGCGCCTTACCGGGACCCTCAACGACACGTCCACATCGATGGTGTGGTCACCACCCGCAAGCGAACCCGGCCGCGTGCTCTCCGCTCCCAGGTCCAGCACATCGGCGCCTTCGTCCAGCAGTCGCAGTCCCTGTTCAATTGCCGCTTTGCGATCAAGAAAGGCTCCGCCATCGCTGAATGAATCGGGCGTAATGTTCACCACACCCATCACCAGCGTTCGCCGGCCCAACTCCAGCGCACGAGTACGCAGCCGCCACAAACAGATTGCGCGCCTCGAGATTTCTTCCCGTTCTTCCATGCGCCCGCCGAGGCCGCCTATCATTCGCCCATTTCGATTCTATGAGCGCCGACCGCCCTCCATCCGCGACTGAAGCATTTCCCTCCTGCTACACTCCCGCCATGGTGGTCATTCGGCGAACCTTTGCTCTGCTGCTCGCGCTTTGTCTTCTTCCTGCCGCCCATCTGCCCGGTCAGCTACAGCACAAAAAACCTGCCACCCGGCCCACGGCCCACACCATTCCAGCAAAAGGCCCGCTCGCCGATCGTCTGCAGACTATTCTTGCGGACCCCGCCCTCAGCCACGCGCAGTTCGGCATCAGCGTCACCACACTCGACGGCCAATCGCTCTATGGCCTCAACGAAGGCCGCCTCTTTACTCCTGCATCAAATGCCAAGCTCGCAACCACCGCCGCAGCCTATGCTCTGCTGCCTGTCGACGCGCTCACCTGGGTCACGAACGTCGTCGCCGCTGGAGACATCGACGCCTCCGGCACCCTCCACGGCAACCTGCTCATCCTCGGCGTGGGCGACCCCACCATGAGCGCACGCCACTATCCCTACCAACCGCCGCAGCCCAATCCGCCGCCCGCTGCCGCTCCGCCTGCCGCTTCAAATGCCACTCCGGAAGCCGAGCCAAAACCCCGGGCCATGACGACACTCGAGCTGATGGCTGAGCAGGTCGAGCAGGCCGGCATTCGCACCATCGATGGCAACGTCGTAGGCGACGACAGCTACTTTCTCGACGAGCCTTACGCGACCGCCTGGGGCTGGGACGATCTGCAATGGAGCTACGGCGCACCCGTCTCTGCACTCTCCTTCAATGACAACTCCATCGAGCTCACCGTCACAGCCGATCCTTCTGCGCCTACGGGCGTCGCAGCACAATGGACTCCCGACGTCGACTACTACACTCTCGACAACACCATGACCATCGCCGCCAACGGGCAAATTCCCCATCCCGGCCTGCAGCGGACGCCGGGCAGCTTGCTGGTGCGTGCATGGGGCACCGCGCCACCCGAAGGGCTCTTCACTGGCCTCGCGGTCGAAGACCCAGCGGAGTTCACCGCAGCCGCATTCGTCAAAGCACTCATGAGCCGCGGCATCAGGGTCACCGGCTCAGCTACCTCAGCGCATCGTCTTCCCGTCGACTCCGGCGACTTTGCCGCCGAGCGCGCAGAGCCGCTCCGCCTCGTTCCCAGCACGCAGACCCGCGTCATGGCACCCATAGGCGACCACAGGGTACTGGCCGCGCACATCTCGGTGCCCGTCGCCGAAGACATCATGGTCACCAACAAGCTGAGTCAAAATCTTCACGCCGAACTTCTCTTGCGCCTCCTCGGAAAGACCGAGGGCAAGGATGGCAGCCTCGCCCAGGGCACGCGCGTCGTGCGCCAGTTCCTCATCGAAGCGGGTGTGAGCGACAACGACTTCTTTTTCTATGATGGTTCCGGCATGAGCATGGACGACCGCATCGCTCCCCGCGCCTACACGCAACTGCTCGCCTATGCCTCACGCCAACCCTGGGGCGCAGCCTGGCGCGATACTCTGCCCGTGGCCGGCGTCGACGGCACTCTCGCAGGCCGCTTCAAAAACTCGACCCTCAAGGGCCATATCTGGGCCAAGACCGGCACACTCAATGAAACCAACGCACTCTCCGGCTACATCTTGGCTGCCAGCGGCAGAACCCTGGCGTTCTCCATTCTCGTCAACGGACACCGCCCCGGCAGCGAAGCCGAGATTCAAGCCATCGAACGCATCTGCGAAGCCGTCGCCGCCGCAGAGTAGTGCCGCGGCAAACGCTGTATCATCGATAGGCAAATGCACACGCGTCTTTTTATTCTTCTTCTCGGCGCCTTCATCGGCGCGGCGGCTCTCGCCGGTTGCCGTCATCTGCCGCCTTCCAAACCGTCCTCTCAATGGACCCCCGAAGAAGCCCGTGGCGCGCAAATCTATCAGGAGAAGTGTGCGCGCTGCCACTACCCCACCACCACCGCCGGCCTCCACGGCCCGGGATTGCAGGCCCTTACCAAGCTCCCCGCAATGCCTTCCGGTGCGCCGCCGACCGACGAGCGACTCACCAACGTCATCGTCCACGGACGCCTTGAGATGCCTGGTACCCCCCTTACCGACGAGCAGCTCCACGACATGCTGGCCTATCTGCACACACTATGACCAACGAACTCCCCAGTGAACCCACCGAAGCCCAGGAGAACTCCGGCAAGATCGCGCCGCTCCCGCCGAAACGCGACCTGCTTCCTCTGCCCGGCCTTGCAGCCATCAGCCTTTATCTGCTCGGCCTCGCCGCGGTCATCATTCTCGGCGTCGTGGACGGCAGACATTATCCTCCACTGTTTCTGATTTTTTCCGCGGCGTTCATTACCGCCAGCGCCGGACTCATACTGCTGATGCGATGGGCCTGGGCATTAGCCCTGTCCGCCGTCTTCCTCCTCGCCTGCTACAACCTCTGGATCTTTTCGACCCAGCACCAGATACCCATCGCCATTCAAGGCTTGCTGAACTTCGTTTTCTTCCTCTACCTCGTCCGCCCTGAAGTCCGCGAAAAGCTCCGCTAGGTCCGCACTACCAAATCACCTCGCAGGCCCCGGACAATTGGATCTTGCTGTCTCCAGTCACAAGGGTGCATTTCTCCACGATGGCTGTCGCGGCGATCATCCGGTCCATCGGGTCTTCAGGGAAAGGTTGAGCCAGCGCAGCCGCACCCAAAGCGATGGCATCAGAAACCGGAAACACATGGAATCTGCTCTTCATGCGGTTCAGGAAGATCCTGGTCGGCGCGGTCGGCTGGATGCGCCCTCGGCGAATCGCATTCGCGACCTCATAGAGCGTAATGACGGAGATGCACGGAGTTTCTCCTCTCGATTCCGCACGTCTGATCGCGGCAGCGGCAGCCTGGGTGATCCGGTCAGGAGTTAGCGCCAGCCATATTACAACGTGCGTATCGAGCAGAATCACTGTGACGGCCCTTCTTTAAAGCGAGCCCACTTCTCATCCTCCATCCGCTCCCACTCTTCGTCTGTAAATTCCGACGCAACGAGATCGGCACCTTCCGCGATCGTTGCCATGCCGCGCATGAAGCCGAAAATTGAATCGGCGGGATCTGTCCCCACCAGAGGCTCTTCCAGCGCCGTCACCCGCGCCACCGGCTTTCCCCGTTTCGTAATCAGCACCGGCTCACCCGTTTCCTTCACTTCGTCAAGCACCGCAAGGCACTTGGCCTTGAACAGGCCCGCCCCCATCGTCCGCATAATCCACCTCGCCGTAAATTTTATCATGACCATGGTCAAGTGACTATGGTCATATCATGCGATTCGCCAATCCAGGTTGGTGCATCGCCATACAGGTGTTACTCTTCTGCCCATGCTGCGCCGCGCTCTCAAATCCTTCTTCTGCATTGGCCTCCTCCTTCCCGCTTTCTGCCCGGCACTTGCCGCCGATGCCCCCCAAAAGCGCGCCATCAACCTCGACGACCTTGCCCGCCTGCAGCGTGTGGGCGCCCCCGTCGTCTCGCCCGACGGCGATTGGGTTATCTACACCGTCAGCCAGGTCGACACCAAGGAAGACAAGAGCGTCACCCACCTCTGGATGGTCAAGTGGGACGGTTCAATTCACCTCCAACTCACCTACGGCAAAGAAGGCGCCTCCGATCCGAAGTTCAGCCCCGACGGTCGCTACATCAGCTTCATGTCGTCGCGTCCCGGTACGGCCAAAGGCACCCAGGTGTGGGTCATGGATCGCCGCGGCGGCGAGGCCGAGCAATTCACTGCCATTGCCGATCAGGAGATTCATGGCTACTGTTGGTCGCCCGACTCCAAGAAGCTGCTGCTCACCCTCCATCCCAAGCAGGAGCCCGACCCCGAAGAAGGCAAGCCCCCCGCCCCGCCCAAGCCCATCGTCATTGACCGCTATCACTTCATGCAGGACATCCAGGGCTACCTCCGCGACAACGACTACGACGCGCTCTATCTCTACGACATTGCTTCTAAGAAGTTCGAAAAACTAACCAATTCCAAAAATGTGAACGAGGAAGACGCGGCGTGGTCGCCCGACGGCACGTGGATCGCCTTTGTCAGCAACCAGGATCCTGATCCCGACCGCACCGACAACTCCGACATCTTTGTCGTCGAGCCCAAAGCCGGATCGGCCGCGCGCAAGCTCACCGCGTGGCCCGGCCCCGATGGCGGTCATCTCGCCTGGTCGCCCGACTCCAAATCTATCGCCTATACCCAGGGCGCAAAACTCGAGTTGCTGCAGTACTCGCAGGCCCGGCCAGCCGTAGTCACCCTCGACGGCAAAGTCAGTTATCCCGCCGCTACGCTCGACCGCAGCGTCCGCTCGCCCATCTACACACCCGACGGCCGCCTCAGTTACCTCGTCGCTGACGATCGCAACCAATATCCAGCCGAAGTCGAGTTATCCGGCAACGGCGACGAGCGCCTTCTCAATCAGCAGGGCGTCATGTTGGCCTGGGACGAAGCCGCCGGACACTCTGCCGCCCTCTTCACCAACGACAGCGACCCCGCAGAGATTTACGCCTTCGAAAACGGCGCGCTGCGCAAGCTCTCCACCCACAACGACGCGCTCATGGCCGAGCTGAACCTCGTGCCCACTGAAGACATCGAGTTCAAAAGCAAAGACGGCAATGAAGCACACGGCCTCCTCACCAAGCCTGCCGATTTCAAAGCCGGAACACCTGTCCCCATGATCCTCTACATCCATGGTGGTCCCAACGGACAGGATGAGCACGGCTTCGATTTCCTGCGCCAGTGGCTCGCCGCCAAGGGCTACGCCGAGCTCAACGTGAACTACCGCGGCAGTTCCGGCCGTGGCCAGGCCTATTCCAAGGCCATCGCCGCCGACTGGGGCAATCTCGAAGTCAAAGACCTGCTCGCCGGCGTCGACAAAGCCGTGACCATGGGCGTCGCCGACCCCGACCGTCTCGCTGTCACTGGCTGGAGCTACGGCGGCATCCTCACCGACTACACCGTCGCCACCACCGATCGCTTCAAGGCCGCCATCAGTGGCGCCGGCGTCGCCGCGCCCATGTCCTTCTACGGCATCGACCAGTACATCCTTCAATACGACAATGAGTTGGGACCGCCGTGGAAGAATCTCCCCCTCTATCTCAAAATGAGTTACCCCTTTCTTGAGATTGACAAGCGCATTCACACTCCCATGATGTTCATGGGGGGCACTTCCGACATGAACGTGCCGCTCATCGGCGGCGAGCAAATGTACCAGGCGCTTCGCTCCCTCGGCCGCCCTACCGAGTTAGTCGTTTATCCTAATCAGTTCCACGGCTTCACGCGCCCGAGTTATATCCGCGACCGCTACGAGCGCTACCTGGCCTGGTGGGACAAGTACCTGAAACCAGCACCGGAAGCGAAGAAGTAGCCGACTTATCGGCTCCAGGCTGAACCATCTCTATCGGAGTCAACTGAGATGAAACTGATCTTCATTTATGGCCTGCCCGCAACGGGCAAGTTGACCGTCGCCCAGCAGCTCGCCGCCATGACCGGCTTCAAGGTCTTTCACAACCACCTCGTCGTCGACTTGCTGCTCTCCGTCTTCGAATTCGGCAGCCCCGAGTTCGTCCATCTCCGCGAAGAGATCTGGCTCTCTGTGTTTGAACAGGCCAGCCGCAGCCAATTGCCCGGCATGATCTTTACCTTCGCGCCCGAAGCAACAGTCCGCCCCGCCTTCATTCGCGAGTTGCAGAATCGTCTGGCGGCGTCCGGTGGCGAAATCGAATTCGTCGAGCTCACCTGTCCGCTCGCCGAATTGAAGAACCGCATGGGGGACCCGACGCGCCACAAGTTCAAAAAGCTCACCTCCGTCGCCCTGTTCGAAGAGCTCCACGCGGAAGGGAGCTTTGACTCCTCCTCCATGCCCAAGCCGCGCCTCTCCATCGACACCAGCCTCGTCACTCCGGCCCGTGCCGCGCTCCAAATCGCCCGCACCCTCGACCTCAACCCCGTATAGCAAGCCCAACCGATACGCGTGGTTTGAGTCGTGCCCTCGGAAGGAGCAGGGGCCTTCCAGGCCCCTGAAAAGCCTGGCCTGCATTGGGGGGCCTTGAGGCCCGGACAGGGAGCCTCACAGAACTACACGATTTATCAGGCGAGGCCTTCAGTGGTGCGCCCGAGAATAATTGCGGCTTCAGCCCCTCGGGCCGAATGCCTTCAAACTGGCCTCCCGCCAGTTCCAGATCCGCGCCAACCGTCCCGCTACAATAAATCCAGATGGAGCTT
Organism: uncultured Acidobacteriota bacterium; assembly: GCA_963725945.1. Lineage (GTDB taxonomy): Bacteria > Acidobacteriota > Terriglobia > Terriglobales > Acidobacteriaceae > Telmatobacter. The sequence continues at coordinate 473,454 of CAVSAW010000022.1, read as the reverse complement.
GTCCAAATCTCGCCTCTGCGCCGCACACCCGCCCCCAAGCCCGAGTGGCTCAAGGCCCGCGCCCCTGTCGGCGAAAACTACCACGACCTCAAGCGCCTCGCGCGCTCCCTCGGCCTCCACACCGTGTGCGAAAGCGCGCAATGTCCCAACATTGGCGAGTGCTGGCACCACAAAACCGCCACCTTCATGATGCTTGGCAATCTCTGCACCCGCCGCTGCGGATTCTGCGCCGTCCCCAAAGGCCGCCCCGAGCCCATCGACTTCGACGAACCACGCCGCGTCGCAGAAGCTGTGGCCACCCTCGGCCTGCAACACGCCGTCATCACCAGCGTCAATCGCGACGACGACCTCGTCGGCGGCGCGCGCGCCTTCGCCATGGTCATTGAAGAAATTCGCCATCAGGCTCCCGGCTGCCGTGTTGAAGTCCTCATCCCCGACTTCCAGGGCAACCCTGAAGCCATCCGCACCGTCGTCGATGCCCGTCCCGAGGTGCTCAATCACAACACCGAATCGGTCCCGCGCCTCTATCGCGTCGTCCGCTCCGGCGCACGCTATGAGCGCACTCTCGACCTGTTGCGCTACTCCAAAGAACTGCGGCCCGAAGGGATAACCAAATCCGGTGTCATGGTCGGCCTCGGCGAGGAGACCCACGAACTGCTCGCGGTCTTCCGCGACCTCGCTGCCGTGCACTGCGACATTCTCACCATTGGCCAATACCTGCGCCCTTCGCGCGACCACCTGCCCATGGCGCGTTTATATACGCCGCGCGAATTCGCCGAACTAAAAACCGAAGCTCTCAAGATGGGCTTCCGCCACGTCGAATCAGGCCCCCTCGTCCGCAGCAGCTATCACGCTCACGAGCAGGCCGCCTCCACAGGGCTCACCGTCGTCGCATAGAGCAAGCCTTCTATCCAGTTTTTCCTTCTTTCTAGCGAAGCACAACTTCGCGGGGTCCCCAGCGACAGGTCTTCGCACTGGTTGGCATGAGTCGTTCCGGAGGGAGCAGAGGCCTTCAGGCCTCTGAATACTCCCGCGCCTCATCAAGGGCCTTCAGGCCCGGACCGTACCCACCATTCCGCATTAGCGATACACGCAGCGCCGATCGGTCACATCCCCAATCCACTCGTCCACATGCGCCGTCTGCACAACATCCTTGTCGAGATCGTCGAAGACCTGCGGCGCTCTCCGCGAACGCTCCGCCACATCTTGCCGTTCTCCGCGCACGCTCAAAGTAAAACGCCGCGCGCCCAGATCCGTTGCGTCCGGCAAATAGTTCCGGCAAAGTCTGCAGAATCCGCGCGACTGAAATCGCTCGATCAGCGCTTTGGCGTCCTGCGGGTCGATTCGTCCCTGCCGCTTTCCTACGACAGCTACGCATTGCTCCCCATCCCAATCCACGTGCCCGTCACCCTGCACGCGCACTCTGAATGCCGGGAACGGTCCCATTGCGGGATCGCGATCCAGCTCCACATAGTCGGTTTCCCCAGCCAGGACCACCTGGATAGGCCGCAATCGTGCCAGAATCGGGCAACCGCTAACCCCGAAGAGTTCCGGCGAAAATAGAATCCAGGCCACCAGCAACACGCTCAGGAACCCGGCAAGCGCCAACCACGACCATTTCGTCCAATGCATAAGGACCTTTCCGCGAGGGTCTTGCGCGCCCGTGCTTCTCCGGCGCTCTGGGGACCGCAACCGATGCACTCAAAAGACGCTCTCTCTCGGGAAACAGCACCTTGCGGCCGACCCGATTACAACCAAAAGCTGGCGGTACGCCGTAATATATTGTTTTGGATGTAGCGAGGACGAATCCCATGGCAGTCTCGACAATGGCCGGAATTCCGGCGCTCAAAGAACTTTCCGCCGACCTCAAGCGGCGCATGGATCAGGCAGTTGCCACCTTCCAGGCCAGCCTGGCCTCTACACGCACTGGCCGCGCCAGCGTGCACATGCTCGACCAGATCAAGGTGGAATGCTACGGCACCCACATGCCCATCACCAACTTGCGCAGGTGTCCGCACCCGAAGCGCAACTGATAGTCATCTCGCCCTATGACCCCACCATCGTGAAGGATATAGACAGAGCCCTCCAGGCTTCCGATCTCGGCTTCAATCCCCAGTCCGATGGCAAAATCATTCGCTTGCCCATCCCGCCCATGACCGAGGAACGCCGCCGCGATGTCTGCAAGCACCTCAACAAGGTCCTCGAAGAACATCGCACCGCGGTTCGCAACGTCCGCCGCGACGGCAACGACGCCCTTAAGAAACTCGCCAAAGAAAAGAAAATCAGCGAGGACGAAGAGAAGCGCGCCATGGAAGAAGTGCAGAAGATGACCGACGAAGAGATCCGCAAGATGGAAGAAATGTCCCGCCGCAAAGAAGCCGAAGTCATGCAGGTGTGATTCGGAGGTCAGGACCTTTCTCAAGATAACTACAAAGCCGCTGTCATCCTGAGCGACCAAGAGCGAAGCGAATTGGGTCGAAGGACCTGCTTTTTCGTCGCATCAATCCGCAAGAAAATGGGTGCCCCAGGTCTCGACTTCTGAGACCTGGAATATCACGATCCTCATCGTGTCCTGCTGCGGCGGCCCGGCCCATCCTTCAAGCTTCCACTGATGTGGCTGCCGCACCCGTCCGCAGCTCTCACCGAGCTAAGCGCCGTTCGCTCGACGCGCAGTCCCTACTTCTTCGCCCGCTTATAAAACGGCAGCGCCACCTGCTTCGCCCGCACCGCATTCGCCCGGCACTGCACCACCACTTCAGCGCCCACTGCCGCCGCCTCCGCCGATACCAGCGCCATCGCAATATTCGTCTTCAAAAACGGCGCCGGCGATCCCGATGTCACCACGCCGATTTCCTTCCCCGCCAAGTCCGACACGGAGTACCCATCCCGCGCAATCCCGCGCTCCGTCATCTCCAGTCCCACAATCTTCCGCTTCGGCCCGCCCGCAGCCTGCACCGCCAGCAACGCATCGCGCCCAATAAACTCGCCCTTATCCAGCTTCAGCCAGCGATCCAGCCCCGCCTCCAGCACGTTGATCTGGTCTGAAATCTCGTGCCCATACAGGCTCATCCCCGCCTCCAGCCGCAGCGTGTTGCGCGCCCCCAGCCCGCACGGCCGAATGCCAAACTCCGCGCCCGCATCCAGCAGCGCATCCCACATCTTCACCGTCGTCGCCTCGTCGCTCGGGATGTACACCTCAAACCCGTCCTCGCCGCTATAGCCGGTCCGCGCGATCATCGTGTTCGCAATCCCCGCCACCGTTCCCCACGTGAACCAGTAGTTCTTGATCGCGCTCAGATCCACCTTCGTCAGCTTCTGCAGCGTCTCCAGCGCGCGCGGCCCCTGCACCGCCAGTTGCGAGTAGTAGCTGGAGTAGTCGCTCAGATGAATCGACGGCATCGCCCCTGCATTTTGCCGAATCCACGCGTAATCCTTGTCCTTCGTCCCCGCATTCACCACCAGCAGGTAATCGTTCTCGCTCAGCCGATGCACCAGAATGTCATCCACAAACGTTCCCTGCGGCGTCAACAGCGCGGAGTAGTGCGCCTGCCCGTCCTTCAGCCGCGACGCATCATTCATCGTGATATGCTGCACCGCCGCCAGCGCGCCCGGCCCGCGAAATTGAATCTCGCCCATGTGGCTCACGTCGAATAGACCCACGCCGGTCCGCACCGCCATGTGCTCCGCAATCAAGCCACCACCGGGGCATGGATACTCCACCGGCATATCCCATCCGCCAAAGTCCACCATCTTGGCCTTCAGCGCGCGATGCGTGGCATTCAGCGCAGTCTTCTTCAATGCGGGTGCAACTGGTGCGGCGGGAGTGGCCATAGAGAGAATCCTTTCAGGCAGTGCTGCGTTACTCTGCGACAGCAGAATCAGGGTAGATCTACCCAGGTCAACATCCGTAAAGTGGCTCTTCCTTAAGTAAAAGCCACCTTGCACGATCGTTTAGGTGGCACTGTTACTCTGTTTCTGCTCTAACGATAGGGATTGGGCCGCGCCGGGGTCAAACCAACCCGCCCAGCCCAACCCGGAAAAGGCAAGTTTGATCGTGCGCAAGGTGATTCCATGGTCCATGGTGGTCTTCCGTGTCCTCCTCGGCCCCACACTCGCGGCCGTCGCCTTTCGCTTGCCCACCCCCGAACCCTGGCTGGGTCTGATGATTGCGGCAGGCTTCCTTTCCGATGTCTACGACGGCATCCTCGCCCGCCGCTGGAGAACAGAAACCGCCGCTCTCCGCATAGCTGACTCCGTCGCCGACACCGTCTTCTACCTCTGCGTGCTCTCCGCTGTCATCGAACGCCACTGGCCCGTCTTGCGCGATCGCCTTGGCCTGCTCATCGCGCTCCTGGCCCTCGAAGCTGCGCGCTACGTCTTTGACTGGATCAAATTTCGCCGCATGGCCAGCTATCATTCCTATGCGTCGAAGGCTTGGGGCGCACTCATGGCCGCAGCCACCATCGCGCTGCTCTGCTTTGATCGCGCATTCTGGATGGTCACCCTCGCGCTCATCGCCGGCATTGTCTGCGATCTCGAAGGCCTGGCCATGTCTGCGCTGCTTCCGCAGTGGACCTACAATGTAAAAACCCTGCGCCGTGCTCTCACAATCCGCCGCCAGATGCTCGCTGAACATAAGAAAGCAGTCACCTCTTGAAGTTTCGAATCCAAAACAGACCACGCGCTGTGAATCAGGTTCGTGGATACCTGATGCTCGTCGCCGCCGCCTTCGCCTTCTACCGTGGCTGGACCATTTACAGCGGTCGTTACGCATTCATAGCTTATGGATTGGGCGTGCTGGCCCTCGCTTTGGCCATTTGGCGCCTCACCCGCAAGCCGCCCCAGCCACGGATTTGATTCGAATCCGTGAATAACGCCGGCCCGCCCGCGCAAACCCGCTATAATTCCCGCCAGCCGCCCCATGGACCTTTTTCTCATCATCGTCCTCGGCATCGTTGTCTTTGCGCTCTGGCAAAAAAGTCAGAGTTCCGCAGACTCCCTGCGCGACATGGTGGATACTTTGCAGCGCCAGATCGACGCGCTTACGGCACAGATCGCCATCCTGCAAAAGAAACTCACAACGCCTCCGGTCGCCACGCCAACCTCATCCATCCCACAACAGCAACCCGTCTCAGCAACCATTCCTGCGCAGCAGCCCCCGAAGCCCGTCATCCCGACTCCACCACCCGCAGTCCAGGCTCCAATCTCCGCGCCACAGCAGCCGCAGCCCTGGTTCGACGCCCCTGTGCATCAGCAACCCGCGCTCCGTTTCAACGCGCCGATTCCTCCGCCGCCCGCTTCGCCATGTGTTGAACCTACCCGCGCGGCAAAACTCTTCTCACTCGAAGAAACCTTCGGCGCCAACTGGCTCAACAAGCTCGGCGTGGCCATCCTCGTCGTCGGTCTCGCTTTCTTCCTTGCCTACAAACTCGAAACCATGGGCCCCGCCGGCAAAGTGCTCTGCGGATACAGCGTGAGCCTGGCCCTCCTTGCCGGCGGTGTCTGGCTGGAGCGCAAAGATACCTACCGCATCTTTGCCCGCGCCGGCATTGGCGGCGGCTGGGCGCTCACCTTCTTCACCACTTTCGCCATGTATCACCTGCCCGCCGCGCGCGTGGTCCACTCGCTGCCCGTCGACCTCGTGCTGATGCTCCTCGTCGCTGCGGGCATGGTGGCGCATTCACTCCGCTATCGCTCGCAAACCGTCACCGGCCTCGCGTTCCTGCTCGGCTTCGTTACCCTGCTCACCAGCCACCTAGAGGCGGCCAACGGCACAGTGGTCTTCAGCCTCACTGCCAGCGCCGTGCTCGCCATCGCTTTGGTGGTAGTCACCACCCAACGTCATTGGGCGGCCTTGGAACTCGCGGGACTCGTCGCGGTTTATCTCACTCACTTTGTCTGGCTCGCACAGGTGCTACCCGATAACCGCGCAGACTTTACCGAGTTCTGGCCATCCACCTGCTTGATTCTTCTTTACTGGCTCATCTTCCGCCTCGCGTATGTGGTCCGCACACCCCAAGATCAAAAGGAAGAGAACCTCTCCAGCCTCTCCGCGGTGCTCAACTCCGGTGGCGTACTCGGTCTCCTCAAATACCAGTCTGCGCATCCTGAGTGGGCGTTCTGGGCGCTCGCAGCCCTCGGCGCCATTGAAATGGCCCTCGCCTTTTATATGCGGCCGCGCCGTCGTCAGGCTTTTATCGTTCTCTCCACCATCGCCACAGTCCTGCTCGTCGCCGCTGTGCCGTTCCGGTTCCATGGCGTCAGTTGGCCGGTGCTCTGGCTGGTTGAGGCGCAAGTGCTCGCACTCTGCGGATTACGCCTCGGCGAGCCCGTCTTTCGTCGTCTTGGTTTGCTCGCCGGTGTCGTCACCGGTGCGGTGCTCGCCCTCCACGACCTGCTCCCGATTGCGCTCTCCCGCCTTGAAGCTCCCGACCCCAGCCGCCACTGGTCGCTCACCGTGGCGCTCATGCTCGCCGCAATCCTTTATTGGACCCACGCCGAGGTCTACCCGCGCCGTTGGCCGCAAATCGCCGGGAATGAACTGGAGAAATTGGCACTCCAACTCACCAGTTGTCTCGGCGTCGTCTCGGCCGCTGCAGCCCTCTGGGTGGTACTGCCCGCCGCCTGGGTCGTCGTAGGTTGGCTGGCACTCGTCGTTCTCCTTGGTTTTGCAGCGGACTGGGCCAGCGCCGTTTCACTCGCCCTGCAAGCCGATGTGCTCGCGGTTTCAGCTCTGCTCGGCCTCTTCGCCTGGAACCTCTGGGGCGAAGGCTGGTGGAATCATCGCGCGCCACTCGCCGTCGTTGTGGCCTTGCTCTATGCAGGCATGCGCCGCCGTACAGTTCCCGAGGGCTTGGCCCGTTACGTCGCTCCCGCCTACTCCTGGGCAGCCACCTTGCTCCTCGCATTCACGGCAGCGGATTTCTCTTCCGTCCTTGCCCTCACTCCTGCATGGGTGTTGCTCGGTCTTGCACTTTTCGAGTTGGGCCGCTCTTTGCGCATCGGCTTCCTGCGCTGGCAGGGATATCTCCTCGTCGCGCTCGCATTCGTGCGCTACTTCTTCATCAACCTGCCTGACATCTTCGGCAACCTCGCGCACCTGCAACTACAGGCAATCTACGCCGATCACTTCAGCTTCACCAAGTCCCTGCTCCTCGAAATCCTTATCCTCGCCGCCGCCGGTTACTGGCTGCTGGAGCGGACTCGCACCTGCGAGCGCACCTCACGCCGCGAGCAATTTGTTGGCCTTGCCGCCGATGCGCTCGGCACACTCTCCATCGCCCTCTGGTTCGCCTTCCGCTTTCCGTCCCATTGGGTTCCCGTGCCCGGCGGCGAAGCCTGGGTCACCGCAATCTGGGCCGCGATGGCCACCGTCCTCCTGGCTCTCGCATGGCTCATGCACCGCGGAACTTTTCAGGTACAGGCAATCGCTCTTGCGGTGGCCGTAGTTCTGCGCGGCATCTTTGTAGACCTCATCGCCGAAACGCCACGCGGCATCTGGCATGGGACGCTCTTCCATCTCACCGTTGCTGCGCTCATTCTCATTGCCGCCCTGCCTTTCGCCTTCCGCCTGCGCGCACCGGAGTTCTGGGCTGGCGCTTCATTGCGAATCCCCGACCCGCTCGGCGCAGCCCTTCGCCGCCCCGAGCAATGGTTCTTCTTCGCCCCCTTCGGACTCATGATCGCCGCCCTCGCCGTCAAGCTCAGCTCCGGCCACATCACCATTGCGTGGAGCCTGCTCGGTCTCGGCGTCTTTCTCTTCGCCATCGTGGTCGGCGAACGCAGCTACCGCCTCGCAGGTCTCGCCCTGTTGCTCGTCAGCGTTGTCAAAATTCTTCTCATGGACGTATGGGCTCTTTCCCCGCCCGATCGCTACATGACGCTCATCATTCTTGGACTCGCTCTGCTCTCCGTCTCGTTCCTCTACACGCGTTTCAGCGCCGTCATCCGCCGATTCCTCTAAGGCTGGTCGCATAAAGCATGCTTTGAAAGGGCATGGCTTTAGCCGTGCCGCTACGAGTCTGGAGGACCGTGGGCTTTACACTTTGCGGAAAAACTCATAGGGATCAACTCTCGAAGGTTCTGTAACAGGGCACGACTTCAGTCGTGCCAAAAAAGCCAATTAAATCAACGGCGGGCTTCAGCCCCTGCAAAAATTGCGACTGGATCAATTCTGAGATTGGGTCTTTTTCCGCAACCTGTTTAGCCCCTGAGGTAAGTCCTCTGCCGCCTGGACATCGCCTCTGCAAATATGACCTGATTCCCTAAACTCAAAAAACAGCAACCCGCTCTCGCCGAACTACCGCATCGCAGATATCCTTGACGGGGAAGCGCAAATCCCATGCCCACTCTGTACAACCGCATCCAGGGCCGCAACGTCGAACGCCTCGCCGCGCTCAGCGACGGCATCTTTGCCGTGGCCATGACCCTGCTCGTGCTCGACCTGCACATCCCCACCGCCGCCCAAGTCCACAGTGAGCGCGAACTCTTCGCAGCCCTCGCCGCGCTGGGCCCGCAGTGGATCGCCTACCTCATGAGCTTTCTCACCCTCGGCATCTTTTGGGCCGGCCAGCAAACCCAACTCAACCACATCGGAGAAGGCTCGCGCGACCTCACCTGGATTCACCTCGGATTTCTCTTCACCATCACCCTCATGCCGCTCTCCACGCGCCTGTTGGCGGAGTTCATCACCTACCGCGCGGCCCTCGGCATCTACTGGCTCAACATCTTCGCCGCCGGCGCCATGCTTTATTGGAGCTGGGCCCACGCCACCCACTCCAACCTCATCAAGCCCGACACGCCACCTGAGATTCGCGACAGCATCTGCCGTCGCATCCGCATCGCGCAGTCGCTCTACGCCATCGGCGCGGCCCTCTGCTTCATCAACACCTATGTCAGCATCGCCGCCATCGTGCTCGTGCAGTTGAACTACGCCACCGCGCCAAGATTGTGGGGTAAAAAGGCATAACTGGATCGTGTCTCATCAACATGCATTGTTGTCCAGCCAGACACTTGCGTTGTACCAGGGCACGACTTCACGGCTTGCTGAAGGACTCGATTCAACCGAGATTCGAATAGGCCTTGTATCAGGGCACGACTTCACAGCTTGTTGAAGAAGCCGGCCAGCTGAGCCTCGAGAAGGTTTTGTAACAAGGGCATGACTTCAGTCGTGCCGATGAGTGCCGAAAAGACAGGGGTTTTAACCCCTGAGGGGCTCGAGGCGGGCCACAGCAACCATGTATGAAACACGCTTAAAGGTAAGTCACCGACTCAGCGTTAACGGCAATGATAGGCTGGCGGCATGGAATTCACTTACAAGCTCACTGAACCCGAATATCTCTTCGCGAGCAAAATCGCAACAAAAGGGCTTAGGCAGCCATGGGCTCGTTTAGTCCGGTACGCGTACCTGTCAGTAATCTTTCTTATCGTCTGGGGATCCGTTCTAGTCGGCATGCTCTTGGAGCAGCAGGACCTGGTTGGCATAACAGCCGGGGAGATTCAATTTATGCATAAAGCTCAAGCTGTGATCCCCGCATCTTTCGTGCCTGCCATCGGGTGTTATTGTCTGGTGCTCATTCTGCTTCGCTTCCGTTTTCTCCAATGGTTCGACCGTAAACGCCGCCTCGAGCATTTTCGCACCGATCCAGGCTGTCAAGCTGAGACCACTGCAACCGTCACCCCGCAGTCGATCGCCTTCCGCTCGGCAACCGGGTCGTCCGAGTCTATCTGGGCGTGCTACTCAACCTGGGCCGAGCGCAACGGCATTCTGCTCCTGGTCACACACGCAGGCGTGCGCAAAATTCTGAAAGTTGCCGGCCTCTCCGACCCTCAACGCGACGAACTCCGCGCCATCCTCACCACAGCCCTGCCCAAAAAGTGACACTTCACTTCTTCGCAGCCCGCCAGAACGAGCTCACGCCCAGATAAAGAAAAACAAGCGCAAGTCCGGTGTAAACGAGAAACTTCAAATGCTCCGGCCCATGCAGATAGCTCGCGCGCGCGGGCCACATCCCCCGCCACGCAAACACCGGCACAAAAATCAGAAAGAAGACACCCGTAACTTCAAGCCACAAGATGCCGCCCACGCGCCCAAAAGGCCGCAGAAAGCCGCCGACCCCGCGCAGGATCCCGCCACGCGCCCGGCTTGCGGTCTGGCCCGCATTCCGCACGCGAACTGCACTGTCCACAGCCGCTCGGTTCACCGTCGCAGCCGCATCCGGCGCCGCGCCCGTGCTCCCGCTCATGCGCTCGCCCGCCACGCGCCCGGCAACCCGCAGCCCGATGCCCAGCACCCGTCCAATGTTTTCCGGTTTCACTTCGATATGATGGTAGCAGCGACGGTTCGGGGCTGCTTTCTCGCACTTCTCGGCAATTGCCATTTGCCCTTGGCCCATTGCGGAAGTAAGGTATATAAATCCCTAGCCGCTCCTGCGCCGTTCTCGCGCCGGCCGCCGCACTGGAGGTACCCTTGACATCCCGCCTGCGCGAACTCATCCAACAACTCGGCGAGGCCATCCATGAGTCGGTCATTGAGAGCGAGCAGATTGCCGGGGTGGTGCAGGATATAAGACGCCACGGCTTCGACGTCCTGCTCATGCTCGAGGCCACCATCGGCCTCAATGAAGTCACAGCCAAGGATGCCGAAGACTCTGAAGCAGGCACAGAAGAAGGTGCCGAGGGCGGCCCCTTCACGCCCAACGACCTCCACTTCCTCCGCTCTCTCCGCATCTCCGTCGAGGGAGAAGACGAAGAGACCGGCTCCACCCAGATCGAATAGTGCCTCGCGGCGCGCGTGCTCTCTTCCTTCATCGCACGAGTCACGGCAATTGCATGAAGAAATCTTCCTTGCCGCTTGTGTTGTTTCTTCTCTGCTCCTGCATCCTGCTGCGTGCCCAGGAACCCGACACGCTTCTGCAAGCCGCGCCGCCCCCCGCTCTCGACACCGCACACCCCTCCGACTGGATCATGGACATCAACCAGGGCTGGCGCGCGCACGACGGCGACAATCCCGGCTACGCGCAGCCCGGCTTTGACGACAGCGCGTGGGAGCCAGTGAATCTCGCCGACCTCGGCCCCGCCGAATCCGGCTGGCAATGGTATCGCCTTCATCTCAAGCTGCCGCCGAATCACCCCCAGCTTGCCCTTCTCATCGAAGGCGGCGTCGGCACCTACGCGCTCTACATCAATGGAACCCAGATTCCAGGCCCGCGTTTGCTGTCGGCCTTCGGTGCTAATCGACCCGTCGAGTTCACTGTGCCGATCAACATACCCGGCAACGATCTTCAAATCTCCCTGCGCACGCACACCCCCATAAGCTACGCTGCCTGGCATTTCCCCTTGTTCATGACGGCTTCGCTGGGCACCACCGCGGCCATCGAAAACCAGCGCCAGTCCATGGAGAGCGACAGGCTCTACACGCTGATCCCCGCCCTCGCCTTCAACCTGCTCTTCCTTCTCGCCGGCATCGGAGCCTGGTCGCTCCACCGCAGCCAACCCAACCATTCCGAATATCAATGGATCGGCATCTACCTGTTTCTCCTTGGAACCGCGGACGTGCTCTGGTACTCGCAACAAGCCGGACTCTTGCCGCTCTCCGCAAATCTCCTCATCGCCGATCCGTTGCTGTTCTTCATCACCATCGCGCAAATTCATTTCACGTTCAGCTTCGGCGGCCAACCCCTCGGCCGCATTTGGCGCGCCTACCGGGCCATTCTCCTCATCGCCCCGTTACTCACCTGGTTTACATGGAGCGGCAAGCTACCCACCTCGGCGTACATGGTGGTCGAGCCGCTTTTGATTGTTCCCGTCGCCGTGTTTCTCCCCATCCTCCTCTTCATCTGGTACCGGCAAGGAAATCGTGAAGCAGGCTGGCTCATCCTGCCCAGCCTGCTTCCCGCCGCCACCACCTCGCTCTACGACCTCGGCAGTGCATCCATCTACTTCGGCTGGCAGCGCTTCGACTTCCTCGACAACCCCATCCAGCTCGGCCCCGTCTCCATCCAGCCCAATGACATCGGCAATTTCCTCTTCCTGCTCGCCATCGCCGTGGTCATCTTTTTCCGCTTCACCCGCGTCAGCCGCGAACAGGCCCGCTCCGCTGCCGAGCTGGATGCCGCGCGCGAAATTCAGCTACGTCTCGTGCCTCCATGTCTGCCCGATCTTCCTGGCTACAAGCTCGCGGCAGCCTACCTGCCCGCGCAGCAAGTTGGAGGAGACTTCTATCAGGTCATTGTGCAATCGGATGGTTGCGCGTCAATTGTCGTCGGCGACGTCAGCGGCAAAGGCCTTAAAGCCGCCATGACCGGAGCACTTGCCATCGGCGCGCTGCGTGCACTGGCCCACGACAATCTCCGGCCCGCGGTTTTGCTTGCGCGTCTCAATCAGCAGCTTCTGCAAACACAGGACAGCGGCTTCGTCACTTGCCTCTGCATTCGCATCGAACCCAGCGGTGCAATCACGATGGCAAACGCGGGCCACCTCTCCCCCTATTGCCGAGGAGAAGAAGTTGCCGCCGATGCCGGTCTCCCCCTCGGAATCGCCGCCGGCATCGAGTACGCAGAAACGGCATTTCTTCTCCAGCCCGGCGAAACCCTCACCCTGCTCACCGATGGCGTCGTCGAGGCCCGCAATAAAGCAGGCGAGCTCTACGGCTTCGATCGCACACGAGCGATATCCACTGAATCCGCCCAGAGAGTATCGCTGGCCGCGCAGGACTTCGGACAGGAAGACGACATCACCGTCCTCACCGTCGCCCGCACCGCCAATCAACTGTCATCCTGAGCGCAGCGCGTTTGGGGCCCCAGCGCGCATCTCCGCGCGATGGGGTAAGCGGAGTCGAAGGACCTGCATGATGCAATGCGCCAATCCCCAAGAAAATGGGTGCCCCATCTGGGCGCCCTCTGGGCACCGCGCATTTGCGGTTAGGGTGGGAATCGTCGACACTCCAAGTCCCGTTGTCATCCTGAGCCAAGGTCGCGCAGCGACCGCCGTCGAAGGATCTGCGGTTGTCTTTTCCCACCCCTCAGCTCCGCCAGTGCAATTCGACCGGCCCGTCCATCGGATGCTTGGGTGAACCCTCCAGCCGCGCCTGCTTCAACGCGAAATACCACTTCGCCGGCTTATCCGCATCGTCAATCAACATCAGGCTTGGATTGTGCCTCAATCCCTCCGCCTGCTGCACCATCGTTTCCTGATCCTGGCGCACAAACTTCGCACCGAAAAACTTCGCAATCGCAGTCACCAGCGGCACGTGATAAAAAACGTTCCAAGCCCCCACCACATCGATCCTGCACGTCGACGCAGTCACCGGCGTCACCGTGGTCAAACTGCTGAACCACTTGTCGCCGCAGCGAATGATTTCCGTGCGCCGGTTCGGCAGCACAAAATCAATCGTCGTCTCCACCGGCTTTCCATACACGCCCAGCAGCTTGTAGGGCGCGGAGTTCCCGCTGGGCGCATGCGCGCTCATCCTGAACCCCTCCGGAATCGGCTCGAACAGTTTCGTCTTCTCATGCAGGCTGGCGCGCGAACGCCACCACCACGCCTGGTGCACAAACGGTCCATGCGCCGGATCCATCAGCCCGATAATCCCGTGGTCCACATTGCAGGGCAAATCAGCCGTCAGATGCGCCGTCCGATGGCGCGTTCCAAACTTCGCCAACACTGGCACATGGCGTTCCACGCTCCCACTCTTCTTGCCGCTCCCTGGGCCGGGAATAAACACCCATGCATGCCCATCCACCTCTTCGCACGCGAACGCCGTCGCATAAATTCGCGTTGCATCCAGATGATCGTTGCTTGTCAGTGAAGGAATCAGCTCGCACCGCCCGCTGCACGGCTCAAACTCCCAGCCGTGATATCGGCACGTCACCCGCTGCCCGTCAAACCATCCCACGCTCAGCGGAATCCCTCGATGCGGGCAACTGTCGCGCATCGCAAACACGCGCCCATCGCTGCGCCGCCCCAGTACCAGCGGAATCCCCAGCAGCATCGCCTTCGTCAGCTTGCCCTTGCGCAGCGTATCCGTCCGCAGCGCCGGATACCAGTCGTCGTAGATCAGCGTCGCGCTCGGTCCCTGGATCGGAACACCGGCCTCTGTTGTAGTGACTAGCGGCATTTCGCCTCACCATAGCATTGTTGCTCACGCCAGTGCCAACAACTCTCAATCGAACAACCATTTCCGGCTCCGCACCCGGCCTGCAAATCGCTCAACCCTGTTGCCCTGCAGTGTTCGATAACGGACACTCTGTGCATCCGCGGACACCGCAACCAACCTGCCCACACCTACCAGAAACCGCATCTCATTCCCTGACATCCACTTAACGCCGGCTGTGCTTTGGCGCACTGCATGCAAGCATCCATCGCAAATACTCTCATTCCCCAAGAGCAGAGTTCCTAAAGGAGGCGTCCGCATGGCTGGACTGCTCCAGGATGTTCGCTTTGCATTGCGGCAGCTTCGCAAGAGCCCGGGATTCGCCGTCACCGCTGTCCTCATGCTGGCCCTGGGAATCTGCGCCAACAGCACCGTCTTCAGTTGGATCAACGGCACCATGCTCCATCCTGTCCCCGGCGCACGCGACACCGGCGATCTGGTCACCGTCATGCGCGGAACGTGGAACGATTCGCCGTCGCCGCCGCTCTCCTACCCCGACTACCGCGATCTGCGGGAAATGAACCACAGCTTCACTGGAATGCTGGCCTATAACCACGACTGGATCGCCCTGACGGGTGGAACCGAGATTCCCCAGCGCGTTTACGTGTCCAATGTCTCGGCAAACTACTTCGACGTGCTGGGTATTCAGCCCTTCATGGGCCGCTTCTTTCGTTCCGATGAAGAAGCAACGCAAAGCAGCATTCCCTACGTGATCCTCAGCTATTCGCTCTGGCAAACACGGTTTGACTCCGACCCGGAAATTGTCGGCAAATCCATCGAGATTGCCCAACACGCAGTGACGGTGATCGGCGTCGCGCCCAAAGGGTTCCTTGGTTGCATGCCCGGAATTCAAGAGGACATGTGGCTGACACTCGATCCAATCGGAAATTCAGGACGCATGCGCTCCCGCAGCGATTCGTGGCTCAATGTGATGGGAAGGCTGCGTCCCGGCGTGAGCCGCGACCACGCGACACAGGATCTGGAAGGATTGATGCACCAGTTGGTGGCCGCGTATCCCAGCGACCATCTGGGCGTGAATACAATCACACTCGATCCACTTTGGCGCGCGCCATTCGGTGCCAATGGCTACATGGCGGCTTCGCTGCCCATCCTGCTCGCGATTGCCGGCGTCGTGCTGCTCCTCACCTGCGCCAACGTGGCCACACTGGCTCTGGTGCGATTCGTGGCGCGGCGCCGCGACATTGCAATTCGCCAATCCCTCGGGGCCAGTCAGTTCGCTTTGATGCGTCAGATGATTCTTGAAGGGCTCCTCGTCTCGCTCGGCGGCGGAGCGCTTGCGCTCCTTCTCACTTCGTGGTCGGCAAAGATGTTTGCGCGCTTCATCCCGCCAAATTCGATCTCCATCGCGCTCAACGGCATGTTTGACGGCAACGTTGTGGCGGCAATTCTCGTGCTTTCGGTTGCGGCCAGCGTGTTGTGCGGAGCTCTCCCGGCTTGGAGGTCATCGCGCGTCCCTGCGGCTGAAGTATTGAAAGACGAGGCTGCCAGCGTCTCCGCCGGCGCGCATCATCGTCACTTGCTCAGCGGCCTTGTCGTCGCGCAGATTGCGCTATCGCTGGCACTGCTGATCGCCGCAGGTCTGTTTCTGCGCACCCTCAGGAGCATCAGCGAGGCCGATCCAGGCTTCGAGCAATCCCACGTCCTCACGGCGTCCGTGGGGCTTGGCATCGCCGGATATTCCGAGGCCGACACGTTGGCGATCAGGCACCAGATTCTCGACCGGGTTGCCGCGCTGCCTGGAGTCTCCGCTGCTTCTTTGACAGACTGGGTGCCGTTTAACTACAACCGCAAGACGGCCGATGCCTACCCCGAGGGCTATGTACCACAGCCGCACGAGTCGCTTGAAGTGCGGCGCGCGGAAATCAGCGCAGGCTACTTTGCAACTCTCGGGATGTCGATGATCGAGGGACGGGATTTTACGAGCGCTGACACTGAATCCGCGCCACGCGTCGTGATCCTGGATCAGACTGCGGCCTACCACTACTGGCCCCACCAGGATCCGATTGGCCGAAGGCTGAAAATCTGGGGCGACCCGTTCACCGTGGTCGGCGTGGTCAAGAACTCGAAGCATCAACGGATGAATGAACCCCTTGAACCGATAATCTATCTCAGCTACTTCCAGGTTTCCGACAGCGAGACAGTCATCCAGGTGCAAACATCGGGCGATCCGGAGTCGGCTGTGCCCGCTCTGGAGCGCACTGTGCATCAGATCAATGCCAGGATGCCGGTCTTCGACGTACGCCCGCTTTCTGAGACCACGCAGATTTCCGCTCTTTTCCAGAGAATTGAAGCCACGTTCGCATCCGCCTTCGCGGTGCTCGCGCTCATCCTTGCCACCACCGGCATCTACGGCGTTGTCGCCTACCGCACCCAACTGCGCACCCAGGAAATCGGCATCCGCGTGGCTCTGGGAGCCTCGCGTTCCGACGTCCTCCGCCTTGTCCTCTATCAGGGTTTGCGGCTCACTGCGGCCGGCCTTGCCCTCGGGCTCGTCTTTTCGTTCGTACTTACGCGCTTCCTGCGTGGCATGCTTTACGGAGTCTCAGCCAGCGATCCGCTGACCGCCACCCTCGTGACAGCCTTGCTTGCGGTCATCGCCGTGCTCGCCTGCTATCTGCCTGCACTCAAGGCGATGCGCATCAATCCAGTCACCGCCATTCGCGCCAAATAAGCAAGGCGGACCAATACAGGCCCGCCTCCTTTGCAGCTTCCGTTTCTACATCCCGCCGCGGCTCGCCGGTGGAACAATGCCGTTCATTCGCAGATACACCACCATCTGGCCGTAGTGGTCCATCATGTGCGCAATGCCAAACGCCGCCATGCCGCCCCGCGTGCCGTTCGAGGTCATCACAAACGCATTCTCCGGTGTGATGCCGTCGACATACGCGTGCGCCTGCTTCAACGAGTCCTTCAGCGCCTGGACAATGTCAGCCTTCGTGCTGAGCTTGTCGAGCGCATCACCCTTGGCCTTCATGTCCGCGTCCGACATGCCGCTGCCGAAGAAATAGTAATTGGCCTGGGTTACGTGCTTCACCTGCTGGGCAAAAGTGCGTACACCTTTGAATTCGCCCGCAGTCTCCGGAGGAGCAAAGTTGAACTTGTCTTCCGGCATCGCTTCCGCGGCTGAAACAAACTCCTCCTCAATGCCGCTGAGCAGCTTTCCATAAGTCTGTGCTGGGGTCATCTGCGTGCCAACAGCCGGCTTGGCCGGAGCGGCAGCCTGTGAAAATGCGAGGGTAGATGCAGCAGTCAGCAAACAACAGCCTAAGATGCTGCCCGCAAAACGGGGGTATGTGCGCATTGAATCGATCCTCCAGCGGCATCGGGCCGCGTGAAGGCACTTTAGCAGACGGACGTGAATCTCCGACACCACTCCGCAGTGAATCTTCCCTCGAATCCACCGCGATTCATCCCCACCTGGTCGCAGTTCGTCACCATTCTCACGCCACTGGTCCCAATTTTCCGCCCTTCACCACAAAGCGCTCTCCGCGCCACACGATCGTATCTCCTGCAAATCCCGCTGCCCAAAGTCCCATCGCAATCACATCGCGCAACGGCAGCAGCCACAGGTTGGGCAGCACCTGGTGATCGCCCAGCACCTCCGCGCCCACCATCATCGCCAGCGTCAGCCGCAAAAAAAGCTCAACCCCAGCAGCCACAGGCTCAGTGGGCTCAGCCCGCTTGCCACCACATTCAAGAATGCCCACGCAAGCCCGTGGGTAAAGATAAGCCCTGCGTAGCCCCATGGCCGCGCATCGCGCACCGTCCGCGCCCAGCGTAGTTGATGGTCGATGAATCCGCGCCATCCGTATGCAGGAATCGCAGTCTCCACCACCTCCGAAGACAGTTCCACCCGGTAGCCTGACGCACTCACGCGCGCGCCTAACTCGTAGTCATCAGCAAGATAGTCCACCATCGGCAACAGGCCGCCGATCCTGTCCAGAGCTTCACGTCGCACCGCCAGCGTGGAGCCCAGACCGTAGCGAATTCCGCCTTCAATCATCTTTGACAGGAGCACCCCGGCCAGAAAGTCTGTCGCGATGCCCAGTGCCTCAAGCCGCGACGCCAGTCCGCTCCGAGCGCGTCCGCGGTAGAGCGCCGTCACCAGTCCCACAGGTTTCGGGTCGTGCGGCTGCGCGGTGGGATCCTGCGCAAACGAAGCCATCACCCGCTCCAGATAATGCGGCCCCACCGTGATATCCGAGTCATTGATGAGCAGAAAATCATAGTGGGCTTGCGGCACAAGCTGGGCCAGGGTACTGACCTTGCCGTTCGTCCCCAATCGCAAAGGGCATTCAATCAGCCGAAGAGCATGCTCAGGAAATTCGCGCTGCAACTGTTCCACCGCCGCGGCTGCCGGGTCTGTCAACGACGAAACGCCAAAAAGCATCTCGTACTCGCCCGCATAAGTCTGTTTGCAATGGCTGCGGAACGCATCCATCATTCCGGGGTCGAGCCCCTTCAGCGATTTCAGAATGCTGACGCCCGGGGAGAACGCCGCCAGTGGCCTGCGCCGCGCACTGATAAATATTCGCGCCGCCACCATCGCCGCCGCAAAGTAGCCCATCCCGGCCACGGCGAGCACCGTGGTCGCCACTTCCACGGCCAGAGCCAAAGCGTGCGGCATCACAGCCGTTAGTGTAGCGAACAAATGCAGGGAACAGGGATCAGGGAACAGGGATCAGGAGTACTCTTATAGGTTCGATGCAAATGTGTCTCACCGAATGAAGTTTTCTTAGGAAGGAGAATCATTCGCAACTGGAGGCTTAATTGGGCGAGTCATTCAGGGATCTTGTCGTTTGGCAGCGAGCCATTCAGATGAGTCTGACGATCTACCAACTTACTTCTTCTTTTCCAGCGTCTGAGCGGTTTGGTCTAACAAACCAGCTGCGAGGGGCTTCTGTCTCTGTTCCGAGTGATATTGCAGAGGGCTACGGCAAATCGACAAGAGGGGAGTATCTCCTCTTTCTCGGCCATGCGCGAGGATCTAACTTCGAGATTCAAACCCAGCTGGTGATTTCTGAAGGTCTGGGCTTTGGGACTGAGCAAGGGCGAAAAACTGCTCTCAGCCTTTCCGCGGAAGTGAGCCGCATGCTCGTCGCCATGATGAAGAAATTACAGGAGCAGGCGCGAGTTTGAGGTGAATATCATCGAGGGAAAGGAAGTTGTCCATGCAAATGCTGACAGAGACAGAATGTCTAAAGTAGCTGGCAAATTGTCGCATTCCAGCCGATCCGTATTCGTCGCGCTATGGACCGGAGACATTTGGGCGGGTCCCTCTAATGGAACAAGTCAAGTTGCCTTTCCACCGCACTGAAGTCTTCTTGCGGATCGTCCAGAATCTTTCGTCTTGCCGCTAAGCCCTGATGCATGCCATGGATTGGGCACTCTACACACCGGACGAAATGAGCATTTTTGATGCTTGTCGCAAGGCCCACGGTGAAAATCGCAAACTGATTGAGTCACCCGACCACTTGTTTCAACTGACTCAATTCAAACTGTTCGCGGGAATGCTTGCGCTAGTCAAATACTACGGATGGGTTGCGTACGGATATTTCGATGACGGAACAACTGCATTAGTTTGGAAGGGCGATTTTCTGGATCTGTGGGCATATGAAGATGCGGCCTTCCAATCTGCCCAAAGCGCCGTTGCACGGTGTGGACTACATCCAACAGATAAGATGCTGACCTCGTCTCATCCGCATCCAAAGTAACTCACGGATGGCGTTCGATCGCCTGAGTCTATGCAGGCGGACTCGACGAGCGCCTACAGCTACACGAGTGCTGTTCCCTGTTCCCTGTTCCCTGCACTACTCGTACCTGAGCGCCTCGATCGGATCCATCGACGCCGCCTTCCACGCCGGATAAATCCCGAACATCAGCCCGATCACGCACGAAACTCCAAACGCGATTCCCACCCACATCGGCGAAAGTGCCGCATGAAGGAACGAAACTGCATAGTGCAGAATCAGCGTAAACACAGCTCCGGCCAGGATGCCGATCAGTCCGCCCACCGCGCAAAGCGTCACCGCCTCCAGCGTGAATTGCAGAAGAATATTTTTCCTCGTGGCGCCAATCGCTTTGCGCACGCCGATCTCGCGCGTCCTCTCTGTAACCGAGACCAGCATGATATTCATCACGCCCACTCCGCCCACCATCAGGCCCACTGAGGAAACGGCCACCATGAATGAAAACAGTCCGATCGTCAGAGAGTTCCATAGCCGCGTCAGCGAATCCGGGCCGAAGATCGCGAAGTTGTCGTCCTGTTGTGTGCGCACCCCGCGCCGCACCCGCAACAACTCGCGCACTTCTTCAATCACCAGCTGCTTGTTGGCCTGGCTGTCATACTTCACCACGATCCAGAAGTCTTTCACCTCCGGATGAATCTTGTGAAACGTTCCCAGAGGAAAATACGCGGCATTGTCCTGTGTATTGCGTCCGCTGCCAAAGGGCTGTGGCTGCTTGTCCAACACACCGATCACTGTAAAGACATCTCCGCTACACTCCACATCCTTGCCCAGTGGCGATTCGTTCGGGAACAGATCCTCAGCCGCGTCATGGCCCAGGACAACCACATTCGCACTGCGTCGCTCTTCAGCATCCGTCCAGATTCGCCCCTCGGTCAGGTTGACCGATGTCGTTTCTTTCACTTCCGTCGTATCGCCGTTGATGATCGTGTTTTGAATCTTGTGCGTTCCGGCCTTCAACGACACGTTGCCGATACCTAGCTGCCAATTCTGATAGGTGAGCTCAGGATCGACGGCAACCACGTGCGGAAGAGCGCGCATCGCCAAGCCATCCTCGTAGGTCAGCTTCTTGCGATTCAGTTCCTCTGTCGTGGGGCGCTTGCCGAACGGCTCAAATTGAAAGATCCAAAGATCATTCGTGCCCAGCGTGCGCACAAAATCGTCGATGTTCGAATTGAGCCCGTTGATCGCCGAAGAAATCAGGATCACCGTCGAGATGCCGATCGAGATGCCAAGAATAGTCAGTCCCGAACGCAACTTGTTCTTGCGTAGCGTATCCAGCGCCAGCCGTATCGATTCCTTCGAGTCGCTTAAGCGCATCGCTACAGCTCCGCTCTCAAGGCGGTAATCGGATCAAGCTGCGCCGCCTTGTGCGCTGGATAAACTCCGAAAAATAATCCCACTGCCGTGGCCACGAACAAAGCCACCAGGATGGACCAGGGCGCAACCGAAGAGGGAAATGCAATCGCGAATGTCACTCCCTTCGCCACGCTCACGCCAAAGATCACTCCGATCACTCCGCCAAGCAGCGCCAGCACCGCCGACTCAATCAGAAACTGCAGCAGAATATCCTGTCGCCGCGCGCCCAGCGCCTTGCGCACTCCGATCTCGCGCGTCCGCTCCGTCACCGACACCAGCATGATGTTCATGATCACGATGCCGCCAATCACCAGCGAGATGCTCGCAATCGATGCCACCACCGCCCCGAAGCTGTTCAGAACCTTGCCCAGCATGTTCTGAAATGTCGCGCTCGTGTCGATGACGAACGCATCCGGTTCATCTGGTTTCAGGTGACGGCGCGCGCGCATAATCGTGCGCAGATCGTCCGACACAAGTTCCATCTGCGCGCCGCCTCCGCCCGCATTCACATAGATGTCCATCGTTTCGTTCGCGCCATGCGTCTCAAGAAATGCGCTCAGCGGTATGGCAACCCAGTTGTCCATGCTCGAGCCAAACATCTTGCCCTGCGATTCGCCTACGCCAATCACCGTGTAAGGAGCCCCATCCACGCGAATCTCTTTGCCCAGCGGATCGCCCTGTCCCAGCATGTTGTCCACAATGTCGGATCCCACAATCGCTACGTGCGCGCTGTGCTCGTCCTCCACTTCGGTAAACGAGCGGCCGATTGCGATATTCAGGTTTGAAATCGCCGGCATGGTCCACGTCCAGCCGCGTATATCCGTGTCGGTGGTGGAATTCTTCCCGTAGACAACCTTCCCCGTCGACTCGCGCCGTGCGCCGACCGATACGCAGGATTTGCAATCGGAAAGAATCGCTTTGTAATCGTCGAACGTCACGTCCTTCCGCTTCTGAAAGGCAAGATACTCATCGATCGTGATAAACGTCTGCGGCATCTTGCTCACTGTCACCACATCCGCGCCATAGGTATCGATCTTGGTGGTTACAAAATCCTTCGCGCCATTGGTCAGCGTCACCACCATAATCACCGACGCAACCGCGATCACCACGCCCAGCATCGTCAGGATGCTGCGCATCTTGTTCCCCCACAGGGACTGTAGCGCGAGTCGAATGGCTTCAATCAGCTTCATGATTCCGCTTTCTGCTGCCGGTCCGGCACTCCCAGTGTACGCAACCGCCGCCTTCAGCGGCACTCCTTCGCGTCAAAGTTGCACCTCATCCTACCCGCAACAACCCTTCAACGACACGAAAAACGCCATCGGCGCCTCGTCCCGTCATCATGCAGGTGAGAGAATTCAATTCGCTCCGGTGTTCCCTTGGACGCAATTCGTCCCTCGCAGGCCGCACTTCGCCCCACGAAGGCCGCCAATGGTCACTCCTGTCCCTCTCCCGTTCACGCTCTATCTCCCATACGCAGGCCGCCCTCCCAAGGTTCCTGCCGTCTCTCGAACCGCCTTTTCTTCGCCGCTATAAAAATTTCCGGGAACCTTTTCCCCTTCCCCGGAGTAGCATACAAAGGCACGCTTTTCCACTCCCATTCTTTGATCACACTTGGGTTAGTTCAACTCTCTGGAGGCTCGATGACTCGCGTACGTTTCCGTCTGGCGCTCGCTCTGCTCGCGCTGGTTGTATCTCCTTCCCGCTCTCCTCGCTGCGCAAAACTCCAACACGCCGCTCCTGCTGCGCAACCCTTCTCTCTCGCAGGACAAAATCGCTTTCCTCTACGCCGACGATGTCTGGACCGTCAGCCGCCAGGGCGGCGAAGCCGAGCGCCTCACCTCCAATGGGCATGTGGAGGCCGGCCCGTTCTTCTCCCCCGACGGCGACCCAGATTGCCTACTCCGCACACCTGCACGGCAACTACCGACGTCTACGTCGCTCCCGCCGCGGGCGGCGTCCCGCGCCGCATCACCTGGCACCCGGCAGGCAGCGCGTTGTCGGCTGGTCGCCCGACGGCAAAAACGTCCTCATCGCTCCAGCGGCGCGCTCAGCTATCGCCACTTCCTCAAGCTCTTCCTCGTCCACGCCGACGGCTCCGGCATGCCTGAGCCGCTGCCCCTGCCCGCAGGCGACGCAGGCTCCTTCTCGCCCGACGGCCAGTCGCTCGCCTATGAGCCCATCACCAGATGGGAGCCGGCCTGGAAGCGCTATGTCGGCGGACAGACCACGCCCATCTGGATCGTGAATCTCAAGACTCTCGACCTGGTCAAAGTCCCGCGCGACAACTCCAACGACTCCAACCCCGTCTGGGTCGGCAACTCCGTCTACTTCCTCTCCGACCGCAACGGCCCCGTCTCGCTCTTCCGCTACGACACCGGCACCAAAGAAGTCACCCAGGTCGAGCCCAACAAGAGCTTCGACCTCAAAACCTTCCAGGCCGGTCCCGGCGGCCTCGTCTACGAGCAATTCGGCTCGCTCCATCTCGTTGACACCGCAACCAACGCCGACACAGCCCTCTCCATCCAGATTCACGGCGAACTGCCCAACCTGGAGCCGCACCTGGCCGCCGTCCGGCCCGACGAAATCCAGAACGCCGACCTCTCGCCCACCGGCGCGCGCGCCGTCTTTGAGGCCCATGGCGAAATCTTCACCGTCCCCGCCGAAAAAGGCGACACCCGCAACCTGACCAACACTTCCGGCGTGGCCGAGCGCAATCCTTCATGGAGCCCCGACGGCAAAACCATCGCCTACTTCTCCGACGCTTCCGGCGAATACCAGCTCTTCCTTCACGATCAGACCGGCTTCAAGCCGCCCACCGTCATCGATCTTGGCCCCGATCCAAGCTACTTCTACAACCCCACCTGGTCGCCCGACTCCAAGCACATCGCCTACGCCGACAAGCACCTGCGCCTGTGGGTCGTCGATGTGCCTTCCGGCCGCATCCGCTCCTGCGCCCAAGCCGGTGCTCGTCGATCACGGCATCTACGGCACCTTCGGCTCAACCTTCGGCCAGGTCTGGTCACCCGATTCCAAGTGGATCGCCTATCATCGCGACCTCGACAACCAGCTGCACGCCATCTTTCTCTATTCGATCGACACCCACAAGTTCACCCAGGTCACCGACGGCATGAGCGATGCCACCAGCCCCGCCTTCGATCCCAACGGCAAGTACCTCTACTTCATTGAGTCCACCAACGACGGACCCTCCAACGCCGGCATCGACCTCTCCTCGCTGGACCGCGCCGAAACCAGCGCCCCCTACGTCGTTGTCCTGGCCAAGGACGGCGCCTCGCCTATTCCGCCTGAAAGCGACGACGAAAAAATCAAGGACGAAAAGAAAGCCCAGCCCGACAAATCCGCGGACGACAAGAAGGACGCCAAGGACGACAAATCCGCGAAAAACGACAAATCCTCAAAGAAGGACAAGGCCAAGGAAGCCGACAAGGAAAAGGACAAGGAGACTGGCAAGGATCCCGGCACCGACAAAGACAAGGACAAGCCCGTCAAAGTCACCGTCGATCTCGACGGCATCGGCAACCGCATTCTTTCGCTGCCCATTCCGCCTCGCAACTATGGCGGCATCCTTACCGGCAAGGCCGGCGTCCTCTACCTGCTGAGAGGGTTCGCCCGTCGGCCGCTCGTCGGACGAAAGCGGCGGGCCCGGCATTCGCGCCGTCTGGCGCTTCACCCTGGAGAAGCGCGATCCTGAATCCGTGCTCAACGACCTCGACGATTTCACCGTTTCTGCCGACGGCTCCAAGGTGCTCTACGCCCGCAAAGGCGGCTGGACCATCGCCTCCGCCGACGACTTGAAGCCCGGCAACGGCAGCCCCGGCAAGCCGCTCAACCTCGGCGGCATGGAAACCACCATCGATCCCCGCGCCGAGTGGCATCAGATCTACCACGAAACCTGGCGCATCGAGCGCGATTTCCTCTACGACCCCAACACCCACGGCCTCTCCATTCCCAAAATCGAGGCCCGCTACCAGCCTTACCTCGACGGCCTCGCCTCGCGCTAAGAGTTCACCTACCTCTGCACCGAGATGCTGGGCGAAATCACCATCGGCCACATGTTTGTCGGCGGACCCCGCATTCCCGACACGGCACCCAAGACCGGCCTGCTCGGCGCCGACTACAAAATTGAGAACGGCCGCTACCGCATCGCCAAAATCCTCGGCGGCCAGAACTGGACCCCCGGACTCGCTTCGCCGCTCACCCTGCCCGGCGTCTACGTCAAGGAGGGTGAGTACCTGCTCGCCGTCAATGGCCGCGAACTGCACGCCAACGACAACCTCTACGCATTCTTCGACGGCACCGCCGGCAAGCAGACCGTTCTCCACGTCGGCCCCAATCCCGATGGAAAAGATGCTCGCGACGTCACCGTCGTCCCCATCGGCGATGAAGACGGCCTGCGCAACATCGACTGGGTCGAATCCAACCGGCGCAAAGTCGACGAACTCTCCGGCGGCAAGGTGGCCTACGTCTACATGCCCAACACCGGCGGCTCCGGCTACGACAGCTTCAACCGCTACTTCTACGCGCAACTCGACAAACAGGCTCTCGTGCTCGATGAGCGCTGGAACGAGGGCGGCCTCATCGCCGACTACGTGGTCGATGTGCTCAAACGCTTCCCGCTCTCCGGAGCCATCGAGCGCGACGGCAAACCGATCCATGACCCCGTGGGCGCCATCTTCGGGCCCAAGGTCATGCTCATTAACCAGAACTCCGGCTCCGGCGGCGACGCCATGCCCTGGTACTTCCGCAAGGCAGGCATCGGCAAGCTCATCGGCACCCGCACATGGGGCGGATTGGTCGGCATCGGCGGCTATCCATCCCTGCTCGACGGCGGCTTCGTCATGGCCCCCCGCTACGCAATCTACGGCTTGAAGGGCGATTGGGAAGTGGAGAACCACGGCATCGCTCCTGACATCGCCGTCGATCTGCTACCGAAAGACGTCGCCGCAGGCCACGACATGCAACTCGAAACCGGCGTCAAAACGGTGCTCGAAGAGCTCAAGGCCAACCCCATCCCCGACATCCCCGTTCCCACCTACCCCAACTACCACAAAACCGACGGCCTCGGAAAAAACTAGGGCTGCGACTCAACCAACAATTAGGGTGCCCCAGGTCTCGCTTCTGAGACCTGGGAAAGCACGCCCCTCACCCGCCACAACACAACTGGAGGCTGAGAGCTGAAAGCTGCCTTCTACCGCCCCGAACTCCCAAACCCCTTCTCCGCCCGCGCAGACTCTTCCAGGCTCTCCACCTCAACAACCCGCCCCGTCAGCACCGGCACCGGAATCATCTGCGCAATCTTCTCCCCCGCCTTCAACTCCACCGCCGTCTCGCCCAGATTCGTCATCAGCACCAGGATCTCGCCCCGGTACCCAGCATCAATCACCCCTGCAGTCGTCGCAATCCCCCGCGCCGCCATCGACGACCGGTCCCGCACCAGCAGCCCCAGCGCAGCCCCGGTTTCCGGATGCCGCGCCTCCACCGCAATCCCCGTCCGCACCCGCATCGCAGCGCGCGGCCCAAGCACAGCTCCTTCCAGCGCGAACAAATCGTAGCCCAAATCCTCGCCCGGATGCGCCACCACCGGCACCTGCGCCCCCGCTTCCAAAAGCTTCACTCGCAACATGTGTTCGATGGTAACGGAACAGGAACACCGGCGTGAGCGAAGAACCCTCCTTTCGCTCTGCACCAATCCGCATGAAATGGGTGCTCCAACCCCGCCAAAGAACAGCTAAGAGCTAGTGGCTAGAAGCTGGCTTCCAAAATGGCCAGCCCCGGCTGGGGTTCTCCCAGCCGGGGCTGTCGTTTGCTGCATTGAAATTCGGCAAAAGGACCTGTAAGCCGAATTCTGTTCAGACCTGTTGAAGCCCTTAAGCGGTCATTCCTCTAGGCGCCGCGTTGCCGCGGACACTCATCAGCGACCTACCCGGAGGTTCCGGCAATTGCGCGAGGCACCCCTGCGACGAAAACCTGTCGCCGTGCACCCCGCTCGAGCCGCCTTGCCGCATCGGGCCGATGCGCAGCACAAGCCTGGCTCTTGGTTCGCGCTTCCCTCCCTATTTGGTCTTGCTCCGTGTGGGGTTTACCCTGCCCCGGCCTTTACAGCCGGGCGGTGCGCTCTTACCGCACCATTTCACCCTTACCCCGGCGCGGACTGGCTGTCCAGGCGAACCTGCCCAGCCTTTCCGGGAAGCCCTGCCCCTCGAAAGAGGCGGGGGTAGCCGAGGCGGTATCTTTTCTGTGGCACTGGCCGTCCGTGGGCCTTGAAGCCCACATCCCGGACGTTATCCGGCACACTGCCCTGCGGAGTTCGGACTTTCCTCCCCGGCGACTCGCGCTTGCGCGAAAGCCCCCGGCAGCGACCGCCCGGTCCTCCTGCCAGTCCCTAGTCTACCCCGAAACCTGAATCTACCTCCGGCACCGAGCCATCCATTCTTCAGCCGGTAACATTTGCGGCTGGTCTCAGCGCAAGATCCGAGCTCCTTTATCCTTCACCGACCACCAAATCAGGAGTAACCAATGAAAATCGCCTCCACCATCTCCCGCTACCTGCTCGGCCTGGTCTTCTTCGTCTTCGGCCTCAATCACTACTTCAACTTCATTCCCACCGGTCCCATGCCCACCGGAGTCGCAGGCCAATTCGTTGCTGCAATGATGCAATCGCACTACATCTGGGTCGTGGCCTTCTTTGAAGTGGTGTCCGGCATCCTGCTTCTCGTCAACCGCTATGTTCCACTGGCCCTCACCGTGCTCGGCCCCATCATCGTCAACATCCTCATCGTGATGATTCTTATGACCCCAAAAGGCCTGCCCATCGGCATCGTCATCACGATCCTCTGGCTCCTTGTCTTCCTGCGCGTCCGCTCCGCCTTCACCGGCATCTTCCAGCAGCGCGTCGCCGATTAAAGAGGTTGGATTGCAAAAACGCATCTGCAGGGGCCCTTACCGACCCACCAATCCGTATGAAAATGGGTGGCCCATGTCTCGCCTTTGAAACATGGGAAAGCAAGCCCCTTCCCCGTCCAATCCGCCCTGTCTCTACAATGAAGGGGACGATGATTCAGTACCTCTATCTCGGACGTGTTGCCTACGACGAGGCATTACGCCTGCAAGCTGAAATCGCCGATCTCCGCCTCCAGGGCCGCGTTGAAAATGTGCTTCTGCTCCTCGAGCATCCCCCCGTCCTCACCCTCGGCCGCAACGCCAACCGCTCCAACGTCCTCGCCTCCGATGAATTGCTTGCAAGCCGCGGCGTCACCCTGCACGAAATCAATCGCGGCGGCGACGTCACCTATCACGGACCCGGCCAGCTCATCGGCTATCCCATCTTCGACCTCCGCAGTTTGCAAAACACCGCCGGAGGCCGTTTGGGCCCAGTCGACTTCGTCCGCAAGATGGAAGAATCTCTCATCCGTCTCTGCGGCGTCTATGGCGTCCATGCCGGCCGCATCCCCGGCCTCACCGGAGTCTGGTGCGGTCTTGACCAGCCACAACCCTCGTCCAAAAGTCTGCCCAGCACAGCGGGCCGCAAGATCGGCGCCATCGGCATCCACGTCTCGCGCGGCATCACCTCACACGGCTTCGCCTTCAACGTCACCACCGACCTGCGCGACTTCCAACTCATCAATCCCTGCGGCATCACCGACCGCCCCGTCACCAGCCTCGAACGCGAAGTCGCCAAGCCCGCCGATCTGCCTACTCTTGAATCCATCGCCCACCAGGCCGCCCGCCAGTTCGGATCGGTCT
Source organism: uncultured Acidobacteriota bacterium (assembly GCA_963725945.1). Lineage (GTDB taxonomy): Bacteria > Acidobacteriota > Terriglobia > Terriglobales > Acidobacteriaceae > Telmatobacter. The sequence goes on along the minus strand of CAVSAW010000022.1, from coordinate 444,414 downwards.
TCAGCCAGCAAGTGCTCGCAGTCGAAAGCCTCTGCGTCTTGCGTGGTCAAGCCGCTTCCGCGATCCAGATCGCGCCGTAGGCGCAGTCGCCCGCACCGGAGGTGCCCGCAGGTGGCGCAGGTGCCCAGCGCGAGGCCATTTATAATCCGGCAGGACCTCGCGCGTCTCAAAGTCTTTTCTGAGTCCGCCAAAAAGTCCCGCATCGTGGAGAGAACGAGTCATGCCAACCGACGTCATCATGCCGCAGATGGGCGAATCGATCTTTGAGGGCACCATCACCAAATGGCTCAAGCAGGCCGGCGACCATGTCGAAAAAGATGAGCCCCTCTTCGAAATCTCCACCGACAAAGTCGACGCCGAAATTCCTTCTCCCATCGCCGGCATTCTCTCCGAAATCAAAATCCCCGAAGGCGCCACCGTCCAGGTCAATACGGTCGTCGCCGTCATCGGCGGCGCTATCGAGAAACCCATTCCCGCGCCAAAGGCGCAGTCGCCCGCACCGGAGGTGCCGGCGAAGCCGCAGGTCGGCCGCAGCGATGGCACTGAAATAGTCATGCCGCAGATGGGCGAATCCATCTTCGAAGGCACCATCACCAAATGGCTCAAGCAGGCCGGCGACCATGTCGAAAAAGACGAGCCGCTCTTTGAAATCTCCACCGACAAAGTCGACGCCGAAATTCCATCCCCCATCGCCGGCATCCTCACCGAAATCAAAATCCCCGAAGGCGCCACCGTCCAGGTCAACACCGTGGTCGCCGTGATCGGCGGGGCTATCGAGAAGCCCATTCCCGCGCCAAAGGCGCAGTCGCTCGCACCGGAGGTGCCGGCCAGAAGACGCAGTTGGCCGCACAGCCGCAGGCGCGTGCCCACCGCAGGTGGCCATCGCAGCAGGCGAACCAAAGCGCTCCTCGCCTCTCGTCCGCCGCATCGCCAAAGAACACAGCATCGACCTGCAGCACGTCCCCGGCACCGGCTCCGAAGGCCGCATCACCAAAGACGACATCCTCCGCCACCTGAGCCAGCATGGCCCCGGCACTAAGGCGACGAAGTCGCAGTTGGCCGCACCGCAGGTGCCGCAGTTGGCCGCACCGGAGGTGGTGCCGCATGACCCGCATGCGCGCCATCATCGCCCAGCGCATGTCCGAGAGCAAGCGCATCAGCCCTCACGTCTACTCCGTCTACAAAATCGACATGACGCGCATCGCCCGCCTCCGCGAACGCCAGAAGGCCGGCCTTCGAGCAGCGCAACGGCGTCAAGCTCACCTTCATGCCCTTCATCGCCGCCGCGGCGGTTGACGCGCTGCGCCGATTCCCCATCCTCAACGCATCGCTCATCGAGACTTCCATCCACTACCATGCCACCATCAATCTTGGCATCGCTGTAGCTCTTGAATGGGGCCTCATCGTGCCCGTGGTGAAGCACGCCGAGCTCCGCCAGCTTCGTCACCCTGGCCCGCTCCATCAACGATCTCGCCGCGCGCGCCCGCTCCAAGAAGCTCCTGCCCGAAGAAGTCCAGGGCTCCACCTTCACTCTCACCAACTCCGGCGTCTTCGGCGGCGAATTCGGCACCCCCATCATCAATCAGCCCGAGTCGGCCATCCTCGCCATCGGCGGCATGCGCAAGGAGCCGGTCGTGCTCACCGACGCCGAAGGCAACGACACCATCGCCATCCGCTCCATGCAGACCTACTGCCTCGGCTTCGACCACCGCCTCATCGACGGCGCCGACGCCGGCAAGTTCATGCTGGAATTCAAAAAATCCCTGGAAACCTGGGACCGGCCGATTGAATAGGCGCTGAGTCTGCTTTTGTCGCCCTCACTTCAGATTTTGCACGATGGATGAGTCGGTATCGCTGATCGCCTTCTCGATATTCGACATCATCTCCAGAAGTTTCGAGCGCCTGTCCATCGCCATTTGCAATTCGAGGGCTTGCGTATCACTCAAGTCGTTCATCGAATTCAGCGCATCGTTCGCCTGCGACTTCAGTGCAGTGAGCTGCTCGTACGAAGGGTTAGCCTGCGCCTGCAATCGTACGGGTTTCCCTGTTGAACCGCTCAAGGCGTTCAGAGCCGCCACGCGCGCCGGCAGAGAGTTGCAGAACTCCGATTTGCATGCTTCACTCTTCAGATTTGCACTCAGTCCCGCTTCTGCTTTGTTGATCTCGCCGATTAGCTGCCGCAATTGCTGCTTCTGCTCGTTCTCCTTTTGCATCTGTTCCATCACGCTCTGCAGATCCGATTGGTTATCCTGCGTCGCTTCCATCAGCACCATCAGCACCATCGCTTCAACATCGGCCTGGCTCTCCATCCCTCCCGCAACCTGCGCCCGTCCGCTCTTCCCACGAGACAGCGATGCCGCAAAACGCTGTCGAATCGCCGCGCGCAACTCGTCCACATCGGGAACCGGCCGCGCCTCCTCGACCTTGGCTTGCTGGCCAATCCAGGCCTTCGCGCTCGGCTGCAGAGCCGATCTCAAATTCGCCGCATGACGCACCACTTTGTCGGGAGGAGCCGCAATCACCATCCGTGGCGCCGGCTCCTTCACCTCAACTCTCGATTGCCCCTGCCCAAGCGCGCTCAGGGCAAGCGATACACACAGTCCCATCAAAATCCGCTTCATCGACATTGCCTCCATTCGCGTGCGCGCCCCCGAGAAGAAGGCGGGGTGCCGCATGGCTGGTGTCTCCGGTGACAGGTCTTCGTCGCTGAGGCGAACGTCTCACTTCTAAGACATGCGAAAGCACCCACCTCTGCCTGCCACAAGACAGCTAGTAGCTAGCAGCTGTATTTTTCACCGCCCCGCCCAGGCCAGCCCATCCGAAGCCTTCCCCGTCACAATCTTCCGCGTCACCTTCCAGCTTCCCAGATCGATCTCCGCCACCAGTCCCGAATTCGGGCAAGACACCCACGCCCTCTTCCCATCCGGTTCCACAATCACTTCCTCCGGATCCGCCGGCGTCTCCACAGAGCGCGCCACCTGCATCGTCTTCAAATCCACAACCTGAATCTCGTTCTTCCCCGGCACTGTCATCAGCAGCCAATTGCCATCCACCGTCGCCGCGCTGCCATAGCCCAACCCATCCAGCGCCACCCACTTCACAACCTCATTCGTCGCCGTATCAATCACCGCCATGCGCGCCTCGGTCTGGTCCGCCGTAAACACCCACCTGTCATCCTGCGAAATTGAAATCCTCTGCGTCTGCCCGGAGATGGGAATAATCTTCAGCGTCTTGCGCGCCACCATATCCAGCACACTCACTGTGCCCGGCCCCACATTCGCCGTGTAGCCGCGCCGCCCATCATGGGAAATGGCTAGCATGTGGCTTTCCGCCTGCCCCGTCGGAATCGATCCCACAATCTTCAGTGTCTTCGGATCGATGACCGTGATGGCTTGATCCAGTTCCGTCGTCACATACAGCAGCCCATCCTTCGGCCCCATCACCGGCAAGTGCGGCCGCACACCATGGCCAAAATCGACGTTGCCCACGACTTTCCCGCTGGGAATATCGATCACCACCATGTGTGTGCCATCGGTCCCCGGCTTGCCCACGCCGGAGTTGCCATAAATCGGCACATACGCCACCCGCCCATCCGCCGACGCCGCCACTTCATGCCCCGTGATGCCGCCTTCGGGAACCGACACCAGCAGTTTCCCCGCCACAGGATCAACAATCCCCAAACTCCCCAGGCCCTTCTGCGCCACCAGCAGCCGCGCGTCTTGCGCAAGAGTCACAGGGACAATCAGAGCAAGTGAAAGCAGAGGAAGTACGAATTGAATCATTCTCAATCGAAGACCTCCGAAAGCAACCCGACGAATATACCCCAGCAGCAATCGAGCAGCCTATTTCCCGATCCCGCATGCCAGAGAGTTGCAAAGGGGCGGGTCCTTCCCGAAAGGTCACAGCTGATTGAGCAGCCCAGGTCTTTTCAACAGACGGGCTAAAGGCGTTCCAAGACCTGAGCCTATGCCACTCTCAGTGCACCGGTCGAATCCCGTCATCTCGGGAACCGAGCCACTCGCCGATCGGACAAACGCAACGCGGAGATCATCATCTAGTTTGAAAGTGCGTGGACCTTTACGCAAGAAGCATCCGATGAAAAAAAACACCACCGAGAAAATATAGTGCGACTGTCCACCAAAACTGAGACGGTTCTTTGGCGCGGTAGGCCCAACCGCCGCGCGAACACGCTGTTCCGGTGCACGTCGAGACCACACCTGCTGGAAAAAGAGATGAATGCAAATACCAAATAAATATACGGCGGCCTTAGAATGTGAGTACAAATCAGACATGACAACCATCCTCTTTCCTTCCTACTTGCGTGAATGTAATTCCCGCTGTCACTGCAGCACCGAGCTTAGTTGCTCATTCCTGCCATATCCGTTTCATTCATCCCCTCGTGCGCCGCCCATGGATCATATGTCCCCACGGTCCACGAGTAGCCTTCCAAATCCTTCACCGTGAACTCGCGGCTGCCATAATCCGTGTCTTGCAGCGGGCGCACGATCGTCCCTCCCGCAGCCACGGCGCGCGCATGCACCGCGTCCGAGTCCGCCACCACAATGTACGCGCCGCGCGTCTCCACCCCGCCCAACTCCGCCGGCGTCTTGAATCCGCGCCCATACTCATCGTCCTTGCCGGAGCCGAGCATGATCATGCCGCCGCCCAGCGTCAGCTCCGCATGAGCAATCGTCCCGTCAGGATTGGCATACACCGCGTGCCGCTCAAATCCAAACACCGCGCACAACCAGTCGATTGCGGCCGGTGCATTCCTGTAGCGATGACCTGGGAACACCGTACTGCGCGTTTCAGCCATAAAGACCTCCGCACGAAGCGTAGCCCGAAACCGGACCGCGGGGCAATCCGTTATTCTTGCCGCGGATGAATCTCCCTGCCGGCGATACCCAACTCGTGCAAATCGTCGACGCCTCACTGGCTGAAGCAGCTCGCCGCGCCGGTCCTTGGCTCGCCTGCCGCCCCGGCTGCACGCAGTGTTGCTACGGAGCTTTCGCCATCAACGCCCTCGACGCCCTCCGCCTCCGCGCCGGCGTGCAGGCCTTGCGCGTCACCCAGCCTGCACTCGCTGCCGATCTCGAACTCCGCGCCCGCGCCTGGCTGACCGAACACCTGCCCGAGTTCCCCGGCGATCCCCTCACCGGCCTCCTCGGCACATCCGATTCTGATCAGGCCCGCTTCGAGGAATTCGCCAACGACGCCCCATGCCCCGCCCTCGACCCCGCCACCGGACTCTGCGATGTTTATGCCTGGCGTCCAATGACCTGTCGCGTCTTCGGCCCACCCATCCGCATGGCCGCTGGCGAGAATCAGGCTGGCAATGACGCCGACAATCAGGCGGACAATCACGCCGAAGCACTAGCCTGCTGCGAACTCTGCTTCATCGGCGCCACCGAATCCGAAATCGTCGCCTGCGAAATGCCCGTCCCCCACGCGCTCGAATCCCGCCTGCTCCACCAGTTCGGCAAAACTGGCGAGACCATCGTCGCCTTCGCACTCCTGCCCTGACCCGCGATCGCGCCGATAAATCAAAACGCCACCCGTGCACCCTGCGCCGCGCGTCTGAATTTGTAGCTCCTTGAATTTGCCGTAGCCTGAGTTCGCTGCACGCCGTAGAATGGTCAGCCAACCCGGCCTTTTAATTCACGTGACCACGCAGCCCGCGCCATGCCCGTAGCCCATCTCACCCTCGAACTCCGCATCGAACACGCGCAGTCGCTCAAGGACCGCCGCCAGGTCGTCCGCTCTTTGAAGGATCAACTGCGCCAGGGCTTCAACATCTCTATTGCCGAGCTCGACGAAGCCGTCACATGGCAGTCCGCCACCCTCGGCATCGTCGCCATCTCCGGTTCGCGCAGTTATCTGCACGGCCTTGTCGAAGAGGTGGAGCGCGCCGCGCGCCGTATGGCCAATGAACACGGCGCCGAACTCACCGACAGCTTTTGGGAATACCTCGAATCCTGACCCACCGCGATCACCCAGCCGAGCCGCACAAATCCGCGCGAATATGGATGCCCCATCCTTGGCGCGTATCTGTTTTTGCGCCATGGGTGGGAAACCACGAACCTCTCCCAACCACTCTCATCCTGAGCACAGCGCGTTTCGGCTCAATCGAAGGACCTTCTTCTCGCACCGCATCAATCCGCAAGAAAAAGGGTGCCCAGAGCCTGCCCTGAGCGAAGTCGAAGGGTCTCGCTTCTGAGACATGGGAAAGCAAGTCACTTTCACTCACACATTCATCGCGGCGCCACCGACAGCTTCCCCGACTTCACCCACAACCAGTCGCCGCCCGCTGCAATATTCTCCGCATTCTTCACCACGTACAACAACACCGTCTGCGCTCCCGAGCATTGCCTATAAATATTTGCCGATGCCGCTCCAGCGTCGCCGAATTCCACATCCATCACATAATGTTCCGGCACATTCTCCACGCGATACACTCCATGCGCGCCCGGCGCAACCTCGTGCAGCGCCCCGCCCGCAAATGTTGCGCGTCCCTTGTCGTCCGTGCCGATGTTGTAGTGCACATCCGTCTCGGTCGCCGACTTCAAATCTACCGCCACCTGAAACGCGCCTTCAAACGGCGCCATCGTTCCCGCACGCACTGCCCTGAAAACCATCGTGCACGCGTTCTTCGACGCCGGTCCCACCGTCGCAGGCACAAAATCCTTCGCGTTCCCGCCTGTCATCGCATCCATCTCATCCGCCGATACCGGCGCGGCCGCCGCAGTCGACGTCTCTCCGCTCCCGCCGCAAATCACCGGCAAATTGAACATCGTTTCCGGTGGCGGTTCCAGGCTGACATTCGTCACCTCAAGCAGCGTGCGCGCCGTGCTGCCCTCCGACGTCAGTTCCAGCTTCACCACCATGCCGGTCCGCGTATCCACCCACGCCTTGGTCCGTCTCGCAGGTTCCACAAGCTCCAGTACCCGCGTCTGGAATTCCCCCACCGTCTCCGTCCCAATCTGCTTCGCGCCCTTCTTGATCAAATCGCCCGCGCCCGCGTAAGGATCGCCCCAGTCTTTGTCGAAGCTCCCAATCACGCACGTCGCCGAATTATTCAGCGGATCCCAGCTGTAACTCTCCTTCTTGTCGAGATCGTAGATGGTCCGCTGCTGCACCGTATGCGACACCCCCGCCACCTCCGCGGGAGTGCTGTTCTGCTCCACCAGCGCCTTTGAGCCCAGCCGGTAGGTCTTCGTCACCGCCAGCGGGCCCTTCATCCAGTTGTTTGCCGTCACCACGTAGGCCGTCGGTTCAGCAGCCGTCTGTCCACGCAGCGCAACCGCGCAGCAACCCAGAATTGCAATCGTGACCAGCCTTACAAGCCCGCGCAGAGCCATCGCACTTACTCCTCCGTGCCTCGGCATCTATGTCTGCCAAACGTGCCGGGCAGGACCCCATCCTAACACCGGCGCTTCCGGCTGCTCCCCACTCAAATCCTCTCCGCACATTACTCTTGCAATACCTTGAACTGCAAGGTATCATCCCTCCAATGCCCGCCCGCGAATCCAATCCGAACTTCATGAATGGCGTTCCCGAGCTCCTCATCCTTCGCCTCCTTCAGAATCAGGAAATGTACGGCTACGAAATCGTCCAGTCCATCCGCACGCGCACCGCGGAGATCGTCGCCGTCGGCGAAGGCGTCGTCTATCCCGTCCTCCATGCTCTCGAAAATGACGGCGCACTCCGCTCGCGGCGCAAAACCGTCAGCGGCCGCAGTCGTATCTACTATTCGATTACCCCTGCCGGGGCGCGCCGCCTCGCTGCCCTCTCGCAAACCTGGTCCCATCTCGCCGCCGCAGTTAAGTCCGTGCTCTCAGGAGGTCCCCATGCCGAAGCTATTTAATCAGCTCCGCGAGCGCCTGCTCCGCGCCGGTGTCGCGCCCCGTCATGTCCGCCGCTACCTCGCCGAGCTCTCCGATCACCTTGCCGATCTGCGCGCAGAAGGAGTACGTGAAGGCCGTTCGCTTGCCGAAGCTGAATCCGCCGCCCTTGTCCGTCTCGGCGCCATCGACGATCTCACCCACGCCATGAGCGGCGAGCGCAACTTCCAGGCATTCACCGCCCGCGCTCCGTGGGCCGCCTTCGGCCTGGTCCCGCTCGGCCTTCTCGCAGCCCTCTATGTCGTCGCGTGTTCCATCCTGGCTTTCGGCTGGCTCATTTTCCTTCCGGGAGCCGACACGCCCTTTGGTGGTCATCCCCATGGCCCAATCTATTCGATCGAGAACATCTGGTTTCAAACCGGCAGAATGATCTATTTCTGCGCGCCCTATCTCGTGGGATGGACCATCGCCCTCGCCGCCGCGCGCCAACGTTCCCGCGTCCTCTGGCCCGCCATCGGTCTCGTCGTGATTGCGTGGTGTGGAGGCACCTCCCGCATCAGCGCCAGCCGCACTCAGGTCCCAGACTCCCTCGCGCACATTCACTTGCAGATGGCCTCCGTCTCTTCCCCGCATGCCATTCCATCCGGCCTCGGACACGCCGCCGCAATCCTCGCCCTCACTGCCCTGCCCTACCTCATCTGGCGAATCCAATCCGCGCGCGCCGTTTCCGCCTAGGCGCAGTTCCCACTGCCGCAATTGGTTCCATCCACACAAGGGTCACTCCTCCGCGCTTCGTCGGGAGGCGGATAACCCGCTCCGGCCTTGGCGCAGTCAGCGACACCTTCGCCTTGCCGCACCTGCTGCATCAAAATTAATGTTCGACAACATTGACATAGCTTTGATCAGGTTGATATCAACGTTCTCAGTCTGGACACTGGAACTCTGGAACTTCCCCCATCAAGGAGAACTCTTGCGATGTTTACGCCAAAAGGAAAATTCGGCTGGTACGAACTGATGGCCAGCGACACGAAAGCTGCCGGCAAGTTTTACTCTGACGTCGTCGGTTGGACAACCCAAGAGATGCCCGGTGACGGCCCCCCATACACGATCTTTAGCATCGGCAACGTTGGAATCGCCGGCATGTTGAACATCCCCGGGCACACCGGTTGGGTCGGCTACATCGCCGTCGACGATGTCGATGCCCACATCGAAAAAATCGCCGAGGCCGGCGGCAAGCTGTTGAAACCCGCCACGGACGTTCCCGGCATGCTTCGCTTCGCCGTCATGTCCGATCCCCAGGGTGCCGCCATCGTCGTCTTCACCCCCAACCCGGACATGCCTTCACCGGCACGCCCCGCGCCACCGAACCCCGGCACCATCGGCTGGCACGAACTCTACACATCCGACCTCGAAGCCGGATTCGCCTTCTACAACAAGCTCTTCGGCTGGACCAGGGTCAGTGATATGGACATGGGGCCCATGGGCGTCTATCGCATCTTCGATCAGGGAGACCACAAGGAAATGGGCGACGGCGGGATGATGACCAAAGCGCCGCATATACCCGTCTCATGCTGGAATTTCTACTTCAACGTCGATTCGATCAAAGCGGCCATCCAACGCGTTGAATCCGGCGGCGGGAAAATCATGAACGGTCCGATGCAAGTGCCTGGAGGGAGTTGGATCATCAATGGTCAGGACCCTCAGGGAACCATGTTCTCTCTTGTCAGCAGCAAAGAATGAGGCAGTACCCCATCCTTGACCCTCCCCGAGCCGTTGCGAGCCCATCCTCCATGTAATCTGCGAAGCGAGGGGACGCAAAGGCTCGACAAACTTCGCTCCGAGCTCGGGTCTCAGTCGGCTGGAAACCGCATTACTCCTCGCACTACGGTTTCCAGCCTTTCCGCAATCTCGAAGGGTTTAACCCTCCCGCCCCTATTGCATTAAAGGGTACCGCCAGTCCAAAACAGCCCCCTTTTCAGTGGGCACCTTCCTCGCCGTTTCTGTTTACTAATCTCTATATAACCGGCAAAAAGGGGGCCCGATGGCTGAGCACGTTGCCTGGGCAGTCGGAGGGGTCGGGGGAGGCATTGCGCTCCTCGTCATCCTCCAGCGCTTGCACCACTACAAAAAGCTTCACGAAGAATGGGTCCGCGAGATGAACGCGCAAGCCGAAGGCCCTTTCGAAAACGAAGCCTCGCAAAGCAAATCTCCCCGCGCCGAATTGGCCACTCGCCCTTAATCACTTCCTCACTCGCGCGCCTCCTTGAGTGCGAAGGAAGAAGCTTCCGGTCCCTCGATGGCAGGTCTTCGTCGCCGGATAGCTTCTCCCGCTCCGGCCTCGCCGCAAATTGAACGAGGACTTGAGCCCCCAGCGATAATTTCCCTCGAGCGAAGCACCCATCCTCTCCCGGCCCGCAAACACCCCCTCTGCTATCCTGAATGGTTTACCTGCAGTGGAAATGGGGGACCATGCCGGAGCACAGGGGGCGGAAGCATCATCAGGACCGCGTAGCCGAAACGCTGCGCGTCGAAATCGGAGCCATGATCGAGGGCGAGCTCGTCGACCCGCGCATCGCCTTTTGCTACGTCAGCGAGGTTATCCTCAACCCCGGTGGCAAGTCCGCCCGCGTCTACGTTGCCCTCGACAGCGCCGTGCCCGATATCGCCACCGCCGAATCCGAAACCGTCGCCGGCCTTGAAGCCGCCAAAGGCTACATCCGCTTCGAGCTCAAAGAGCGCATGGGCGTCCGCCATGTCCCCGACCTTGCCTTCTTCGCCGACCGCTCCGGCCGCTTCCAGGCCCGCATCGACGAGCTCATGACCCGCTCGCGCAAGCGCGAAAAACATCCCCAGCAAGCCCCCCAGAAAGCCCCAGTGGAATAGCCGCGCATGAAAGCCTCTCGTCCCATCCTGGCAACTCCCGCGCTGCCCGCGACGAACTCGGCAAAGCCCCGTCCCCAACCTCGCATCAGGCCAGCGCGCCCGATTCCCCTCATCGCCCCTCCCAAAGCCGCCGTCCCGGTTTCCGATCCGGCCGATCCGGTAGCCGCCATTCTCAATCTCATCCGCGGCGGAGAGCGCTTCCTTGTCTGCTCCCATTCCCGCCCCGATGGCGACGCTGTCGGCAGCGTCCTCGCCATGGGCATGCTCCTCGAGCAGATGGGCAAGCGCGCAGACCTCGTTACCGCCGATCGCATCCCCGTCGTCTACCGCAATCTTCCCCAGGCCGGCTCCATCCGCACCGCCATGCGCCTCCATGGTCCCTACGACGCGGCCATTCTCCTCGAATGCGACAGTGTCGACCGCACCCGCCTTCGCGGCCTCGAGCGCTTCACCATCGTCAACATCGATCACCACGCCACCGGCCACGAGTGGGGCCAGCTCAACTGGCTCGACCGCCAGGCCGTCAGCGTCGGCGAAATGGTCTACCGCCTCGTCAAGGCCTCCGGCTCCACCATCACCCCCGACATGGCCACCTGCCTCTATACAACGGTCCTCACCGATACCGGCGGATTCATCTACGGCTCCATGCGTGCCTCAACCTTCGCCCTCGCGGAGGAACTGGTCGAAGCTGGCGCCGACCCTGTCCGCGTCGCCCTCAATACTTACTTCGCCACGCCCATTTCAAAGTTGCTCCTGCTCGGCGCGGCGCTCAACAACCTCCACCGTGAAGGCCGCCTCGCATGGCTGTGGATCACCCACAAAGACATGGTCCGCACCTGCGCCGCTGAAGAAGATTGCGAAGGCATCGTGAATTACGCCCTCTCCGTCGCCGGCGTAGAAGCTGCCGTCTTCCTGCGCGAGCTGCCCGAGCGCCGAATCCGCATCAGCCTGCGCAGCAAAGGCCGCATCAACGTGGCCGCGATTGCCGAAAGACTCGACGGCGGCGGCCATGAGAACGCCTCCGGCTGCACCCTCGATGGTCCGTTGTGAGCCGTGCACTCGAACAGATTCTTGCCGAACTGCGCCCCGCCATTGCCGCCCTCAGCGCCGGGCCCGAAGCCAAATCCAAGCCTGAGCCCAGGGCCGAACCCAAGGCCGAGTCCAGTTGAGTTCCGGCTCCAATCTGTTAGCCTTGTCCGTGGCGAACGCAAAGGTCGCTCAAAAGAACTTTGTAGCTAACCGCGCACCATCAGCCGGTCCTGCGGGGTCCCCCAAACCCCAATAAATGACCGGAACGGCCGTGTTTCCAAGGCTTTGATGCACCGGCCCGTTGGAGAACCACTGGAAGTGGAAACCACAACCCAAATTCCCACCAAGGCCCCTCCCTGGCCCCTCATTTGCGAAGCGGCGTTCTTTCTGGTGTTTGCGGTCTTTTTCATCATTTACGGCGTCACGCCCCTCTTCGGCGGCGACGGTCTTGGGCTGGTTGGAGCCGACGAGCCCCGCTACGCGCAGATTGCGCATGAAATGCTCGTCCGCTTCGACTCGGCGCACACCCTCAAAGGCCACCTCAGCGCCTGCGTCACTCCCTACCTCTACGGACACCCCTGGCTTGAGAAGCCGGCCCTCTACTACTGGCGCGCCATGTTCGTCTTTCAGGACTTCGGCGTGCACGACTGGAGCGCCCGCCTGCCCTCGGCCACCTTCGCCTTCATCATGGTGGCGCTCATCTATCTCCACATGCGGCGATTTCGTCGCGGCGGCCACCTCGACGCCGCGCTCATCACTGTCGCTTGCGCCGGCATCATCGGCTTTTCCCGCGGCGCATCCACTGACATGCAGATGGCCGCGCCGCTCTCCATCGGATTGCTCGGCTGGTACGCGTGGTATGAAACCGACTCCAAATTCTGGCTCTTCGATATCTACTTCTTCACCGGCGTCGCCACCCTCGCCAAAGGCCCAGTAGCCCCTTTCCTCGCCATCCTCATCATTGCTGCATTTGCTGCCCTGCGCCGCGAGTGGTCCATCATCAAGCGCTCTTTCTGGTGGCCGGGCGTGCTGCTCTACTTCGCCATCGTGCTCCCGTGGTTCCTTGCCGTGCAGCACCAAAATCCCACTTTCTTCCGCGAATTCTTCCTCGAGCACAATCTGGAACGCTTCGCCACCAACCGCTATCAGCATGAGCAGCCCTTCTGGTACTACTTCGTCGTCGTGCTCCTCGCAGTAATGCCATGGACCGTCATCGCCATGCGCGCTTTGGTCGACGGCATTCAAACATCCGTGGCCGAATGGCGCTTGCGCCACTCCCACCCCGACAAGCCCAAGCCCAGCCGCCCCGGCGATGCGTTCCCTGAGTTCCTGGTGCTTATGGGCGCTCATCCCCATCGTCTTCTTCTCCTTCTCGCAGTCCAAGCTGCCGGGATACATCCTGCCCTGCATTCCCCCCATCACCATCCTCACCGGCGACTACCTCTTCCGCAGCCGGCAGCGCGGCCTGAATCGCTGGGTGCTGCTGGGCCACGCTGTGCTCTGCGGCGTCATGACCATGTTTGCCCTCCTTCTGCCCTGGTTCGTGGCCCACGGAACCCAAATGCCCCCGCCCCACGCACTCATAGCCGCCCTTCTGGCCTCTACAGGAGCAGTGCTCCTCATCCTCGTTGTCGTTCATGGCTTTGGCATCGCGCGCCTTCGCCTCGCTACTACCGGAGTTCTGGTCGTCCTCGTGTTCTTCCTCTACGGCGTCGGGCCCTTTGCAGGAATTCCTGCCGTCGGTGCCACCAAGCGCGTCATCCACCTCCTCGATCGCTCCTACTCCGCCCGCCCTCTTGCCGATCGCCTCGCCGCCGTCGGAACCCCGGATGAGACCATTGCCGTCTTCCGTGTCCGCCGCGACATTGAATACGGGCTCTCGTTCTATCGCAACCGCGAAGTCGTCAACTACGAAGAAGACGGCGTGCCCACTGAGGAACATCTCCTCGTGGCGCGCGTCTCCGGGCGCGGCGGCAAGGATCTGCACACCCAGGAGGCCCTCGAGGAGTACCTCGAAGGCCGCCAATACGAGCCGCTTTTCAATTGGCCTGAGCAGGGGCTGCAGGTTTATCTGGTGGGCGCCGAGGTTACCGGAAATGGGAGTCCGCAAAGATAAGTGGGACTTCAACTTGCAGTCTGCCTTACTTCGTGGCAAAGTGACCCCAAGGCGTAGTGTGCGAATCCCTTTTGGGAGTCGCAAAATCTTGGCCAGATTGACCGTCAGACCACAAGTTTGACCGGCTGGTAGGGTCTCAGTTTGAATTTGTTTTGAAAAGGCACGGATTCAACTGTGAAGTTTCAACACCTTGCATATCGTTGTGCTTTTGTTTTGAAAGGGCACGGCTTCAGCCGTGCCAAACAAGCCAGAGAACAGAACAAGGGCTTCAGCCCCTGAGGGGTGGCTTCTCTCAAACTGAGCCATTACCAACCGCCCTCAAGAGAAGAAACATGGCAGCGCACGTTCCCATTGAGATCCTCGACCTGCGGCACTTTGGAGCAGCGGTGCTCCGCCCCGTGCTGGACTCGGAGAGCGAACTCTGGATGCAGCGTCTGCACTGGGACTACCGCGCCTCATCCAAGCTGCTCATGCAGTATCTCGACAACCATATGCTGCCCGGTTATGCAGCCCTCGAGGCAGGCCAGGTTACCGGCTACACATTCTGCGTCTACGAAGAAACCAAGGCCGTCATCGGCGACGTATTTGCTCTGCCAGGCATCGATCCGAATGATCCCACCCCACGCAATGGCGCCGCCGGCCCGGCCCGCGAAATCGAAGAGACTCTCCTGCGGCATTTATTTGAAACCCTGCTCAACTCGCCCCAGGTCGATCGCGTCGAGTCGCAACTCCTGCTGCACCCCGCGGGCACCCACGCCACCGTCTTTCGCCAATCCGGCTTCCGGCTATTCCATCGGCTCTTCATGGTCCAGCCGCTCGACGGCCATTGGAGCCGCCCCCGCCTCGACCTGCCCCATGCCTTGGAGTTGCGCCCCTGGCGCGATGAAGACCTGAATCCCGCCGCCCGTCTTATCTCCGAGGCTTACCGCAATCACCCTGACAGCCTCATCAACGACCAATACCACTCCGTGCACGGCTCGTTGCGTTTTCTCCACAACATCGTCCGCTACAGCGGTTGCGGAACCTTTTCCACGCTGGCCTCCCACGTGGTCATGGAACGTGCCAGCCGCGAACTCGTGGCTGTTGTGCTCGGTTCACGCGTCAGCCCGCAGAGCGGTCACATCACGCAACTCTGCGTGCATCCCGCCTACCGGCGTCAGGGAATCGCGCGCCTGCTTCTCGCCGTGGCCGCCACCCAGTTCATGCGCCAGGGAGTAAGTGAAATCTCCCTCACCGTCACCGAAGCCAACACCGATGCCATCGAGCTCTACAAAGCTGAAGGCTACGATTGCGTGCACACCTTCGACGCCGCCGTCTGGCAGCGTAAAGATCCACGGCATTGAAGACAAGTCCCGCGGACTATATGTAAGTCGTGTGATTACTTAATGGTCTTCAGATAAGGTAGAAGACTCTTCGGCGCTTCCCGGCATGCGCAATGTATCTGATGTTCACGATGCCAGCGGATTCTCTGCGCCAGCGTTGCCTTCGGCGGCATCTTGTTCCGTGTGTGCCACAGCTTGTTCATCGCGAACTTCCATCGCATTGCAACCCTACCGCGCAATCAGAAACATCACCCAGCTCAGCGCAATCGCCGATCCCACAAACAGAATGAAGCAATACGCTCCGTAGCGCACCATCTTCTTGGGCGTGTCGCGCTGCGTGATGCCGAAGACAATCGAAGTGAACAACGCGAACAGTAGAACCGCCGTAAAGTGAGAGGGGCTGAACATTATGCCTTCCTCCCTGTCCGCAGGTTGTGCGCATCGACTGCGGCAATCACGTTCAGCAGCCCGGCCACCACGATGAACCGCGTACCCCAGTCCGCCGTGGTCACCTGCACCGTGTCCGCACCCAGGCCCAGTACGCGGCTCACGATATACAGCAGCCCGTTGCCCAGGTCGCCGGCCAGTCCCAGCATGTCAAGAATGTCGTGCGCGCTGGTGTAGACCTTGCCCTGCATCGCGATGCCCAGCACAAACATGCCCAGGATCGAAAGCGTCAGCAGCGTCCCGCGGCCCCACTTGCCCAGCACGAAATGCCCCGCGCCAGGCACCAGCCAGCCCGCAATCAGAGGCAGATAAACAAACCCGCCTTGCTTCACTTTTCCCGCCGCGGCGGTGTTGTTTTGTGTTGCAGCCATTCCTCTTCGACTATATCGTACCGGCTTGCCCCTGCCCTCGCCGCCTCAGTTGCCCGTAGGCTCAGTTGCCTGTGGGCTCAGTTTCCCGTAGGCAGGATGCCCGCATTCTCCACCATCAGAATGATCGTCCGCTGCTTGGCGCGCGTCCGGTGGACCACGCCCTTCGGCACCACCAGTCCCTGTCCCGGCTTCAGCTCCACGGTTCGGCGCTCCGCATCCTCTACGTCAATGAGCAGAAGCCCGTCTACAACGTAAAAGAATTCGTCATCGTCGTCGTGCTTGTGCCAGTGGTACTCGCCCTCCACCATCCCCACCCGCACCACCGAATCGTTCACCTTGCAGAGCGTCTGGTTGAACCACTTGTAGTTGCGGGCATCCTCAATCGCATGCACGTCGATTACTTCCAGCGGTCCATGCAGTATGTTCAGGCGCGTCTCATACGGAAACGAAGCAGTCTCTGCCATGATGGGGCTCCTCGCACGCAGCATAGCGCGCCCCATGCAGTGGAAGCAAAACGCAACCCTGCCCGCCTCCGCCACTCGTCCACGACGCACCCTCGTCAATCAGTTCGGCGAATATGGATCAAATTCTGGGTGCCCCAGGTCCGGGGTCCCCAACGACAGGTCTTCGTCGGTGGGGTGAGGATTCGCATTGGAGACCTGGGAAACCACAACCCTCAAGTAGTGCCTGAGTCTGAAATACGCAACACAAACCTGGCTGTCATCCTGTGCGAACGGGACCCCGAACGTCTTTCAGTACCGGGGTCCCCAAAGAGCGGTCTTTGTTCTTTGGGGTGGAGTTCGGGGGTGGTGAGTCGAAGGATCTGCGGTTGTTCTTCGATGAACTTCAGACACACCGCACTAGCAGGCCTTCCTGATCCCTGATCTCTGTTCAACGCCTCCCCATTCACTGCCTTCTCGTTCACTGTCTTTCCATTCACTGTCTTCCGGACCACTCGCTTTCTACTCCCTGCCTCTCTATATCCTCACCAGCTCCGTTTGAATCTTCCCCGTCACCCACGCCTTCGCCGCCGAAGTCATCATGTCCACCTCGCTGCGCACGCCAAACTCCGGCAGATAAATCCCCGGCTCTACAGAGAAACACGTGTACGGCAAGATCCGCCGTTCGTCATGCGTCTCCAGGTTGTCGAGATGCGCGCCCGGGCCGTGCAGTTCGCGCGCGATGTTGTGCCCCGTGCGATGCGTAAAGTACTCGCCAAATCCCGCTGCGTCGATCACTCCCCGTGCCGCGTCGTCCGCTTCGAATCCGCAAATCGCCCGCCCCGCTGCAAAGGCCGCCTCCACCGCGGCGATCGCAGAGTCGCGCGCGTTGCGCACGGTTTCAAATACATGCTGCTCCCGCTCCGTCGGCTCGCGCCCCACCACGCCCGTCCAGGTGATGTCATAAAACACCGTGTTCGGCTTGTCCACCCGCCCCCAAATGTCGATCAGCACAAAATCGCCTTCTTTAATCGGCGCGCAGTGTTCGGCCGTAGGCTCATAGTGCGAGTCGGAGCTGTTGGCGTTCGCGCTCACGTTGGGACCGTTCTCCCACACCAGTCCCCCCCGCCGCATCGCCTCGCTCAGCCACTGCACCATATCGAATTCAGTCACCGCGCCCGTACCTCCCGACGCAGGCCGCAGCCGCCGGCCGATCTCCTTCCAGCATTCCGCAAGAATCTTGTCGATCTCTTGCTGTGCCGCCGCGTGGCTTGCAACCTGTTCTGCGTTCAGCACCGCCTCAAATTGGCTCACCAGGTCAGCAGAACTCATAATCTGTTTGCCCAGCCCGCGCAGAAACTCCACCGTCCCCGCGTCCACCATCGACACGTACATGATGTCGTTGTTAGGGGAATACTGCATCGCCAGTCGTCGCCCATCGCCCAGCATCGACGCTAGCCCCGCATGCAGCTCCTGCCAGCTGGAATAGAGCCCCTTCGTCCCCGGCAGCGAATCCAGCCGCCCCTGTTCTACCCGATGCACCAGCTTCCGCGGTTCACCCACCGCCGGCACAAAGTAGTACCAGCGTCGCGTAATATGTGCCTTCTCGTCGAGCCCCAAAATGCGTTCACCGATCAGATCGCGGTGGTGATGGTCATAAAACAGCCAGCCGTCGTGCCCGGCGTCTCGAAGTGCCTCCTGTATCGCCTCTAAATTCATATTGGAGATTCTATCGTCTCCTGAACGCCGCGCACCTCGGGACCAGCAACAAGTCTCCGTCGCCGAGCGAAGCGCTCTTGACCGCAGCCGAAGAATCCTTTTTCGTATTTAGTTCTGAATTGCCCACAAACCGTCTGGGGCCGGTTTTTCCGAGAACTACAATGTTTGACTATGAAGCATTACCGCTCATCAATCCCGAAAGCAGCGACTGAACGCGTTCTTGCTACTTACCAAACTGGACTTCAGAAATACAAGACTGAGTATCTCCTGAATGGGGAAATCGTGGGGGTGCGACAATTCGACCAGAACGGCCAACTCGAATTTGAACGCCCCATGAAGAATGGCGTTACTCACGGAACACTCTATGACATGAATGACGGCGTAGTAACTTTCGCCGAGCCTTACCGGAACGGCCTAGCCCACGGGAAAGCAAAGCAGTGGTCTTACGATGGCGAACTGATTGGCACCTACACAATGACCCATGGAACCGGGCTTGATTTGTGGCGCTGCAAGAAGACTTGGGGCAACAAACGGGTTTACCTAGCAGAGGCGCGGCACATCAATGAAGGCAAATGGCACGGCTTTGAATGGTGGCTCAATGAGGATCAGAAGAGCGTTCAAGGCGAACACCACTTTCGGGAGAATCTGCAACACGGTGTGCAAAGAAGTTGGAACAGCGCAGGCCGTTTGAGACGCGGTTATCCGCGATACTGGGTGAACAACAAGCAGGTTACCAAGAGAGAATATCTCCGCGCATGCGCCAAGGACCCCAGTCTGCCGCCGTTCCGCGAATCCGATAATCGGCCCCGGAGAAAGTTCCCACCTGAAGTGTTGGCTGCAATGAATCGAACCAGCCAATGAGATACCAAAGCTCATGCCCATCGGACCAACTAAGATCTCAATTCAGGAACCGTCGCGATTGAAAAACCGTGCATCAAAATTCGTTCAAGTGAGCTTGCCTGCTGTCTGCCTCGCGATTTGTTGCGCCCAGGCGCCCAGCGCCGCCATCCAATCCGCTGGCCCCGCCCACCGACTCCGGCCAAAGCTCCTCGCAGGCGACCGTCCAACCAGCAAGGCCAATTCATCGCCTTGAGCGCCGACCGAACTCACCTCGTGAACACCTTCACCAACAAGCCCGTCTTCATCACCGGCGACACAGCTTTCAATCTCGTTACCCAGCTATCTTCTGACGCCGATGTCGAAGCCTACCTGTCCGACCGCCAGGCCAAGGGAATCAACTTGATCTGGGTTGCCCTGGTTGACGCCACCAGCCACGGTAAGGGAATCCACCCCCCAGGAAAGAGCCAGGGCGAGGGGCATACACAGAAAGACGCCTTCGGCAACGACCCTTGGAACGGTGGCGCCGACTTTACCGGCATGGAAAGCGCCACTGCGTATTGGGCTCACGTGGACGATGTGCTGCAGAAGGGCAGCCGCGCATGGCATCACAGTTCTCGCGGGCGCAGCATTTACCGGAGCGTTTGGCGATTGCAAATTTCCCTACTACGCCAGCATGGCTACGACCTCCGACGCGACAATGACGGCTTATGGCGCGTTCCTGGGCAATCGTTACAAGTCGTATCCCAACATCATCTGGCTCCAGGGAGGCGACGCCAACATCAAGCTTTGCGGCAGCGATCTCGCCAAGAAAACAGACGACATTGCGAAAGGCATTCTGTCGGCGGACACGGCGCACTTGATGGCCGTTGAGGCAACCAATGGCGTTTGGGGTGAAGCCAGCGCCACCAACTGGTCTCCCTACACTTACGGCCCCAACAATCCCGGTGGCTGGCTCACCCTCGGCACCATCTACCCCAAAGGCACGCCCGACAAAGTCTTCTCCGCCGAGATCGCTCAAATCGTCACTCAGAACATTACCGAAACAGCGGCTACTCCATTCGTTCCTTATTTCAGCATTGAAGACCCTTACGAATATGAACCATGGTCTACCCACCCTTACAATGACCAGCAACTTCGGCAAGAGGGGTATACAGAAATATTGAGCGGTGCCACCTTGGGAAGACTTTTTGGCAGCTCGGGCGTCTGGCCCTTTGGCGCAGGTTGCTGCCAGCATGGATCGAGCTGGCAGGTCAATATGGAGCATCCAGCCTCCTTCGATCAGCAGCGGCTCGGCCAGCTTTTTCGCAGCCGCGCGCACTGGAAGCTGATCCCCGATCTCAACCATACAGTCATAACGGCTGGCTTCGGCGCAGGAGAGAACTTGACCGTGGCTTCCCGAACCTCCGACGGCCAATCAATCATCGCCTACGTTCCCAACGGCAACCGCGCAACACTAACGGTCGATATGGCCAGCATCACAAGTGACATCCATCAAGCCACCTGCTGGTGGTTCAACCCCTCTTCCGGCACCGCGAGCTTGATCGGAAACTTTGCCACCTTTGGAAAGAGAAACTTTACGCCACCGGACGCCGGCGACTGGGTGCTGGTCATCGACGACACAGCCGCGAACCTGCCCGCGCCCGGAAGTCCGTAGGTGAGAAAAACGCGTTGCGAAACTGCAGCAGGATAACCGGCGTATGGACCACGTCCGGCCAGCCCTGAGACTTCTGTTCCCCACAATCTCCCGCTCCTGTACACTTGCCACGGCCGGCTACTTCCCCAGAGCAATGGCGGCTATCGCATTTTCAGAAATACTGTGAACCGAAGCCGTGAGCGTAAAGTTACCGCTCTCTCCGTCCCATGGACTGATCCTCGTCCATCGGGTCAAAAGAGCGGTGACCTTGCACTACCTCAAAAGATCACACGATTGCCGAAAATGCCTTAAATCAGCATTGGAGAAAGACCATGAGCAAGAGAATGTGGAGTGTCTTCGCGGGGTTGTGCACGCTCGCGATGTTGGCCCTCTGTGCCATCCCCTCAGGCGCACAGATGTCAGAAGTCAAAGAGAAACCGCCAATGTACTCGTATATTGCCAATTGGCAGATCCCGCGCGCGCATTGGGGAGAGATGGCAGGCGCAAATGCGGCTGACAAAGCAATCCTCGACAAGGCACTGGCCGACGGAACGATCGTGGGATATGGCAACGATGAGAATCTGGTCCATCAGCCCGACGGTGAAACGCATGACGACTGGTGGTCGTCCATGTCGATGGCCGGTTTGCTCAAGGTGCTGGACCAGTTCTATGCGTCCGGCAATGTCACTTCGCCTGCCCTGACCAGCGCCACGAAGCACTGGGACAGCATTCTCGTCAGCCACTATTACAACTGGAGTCCCGGCGCTTGGAAAGGCGGCTACGTGCACGTGTCGTCCTACAAGTTAAAAGCGGACGCACCCGATGACGCAGTCGACACTCTGAGCAAGAACATGGTTGTCCCGCTGCTCGAGAAAATGCTCGCCAACGGCGCCATTCGCGAATACGAAGTTGACACCGAGGCCATTCACACCGAGGCTCCGGGTACGTTTTGGATTGTTTACGTGGCATCGAACCCGGAAGGCCTCGATGCAGTCAGCGCTGCGCTCCGGGATGCGATGAAAGACCACCCGCTGTCGGGTCAGGCGTTTGGTTCCATGGAGGACTACAGCGCCCACCGCGATGAATTGCTGCGGGGAGAAGGCATCTATAAGTAGCTCCCCGCAATGCTTTCCTTGCTTCGCGAGCGGCAGGCCCCTGGGTTTGCCCTTCGCGGGCAGGAATCAAATCTCTGCGTTTGCCGCAAGATTCTCTAATCGTAGGGGACCCTGTCGGGACAGGAGATTCGAGGCGCAGTAGTGCCCTCTACAGCGCAGCCATCGCCGCGGACTCATTCGCAAACAGTCCGGCGTACTTGGTGATGCCCACCATCGTAAACACCTTTGTAAAGTGTGGCGACAAACCGAAGGCATACACCTTCTGGCCGGAGTTGGCCGCCTCAATCAGCATTTGAATCACCAGCGCGATGCCGCTCGAGTTGATGTAATCAACCTTGGTAAAGTCCAGCAGCACCAGCTTCGCCGTCTGTTTCGGCAATGCCTGATAGGTTCCCAGAACTGCATCTTTCGAAGTGCTGGCGATGTCGCCCTCATAGCGGAGGACAGTGACCGAATGACCGGCCGGGGAATTGATTTGATCGACGCGCGCTTTCGTTTCTGTCTGCACGATCTCTTGTCTCCGTTTTCTGTTTTATTCCGCTTCTTTATCCAGCCGGATAACCAGCCTCACGTAGCTGCTTTTACCGTTGGAACCTTTGACCCACTCTGCCTCGTCCACGAGCGCCTGAATCAGGAACATGCCCATGCCTCGCGGGTCTTCTTCCCCATGAATCTTGCGATCGATATCGGGCTTGGCCGGCAACCCCTTCAACCCCTTGCCGTCGTCGATGACCTTTACCTCCAGCGAGTCGTCGCCCGCTGAAAGCACGACCCCCACTGACAGCCCCTCGTTCAACAGATTCCCATGCTCGATGGCGTTGATGCACGCTTCGGCGACCGCCGTCTTCAGGTCCTCTACGCGGTCATCGCGGAAACCCATCAGCTTGGCCACCGCCGACGCGGTGCTCATGGCCACTTTCTCGTAGCCAAGCCGCGAGGGCAGCCTAACTTCCACGCAGGTGGATTTCACGTTCGTCATCCTTCTGTCTCCGTCGGCCTCGCGCCGCGGCATAATGCCAGGGCTGTCATATCGTCCCCTTGCGGGCCGCCTTCAGCAAAATCCTCAATCGCTGTCCATATTGCACCGAGCATATCATCTGCCTTATCCGTCCGGCACTTAGAAAACTCTTCCAGCAGCCTTTCCGGCCCAAATTCATCGTCCCCGCGAAACACCTCCGTTAACCCGTCGGTGTAGAAAAGCAACCGCGCCCCCGGTGCAAACACGCTTTTCTGCGCTGGAGTAGTGCATCCCCGGCAGCAGCCCCAGCGGCGTGCCCGTCGACTCAAATTCCACCGCCTCGCCCCCCGGGTGCACCAGAAACCCCGGATTGTGCCCGGCATTCACCACCTCGACCTCGCCCGTCTCGGGGTGCAGCCGCATGAAAATCGCCGTCACATAACGCCGCCGCGCCTCATCGCCCTCTTGCCAGTGGTGCTGGTTCATCCGCTCGCCCAGCTCCGCCAGCGGCATCCCCTGCACCGCCATGGCGCGAAATGCCGCCCTGAAGCTGGTCGCCATAATCGCCGAGGCCAGGCCCTTGCCCGCGACATCGGCCACCGCCATCAGCAGGCTGCCGTCCGGCTGCTCCACAATGTCAAGATAGTCGCCGCCCACCTCATAGCAGGTCACAGACTTGAACGCCACCGAATAGCCGGCAATCTCCGGCAGCGTCTGCGGCAGCAGGGAGCGCTGAATATTCCGCGCCGCATCCAGATCCTGCTGCACTCGCGCAAACTCCACGTTGCGCTTGTGATTGCGAGCATTTTCCAGCGCCACTGCCGCCTGCAGCGTCAGGCCTTCAAGAAAATCCGCCTCGTAAAGCGTCAGCTCGCGGCCCTCGGGAGGCGCCACCACCAGCTCCGCCATTCGCCGTCCGTCGCGATCCTGCAGCAGGTAGATGGGATACACCGCGCCGCTCTCTCCCGCGGCTTTCGCGTCCGGTGCATCCCCATAAGCCAGTCCCGCGTCGGGAAACGCCGCTCCGGCCATCTCCAGTTCACGCACCACGATGCGCAGCACCTGCTCCAGCACTTCATCTTCGCGAATCGTCGAGTGCACCTGGCGCGAAGCCTCAAGCAGCGCCTGTAACCGCGCCACCTGCTGCTGCAGGTCAATCGTCTCGCCATTGCCTGGAAGCTGAATCCCCGCTGCCATTCCGCCCGACCCCCGTGGGATTTCAATGTAACATGGCCGATGCTTTGCTGGCCCCAACGAAACATCGCCCCGTAAACCGCGCTCCGCCTACCCCGCCACCACTGGGTACCGCGCCGCCTCCCATGCCGTAATCCCGCCCGCCAGCTCGATCAGATTCGTGATGCCGTACTGGTTCAGAATGCTGGCCGCTATCGAAGACCGGTACCCTCCCGCACAGTGCACCGCAATCCTCCGCGTCCGCGGAACCTCATCGATACGCTCTTGAAGATGCCCCAGCGGCAGGTTAACGCTGTCCTTGATGTGGCTCGTTTTCCATTCTCCGGGGTTGCGAATGTCAATCACCAGCGGCGGCTCAGGGCCGGCCAGCTCTTCCGCCAGGATCACCGGACCCACCCTCTCCGTGGCCCACACCAGGTCCTGCCGTTCCGCCAGCGCACCCATCCCGTCCCGCAGGTAGCCCTTCACATGATCGAACCCGATCCGTCCCAGCCGTAGCGCCGCCTCCTGCTCGCGTCCCGGCTCGGCCACAATCACGATCGGCCGCGTGCGATCCAGCACCGTGCCCGCCCACGTCGCATATTGACCGCCCAGCGCAATGTTGATGCTGCCCGCAATGTGCCCCTTCGCATACTCCGATGCATCGCGCACATCCAGAATCTGCGCCCCCGCATCGCCCAGCTCCAGAACTTCTTCCAACTCCACCGGCTTCAGCACCTGCTCCAGCGTCTGGGTCAGCGTGCGCCGCTCGCGCGTGTTCAGAATCGCGTCGTAAGTGAAATACGCTGGCGCGTCCGGCTGATCCGCCGTCACCAGCC
This sequence comes from uncultured Acidobacteriota bacterium, assembly GCA_963725945.1. GTDB lineage: Bacteria > Acidobacteriota > Terriglobia > Terriglobales > Acidobacteriaceae > Telmatobacter. The sequence continues at coordinate 419,688 of CAVSAW010000022.1, read as the reverse complement.
GCGTGAACTCCTCTTTCGTCATCGGTTGTACCGCGTAGTTGAACCGCCGCTGCTCACCCAGTGTCGAAACCGTATCCGACGACAGTTTCCTACCGCACAGCGAGCCGGCTCCGTGCGCCGGGTACACCAGCGTCTCATCCGGCAACGGCATCAGCTTTGTGTGCAGCGAATCATAGAGATGCCCGCTCAGCTCTTCCGCCGTCCAGCCCAGCGAAGCGCGCAGGTCGGGTCGCCCCACATCGCCGATAAAAAGCGTGTCTCCAGTCAGCACCGCATACGGCTTTTCCGCATCCTTCGCCAGGTCGAACACCAATATGGATATGGATTCAATCGTGTGCCCCGGCGTCTCCAGTACCTTCAGCCGCAGGCCGGGATACTCCAGCGTGTCGCCGTCCTTCATCGGCACAAACGCGTACTCCGCCTGCCCCCGCGCTCCCAATCGGATATCCGCGCCGCAGCAATCGCGCACCTCCAGATGACCGGCCACAAAATCGGCGTGAAAGTGCGTCAGAAATACATGCCGGATCTTGACTCCCAGCCGCTCCGCATCTTCTCTGTACTGCTGAATATCCCGCTGCGGATCAACCACGATCGCGCAGCCGCTCGCCTCGTCTGCCAAAAGATAGGAGGCATGCGCAAGGCAGCCCAGGTAGTACTGCTTCAGAAACATGCAAAGGATTCTAGCCGCACCCGCCCGCTTCATGAAATCGAAAATGCAGACCCGCTCCGCATCTCATGCTTCGCCGAGCACTCCATTTCTCACGATGTGTCATCCTGAGCGACCGCAGCGAAGCGCAGGAAGCCGAAGGATCTGCGGCTCCTTTTGTCCTCACCCTCAACAACAACATGGATGCGTGATCGCTGAGCGACGCGCGCTTGTCGTTGGGATGACCCGGTTGTTTGCAGCGCGTGCGAACAATGCAAACCGATTTGCTTCCGATAACCCGACTTAGCGGTACCGATCGGTGTCGATGAGTGCATCGGCAATTTGGCACTCGTCCAGACGCATCCCCCCGAGAAGTGCGTTAGATTTGCTCGCCAAGAATCAGGGACACATAGCTTCGGGCGTCTTCCAGCAATTGCTCGCGAGTGATACCAACCTTGGCGCGAAGCTGCACACCCTGCAGCAAGTCAACGAGCAAACGTCCTCGCACCTTGGCAGAGGGTGTGCGAGTCAGGCGTCCCGCCTTTATCTCCTGCTCGAAACGTTTCGCGAAAATATCAGCGGATGCGGTAAGGCCCTTCGCGAGCCAGGAACGAATCTCTGTCACCCGCTCCGAATGTCCCAGCGCAGCGGCGGCCAACATGCAGCCGCTGCGAGCGTCGCCGGTAGCGGTGTTGACGGTAGCCTCGCAAAAGGTGGTCACGGCCTTGTGGATGTCCGGCTCCGCTTGAAACGCTGCCATTTTGGGAGCTCCATAGATCAGCGCATAGCGCTCGACCGCCCTGAGCAGCAGGGTGGACTTGTCTCCGAAGGCTCGGTATAGCGCGGGTTTGGTGACGTTCACGGCGCGCGCGATCCGATCCACGTCGACTCCTTCATACCCATGCTCCCAAAACATCTCAACGGCACGGTCGAGTGCTTCGTCGGGAATAAAGCCTTTTGGACGTCCTGGGGGGCGCTTCGCAATATTAGTTACCATCGCGTACGAAACTCCTTGCATTGCATCTGTTGGTATCGTACTCTCGCGTATGTAACGCTGCAAGAAAGTAAATACAGGAGACTCCCATTGGAACATTCGATCGCACTCATCACCGGCGCCACCTCCGGGCTCGGTTATGCGGCAGCCCGCACACTTGCCCGAGAGGGCTGGCGCGAGATCATCGTCACCGGGCGCAGCCTGGCCCGGATCCAGGAAACAGTCGCTCAGCTCGCGGCGGAGACCAAAACGAAGATCTTCACGCCGCTGGAGTTGGATCTGAACGCGCCAGCCAGCGTTCAGGCCGCCCTCGCCTTGCTCGTCAAGCGAGGTCGGCCAGTCGATTTCCTACTGCTCAATGCCGGATTGGTCCCAACCAAGAAGCGCGTGATCACTGCGGCGGGCGTTGAGGCTTCTCAGGCCCCGCTGATCGGCCATCATCAACTGACTGTCGGGTTGCTTCGCGCCAACCTTCTTAGCCCCAACGCGCGGATTGTTATCGCCGGCGCGGAGCCTGCCCGCGGGGGCGTACCCATGTTCAAGTACACCGACCTGCCAGCCTTCGCGGCCAAATACTACCGGGGCGACCAAACCGCCGCTGTTGAAGCCCTGATTCGCAACGGGCCGAACGTGAAGTACGTGCCCAACAATGCGTATGCTGACGCGAAGCTCATCATCGCTTGGTGGACCGCGGCGCTGGCCCGCCGGCTGCCCTCCGGCATGGCCGTGTACGCCGTATCGCCCGGTGGGGCGACCGACACCAAGGTGGTGCGAAACGCTGGCCCGTTGTTGAAGTATCTGTTTATCCCAATCGTGAACCTCATTCCCGGCATGAATCAGACGCCGGAGACCGCGGCCCGTCGGTACCTCCAGGCGTCGGAGTTCGGAACCGACGTCTCAGGGCAATTCTTCGCCTCGGCTCAAGGGAAGTTCTCAGGCCCAATTGAGGCGCAGCGCCACCCACACCTCCACGATCGCGCCAGCCAGGAAGCCGCGTGGCAGGCCGTCGTCAAGGTCTCCGGCGTGGACTTGTCTCACCCAGCATCCCTAACCGCCGTGTCCTGAGGAGCGCTGATCGGCGCGCAACTGGATGCAAAACAACATTGCCACTTCCCTAATTTGGAATCACGGCGACAGAACGAACAACAACCATTCTCAAGGAGAATTCATATGAAACGGTACGAAGGTAAAAAGGTGGTAATCATCGGCGGCACGAGCGGCATGGGGCTCGCTACGGCGAAGATGCTTCTTGATGGAGGCGCGCGCGTTCTGGTGACGGGTCGCTCGAAGGAAGGACTGGAATCGGCGCAGAAAGAGCTTGGGAATGAGGCCATCGTGGTTTCGAGCGACGCGCGGTCGTTGACGGACCTCGACGCACTCGCCTCTCGAGTGAAGGCCGAGTTCGACACCCTCGACCTGCTGTTCGTCAATGCCGGGTTCAGCACCCGAGCGCCTCTCGAGAGCATCACCGAAGCCATCTACGACGAGATGTTCAACCTGAACGCCAAGGGACCGCTTTTCGCGGTGCAGAAGTTCGCGCCGCTAATAAACCGTGGAGGCTCTGTCGTCCTCACGACCTCGATCGCCAACGTCAAGGGAATGGCCGGCAACGCCACATACGGAGCCGCGAAGGCCGCGCTGCGATCATTCGCTCGGACACTCGCTGCTGAGTTGCTTCCTCGCGAGATTCGCGTCAACGCGGTGACGCCCGGTCCCATCGACACGCCGATCATCGGCAAAGCGTTTCCCGCTGACGCAGCCGCTCAGATTAGGGAAAAGATGATTGGTATGGTCCCGATGAAACGTTGGGGGACGTCGGAAGAAATCGCGAAGGCCGTCCTCTTCCTTGCGTTCGACGCGACCTTCACAACCGGCGCCGAACTTCCGGTAGACGGAGGATGGTCTCAACTCTAAAGTCTGGACCTCGCTTGATGAGCTGACCGATGAGTATCGGCGCGGAGATGCCGGCCGGTATAAGGAGGAGGATGAACATGCACAACCTGGTAGTGAGCTGTTTGGTGGCTGCTTATCTCGCAGCGAACGTGTACGCGATTGTGAAGGTACGAGTGTTTGAGTTGGCCCGTTCGCGCAAGCATCTCATACTCTACGGCGTTCCCTTCGTATTGTGGGGCTCTGTCATCCTGTTGGGATGTTGGCTCATGGAGATGATGCGCCGATTCGATGAGTGGGCCGCCTAGTGGCCCATTGAGATGACTTATCTCGCGGACAAAGCTCCGAACAGGTTAGCTGAGATCCGGAGTGCATAGTCAACTCCGGATACGCGCAACGTGGCCAAGTGTTCTCGACTGACGACTTCAGACCTTAGCACTCATCGAGGGTAATTTGTGGGCCGAAAGACCGATTAGTACCGGCAAACGCCCATGGAGTCAGAAATCCCGATCGATGCGCAATCGCCAACACCCGCTTTGCACATAATTACCGCCCACCGGCGCACAATCAGATTGGAAGAGTAGCGGCGAGGCCCGCTTCCGCCCAAAATTGGCGCCGAAACGGGGTACCCCCCACCCCCCTCCAATATTTTCGTTTTCCACAAAATCCTTGCAGATTTTATCCGCATCCTGCGACCCGCCTCCCCGCTCCGCCGAAGGCCCCAGGAACCCTTGCAACGGGAAGCGGGGCGAACCCACCCCCACTTGTTTATTTTCTTTTCCACAGAAAACCTTGCAGATAATTACGGCCTTCATCCACTACCGCTTCAGAAACTCCGGGGCGAAGCTGCTACCGATCGGCAGCTCACCGCGCTTAACACGATTGATTTCAGTGATTTGGCCGACAGGGCTCTACAGGAATACATAAAATATACTGCCAGAATAGGGGCGGGAGCAGAGGCAGGCGCAGCGCCCTTAAGCCTGGATATGGCAGCTTGCCTGCCCGCGCTTTTCAAGATAGCGCTGGTGATACTCCTCGGCGCGCCAAAACGTCCGCGCCGGCTCCACCTTGGTCACAATCCGCTTCGGCTTGAACTGGCCCGTCGCCGTCAGCTGCTCAATCTTGGCCTTGGCCTGCGCCTCCTGCTCCGGGGAGTGGTAGAAGATCGCCGACCGGTACTGCGCGCCCCAGTCCGGCCCCTGCCGATTCAGTGTCGTCGGATCGTGAAGCGCAAAAAAGGCGTCCAGAAGCTGTTCGTAGCTCACCTGCGCCGGGTCAAAATCCAGTTCCACAACTTCCGCGTGCCCCGTCTGGTCCGTGCACACGTCCTTGTAGGTAGGCCGCTCCGTCTGCCCACCCTCGTAGCCAACCGCCGTGGCAATCACCCCGGGTATCGCAGCAAACGCCGCCTCAACACCCCAGAAACAACCGGCACCAAATGTAGCCTTTTCAATGCTCATAGCCATTACGATGCTCGCTCCGTGCATTCGGTAGCAGATTTTCTATCTCGCAATTCCTGTGAAGCACCAGGCAGCGCGGCAACTTTCAGGCCTGCGCCGTACTCACTTCTCAGCGAGGGATTTCAGCCGCGAAAGCGCCTTGTCCCATTGCGCTGAAACGAAATCGAGGTACTCTTTCATGCCCTCAAGCGGCTCCGGATCGAACTCGAACAGCCTTTCCCGGCCAGAGTGGGCGCTGCGCACAATCCCAGCCCGCTCCAGTACGCGCAGGTGTTTGGTGATCGCCTGCCGCGTAATCTTGGAGTCTTCTGAGAGCTGGGTGATGGAACAAGGTGGCCCCTCACAGAGCTTGGCAACCAGCGCGAGCCGGGTCTTGTCACCCAGCGCGGCAAAGATCCGCGCCCGGGCTTTGGGCTTTGCAGTCAGGCGTTTACGGAGTTTGTGCGACATGTTTTTCGATGTTCTCCATTTGCTGTGTCCACCCGCCATCGTTCCTGCGGAATGCCTCAAGGCGGCGGGCGGCAGGAATCTTGTCGAATCCGGACTCCGTCAGCACCAGCAATGTACCACCCGGGGCCTCTTCCAGCTTGAATTCAACCAGCGTCGGCGTCTCTTTCGAGTAGTCCACCCCGGGATCCACAGAGTAAGGATGCCACGTGAAAGAGAATAGCCGCTCCGGCTCCATCTTCTGAATAACAGCTCTCCAGGTCACGTGCTCGTAGCCTGGCCACGTAATCTGGCCGCGAGCCTCCTGCCCCGGCACAAAGGGGCCCTCAAGCTTCACGCGGAACCATTCGCCAAACTCGCGGTAGTCCGTTAGCGCGCGCCAGACTCGCGAAACCGGCGCCCTGATTTCAATACGCTTTTCAATCTTGTCCGCCATACAAGCAATCTCTTGGTTGCATACTAGATCATGTACATGGGATGATGCAACCAGATGTTTGCGCAATTCTGCAATTCACGCCCTCCGGAAAATTGCGTTCCATTCGCGTTGACTGCGGCTCAACTTATTGGCTAACTCCGTTTTTTGCCGCCGGGGCGCTTTCCTCCCGGCCTCGGACCTGTCCGCTTTGCGCCGGAGCCTGCGGTCTTTCCTTTGTAGCCGGACTTGCCGGCTCCACCCGGCTTTGAACCAAACGACGGCTTGGAACGGGCGCCGGAAGCCGGCTTTCCCGCGCCGCCAAAGCTGGGCTTGGGCTTCCAGCCTGTCTTGCCGGCCGGACGCGGACCTGCACCTGCGCCCGTCGAGGGCCGCGAGCCGGCGCTGTACGGGCGGCCAGTCGTCTTTCCGGGCTTGTTGTTGGGCCGCGCGCCACCAGGCACGCGGTTTGCCCGAACTGGTGGTGAATGGCCGTGCCAGTCCACCGCTGCGCGGAGGTCGCGATGAGCCGCGTGGCCCGGAACTGGCGCGTCCTGGACCACCGGGCCGCTCAAATCTGGAGCGGCCACCACGGTCGGATCCAGCGCGGTCTGATCCAGGCCTCTCCGGCCTCGGCCCGTCAAACTTTGGCCGGTCAAACCTGGGACGTTCCGGGCGCGGCCGCTCCGATGCGCCGCGATCAAACCTCGGCCTGCCCGCGCTCGGTCGGGGAGAACTCGGGCCGGCGGGTCTGGCTCGCCCCGGGCCCGGGCGGAATGAATCGATCCGCGGCGTACCAGGCCGTTCCGGTTCCACTGCCTCAATTTGTAAGCGGGACGGCTTCTTCTCCTGGAACTTCTCGGGGGGCACGGGTGGCTCACGGCGCGGCGCCGTCGAGCGCGGAAAGGTCCCGCGTTCGCCGCCGGATTGCTTTTTCCATGCGGGCCTTGCCGCTGAAGCTACGGCCTGCGCCTGAACCCTTCTTCCAGTCCGGACGCCCGATTGGACCTCCTGCCGGGCGTCCCGGCCGATCGTCCTTCTTCCAGGCCGGGCGCGCGGTAGGCCGGTCTGCAGTTCTGTCCCGGTGCAGACCTCGCCGGAGCCGCGCCGTGCGATGGACCGGCACGGGCCACGAGCAGGCCCGCGATCCTGCCCTGGACGGAAGTCTCTTCCGGGCGGACGTGTTGGCCTGGAAGGTCTCTCCGTACCCGAACGGCTTCGCGGGTCGATTCTCATCACGGGCGGCTTACGCTTGCGGATTGCACCCTCTGCAGGCATTGGCGGACGCGGACGGGTGGGGCGCGGACGCAGCGTCGGCAACTGTGCGTCAAGTGCGTTGCGGCGCCGCACATCCTTGGCCTTGGGGGTCTGAAGCTTTCCCTCCGCGACCCTGCGCAGATGCGGTCAACTCTTCCGGAGCTCAGCTCGCGCAGGTTGCCTGGCTCCACGTCCAGAACCAGCGGCCCGTAGCCCACGCGACGAATCTTTTCAACGAAGTGGCCGACCTCCTCAAACATCTTGCGCAGTTCGCGATTGCGCCCCTCGATCAGGACCACTTCATACCAGGGATTGTCGCCCTGGCGAACCTGGCGAATCCGTGCCGGCGCCGTGCGTACACGTCCCTCGCCGGGCTTGCCCCGCTCGATCGCCACACCGCCGCGCAAGATGTTCAGCTCGGCCTCAGTAGGCTGGCCGCTCACCTTCACCAGGTAGGTCTTTTCCACCCCGGAAGCAGCCTTGGTCAGCCGATTGGCGAGCTCGCCGTCGTTGGTCACCAGCAGAAGCCCTTCGCTCATGATAGTCCAGGCGCCCCACCGGGTAGAGCCGCTCCGGCATCTTCGCAAAGAACTGCATCACCGTGGACCGGCCTTCGGGATCCTTCACCGTGGTCACGAATCCTCTGGGCTTGTTCAGCATGAAGTAGCGCAGCCGCTCCGCCCCGTGCAGCAGCTTTCCATCCACGCGGATGTGGTCACGCCCCGCATCGGCTTTGGTGCCCAGCTCAGTGACAACCTTGCCGTTCACCTGCACGCGCCCCTCGGTAATCATCCCCTCGGCGCTTGCGCCGGCTCGCCACTCCCGCCTGTGCCAGAATCTTCTGCAACCGCTCCAGCTTGGGCGCAGGACGGGGCTCCGGCTTCATCTTCCTTTGGCGTCTGCTATCGGCCTCAGATTCAGACTGGACGAACGACTCAGCGGCAGTTTCGACTACTGGCGCTTCCGCGGCGTGCTGTCCGCGCTCTCGATCGCTCTGCTGGATTCGCTTCATTTCACGCTCGGGCTCGTTCGCTTCGGGTTGCACGGTCGTCAGTCATGGGGAACATCTCGGTTTCTGCCTGCTGTTGAGGCGAAGGCTCGTCAGGCGCGGCCTTCGCGGAGGCTGGCTACTCCTCAGTTGCCGGGGTCTCGGCTGCAGGCTCCGCATCCGCGTGCTTCTCAGCCGTGGGTGCAGGGTTCGCTTCTGCCTCATCTTCGGGCGCGTTCTCGTCCAGTTCCGGCCCGGCTTCGGCGCCTGGCTCGTAGCCGGCATTCGCTCCGACTGCTCAGCCGGTTCGTCCAGCTCAATCGCCGCCATCTTCTCGAACTCTTCCATCGAAGGCAGTTCGGTGACATCTCTCAGGCCAAAGCGAAGCAGGAACTCCCGCGTCGTCTTGTAAAGAATCGGCCTGCCAATCACGGGCTTACGGCCGGCCGTGGTGATCAGCTTGCGGGCCAGCAGCGAACCGAAGACGCCGGACGAATCCACGCCGCGAATCTCGTTCACCTCGGGCGCAGTCACCGGCTGCTTGTAGGCGATTACGGCCAGTGTCTCCAGCGCCGGCAACGACAGCTTCATCGCCGGCTTCAGGCTCTTGATGAACATCGCACGGCGTCGTGGCACTCCGGCTTGGTGGCCATGCGGTAGCCGCCGGCAATCTCGCGAATCTCCACGCCGCGATCGATCGGAGGCAGTAGGTGGCGATCAGCTCGTCGAGCAATCTGCCGCAGGATCGCCTTGACCTCGCGATCACGTTGACGTGCGATCCGCTTGGCCTCGACTTCGGCGTCCTCGCGGTCGATTCCGCTGACAACCGTCGCCGCAGCTCGCCTCACCGGAACCACACCTCGGCGGACGTCGTTCGCCGGCTTCCTCGGCGCGCCCGCATTCATTCCCTTGGGGCAAGCCTTCGGCCTGCACTTGTCCTGCGTAGAAAGCAGGGGTCTGCTCCAGACCCAGATACTCCAGCCCTTCGGCCAGCAGCGGCAGGGTTCCAGGCGTTTCCGCTGCGTCTTCCGCGGCCTGAGCGGCAACGGCGGCATCCTGCTCCACCTTCCACTCCAGGGCGTCGGCGGCAAACAGGGCGGCGAGCTGGTTAAGTGTCACCGGCTCTTCTGCGGCATAAATTACAGCTTCCAGCTTTGCTTTCAGGCTCATTCTCGAATCAGTACCTCAGTTATGGTACCGGAACTGGAGCGGGCCTGGGTGCCTGTCGGGACCTGTCACTTGTGCAAAGAATGGAAAAAGAGCGCGCCAAGCCGCGAATGTGCGCAAAAAGGACTCGTACGAACGAACAAGGGCTCCAACGACGACATTCTCCGAATGAGGACCGAGCCAATCCGCCGCCGGTTTGTTCCTCCGAAGGAAGCCAACTCAGGAAGATTTCCCCTTCGTGTGAACGATCATGATCTTCGTCTTTCCGTTGTCTTCTGAAGGCTTTGACGTAACCGTGACCACAACAGAATCCTGCTGTCCCCTGTTGGCGGTGATCACAGCACTCTCAGCGGCATCGTAGACCGTGGCATCGCCGCCAAGCTTGCTCTTATAGAAACTGACCACTGCATCCTTTGAATCAGAAGTGACGAACGCGCCACTCACCACAGAGCCGGTCGGCAGATCCATCCGCATACCGCCTGGTGTGCTTATCGCCCCCGGATAGATATCAACCCCAAGTTCGGTAGCGGTGAAGGTCATCGACCGGTTGGTGGTAATTGAGCCGCCTGGAGTTTGCATCGTCACCTGGCCACTCGATCCGTTGAGATGAATGGCCCGCGAAACGCGCCACACCACGAAGCCGAAGATCCCGGCGGCGAGAAGGCCAAGGCAAACAAAGATGGCGACGATCACGAGAACAATCTTGACTGCGGTGTTGCCGGATTTGGCGACTGGCGCCGCGGCTGGCGTAAAAGCAGCTCCCGCGGACGGCTGAATCGCAGAATAAGCCGGTGCACTCGCCGCCGGTGTTGCGCTTTGCACGGGCGTGTATGCAGGCCCGGCAGCAGGAACTGGTGGTTGAACCGGCGTGAATGTCTGTGGCACCGGGATTGCTGTCGGGGGCGGCGGCGCCACTGGCGTAAACCCTGAGCCCGAGGGCGACATCGGTGGCTGCAATGGCGTGAAACCTTGAGCGGCGGGTGCCGGCGTCGGTACCGGCGAAAACCCGGAGCCGCCAACAGGGGCAGCCGGGTTCTGCACTGGCGTAAACGCAGGCGGGGTGGTGGCGACCGGAGCTCCGCACGCGGCGCAGAATGGCTTGTCAGGGGTTAATGCGGCACCGCAACTTGCACACGTACCAGGCATGTCGATCTCCTTCCGATGGACGCGTTACAGATCCGTCCCTCGAAGCTAGGAGCCAATATACCGCAGGATCTTCTGAAGTCACCCTTTATTTTCATCCACTTCTAGCTGGATAAGCAGAAGGAATGACAGCATTTCTCGCTGAAGACTCGCCTAGTGAGCGAATTGGCGGAAGAGCGCAAACAGCAGGCCTGACAAAAGCGCGGCCGCAGGCAACGTCAGACACCCAGCCCGCCGCGATGTTGCGGATCGTGTTCAGGCGCAGACCGCTGCCGTTCGCGGCCATGGTGCCGGCCACGCCCGAACTGAGAATATGCGTAGTGCTCACCGGCAGCCCGAACTTGTCGGCGACAAAGATGGTGCCCATGGCCACCAGCCCGGCGCTCGCGCCCTGCGCATAGGTCAGGTGATCCTTGCCGATGCTTTCGCCCACCGTCACCACGATGCGCTTCCATCCCACCATGGTGCCCAAGCCCAGCGCCAGTGCCACGGCGACTTTCACCCAGGTCGGAATGAACTTCGTGGCCCTGTCCACCTTGCTCTTGTAGTTCTTCAGTGCCGCACTCTCTTCCGGGGTAAAGGCCGGATCGTGCGCCTTGTCCATCAGCCGCAGTGCTTCGCTGGCCACGTACATGTCGTTGCGCACATTGGTCTGATCCTGCGGAGGAACGGCCTTGAATTCCTTGTACAGCGCCACTTCATGGTTCAAGTCTTCAACCAGTTCGCGCAACGCCAGAATCGTATCCGGCTGCATCTGCTTGGTGCGAATGTAATCGGTGACCTCGGCGCGCGGGTCTGGGCCGAGAACTCCTTTGGGGTCCACATGCCGGTCCAGGATGCGCCCCGCCTGCTCTGACGCGGCAATAAAGTCCTGCACCTCCGCCGGGCTGATGGCGTGGTTGAGCGCGTAGGCTGTGGGCACCGTGCCGATGAGGATGAGCATGATAAGGCCCATACCCTTTTGCCCGTCGTTGGAGCCGTGAAAGAAGCTGACGCCCGTGCAGGTGAGCACCATCAGCGCGCGAATGGGAAACGGCGGCGGCTCATCGTTTTTGGGAGCCTCATATAAGCTCAGGAAACTTGATGAGCCGCTTCGAAATCAGAATCAGCAGGCCAGCAACCGCAAACCCAATCAGCGGCGAGATCAGCAGCGCCTTCAGAACCTTGATCGCCTGATCCCAGTCCACGCCTGAAGTGCCGGCGTGCGGATTCAGCAGCTGGTTGGCCAGGCCCACGCCGATGATGGAGCCCACCATGGTGTGGGAACTTGACGCCGGCAGGCCGAACCACCAGGTGCCCAGGTTCCATAGAATGGCGGCGATCAGCAGCGCGAACACCATGGAGAACCCGGAGCCGGAGCTGACCTGCAGAATCAGTTCCACCGGCAAAAGCGTGATGACTGCGAACGCCACCGTGCCCGTTGAGAAAAGCACGCCGGCGAGGTTGCAGATTCCCGACCACACCACGGCGATGCTCGGCTCCAGCGAGTGGGTGTAGATCACCGTGGCCACGGCATTGGCCGTGTCGTGAAAGCCATTTACAAATTCGAACCCCAGTGCAATCAGCAGAGCAAGCGCCAGCAGCAAATAGGGCGCGTAGCTGGTAACAGCCGCAGCATCAAGATCCCGCGCGACGTGGAAGACGATGTAGGAAAGGCTGCCAGCCAGCGCCAGCAGAAACGCAGCAACGCCCGCCCGGCTTGACGATCGCTTCGTTTTGCGATCAATCAGAGTTGTGTGATCAGAGAGAATTTCTGCGGTCGCCATCAGATCTCTCCCAGCCAGCTTAAATCCATCGAGGCGGGCCGCGTAGGCGCACACCAATTCCTCTCAATGAAGAGTGGGATTTGCAACTGAAATAGGAGATGGAGTGTGGCTGGGGAGGGTGAAGCCGAATGAGTAGGCATCCATAAAACCCCAACAACTGAGTCGAGCCGCAGTTGCCTGTCCAACGAACCTGGGGAATTGGTTTCGTTACATTGATTTTACACGGGATAGCCGGGCCGAGCCAAATTGACTCCGCATCTGTTTGACGCCATGGCGCTTTCCTCCGAGTGAGGGGTGTTCAGGTCTGCCTTATCTATTTCCGCCGTCTCTTCGCCCTACCGCCAGTCGTCCCGCGCGTTGGCCAGCCCCTCGTTCATCACCGCGTCGAAGCCGGAACCCTTCTTGATGAAGATCTCGCTGAAGGCCCGATCCTGGCGCAGCAGGATGGCCTGCAGGCGCACTAACTCCAGCAACGCCAGAAACATGGCAACAAGCGCACGCTCTGAGCGGGTGTGGCTGAGCAGGCGGCGCAGGGCGACGGGCTTGTCTTCCATGGCCAGCCGCCGCGCCAGGAACTGAATCATCTGTCCCACAGTGACGGCATCTTCTTCCACGTCGAAGACGGGCCGCTTGCGGGCGCGCTCCAGAATGTCGCGGAAGATGCGCACCAGGTCCACGGTGTCGGCGGCAATCTCGGGCTCGGCATCGCGCATCGTCCTTGAACTCGCGCGCCCGGGATTGGTCCAGGTTGCCGCCTCAAGCATCTGCTTCTGTTGCAGCATCTGCGCGGCGTTTTTGAAGCGCTCGTGCTCCAGCAGCCGCTCGACCAACTCCCGCCGCGGATCTTCGGCGGCATCGTCCGGACCGGCAGATGTGCGCGGCAGCAGCATCTTGCTCTTGATGTGGATGAGCAGCGAGGCGGTGTAGATGAACTCCCCCGCCACATCCACGTCGCTGGCCTTGAGCTGGTTCACGTAGGCCAGAAACTGCGCCGTGATCTTGGCGATGGGGATGTCGTAGATGTCGATGTCCTGCTTGCGGATCAGGTCGAGCAGCAGGTCGAGCGGCCCGTCGTAAACCTGGCCAACCGTGACCGAAAACGGCGACTGCTCGGGCTCTTCTTCCTGCTTCTTCGGCTTCGCCGCCGGCTTTGGCGGACTTGTCGTCGGGAACAGGCTTCGGCGTCAGCACGCAGCGGCGGTGGAGGCTCCTTGCTCGGCGAGCGCGCCTTCGGCCGGATCGGCTCCGGCCGTTGGACGCTTGCGGGCTCGGGGTCAGCGGGCTTCGGATTGGTGGGCTTCTCGGTCAATGCGGTTTCGGTTTCCGAATCTTTTCTCAGTCAAGTTCTGTGGCAATCTGATTACGAGGGCAATTGCATAGCATGCCCGCACCTGGACGCATGGTCTGCTCGGCGCGGACGCGCGCCCGGTCGCTTCCCTCCTTGAGTATATCCATGACCTGCGGCTCGGAGTAGCTCGCGCGGCGCTCCTGGATCGGATGCAGTATCTGCACCAGCGCGTCGGCGGCCCAGCCCTTGCACTCGATGCAGCCGATTCCCGCCGAGCGGCAACCCTCGTACACCTTAGCCATTGTCTCCGGCGTTGAAAACACCTTGTGCAGGTCGCCCACCGGGCACTTGTCTGGATCACCAGGATCGGTGCGCCGAACGCGCGCCGGGTCGGTCACCATGGTCTTCAGCTTCTGCCGCACCACCGGCTCCGGATCGGTGATCTGGATGGTGTTGCCATAGCTCTTCGACATCTTGCGGCCGTCGGTTCCGGGCAGCTTGGGCGAAGGCGTCAGCAACACTTGCGGCTCGGGCAGCACTTCGCGCCCATTCGAGTTTGTAGAACTGGTTGAAGCGCCGCGCGATTTCGCGGGTCAGCTCCACGTGCGCCTGCTGGTCCTGCCCCACGGGCACAAACTTCGGCTGGTAGAGCAGGATGTCCGACGCCATCAGGACCGGGTAGCCCAGGAATCCATAGGTGGTCAGGTCCTTGCTGGTGAGGTTCTCCTGCATCTCCTTGTAGCTGGGCACGCGCTCCAGCCAGCCCAGCGGCGTAATCATTCCCAGCAGCAGCGGCAGTTCGTAGTGCTGCTTCACGTGGCTCTGCACGAAGATGGTGCATCGCTCGGGATCGAGGCCGGCGGCAAGAAAATCCAGACGCCACTTCAAGCGTGTTGGGCGCGATTTGCGAGGTGTCCGCGTAGTCGGTGGTCAGCGCGTGCAGATCGGCGATGAAGAAGTAGCACTCGTACTGGTCCTGCAGCTTGACCCAGTTGGCCAGGGCGCCCATGTAGTTGCCCAGATGCAGCTTGCCGGTGGGGCGCATGCCGCTCAAAACGCGCGGGCGGGACGATGAAGTTGCTGGTTCAGACATTGTGTCTATCGATTCCGGAGTGGTGCCAGGAGAATGCAGCCGCGTTTGATCGAATCCTCAAATTGGGGCTGGTTCTATTGTAGCGGCAGTGCCACGGCGTCCAGAAGATGCAGCTCTACACCGCGCGTGAGGATCAGCAATACCAGATACGATCGCCGGGCCAAGCAGCAACCTGAGCAGGTAGCCGCCAACGAAGATCATCAGCAGCCAGCTTACCCAGAAGGGAATCCGGTCGTATGCCTGCACGGCGTTGTAGGGCAGCATGATTGCGCAGCAGGTGGCTGCCGTCGAGCGGCGGAACCGGCAGCAGGTTGAAGAAGAAGAGAGCGAAGTTGATTTCGATTGCGGCCACGCCAAGCAGCACAGCGGCCTGAACGGTGGGGTTCACGCCGGGCAGCAGCATGGCACTGAAAGGTGTACAGTCACAATCTCGCGCCCGCCGGGAACCGCGATGAGCAATGACCAGCAGCACAACCAAAGCAACGGACACCAGCACCAGGTTGGAGGCGGGCCCGGCCAGCGTGACCAGGTTTTCGTCGCGGACGATCTTGCGAAAGTTGCGGGTGATGACCGGCGTGGGCTTGGCCCAGCCGATCAGCATGCCGCTGAACATGCTGAATCCGATGAAGGGCCCGAAGATCGCGAGGGCAGGAAACAGCAGCGATGCCGACGGGGTCAATGTGGTACATCGGGTTGAGCGTCACGCGTCCTTCGAGACGCGCGGTCTGGTCTCCCAGCAGCGAGGCCATCCAGGCATGCGCGCACTCATGAAAGCTCAACGAAAAAATGAGCAGACAAACTCGAACAAGGCAAACGTGAATGCGGCAGATTGCAAACGAACGCTCCATGGACCGGAAAGCTCAGGTTAGCATGGGCGCATGGCGCGATTCAGGCCCTGTCCGCCGGGAACGTGCCCACCACTTCGCATGCGGCGCCACGTTCTGGCCTGCCAGCAGAATGGCGTGACTGCCGATGCGCGCGCCGTCGCCGATGGTCGTCGGCACCAGCGTCACCTGGTCGATATCGTCCGACGAATAGCTGTGCGAGAAGATGCGCGCGAACGAGCCGATCACGGCGTCCTTGCCGATCGTGATGCCACCTCGGTCGTTCAGCAGCACGCCTTGTCGGATGGTCGCCCCGTCGCCGATCGAGAGGTTGTAGCCATAGGTCGATTCAACGCCGTGATAGATCTTTACCCCCGAGCCCATGTGGTCGAAGATGTGCCGGCCCAGCATGCAGCGGAAGCGAAGGCCAAGCCAGATGATTCAATCCGATCGGCGAGCGGTCAAACATCTGCCAGAACCACAAGAAGCGGCTTGCGCAGCGCGAACAGTTCTGGATCCACATCGGGAAAATGCTCCGCCTCGAGCGTCACGTTCTCCGGGTCGAGCGACATGCTCAGCACGTTGCCCGGCAGCTCGCTGGTCAGCGTGAGGTTCAGTTTGCCCCCGTGCGGACGGCCCAGGTAGAGCTGGGAAAGTTGGTCGCGCACAATCTCCGCGCGGCGCTCCGGCGAGCGGTGGCGCAGGAACTCCTCGTCCAGAAACTTGAATCCATCGCCGATAGACTTCTTCGGCTTCGGGCGTGGGGTGCGGTGATTGGCCTGAGCGATAGTCTGGCTGTTCGTGGGGTTTGCCATATGCATTGGACGATAAACCAAGCGCCCCGGATGCTGCGAGTGCGCGGCCATCACGGCGCTCGCACGCGCAACCCCGCGTTATCCTAGAAGGTCCGGCGACGCACCATTGCGCGCTGCAGAGAGCCAGTAGACCATGCCCGAAGAAATCGCCCCCGCCGCTGCATCCGGAAACCAAAACCGCTGCGCCTGTTGCCACCATTGCCACGCTTGGCCAGCACGAAGGCCAGTCCGTCGTCATCCGCGGATGGCTCTACAACTCGCGCGAGAGCGGCAAGCTGCTGTTTCCCATCTTTCGCGACGGCACCGGCACTGTGCAGGGCGTGGCGCACGTCAAGAGCGTGCCGCCAGCGGTTTTCGAAGCGCTCAAAGGTCTCACGCAGGAATCCTCTGTCATCGTGACTGGCAAAGTGCGCGCCGACAAGCGCGCACCCGGCGGCTTTGAGCTGGATGTGGAAGACATCCAGGTGATCCAGCGTGTGCCTGAGTCCGACCCCTATCCCATCACGCTCAAGGAACATGGCGTCGACTTCCTGATGGAGCACCGGCATCTTTGGATTCGCTCGCCGCGCCAGTCCGCCATCCTGCGCATTCGTGCCGAAATCATGCGCGCGGCCGCGGAATACTTTGACAACAACGGCTTCATCCGCACCGATCCGCCCATCCTGACCCCGGCGGCGTGCGAAGGCACCTCGACGCTGTTCCCGGTCGATTACTTCGGCGATCCGGCATATCTTACGCAGAGTCGGCCAGCTTTATATCGAGTCGACGGCCCTGGCGCTGGGCAAGGTCTACAGCTTCGGACCCACTTTCCGCGCTGAAAAATCGAAGACTCGCCGGCATTTGACCGAGTTCTGGATGGTCGAGCCGGAAGTTGCCTATTGCGATCTTGACGGCCTGCTCGAGTTGGCCGAAAACTACCTGTCGCACATCGTGCAGAGCGTGCTGAAGAACCGCGCGCCGGAGCTCGCAGGTGATCGGCCGCGACCCAGCCAAGCTCCAGAACATCCTGCCGCCCGTTTCCACGCCTGCGCTACGACGAAGCGGTCAAGATGCTGAACGAAGCGCACGCGAAAGGTGAACTCGAGCAGCCGTTCGAGTATGGCAACGACTTCGGCTCGCCCGACGAGACCTGGCTCAGCTCGCAATTTGATCGCCCGGTGATGGTCCATCGCTATCCCGCCGATGTGAAAGCCTTTTACATGGAGCCCGACCCTGAAGATCCGCGTTTCGCGCTTTGCGTCGACGTGCTGGCGCCCGAAGGCTACGGCGAAGTCATTGGCGGGTCGCAGCGCGTCTCCAGCTACGAGCTGCTCAACGCGCGCATCGAGCAGCACAAGCTGCCCAAGGAAGCCTTTCAGTGGTATCTCGACCTGCGGCGCTACGGATCGGTGCCGCACGCTGGATTTGGCATGGGCATCGAGCGCGTCGTCGCCTGGATCTGCGCTCTGGACCACGTGCGGGAGACGATTCCCTTCGCGCGGACGCTGCATCGTATTTACCCATGAGCGGGAGAAGACACCGATCCGGCGCAATGACTTTATCCCCGAGAATTGGCATCGTTGCCTCCTGCTGGGCAATCAAAAGGGGTGCAATTATTTCCTCGCGGGAGATCTTCTAATGACCTTATCCACCAGTGAAGTGAATCAGTTGAAAAAGGCACCCGTGCACGGGGCCGTCACGCCGGTCATCCGCGAGCGCTGGAGTCCGCGCTCGTTTGCGGACCGCGACGTGGACCCTGCCGACCTTGCCAAGGTGTTTGAGGCAGCCCGGTGGGCGCCCTCCTCCAGCAACGAACAGCCATGGCGCTTTCTCGTGGGCTTGCGCAACTCTGACACGCACGCCAAAATCGCCGCGACGCTGGTTGGCTTCAACCAGGCCTGGGCACCGAAAGCGCCGGTGCTGATTCTGGGCACTGCGCATACGAAATTCAGTCGCAACGGCAACCCCAACGGCTATGCCTTGTATGACTTGGGCGCAGCCTCTGCATTTGTAATCCTGCAGGCAAATGCGCTCGGGCTTGCGACTCACCAGATGGGCGGGTTCGACCGCGACGCAGCTCGCCAGGCGCTCGAAATTCCAGAGGAATACGCACTGGGCTCCGTCATGGCTCTTGGCTATCAGGGTGAGCCGGACGCATTGTCCAACGAGAAACTCATCGAAAATGAAACTGCGCCGCGCACCCGCAAGCCGCTGAGAGAGGTAGTGTTCACCGCCTGGGACGTAGCCCGCAGACTTCGCTTGATCAGAGCCTAACTCGTTTCAATCAGTCGGCTTGACCCGTCCTCCATGGCTTCGCGATACAGTGGAGCCTGGAGGACTTTTCTTGGGCAAGAACCCGCCACCCCGGCCCTTGCTTCGTCAGACGCCCGCGCGCCGGCCCCGCCATCGCGCGGGCTCGAAGCCGCAGAGGATGAGCTGGCGCCGGCGCATTGTGCTGGCCTTATGCCTGGTGATCTTTGCGCTCTTTGCATGGGCCGGCCTCGCGCGCCAGTTTGCGCCCGTCTCGAACACCGAGCTCACACGATTCGACGCAATCATCGTGCTCGGCTCTCCAGCAGATTCCGACGGGAATCCGACGCCGGAGCAACTGGCGCGCGTCAACTGAGGGGGTGCGCGAATATGAGCGCGATGTTGCGCCGCGCATGATCTTCACCGGGGGTGCTGTGCACAATCAATTCGTTGAGGCGCGCGTGATGGCGCAGGCCGCGGAGGCCCAGGGAATTCCGGCGTCCGCCATTTTCGTGGAACCGCAGGCGAGGGACACGATCCAGAACGCCTGCTATGCAATGCGCATCATGAAGGCGCATGGCTGGCGGTCGGCCGAGGTGGTTTCAAGCGCCACTCATTTACCCCGCGCGGGCCTCATCTTCGATCGCCTGCCCATGGAATGGCGCACACATGCCGCTCCGCCGGTGGAACCGGAATCCGCCGGCGACTCGAGCGCGGCCACGATGCTGGAAACGTTGAAGACGTTGAGGTATCTCTTGTACGGCAAATGGGCCGAGCGTGTGCGCGCCGTAAGAAGCCCGATGCAGCGGCGGTTTCGGCTCATGCCCGGGAGAAGACCCCCATTGCAGCCGGGTGCGTTGTCCGCCCGTGGCGCGGTCCTGTAAGCTGTGATGATGCGTCTTTCAGTAAGTTCAACCCTCGCTCTTGCTTCCATTACCGCCTTCGCGCTGTGTGCCGCACCCCGCGCCCAAGCCCAGGCCCAGAGCACCGCTTCTCCGACCGCGGGAAATGGCACGTATATTTCCGTCGATCCGTTGGCCGCTGTGCGCTATGACAACCGCTACGATGTCTCGCTGGGCATGGCCTACGACCACATGAAAGCTGGCGCCGACACTGCTGCAAGGGGTCGAACCTTGGCGGGCTGGATCTCTCCGGCTCTTACTGGCTCACCAGGCACCGGGGCATTGAGGGCACGGGTCGCGGCTATCTGGGAACCAGCGGCGCCGCGCCGAATCCCTACAGCATCGACGGGCCGTTCGTGAGCGAGTATTTTTTTGTGGGCGGACCGGAATGGCTTGGTCCGCACAACAAGCACGGCGCGCTGATTGCGCATGCGATGTTTGGTGGAGTGTACGGAAATTTCGAGCAGGATCTGCGCGGGCATCCGCCGTCGTCTGTGGACTTCTATAACAACCAGTTTGCCCCGGCTGCGATCATCGGCGGCCACATGGACCTGAACCGTTCCGCGCGGTGGGTCTTCCGCATCACGCCGGACGCGGTGATTACGCACTATGGCATCAACTACCCACCGAACAACAAGCAGTGGGATGTAAACTTCGCTATTTCGGTGGGAGTGGAATACAAGTTCAGGAAGAAGCGGTAGGGCCATTCGCGACGCTGCGGCCTGGCACCAGGCGACAGTCGACATCGACCGGGATTTATGGTGGCAGAGATTCGTCGCCAGGATCCCGGTTTTCTTGTTGCCCTTTTGAAGGAAACGGCAAAGGCTAAACAGGATAGGCTGCGCGAGTCATCTCCGTGTGGTATTCTCCACCGTTCGGTGAAGCTGTGGAAAAGCGACGCCGGAACGAGCACGCAGCGGATAACGAAACTCTGGGTTTGCGCCGGGCAAGCCGGAAAGACAGCGCGAAAAGGCAGGGTCATACGGATATGAAAGACACATTGGGAGTACTGCTTGCGGGCGGGGCCGGCGAACGGCTCTTTCCGCTTACCCGCGATCGCGCCAAGCCGGCTGTGCCCTTTGGCGGGCACTACCGGATCATCGACATCACGCTTTCAAACTGCATCAATTCGGGCCTGCGCAAGGTCTACATCCTGACCCAGTACAAGGCCTTGTCGCTGAACCGGCACATCCGCGAAGGGTGGACGGGCATTGTGGCGCAGGAACTGGGCGAGTTCTTTGAGCTGCTGCCGCCCATGCAGCGCACCGGCGCGAACTGGTACATGGGGACGGCCGACGCGGTGTATCAGAACATCTATTCGATCGGCAGCGAGCAGCCGAAGCACATGATCATCCTCAGCGGCGACCACATCTACAAGATGGATTACAGCCGCATGCTGGAGTATCACAACGAGACCCACGCGGAGGTCACGCTGGCGACACTACCGATTCCGCCGGATGAAGTTTCGCGATTC
Organism: uncultured Acidobacteriota bacterium; assembly: GCA_963725945.1. Classification (GTDB taxonomy): domain Bacteria; phylum Acidobacteriota; class Terriglobia; order Terriglobales; family Acidobacteriaceae; genus Telmatobacter. Next base: position 398,893 of record CAVSAW010000022.1, on the reverse strand, counting down.
GGCGTGGTCGAAGTGGGGCAGACGGGCGAGATTCTGGGCTTCCAGGAGAAGCCGGCGTCCACCAGTTTCCGCTCGCCATTCAACCCCGATGCGGTGGATGCCTCGATGGGCATTTACATCTTCAATACAGAGTGCCTGTTGAAGGCGCTGATTGCGGACGCCGAAGATCCGGCTTCGAAACATGACTTTGGCCACAACATTCTGCCCAACCTGCTGGGCAAGAAAAAGATGATGGCCTACAGCTTTGTGGACGAGAACAAGCAGCAGGCGCTCTATTGGCGCGACGTGGGCACGCTGGACTCCTATTACGACGCGAACATGGACTTGTGCTCGGTTTCGCCGACGTTCAACTTGTATGACAAGAGCTGGCCGATGCGGACGCGGGTGCGGCAATATCCTCCGGCGAAGTTTGTGTTTGGCGAGCCGGGGCGCACCGGCATGGCGATGAACTCGATCATCACCGCGGGCGTGATTATTTCAGGCGCATCGGTTTCGAACTCCGTGCTGTCACAGGATGTGCGCGTGAACAGCTATTCCGACGTGGATGCGAGCATCATCTTTTCGCATGTGAACATCGGGCGGCATTGCCGCATCCGGCGGGCGATTATTGATCGCGACGTGCATATTCCCGAGGGAACGGTGATCGGATACGACCCAATTGAGGACAAGCGGCGCTACTTTGTGACGCCGTCGGGTCTGACGATTGTGACGCGCGACGCTTCTCTGTTCGAGAACCCTGTAGACCCGGAGTTTCTGGAGCGGTACTAGGCGCAGGCCGTAATAATCTGCAAAGTTTTCTGTGGAAAAGAAAATAAACAAGTGGGGGTGGGTTCGCCGTGCTTCCCGCTGCACGGCTTTACTGCTTTTTTGCTTCCGCGGAATGCCGCGTCCATGTTGCGCATATAATCTGCAAGGATTTTGTGGAAAACGAAAATATTGGAGGGGGGTGGGGTGTACCCCGTTTCGGCCCCAGGATCGGGCAGAAACGGACCTCGCCGCTACTCTTCCAATCTGATTGTGCGCCAACGGGCGGTAATTATCGGCAAAGCGAATGAAAGCAATTTGGGGTGAGACAGAACCCTGGCTATAAGGGTGTTTTTGATGACCGAACCTAGTGATCGCGCCCCGGTCCCCAAAAGCGAGGGACCGGGGGCACCCTCGTCGTTGTTCGGTACGGTCACGGGGATCGGGGCCACCCGCCACCCTCGTCGTTGTTCGGTACGGTCACGGGGATCGGGGCCACCCGCCAGGGCCACGAACTACGAGGTGGGCGAGGCGGTGGGGCTGTCGGCTTCGGCGGCGTCACGGCGGATTCTGGCGCTGGAGACCGGCTGGGGCGATCCGCGGCTATCGCGCGCTGGTGGACGACAGGCTGCTGGGTAAACGGATGACGGTGTACATCCGCGTAACGCTGGAGCGGCAGTCGGCGGCGGTGCTGGGCGCGTTTGAGACGGCGGTGCGGCGGTGCCGGGAGATTGTGAGCTGCCACCTGATGGCGGGGCAATACGACTACATGCTGGTGGCGCGGGTGGCAGGGATTGATGACTATGGGCGGCTGCACCAGAACGAGTCTGTCGCGACTGCCAGGGGTGACGCGGCTGGAGACGAGCTTTGCGCTGCGGGATGTGATGGAGGCGGGGAAAGCGTAGAGCGGGTGCGGGAGGCGTGCGGTGCGAAGAAGGTGGCCTTTCTGGGGCGTGTAAGGGCGATTTAGTTTTGGTCTTTTATGAGCGCCGTGTTCAGGCTGAGATAGGGTGGTGACCGATGAGTAACTTCCGGATTGGCCACAATCCTCCGGAACCAGAAACGGTCTGGAACGCAGTGGCCACTTATCGGCGTATAGTCGTTGACACCGCAATGCGAACTTATCCCGGTCATATCGCCTTTGAATACTCTCGCCATCGAGGAGCCCGTATCCAGGGGCTGTGCGCATGCAATTAGACGCTCTACAGCCCTATTCTTTCCGTTCGGAATCCCTTTGGCCTACCAGCGACGACTACACTGACGTTGTGCGTGAGGAGGTTGAAGCCACACTGCTCGAACATGTTGGTTCTCTATCTAAGATTTCCGTAGTCCTCACGTCGATTTCGTTTAGATCCGGTCGCCTCCTGATCCTCTTCGTCCTCGGGCCACCAATTATGGCGTGCCTCTTCTGGCTCAAGGCTCGCGGTTGGGCCGGAACTGTCCAAGGCAGCAACGTCAGCGAAACCACGAAGACCGGCGTCAAAAAGTGGAGTTCTGGGTCCTGCTCCTCGTGATGTATCTTTTTGCCCTTTGCTGCGCGATCTACGAATTGATATGGCCCTATCACCGTTCGCCTTAGGGCTCACGAGAATGATTGCGGGATGTATCACCGTCCACCCGGAAACCTTCGTTAACAGGCAGCGCACTCTGGAAAGGGTTGATGCGGGCTGGCGCGTCAACTGGATCTTGCCGGCAGGGACGCGGCTGGAGACTAGCTTTGCGCTAAGGGATGTTTGAGGCGAAGGGGTAGGGACAGCGCGGGGCTGAAAGTGAACGGGAACCGCAGATCCTTCGACTGCGGCCGCTTCGCGGCCTGCGCTCAGGACGACAGCGGTGGGGTTAGGATCGTGCATTCCCATGTCTCAAATGCGAGACATGGGCCACCTGTGATCTTTCAAGAGGTTGTCCATTCGATCAGGACCGGAGAAGCTGTTTGTGACGAGCAAGCAGTAACTCAGGAGACCGAATGGACTACCACAAGAATGCCCCATGGACAGCGATCAGTCGAGAGCGGCGGGCGCGGATGGTGATCAGCGATGGCATAACCCTGAGTTCGGCGGCCGCCCGGTTCAGTGTCAGCGCCAAGACGGCAGCCAAATGGGTGGATCGTTATCGGCAGTTTCGAGCAGCGGGCATGGGCGGGTGGCCCCGGTCCCGAAGATCGTTTTCAACCACGCCGAGGGTGCCCCCGGTCCCTCGCTTTTGGGGACCGGGGAGGTAGGCTCCCTTATCACTGCAGCCTGATTCACGGTTGGAGTATTCTCGCGGTGCATGAAAGGCCAGCGCATCCGTTATCAGCAAACAGGCGAGTTCCACTTCCTCACCTTCAGTTGCTATCGGCGCCGTCCTTACCTGGCCGCGGTCGTCGCCATGGAACTCTTTGAAGATGCGTTGGAGCGGGTCCGCCTGCGCCATCGCTTTGTTGTCGCCGGTTACGTGGTCATGCCGGAGCACGTGCATTTGTTAGTAAACGAGCCCCAGCATGCGCTTTTATCCAGGGCCATCCAGGCGCTCAAGTTGTCGGTTGCGGTGCGCGGACGGGAAAGGCCGTTCTGGCAGGCGCATTACTATGACTTCAATGTGTCTTCGCACGCCAAGTTCGTAGAGAAACTGCGCTACATGCATCGCAACCCGGTCCGCCGAGGGCTGGTCGCGAAGCCGGAAGACTGGCGCTGGTCGAGCTATCGCCACTACCAGACCGGCATCCGCGGGTCTGTAGAGATTGAGTCGGCATGGACTGCCCAGCAAAGGGGCGGGCAGTTGCCGGAGTGGATGCGCTACCGGCAGTCAGCCCCTTCTTCCCCGGTCCCCAAAAGCGAGGGACTGGGGGCACCCTGAACTGGATAGCGCCTCGACATCGGGGCCACCCGCCTTTGTGCCGAATGGCGAAACTTGAGCTGGGCGGCGCCGCGTTTTTCAATACCTTCGCGCATGCGGGGCCCTAGTTTGCGGACTGCGACAGAGCTGAAGTATTACGCCGGACTTCTTCGAAGGGCGCGTAATCCGGGTCTGCATTCTTACCTATCTGCAAAAGTTCGTGGTAGATATTGGCGGCTGCCGCATGGTCGCCCATGGCGCTCTCTGCGCGCGCGAGCCCCAAGAGTGACTCGACCCTCCGAGGAGCGCGTTTCAATGAAGCCTCAAAAGCTGCGCGCGCCTCAGGAGCTTTTTCCTCTTTGAGCAGGAGTTCTCCGAGGAACTCATCGGCGGGTTTTTCAGGACTGGGCGGGCCAAAGGCGTAGGGCAGCCCCTGCCCGCTTGCCACGGCTTGCTGCATCATGGCGACAGCCTGATCCAAATGGCCTTCTGCGGAGAGGATCGCCGCCTGCAACTCGAGCGATTGAATCTGCGGGACGCGCCGCCCGGGGTCGGCGGGCGGAACTTCAGCGCGGTCGAAGACGGCGGGAAGCTGCGGAAGAAGCTCGTTAAGGGTGGCGAATGACTGCCGGGCAGAGGGCAAATCGCCAAGCTCAGCGGCAGCAAAACCGGTGGCAAATGCCTGGTTGAATTGCGGCATGAGAGCGTCGCCCAGGTCGACTGTCCACCCAGCGACCTCGTCGTGCCAACTGCCGGTATCGACAAGGAAGCGGGAACGCATTTCGACAAAGGAAGAGACACTTGCGTCGTCGGGGTCGACTGCGCCGCGCGCACGCGCCGCCATGCCGGACCCCATGGCTTCGTCGCGGCAAGCAGCCACTACTTTTTTCGCTGCACCGATGCGGCCTTGTTCGAGATAGCCGTATTCAAGCCAGTAGTTGTAGTGGCCACAGTGCCGGGAGGTCTTTCCTGCGAGGACTGCCTGACGATTCCCGACGGTGGTGGCAGCAATGTTGGCCTGTACCACGTCATCCCACATGCCCAGAGCCAGAAAGATGTGCGAGCACATATGCTGCGCGTGTGCAGCGTCAGGCGCAATTTTTGACAGCGCACGTGCCGCCACCAAAGCGCCGGCTGCATGCTGGGGGTCGTCCATGCCGTGGATCCAATAGTGCGCCGCGCCGGGATGGTTGGGATTCCGCAAGAAGACCATTCTTGAGATTGTGGCGGCCTGCAAGTAGGACGGCACATCGCGCACGCCTTCGCTTCTGCCCAGCCGCGCCAGAGCAAAGAAAAGCCGGGCCTCATCGTCTTTGGGATAAGCCTCGATGATGTGCGCCATCGCCGTTCCATACCGGTCGTCGCGCTCGCGTTTTGTGCCTGTGCCGCTGTAGAGAATCTCGACCGCGCTCATATATGCCCGTTCGCGGGGATTTGTGATGCGGCGGGCGCGCTCCTCGGGTGTGGCTGCGAATTTGGCCAGCGCGGCCTGACCCGCCTTTTCGTCGAGCTGGTTCCAGACCGGGTGATTGAAGGTCATGGCCTCGCCCCAATAGGCCATGGCAAAACCGGGGTCGGCCTTCTGTGCAGCGACAAATGACTTTGCCGCGTCGTTGTATTCGAAGAGGTGCAGCAAGAGCAAGCCGCGCATGAAGTCGTGCTGCGCAGGCGCGGAGTGCGTCGAAGTGGGGAATGTGGCCGTGCCCAAGCCGGGGACAGTCTCGGCCTGAAGTAACGAGCGCAGGAAGAGCAAAAAGAGGAGGGTGAGAAGCGCCGGGTTTGTGCGGAGAAGTGGTTTCCAATTCAGCAGGGCTGTCATTTTACCTTCGCGTTTCGGTGGAACATCACACTGAGCCGGTCGGCCGAGGTTCGTGCTTTCCCAGGTCTCAAAAACGAGACCTGGGGCACCCATTTTCGTGCCGGTTTTTGTTTTCAGAAAAGGCATCAAGGCGCTGGATTTAGAGCTTGGCCCAGGCCTTGACCCACTCCATTGTCAGCGCCCTCCAGGGTTCCCAGAAATACATGAGGGATGCAACATACAAGGCCGCCACGAGGCCTGCGGACGCGAAGACAAAGGAACGGATGAGGCGGCCGCGCCACCAGTCCCAGGCCAGCATGAGGGCAATGAGCAACAGGTTGCCGTAAAAGACGGAGAAGAACCACGGAGTTGCAGTCGCCGGCTCGGCGGGGAAGAAGTGCTCGTAGAGGCGCGAGAATCCGGGGTCGGCGAGGGCGACGGTGGAGAGGATCATCATTCTCTTGTGCGCAGCGGAATTTTTGCGGAGAGCGATGCCGCAGGCGAGCAGAACGAGGAAGCCGCCAATATCGACGACATGGACGGAGATAAACGGATAGGGGAACGGGCCGTGGAGTTTGGCGGCCTGCGCCACGATGGCTATGAAGGCGACAGGGCCCATTACGGCCATGAGGCACGCCCATCCCACTGCAAACACGCCCAGCCTGCGGTGCCAGGCCACGCGGTCACCCACGACCAGCAGCACCTGCGCGGTGAGGATGAGCATCCACACCGTGAAGACTGCGGCATGGACATGCACGATCAGCGGGGCGGGGGGCTTGAGGCGCAGGAAGCGGGGAATATCCAGGCCGAAACCGCCGAGCATGCCGATCCACAAAATACCCAGCCAGATGGCCGAGGGCACACGGTCTTCACGCGGGCTCCAGGTGCCGCGGACATGCCACGTCATTCTCGATTGCTGAATTGCCGGCGCAGTCGCCACGAAGACCTCCGGGGATTGCTTTGAAGGAAGATTGCAGGGAGAAGGATAGAAGGTCAATTGAATTCTAGTGCACTCCCACCCCCTGCAGATCGATGAGTTGCAGGAAGCGGATCCTTCACTCCGCTTACCCCACGGACTACCGCCCGCGGAGCCCCAGACGCGCTTCGTTCAGGATGACACGGCTTTAGGCAGGCTGAGGTTGTATGGGAGGCTCCGAGCGGAATTGGCAGGGGAATCAAAATCTAGTGTCAGGGGCGGGAACAAACCCAACAAATTCTGCGTAAGACCCGCTATGCAATGCGTAGGTACATTAAGCTGGAGCGTGATGGGATTGGCGGCGCCGCCCAAGCCTCCGCGGCGCAGCCACCATCCCAGCGAGGCAGGCGGCGCGCTGCCGCCGGGCAGGGTGAACCAGGCCAGCGCCTCGGGAGTGATGACAGGGGCTCGCGCATCGCGCGAGGAGGTAAGACCGCTGGAGATCGACTGGTCCCAAATAGTCCGCCAGTGCATGGACGGGGACTCGGGCGCATGGGCAGAGCTGGTGAAGACGCACCACCGGCGCGTCTACGGGCTGTGCTACCGGTTTACCGGCAACGTCGCCGATGCTGAAGACCTGACGCAGGACGTCTTCCTGAAGATCTATTCGAATCTGGCCAGCTTTGACATGGGGCGCGGCAGCCTGCAGGTATGGATCACGACCATGACCCGCAACCTGCTGGTGGACAATTTCCGCCGGACGCGCAACCAGAGGGCTACGGGATCACTGGATGAGGGCTGGGATGTAACGGACGAATTGAAGCCGGTGGACCGGCTGGTTTCGTCGAGTCTTTCGCCGCATGAGTCGGCGGCCAAGAAGGAACTGGCAAAGATGGTGCAAAGCGCGCTGGCGCGTGTGTCAGTGGAGCTGCGTGAGGCAGTGATTTTAAGGGATTTGCAGGATATGGATTACAAAGAGATCGCCCAGGTTCTGGGCATACCCGAAGGTACCGTAAAGTCGCGAATCAGCAGGGGGCGCGCGGAACTAGCGCGGCTGCTGGAACGTACTAAACGGGAGGTGATGTAAGATGGCAGACCGCGTACACATTCCGAACTCTCCAGCCTGCGGCCATTGGGAAACGCTGCTGGCCGACGCGCTGGACGGGCTGCTGCGACCTGAGGATGAAGCGACCTTCACCTCACACATGGCAACCTGCCCGGCCTGCACGGCCCTGTTTGAAGAATCCCGCCGGGGACGGGAGTGGCTGGATTTTCTCTCCACCGAGCCGGAGATTCCCGAAGGACTGCTGGATAAGATTCTGGCCGCAACGGGCCCAGGACAGGTAGCCGGCTACGGCCTGGTGACGGGCGGTGGCAACGTGTTGCCGATGCCTCCAGCGTGGCAGCGCCCGGGATTCATAGGGCGGGTGCGGCGCTTTGCGGAGCCGCGGCTGCTGATGACGGCAGCGATGGCGTTCTTCTCGATCGCCTTGACCTTGAACCTGACGGGTGTGAAGCTGGCTGACCTGCGGGTCTCGAATTTGCGGCCCAGTGCGGTGCGGTCTTTTATGCAGCGCCGGCTGACGATGGCCTCGACGCCAATCATTCGCTACTACGACCATCTACGGGTGGTGTACGAAGTGCAATCGCGGATGCGCGAATTGCGCCGCGGTACGCAGGGCGAAGGCACGGACAACACGCAGCGGCCGAACGACAACCAGCCGGGCGAATCAAAGCAGAGTCCGGCGCACAAAGACGGAGGATCGCGGGTGGACCCTCCCCAGCAGTCGGGAACTCCAGCGGCCAGTGATTCACCTGACTACCTGGAAACCTCACTCAGATTGAAGGACCGGCCCAACACACCGGATGGGAAAGCGCATCTTGCGGGCACGAAATCTAAGAACGGCAGCTTTGATTTTGCTCTCGATGGCTCCGTTAAGGCACTACGGGAAAGGAGCACAAAATGGACTGCGTAAATCATAGCGGTGTGAATGCAAACGCTTTTTGCCAGAACTGCGGCAAGGCAGTTTGCGGAACGTGTGTTCGGAATACGCCGGCGGGGCAGATTCTTTGCGAACCATGCGCGGTGCAGTGGCAGAACCTGCAGCAGCCATTTGTTGCGCCTCCCATGGGTGGGCCCAATCCGACGGCGGCTGCGGTTCTGGGACTGATTCCAGGCGTAGGCGCGATGTACAACGGCCAGTTTTTCAAGGGCCTGATTCACGTGGTGATCTTCGCAGTGCTGATCAGCATCACGGACCACTACGGGATCTTCGGCATCTTCATCGGTGCCTGGGTGCTGTACCAGTCCTTTGAGGCTTACCATACCGCGGTTGCACGACGCGATGGGCAGCCGTTGCCCGATCCCCTGGGATTGAATGAGGTCGGCACATGGCTGAACCTGGGCCACCGGCCGCAATATCCGGGGCAGCCTCCGGCAGGAACGGGATTCCCGGGTCAGCCGCCGGCGGGAGCAGGAACCACGCCGGGCGCATACCAAGCGCCGTTTGTGGGGCAGAACCAGCCTCCGTTTGGCGGGGCTTATCCGCCGCCGTATACGCCTGTGGCCGGGTTTACCGATCCGGCTGTACCGCCGGTGCCTCCAGTGCCGCCTGTTTCGTGGCGGCGCAAGGAACCGATGGGCGCGATTATTCTGGTTGGCTTTGGATTGATTCTTCTGCTGAATCAGATGGGGTATGTGACGGAGCGGATCGTCCACTACCTCTGGCCATTCATCTTTATCGGCCTGGGTGTGTGGCTGATCGTTCGCCGCGTGAGTGACTCAAAGGGGGGCTCCCAATGAACCGTTATATTCTGATTCGCCGACTTACTGGACCTGCCATTCTGCTGCTGCTGGGAATTATTGCGCTGCTGCACGAGGCAAATCTCGCGAGCTGGAAGCTGTTTGTTCCGCTGTTGCTGATTCTGATCGGCGTGCTGAAGCTTGCGCAACGAGCGGCACTGGCCGCGGCGGGAGATGAGGCGCTGTATCCGGGCGGATACCAGGGCGGATATCCGGGTGGATATCAGGGTGGAGCGCCGTATCCCTACACAGGCGTACAGAATCCGGCGGCAGGGACGCAGCAAGCACCGACGCAGCCGGGCGCAGCCATCGTTCCTTCGCCAACGCAGGGCTTTGGAAAGGGCCCTGAGGGGGGACAGTCATGAGCAGCATGCCTCCTTACACACCTCCGGGCGGTGCGCCGCCCCCGTATGACTCTCGCGCGCAGTGGAGGGTCTATCGCGAACAGCAGAAGGCCGCCTGGCGCGCCCAACGGGACGCGTGGAAGGCGCAGCGCGACGTGATGAGGTCGGGATACGGAAGTGCCTATGGCCCGCGTGTTCCTTCGGTTGTGGGACCAATCATTCTGATTGCAATCGGCATTGTGGGCGTGCTGATGTACAGCGGCCGCATTGCTCCTGAAGCCTTCTGGGCCTGGTATGGGCACTGGTGGCCGTTACTGCTGATTGCCGCCGGCCTGGCGATGCTGGGCGAGTGGGCATTGGATTTGCGCCGCGAGACGCCGGTGCGGCGCAGCTCAGGATTTGTGGGCATCCTTATTTTGCTGGCCGCGTTGGGCTTTGGTGCGGCGGGATGGAACAACTTCTGGGGTCCGATGCGCGCCAACTGGGGCGACGACAACGACAATTTCTTCAACCTGTTTAATATGCCGGAGCAGGATCACGACCAGGAACTGCTCAAGGTGGCGGCGCCGGCGAACGCAGTGATTCAAGTGGAGAACCCACGCGGCGATGTGAGCGTGACGGCAGGCGAAGGAACGGGCGTGGAAGTGCAGGCGCATGAGGTTGCCTACGCCAACACGGACAACTACGCCAAGTCTGTTTTCGACTCGGAGCAGGCGCATCTGACGGTGAGCGGCAACACGGTCCTGGTGAAGTCCGAGGGCAACGGGCGGGGACGGGTGAACCTGACGATCACGGTTCCCAAGAACGCACAGGTCACAGTGAACTCAGGCCATGGCGATGTGACTGCGGCGGGACTCGGTGCGGGCACCAATATTACGGCAAGTCACGGCGACGTGCATTTGAGCACGATTCAGGGATCGGTGCAGGTGCATTTCTCGAGCGACAAGGGAGACATTTCTGCACACCAGGTGCAGGGCGACCTGACAGCCGACGGCAACTGCAACGATTTGACGTTTTCTGAGATCAAGGGCAAAGTCACGCTGAACGGCGAGATCTTTGGCGACGTGCATATGGAGAATGTCGACGGGACAGTCCATCTGCACACTTCGGTGACGGACCTGGACGTTGCAAGTTTGCCGGGCGACCTGACGCTGAACTCCGACGATCTGCGGGTGACGCAGGCCAAGGGGCAGGTGCGGGTGACGACACGCGCCAAGGACGTTGACCTGAACCAGATTTACGGCGACACGTATGTGGATGACAGCCGGGGCCAGATCTCAATTGAGCCGGCGGGCAACTACAACGTGGAAGCGAAGAATGGAAAAGGCGACGTGGAAATCACGCTGCCACCGGATGCCTCGGCCAGCGTGGACGGACACACCCACAACGGCGACATCGTGAGCGACTTTGGCCTGTCGATCAATGGAGACGAGAGCAAGACGGTGAGCGGGCGGATTGGCTCAGGCCAGGCGCGGGTGAGTCTGAGCGCGGACGTAGGCGACATTCACATCAAGCATGGTTCGGGATTTACGGCGGAGACACCGGTGCCGAGCGCTCCACCGGCACCACCGAACGCCCCTCACCTGAAGGCTCCGAAGACACCACCGGCGCAACCGGTGACGCAATAGACTGATTTTCATTCGCGATTCAAATCGATAGGCGCTGGGAGGAGAACCTTCCGGCGCCTATTCTGTTCTGAGCGCCTGCATGGGATCGAGGCGGGAGGCGCGCCAGGCGGGAACGATGCAGGCCAGCGCGGCAACCATCAGCAATGTTCCCGCGACGACGGCAAAGACGGCGGGGTCAAGCGGCTGGGTGTCATACAGCATCGAGCGGATGAGGCGGACGGCCGCGGCGCTGGCGGCGAGGCCAAACAGGAGTCCGAAGAATGCGGGGCGCAGGCCATCGAAAAGCATCAGGCGCAATACCTGTTCTCGTTGAGCTCCGAGCGCAATGCGAATGCCGATTTCCGTCATGCGCAGGGTCATGAGATAAGAGAGAACTCCGTAGAGGCCGACGGAAGCCAGGACGAGGGAGAGAATCGCGAAGGCGAGCACGAGAGTGGCGCTGAAACTTTGGTTGCCGAGAGATTGACCGATGATCTGCTGCATCGTGAGCACGTCAGAGACGGGCAGTTCCGGATCGAGCGCGGCAATCTGTTTCTGAATTGAGATCGACATTGCGAGCGGATCGGAGGCGGTGCGCACGGCGAGGGAAAAGCCAAAGCTGTTCCTGGAATTTCCGGAAAGGAGCGGGAAGTACATGGTCGCTTTAATCGGCTGGCCGACCTGCCAGAGAGTGTCGCCCACAATTCCCACGATTTCATATCGTGCTTTGTCTCTTGCAGCAACAACGAGGTGCTTGCCGATGGGATTCTCCCCGGGGAAGTATTGTTGGGCAAGCTGGCGGCTAATGATGACCTTGCTGGCGTGGTCATCGCGATCCTGGCCCGTGAAAAAGCGGCCCTGCATCAGCGGAATCTGCAACGCGGTGAAATAGCCAGGATCTGCGAGCCGGTTGAGCGCATCGGGCAACTCTGCACCGGGCTTTAGAGGAGGATGCTCGGGAATGGTGAAGACATCGTCACCGCCCCAGCTATCACCTGGCAGCGTGGAGCCCAGTGCGGCGGCGCGGATGCCGGGCATAGTGCGCAAACGCTCGAGCAGGGATTCGTTGAAGGCGTTGATCTTTTCAGGCTTGTCGTATTTCTGCTGGGGCAGCGTGTAGCTCATGGTCAGGACATTGTCGGTCACGCAGCCGAGGTCCGTGGTGCGGAGACGCACGAAGCTCTTGAGCAGCAGGCCGGCGGCGATAAGAAGAACCACGGTTACCGCGATCTCGATGGTGAGGAGAGTTTTGCGGAGCGCGGTGCGTGAGAGGCTGCCGCCGGTAGTGCGCGAGGAGGCCTGAAGCACGGCGAAGACCGCCTTGCCGGTGGAAGAGATGGCCGGCAACAGGCCCGCCAGCAACGCGGCGATGAAAACCAGGAAGCACGCGAAGGCAAGCACGACTCCATCCACTTGGATACCCTGTGCCGTTGGAAGGTCTTTCCAGGTGTGGGCCAGCCATTTGGTTGCGGTGAAGGAGAGAGACACCCCGGCTACGCCGCCGGCGAGACAAATCAGCAGGCTCTCAGTAAGCTGCTCGCGGATGAGGGTGAATCGCTGCGCGCCCAGTGCGCTGCGGATGGCAACTTCTTTTTGCCGCGCGGCGCCGCGGGCCACCAGCAGGTTAGCCACGTTGAGGCATCCAATAAGGAGCATGCAGCCGACGGCGGCCATGAGGAGGATGAGCGGCTTTTTTACATCCTTCGCGAGGTCATCGACCATGCTGCGCGGCACAGCATCTTCGGCGACTGGATCGTTGAGGTACTGCATGTGCAGGTGATACTGTACGGATTCAACCTGGCTGACGGCGCTGGCAAGGCTGACGCCGGGACGCAGGCGAGCGATGACGCGGGTCTGATGCCAATCGTGGTGGCGCAACTCCTCAGGTGTAGCCACGGCCTGATAAGGAACCCAGACCTGCACCTTGGAATCCGGATAGGTGAAGTCCCTGGGCAGGACGCCAACCACGGTGTACGGCTTGCTGTCGAGATGGATTTGCCGGCCAACGATCGAGGGATCGCCGCCGAAACGGCGCTTGAATACGCTCCATGTGAGCATGATGACATTCGAGTCGGGGTGGTCTTCAGATTCCGAAAACGTACGACCGAGGGCTGGCTGCACGCCGAGGACTGAAAAGAGGTTCCAGGTTCCGGCGGAGGCGGTAATCACTTCGGGCAGTTCGCCGTGTTCGCCGGTGAGGTTGAACTGCCACCAGCGCCATGCGGCCATGTCCTGAAAGCCGTGAGTCTGTGTGCGCCAGTCGGAGTAGTCGGCGGGCGACACCACGTTGTAATCGAACCGCGGTTGATTTGCCCAGGCTCCGCGGAAGTGCTCGTAGACCATCACCAGGCTGCCGGGGTCGCGGAATGGCAGCGGCCTGAGCAATACCGAGCGCACGATGGTGAAGAGCGACGTGGCGGCGCCGATGCAAAGGGCCATGACAGTGATGGCGATCAGTGAGAATCCGGGAGTGCGCGCGAGGGTGCGCATGCCGTAGCGGAGGTCGCGTAGAAACGACTGCAGCCAGTTCCAGCTCCAGGCGGCGCGAGTTTGTTCGCGGAGCAGCGCCGGATTGCCAAACGCGCGCAGGGCCGCATAGCGCGCTTCTTCTGCACTCATGCCGGCGGCGATGTTCTCGGCAATCTGGCGTTCGAGGTGGAAGCGCAGTTCGTCGTCGAGGTGGGCGGCGGCCCTACCACGCCTAAAGAGCATCAGGATTCGCATCCGAAGATGTGCGAGCCAGCGCATGGTTTTTCTCCTTAGCTTCTCCAACCTAGGCTTCGCTGACGATCAAATTGATGGCCGCGGAAAGGCGGTTCCAGTTTGCGGTTTCCGTTTCAAGCTGCTTGCGGCCCGCGGCGGTGAGCGAATAGAACTTGGCCTGACGGCCGGTTTCGCTTTCCGCCCACCTGGCCTTGATCCAGCCTTGTTGCTCAAGCCGGTGCAGGCACGGGTAGAGCGATCCTTGTTGCACCTGCAGGACTTCGCAGGAGATTTGCTGAATGCGCTTGGCGATGGCCCATCCATGCATGGCTTCGGGCGAAAGGGTTCTCAGGATGAGCAGGTCGAGTGTGCCCTGGACGAGATCGCTTGGCTTTCCCATACCTAGATTATCTACAACAAAGTTGTGTAGACCGTCAAGGTATCATGCGGTCGTGCGGTGAAGGGCCGGTCCGGCATGCGAATCCGCTTGCCCGGCGGGTCCCGTTCCGTTGTATTCTGCCCTTGGCGGGGAGCTTTTGCCATGATGCGATCGCCGGTTCGGGTGATTACTGTGGAGCGGGAGTACGGCTCGCGGGGAGGGGAGTTTGCCCACGAGCTGGCGACGAGGCTTGGTTGGAGGCTGCTGGACTCTGAACTGGTGGAAGGCGCCGCGAAGTCGGCGGGGGTGGCGCCGGAGCTTGCGGCCAAGTTCGATGAGCGTCTGGACCCGTGGTACTACCGCTATGGCAAGGTGTTCTGGCACGACTCGGCGTATCCCATGACCGGCCTCGGCGAAGACCAGGTGTTCGATTCAGAGCGCATGCTTTCGCTGATCCGACAGGAGATAGAAGACGAGGCGAAGAGAGGCGAATGCGTGCTGGTGGGCCGGGGAGCGGCCTGTGCGCTGGCCTGCCACCCAGGATGCTTTCATATCTTTGTGTACGCCACGGCGAAGGCCAAGCGGGACTGGTTTGCGAGCGCGTTTCCCAAGCAGGCGCCGCACGCTGATCAATTGCTGGCGGCTTTTGACAAGCGCCGCGCCGCGGTGATTCGCAAGTTCTATCAACAGGATTGGTGCGCGCGCGGGCTTTACCACATGCTCTTGAATTCGGCGATGGGCACGGACGCGATGATCGAATCCGTGCTTGGTGCAGCCGGACTGAAAGAAGGCGCAGCCGAGGTTGTCGGTCGCCACATGGGGACTACCGGCGAATCGTGCTAAACCTGCATGCGCGAGACGCGTGCGTTGATGCGGGTGAAAATTTCCCACGGAATCGTTTCTGATACCTCTGCATGGTCGACAGCAGTGATGGCTTCATCACCCTGACTGCCGAGGATGACCACTTCGTCGCCTGCCTCAACACCAGAAATCCCAGTGACGTCGAGGACGGTCTGGTCCATGCTGATGCGTCCGGCGATGGGCGCACGCTGACCGCGGACCAGGAGACTGAAGCGGTTGCCCAGCCTTCGGTCGAGGCCGTCGCCGTAGCCAACTGCGATAAGCGCCAGGCGCATGGGCTCTGTGGCCACGAATGTGCCGTTGTAGCCCACCACCGTGCCCGCGGAAACGGATCGCACACCGACGACTCTTGATTTCCAACTGAGCACCGGTTGAAGGTGAAGGCGCGCATCGATGAGAGTTGGCGGCTCCTGGGGCGCGAATGCGGGGTCGTATTGCGGCGCCAGACCATAGAGCGACAGACCGGGGCGCATCAGGGCCTTCATTTGATGGGCGGTGGCCAGGGCCGCGATGCGACTGGCCTGGCCTGCAAGCAACGCGGCGGAGTTGCCGACGTTGAGCCATTCGGGATGGAGGCCCGCCGCCGCGACCTGACGGAGCGCTTCTTCAGCAAGGGCAAACTGAGTCTCGGTGATGCGGCCATCGGCCTCGTCGGCGGCGAAGAGATGAGTCATGACGCCTTCGAGGTGAAGAGGCGCGCCTGCGACAAAGCGCTTAAGGATTGTGGCAAGGCTCTCGGCACTGACGCCCTGGCGGCTCATGCCGGTGTCGAGCTCGAGATGCACGGGCAGGTTGCTGACAGCGGCCGAGCGCGCGGCCGATTCGAGCTCATCGAGTTGCCATGGCTCCCAAACGACCGCGGTGAGGCTGTGGCGAATTACGGCTGATCCCTGGCCGGGGAAGACGCCGCCGATGACGAGGATGCGCGCGTGAGGGCAGAGTGCGCGCGCGGCAATTCCCTCTTCCACGCTGGTGACGCCGAGCCAGCGAGCGCCGGCGCGTGCGACCGCTGGAGCACACAGCGCAAGCGAATGGCCGTAGGCGTTGGCTTTGACGATGGCCAGGAGCTCCGCTTGAGGAGAAGCGAGACCGGCGAGAAACTTGTAGTTGTCTTCGAGGGCGCGGGTATTGATTTCAACCCAGCAGGGGCGCATTGGCATGAGGGGGTCCAACAGATAGTTTACGGCTTTTTGTTGGCGAGCGAGGCGCGGGTATGCGCCGGGGTTCTGGCCTCGTAAATTCATGCGCTGAGCCTCTTTGGGCTCGATGCTTTCCCACCCTGGCGGCAAAAACGAGAACGCCGCGAGGATGGGGCACCGACAACTGGCGCAGCTCATTCTATGTAACTTTTTCATTTTACAATTGGCATCTTGGGCATCTCAAGCCACGTAGCAGCCCGTTGAGCACAAATTCTTCCTGGTGATTTGATCATCATGATCTCTTGCGCAGGCGGAACAAGCTGTTACCCAAGTCCTCACTGAAGCATAGCGGGCGATCTGACCAGAATGCTAGAACCTGGTGCTCGGCTGTTTCCCCGCTATTGACCATGCATCGATCACGGAAGCTGCTCTCAACAAAGACGCGTCAATCCGATGGCACCAGCTAGCTGGAATATCGCGAAGAATCTGCTTCAATCTGAGCCACAAGTTCAGGGATATGTTTCTTCATCTCCTGTCGTGTTCCTTCAGGGATACGCGTCCAGTAGGCCGGAATCCCCTCGACGAAAGCGCGAGCTTCCCCGCTGGTACTCATGAATTTGGCTAAGTATCGCGCACCGTCGCCGAAGCTATCCAGCTTTCCGGCCTGCAGCCTAGCTCGATTCTTCGAGAAATATTGAAGCACGGCCGGAACTGCGCGGTCGTCGGCAGCGTCCAGGATGGCCCACATCGCGTAGGTTTTCTCGCGATAGTTTGGACTGAGTAGAGCATCCGCAAGGATTGGCGTCACGCTTGCTCCCCCGATGTGCGCGATCGTCAAGATCGTAACGCACTTCACGTCCTTCATCGGGTGCGTCAAAAAGGTGACAAGAATTGGGATGGAGCGAATCGATCCAACTTTTCTCAGCCCAAGTGCAGACCAGTACACATCCTGCTTCGAGCGGGGCTGATTCAAAATCGACAGAAAGAAGTCCTCGCTCCACACGAACTTCCTCCTGCGGAAATGATGTTCAATAAAGTCCTGGCCGGTATCGAGCGGAAAAGGCATGGTGTGTTGGAATTTCAGTGTAATGCAGATGACCCCTCCCCACGACTGGCCTGAGATGGTCCAATTGCTTGCCGGCGAAAAGTTTAAATGTGAATTTGGTCAGTGCTGCGGAATCCGCAGTCTGGGTCAGAAGTGCATGTGACGCATTCTTCGACGGGATCGCGGGGGTATTGTCGGCTGCTCGGAATGTACATCGCAGTAACCAGAATTACTGCTTAGGCTGAGCACAAAGTCAGGCCAAGAGTCTGGGCATGATTTTCAGCGCGTTCATTTTAATCGCACTTCGCAAGCATTCCGGACCCTGGGGCAGCCATTTTCGTGCAAAATCAAGCGGCCAGAGAACTAGGCGCCGAACTGCTCAAGTTGCGCTTGCGACGGTTTAGGCGTGAACAGGCTGACGACGATCATTGCAGCTACGGCGACGAAGAGTGCGGGAAAGATGGCGTCGCGCTGGGCGAGGATGGGCGGAAACAGGGCTTTCACGCCGGGTGCGTCCCAGGCGAGGGTGACGACTGTGCCCGCTCCGATTGCGGCCACCGCACCCCAGGCGGTGACGCGCTTTGAATAGAAGGCAGCGAGAACGACCGGCGTGAGCGCGGCGGAGTAGATGGTGTAGGCCCAGAGCATCTTTTCCAAAATGCTTTGCGCGTAGATGGCCTGATAAAGCGCCCAGCAACCGAGCAGGACGACGGCAAGCCGCGAGACGATCAGAACGCGCTTGTTGGATGCGCCGGGGGAGATGTAGCGAACGAAGACGTCATTGATGAGGTTGGTTGAGGGGGAGAACAGGTAGTTCGAGGCGGTGGAAATGACCTTGGCGAAGACCGCACCCAGCAGGAGTGCACCCATCAACGCGGGCAGACCGTGACGGGCCGTGTAGGGAATGATTTCGTAGGGTTGCCGGGCCACTTCGCCGGTGGGATAGAGTGCGGAGCCGAAGACGGCGATGGCGACGATCAGCGTCTCAAGAAGCAGGGTGCCGAGAATCCAACCAACGACGGAGAGGCGCGCATCTCGTTCGGACTTGGCGGAGAAGAACTTCTGATACATGACCTGGTTGCCCAGCATGAGCAGCATGGTCGGAACCAGGAATTCGAGCGCACGGACCAGGGTGAGATTGCCGAGCACCTGAAAGTGCGACTCGGGAAGCGCGGCGTGAAGGCCAGTCCATCCTCCAGCCTTGTAGAAGAGCATGGGCGCGGCGATGAGGCAGATGACGGTGACCATTGAGCCGATGGCGACGTCCATGTAGGCCACGGACGACATGCCGGCCAATGCGGTGGTGACAATGACAAAGATGGCGATGATGTAGGTGCCCAGTTCCGGCGTGACAGTGTCAGGAAAGATGAGATGCAGGACATTGCCGCCCCCCTTGAACTGGTAGCTGGTGATCCCGATGTAAGCGAAGAGGATGGCGATGGTGCCGAGGACGCGCGCTGTCTGGTTGTAGCGAACCTCGAGCAGGTCAGGCAGGGTGAATTGGGCGAACTTGCGGGCCCGAGGGGCGATGAAATAGATGAGCAGGAGGCCGAGCCATCCACCTGCCGCCTGCCAGAGGGCGGCAAATCCATTTTTATAGGCGTTCTCTGCCCCGGCAAAGAGCGAGCCGGCGCCGATCCACGAGGTCAGCAAGGTGAGGACAAGAACGACGGCGGGCAGGGAGCGGCCGGCAACGAGATAATCGGCCTTGGTCTTGACGCGCGAGGTGCGATAGAGCGAGACCGCCAGCAAGGCAACGACAATTACGGCCAGGACAACAACATAGAGCTGAGACATCCGGTGGCACCTCTGATGCGAATCGGGTTGCCAGAAGTGTACCGGATGGCGCGGAGGTGGGGAGCCGGTCGATTGACCCTGACCGGCGCTGTTGCTAAACTGTAAATGCGGGGTGGAGCAGCCCGGTAGCTCGTTGGGCTCATAACCCAAAGGTCGCTGGTTCAAATCCAGCCCCCGCAACCAATTCAAATTCACCTAAATCAATAACTTATAAACTTCTCAATTTCACGTTTATTGCCCTCGGGGTCCAACTGAGGTCCAGAATTCACCCACATGATGGAATGTGCTATCGATGTCAACATCGATCCGATGGCCTCGGCAGCGCCTCGATCATCTGCGTCAACTTTGTGGGTGCGATGAGTCATGGTGGCGCTCAATCAATGAGCGCTGGAGAGTGCTCATCGATGCTCTCGCGCAGCGACGGGCCCCGCATATGAAGTTCCCTTTTTTGATCGTGCGATGTGCCGAAGCAGACGCGGTCGTCCTCTACGGTCAATCTTGGTTCAACTCACACGGCGAGCGATAAGACTGAGTAGGAATGCGCGGGTAGTTTGACGGACATGTGCGAGCCGACACTGGGCTTTTCCAGCTTTTGCGGGCCTACACGATTCGGGTCTGTGAACGTATTCGTCGCTTTCAAGTCAGCACCGGTGATGGTTTCGAAGGTCGTGACGCTGGTTGGAGTGAGATCGTGCCAAACAATCTCAAGTTCGTGATCCTTCTCAAGGTCGCGGTTGAGCACCAGCAAACTGGCGGTATTCGTTTCAGGGTTGAGTGTTACCGCGATGTCAAGATACTGCACCTCGCCGAATCCAGGTGAGGGCAGACCGATGGCTTCGGTGGGCCGCCCCAGAGAGGCGACTTCATAGCCCGGTCCTTCAGGGACAACGCTGAGCGAGCGGCCCCGAGCGTAGCGCAAAGCCCACGCGTATGGGTAGTAGATGGTCTGTCGCAATATGCCATCTTTGTTTGTCATGATGGGCGCAATGACATTCACGAGCTGCGCCAGGCAGGCAACTTTGACACGATCAGCATGCCGGATGAGAGAGTTGGCGAGGCCGCCGACGAGCAGCGCATCTTCCAGGTTGTACGGCTCCTCCAGAAGATGAGGAGCAGCCTTTCCGTGCCCATCCACCGCATCGCCAGTTCGAGCTCGATACCAGACATTCCATTCATCGAAAGACAGGAACAACTGTTTTGCTGACCGCTTTTGTGCCCGCACCGTATCGCAGACCGCAGTGATCTCCTGAATCTGGCGATCCATGGCCAGATTCATGGCCAGGTATGTCTGGCTGTCTTTGTTTGTTTCTTCGTTGTTTCCCCAATACCGGTGAAGCGAGATACCGTCAACCTCGTCGTAGCACTCTTCGAGGACGGTACGATCCCAATCGATGTAGGTTGGCATGAACGGACCGCTCGAGCCACAGGCAATCAGCTTGATTGAAGGATCGATGGCGCGCATTTGACGGGCGGCATCAGTAGCTTTGATTCCATATTCCCTGGCCGGCACATGGCCAATCTGCCAGGGACCATCCATCTCGTTACCCACGCACCAGTATTTGACGCCGTGAGGCTGCGCGTAACCGTGCGAGCGCCGCAGTTCGCTCCATTTGGTCCCGCCAGGTAAGTTGCAGTATTCAACCAGAGCTGCTGCATCTTCCGCAGATCCGGTGCCGAAGTTGAGCCCGAACAACGGCTCGGTGCCCACGAGGCGGGCCCATGTGATGAATTCATTGGTACCGAATTGATTGGTCTCCAGCGTGTTCCAGGCGCGATCGAGAACCGTCGGCCGGTTCTTTTTCGGACCGACTCCATCGAGCCAGTGATAGCCGGAAACGAAGTTTCCGCCAGGGTAGCGGATGATGGGCACGCCGAGATCCCGGACTTCATTCATGACGTCGGTGCGAAATCCATTCTGATCTGCAAATTTTGAATCCGGATCGTAGATGCCCTCGTAAATGGCGCGTCCAAGGTGCTCAAGAAATGAACCGAAAAGATGATGATCAATGGGGCCAACCTGGCGCGTGGAATCGATGATGATGCGCGTCGTGCTGGTGCTTTGCGCCAGGCTGAATCTGCTGAGTGCCGAACTTGCAGCCGCGGCCACGCCGGCCTGGCCCGCCTTCTTCAAAAACCCTCTCCGTGACACTGCTTTCATTTCCAATCCTCTTTCAGTCGATCCCATTCTCTTAACTTGGCACGCAAGTGTAAAGCGGAGCGCCGAAGGTCACTATCTCCCAGTCGAAGTTTGAATCAGGTCAAGTTTGACGGGAGCGGAGCCCAATTGAACTACACATGCACCGCGTAATCGCTTGAGTGGTTCTCGCGGCTCTATGGTATCAACACCGGCTACTTTTGCCGTTTGTTCAATGTGCAGCAGGGCGTTGGGCGTGAACGCATCGTATCGCTCAAATTCAAGTCGCACTGAACGAGAGGATTTATTGAAGGTGACGTGCGCGAACTACCCGCAATCCAATGCGAGCCACTTCCCCAGCGGCGCCAGATAGACGCGCTGACGCAGACTGTCGCGCGGTTCCAGGGTGAGCGAGTCGCCCGATTCCATGGCGCAGTATGTTTCCACTCGTTTCGCTCGCGAGTTGCCGAAGCAACCATCCATTCATAGACACCCTCGAAAGTGATGCCTCATCTCATCGCGTCAGCTGACCGATCAGATTCAGGTCGATATCGACGTCCTTTGCCACTTTGAGGATGAAAATGCTGGGATCTTTAAGTCCCCACTTAACGTAGGGGATCGTGAATCGGCCCTTGGCTATGAGATTTCCTCCTTCAATATGAATCAACATGGGAACTTCGATGTCGTGCGGGGTGCCGAGCAGCGTGAAGACGCCCGAGACCTGGATGTTGGAATCGCCCATAGCCGCGATGGTTCCCTGATAACTTTTGGGCACAAACGTGACTTCGGCAAAGTGATCGGTCTGCAGGACATCACTATTCATTTTTTTGTCGCGACTCGGCTCGCCGCTATTGCCGCTGCCAGCCGCCACGATGACTTTGCCCGATATCTTTTGGGCTCCGGGATCGAAATCGATTGATCCACTTTGCACATGAAATGTTCCCTGCACATGATGCCCCGAGCCCGCGAGAGTGAACGCAACCTGACTTGTATCCGGATTGATAGTGAACGTCTGGGTTTGCGCGAATGCAACAGGGGCAATCGTTAGCAGGATGGCAACGAAAAAGGCTGGCGCGTGCATCTTCATCTCTTTTCTCCTGAGTTCACTATGTTCTTACTGGTTTGGTCTGAGTGCGCGATGACCTGCGATAACCAGAGACAGATGGAGGCAATGTCCTGGTCGGAGAGATATTCGTGTCCTGGCATATCAGTTCCGGGGATGCCGAACTTAGCGATTTGCGCGAGACGAATTCTGCGCTGCTCTTCGGAATCTTCGGGCGATAAGTAGAAGTACGATCCCTTGGAAAAATTCGCCGGGAGTTGTTTAAAGCTCGATTGCCAGGCGCGGCGCGTGGGGCCGTCAACGCTGTGGCAGCTGGCGCAGTCGCGCCGGAAAAGCCCTTTCCCTTCAATGGCGCTTGCCTGTGCAATTGCGGCTGCTGCGGGTTGCCAAAGCTTCTCCTCGGCCAGATGTTGCGCCAGGTCGTTGCCATGGAGGCTTTTGAGGTAGGCAACGAGATCATTACCGCGCTCATCGCGGAAGAGGAACCCATACGAGGGCATAATCGAAGACCCGCTGACCTCAGCAGGATTGAAGAAGTGAGCCTTGAGCCAGAGGGCCGAGCGGCGCGCGCCGACTTGAGAGAGATCGGGGCCCTGGCGCCGATTGCCGATAAGCGGCGGATGCTGCTCGCGAATCTCAGCGACAGATTCGACTGGTCCCCACATCAGCTCGTCGGGAGTGTTGGGCCGAACATATTGTGAATGGCAATGAATGCAACCTTCAGATATGTACACCTGGCGCCCCAGGTCCACTCGAGTCAGTTGGGGCGATCGACTGAGCGCACTAATCATCCGGTCGAGCAAGAGTGCTGCGAGCATCACGAAGGCTGTGAGAGCCAATTCACGGACATTCCGGCGAACGATCGCGATGAACTGTGGCAGGAGAACGGCAACGCCCGCGGCGGCCACGAACAGCGGTGGAATGTGGCCGAGGTTCTGACCCATGCCGATTCCCATTGCGGAAGCGGTCCAGCCGGCGATCGCATAAATCCAGCCGGCCATGCGGCCGCGCTCCGCAGCAGAAGCGGCGGGAGCCAGCAGCGATGGATACGCAACGAGGGCGACGGAGTAGAGCGAAACGCCTATGGGATAAAGGAGAGAGGCAAACAATGCCTTGCCTGGATCAATGAGAAGCACACAAGCGATGCCTAGTGCGAGATACGCAGCGGTCAGTACCGGTGGGAGCCCCTTGCGCCGCAGGAACCATGCGCTGGCAAGTGCCGCCCCGAGATGCAGAATACCGTTCGCCCAGAGGTGGGATGCGCCCTGCCAGGTTCCTGCTTTAAGCGCCGGCGTGTTCTGAACGATGAAGAAGGCCGCGGAATCGAGCCAGACAAGGGCTGTGAAACTTGCGAGCGCGCGATAGAAGGAGACTCGCGCGAGTGGTTGAGGCGAGTGCATCTCGGGAGAACTGTATGCAGGCAGCAAAGTGATGCCGATTCCAGCAAGGCACAGAGCGCCGGCCAACAACGCCTGCTCTTCTGCTGAGGCGGCAAAGAAGAGTGGAATGTTGCAGAGGAAATAGCCCGCTCCCGTTCCCACTCCGACCGCGAGCAGCGGATTGCGATTGCCCGCCCACTGGCGCAGATGAGAGACAAGCGTGACGGTAAGCAACCCAAGCCCAGCGCCGATCAGGCAGGACACGGCAGCGGCGGCGGCGAATCCGAGGGGAAAAAGCGCAAGCCATGCTGAGGCACCGCAAACGCAAAATGCGGAACGGAGACGCAGGTTGGGCGAGGGGCAGAGGTTGAGGCGCGGCGCGAGCAGGCTCAAAAGGATTCCGCCCACAGCCATTGCCGCCATTGCAGTCTTGAGGTGTGTGCCAGCCACACCCAGGATCGCCAGACGGTTGAGGAATGCAAACTGGGCGAAGATGAGGAAATAGACATACGTGATCGCGACAAGGCTCGCGCCTTGCCACCCGGAACGACCGCTGTTAGCTGGCGGCACCGACCAGCCAACCTCTGCGAAGCCCTATCGCCTGAATCAGGACGCACAACCCGTCCACAGCCGCAACCGACAGCCAGCCAGCTGTGAGTGTGCTCGCCAGAACCTGCCCCACCACGAAGATGGCGACGCTGGCGCGGGTGAATGCAGTGAGCAGCCACACCATTTCAAGCTTCGCCGGCACTCCCCGATGAAACGCGACGAATGCACCATAAAGGCAGGAGAGGCCCACAGAGAGGACAAACGCTCCAATGAAGGAGAGGTACACGGACGCGTCGGCTCCGGCACTTAGATGCATCAATCTGAGTGTCAGTCCCGGCGCGATCATGAGCAGCGCGCCGGTTGAGGTGTCGGAGAGTCCGATCAACAACTGATAGCTAATGAGGATGGGACGATTCATGCTGTCTTCTCCTGTGGAAGATCGATGAAAGTGGGAACCGGTGTGCGAAACAACTTGGAAGCGTCGACGAGCCAGTCCAGCGAGGCAAGGAGCATGAGGATCCCGGTGAGGAGGCGCAACGAGTAGAGGACGTTGCGCTCCACCCCGGGCACAATCGTGAAGGCCGGATCAGAACCCTCGCGCCAGCCGGTCACGGTCATTAGCACGACATATGCGATCACGCTGCCATTCCACGCATAAAACGACCGTGCCCGATTGAAAATCCATCCATGTTCGCCGAGCAGTTGCACCATGACAAAGATGATCAGGCTCGAAGTGAACCCCGCCATGGCCACAAAGGAATGGCCAACCAGGCCGTCAGTGAATTTGAAGTGATCGAGAACTCCAGGAAGAAAGAAGACCCAGCCAGTGATGACGAGAGCGCCCCACCACCATAGAAAGGCCGTTCGCCAGCGGCGTGTGCTGGCGCGCCATGCGAACGAGGCGTAGTAAGCGGGCGTAAGCGGCAGCCATACCAAAAGGCTGCCCAGGCTGAGAAACTGCGCCGGACGGTGGTGGCTGATATCGGCGCCGCTCAATGCGGCGCAAAGGATGGATTGCGCTCCCAACACGATCCAGCTGACAGCGATGGCCCTGGTCCTCCCCGGCTTGCGCTCAGCAAGGCCGAACGGAAGCGTCAGCAGAACAGCCGCGATAACCAGCGAGGACTCCAACTGGCTCGCCCCTGTGGGGCCGCCCGTATCCGGATTCAGCGGAGGGTATGTGAGAGGGTTGGAGGCAATGTAAATGAGAAATGGAATAGCCAATAAAACGACGAGGCCGGCAAGTCTTGCCGCCCACGCGGCCACGGGCGCATCTTCAGAATCACGCCGGCTCTCGATCAATGCGAAGACCAAAAAAATCCATAGGGCGAGCAGGACATCCGGAAACAAAGCCCGGGCATAGCCGCTCCAATCAAGAAACAACTTGCCGCTGGAGTGTCCTGAGAGCCAGGAGAACACGCCCACGCTGAGCGCCGCGGACCACAGCCACAGGATCGGCCGGCACCATTTCGCTGCCGGGCCGCGATCGGCGTGATAGACCCTGAAGAGAAATCCGACCATAGGAACGCTCGTCCAACCGTAGAGTTCCAAATTCATATGCACCATCATCCAGCGGCCGTATGACCACTCTCCCAGTGGACGGTTAAGAGCGGGAATGAGGAGCAGAATCGCGATCAGTACGCCGACGGCATTTGCGAAAACAAGCCAGAAGAGGCTATGCCATGCGGCATTGGCGAGGACTCGCGGGTCAATGTGCGACGGCCCGGGTTCACACTGCGCATGCGTGTTCATGGATCGTTCCATCGTGCATCTCCATCAGGCGATCACAGCGGCGCGCGAGGCTGCGATCATGCGTCGCCATCAGCAGAGTGGCGCCCTCGGTTGCCACCAGATCAAGCAATAGATCGAAGACAATCTTGCTGGTTTGTTCATCGAGCGAGCCCGTCGGCTCATCACTCAGAATGATCTTTGGCCTGTTCATCAATGCACGGCAGAGTGCAGTGCGCTGACGCTCTCCGCCGGAGAGTTTCTGAACGCGATGGTCGAGCCGATGACTTAGCCCGGCGCGCTCTGCGAGTTCCGCCAGGCGTGCCTTCGCGATTTTGTGTCCGATGCCCGCCGCAACCGTGGGGATAAGGCAGTTTTCGGCGAGGGTCAAGTCGGGAATGAGGTTGTGGAGCTGAAAGATGAAGCCAATCTGGTGACGATAAAGGTGGAGAAGGTTCGAATGTCGATTGATCTCCACACCGTTGACTGACACAGTTCCGCGATCCGGCATATCGAGCCCGCCCAGCAGGTGCAGGAGCGTGCTCTTGCCACAACCCGAAGGACCGCACAGGGCGACCGTCTCTCCTGCGAAGACCTGGCAATCCACGGCCTTCAGAACGGTGACCGTTCCCTCGTCGTAGCTCTTCCACACGTTTGATGCGCACATGACGATGCGCCGATCCGTGCTGTCCTGAGTCATGGGCCTCATTCGAACCGAAGCGCCTCCACTGCGCGGACTCGCATCGCGTAGACTGCCGGGTAAAGGGCGCCTGCGACTCCCGTCAGCAAGGCCAGGAGGAGCACGACCAACATGAGCAAAGGATGCATGGTCGTATCCACGTATCCATCAAGTGCGGGAACCAGTTTCAGCGCGAAGAGAAAGCAGGTTCCAATGAGTAGACCCACCGTTGCGCCGATGACGGACACAAACGCGGACTCGCCGAAGATGACTCCCCCAATCTGCGCGTGCGAGAACCCGTTCACGCGAAGAATGGCGATTTCGCGAATTCGCGTGAATACCGACATGATCATGGTGTTTGCAACGCCGAGGCCGCCTAACAGAAGACCGCAGCTGCCTACCGCCCAGGCGGTGGCCTTCAGAATTCGAAACTGTGAGTAGGACTGCGTGAATTCCGCATCCTCAAGAGCAATCAGGTTTGGATATTGCGTTTTGACCATGACCTTGAAAGCTCCGACATCGTCCTTGCTGCGCAATTTCACCGTAATTACTGAAGACGTGCCTCCTTTGTGAAAGAAGGATTGAGCGGAAGCAAGCGGCAGAAAGACCCCACCATCTTCAAATCCATTGGCCGTTTTCAGCACGCCGACGACATGAAATGTTGCATGGCCAATTTGAACATTGCTGCCAAGTGACGCCGAGAGGAAGTCGGCTGCCCGGGCGCCCAACACGATGTCATCGCCATGCCGCCCAAAATTACTGCGATCGCCTTCGAGCCAGGCGGCCTTCTGGATACGAGCGTCTGCGGGGGTAACTCCAAAGCAGGTGATTATCGGATGGCCTTCGCTGGAGACGATTCCAAACAGCACCGCATTCGCATGGGCCACAATCGGCCAACTGGAAATGCCCGCAACCGCGTCAGCCGGAACACTGCTGAAGAAGAGATCAGAAACATCGCGCTCGAAGACGATGATCTCGCTGTCGTTGGAAAGAATTCTGGAAAACATGCCTATTGCGCCTTCAAGGATGGTGACCACGGTGAGCATTGCGGCGACGCTGAAGGCGA
This sequence comes from uncultured Acidobacteriota bacterium, assembly GCA_963725945.1. Taxonomy (GTDB): domain Bacteria; phylum Acidobacteriota; class Terriglobia; order Terriglobales; family Acidobacteriaceae; genus Telmatobacter. The sequence continues at coordinate 371,342 of CAVSAW010000022.1, read as the reverse complement.
TGCCAGCCACGCTGATCAACGAGCGGACGCGATGCCGGCGCAGGTTAGTGAAAATCAGCTTGAGAAAGATCACGATCTGCCTTTTTCCGCGAGCGCCCAGGAATTCCGCGTGACCCTGGCAAGCTCATGCTGCAGATCGCCGCGCAATCTCTCCAGAAAATCGAGTTCAGGCCTTGAAACGAGCAGGCTTTGGAGCACTTTGTCTCCCAGATCGATGAAGCGCGCAAGGCGCTGCACGGCAGCGCGAACCCCGATGACCGCTTCGATATTCGGTCGACCGAGCAACAAATCGCGGGCCGGCGTCTTTCCGCTTTGTGCCGAGCTTTCGAGCACATCCTTGAGGTCGTCGACGATCTGATAGCCGAGCCCCCAAAAAGTCGAAATCCGTTCAATCTGCTGCAGCTCACGAGGCGAGGCATCGCCCAGCATAGCCGGCAATGCCAGCGTCAAGCGGATCAGTGAAACCGTTTTGCCCCTGGCTATCCGCTCTGTTGTCTCCCGCGTTTGCGGTAGTGTGGAGAAGTGGAGATCGAGGCTTTGCCCATTCAGCACTCCTTCAACGCCGAGACAGCGCTCGATGAACGACATTGCCTGCTCCTGACTGGCCCGCGGGCACCCGGCAACTGCGCGCCAGGTGAGCGCATAGGCTCGATTGATCAAGGCAAGCGCGGAGAGAATCGCGCCCTCTTCGCCGAATACCAGGTGGGTGCATGGTGCGCCGCGACGCTCCAATGCGTTGTCCATGCACGGCAGATCGTCGAACAGGAGTGAGGCGGTGTGGAAGTACTCAAGGGCAACTGCGAGTTCCTGGGCGTGAACTGGATCCAGTCCGTATGCAACCGCCATCTGGAAAACGAGCTTGGGGCGAACCAGGCTTCCGGGGTTGTCGAGTACATGACGAAGCGCGTCTTCGAAGTTTGCGTCGAGACCAGTGGGCAGCGACAGAGAGGAACTGAAGGCCCTCGAAAACAGACTCGAGTCCAGGCTATCCATCACCTTCGATTGATGCACTCTGATCCTCAATATGGTTTGCATAAGAACGGCTTCCAGGGCTTGAGAATCGGGACGAGTGACGATCTCGATCCAGTGGGTTGCAATTCATAGATAAGACGAGCTCGCAGCGCATTGGAAAGCGAGCTGTCGGATCTGTGCGCATGACGTTTCGTTCATCTTTGCGATGCAGATGCAAAGGGCATGGCAGCGGTGGAATCAATGGCCACTACGAGGACAAATGCAGTCGACTCTGCGACTGCCCGCATAGATTTGAAACATGGATTGCGTTGAGCTTGTCTGTAAGGATAACGAAGCGAGCTGACAAGAAGCGAACGCCAGGATGACAATCCGTTCATCTTGGCTCGTCTAATGCTCTTTATTGCGGGCGGTAACGACGATGCCGAAGGGGCGCACTGTAAGGCCAGACGCAAATGAACTAATATGCCTTCATGCGCCTCCTGTTAGTCGAAGATGAAATGGATATCCAGAGTTTCCTACGGCGTTCGCTGGAGGAAGCGGGATACGAAGTGGAGGCCGCGTTCGATGGCAAGACAGCTGAGCGGTTGGCCATCGAGAGACCATTCGACATCCTCATCGTCGATCTTGGACTTCCCGATCAAGATGGAATCAGCCTGATTCTTCGTTTGCGACAACTGGGGGTAAGGGCTCCTGTACTGATTCTGTCTGCGCGCCGATCAGTCGACGACCGGGTGCGCGGACTGGAGCAAGGCGGCGACGATTATCTAACCAAGCCGTTCGCCCTGGCGGAGCTGCTGGCACGGCTCCGCAATCTACTCAAGCGCAACAGCCCGGTTGCCGGCGAAACCACGCGGTTGCGCGTTCTTGACCTTGAATTGGATCTCTTGCGGCGTGAGGCATCGCGTGGCGGTCAGATACTGCAACTGACCCAGCAGGAATTTGTGCTGCTTGAATATCTTTGCCGGAACGCGGGGCGTGTCATCACGCGTTCCATGATTCTGGACAAAGTGTGGGGAATGCGCATTCAGCCGGACACTAACGTGGTGGATGTGCATATCTATCGGCTGCGCGGAAAGGTCGACGTGGCGGGGCAGCAACCACTGATTCGGACCATGCGCGGGGTGGGCTATGTCCTTAAGGACCGATAAAGAGCCGATGCGCAGTGCCGCATGGCGCATTTCTCTTTGGGCAACGCTCGCCTTCGCTTGCGGCACCATGGTGGTGTTTGCATTTCTCCAAAGCTTTGTGGCCGCTGATATTCAGCGGCGCAGCGATGCATGGCTGTCGGGAGAAGTGGAGGTGCTGGGAGACGTGGCCGAGCGAACACCGAAGGACACACTTTACGGACGTGTCGTTGGAGAAGTGGCGGAGCTCGCGGCCAGAGAGGTGCCCAACAAACAGCCCGATGAGAGCAGCTTCAACGATTCGGTGTTTTTTCTTCAGTCGGGCAGCGACGGTTCACTGAAATTGTGGGTCGGCACCGGAAGCGGCGAGGCCCACTTAAAGGCCATTCAAGCCACCAAGATTCCTCCGGGGCGCCCCACCGACCTGCGCGTTCCTGGATTTGCGATTCCCTTTCGCGTAGCATGCATCCGAACCGAAGATGGCAGCAATATTTTCCTGGGACTCTCGGAACGGGATGAACTGCGCGTACTCAGATATCTGCGGCTACGCTTCTTTCTGCTCTGGTTGTTGATTGTCATGCTGGGGTTCGGTATCGTCTTTCACACGACCAGGCGCATGCTGAGTCACGTGCGAGAGATTACTGAAGCCGCCTCGAGAATCGGACATTCCGACTTGCATGCCAGGGTGCCCGTCACGCGGCGCAACGACGAGGTGAGCCAACTCGCCCTAACTCTGAATCGTATGCTCGACCGGATCGAGAGTTCCGTACACCAGCTGCACACCATCACTGACTCGCTGGCTCATGATTTGCGCAGCCCGCTGACCGCGATTCGTGGAAAGCTGGAAATGTCGTTGTCGTCGGCGACTGATGGGGAGCAAAGCGAACCCATCGTCTCTGCCATCGATGAGCTCGATCGGCTTACCGACTTTCTCAACAAGTCCCTGGATGTTGCCGAGGCGAAGGCGGATGCATTGCGGCTTACGCGCAGCACCATTGACCTCAACGAATCCCTCCGCAGCATGCTCGATCTTTACGAACCTTCCATGTCAGAAAAGGGACTAAGAGTCACTCTGCGCAGCAAGGGGCCCGTGGTGATTTTCGCGGATGCAGGGCTGCTGCATCGGATGATTGCCAACCTCCTCGACAACGAGCTGAAGCACCTGCCGCCAGCCTGCACGTTGACGATTGGGCTACAGAGTGAGGAGGATGCGGCAATCTTGATCCTCGAAGACGATGGGCCGGGGTTCGATCCTGAAGTGCTGCAACATCTCTTCGAGCGCAGGGTGAAGGGCCGGGATTCCAACGGACATGGGCTCGGCCTGGCATTCATCGATGCTGTGGCGCGCGCTCACGGGGGGGACGTCACCGCCTGCAATCGCGAGAACGGCGGAGCGTGCATCAAGGTTGCGCTTCCGCTGACTTCGACGACGGATGTTCATTCGTCCGCACCTGCGATGTACACATCGAACTGAGACAGGGCAGTGCCAACCGGCCGAAGGGGGAGTTGCGCGACTCCCGACTCATTACGTCCAGGCGATGGGCCGAAAGATCACAGAGCTGTAGCAGAATCGGCGGCTATCCGAAGGTGGCGGGCCATGATGAGATCTCGACACACGTGTATGGAAGAGAGGTCGCTGGCCGACGCGATGCTAGTTATGCTATTCCACGCGCTTTCCAGGTCCCAAAATCGCACGGCCCGGGAACACATCCGGCACGATCTTGCCTTCATCGACGAGGACGGTTCCTCCTACCAGCAGATAGCGCACTCCGATGCTTGGCTCCATGGGCTTCTCGAAAGTCGAGCGGTCGCTGATGGTTGCCGCATCGAACACAACGATGTCGGCGTCGGCGCCTTCCTGCAATCTGCCTTTCAGCCGTGCTGCCGGAGTGGATCGCTCAAGCATCTCCGCCGGCATCAGGCTCATCTTGCGCAGCGCGTCCATCAGCGTGATCGTTCCCTTTTCGCGAACGTATTGGGCCAGCACGCGCGAGTACGTTCCTGCGTTACGGGGATGTCCTTCGAGGCCATCGCTGGCGATCATCACCAGGGGGTTGGGAATCACCTGGTCAAGTACCTCCTGCGTATAGGCGAAGATCAGCACGAAGTGGGTGGTGCTGGAATTGTGCAACGCATCGAATCGATCCTTGGTGAGGTGCTCGCCGGTGTCAGGAAGCACGAGGTCGCCATAGTCGATGCCCATCCTTTGCTGCCAGCCGGGGTTGAAGACGGCCGAATTGATGGCGGTCATGCCGGCGGTGTAGGGATATGCTTCGGTGGTGACGTCGAGGCCGCGGGCGCGCGCTCCTGCGATCATGGAGAGACACTCCATCGAGTCGCGCGAGCAAGAGCTGTTGATGTGGACGATGTGCAGCGATGCGCCGGTCATGGCGGCTGCTCCGATTACTTCGCTGATGGCTTCAATGGACGAGCCGGGTTCGACGCGGCCGCTGCTGCGCACATGGGTGTAGACCGGCAACCTCCGTTCGGCGGCGAGGCGAAAAATGTCGATCACCTCAAGCCGCGTTGCGCCCGGCGTGTACTGGATGCCCATGCCGATGGCCAGGCCGCCAGCGTCCAGTTCCTCGCGCAGTCGTTCACGGATTTTGTCAATTTGCTCGGGCGTGGCGGGCTGCTCGGTGGCGGGTCCGCTCTTGGGCAGGATGTCTCCCTCCGGCAATGGAGCGCCGAATACGAGCGATCGCGCTGCCACCTGGCTGGCCGAGGTGCCGTAGTTAATCAGCGAACGACCTTCCTTCGCTTTCAAAAACTGAGCGACGTCGGGTGCGCCGATTTCCAGCTCCAGTGCCGTGGTGACGCCATCGAGTGCCTTGACGCGCTGGCTGGCGAGGTCCTGGCTGTGCTGGTGCAGATCGATGAATCCTGGAGCGACCACCAGGCCGCCGGCATGGATGACGCGGCGGCCGCTCAACGCCTCGGAAGAGATGCGGACGATCTTTCCGTCGCGGATGCCGACGTTGCGCACGGCATCCAGCCCGGTTTCGGGATCCATTACGCGTCCGCCTTCAAGCACGAGGTCGTACTGCTGTGCGTGCAGAATGGCGCTTGAAGACGCCAGGAAAAGAAGAGACAGAATCAGCTTGCGCATGGCTGCTCCGTTTGGAAAGCGATGATAGCAGGAAGAAGCATCCTTTGAAGCGTGTGCTCGATGGCGCCTTCGCGGCGCGCTCAATCCTGCGGCATTGTGTAGAGCGCGAGCCGGTCACGGGTGAGAATGGCCAATTGGCCGCCTCCAGGAGAAAGTGCGTAGCCACCAGAGCTTGCTGCCGGGTCGTTGACGTGCACGCTGAACAGGTGCTTTCCGTTGTCGGATCGATACACTTCAAGCTCTGCAGTCTGCAGGTTTGCGGGACGGTAGATCTCGCCGGGCAGCACTGGCTCATCTGCCTCGAAGATCCGCATCGCAAATTCTTTTGATTGCGCGTCCCCCACGGCCGCGTGTCCCAGTTCCTTCAGCATGGACTGGCCGCGCAAGACAAGTTTCCCAGTGGGACGGATGACGCGGAAATCTCTTGCCTGATTGATCCTTTCGCAGGTTACGAGCAGGATTAAATCGGGGGAGAGGCTGGAAACCTGAGGCATGCACCCGGAAGTGAATGTTCCCAAATTGCGTGCGAGGTTATCCCAGGTGCGGAGTTCGAGCGGTAATGCTTGTCTCTCTGCTCTGCCTGCCCGGTCTGGAGCAGCAACTTCACCTGGCCCTCGTTCAAGAGGGTTGGGGGCAGCCTGTCAGAGGTTGAAGCGGCGCTCGCAATCGTTTCGAATTTCTGATTCAGAACCAGAATGTCGACATCCTCTTCGGGTTCCTGCCCAAGGCTGGCGCGGAGTTTTGCATGCAGTTCAGGGTTGTGCCGCTCCTTGATGACCCCTACTGCGAGAATCTTCCCATCCGGTGAAGTGCGCACGAAAGCCAGCTGCCCGGCGAGCGCAATCCGTGCCTCCACTGTCAAGCCGGCGCCATAGACACGCAGCTCGTTTCCAACGTGAACCAGGACCCGCTGCCGATCCAGAATCCAAAGATATTGCTTTGTGTCTGGCAGGCGCCAATCCGCGGTGCGCACAATTTTGCGGGTCGTGGTATCAATGAGCGCCGCGCGAATGACACGCACTGTGGCGCCCGGGGAGTCTACGCCAAAGCGCGGCACAAGGCGATGAGGATTGAACGCAACCAGCAACTCCGTCGGACCGAGATAGGCGAGGGCTTCATCCTGATCAGGCTCCTCCATCTCGGTTTGGATTCTCGGTGCGTAACCCAGCGAGTTGATCGCAACGTCGGACTGGATCCCGTTTTCGATCGCAGTGGCATCTGTGCTTGCGACCATGCTGCATGCCGGTGGGTCGCAGGTTTCCAAGTCCTCCTGTGGCGGCCTTTCCGGTGCTGTGGCGGCTGACCGTGTGGCGAGACTGGCGGCTCCAGCCGCGGTCACAGCAGAAGGTGCTCCAGACGGCGCATTTGCACCTGGCTTTGCTCCCGTGACGGAAGCGGGCACCAGGAGAAAGCGCGTGTGCTGATCCAATTCCAGATCGCGCCCACTGCGCGTGAGGACGGAACTTGATTCGGGCCCTGTACCTACGCTGAGTTTCATCCCCCGGATTCCCAGCACGTCTCCGGCGCGGAGGCTCGGGGTTACGGGGAATCTGTGCAGGTTGAGCAACATTGGGTCAACCTCAGCAAGGGACGAACGAAGCATGCCGGCGCTGGGGGCGGAGGGCCCCGTGTTGCTGCCAAAGACCATCGGCAGATCAGTGCTGACCGAGCCGCTGTCGGTATCTTCGGGCGCTGCGACGGCGGCGAGAACCAGCGCGAATGGCTCCATGTCGGACTGGCCGCACTGTGCTCTCGCAAAGGAGAGCGCAAGCGCTGAATTGCTGGAACTGGAGGAGTGCGAGGTGACTTCAACCACTTTCGCTTCGAGTGTGGCACCTTTGCGGAGAACGCATCCCGGGCCGCTCCACTCCGCTGCAACCCGCGCATAGACCAGGTCGCCTTGCTTGAGCGAGTGAACACGCAGGTGAGTCAGCAGCTCGGCTTCAACGGGCACCAGGACGCCCTGGACGGGGCGGCTTTCTGCTTTCGATAATGCCGCGCATAGCCCGAAGACGCATGCGATTCCAGCAGAGCGAATTCTCATAAGGCCCATGATTCGGGCCTGATTATACGTTGAAAACGCTTTCACACACAATGCATTTCGCGGCTCTCTGGCGCTTTGTTTGTGCCTGCTCCGCAGGATGATTGTGTTTCAGCAAGACTGGTCTTCACGCAAGCTTCGGTTGCAGCAAGCTAGTGAGCCAAAACACAAAATGCGTCGCAGAATCCAATGCCAGAAAACCGGTCGAAAGAAGATGAAATCGCAACGGGATTAGCTATTGGTCTTTATCCTTCGACTCTGAAAGAATGTTGAGTGAAGCAAAGAGCACCGGAGAGCGCATGGCGCTGAAATCTCATCTACTGGTGGTATTGCTTGATTGCACGCTGGTCGCCAGCCCAACGTGCCTCTTCGCACAGTCAGGAGGCGCGACCAGGGAGGCTCACCCCACGAGTTCTCCCTACTCCGCAGAGGAATCGAGCGCGGGCACACCGGCGCTTGCGCAGCGAGAGTCTGATGTGCGTGCGGCCCTGGCTCGTGAGCCTGGTTCGGCCGACCTGCTTTATTCTCTGGGCATGGTTCTGCGCAAGGAGGGTAAATCGCGCGAATCGCTGGACACCTATACGCGAGCTGCGCGTTCTCGCAAGCCCGCACCAGAGGAACTGCTCTCAGTAGCAATCGACTACGTCATGCTGAGCGATTATGACGACGCAATTCATTGGCTCGAAGTGGCAACGCAGATGGACCCCAACGACGCGGAGATTCTTTATGCTCTTGGACGCTGCTACTACTCAAAGGATCGTTACGTGGACGCGGGCAAGATGTTTGAGCGCGTGTTGGCCCTCAAGCCAGCGCACCTGAAGGCGGAAGAGAATCTAGGCCTGGTCTACGAAGCAACGAATCAGCCTGACAAGGCAGAGGCTGCATTGAAGAATGCGGCGAGCTGGGCCAATGCAAGCGGCACGGACGAGTGGCCGTTCCTTGACTACGGCACGTTCCTTCTCGACGAGGGCCGACCCAAGGATGCAATCGATCCACTGCGCATTGCGGTGCATATTCGGGCAGGTTGTGCCGCATGCCACGAAGAACTCGGCCGCGCGCTGCTCGCCAATCATGAAAGCGACGGCGGCATCTCGGAGTTGGATCAGGCAGCGCAACTTGACCCAAAGAATCCCAAGACCCATTACGAACTGGGTCGCGCACTGCGCCAGGCGGGCCAACTGGAGCGCGCACAGCAGGAATTCGCGCTGAGCCAAAAGCTCTATACTACGCACAGCCAGGAGTAGCCCGGCTGAATGCCGCGAATGGCTTGCGCAGGAAGTAAACCGGAACGCTCAACAACATTGAAGCGGATTATGGCTTCGGATGATCCGCCGCGGCCACAGGAGTTGCGCTTTGAGTCTCTGCCGGCTCGTCGACCGTGAGCTGGCGATCGCCTTTTACGTTGAGCAACACCTGCTGAATTCCGCTGGGCCAGCGAACTTCGATGCGCTGAATCGCAGGTTCGGTCCCGAGGCCAAAATGCAGGCGGGGATCGCTCGCTGACATATATCCGCTGGAGGTTGTCACAGTGGCCCACTGACTGCCCTGGGCCGTAACAACTTTAACCTGCGCTCCGATGCCATCGCGATTGCTCTTGTGTCCAATAAGACGCAGGGTGATCCAATGATTGCCGGTCTCAGTGAGATTGAGCAGGACGTGCGGCGGGCCGCCATTCGTAGAGACTACGGCGTCAATGCGCCCATCGTTGTTGATGTCTCCTATAGCCATGCCGCGACCCACCCATGCCTCATGAAAAATCTCCGAGGAGATGCCGGAGACATCGACGAAACCCTTGCCGGTGTTGCGCACAAGCATCATCGGCTCTCTGTAATGCAGCTGAGGAAAGCTCTTCTCGATGGTGTCGAGGTCGTGTCCCTGCGCAATCAGCAAGTCTTTGAAGCCATCGTTGTCGTAGTCAATGAAGCGCAGGCTCCAACCGGAGTGGAGCATGGTCATACTGCCCAACCCTGACGTGAAGCTTGTGTAGTCAAAGGTTCCATCGCCCACGTTGCGATAGAGGGCATAGCGTTGGTTGGCCAGATCGGTGATAACCAGGTCAGGCCAGCCGTCGTTGTTGTAGTCGGCGAAGTCGACCCCCATGCCCGCGTAGGTCTTGCCTTCCTCGTTGACGGCAATTTCGCTTTCCAGACCGACCTCTTCGAAGGTCCCGTCGGGTTTCTGGTGAAAGAGAAACTCAGGCATGGAGTCGTTGGCTACAAAGAGATCGATTCTTCCATCCTGATCGTAATCCGCAATGGCGATGCCCAGCGCTTTTGCGGGAACGTCGAGGCCAAGCTTATGTGCGCATTCGGTGAAGTGGCCGTTTCCATCATTGTGATAGACCAGCATCGTGATGGGTTGGAAGACATCGGGATGGCAGTAGCCGCGGTAGCCTTCGCGATGCTCACCGCACCACACATCGTCCCAGTCCCATTGCACGTAACGATCGACGACGAGGTCCAGTCGGCCATCATTGTCGAGGTCCACCCAGCTGGCGGAACTCGACCAGCCTCCGCCACCCACACCTGCCTGCTCAGTGACGTCGGTGAAGGTGCAGTTTCCGTTGTTGTGGTACAGATGGTTGCCGCCATACCCAGTTACGAACAAATCCTCGTTGCCGTCGTTATCGTAGTCGGCGACAGCCACACCCATGCTGTAGCCGACGCCTTGCAGGCCCGCCTTCTCTGTAATGTCCTCGAAGGTTCCATCCGGCTTCTGGTGAAAGAGGCGATTCCAATATTCCGGTCCTGTCTTTTGCGGTATGAATCCCTTCGGTGTGGGATCGGAGTAAGGCGCCCCATTCGCGAAAAAGATATCCAGGCGGCCATCATTGTCGCAATCGAACAAGGCCACGCCTGAACCCATGGTTTCGATGAGGTATTTTCGCGATGTGTGCGGCGCCTGGTGCAGAAACTTGATGCCTGTTTTGTCTGTGATGTCAACAAAGTGCCCGGGCACTAGTTTTGCGGCGCCCGCAGCTGTTTCACCAGAAGCCGTGGGTACGGTGGCTTTTTGTGCGACAGCACCCGCGGCGAGAATTCCAACTCCAAGAAGGATGAACAGCCGCCGGGCTTTCGCCTGCCGTTTGATTTTTGCGCGCCGAACCTGCACCGCCTCTCCGCCGCCGGGCCGGGGTGCGCATCGCGACGATTCGGATGAAGAAGATTGTGCTCGCAAGCGTGCTGATTCCATCAAAGAATCCGCATCCTCCACGGTGCATGCCGGCCGATCTTGAATCGCATCTCTGCGCACAGACGATCGGAGCATGCGCAGATTGCAACCCCTGAAGAATACCATCCAGTGATGTAGCGACAGCCTGGCCCTCCTAGTCAGCTTTTGTGAGCGCGCGGAAGATTTCAACCTCCCGCTGACGGTAGGGCGTTCCGTCTTCGTGGAAGATATCGTGGAACCACACTGTCGGCACCACCTGGACGTAAGGGCGTTGCCACGAATCCCAGGGCAGATAGGTCTGGCTTCTGCCCTTTACCAATCCCCAATTGATCGCGGCGACATGATACTTTTTTGCCAACGGAAGGATGGTATCGAAGGTGCTTCCCGCGCCACGCGCCATGTATTCGGTGCAGATCAATGGACGATGGAACTGTTGCAGGTCGTGAATGCGAGCTTCAAACTCCTCCGGCCAACCGTAATTGTGGAAAGAGATGACATCGGATTGCTCGATTTGCACACGGGCCATGGGAGGCATCTTGTCAAGGGACGACCAGTCCCCTGTCCATACTCCGCTCGTTAGCGGCTGGATGGGATGGACTGCACGCGCCCATGTAAACGCCTGAGGCAGCAATGCCAGAATCACATCGGTTTTGTTGCCGAGTTCGGCTTTCCCGTAGGACGATTCATTGCCGTTATCCGGCTCGTTCCAGATATCCCAGGCCAGGATGCGCGGATCGTTGGCGAATGCGCCCACGACGCCCTCCACATAGGCCTTCAGGCGGGGATACTGCCTGGGATCGCTCAGGATTGCTCTTCCCGGCGCCTGCACCCAACGGGAATTGTGCACCCCGGGGACGGGCGGACGTTGCGGTCCAAGCATCGGATCGGGATCCCAGCATGAATCAAAGAGCACGAACACCGGACGGATGTGATGCTTATGAGCGATTGTCAGGAACTCATTCATGCGCTGCTGGAAGCCTGCTGCATCCTGCTCCCACAGCAGGTTGTGCAGGAAGACGCGCATCGTGTTCATGCCCAATCCTTCAGCCCAGCCAAATTCGCGATCAATCTCCTTGGGATCAAACGTCGCGGACTGCCACATTTCAAGTTCATTGTCAGCGTCGGATGGAAGGAAGTTGGCGCCCACAAGCCAGGGTTGCTGCCGGTACCACTGATTCGCCTGGTCCTCGGTCCAGCGCGATTGCTGCGCCTGGAGTGAAGCGCAAAAGACAAAAAGCAAGCCGCAAATCAAGATGACTTTCGAAAAAATCGTCAAAGTTCTTACCATGATTGGGTCCCTTCTTACGTTCTTTCTGTGCAAAGGAATAAAAGTCCGCAACGAGCTATTTTCGATCGAGAGAGATTACAGTCACGCTGGCGTGTGGGAAGGTATGAGTCCAGCCGCTCGACTCAACCGCTTCGACACTATCCACCGGCTTCACGCGATTGGGGAACTCTTCGTCGTTGGCATCCGTGAGCGACCGTGAACTGAGCGTGTGCACCGAGGCCGAGTGACTTGCAGCAAAGTCATGGAGGCTTATTTTTGTAGGAATATCGGTGGTGAGGCTGCGATTCACGCAGAACAACGTGAGGTTCCTGCCATCTTCACTGAGAGCGGCCACCACGTCCAGATAGGGAACGGAAGCAATCTCAGGCAGCCGATTGACTCCATGCGAAACCGAGTAGGAGCCTGCGACGGTGGTCACCGCCACTGTCTTGGACACGTCTGCATTCGCGTAGAGCTTGAATGCGTAGTAAGAGGGAGATGCGTAGACCTGGCTGCGCTTTTTCCAGATTCCCGCAAACTCCATGATGCCGGTCATGTCGGAGATGGGAACAATGGACGGATTCTTCATCAGCATGTTGAGAAACCCGCCAGTAAGAATTGCACCGCCGGTGTTGGTAAAGCTGGGCGCGTCGTGATGCTCGCCGATAAATAGCCATTCAGTGAATGCGATATGCGCGGTTCCAGCATAGCCAGGAGTGGCGTCGATTTGCGCCTGCGCCTGGTGAAGTCTGTTTCCCAATTCCACGGGCAAGGCAAGAGCTGCCGAGGCTACAAAGTCGGGCGTAGGAGACTTCATCTGCACCTCACCTGTGCCCACGACAAAATGAGTTGAAAGATAATTGAAGGTGCCAGGAGGATTTGTGAGCTGAATGGCATTCCAACTGGTGAACACTTCAGGATCGGCGCCGGTCGCGATGAGGCGTGCGCTTGGATCGACGGCGCGAATGGCCTTGCTGAATGCGGCAGTGCGGGGGGCAAGTTGATCGCGGGTAGGATAACCGAGATTCCAGTTGCCCCAGAGTTCGTTGCCAAGCTCCCACAGCAACCCGGAGTGGGTGGACCAATGCTCGTCGATATAGCGGACCCAGTCCGCGGCTTCCTGGGGTGAACCGCTGCCGAGGTTAAGCGCAAACTGCGGCTGGGCACCGATCTGACGGCAAAACTCAAGAAATTCATCCGTGCCAAAAGTGTTGTACTCAGGAATGCCCCACGAGTTGTTGAGCATGCTCACGCGTTTGTCGCGCGGGCCGATGCCATCTCTCCAGTGATATGAGGAAGTGAAATTGCCTCCAAAGCGAACCAGGGGCGTATTCATCGCCTTGGCCATGGCAACGGCATCGGGGTCCAAACCGTTTTTTGCGTCGGCAGGCATCAATGAGAACTGGTCAAGATCGACGCTCTCATCTCCAGATATCTCGACAACGAAGTCTGCAGGGTCGAGCCGATGCAACTTTCCGTCGGGCACTTCGAGAGCGAATGTGTATTTTGTCCACGCAGGTTCTGCAACTTGAATCTTTTGCGAAGCGAGCACATCTTTCTGATCCCGCATCCACAGCGCGATTGTGACGCTTGTGTCGCCGCTCAGATGCCGAGCATAAAAGCTGCCGACGTATTCGCGTGTTCGATGAATAGGGAGATAGACTTTCTGCTTGATTCCGGTTGGCTCGCCGGGCACTCCCAAGACGCGGAGCGATTGCCAGGAGTTGGCCGCATCGCCGTAATGGACTTCATAGCGATTTCCCTGATGCGCGTCGAGTGGCTCCCACGGCACTGGCAAGTCGAGGTCGCCTGCATGGCGAAGTTCGGGGCTATCGTGCAGCATTTCGCTGATCCGCGCAGGGCTCCAGAGACCTGACTCCAGGCTGGGGTTCTGCAGGAGCTCCGCCCAAAGCCCGTTGTAGGTTGAGTTCCCTATCGGCTCAAGAAAAGTGCCGAAGATGGTTCGCGGAATCGACTGGCTATCGACTTGAGCCGCATTCACCGTGATGGTAGCGGTCTGCGGAATCGGCTCATTGATGGTAACCTGCGCGTGCAAGGTTGCCGCAAACGCAACACCCAACAAGACACCAAGAATCTTTTTCACCGTATCTCTCCACGGATTGTGATCCGGTAATTCAATCGCGTTTGATTTCTTCCTGTAGCGGGCCGCAATGTTTTCCTCCATCGCCGACCCACCTATTGCAGGGTTGAAACATGAACATAGTCAAAGCTGGCCGTGAATCCGGAACGGTTGCCCGCATAGAGGCAAATCCTGGCCGATGCGCCCAGGGTATGAACCCACGTCCCGCTTTGAGTCCAGGTCGTCCCATCGTTGCTGCTATACGCCGTGTAGTGCTCCTCGCCGTTGACGTTTCTCTTTACAATGCGCATCCAAACGTTCACGTCGGACGTGATTGCCGGCGGCCCGGCATTCGTCGCACCCCAGGATGGATAGCCCGCTTGCGGCACCAGCGCCTTGATGAATTCCACCTGGCGGGTATCGTTGTTGTTGAACAAATCCATGCGGATAAAGTCGTTGTCGTCCTTGTAGAGCAGCAGCCCGGCTTGCGCGTAATCGGGGCCGACGCCGGAGAGAGGCAGGTTGAGATCAACTTTTGTCTCGACCATGTAATCGCCGGCGGGAGCGTCCTCGGCCAGCAACGGGACGTTGGGCATGCTGCCCAGCGGATCAAACGCGACCGACGCTACTTGATAGGTCGTTCCAGTCAGCGTGTAGGCCGGCGTTGCATGCAAGAAGCTCCACTGTGCACTCAGGCTCGTGGAGTTGAATTCGTCAGATAATGCAGCGATCACAGTGCGCGCCGCGTCCTGCGCAGCAAGGGCCGTTGCGTAGCTGTTGGCGCCGCCGGGCTGGGCCGCGGGAACCGGTTGCGGCGCATCTGCATCGGAAGGCCCATAGCCGCCGCGGACGACCGGCCATCCATTCACCCAGTCGATGGCGTCGATGAAGCCGGGGCGCGCTGTGTAACCAACATTGCCTGAGTAGTAGGGGCTGGACGCAAGAATGCCGTGGTAGAGCATGTAGTCCTGCCCGGCCTCATCGGTGAAGATGACATTTCCGCCGGGACCGATGACGCTGTTGCCATTCATTTTGACGACCGGTGTTCCGCCGGGATTCGTGGCCATCATGGAGATGCCTTGCGCGTCGACGTATGGCCCCATCGGAGTTGTTGCGCGCCCCACGAACACGCTGTAACCGCTGAGGGGACCGTTGCAGCAATTGGTGGAGGACGCGAAAAGATAGTAGTAGCCGCCGTGGAACCACCAGTTGCCGCCCTCATAGCGGTTGTCGACCGCAACCTGCTGCTCACTTGTCGGATCCGAAGTGTATCCATCCGAGGAGAGCTTGCGAACGTAGAGCCCTCCGGCGAAGCTGCCGAAAAGAATGTATCTCTGCCCAGACGCATCCTGAATCTCATCGGGATCGATGGTTGCACGATACGAACCGGCGCAACAATCGGTCGCGAGTTCAGGTTCGACGACAGGCGATCCATGATCGACAAAAGGGCCCGCGGGGCTGGAACTCACACCGACGCCGATGGCCGATCCATTTCCGGTGAGACTGGTCTCGTCGGCTGCGTAGTAGAGATAGTACTGGCCGTTGAAATACTTGATGGCCGGGGCCCACAGCGCGGCTCCGCTGATGTTGGCCCACGAAGGCAGGCCGGCGAATGCGTTGCCGACGTAATTGAAGTTCACCAGGTCGGAGGATTGAAAGATGTTGAGGTAATGCGGGTTTGGATCGCCGGCATAGAGCGCGTCGCTGGTGCAATAAAGAGTCCAGGTGTCTACTCCAGCGCTTTGCTGTTTGTAGATGGCGGGATCTGCGCAACTGATGGCTCGCTGCGAGTTGGTAACATGCAGCGTTAGCGGATTGGAGTACGTGGCGCCGATGGCCGCATTCACAACGACGACGGCATTGTTGGACGCGGAACCGGCGAAGTTTGCGTCCCCGCCGTAGGTCGCGGTAATCGTGTTGCTGCCGATGGGAAGTTTTGTGGAGGTAAAGTTGGCCACGCCGGTTGGATCGAGAGATGCGGTGCCGAGGGTTGTGGCGCCGTTCATTAATGTGACGGTGCCAGTGGGCAGAGTGGAACCTGACTCGCCTGTCGCGGTAGCAATCAACTCCACCGGCAAACCCTGCGGCGAAGAAGCCACCGATGCAGAGAGGGCGAGGGTGCTTTGCACCAGCGGTGGAGTCACGGTGAGCGTTTTGGCGGTCGATGTGGACGCCGCGTAGGAAGTGGTTCCGCCGTACGCGGCAGTCAGGTTATGCGTTCCTGCGGCCAGCGAAGTGGTTGACCATGCGGCCTGCCCGGATGAATTCAGTGCAGCGGTCGTGAGGCTGGTCGAGCCGTCATAGAAGGTGACAGAACCTGCACTTACGGCACCACTGGCCGCGCTGACGCCGGCAGTGAGAGTGACTGAAGTCCCTACGCTTATCGAGGCATTGGACAAGCCTAACGTTGTGCTTGTAGACACAGGAGGCGGAGGAGTGGAGCTGCCACCGCCGCCACAACCGCCACAAGTCAGAATGAAAACCACGGTCGCCAGAAGCAGTATCTGCGATGAAAATAAACGATGATCGCGCATGAAAGTTTTGCGGTTCCCCAAACCTTGCTTTCCGTGTTGCGCGCGGTCATCTTAAGTTCACCGAACCAGGCGAGATGGCGGCGCGTTATTTCTTGGGATCCGTTTCCGGTACACTCGCTGTTCCAAATCCTGAAGTGATTGCCGACAGCACGGCGGGATTAAGTTTGGAATTCTGCGCCTTGAGGCGCGTGTATTCCTTAATAGCCTGATTGGACTCTTCGATCCTTCCCAGCTTGCGATAGACACGGGAAAGCTCGTACTCGATTCGTGGCGCCAATTCCGGCTCGGGGTGCATTCCGCGCGCCTTTTCAAGTGCAGCGACAGCTTCAGCGGTCTTGCCTGTGTCGAATTCACCCAGCCCAAGATAAAAATACGTAGCGGGTACGTTGGCGTAGTTCGCGACCACCTTGTGTAATAAATCGAGACCTTCTTCGGCGCGGTTTGTCTCAATATCAATCTTGGCAAGGTTATACATGGCGATGGGATTGTTCGGGCTCAGGGCCAGTTCCTTTTCATACGCACCCTGGGCCAGGTCAAGAGCGCTCGACTTGCGGTACTCGTTGCCCAACTCCTCATAGAGGTCCGAGTCATTGGGCATGATCTTGATGGCTTCAAGAAACTCCGCGATCGCCTCCTTGTGCTGGCTCTGCTGGGAGTACATCCTGGCCTGAACCTTGTGCACATGCCACGAATTCGGATCGATGGCCGCCATGCGCGCATAACTTGCGAATGCCACATCGCTGTGCGCGTTGCCACGGTACTCAAGAATGTTCAGGTCGTTGGGCGCAAGCTCGGCGGCCCGGTCCAGCGGTTCTGTCGCTTTCTCAGGATGCCCGGCCTGAAGCTCGATGACTCCCAGCCACATCTGCGCCTGCGCGTTCTTCGGATCCAGTGCAATTTCGCGGCTGAACGCAGCCGCAGCGTCATCCGTGCGATGCATCTGCGCGAAGGCGATCCCGAGAAACAGATTTGCGCCCTGCATATCGGAAGTTTGTTGAACAGCCTTCGCCAACTGGTCCGAGGCTTCCTCGGGTTTGCCAAGACGCAGTTCAGCCACACCAAGGTCCATCAGGGCGGCCGCATTGTCAGGACTTGCCGTGACGGCAGCTTGAAACCAACGCTCCGCTTCGTCAAATTTTCCCGCGCGGATGGCTTCTGTGCCCTTCTGCATGGCCCCGTCAAACGATGTGGACGAAGGCTCCGTCCCGGTCTGAGCGTTACCAACCGGAACCACGAGCAAACAAGAAACGATAACCAGCGCGTATATGATCCTCATTCGAAAGTCCCCCCGCGAATGCCCGACGTCAGCATTTCGAACAAGGAATGCGCCGAATCCCGGCCGCTGAAGGTACTGCCCCGTTGTGCGGGCGCATCCCTGCCGCGGTCATTGTATTAAAAAGCGGGGGATGCAGGGAGAACCCTGCATCCCCCGGTTGGAGCTCCCATGAAAGAGCACCTTCAAACTAGAACTGGAAGCGTGCTGTGAGCTGAACGTTTCTAGGAGTGTTCACCGTCCCGCCCGGAAGTCCGAACGAACCGTAGTCGTACGGCTGCAGGTCGGGAATGCTGAACGTATGTTCATTGAACGAGTTCAGGAACTCCGCCTTGAGACTCAACGTGTACTTCTCGTACAACGGGAACTTCTTGATCACGCTGAGGTCGTTGTTAAAGTACGGCGGAGTGCGAACCGCGCTGGTCGTACGCGGAATGCCAACTCCGAACTGATAAGGCAGATTGAGAGCGCCGTTGCAGTTCGACTGGGTTGCAGTCGTGCAATCGCGGTTATAGTTGTCGTTCCTGTCATAGAAGGCGATTGGCGCGCCGGATTCGGGTGAACCCCCACGAGTGACGTTGTTGTATTCGAGGTTGAACATTGTGTTCACGTTCGGATCCAGCGATCCTCCCGGAGGAACGATGACGAAGGGCTTGATGTTCTTTGCGCCTTTTTTGTACACAGCGCTCTTCATTGATGTTCCGTTGTAGGTGCTGAAGCGAATGCAATTCTGGAATCCGGGAATACCCCAACCGCAACCAAACGATAGCGGCTGGCCGGACTGCATGCGCTCGACCGTGCCCAGTTCCCATCCACCGAGGATCTGCGAAGCGACCCCATGATTCAGGAATTGCTTGCCTTTGCCGAAGGGCAGTTCATACAAGGCACTGACAACAAGAATGTGCCGCAGGTCCTGCGCGGAGATGGCTTTTTCATGATGCAGATCGTCCGTATCCGTATCCTGCGAAACACCTACGCCGGAGTTGGGCAACGCGCTGTCAGCATCTGTGAAAGTCTTGCCATAGGTGTAGGAACCCTGCAGGTTCAAGCCCTGGTGGAAGTGACGCGTGATGCTGACCACCAATGCGTTGAAGCTGGACATGCCGACGTTCTCAAGGCAGCATCCCTGGTCGATGAAGTCATACTGCGGGAAGGGCCGCAGCGCGGATTGCAGGGCCGGATTGCCGCCCCAGTTCTGAAGGAACTGCGGGAAGGGCAACGCAACCCCTGCGGAGTTTCCGATGAAGGGTTGATAGAGCGCATCTCCCAAATTGAAGTCGCTCTTGGGCATGTTATTCGGATTCAGGAGGTTGGATTCCAGATCCGTTGCGTGGTTGCCGATGTAGCCAACTGTCAGGAGCAAATCGTCGGCAAGCTGGTGCTGAATCTCCAGGTTCCAGTTGTAGACGGTGGCGGGACGGCCGGCGCTCTTGGCGATGTAGGAGCCCGGAAGATAGCTGCCGTTGTAGTAGCCTGGATCCTCATCCGGGGGCGGAGTGAAGGCGGGCATTCCGTTGTCGATTTCGAACGACGGATCGAAGCCGTTGTGGCTTGGAGCATTGGGATTGGCCGTGTAACCGGTGACCATGCTTCCACCGAAGTCGTCATAAACCAGCGGCCCGTAAATGATGCCGCCGCCGCCGCGAATGACAGTCTTGTGGTGGAGGAAGTCAGGCGACCAGGCAAAGCCGATGCGGGGCGCGAAGTCCTTGTACCAGGTATCGGCCCAACGGGTGTTGCAGCCGCTGCATTTATCGCCGAAAACGAGAGCGCCTGGGATGCCGTATTCCGTATCGATGGCTGTGGGACTGAAGTTCGACGTGTCGTTATGCGCTTCTTTGCGCGGCATGTCGACGTCGTAACGGACACCGAGGTTGAGGGTCAGGTTCGGCGTAAGTTTGAAATCGTCCTGGGCAAAGAACGCGTAGTACCAGGAGATCCAGCGCTGCCCGCGAAGCACAACGTTGGTGCCGCCGTTATCCGCTTCGCCGAGCATCAGGCTGGCAAAGCCGAGGCCGCCACCCTGGCCGATGGCGCCCGCCGTTTCATTTCCGCTGAAGTCGATGTACTCGTTTCTGCCGTTGATGGGCGAGTACTGCTGGTAGCGCAGATCGCCGCCGATTTTGATGTTGTGGCGTCCATGCGTCCAAACGATCGCGTCGTTGAGACGGAGGCCGTTATCGACGTTGTCGCCATTGTTGCCAAATCCCAAGCCAATCTGGGCGTCCCCCGTGCCGATCAAGCGGGAAGTTCTTTCCGCCGGCGTTGCTGAGGCCGACAAGCTGTGACCAGTCCTTGCCGATTGACACAGCCTGGGAATAGTTCTGGCTGTTGCTGCGGTTCGTGCCGAAGACAAAGTAATTCAACAGGTCCGGCTTGATGGAGTAATCCATGCCGGCGCGGAAGAAATGGGTGGTGAAATTCTGCCACCATCCGTTGGTGCTGACCGGAGAAGGCAGATTCGGCAACCCGCCCGTGAACAAATCATTTTCGCGCGTGCTGTAGGATCCCCAGATCTTGATCTTGTCGCTGACGTTCTGGTCGATGCGAACGCTGTAGGTGGTGTCAGTGATGGGAGCGACTGACTGCTGCGAATAGTTGTTGAATACGCTCGCTGTGCTGGTGGGCGAGGGGTAGTAGGCCAGGAGAGCCTTGGCCACTGAACTGGCCCGGCCAACGGGAATTACGTTGCCGGGGAAGGCAGTACGGCATTCTGCGCTGCCGCCTCCTGGCAAGGTAACCGTCGTGGTGGTCATTGGATCGAAGATTTGCCCGTTGTAGATGGGCGAGTCGTCGCAGGGATTGGTTCCCGATTGAATGTTGGTCAAGCGATCGCTGAAATCGTACCCGTTGCCCTGGGAATTGCGTTCTGCGTCGGTCGGCACGGTCACGGTCGTCGTTCCGCCGGTGCCGAACTTGAGCTGCTCCCACGAGAAGAAGAAGAAGCTCTTGTCGTGCCCGTTATAGAGCTTCGGAATGCGGATCGGACCGCCCATGGTTCCGCCAAAGTCATTCTTGTGATCAACCGGAGTGTTCCATCCGGCGCGGCAGGCGGCTGTGTCGTTTGAGCCAGAGCAATAATATGAGCGCCAGCCTTTGTTGAAATAGGTGTTGGCATCGAGCGAAGTATCGCGGTAGAGCTCGTAACCGGTGCCGTGGTAGTCATTCGCACCGCTCTTGGTGACGAAGTCCTCGACACCGCCCGTGGTACG
The DNA here is from genome assembly GCA_963725945.1 of uncultured Acidobacteriota bacterium. Lineage (GTDB taxonomy): Bacteria > Acidobacteriota > Terriglobia > Terriglobales > Acidobacteriaceae > Telmatobacter. Next base: position 350,559 of record CAVSAW010000022.1, on the reverse strand, counting down.
GCCGAATTCGGCCTCGGGCAGAGATGTCGTCACTTTGAACTCTGCAAGGGCTTCGACAGAAGGCGCTTCTTCATCGTAGGAGGAGCCGTTTTCACTGCGCTGCTGGCTGACGCCATCGATCAGTACTTCGTTGCCGTAGTTCTGGCCGCCGGCGATCTTTGAAAGGAAAATACCGTTGTTACTGTTGGCTGTTCCGGGGCCCGTGGTTGCCGGCTGCAAAAAGATGAACGCCTCATTGGCGCGCAACGCGCCGACGCCGCCGAGGGCGAGCGGAAGGTCGACAATCTGCTTCTCGCTGATGACACCGCCCACGTCGGACGATTCAGTCTCCAGCGCGGGACCTTCACTGGTGACAGTGACTTGCTCTGAGGCGGCACCGGGTTGAAGCGTAACGCTGATCGAAGCAACGGTCCCGATCTGGACCAGCACATTCTTGGTCAGCGCAGTCTTGAATCCGGCCGCGGTCACTGTGATCGTGTAATCGCCAAGGGCCACATCCTCAAAGCGGAAAACGCCGACTGATGTGGTGGTTGCATTGTAGGTTGCAGCGGTTCCAGTGTTGACGATGTCAACCCTGGCTCCCGGGATCACGGCGCCTGTCGAATCGGTCACGACTCCGGCCAGGGTTCCGTGAACTGACTGAGCTTGCAGCACTGCTCCGACGATCATCAACATCGACAAGACAGCGCAGCAACTCAAAAAATGTGACTTAAATCTCATTCGGTGCCTCCTAAAAATTGTGGTTCCGGGCAGACATCCATCCTCTGCGGGCGGACGCCTCTCATTGAAAGGGTGAATACCTTTACTCTTCGAGCGCGGATTCTACATCGCATCGACACTATGCGGTTCGCTCCCTTCTGTCTTGGGCGGGTATGCCTATTGACAGTTCAGTTTTGTTCCGCGTATAGTTTGGCGGTTTTGCAAAATTCAGTGATTCGCTCGCGCCGGAATTGGAGTGGCGACCGCAAAGTCAATCATCTTTTGAAGTTATGTCCCGGCAATTAGGTCCGAAGGGACAGCAGAGGAAGATTGAGCAACATCGTTCCCCTTGAATTCGCGTCGAGGGGTAAACGTTAACTTCGCAGGTCAAATTGTCGCGCGAGATTCTTTTCCCAAATTGGGCGAGAGCCTTGCTGCGGGCGAGAGGGCCAGGGACGGGAAATCGTTTTCGCCGTTTGGCTGCTCGATTTTTCGCGAGTCTGCGTTCAATGTATTCCGCGCTGGAGCCATTCGCCGAGATGCCGCAGATGCGTTCAAATCGCGTAGCGCCAGGTCACATATCTTCAGGCCGTACGATGCCGCGGGCCAGGCAAAAGCTGACCGCCTCAGTGCGGTCGGCGACTTCCAGCTTGGCCAGAAGGCTGTTCACATGATTTTTGACGGTGCTGGCGGAGATTTTGAAGACGCTTGCGATCTCCCGATTAGTAAGGCCGCGGGCAAGCAGCCTGAGAACATCCAACTCGCGGGTGGTGAGCTGTTGACGCAAGACTCTGTCGGAGAATTGTGCCTGGATTGTCGGCGATACCCATCGCTTGCCCGCGTTGACCGCGCGAATGGCTTCCATCAGCATCTCCCGTCCCATGTCCTTGAGGATGTACCCGAGAGCGCCGGCCCGCAGTACCTGAAAGATCTCCTCTTCGGTCTGGTAGCTGGTGACGATCAAGATGCGCGCATCGCTGAAATCCTTGCGTACGGCGACCACCACCTCGATTCCAGTTTTCTGCGGCATGCGCAAATCGAGCAGGAGCACATCCGGCCTGAGCTTGCGATAGGTCTCGATTGCCTGTTGGCCATCGGATGCTTCGCCGACAACTTCGAAGCCTGATTCAGTTCCCAACAAGTTTCGAATACCGATGCGATAAACAAGATGATCGTCGGCCACAAGAATGCGAATCGGATGCTCACGCGAGGATCCGCCGACAGGCTTCGGCTTTGCTTGAATCGCAGACTTGGAGGTCGTCATGCGTCGGCCCTCACGCGGATCAAGGTGCCACTGGATGTGGATTCCAGTTCCAACCTTGCATTAATCGCGGCACATCGCTCGCGAATACCAACCAGGCCGAAATGTCCATTTTCCGGCCCTGGAATGTTGTCAGGATCGAAGCCCTTTCCGTCGTCCTGGACTTCAATCAAGACGCCCTCTTTGCGATATCCGACGCGTACAAGGATCTTGTCGGCCCCGGAATGATTGACGGCGTTGGAGAGTGCTTCCTGCGCGATCCGGAACAGGTTATTGACAAGTTTATAGGAGAGTGTGGCTGGTTCCCCGCTGACCTGCTGTTCGATAGTGGCGCGGGATGCGGATCGCAGTTGCTGAATGCAATGAGTGACCAGGACGTCGAGACGATCATTTCGCGACATGGAACGCAGAATATCGATCGACAAATGAGATTCGTCGCGGCTGTGCCGCACCAGTTGCAGAGCCTCCCTGAGCAGCGCCCTGGTGCGTTCGGGGTCGCGGTCAATGGTCTGTTCCGCGGCCTCGAGCTGCAATGTAATCCCCGCATATCCCTGGGCCACAGTATCGTGAATATCCCGCGCAATGCTGGCTCGCTCTTCCGACACCGCACGATAGCGGGAATGCTTGACCCGGTAATACCCGATGATTCCGATAAGAATCATGATCACCCCGATGCCGCCCAGCATCACGCAGGTGGGCCTTCGTCCACCAGGACGGAGCTTCGACGAGTTCGATATCCTCAGGGCTACGCAGCTGGAGAACGAATACATTACTGCTGTCGCCGACAAGACCATGGTTGATGACGAGAATGCCGGTGAGGCGCAGAGTGGCGCCCGGCTGCATGGAATTTGTGGGCAACTCGCCGCCCAGGCTGTCGCTCGGCAGCACCGCGGAAAAGTGCTGGTGCTCACCGCGAAGATTCAGCCTGACTCCCGTCAAGCCAGCGGGAGCGAAATCGACTAGTTTGGCGATCGTCTGAACCAGAAAGAGCTCATTTTCACCGTCCGCGGCTTCGTCCGGCGTGATTGAAAGAGGGAGCGGCATCGAGCCCCCCCAGAGCCGGCGAATCTGGCCCTTTTGCACTTGCGGCTGAGGGGCAAGCGTCATTTCGCCCGTCACTTCCACTTCGTCTCCCAGCGCAATCTGTTCCGACTTGATTGACACCACCTCGGTCGCCCCGGTTCTGTCTTCAATGACAATTTGGCGGCGGTTGAAGATGACGATGCCGCGCACGACGACCGGTACGGGATGAGTAGAGAAGCTGGCGACCTGGATCGCCGACTCGATGGACTGAAGCCGAGGCGGCTCAAGCTGATCGGCCGCGGTTAATGCGCATGGGGCGAGCAGCAGAATCGCGAATGAGCATAAACTTGCGGCCCCGAACACTCTTCCCGGTGAGCGGGCGCCCACTGTTGCGCGGATGGGAATAAGATGAGGCAAAGCAAACCCACTATACTTGATGGGCCACGGATGCGGAACATTCCCAAAAGCGCGATGAGGTTGATCATTTTCGCCGTTCTTGGAGCGGCGCTGGTCGGCGGGCTGTTTGTCGCCTCGCGGCTCAGTTCAAGGCAGCCCGACGGCAATCCGTACGACAACATGCACGGTTGGCAATCGATCAGCGGCCGTTGGGCAGAGCACGCCGGCATTTTCTCAAACCCGAATTATGGCCGCGGTGACATGTTGATCGCCCAGCGTTCACAAGGCACGAATTACCGCATCTCTGCCGATATTCGTTTCGATCTTCTGTTTCCCGATACGCACTATGGCGACGCCGGCCTGGTAATTCGAACCACCGATCCGGAGCAGGGCGTCGATTCCTACCAGGGATACTATGCCGGGATTCGGCCGGACGAGCAGACCGTGGTTCTCGGCCGCGCATCTTATGACTGGCGCCAATTGAAGACGGCCCCTCTCGTGGCCCCCGTCACGGTTGGGTCATGGTATCGGCTGGAGATCTCTGCGCAAGGATGCGCTCTCACAGTGACGGTGACTCCGGTCGGGGGCGGACCCACCACGCGCATTGACTACCAGGACAGCAATTGCCTCACCGAAGGAGTAGCGGGACTGCGCTCGTTTTATGCGCAGGCGTCGTGGCGCAATGTGAAAATCGAGCAGAATTGACTTGGCTATCCTTCGGGGTTGGGCTTTAGCCCGGGCCTTTGAAGAGCATTTCCACAATCGGATTGTCGGTCATGGAATGCTTGTCAACGATGTAAACGGGGAATTGCGTGGAGTAGGTGCTGGCATCGGAACCGGCGAGTGCGACGCGCATGGCCTGCATTGCATGCGCACCCAGCTCCCGCGGATCGCTGATCACCAACGCATCGGTTCTTCCATCCTGCAATCCATGCAGCTCATTCAGTTCATCCGATACGCCGATGAGCAACGGGCGCTTTCGCGCTCCGCGTTCGAAGGCATACGCCGCGGCATGCGTTGAGAACTCGTCGGTGGTGAAGATGCCCTTGATGTCAGGATGTTCGGCAAGCAGGTCCAGTACCGCCTGGTGACCTCTTGCCCAGTCTGAAAGACCATATTTCACACTTACGAGTTTCACCCGCGGCGCGCGAGCAATCTCATCGGCAAATGCCTTCTCGATCAGCGAACTCCCTTCGACAGTCGGACTCACGCCCACTACGCCGACCTCGCCCTTGCCCCCCAACAGCGCAATGAAGCGCCTTGCCGCGAGTCTTCCTGCCTCTGCCTCGTCCCATCCGATGAATGCGGCGAAATCCTTGGCCGATAGAGCAATGGGGGCACCCACAATCACGACCGGAATATGCGCCTGGACGGCCTGTTGCAGCACAGAGGTCAACACCAGTTGATGCGACGGGGACACGATGATTCCCTGCACATGCCTGGAGATGGCATTCTCGACCATCTGCGCCTGCTCGGTGTAGTCGGTCACGGACTGCGGTGCGGCCAGTTCCGCATGAATTCCCGCGGATTCAGCGTCCGTCTTCACTGCGTGGTCAAAGTTTTCCCAATACTCCAAACCGCCGGTGGGCGTAATGACCACGACTGTCGGCGGCTGCTTATGACTGCATCCAGGGGCCCATAGCGCGAGACATCCCAGAAGGAAAGAGCGGCCTACCGCTCGCTGCAATCTTCTATCCTTGAATGCCTTCATTCGCTCCTCTTGCCTGTTCTGGTACGGCTTTTCGCAAGGCCGGCCGGTGATTCAATCTTCAATGAAGTTCTCTTGAGCATACGCCGCAGATCGAATACTTCGTCAATCGCCGGCCCGTCATTTCCGCTGGCCATCCAACTTACTGAATCACGGTAAGAAAGTTGCCCTTACCTGTTTTTGTCTGCTGCTGGTTGAGGCTGGTGGCAAGATCCGACTCTCTTTTCGCATCGGCCTGACGCCCCAAACGGGCCAGTACGAGCGCGTAATAATGATGTGCCCTTGGATAGTCCGGCGCATAGAGGACGGCACTCTGCAGGTATTTCTCCGCAGTTGGGTAATCTTTTGCGCGAAACGCGAGAACACCCATGCCAGTCAACGCGCCGCCGTAGTGAGGCGCCAGCGCCAGCACCTTTTCATAATCGTCTTTTGCCTCATCATCCTGATTTTGCTCCAGGGCGATTTCGCCCAGCTCGTAATACGATCCGCTTTGGCGCGGCTGCAAGGCGATCGATCGCTCCAGCTCGGCTTTCGCCTCATCGTCTTTCAGGTTGACGTGCAGCAGGCGCCCGAGACCATAGTGTGCAGTCGCATCATCGGGGCTGATTTTCAGGTAGGCGCGCAGATTTGCTTCAGCTTCAGGCATCTTCTGTTCGTCGAATTCCACATGCGCCAAGGCATAAAGAATCTTGGTGTCGTCCGGGGAAAGTTGATGAGCCCTGGTCAGCGCGGCATCCGCGTCGCTGAAGATGCGCATGCTCTCCGCCTGGACGCCAAAATCGAGCAGCAACTCGGGAGAATCGGGAACGAACTTTCTGGCGCGGATCAGACAAATCAGCGCGCTGTCGTTCAGTCCTGCCTGGCGGTCGACGAGCGCGGCAGCGGTGGCTGCTTTCACTTCTCCATTGCGCGCCTGCGCCGCGTTGGGCGATTGCCCGAGGACCGCCTCGAAGGATTTCTGCGCATCATCGTTGAGCCCCTGCTCCAACTGCACCTCGCCCAACTCCTGCAGCGCGGCTTCATCTCCCGGATTCCGCTGTAGAAATCCTGCGAGCAATTCGTTTGCCTTCTCCAGCTGGCGATCCTGGGCCAACGCACGAGCCTGACCTAAAATTCCACTCGAAGGCTCTGGCTTTTCCTGCCCGCAGAGAGGATTCGCGGTCAATGCGGCCACCGCGATCAAAGCGAACAGGTTTCTCATTGAATCAGCCCCTCAAGGCGCATTTCACGGTACGATTTTAGTCTTTCGCTTTGCCGCAAAGTGCGCACAGCTGGCCCGTCACGCCCTTGCCCTGCTCTACGGTGAAGATACGGTCCACCGACGGCAGTCGCAATTTCTCCACCGATCCGCCGGGCCAGTGAATCTCCACCTGGTCCACGGTGGCTGCATCGCCCAGTCCGAAGTGAACGCGCAAATCGCTGGAGGACAGATAGCTGCCGCCGCTCAATACATCGCCGCGCTGGCGAATGCCGCCCGCGGTCAAAAACACCGTCGCACCCACTGCATCGCGCGGGCTCCCCGGCCCGCCAACGAGTTGCAGTTCAACCCAATGGTGGTGGTCGGGGTTCACGTTGCGCAGCAGTAATGGAACGCCATCGAGATTGTTGATCACCGCATCGATCTTTCCATCGTTGAACAGGTCGCCGAATGCTACGCCGCGCGCTACGGCAACCTGCGCCAGCCCTGTGCCTTCGACTGCCGGTACGAGCTCGAACTTTCCGTTCTGCAGGTTATGAAAGAGGAGTGGGCGTTGCGCATAGCTCATTCCCCAGTCAGGATTGTCCCCAACGCGCGGGTATACATGGCCATTCACAATCATCAGATCTTTCCAGCCATCATTATCGAAATCCAGAAACCCATCGCCAAAACCCACAAACGGCACGGTCGGCGAAGCGACCCCGATTCGATAACTGACGTCTTCAAAGTTCCCTGTTCCGTCGTTATGAAAGACGACATCGTAATCGTCTGAGAAGACAGTGTTCACGAGATCGATGTGTCCGTTATTCTCATAGTCGCCCGCAGCGATGCCCATGTTTGACACCTCGCGGCCCGCTGCGTTGAACGCATAACCGCTCATATAGCTCTGGTCGTCGAAGGTACCGTCTCCTTTATTGATGTAGAGATAGTTGGGCGTGGAATCGTTTGCCACCACAAGATCCGGCTTGCCATCACCATTCAGGTCCACAAAGAGTGCGCCGAGTCCGTAATAGCGGTTGGGGTCGCTTACGCCGGCCTTGACACTCACATCGGTAAAGGTTCCGTCTCCATTGTTGTGGAACAGATGATCTTCGGCGCCCTGAAGGCCGAGAGGGCCGCACATGACATCGACAGCGCGATACTGACATGTCGAGGAGTGGACCGAAGGCGACCCCGCTACTGGCGGATGATTGAAGTCGTACACGACATATCCGGCCACAAATAAATCAAGCCGGCCGTCGCCGTCGTAGTCCCCCCAGGTCGCCCCGGTGTAATCGTTGGCGATTGCTGCCGACCCGCTTTCAAGCGACACGCCGGCGTGGTCTGCCACATCGGTGAATGCGCCGTTATGATCATTGTGATAGAGGCGGTTTTTGCCCAGATTCGTCACATAAAGGTCGGGCCAACCGTCGTTGTCGTAGTCCCCCACTGCACAACCCAATCCCCAGCGATCGTTCGTAACACCGGCTTTTGCAGAAACATCTGTAAAAGTGCCGTCGTGGTTGTTGCGGAAGAGGGCTGCATGGGGCGGCGCTTCTTTTCCAGCGAGCGCGTCCAGAGTCGAACCGTTGACCAGGTAGATATCCAGCCAGCCATCACGATCGAAATCAATCAGGCAAACGCCGGAGCCCTTGGCTTCAATGATGACGCGCTTCTGGGGAGTTCCAGTGTGATTGCGCCAGCTTGCAAGTCCGGCCTGCGCGGCCACATTCTGAAAGACCACCGGGCCGGTCTTCACGAATCCGCCTGCCGTGACGGGCCGGTGCTGCGCATCGAATTCAGCTTTCTGCGCTGAGCCTGCGGCCATGCCTTGCTGTTGCATCGGCACAGCCTGAACTGCCGCGCCGGGGCTGGAGGAGTTCTGCGCGCTTGAAAGCACGCCAAATGGGAGACTGAGCGCCAAAAGCCGCGCGAACTGAGACCACGCTCTGGTGAACGCATTCATCGCGAAAGAACGCTGATTTGTTTCGCCACGTGAGCCGTGTCGATCGACGCGGGAATCCATTCATACCTTTCTGCCGGAGTTGTGCCAACGCGTGAAGGCAAGTTTGTGACGCGAGTCAAAGATTGCTTTTCACGAGCCCTTGTAGGTTATCTCACTCGAGAAGCGATTGTGGGCGTCTCACTCCTTGATTCCGTTTCCATGCCGCCTGCGTTAGGATGGTCGCACGGGTGCAACGCCCGAAGTTGCAATTGAATACCAGGCAGATTCGAGGTTAGACTGCTTTGTCTCTCTTCCCCAGACCGAAGACAAAAAGCTACCGCTATGGTGGGCTCGGACGAAGCCCGCGCTTGGTGGCCATTGCCTTTTGCATGTCTCTCCCGGCAAGCATGGCACTCGCTCAGTCTCCGACCAGCATTTTCGCCCCGGCCGCAACGCCCGCACATTCCATCTTCGATCTCTCGATGCTGGTGCTCGCGGTCACGTTTGGCATCTTCCTCATCGTCGCTGGAATGCTTTTGTACGCTCTTATCCGTTTCCGGCACCGTCCGGGCGATTCAGATCGCGAGCCGGCGCAGATTTACGGCAGCAACCAGATTGAGTTGTCGTGGACAGTGATCCCCATCCTGATAGTGGTGATGCTGTTTCTGACGACGACCCGTGTGATCCTTGGAACCCAGGCGATCCCAAAACCTGAGGATGCGATGGACGTGACCGTGATCGGCCATCAGTTCTGGTGGGAATACCGCTATCCAAAGCTGGGAATTGTGACAGCCAACGAACTCCATATCCCCATCAGCGATCCAGCGCGGCCTACGCCGGTCTATCTCACCATGTCCTCTGCGGATGTGGATCACAGCTTCTGGGTGCCGCGCCTTGCGGGCAAGATGGATTTGATTCCGAACAAGGTGAATACGATGTGGCTCGACCCGCAACAGGCAGGCCTTTACCTTGGCCAATGCGCCCAATATTGCGGCGTGCAACACGCGAAGATGCTGATCCGGGTGTATGCGCAGTCGTCCGCCGACTTTGACGCGTGGGCCGCTCAACAAAAGAAGACCGCGAGGCAGGATTTCGACGGCAACCCCGAAGCTGCGGAGGGGCAGGCCGTCTTCATGCACAACGCCTGTATCAGCTGCCATGCGATCGCGGGAACGGTGGCGACGGGGGTCTTTGGACCCGACCTCACCCACCTGGCCAGCCGCGACACCATTGCCTCCGGAGCGATTGAGAATACCCCGGACAATCTCAAAAAGTGGATCGACGATCCCAACTCAATGAAACCCGGTTGCCTGATGCCGGCCATGCACTTGAACAGCCGCGATCTGGATGCCGTAACCGCGTATCTCACGCAGCTTCGCTAATCGTTCCATTGAAGGGCATTGTTGATGAGCACGACACATGCAGTGGAAGGAATCGACGGGACGCTGGCCGCGCAGCCGGGCCGGCCGCCGCTGGATGTGGTCTATGAATGGTTGACGACCGTCGATCATAAGAAGATCGGGCTGATGTACATCGCATATGCCTTGTTTTTCCTGGTCGTCGCAGGCATTGAGGCGATGCTGATGCGTATTCAACTCGCGGTGCCCAACAATCATTTTGTTTCGCCGCAGGTCTTCAATCAGCTCTTCACCATGCACGGCACGACGATGGTGTTCTTTGTCGGCATGCCGATATTGTTTGGATTTGGAAATTATCTTGTACCGCTGATGATCGGCGCGCGCGACATGGCGTTTCCGCGGCTCAATGCGTTCAGCTTCTGGGTATCGGCATTTGCGGGCCTCCTGCTCTACTTCAGCTACCTGGGCGGAAGCGGTCTTTACGCGGCAGGATCAGCGCCCGATGTGGGCTGGTTTGCCTATGCGCCGCTGACGTCTAAGGTATTTTCACCCGGCCACAGCACGGACTACTGGACACTTTCAATTTTCCTGAGCGGGATAGGATCCATCGGCACCGCGTTGAACATTGTGACCACGATCATTTGCATGCGCTGCAGAGGCATGAAGATGAGCCGCATGCCGCTACTGGTGTGGCTTTACCTGGTGATGTCGGGCCTGGTCTTCGTAACCATCAGCCCGCTGACCGCGGCGCAGATCATGCTGACGATGGACCGCTACCTGGGTTCGCACTTCTTTGACACGCAGGCGGGTGGATCGGCAGTGCTGTGGATGCACTTCTTCTGGATCTTCGGGCATCCCGAGGTCTATGTGCTGGTGCTGCCCGCGTTTGCATTCGTGAATGAGATTGTTCCCGTCTTCTCGCGCAAGGCAATCTTCGGCTACACGGCGATGGTGGCGGCGTCGGTGGGCATCGGCTTCATTAGCCTCAGCGTCTGGGCGCATCACATGTTTACGGTGGGGATGGGCGCAGCCGCCAATACGTTTTTTGTTTTTGCCACCATGGTGATTTCCGTGCCAACGGGAATCAAGATCTTCAACTGGCTGGCCACCATCTGGGGCGGCAAAGTGATCTTCGCAACGCCGATGATGTTTTGCGTGGGCTTCCTGTTCCAGTTTCTGATCGCGGGGCTCACGGGGATCATGCTCTCGGTCGCGCCGTTCGACTGGCAACTAGGCAACTCCTATTTTGTGGTGGCGCACTTCCACTATGTCCTGGTGGGTGCGATTCTCTTCGCGCTGTTTGCGGCCTTCTACTACTGGTACCCGAAGATCACGGGTCGGATGATGTCGGAGACGCTGGGCAAGTGGCACTTCTGGCTGTTCCTGATCGGCTTTCATCTGACTTTTGACTTCATGCATGTTCCCGGGCTGCTCGGGATGCCGCGCCGGATCTATACGTATGAGGCGGGGCGCGGATGGGAAGGTTGGAACATGATCGTCAGTGCCGGCGCGGTCGTTCAGGCCGCCGGGCTTTTGTGTTTCGTCTACAACCTGGTGATTTCGCATTACAAGGGAAAGCCTGCCGGCCACGATCCATGGGATGCGTGGACGCTGGAGTGGTCAACGACTTCACCGCCGCCCGACTATAACTTTGCCGTGCTTCCGACGGTCAAGAGCAGGCGGCCGCTTTGGGATCTGAAACATCCGGAAGATCCGGATTCGGACTACGAATGACGCGAAACGGGGATTGATGAGAGACGCGGACGCAATTGGGATCGATTCCATCGGCTCGGCAGAAACGCCGTGGACGCTGCCCTATCGCGGCAACGTGGGTATGGCCTGCTTGATCGTCGCCGAGTCGGCGATCTTCATCATCTTTGTGGTCGCCTACATCTATCTACCTGGGCAGGAGTCTGACAGGCCCGACACCGGCGCAAGTACTGGAACTGCCGATCTTCGGCACGGTATGCCTGTTGTCGAGCAGCATTACCGTTCACTTTGCTGTAAGCGCGCTGCGCAAAGGAAATCTGCGCCATTGCACCATCCAACTGGCAGGCACTGTGCTGCTGGGATCAATGTTCCTGGTCTCGACGGCGCGCGAGTGGTATCACCTGATCCACGATGAAGGCCTGACGATCCAAACGAATCTTTTTGGGACGACCTACTATTCGCTGGTCGGCTTGCACGCCACGCACGTCGTGGTCGGCCTGATCATGCTGTCGCTGGTTCTCGTGTTTTCGCTCTTCGGTCGCGTGAAAGAAGAGCACTGGGAGAAGCTGGAGACGCTGTCGCTTTACTGGCATTTTGTGGACGGCGTGTGGGTTGTTGTGTTCACGGTGGTCTACGTTCTGGGCAGGTAATCGGCGGAAAGGAGGAGCGGGATGCAGAAAGACGAATCGACGGGCGTCGCGGGGCACGAAACTGGACACACGTTGCAGCACGATGGCGTCCTGCTGCCGGTGCCGACGGCGTGGCCATTCGTGCTCGCGCTTGGCGTGACGCTGATGATTACGGGCATGGTGACGCACTGGGTCATCAGCCTGCTCGGCGTCGTACTCGCGGTGCGCGCCACAGTGGGTTGGTTCCTTGAGGTGCTGCCCCACGAGCATCACGCCCCGGTTCCGATCGAGCCCAGCGAACTTGAGTTTTCAAGTCCACGAACGACTCACGCAAAGCTGCCGATCGATGCACGACACCGCAAGCTGATCCCCGTCGAGACGTTCAGCGTGACTGCTGGAATCAAGGGCGGGATTGTCGGAGGAATTGCGATGGTGGTTCCCGCCACGATCTTCAGCGTGCTCCGCTATCACAGCCTGTGGTATGCCGTGAACCTGCTGGCGGCGGGGGGATTTGTAAGTTGGGCGGGACAGAGCAACGCCTTTCTGGCCCAGTTTCATCTGATCGGCCTGCTTGCGGCTCTCGGCATTCATAGCCTTACATCAGTGCTGATCGGACTGCTCTACGGCGCCATGCTGCCTATGTTTCCGCGCAAACCAATTCTCACTGCAGGGTTCATCGCACCGTTTCTGTGGACCAGCATTCTTTACACTGCACTGGGTGTGATCAGTCCGATTTTGAATGAACGCATCGACTGGCTGTGGTTCGTTATCTCGCAGATCGCCTTCGGCCTGGTGTGCGGCTTTGTCGTCAACTTGCAGGTAAGAGTGCGCACACCGCAGTTTCAAGCGCTGCCGTTTTCAGTTCGTGCCGGATTGCATGGCGATCGACACCCCAGCGATACCGGTACCCGCAGGCATACAGATCAATGAGTTCCGTGAGCGGAAATCTTCGAAATCGGACAGCCCTCTGCGCACTTGCACTGTGCGCGGCGAGCGTGGCAGTTGCAGGATGCGACCGTGCGCCCGGACTTCCAGGACCGGGGCCCGAGGTGGCGCGTCCGGAGCAGGTTGTAGACTTCGCGACGCTCTACGGGCAGAACTGCGCGGCGTGCCACGGAGAAAAGGGCAAGAACGGCGCAGCGATTTCATTGGCCAACCCGGTGTATGTCGAAATCGCAGGAGAGACTCATCTGCGCGGCACGATTGCGAATGGCGTTGCAGGCAAGCTGATGCCGGCTTTTGCGCAGGGCGCGGGCGGCATGCTGACGGACAAGCAAGTCGCGGTGCTGGCACAAGGCATTGTGAACGAATGGGGAAAGCCGGCGCTGCCGGCCGGGCAGAATCCTCCGCCGTATCAAACCACTCTTACTGGAAATGCCGAGCATGGGCTTGTTGCCTATGGCAGCTTCTGCGCGCGATGCCATGGAGCGACGGGTGAAGGAGGGCCGGCCGACGGAAAGACCGTGCCGGGCAAAGCCGGCAATGCGACTTCAGGAAGCGGCTGGCTTGGCTCGATTGTCGATCCGTCGTATCTCGCGCTGATCAGCGACCAGAACCTGCGCAGCATTCTCATCGCGGGGCGGCCCGACGAAGCCATGCCGGATTGGCGTGGCGACGCGGCGCAACCAATGACCGATCAGCAGGTCACCGACATCCTTGCCTGGCTGGCTTCGAAACGTGTCACCAATCCGGGCCAACCATATCCCGTAGTGCCTTCTGTGGAGTGACGGGACGCAGAGCAGATCAATGATTTTGCAGAGATGAGTACCGAACGGAGCAGGCGCGATGAACGAGAGTGAACCGAATGCACCAGGCGAGCAACCGAGAATGACAGACACCGCGGTGGCTTCAGTCCGTGCCGGACACTCGCGCCGCGTCTTTCTGTTCAAACTGTCTCTGCTGCTGAATGGCGCTGTCGGTGCAGTTCTTGCGGTACCCATCCTTGGCTATCTGCTGGGGCCAGCGCTGAAGAAGAGTTCCAAAGAAGATTCGTGGATCAACCTTGGCCCGATCGGAAATTTTCCCGAGGGCGAAACGCGACTGGCGAACTTTCGCAATCCGGTAACTACATCATGGGATGGGCAGACCGGCGACATTCCCTGCTGGGTCCGCCGCATCTCCGGCAACGATTTCCAAGTCTTCGCCATCAACTGCGCGCATCTCGGCTGCCCGGTCCGCTGGTTCGCGCAATCGAAGCTTTTCCTGTGTCCCTGCCATGGCGGCGCCTACTACGAGGACGGCTCGCGCGCTTCCGGCCCGCCTGAACGCGGCCTCTTTGAATATGCGCACACGATTGTCGCCGGAAGCCTGATGATCAGCGCCGGCAAAATGCCCACATTGGCCGCTCGCAATTGCGCCAAGCCGCCCCTCACACAGATTCAAACAAGCCTTGTGACAACAGAGGCTGCATTGAAGCCCGCGGAAGACGCGACCGCGAGGAGCAGCTCATGGCCGGCATGAAGAAGCGCGCAATCGAGATCTACAACTGGTTCGAGAGCCGGCTCGGACTGGGCGCGCCTGCATTGGAAGCGGCAGAGCACGAAGTGCCGTCGAGCACCTCAAGCTGGTGGTATGTCTTCGGCAGCGCGGCCACCGTGATTCTGATTCTGCAGGTGGTGACGGGGATTCTGCTCGCGCTGGTATATGCCCCCACTGCCAGCCATGCATGGAGCAGCCTCGAGTTTCTCGATCACAATGTGAGGCTGGGCTGGTACCTGCGAGCGCTGCACGGCTGGGGCTCGGACTTCATGGTCGCCGTCGTTCTGATTCACCTGGTGCAGGTTTTTCTCTTCGGCGCCTACAAGTTTCCGCGCGAACTCACATGGATTGTGGGCGTCTTCCTGTTGCTGCTCACGCTGGGCATGGCGTTTACAGGCCAGGTTCTGCGCTTCGACCAGGACGCTTACTGGGGGCTTGGCATCGGCGCTTCGATCCTGAGCCGTGTTCCTTTCATCGGCGGCCCGCTGGTGGATTTGATGCTGGGCGGGCCCATCATTGCCGGACCAACGCTGTCGCGTTTCTACGCGCTGCACGTCTTCGTCATTCCCGGCATTCTGCTCGGACTGGTCGGTCTGCATCTGCTCATGGTGCTGCGGCTCGGCATCAACGAATGGCCGATGCCGGGACGGCTGGTGAACAAGAAGACCTATGCGCAGGAGTACCACCAGCTCACCGAGAAGACAGGAATCGCCTTCGTGCCCGATGCGGCATGGAAAGACGCAGTGTTCGCGGCGGCGATTGTGCTTTCGATCATGGCGTGTGCGTTCTGGTTCGGGCCGTTCGGGCCGACGGGGCAGCCCGACCCAACCATTATCGCGACGGTTCCCAAGCCCGACTTCGCCTTCCTTTGGATTTATGCGGTCCTGGCATATCTGCCGGTGAGTCTTGAAACTCCAGTGATGTTCATCGCACCGATTCTTGCCATCTGCGCTATGCTGCTGCTGCCTCTGCTCTTCGGCGAGGGCGAAAAGCATTGGTCGCGCCGGCCAGTCGCTGTGCTTATGGTTGCTGTCATCGCAGTCGCTCTTGGTATTTTTACTCGCCTCGGCATGTATACGCCGTGGAGCCCAGTGATGAATGCGTGGACCAGCGACGCGATTCCTCCGGCCGATTTGAAGGACCGCACACCGCTGGAGCGCGAGGGTGCGATCGTGCTGCAAAACAAACAGTGCCGCAACTGCCACTCGATTGGTGGCGTGGGAGGGATGCGCGGTCCCGCCCTGGACTCGATCGCTGCGCGCATGACTGAGGACCAGATCATTCGCCAGGTGCTGCAGGGCGGCGGCAACATGCCAGCGTATGGAAACGCGCTCAGCCCGTCAGAGACAACTGCCCTGGTGCATTTCCTGCTGACTCTGCGCGGCGGCAACTTACCGCCGGCCGTCGATGCCTCGCGAAAGATTGCGTTGACCAGCGAGCGGGCACCGTCGCAACAGCCGCCCGGAACGAGCGGACCGTAGCTCTTCGTTTACCCTTGTTCAATGTCTCCCGCAAGCCAGGCCATCGTCGCTGAGTGGTCGCCGCCGGTTTTTCTCACGACGATGGTGCTGCTGAGCGCCATCCTCTATATACGCGGCTGGCTGGCGTTGCGCAAAACCCGGCCAGTGCAATTCCCCATAGGCCGCCTCGCGGCATTTCTGACCGGCCTGGGTGTTCTCTGGTTTTCTATCGGATCGCCCATGGATGGCTTTGCCGATGCGCTCCTGAGCGTTCACATGGTGGAACACCTGCTGCTGATGTCCTTCGTTCCGCCGCTTCTGCTGCTCGGATATCCGCAGGTTCCGCTGCTGCGCGGCCTTCCGCGTATCGTGACCGTCCATCTTCTGGGCCCTCTGCTGCGCATGAAGACCCTTCGGACGCTGGGCAGATTTCTTGTCACGCCGATTGTGGCGTGGCTGGCGATGAACATTATTTTCCTCGGGTGGCATGTGCCTGCCGCGTACGACTTCGCGCTTGAGCACGAGCGCTGGCACGACTTCGAGCACATCTGCTTTCTTGGCTCTTCAATTCTTTTCTGGTGGCCTATCATTCGCCCCTGGCCTACGAGCGCGCGCTATCCGGGCTGGACGATGCTGCCCTACCTGGTGGGCGCTGACATCGTCAACACTGCGCTTTCAGCGTTCCTCGCCTTCTGCAATCGGCCCGTCTACCCCTACTATCTGACCCAGCCGAACATCTTCAATGTATCTCCGCTGTCGGACCAGGTGGTTGGCGCGGTGGTGATGTGGGTGGTCGGGTCACTGGTGTTCCTGATTCCGGCGGTATACATCACCGTCAGGCTTCTGCAGCAAGACTCAAAACTGCAGGAGTAATTCGCGGGTGGAATCGGAGCTGAATGGGTGTACAAAGTGATCTGTGAATGTCACGCTTCGGCTTGGGACTCGGAAACCGCGGAGAAATGGGCTGAATTCTCCGACGAATCCTCGCCTTCTTTCTGATCTTCAGGACATTTGATCAGAAACGCTCCTCGCATAATGAGTGGTGTGATGAGGGTAGTGAGCAGAACCACTGTGACCATGACGGCAACTTCGGGTTGCTGAAAGATGCCCTGTGCTGGCCCCCATGGCGGTCACGATCAATCCCACTTCACCGCGTGAGATCATCCCGCAGCCGACGCGAAAGCTGCGCACCGTCCCCATGCCCATGCCCAGCGCGGCCATGCCGCAGCCGATGAGCTTGCTGATCACAGCAACCGTGAAGATGACGATCAATAGCAGCCAATGACCTCCCAGGGCGCGGAAATTGCTGGACAGCCCGATGGAAACGAAGAACAGAGGGATGAGGAGCCCGTGGCCGATGGCGTAAAAGGTGCGCTCAATCAGAGTCTTGAGCTTTGCGCCCGCGAATACATAGCCTAGAAGATAGGCTCCGGTGATTCCGGCAACGCTGCCCAGCCATTCCGCGCTGACGGCGAAGAGAAGCACCAGAGCGAGCACGCAGCTTGTCACGGCTTCGTTGACGTCGAGTTTACGAAACAGTCGCATCAGCGGATCGACCCAGCGCTGTGGCGGCGCCGTAGGCAACTACGAAGAAGATACTGACGGAGATGGCGATGAGCGTCATCTGCACAACGAGCGGATGCTGGGCCGCCCAGGGAAGATGCTGTTGCAGCCAGTTGGAAAGCATGGGGGCGACACCGAATGCGCGCGCGCCGGTATTGCTGCATGAGGCCGCGAGAAAGGCGAGCACAAACAGGCCCATGACATCGTCGATGACCGCGGCGCCAAGAATTACCGATGCCTCGGGAGTAGTCATCTTGCCTGCATCCATCAGCGTGCGCGCGGAAATGGAAACGCTGGTCGCCGTCAGCGCTCCACCCAGAAAACAGGCGGTGCTCCAGGGAAGACCAAGCAGATGTGCCGCGCCCGCACCCGAGAAAGAACGGCCAGATCACGCCCGAGAACGCGACCAGGAACGCGGTAGCGCTGGCTTCGCGCATGCGGTCGATGTCGGTCTCGAGACCGGCGATGAACATGAGAACAAAGCCGCCGATCTGCGCGAGGAGCAGAAAGGCATCCGCGGCAGGGGTGCCGCTGAACAGGCGCATATGAAGCATGTCAATGCAGCCGGGGCCGGCCAGCACGCCCACCATCAGCTCGCCGAGAATGGCGGGAATTCCGAAGCGCGTACTGATAGACGCGACGATTTTCCCTGCTGGAAGAAGTATGGCGATCAGCAGCGCCAATTGCAGAGTCGCGGGCATCCTCTCCTACTTGGAACCAGCCAATACGGCCGCCACTGCTCTGAGGTGTGAACTTGCGGCGAAAGCGGAGCACGCGTGGGAGCAGGCCGGCATAGCCTCCGCGCTCGATTCCTTCGCTGCGCATGGTGCGAATGGTGGCCGCCTGCCTGCGTGCGAGTTCCGACTGCACATCGTTGGTTGCCAGTTGCGCAGCACATTCGGTGTGCTCTGCTGCCTGATCGCAGATGCGCAAACGCATCAGCAACTCGCCAAACTTCAGACGCGCGACGAAGCATTCCGGAGCCAGGGTCACGGCCTGGCGCAATTCCTCCATTGCCTCCTGCGCCTGCAAATCGACGCAGAGCGCCATGCCCAGCAGCACGCGGATCTCGGGGACTCGCGGCGCTAAATCGACAGCACCGCGCAGGTGCGCAATCAAGTCGCTGCGCTCCTGTGGATGGAGTACGCGGGGATCGCGGAACATCCTCTCCAGCAGTCTCGAAGGCTCAGGACCAAGCTCGGCCGGCAGAGCCGGCTGGGCTTGATTGGGCGCGACGAGAGGCATCGCATGATCTTCAGAAAGAACGCGGCTGCGAATTATCTTCATTGTGGTAGCTCCAAGAGGTTCATCAAAAAGAGGGCAGCAAGGCATGGGAGGGATCACCTTGCTGCACCAGGAGAATGCCATCGGTGAACTTAAGCGACAAATGCACGTTCCGCAGTTGTCATGAAGTCCGGCTCCGGACGGAGAACGAATTCCGGATAACCGAGTTGACCCATCTCGGGGAGATCGAGGCCGGCAACCTCAGTGGCCGCAGAGACGCGCTGACCGAGGATGATGTCCAGGATCCAGTTGAGGACGAAGCTGAAGGTGAATACGAAGCCGACCAGAGTCGCGCAGCCGACAATCTGCGCCACCAACTGACTGCGCGTCTCCATAGAACAGGCCCGTGACGGAACCGTTGACGCCGTTCCAGGCGCCGCCATAGTTGCTGGTGCCGTCGGCAAAGAAGCCGATGGACAGCACACCCCAGAGCCCGCAGGTCCCGTGCACCGAGACGGCGCCGACCGGATCGTCGACCTTGAGGTAATTCTCAACAAAGGCGCAACTGAGGCAGACCAAAACGCCGGCGATGAAGCCGATGACGGCGGCGCCAAAGGTGCTGACGAAGCCGCTGGGCGCGGTAATCGCCACCAGGCCCGCCAGAATGCCGTTGCCGCTCATCGAGGCATCGGGCTTGCCCTTCATCACCCACATATAGAGCAGTGCGCCGAAGGTTGCAGTGCAGCCGGCGAGCATGGTATTCACGGCAATCGAACCAATGCGCAAGTTGCCGGCGGCAGAGGCGCCCAGCGTGCTGCCGGGGTTGAATCCGAACCAGCCGAAGGCCAGGATGAAGCAGCCGATCAGCACCGCGGAGATGTCGTGGCCGATGATGGCGTTGGCGGAGCCGTCGCGATTGAACTTGCCGATGCGTGGGCCGATGATCATCGCCACAGCCAGAGCCGTCAGTCCGCCGACCGCGTGCACCACGCCCGATCCGGCAAAGTCGCAGTAGCCCTTGCCGAGCCCGAGGTTGACGCCGAGCTGCGAGAGCCAGCCGCCGCCCCATGCCCAGTTGCCATACAGCGGATAGGTGAACGCGCCCATCAGCACCGAGGAAACAGCAAAGGCCATAAACTTCCAGCGCTCTGCGCAGGCGCCTGTGACGATGGTCAGGGCCGTATCCATGAAGACCATCTCGAAGAGGAAGATGACCATCACGCCGACATCATAGGTGTGCCCGGCGAGGAACATTCCGCATTCGCCGAAGATGCCCCAGTGGGTTCCGAACACGGTGAGCATATGCTCTGTGTTCAGCGACTGTAATCCGCCGAGATTTCCGTTGCCGGCCGCACCTCCCATCTGGATGGCGAAGCCTATGATCCAGTAGGCGAACAACCCGCACGTGTAGACGAAGAAGTTCATCATGTAGGTGTGGTTGGCGTTTTTCACTCGACAGAGGCCCGCCTCAACCATGGCGAATCCGGCCTGCATGAACATGACCAGGAAGCCGGTGACCAGCGTCCAGACAAAGTTGATGGCAATCTTGTTCTGGCCGACCTGGTTGCCGACATCGCCAAGGGTCAACCCGGTCTTGGCATCGGCCACCGGCACATCGCTCACGGTGCCAGTGAGCACGCCGCCGGGATCGCCGTTGGCAAGAGTAGAGGTTGTAGGCGCCTTTGAGAGGGCGTCCTTCAACTCGGCAGCCGACGCGGAAGGTGCAGCGTCAGCCCGAGCCACAGTCGCTGCGCCTGCCATCAGAAGGATCGCCAGGGCGCAAGTCCAAGTTGCAATGCGAGCAATTCTCATCGATTGAGCTCCAGGGTTGGGTTGTTCATCGCCGAGAGAGATTGGGGAATAGAAATCAAGCTTTCCAGATGGCATTCTTGTTGACCGCGGGAGCCAGAATATAGAAGATTCCGGCAATCGAAATGAGAAATCCCAGGGTCGATGTCACCAGGCGTCCGCCAACGCTGGCCGAGAGATGCAATCCGAAGAGGACAAACAGCCAGCCCCCCGCCACAACCGCGATGCCGATCAGCTTCATCACCGCTGGTTGCGCGCCGGCGGCTATCTTGCCCTCGTCAGGCTTGATTTTGAAGAAGTAGACCAGGGAAAGAATGAGGACAGCCAGGCCGATAAAACATGCCAGCTTGCCGCTGCCGGTTTCGAAATAGGCGATTCCGGCGCAAGTCGCCGTAATCCCCGCCATGAAGAGTGTGAATGCCTTGCCTTGTGATTTTGTTGCTGCCATAACTGCCCTCCTTGAACCGGGTTAGGGATCTCAAAAATAAAAACACTGGTACTGCGCAATCCGCCGGCAAATCAGCGGTGGGTCGCCGCGTGTTCGCGCCAAACGAGGAAAGAACTTCAGGAACAACCTACCGGCACACGGTCGATGCTTTCCAGCACTCCCTCAGCCATGGTGAAGCGAAAGCCACAGAGCATTGCGCGCATGGCGACTGAACCCACTCGCGAACAAGCTTCGTTAGTGCGATTCACGCTGCCGGTCATGACGAGCTCGGGCAAGTGATCAACGCTGGCGCGGAACATGCGCAGCTCAGCGTTGTTAACCTCGGGAAACGACTTGAAGACGATGTCGCGCAGATTCAGCGCGTCTCGCAATGCCTGCAGAGTCTGGTTTTCTTCGGCCAGGTGAACGGGCAAATCGACGTCCCATGGATCACCCGCGCGCATCATCCAATCGCATTCCACCGCATCCCCTTTCCACTCCAACCGCAACAGCTTGATTGGCTCACGCGAAAACTCACCAAAGCGCAATCTTCGCCGCGCTCGGATCAGAAATTCGCCGGCATCCAACAGCTCCTTCATGGACGATGCAGCACCCCCACTGAAGTCTTCTGCGAAGGCAATGCAAGAAAGACAATGAATTGAGTAAGCGCTGTAAGCTCAGCGATGACGGGGGCGCCCAACTGCTGGCGCATCACAAAGAGCAGGAGAACCATGGCGAACCACTGCCAGCGCGTGCGGCGCAAACGTTCCAGCCTGTCAGTCAGGACAAAGAGCCTTTGCGGAGCGAGGCCGTGAATAGTCGGCGACTCGGCCCGAGCGCGAAAGCAAGCGATTGCGAAGAATGACGATAGCAACACTTCAACGAGCAGCGCCTGAGTTCCCATTTCCCCTCCGCGAACTTGAAGACGATTTTTCCGGCCGAGTAAAGATGCGCCGGTAAGCAGATTCCTGCCAGCGAATGCTGAAACGGTGCGGGTCAAATGTTGGACCGCAGTTCCATTGCAGAGAGTGGCCGCAGATACAGGGATGCCATCGCGTCCGCGCTTGCGAGACGCCCGCACGATCTGGGTTGTCACCTGTTGCCGTTCAGTATGGAGTCAGGCTAGAACTCGCGAGCTGAGAATACAATCTATGCTTTGGTATAGTC
Organism: uncultured Acidobacteriota bacterium; assembly: GCA_963725945.1. Taxonomy (GTDB): domain Bacteria; phylum Acidobacteriota; class Terriglobia; order Terriglobales; family Acidobacteriaceae; genus Telmatobacter. Next base: position 328,525 of record CAVSAW010000022.1, on the reverse strand, counting down.
AGAAGCCCTAAAAATAAGGACGATATAAGGATTTTGCGCAGAGCCCACCTAGTTTCACCTATGCCTTCGTCCCCGGCCACGAAGGCTCTTTGACCCGCTCGCATATCTTCACCAACTCCGCGAGCGAGCCGGCTTGCATCTTCTCCATTACGTGGCGGCGATGCAGCTTGACTGTGATCTCGCTCAGATTGAGCTCACCGGCGATCTGCTTGTTCAGGAGGCCTGCTGTGACCATGGCCATCACTTCGCGCTCTCGCGCCGTGAGCGAGTTGATGCGCGCGCGGATCCCATTGATGATCCCTTCTTCGGCGCGTCGTCCCTGGTCAAACGCGAACGCCTGCTCCACGGCGTGAAGCAGTTCCTCCTTTTGAAAGGGCTTGGTGAGGAATTCAATCGCGCCGGCCTTCATCACTTTGCGCACCATCGGAATATCACCGTGCGCAGTCATGAAGATGATTGGGATTTGAACGCCCGATTGCCGCAGGCGCTGCTGGAACTCAACGCCGCTTACTCCGGGAAGCCGCGCGTCAAGAAGCAGGCACCCCGCCATTTCCTCAGACCAGTGCGCGCGAAATCCCTCGGCGGTGAAGAAGCATTTTGAACTGATTCCGACTGCTTCAAGCAGATTGCACAACCCCTCGCAGATCGCCGCGTCATCGTCAACAATGAAGACTGTTTCGCGCATTTTTGGATTTGCATCCTGCTTCACGATCATGATTGCGCTCTCAAAGTGAACTGAAATATGGCGCCACCGCGCATGGAATTGGCGGCCCAAAGACGTCCCTGGTGTGATTCGACAATGCTGCGACAGATAGCAAGGCCCATCCCCGTACCGTGCCGTTTGGTGCTGAAGAACGGCTCAAATATCTTCGGTGCAATTTCAGGCGCGATGCCCGGACCGTGGTCTTCCACCGTGACCAGGATTTCGTCATCGCCGCGCTTCTCTGATCGTATAATGAGCTCGCGCGGGCTGCGGACAAGCATCAATGCATCCATCGCATTCGTAGCGAGGTTGAGCAGAACCTGCTGGATCTGCACGGTGTCCATCTCCAGGCGGGGAACATCGTTTGCCAGGACGAGCTTGATAGACACATCCCTCCGGATCGCTTCATCGCGCAGGATGCGTGCCAGCGCCTGAATCAGGCGGTTCATGTCGGTCGTTTTCCTCACGTGCGGTTCCTGGCTGAAAAGCGCGCGTACGCGGCTCACGACGGAACTGGCGCGCGTACTTTCCTGCACAATCTTCTCCGCAGTGGCCGAGGCCTTCTCAAGATTTGCCGGATCGCTGCGTAGCCACTCGCGGCACGCATAGGCATGCGTGACGACGGCCGTGAGCGGCTGGTTGAGTTCGTGCGCAATGGATGCGGCCATCTCGGCCAGGCTGAGCGTGCGAGCGAACCGAGTGAGCTCATCTTGCGCGCGCACCAAGCCCTGCTGCGCGTTGCGTTGCTGCTCAATATCGATGTGGATGCCATACCAGCGCGCGATTCGGCCGTCTTCAGCATGCTGCGCGATACTGCGGACCAGGAACCAACGATAGGCTCCGTTCGCACCGCGGATGCGCGCCTCCATCTCGAATGGGTTGCCGCTCGCCAGAGCCGCTTGCCATTCACGGCGGAACTGGAGATCGTCTTCAGGATGCAGTGCATCGAACAACGCCGCATCCTGCAGAGTCCCAGATGGCCGGCCGATGTAATCGCACAGGTGGCGATTGCAGTATTCAATGCGGCCCGCGGCGTCAGCACGCCATATCTGCTGTGGGATCGCTTCCGTAAGCAGACGCAGTTGCCGCTCGCTTTCCTTGATCTCCAGGTTGGATTGCTGCAACTCCAGAGTGCGTTCCTGTACCTTGGTCTCCAGTTGATCCCGCGCGGCACGAATTGCGATCTCCGCACGCTTTCGCGCAGAACTCACCACAGTAATGGCGATAGCGCATACGATAAACGCAGTCAGAAAGCTTTGTGAGTCCTTGGTCAACGACATTGAATAAAGAGGCGGAACAAAAAAGTAGGTAATGAGAAGCGAAGAAAAAGTCACTGCCAGAAAGCCCGCTATGACGCCGCCAAACCAGGCGCTCCCCATGACGGCGCCGAAAAAGAGAAACACAAATGGGTAGGCGATAATGTGCTGCAAAGGAAATGCCCATAACAATGCCACGAGCACAAAGGAACCCGAAATGGCGCCGGGCTTCAAACCGTATTCAAGCGCCCACACGTTGAGGCGATTCGCTTTTTCACCCGTCATGCAGGCATCATAAACCCCACTCGCAACGAGCTTGCCGCAACGCTCGGGTGGGCGGCGAGTTGCCAGTTCATCCACGAAGCATCCTGCCGTTTCGCTTCGCGTCTCCTCGCCCCCATCTGATGGTCACAGTGCGCGGCGCGCGCGCGCATTGACATTGAGTAGTTCAACGAGTAACTCAAGCCGGCGCAGTGAGCAGGCGATTCATTTCTTCGACCGGCTCTCTGGTCGGCAGCGGTCGTGCGATTCTCGCAATCTCTCCATCGTCCCTTCCAGGGCCCTGCAACTCCGCGCCGGAATCTTCTTCTGAAAACCAGGCTTCCTCCCCTTCTGCCGAGCGTGTCAGGGCACACACAGTGTGGGTGAAATGACACGAGCCATCCTGCATATTCTCCCCATAAGATGTTTATTTTCAATGTTTTTCGATTGGCGTTCGGCTTGCACTTGGTTAGGGCGCAGGCAATTGAGCAACTGATTCGGGGGATGCGATGACGGTTTTCAATCTCAGCAAATTGGCAATGGCAGCGGCGATGGCAGTTCTGGCAGGGCAGGCAGTAGCGCAGAGCGCGGTGAATCCCCGGCAACCGGCCGTTGCGGCTACAGCTGCAAGGCGCGTGATCGTGGTGAGCCTTGAGGACCACAAGCTGGCGCTGGTCGAAGACGGGCAAGTCAAGAAGGTGTATCCCGTCGCGGTGGGCAAGCCTTCGACGCCGAGCCCGGTAGGAACCTTCACCATCGAGCGGCGCGTGATGAACCCGGTTTACCACCACGACGGCAGGACCGTTCTTCCGGGGCCGAGCAATCCGGTGGGCACGCGGTGGATGGGGTTGAGCATTCACGGATATGGAATTCACGGAACCAACGAGCCCAAATCAATCGGCAAGGCTGCTTCGCACGGATGCATTCGGATGGCAAAGGCCGACCTGGAAGAACTCTACGGGCAGGTTGCAGTCGGCGACGCAGTGGAGTTAGTGGGTCAGCGCGATGAAGAAACAGCACAGCTGTTTGGCGACACCCAGAAGCCTTCGACGGCCACCCTGCAGGAGCCTGTTCTGACGGCGCAAGTCGAGCCGGCGGCGACGACTCCGGTGGATGAAGCGGCTGCGCCGATCGCGGTTGGCGGATCGAAGTAAAGGAGGAAGGCAATGACGCTGCTGACGGAAGGGATGGGCAGTTTGGGAGCAGTGCTGCTGCCGGTGGCGGCGGGTTTGCTGCTTGAGGAGATGACGTTGGGTGGGCTGGTCCGGCTACTGCTGGCTCCATGGCCGGGAACCGGGAAACGAAATGAGCACAACCACAACCAAAAGGGAGAAGGAAAATGATCGCACTGAAGATGTTGTTGATGGTCGCGGGAGTGCTGATGTTGGCTGCCGCGGTGGCAATTCCGCTGTATGGACTTTGGCTGCGCATTCAGTTCGCGCGCCGCAAAACCGGCGGAGAGGAAGCAATGTATGGCGAGACGGCTGTTGGGCCCGAAGAGATCGCATGGCGCGGTCCAGTAGCACTGGCGATAGCGGCGTGCCTCCCTTTGTTGGTCGCGGGCAGCATTGTAGTAGTGCCCAGCGGTATGGGGGGCATCCGCATCAGCCAGCTTGAAGGCACACTGCCGGGAACGCTTTACCCAGGGGTGCACTTTATTACGCCCCTGATCGATAACGTGGAGATGTTTGACCTGCGCGATCACCTGTTTACCGCGGGACTCGTGCAGGAAGGCGTGAAGTCCGCAGCGCAGCGGACAGGGCTCGATGTGCAGTCGCGCGAAGGTCTGAACATCGGCCTCGGCGTGACTGTGCGCTATCGGCTCGATCCCAACAAACTTGCCAGCGTGCAGGCGCATTTGCCCCAACCCGCAGACAAGGAACTGGTGCCGCCGGTGGTGGCCAGCGCATGGCGCGAGCTGGCGCCTGCCTACACGGTACGGGAAATCTTCAGCTCGAAACGCGAGGAAGTGCGCTCGAAGGCAGCGGCCATCATTACGCGCCAGCTTGGGACCGACGGCATCATCGTGGAGGAAGTGATGCTCTCGGATATTCAACTGCCTGAGGAGTACGCCAAGGGATTGGAAGGATTGCTGCTGAAGGAGCAGCAGGACGACCAGATGAGCGTGGACACCGACATCCAGCAGAAGCAGGTGAGGATCGCCGAGTTGCAGGCCGAAGCCGAGGCGGTGCAGAAGGTGAAAGAGGCCGAAGGCGACGCGCAATCCAAAGTAGTGGAAGCCAAGGGCGAGGCCGATGCCATGCAGTACACGCTGCCGCTGAAGCAGAAGCAGATTGAGCAGAGCAAGCTTGAGGCCGAGGCACGCAAGGAAGCGACCATCGAAAATGCCGACGCCGACGCGCAGGCCAAGGTGATCGACAGCAAGGCTGAGTTGCAACGGCGCAACCTGCTGGCGGACGCGGAGGCGAGCCGCATCAAGCTGATTGCCGAGGCCAATGCGGAGCGCATGACGAGCGAAGCAGCACTGCTGAACAAGTCGCCGCTGCTGATCAACAAGATCATCGCCGAGCGGCTTTCCGACAAAATCCAGGTGGTGATGGTTCCATCGGACGGAAAGTTCTTCTTCGCCAATGACGTCTTCAAGAGCATGGCGAACGCTCCGGTAGTGAAGCAGGAGATGGACAGCGAGGACGACCCAGCGCCAAAGACCGGCCACTGACATCTTGCCGGACGAACACGTGCGGCATGCTTGGGTTCCCGGGTCTCAATGCCGAGACCTGGGAACCAGGCATTGACGGAACGCTGGAGGAATCTATGAACGCAAATTTGATACGAGGCATTTTGTTGGCCACTTTGTATTCCGCGGCCACGGTCGCGTGGGCGGCTTCCGCGCCGGAGGAGCGCGCGGGATGGCAGACCTATCGCAGCCCGGACTTCGGCTTCGCGATCGACTACCCCGGCAGCATGACCTTTTATCCGAGTCATCCAGTCGAACCGGCAGAGCTGTCTATGTTCCCCATCTGCAACTTCACCGTCGCTTGCTTTCAGTACAACGGCAATGCCTTCAAGGAGACGTCGATCCAGGCGGTAGGCATTTCTGTCAACGTGCTGCGCGACACGAAGACCGAGGCGGATTGCGACAAGATCGATACAGGCTCGGGTCAAATCAAGACAATCAAGATTCACGGAACCTTGTTTGCCTATGGCGATACGGATGAAGCTGGAGGGGGCAGTTCGGAAGGATCGACCGAGTACCGTGCGTTCTATCAACACGTCTGCTTCGACGTTGCTATCGTGATCGCAGGAAGAGACATGGGTCCTGAAGACGAGGAGGATGAAGGGTACCACCCCGTAAACTCTCGAGCATGGCGCAGAATCATGGGCGATTTGGACCGGATGCTGCACTCTTTTGCGTTCGTCGGGCCGGTGAAGGACGGACCGGATTGGGAAGTCTACTCTGACAATGAATGCGGAGAAGCCTTTGAGTATCCCGCGGAGGCGACACTTCAAAGGAGAATGGAATTCTCAAAGGAAGCACTCAATTCAGACAACATTGCCTGCGAGGAGTCATTTGAATATCGGGGTCGCGAGTACACCTTGGCAGTGAAATTGAATCTGAAAGACGAAGATGCGCTGAACCTGTGGTTGACTTCTTCCGGTTATCCGGGGCTTGATCATGTCCAGCTCATCGCAAAAGGCGATGGGTATTCTGAATATGGCGATCAGACTTACACATACATCTTTCATCCTCGCGAACTGTTCATCTTTACAGTCTCAGACGAGAGCGGGAAAGCTCTCGTTTCGGATGGGGACAAAGTATTCGCGCATTTTTTGAGCAGTTTCAGCGTGGACTAAGGACGGGCAGGATTCTAAGTACTGTGAATCGCGCAAAGCATCAGCGCGGCGACGAAGCACCGAACGATATAATCCGCGCAAACGACATTTGCATAAAAGGATGAAGGCAATGAAGTTGACGGGGATCATCGCGGTTGTGGCGAGCGGGCTGATGGCTCTGGCTGCGCATGCTGCACCGGCTCCGAGCCGATGGACCCAGCCAGCCGCCGCGCTCGCCACGCAGATTGCCGAGCTCCTCGGTCCGGGGCAGGCCCGCCTCACTGTGCGCAATATCTCCACAGTTCCCTCTGACGAAATCCCTGCAATTCGTGCACTGTTCGAACAGGATCTAAAGACTCATGGAGTGACTGTATCGGGCGACGAAAGCGCCAATGTTATCCGCATCACGTTGAGCGAGAATGCGGGAGAGCGCATCTGGGTGGCCGAATTGGCTGAGGGCAGCGAGACGCGCGTAACGATGGTGCATCTAGCGCTGGACAGGCCGCAGGAATCCCAGTTGGGAAGCGGAATCACGCTACGGAAGCAGACGATCCTTACTGCGAGCGAGCCGGTGCTTGCGGCGCTCGAGACACCGAACGGATTGGCCATCCTTGAACCAGAGCAAATTGTCTTTTACATCCACGCAGCAGATGGATGGCACGAAAGAACGCGGGCAAACGTTGGACAGAAGCGGCCTCTTGCCCGCGATCCGCGTGGGATCATGCTCACGACGCAAGACGGCATGGGCTTTGAGGCATGGCTACCCGGAATACTGTGCACGGGCACTTACGCACCGGCGCCGCCTGCAGAAGATTGGCAGGTACATTGCGCAGACAGCGACGATCCGTGGCCCATCGTGCAAATGAACAGCACGGTCAACACTGCCCCGCTCAAAGCCTTCTATAACGCGGCGCGCAATTACTTCACCGGCGTCGTAACCCCCGGCCTGGGCGTTGACCTCCCTCCGTTCTATTCCGCGGCGTTGATTCCACGACCCGTGGGTGGGGCCGCTCTGCTGGTCAACGGCATTGACGGAAAGGTGCAGCTCACAGAGAACAACGCGCTGAAACCTGTGACCGGCACGCGTGACTGGGGCAGCGATTTCGCAGGGCTGCGATCGGCCTGCGGTGCCGACACGCCGATCATTGCCTCCGGTTCGGGTGAGGCCTCGAACGACGGCTTAAGGGCATACGAGTTGCCCGCAAACGAAGCTATTCCGGCCAGCGCTCCGCTCGCCATGATGGGGGCCGTGATGCAGATTTGGGCAGCGCCGGACGGCAGGAGCGTTCTGGCCGTGGTACGAAACACTGCAGGTGAATACGAGGTGGACCGTGTTACGGCGCTTTGCAATTAGCTGCCTGATGGCCGGGCTCGCGCTCGCGGCCGGTGCACGGACGCGCCCTCACTACGGCGGCACGTTGCGTGTGGAGATCGAAGGCGACCCTTGGCAGCGCCCCGACGGGCTGCCGCGTCGGCTGGTATTCGATGGATTGACCTCGCTCGATGCAAATGGCGTCGTCCGTCCTGCTCTGGCCGTTGAATGGGAATCGGAAAACAGCGATCATCGCTGGCAGTTCCGTCTGCGCCCAGGTGTGCATTTCCACGATGGCACCCCGATGACTTCAGTGAATGTTGTCGCGTCACTGACCGCATCGTGCCCCGCGGACTGTCCATGGACTGCCGTTCGCGCAGCGGGTTCGTCCGTCGTATTCACCGGCGACTCGCCGATGCCGAATTTGCCTGCTTTGCTGGCGGGCGGTAATTTTCTTATCTCGCTGACCATCGCGGCCGAAGGGAGAACACCAAATGGAGCCATCGGTACCGGACCTTTTCAACTCACCGGGTTCAACAACGGCGTGCTGACCTTGGCCGCCAACGAAACCTGCTGGCAGGGACGGCCTTTTGCAGATGTGGTTGAAATCCGCGTCCATCGACCTGTCCGCGACCAGTGGCTCGATCTGGGCGTTGGACGCGCTGATGTGGTCGAAGTTCCCGCAGAGCAAATGCGTCAAGCCCAGCAGCAGCGACTCACTTTGGTCGTGTCCCCGCCCGTGACTCTTCTGGCGCTTCAGGAGTCGGATACGGGCGCATTGGCCAACCCCGCACTCCGCGCGGCCGTTTCGCTTGCCCTGGACCGCGGCGCGCTCTTCAATGTGATCTATCAAAAGCAGGGTGAGGTGACCGCAAGCCTCTTGCCGCAGAGGCTTACCGGATACTCATTCCTGTTTCCTACGGATCGCGATTTGAACAAAGCTCACGAGGTGCGCGGGGGGATCGCGGCTCCGTCTCTCGCGCTGAGCGTGGAAGGCAATGGCGCAATGCAGTTAGCCGCTCAGCGGATCGCGCTGAATTTGCACGAAGCGGGATTCAACGTGCAGGTGGTGGGCGCGAGCAATGCACAACACGCTGATCTGGTTTTGCGCAAGCTCGACCTCGAAGGCGGGGAACCGGGCGCGGCTCTTGAAGCATTGCTGCGCACCGCGGGACAGACTGCGCCCGCAGTCGCTCAGAACTCCGACGATCTCTTCAAGGCGGAACGCGAGGTCCTTGATCGCCACACATTGATTCCGCTGTTGGATCTTCCTCGGGCTTACGCAATCGGCGGCCGCGTTCGCGATTTTCAACTGCACGCTGATGGCTCGCCGGACCTTGCCGGTGCTTCGCTGGAGGACGCGCCATGAGCCTGCGCCAAAAGCTGCTGCTGCTGTTTTCGCTCACCATAGCGGCAGCCGTGGCCGCTGTGGCGTGGACCGTGTTGCTGCGGATTCGGCAGGTATTCGAGCAGCGCGATCAGGAGGAGACGGCGCTTTTCGTCAGCCAGTTTCAGCGCGAGTTTCAGCATCGATCCGCTGAGGTAGCGGCGGCGGTCGAGCACCTGGCCGCGAGCGAACGGTCGCGAGCTATGGCCTTCGAACTGGTTCAGTCCAACGACGCAGCGCCGTATCTGACCGAGGCGCAAACCATGGCGCAGGATGCGCAGCTCGACTTTCTTGAGATTGTGGGTCCGGATGGAAATGTCGTGAGTTCAGCGCAGTGGCCGGCACGCTTTGGGTATCCGGAGCCTGCCGCGGCCGCAACGGCGCAGACATCCTTTTTGAAACGTGAAGAGCTGCCCGACGGATCGACGGCTCTTGGTCTTTTTGCGGTGCGTGCCATTCACGGCGCGGAGCCCGCAGTCCACTTGGTCGGTGGTGCGCGGCTCGACCAGAGCTTCCTCGCCGGCCTCCCCGTTGTGCCCGGTATGAACGTGGGGCTCTACAGCGTCGCAGGGCCTTCCGCGAACGGCAGCCCGGATGCGAGCGGCAGCGGTCAGGCTGCCGGAGCCTTTGACGGGAAGCGCCTGGTCGGGGCAAATGGCGATATTCCCGGCGCGGCTCGCTATCAGCCGCTGATCGACGCAGCAACCAGGAGCGGGCAGCAGACAAGCGCACTCCTCTACCTGACTGACCGGCGCGAGGACAGCGTAAATGCGACGGCGATTCCGCTGAAAAGCGACTCCGGCAATGTGCTGGCGGTGCTCACTGTGGCAATCTCGCGAGGCGGCATGGTGGAGGCGGAACAGCATATCCGAGCCATTGCCTACGGAGTCGCGGCAGGCGGCATTCTGTTGGCCGTTGCCTTCAGCCTGTGGATCGCGGCGCGCGTCTCACGGCCCATCGAGGAACTGGCGCGCGCGGCCGAGGAAGTTGCCGGCGGAAATTGGGATGCGCGCGTGCCGGAACGCGGGCATGATGAAGTAAGTGTGCTGGCGCGCAGCTTCAATCACATGACGAGCCAATTGGCGAGCCAACGCGAACGCCTTGTCCAAAGCGAACGCGTGGCGGCGTGGCGCGAACTGGCCCGCAGACTGGCGCACGAACTGAAGAATCCGCTCTTTCCGTTGCAACTCACCGTTGAGAATCTGGTGCGGGCGCGCGAACTTCCTGAGGCTGAGTTCGACGAAGTGTTTCGCGAGAGCGCCACGACGCTCGGCATGGAAATTGCCAACCTGAAAACGATCATCGGGCGCTTCTCGGACTTCAGCAAGATGCCCAAACCCGAGCTGGAGCGTGTCGACGCGAAAGACCTGGTGGCGCGGGCGCATTCACTGTATGCAACTGCCGGGGACCTTGACGGCGCAAAAGTCCGCTTCGAAACGGACGTCGCCGATGAGCCGATGCCACTAATGGTTGATCCGGAGCTGATGCACCGGGCGCTTTCGAATCTGGTTCTGAATGCCATGGACGCCATGCCTGACGGAGGCAAGTTGACCATCTCCGCGCATCCAAAAGGTGCCGCAGTGGAGCTGCGCGTTTCCGACACCGGCGAAGGGCTCACGCCCGAGGAATGCGAACGCCTCTTCACGCCGTACTACACAACTAAGCAGCATGGAACGGGGCTGGGGCTTGCGATTGTGCAGTCGGTGGTTGCTGACCATGCGGGCACAATCGCAGTGGAAAGCCGCGCAGGCGGCGGCGCAACGTTTATCATCACACTGCCGAAGGCCGAAGCATGAGCACGAAAGCGAACATCCTGATTGTCGACGATGAGGCAAACACTCTGGCTTCTCTGGCTCGCGCATTTCGTCTTGCTGGGCACGAAGCTGTGGTATGCGACAACGCCGCCCGCGCGCTGGAGCTGGCCCGGACACAGCCCTTTGATTTGATCTTGAGTGACGTCGTCATGCCGCGCCGCGACGGACTTTTATTGCTTGAAGACCTCAAAGCGGCGGGCGTCACTGCGCCGGTCGTGATGATGAGCGGGCAGGCGCATATCGAAATGGCGGTGCGCGCGACGCGCCTGGGCGCGCTTGATTTTCTTGAGAAGCCTCTGTCCACAGAAAAGCTGTTGGTGACAGTGGAGAACGCACTGAAGCTGACGCGTCTTGAAGTTGAGAATCGCGACCTCCGCACCCGCGTGGGAAAGCATACCCTGGTCTACGCCGGCGAAGCCATGCGGCGCGTGATGGCACAGCTTGAGCGCGTAGCCGCGAGCGAGTCGCGCGTTTGCATCTACGGTGAGACGGGAACCGGCAAGGAACTTGCCGCACGCACCCTGCATGAGAAGAGTAAGCGTTCCGCTGGACCATTCGTTACGCTGAACTGCGCAGCAGTCCCGGCGGAGCTGATCGAGAGCGAGCTTTTCGGGCACGAGAAGGGATCGTTTACCGGCGCTGCGCAGCGTCATACAGGCAAGTTTGAGCAGGCGCATCGCGGCACGTTGTTCCTGGATGAGATCGGCGACATGCCCGCATCGATGCAGGCAAAGCTTCTGCGCGTGCTCGAAGAGGGCGAAGTGGAGCGAATCGGCGCCGACAAGCCAACAACCGTGGATGTGCGCGTAGTTGTCGCAACGCATCGTAATCTTGAGCAGCTCGTCGAATCGGGGGGCTTTCGGCGCGACCTCTATCATCGCGTGGTCGTGTTTCCTGTGGAGCTACCTCCGCTGCGCAATCGCAGCGAGGACTTGCCCCCGCTCGTAGAACACTTCGCCAGCCAGGTAAGCGCGCAGAATGGATGGAAGCCTGTTCCTTTTTCCGCCGGCGCGATTGAGGCACTCAAGAAGTATGCATGGCCGGGAAATATCCGCGAACTGCGCAATGTGGTGGAGCGCCTTTTGTTGCTGGCCGGAAATGAAGTGGACGAGGAAGCGGTGCGGCTCGCGCTGCCTGCTGGACTTCCGCACGCGAATGCGAGCGCCGGGGAAGCATCTCCGGATGAATCCGGGACCCTTGCTCAGCGCGCGCTGGCTTTTGAGCGCGCCACCGTATTGGCGGAGCTCGACCGAAACGACCGGCACATTACCCGCACCGCCAAGGCACTGGGACTGGAACGCAGCCATCTCTACAAGAAGTGCCAGCAGTTGGGAATTGATCTGCAGAATCTGCCCCACCGGGACTAGCCAATCTCGACCTAAGACCGGCGCATGAAGCTGATCCGACGGGACGAGAGCCCGCGCCGAATCGAGCGACAACGAAAATCTGTTGCGGACACCTGCTTGATTCCTCGGTAGAATTCGATATGCCCTCAGCGCGGAACGTGGCAGGGATGGGGACAGCGTCGGCATCACACACGTCGCTTCCCGCGATATGCATTGTCACGATCGACAATGAGTTTCTCGATGTGGTAACCCCCGAGTTGCTTCCCTGGTTCAGGGTTGTGGTTCGCGACAGCCACGAAGACCTGGCGCGCTGGACGCGGGAAGCAGGCGTTTCAGCCGTTGTGCTCGATATTGATACCGAGGGTGAAGATCCATACGGCGGTCTTACCGTGCTCAACGAGCTGCGCAAGCTGAATGAAGAGTTTGTGCTGATTTCCTTGAGCCGGGCGCGCACCCGCTCCGTTGAAAAGCAGGCGATGAGCGCCGGGGCCGATGCTCACTTTCGCGACCCGATCGATGTCATCGAACTGCGCATGGTGCTTGTGGATCTGCTGCGCCGCCAAACTGAAGAGACTGAGCGAAAGCACATGCGCCAGCAGGCAATCGAGCGCAGCCGTTTTCAGGATTTTGTGGGCGCGAGCGAGGCAATGCGGCTGGTCTACGACGCGATTCAGCAGGTTGCCGGCAGCAGCATCAATGTGCTGATTCGAGGCGAGAGCGGCACCGGAAAGGAATTGGCAGCACGCGCCATTGTTGCTCTCAGCCGCCGGGCGGCAAAGCCGTACATTCGCTTGAATTGCGCCGCGTTACCTGAGAATCTCATCGAGTCGGAACTCTTTGGCAGTGAGCGCGGGGCATTTACAGGAGCTACGGAGTCGCGCCCCGGGCAGATCGAGCTGGCTGATGGCGGCACCCTTTTCCTGGATGAGATTGCAACCCTGACATTGCCGCTGCAGACCAAGCTATTACGCGTGCTTGAAGATCACCAGGTCCAGCGCCTGGGCGGGCGCACCCTGCGCAAGATTGACTTCCGGCTCATTTGCGCGACCAATGAACCTCTGGACGAGATGGCTCGGACAGGACGTTTCCGCGAGGATCTCTATTACCGCATCCACGTCATCCCCATCCATCTACCTCCTCTAAGGGAGCGCACCGGAGATATCCCGCTGCTTTGCGAGCACTTCCTTCAAATCCACTGCGTCGCAAACGGAGTTCAGGCGAAGCGGCTCACCGCCGAGGCACTGTCTGTGCTGGAGGAACATACCTGGCCGGGGAATGTGCGCGAACTCGAAAATCTTATCCAGCGACTGATCATTACCACCCGGGGCGAGGAGATCGACGCGAGCGATTTGCCGACCGACATGCTGATTCGGAGTGTCAGCGCTCAGGAATCGATCTTACTTTCTGAAAAGGGCACAGACTTTGACAGCGAAATACGCGAGCTTGAGATCGCCTTGCTGAGTGCAGCACTCAACCGCTCCAATGGCAGCAAGACCGCAGCCGCCCGTTTGCTGAATCTCGATGTCCAGCGAATGAAGTACCTCTGCCGCAAGTACGCCCTGTCGTCCCTTATAGGTGAATAATTAACCCACGATGGGTTACTTTTTAACCCATCGCGAGAATTGAAGTTTTTGGGCGCAGATTCGTCCGTTTCGCTAAGGCCTTAAAAATCAATCGGTTGCAAAAATTCTTGGAATTCTCGAAGTTTGGCACGGAGAATGCAGTCTCTAGGGCGTACGGCAAACATCAGAATCCAACAGGAGATGCGACAATGGCAATCACAAAGAAGTCCTTGATCAGCGGCAGCACAGCTGCAAAGTCCTCAACCTCTGAGCCCACCAAGTCCACGAAGTCCACCGCGTCTGGCACCCCGCTGGCCGCCAAGCTGGAGACTGCGAAATTCCGCACCGCCAAGTTCCGTACCGCCAAGTTCCGCACTGCGAAGTTCCGCACCGCAATCAGAGTGCTCTAATACGTATCGCCCTTTGGCGATACTTCGGAAGAGGAACTGCTTCGCGATCGGAGCGGACCGGTTCAAGAGTTGCATCCCTGTGTAGCGAAAGCGGCGGCCCCCTAAGCGACCGCCGCACTCGCATTACCAGACGTGAGCTTTGACCAGGTTGAGTACAAGGCTGAGTCCACGCCCCGCGAGGCTCCGCCTGACGCCGAAAATCTTGGCCGGTCCAGAGATGCCGAGAAGCTGATTGCCCGCTGAATCGGGCAGCGCCATGCGAGACGAGTAGTAGACCGCCTGTTTGATCCCCTTGTAATCCTGCTGGGCTACTAATCCCGGCGGAAGAGAAACGCTCTCCCCTCCCGGGGCTGCGAGCGTCAAGCGCAACACTGAGAATTGTCCCGGCAAGACCAGGGCAACTTCGGCGCCAGGTGAGATGCGGTCGAAGGCGGACGCGGGAATGAAAATACGTACGACGCGCGATCCTGCATCTGCCAATTCCAGCAGGGGTTGGCCGGATGCGATGTCCTGATCACGCAGCAGCTCGGGGTTCCGTGTGACGACGATGCCATCGACCGGGGCGGCAATCGAGAGAGAGGACTGAGCCTCACCTGCAAGACTCGTTGCACGCATTGCGGCATTCTGTTGTGCAGCCGCGGTGCCGATGCTTTCACCGTGGATTTGTGCCGTGAATGCCTGAAATCGAGCGCCGCCTGTTTGAGCGGTCGCTGAGGATTGCATTGCTGCGGCTGCGATACTGCTCATCTTCAGAAGCGGTTCACCCGCACGAACCTTTTCTCCCTCCTGAACCAGCACCCCGTTAACCCTTCCCGAAACTGCTGCATGAACCGTGTAGGAATGAGTTGGCTCGATCACGAAGAAGGCATCTTCGCGGTCGCGCCAGAGCGGCAGAAAGACAAGCGCCGCAAGCATGGCCAACACGAAGATATGGCGCGAACGCCACTGCAGGCTCGAACCAAATTTTCTTTCCCAAAACTCCCTGCACACGCGCAGCAGGGAGCGCAGGCGCGAACGGAACAGCAGAAAGGCCAATGCGCCTGCGGGGATCAGCGCGAACTCCGCGAGCCAGTGAGCGGCGACGTTGTAAGAAAAACGGACGACCAGGAAAAGAAGCGAATAACTATAAATTCCCGAGGCGAGCGCATACAGGATAAAGAGTGGCGCGCGTCGTCGGGGCACGACGGGCATTTCAGCCTCAAGGCCGAGCACACGGTTCTGAAACCATCCAGAAAGGAACGCTGTGGATCGCTCTTTGAGTTCGGGAATCTCAATGGTCTCGGTGAGGAAGTAATAGCCGTCGAGCTTGATAAGCGGATTTAGATTGATCGCCACAACTGCGATGCCCGTCAGGAGGATGATCTGGTAGGCGAAATCATGCGACCAGTCGCCGGCACGCGTATTCGACCAGACAATCATCGCCAGACCGCAGATGACCATCTCAACCCAGATGCCGGCAATGATGGTGGCCAGGCGCTGGATTTTCGTCGCAGAAATCCAACTTTCGGTGACGTCGCAATAGAAGGCTGGCGCGAGATAGAGGAACATGAGGCCCATGCTGTGGACCTGCCCGCCATAATGCCTGCAGGTAAGACCGTGTGCAGTCTCATGAAAGAATCCGAGGATGAGAAAAAGCACCCAGAACTGCGCAAGATCGAGAAGGCTTTTGCGCGTGAAGTTAAAGTAGAGCGCCATGTCCGGGCCCATGACGTTCCAGTTGGAAACAAAGACTGCGCCTTCAAAGACGAAGAGCAGCACCACGGCGAGTACGCACCAGCGGCTGTAGAGGTAACTTCCGATAGCGCGATCGAGCCATCCGAGGTAACGATCCGGATCCCATGCCGAAAACGCGATATGAGCCAGATCGATTTTGGACTTGCGCCGGCGTCCACGTTGAGCGATCAGCCTTTCGCTCATGGCGAGATTCTTCTCCTGGGGTGTCTTGTACCAGAAGTCCGACTCATCCATATTCTCGGCGAAGACACGTACACTCTCAGGATCGATAGGCACGCCAGTCTGTTCGGTGAATTGTTCCGCGATCTCCTGATAGGATCGAACGCCGTCAAATAGCTGCGCCAGCTGCCAATGAGCGGGAGAGAAGCGGAAGTAGTTCCCCTTGTCCCGCTGCAGAACCCCGACGATCGGCTCACCGTCGAGAACGTCTTCACGCGTAATAATTTCCGGGTCCAGCCGCGGGGGGCGAGCACGCGTCAGCCGGCTGATAGGAATCTCGGGAAGGGCGGCATCCAAAGCTTCACTAAGATTCATGGCGCGAGCCGGACCTGCATGGACATTCCAGGTTTGAGCAGTGGCGAAGGCCGGACCACCGTGCCAATGACCTGCACGCTGCCGCTGGCCGGATCGACGACGGGACTGACGCGGAGAATGCGCCCGGCCTGACGCAGGCTGGGATAGTCCGCGGTCGTAAGCTCAAGCGCCTTCCCGGGGGAAAAGACGGCCATTGCGGCTTCTGGGACCGTGAAGAGAACGCGAAGCGGCGCCTCCGCCGTGATCCAGAACAGGATGTCTCCTGTCTTGACCTCCTGCGCGGGGCGAACGGAACTCCTGCCCACCACGCCGTTGAATGGAGCAACAATGCGGGATTGCTCCAGTTGCAGATTGGCGGTGCTGAGGTCTGCTTCGGCTGCGGCCTGCTCAGCGTGGTACCGATTCACTTCGGCGATCGTCTCATCCACTCTGTACTTGGCGTGCTCCCAGGTTTCCTCACTGATGATTTTGTCAGCGCGCATCAGGTCGGCGCGGCGAAGGTCAGCCCTGGCTGTCAGCTCTTCAGAGTCCCATTCGCTGGCTTCCGCCTTGGCAGAGGCAATCCGAGCCCTCTGCGCATCGCACGCTGAACGGAGCACCCGATCATCCAGCAGCGCCAGTAGCTGCCCGCGTTTTACCCGGTCGCCAATCTGGACAGCTATCTGCGCAATGCGGCCATCTCTTTCCGCGGCGATGTCAGCCTGCTGGTCGGCGACAAGCGGGCCGGCGGTCGTGAAGGTCTTCGGATCAGAACTTGCAGGCGAAGACGGCATGGAAGGCGCGGGAGCTGCAGCAGCGGTCTCGGGCTGGGGAGTCGCGGCGGGGCTGGCGGCCTGGGCCTGGGGATGGGAGTCGCATCCGGTGGCCCAAAGCAAGACGAACGCGACCGTCAGGGCTGCAGCACATGAGAGAAGCGTCCGGCGGGAAGATGGAGAATTCATGCCTGTCACCAGCCAATCCAGTACCACAGAGTCTGCCATATCCAGAGCGCGGGCCGGCGCAGCAGGACGTAACCCGACGGACGCCAACCGATAAAGATCTTTGCACGGCCCGTCATGCCGGAGCGAAGACTTGCGTCCGTGTTGGGCAGAGGAACTTCGGCAGTAAATGTGCGTTCACCATCGCCTGCCTGCGCCTCGGGGCTTATGACGGCGACGCGATCACGCCAGGTGCGCTGCGGGTAGCTATCCAGTTTGATGGCTGCATTCTGGCCGGAATGAAGCAGAAGTGCGTCTCGCTCGGGAACCTCGATCTGAATCACAGCCTGGGAGAGATCGAGCACTTGCGCGTAGGTATCGCCCGCAAGCAGGTGCTTTCCAGCGGCATTCTGCAGGTTGGGAGTGACGACGATGCCGGCGATCGGCGAGCGCAACTGCGCGCCGTCAACCCGCGATTGCGCGCGCTCCGCCTCAGAGCGAAGATACTCGACCTGCGCGCGATCGGCACCAGCCTGCGGCGCTCCGTGGGCCAGATCGTTCTCCATCACCAGCGTTGCCTCACGATACTTCGCATCGGCGGCAGCCAAATCAGTTCGCCATTGCCAATCGTTCAAAGCTCCCAGCACCTGGCCGGCAGAGACGTGCTGGCCTTCATGCACATAGACCGCGGTGACGTTGCCCTCGACCGGCGCGGCAATCGTGACCAGGTGCTGCGCCGCCACGGTCGCGTCGCCCGTCACGCGCATTGGCAAAGGGCAAAATACGAGAAAGAGCGCAGCCTCAAATGCCAGCGCAGCATAGGTGAGGCGGCGACTCCGACTGGTACCCAAAAGAGCGTGCTTTTTTTGGAGCAGTGGTTCAATAAGGCTAATCAGGGGGACTTCGCGATAAAGCATCGCGTTGCGAATGGCGACGGTCGCCTGACCCGCAAGCACCTTGATCATCTCGATGTGCGGTTGTTCCAGAAAGTCCGGGTCGCTGCTTTCATAAAGCAACAATCCGACGCGGCCCTGGTCGTCAGTGAGCGGCAGTGCATAAAGGGCGCGGTAGCCGGTCTCCTGAAAGTAGTGCATCACCTCAGCCGGAGGATCGGCCTTCGGCTTCGCGCCCGATTTCTCATTCCACCGAATATCCTGCAATTCGGACTGCGAAGAAAGCCAGCGAATCAGGCCGGTCAGGCGGTCGACCTGCACATCCCCGAGAGGGAGGCTCGACATGCCGGAAACGGCCTTCAACTGCAAGCGTCCTCGATGGTCCAACGCAATGGAGCAACGCTCGAAGGGCAGCACGTTCTGGGAACTATTGACGACGATCTGCAGCAGGCGGTCCAGGCGCAGCGTGGAGGTAATCTCCGAGCTCACCTGCACCAGGGCCTTCAATATCTCCAGTTTGCGTTCGGCTAGCAACAAGCTGGCATTCTTCAGCGCGCTGCTGATCGTCTCTGCCATCGAGACCAGGAAAAACTGGTCGTCCTCATCGAACGGCCGGTCTTCTCTGTTGATGGCTTCAATGACGCCGACCTCGGCATCATCCTGCAACAGAGGAACCACCAAAACGTTTGCAACCGGAGGGATACCGCTGTCGCCATCCGCCGCGGCGTTGCGCTGGATCAATCGCGCATCGTCGGCGTCGTCAATCAGCAGAGGCTCGCCCTCCTCTGCCATATCGGCGACGTATCCCTCTCCAGCGGTTTGCGTCGTGCCGATCGTTACAGTGGCATCTTCTCCGCAACTTGACTTGAGGCTCAACACATCGGCGTCAAAGAGCCAGAGGTGAATGGCCTGGCACGGCAGCATGGCAAATGCTTTGACGGGAATCATCGCGATGACGGCATCGAATTCGAGAGTCGAGTTCAGCGACTTCTCAAGATCGTAGAGTTGCGACATGCGGTGAACTGAATCAAGCAAGGACTGGCGCTGCTCTTCAAACTCCTCGGCCGCGAAGATGGCAGGCGAGGCCAGGCGAACAATCGCATCGATCTCTTCCATGTCCTGAGGCCGCAAAATCGAAGAGAAGGAAATGATTTCAATGGCGCCCGTCAGGCGGTCATCCACGCGCAGTGGAACATACGCTATCGAAGCGATGGAGCGTGCCACGTGAAGATGGGAGTAGTCTTCGCGCCGGATCGTGGCTTCGGGATAGATCACATGCTGACGCGGATCCGAAATCAGCGGCGCGATCAGTCGGTTGCCGGCCGGTATCGACGCCTTTTCGATCGATATGTCTCCGGCTGCCCCAATGGCGCACCAGGCTGCTTCTCCCTCTTCGTCGACGAAGCGGTGGACGACGCAGGCGCAGTCAGAAAGGCGCTCGACAATGCCAGTCGCAATCAGCGAGGCACGCGTAGCGACATCTGACGCGGCCAGAAGCTGTGTTGCAACTGCAACATCGGCATCGTTTAAAGAGGACATCGCCATGCTGTGAACGGTTCCAGAATTGCCTTGCTTGACAGGGGGAGTCAGTGTATAGATTCTGGAGTAGTTGGAGCCTAGCAAGACCGCGTTGTGATGTAAAGCAAATTCTTGCAAGACGATAGGGGAAGACGTGGACCTCGACGTAAGGCAAACTGGAAATGTCTGCACATTAAAATTAAAGGGACGGTTGATCAGCGGAGAGCCCGTCAACCAGTTTGAGAATGCTTTTCAATCCGCGCTTGCCGATGGATTTATTTTCCTGATTTTCGACCTCGAAGCGGTGCCGTTTGTTGATTCGTCGGGTATCGGCTCGGTTGTCAATGCTTTAAGGTTGTCAACGAAACTGGGGGGCAACGTCAAGCTGGTCAATCCAACTCCCTTCATCACCAAGACGTTCAAAATGGTCGGCATTCTCAGCCTCTTCAGTGTCTTTGATTCGGAGGCTGCCGCCGTGGAAGCCTGCGGAGGAGCATGAAACCGCAGAGTGAGACGAAATGTCGCTTCCGGCATTTCGGACATTTTGCAGGCTCGTTGGACACGCCCTCTGGATGCGGTCTTACCCAGGAACCCCGCCTGGACTAGAATTCTCTTGTTCTTGATGGACCCCGAAAACCTGAGCCCGTAAAGGACTGCGATTTTGGGGCATCCCAACTCGAATTCCTTTGCCAATGCGGAATTGGTTCCTCCGGGAATTGGCAAAGCGCAGCAAATCGCAGAAGGGCAAATCGATGAAATCCACTCTGTCTCGTCGCACGTTTATCGCCTCGGCCGCAGCTTCCATCCTTCCGTCCGCACTGGGCCACGCGCAGACCAAAACCGGCGGAGTTCTTTCGCTTTTTGCCGGCGATACCCCGCCCGTCAGCACCGAGCAAGCGGCATGGAAAGACGCCGGCGTCATCGACGTGACTCATTCGCCCTATGCGAAGCTCAAAACCGTCCCGGTAAGGGCCGTGGCAATTCAGGATGGATTCTGGTCGAAGCGGCGCAAAACGAATCTCGGCTCCAGCATCCCGACCATGCATGATGAGCTCGTGGCGCATGGGCGCATGGACAACTTTCTGCGTCTCGCCGGAGATTCAACTGAGCCGCAGAAGGGCCCCGTCTATTCGGACTCCGATATCTATAAATGGATGGAAGCGGTTGGCTTTGCCTTGCAGACATCCGACCAGCCTGCGTTGCGAGAGACCACCGCTGCCATGATTCGCAATGTCGTCGCCACTCAGGAACCCGGCGGCTATCTGAACACCTACTATGTTGGAGACAAGAAGCCCTTGCGCATGCTGTATCCGACGCAGGAGACCGGGCACGAGCTCTACTGCATCGGCCACATGCTGCAGGGCGCAATCGCCTACTACCGTGCCACCGGAGATCGCACGCTGCTCGATGCCGGTGCTCGCTTCGTTGACCAGTTCCTCATTCCAAACTACGGGCCGGGCAAGGATCAGAAAGGCATTGTCGCCGGCCATCCGGAAATCGAGATGGCTCTGATCGAGCTCTATCGAACCACCGGCAAGCACCAGTATGTCGACCTCGCAGGCTACATTCTCCACGGAGATGACAGGATCGATTTAAGGCCCCAGCAAATCACCTACATGTTCTGCGGGATTCCCTTCACTTCGCGCACCAAACTCGAAGGGCACGCGGTTCGAGCCATGTATGCATGCTGCGGCGCCACTGACTACTACCTTGAAACCGGAGACCAGGCCTACTGGAAGACGCTGACCGCGCTCTGGGAGGACCTGACTGCGCACCAGCTTTATGTCACCGGTGGCGTGGGAGCGCGCGAGGCCGGCGAGGCATTCGGAGATGCCTACGAGCTGCCCAACGCGCGGGCGTACGGCGAGAGTTGCGCCGCGATCGGCAATATGATGTGGAACTGGCGCATGCTTGCGGCCTCTGGCGAGGCAAAGTTCACCGACGTCATTGAGCGCGCGCTCTACAACGGCATCAATTCCGGAATGTCGCTCGATGGAACGACGTATTGCTATCGAAACCCGCTGGCTTTCGATCCTTCAGGCAATTCAAGTGACCGCCACGCACCAGAAGGCCAGATTCGCAATCCGTGGTACGACACTACATGTTGCCCACCAAATCTGGAGCGGACGTTCGCGTCGCTGCCCGGATACTTTTACAGCACCAGCAGCGACGGAATCTATGTGCACCTCTACGACAATTCAGAGATGAATTGGCATCTCCACGACGGCACTGGCCTTGCGATCAAGCAGGAGACGGATTATCCATGGGGCGGCGAGGTGAAGATGACCGTCAGCCCCGCATCGCCAAGCGAATTTGTTGTGTATGTGCGCATCCCCGGCTGGTCGGCGAAGAGCAACGTTACAGTGAATGGCAAGCAAGTCGGCGGCGTGGAGTCCGGCAAGTATCTCGCAATTCGACGCCAGTGGGCTGCGAACGACAAGATCGAATTGAGCTTCGACATGACGACCCATCTGCTGAAGGCGAATCCCGCGGTCGACGAGGATCGGGGGAGAGTCGCATTTCAGCGCGGCCCCATCGTCTTCTGCATGGAGCATCCGGACCAGGAAGACACTTCCGGGCGAACGAACGTGTTCGATTACACGGCGCGATTGGATGAGGCGACAACATCGCGCTACGAAGCAAACCTGTTGGATGGCGTGATGGTACTTGAGCATCCAGGCACAATCAGCCCCCCGCCCGCCAATCTAGGACTCTATTACTCGTCAAGTGAGCCGGTGAAGGCAGAAGAGAGCCCGGCCAAATTGAGGTTGATCCCTTACTACGCCTGGGCAAATCGCGGCCCTGCTGCCATGCAGGTCTGGATTCCGTATAAGCAGGCCTAGGCACTGGCTTGAGAAGCTCACCGCGCAGGGTCACCCTGAGCGGGTCAATCTCGGGATAACACGATCATTTTGATTCGCCTGTCGTGCCCAGCGCGGCGTGCGGCCAGCCGCCGTTCCATGTCAAAGTTGAAATCTGCAGCGCAGGCTTTCCGGTGATGGCGTCGTAAGCATGGAAGACAATGATGTCGCCTTCCGGCCGCAGCAGAACTGATTCCCCGCCCGGCCCAAGCCATCGCGAATTGGGAGACAGCAGTTGCGTGCCTCCGCCTTTCAGCATCGGCTTTCCATCCGCATCGAGGTAGGGGCCAGTTACGCTGCGGGCGCGGCCCACCATCGTCCGATAGCTGCTCTTTGTTCCGCGGCAGCAAAGGTCGAAGGACACAAACAGGTAGTAGTAGCCGCCATGGTGAACCACAAACGGCGCCTCGATGGCCTCCCAGTCAGGGGGCAGTCCAGGCTTCGCCGGCGCGGCGTCTTCCGGTTTGGCGCGAGCCGCCAGCGAGTAGAGTTTAGGATCCGCGGCGGACGGCTTTCCGGTGACAGGGTCGATGCGCCGCATCTTGATTCCGCCCCAGAAGCTGCCAAAGCTCAGCCAGGGCTGACCGTGCGCGTCGAGCACAATGTTGGGGTCGATCGCGTTGAAGTCGTCCTGGACGGTTGACTTCAGCACCAACCCTTCGTCATTCCAGTGGTATTTCGGACTCTTCGGATCGAGCGTGGAGTTGGTGAGCAGCGCGATGCCGGATGTGTTCACCCCGAAGGCCGAGTACGCATAGTAAAGGTGATACTTCCCGCTGAAGAAGGAAATATCCGGCGCCCACAATTCCTTTGTCGTAGGGCTGGCCTGATGAATCCAGTCTGGAATCTTGTCGAAGATATGGCCGCATAATTTCCAGTCGATGAGGTCGCTCGAACAGCGTATGGGAAACTGCCCTTCTGCTGGACTCGAGGTGGTCGCGTAGACGTAGTATGAATTTCCTTCCCGGCCGATGGAGGGGTCATGCGTGATCGGATAGTCGCCGGTCAACTGCAAAGCCTGAGGTTGTTGAGCATCCGCTGCTGGAAACATGGGTGAAGCGGCGAGCACGGCTGCGGTCAGCAGAAGTTCAGCGCGAAAAATTCTCAACATGGTTCTCTCCATTCAGGTTTGCGTTGCTGCGAAGGAACCGGTGAACCGCTCAAAACAATGCGGAGTATAGACCTTCGCTGCAACCAGCTATGAGGACGGAATACGATTTCTCAAGCACGCGGAACATCGTCATCCCATACCGTACGGGGCCACAAACACGGCTCGATTCGAACTCGATCCGGCGAAACCCGGGCTGCCTTCCGCCATGATAAAGTAAGCGGTTACGTGTTGACAAAAATCGACATCGGAGGACTATACTTCTTCGCGCGACGACTTTTCATCCGCGCAGCATTTGAACGCCATTCACCCTATGGACCGTGTGAGTTTTAGGGCTGGCGAGTAAACGATTCCCCGGCCAATTATGGCGGGGAAACCGGATCGAAGCAGTCAGCGTAGAATTTCGGCGATCGAGTATTTTCTGCGACGGTCCTCTCCTGCCGGCCTGATGGTGCCGTGCAGGCCGCAAATCGATTCGATAAGACCAACCCCAGGCACTACCGGCTGGGCTGGAAAAGCAATTGAGGCAAACCCAAAATGAATCTCGCGCGCAATTGGTTTCGGATTCGCCCCTTCTTCCTTCTCGCCATTTCGCTCTTACTCGCCATTCCTGCGCAGACCGGCGCTCAGGTCACGGGCGTGCCTTCAGCGACTCCGCCCATGGGGTGGAATAGCTGGGACTCCTATGGAACCACGGTGAATGAAGCACAGGTAAAGGCCAACGCCGATTGGATGGCGAAAAACCTGAAGGCATTCGGCTGGCAGTATGTGGTGGTGGACATGGAATGGTTCGTCACCAACCCCGTGGCTGAGGGCAACCAGAAGGATTCGAACTACAGCATCGACGCGATGGGCCGCTACACACCCGCGCCCAACCGGTTTCCGTCTGCGGGCGAAGCGGGGTTCAAGCCACTCGCCGATTATGTACATTCCCTGGGGCTGAAGTTCGGCATTCACATTCTGCAGGGAATTCCCAAAGAAGCTGTGAAGTTGAACGATCCAATTCAGGGCTCTTCGTTCCACGCTGCCGACGCTGCCGATACCACGGGAACCTGCAAGTGGAACTATGACAACTATGACCTCAACGCCACTCCAGCAGCGCAGGCCTACTATGACTCGATCGCGCGCCTTTACGCGGGATGGGGCGTTGACCTGATCAAGGTGGATTGCATTTCGTTCGGGCCGTACAAGGGCAATGAGATTCGCATGTTGAGCACCGCGCTCGCCAAGACAGGCAGGCATATCCTGTTGAGCCTTTCACCGGGCCCCGCGCCGATTGAAAAAGAAGCGGAGATGGAGCAATACGCAACCCAGTGGCGCATCTCCAACGACATATGGGATATCTGGCACAGCGCGGAGATCTATCCGCAGGGGTTGAATGATCAGTTTGCCCTGGTCGCGGAATGGGCGGCGGCTCCACGGCACGGGCACTACCCCGACGCAGACATGCTTCCGCTCGGATATCTGGGGCCTGCGGCTGGGTGGGGCGCTCCGCGCCAAACTCGGCTGACGCACGATGAGCAGAAAACGTTTCTGACGCTCTGGGGAATCTTTCGTTCGCCTTTGATGATGGGGGGAGATCTCCCGCACAACGATGACTGGACCACTTCCTTGCTGACAAATCGCGAGTTCCTCAATGTAGATCAGCATGCGCGCGATACGCGGGTCGCTGTCTCGCGTGAAAAGGAAATGGTATGGACCTCGAAGCCCGAAGGCGGGGCGGGATACTACCTGGCGATCTTTAACCGCGCTGAGGAAACGCAGACGCTGCATTACACATGGACTCAGCTTGGCATCGACGAGGGTAGCTATCAACTGCGGGATTTGTGGGAACACAAGGATCTTGGCTCCGCGACTGAGGTCATTGTGACACTGGCTCCGCATGCCAGTGTGCTCTACCGCGTGCGGCCTTAGCAGAGATCTGGAAATTGCAGACGCGAGGACCACTGCATCTGCGGGGCGAAAGCTGCCCTTAAATCTGGCTTCCAGCAATTCTAGCCGGGGCATTCTCAGTTCGGAGAAACCAGTGAGCATTTCGCGCCGCAAGTTCCTCACCACGTCCGTCGCGGCAAGCGGCGCGGCCCTCCGCGCAGGCGAAATGTTCGCGGCTCCCTTTCACGCTTCGGTGAGTCGCGATGACGGAAGCCCTGTCGAGACAAAACCACAAAGCGCAGCATCCGATCCCAGAGCACACAGCATTCCGCTTGCGATTCCATCCACCATGCCGATGGGCTCCGGCGCGCCCTTGGGAGGTATTGGAACCGGCTTTTTGGAGATTCGTGCGGACGGATGTTTTCACGAATGGCAAATTTTCAACTCCGGCGCATGGGCGCAGAACGCCCGCACAACCACGGCGCCACCTCGTCCCGGACCACAGTACCTGCGGTTCTTGCTTCGGACCAGGAAGGTCTCCGACGACAAGCCCAGGATGCGGCGCCTTTATCTACGTTCAGACGAAAATGATCTATACACGCTGCCATTCGTCCAGGATGTAGAGTCGATCGACTACTACGCCTGGTTTCCCATGACGGGCCTTCGCTACAACGACCCATCGATCCCGGTGCGCGTCTCT
Organism: uncultured Acidobacteriota bacterium; assembly: GCA_963725945.1. Lineage (GTDB taxonomy): Bacteria > Acidobacteriota > Terriglobia > Terriglobales > Acidobacteriaceae > Telmatobacter. Next base: position 302,542 of record CAVSAW010000022.1, on the reverse strand, counting down.
GCCCGGGCCTTCTCACCGTTTATTCCCGGCAACGCGCGAGCCTCAGCTACTCCCGGGTTTCATGTTGTTTATACGATCGAGAACTCCGGCGATGAAGTTGTGGAAGTATCGCTGGCTGGATTCCTGGATAACCCGCTGGCCTCCGCGCTCCCAGACCGCCGGCTCAGGAACTCATTGACGCAAGACAGCCATGTCAAAAGCGTGCTGCTGGAGACTGAGGCCGAAACCGACTTTCCCTCTGGTATCGGAAGCATGTGTCTCTCCGTCGCTGGAGGCGAACCCTCCTACATCTGTGGAACCTTTCAGGAATATATGTTGCCTGGCCCATGCCGGTGGCAGACGCCTCGCGTGAATTACATGCTGTTGAGCGCACTCAATGAATTCCTGACCAATGGCCGTCTGCCAAACACAGCGCGAAATACCGATCCGAGTTTGGGCCTGCCTTCGCTCGCCGTGATCGATGCGTTTTCCAACGCTGAAGTTGAAAGCAAAATCAGAGACCTCAGCTCGGATGCTTTGCTGGCTCGCGTATTCGACGACGCGCGCTCCGTCGGCGTTGAGGTCGAAGCGAACAGCGCCCGGAACCTGCTCAAGGAGGTCCGGGAGAATCTGCTCGGTGAGAACGGTGCCGCGCGCCTCACCTGGGGCACGACAGCGCTGGCCTCGAGCGTGAAGCTTGCCCCCGGACAAAAAATTGATATTCGCTTTACCCTGAGCTGGCTCTTTCCTCATCACCTCACTACGAGCGGCCGCGAGATGGGGCACATGTACTCCAACTGGTTTGATGATGCGGCCCATGTGAACCGCTTTCTTTGCGACCACTACGAGGAGCACCGAACCGCAACGGAGCGCTTCGCTCGTACGCTCGCCGACACGTCAGTTGGCGATGCGATGGCCTTTGCATGGTCAAGCCAGCTTTCGACTCTGGTCTTCAACACATGGTGGGTCAAGGACGGGAGTTACGCAATCTGGGAAGGGCTTGGCTGTTGCGGATTGTCCACCACCGATGTCGACTATCAGGGCAGCTTTCCCATCGTGGCGCTCTTTCCTGAACTCAAGCTCTCGCAGATGAAGCAGATTGTTGCCCGCCAGAACAGTCTCGGCCAAGTCCCGCACAACTATGAGGGCAGCTTCGACGAGATCGATGTTCCCGGCTTTGCGCGCGTCGACATGAATCCGCAATTCGTGATGATGGTGTGCCGCGATTACCTGTGGACGGGCGACAGGAATTATCTCGCTTTCATGTGGCCTCATATCGTGAAGGCGATGGCCTTCACACAGTCACTTGACACCAACGGCGATGGTCTTCCCGACCACGACACGGGCTTTCAAACCTATGACCAATGGCGCATGCGAGGGACGCCCTCCTACATCGCTTCGCTCTGGATCGGCGCGCTGCGTGCCGCGGTCCGCATCGCAACCGACGCCAACCAGCCCGCCGACGCGAGGCGCTGGTCCGAGCTACTGACGAAGGCTTCCTCCAGCTTCGACAAAATGCTCTTCAACGGCGATTTCTACAGCCTGTGGGTCGATGGAAGCGCACGTGACGAATTGTGCATGACCGACCAGATTTCAGGTGAGTGGTTCACCCACCTCATCGGCCTGCCAACAACAATCTCTGAAGACAGTCTCAAGCAATCCATCGATAGCATTTTCAAATACAACTTCAATCCGGAGTTTGGCCTGCACAATGCAACTGCTCCCAGGCGCGGCGCGGGTCTGCTGGCACTCAATAATCTGCAGGCGGGAGGGCTCTGGTCGGGAATCGAATTCGCTTTTGCCTCGATGCTGATGGATCATGGCCGCTATGCCGGCGGAGTGAGGATCGTTGAGGCAATCCACCGCAGATATCTGCGCGCCGGCCAGCCGTGGAATCACATCGAATGCGGCGGCCATTATTCGCGCGCCATGAGCAGCTGGGCCACATTGCTTGCGGCCACCGGCTTCAAGCCCGATATGCCCAACCAGTCCCTCGCGGTTGCCCCGACCGTTCCCGGCGATTTCCGAGCACCGTGGATGACGGCTTCAGGCTTCGGTACAATCAGCCGTTCCGGGCAGAGCCTTTCGATCCATTGCGCTGCGGGAGCGCTCAGCTGCAAATCTCTCAAGGTCAATTTTTCCGCTCGCTCTGCACGCATCGGAGCAACTTCCCTCGCAACCGTAATCCAGACGACAGAAGCCGGCACAACCCTTGAGTTTTCGAATCCGATATCTCTCGCTTCAGGCCAGATACTGACCATCGAGTAGACGATGTGCGGTGTTTGCGGCTTCTCAGGAGACTGCGGCAGAAGTGAACGATGCGCTTGCCATTTCCAGTCGACGGCAGAGAACAGTATCGGACTTTACGATTTATTCGCACCATCACGGGCCGCCCCGCGTTTTGTATCGGTCGATGCGCGAACCACGAGTTGCGGCTGAATAATGATCGACTTATTGCGCGGCTGTGTCTTGCTTTCAAGCAGCGAGAGCGTCAAGCGCGCAGCGCGCTCCCCGATCATCTCCGTCTGCTGGTCGATGCTCGAGAGAGGTACGCGAAGCTCCGTATCGTAATGCAGATTTCCTGATCCGATCACCGCAACATCCTCCGGAACCCGCAAGCCGGCATTGAGAATCGTATGAATCGCTCCAATCGCCATGGGATCGTTGTAGCAGAAAACAGCGTCCGGGCGTGGATTGAGGGCCAGCAGATTCCGCATCAGTTCCGCGCCGCTCTCTCTGCTCTTCACATCCACCAGCCTCTGCGATGAAACGTACCCCTGCGGCGCAGTCAGGTTGTTCTTCGCCAGGGTTTTCAGGTACCCATTCAGGCGCCCAATCCCCGTGCTGGTTTCCGGCCCGCGCAGGTGAGCAATTCTCTTGCAGCCCACATCGATCAAATGCTGGGTGGCAAGGCCTCCAACTGCTTCATCGTCGACGCCGACATAGTTCGCATGCAGATCGGGAAAGCTTCGATCGATCAGTACGAAGGGCGGGCCCTGCTCCTGGATGCGCCTGGCGGTGGCAGAATCCGTGCGCGCCGACGCCACAATCAGAGCGTCCAATCGGCGGCCGAGAAGCCGATTGATTTCACGCTCCTCCAGCTCCGGATCCTCTTCAGAAGTCGAGATCGTCAGGCAATAGCCCTTCTTCAGAAGTGCCCCGGAAAGAGATTTCGCGATCTGTGCGAAGAACGGGTGCAGCAAGTCGGGCACGATCAGACCCACAAGATAGGTCTTTCCCGTCACCAGGCCGCGCGCCGCAAGATTCGGAGTGTAGTTGAGCTCCTTGACACGATCAAGGACTCGCTTGCGCGTCTCGTCGCCGATGTCCTGGTGGTTCCGAAGCACCTTGGAAACCGTGACAACGGAGACCCCAAGATCACGCGCTATGTCCTTCATGGTCGTGGGCATGACGTAAATATACTACATTCCAATGAACTTACAGCTACTTCAACCCGTCCGCTTGCGCCCCTTCACCCGCCGCTTAAGCGTTTCTCAAAACTGCACCGCAGACGCTGGCAAATATGACGGTATCGCCAAAGCTTTTCGCGCTTTGTTGCGGAGTCTTCTCAGAGGAGGACGATGGACTCTTTCCCTTTTCTGCGCCAACTTTGGATACAGAAGTGATTTCGCTTTTCATTCAACTCTTCCCAGCCCTCTTGTGGCTCCAAGAAACGAGTAGCCAGCCACGCAGACATATGCCACCAGGGGAACCAGATACGCGAGCGCCGTGCCGTGGCCGGTCTCCGCGATCAGTCCCATGATCGGAGTCAGAATCGCGCCGCCGACGATGGACATGATCAACAGAGAACAACCGAGCTTGGTGCTGGGGCCCAGATCTTTGATGCCCAATGCGAAGATCGTCGGAAACATCAGGGACATGAAAAAGCTGGTGAGAAAGACGGCCCACAGCCCGACCCAGCCGGGCCATGCCACGCCGATGGCCACCAGAACAATGTTGATCGACGCGAATACACCGAGCATTTTGTTGGGTGCAAAGTAGCGCATCAGATAGGCCGAGGTAAAGCGGCCCACAGCGAAAGCCACGAGTGTACCGGTCAGAAAGAGCCCCGCCACTTTCTCGTGCTCGTGCGTCGCCTCCTCAACATATTGAATGAAGTAACTCCATGTGCCAACCTGCGCACCAACGTACATGAACTGCGCGAAGACCGCAAACATGAAATGCGGATAGCGAAGCAGCTCACGAAAGTGTCCGTGGTCGCCCGCGTCCGCTTCATGCTCGCTCTGGATGGCCGGAAATTTGGTGCGCAGAATTAGCAGGCCCAGCACAAAAGCCACCGCTCCGAGAAACAGGTAGGGCCTTACAACGCGCAATGTTTCCGACCGTAGATAAGCCTCGTAAAGGTGCTGTGTCTTCAGTGAGCTGATCTGCGCCGGGGTCAGTTCCACTCCGGAAAAGATGAATACCGTGCCGATCAACACGCCGCTAATCGAACCAAGCGGATTGAATGCCTGCGAAAAGTTCAGCCGGCGCTCAGAACTGTGCTGATCGCCGAGTTGTGCAATGAATGGATTCGATGCCGTCTCAAGAAATGACAGACCGCTGGCAATTACAAATAGTGCGCCGAGGAAATAAAGGTACTTGCCTTCAATCGCGGCCGGCCAGAACAACAGTGCACCGGCACTGTAGAGGCCGAGTCCTACCAGAATTCCTGTCTTGTAGCCGAACCGCCGCATGAGCAGCGCCGCAGGAATTGCCAGCAGAAAATAGCCCATGTAAAACGCCGACTGCACCAGCCCCGCCTCAAAGCGCGTCAGGGCAAATGACTTCATGAATTGGCGAATCAGCACGTCGTTGAGGTTGTTCGGAATGCCCCACATGAAGAACAGCGAGGTGACCAGCGAAAACGGCAGCATGTGCCCGGTGGGGAAGATTCGGTCCCGCAGCAATGGATTGCCGGAGACATTCGCATTCGTAATGGACATAACTGCTTCCCCTCGGCCGGCTTGACGGAATCGTTTGCCGGCCTTTTCTCTCGCTGTCAGGCACTTGCCGAGCCCGACTTCACTTCGCAATTCTATGACGTGGATTGTGAGTCGGACTGTTCTCGGATCGCCGCGCGCAGCCGGGACTCTGAGGTCTCATTCCAATATCCGCAGTCGAGCTCAAAGAATACCGAGGTGTAAGGAATGGTCATGTCAGTCTTGACAATAAGAACAGAAAACATCTGCGCCGCCTGATCCAGCTTTGCAATGATCTCTTCGTGCGGTGTCTTGTTTACGTTTTGCCCCGCCAGCGCCTTTTCCAGCCAACTGCGATAGCGGTCGACTCCGGGCGCGTCCCGTTCAGCGACATAGGCCAGCTCCGAATCTACGCGTATCCGCGTGCGAACGTGCCGGCTTTCGCGAACGCGCGCGATCAAATACTCAACCACGGTCTCCTGGGTTGCCGCGGAGAGGATCGTTTCGATGCCTGGGCGGGATTGGGCAGGATAGGCCGCGTCTGCAACCACAATCCAATTACGATGTCCAAAAAGTGCCAGGCGCTCATCGACCAGTTGTTCCCAATTCGACAAAAATCTCACCGCCTCAACACGCGCGTCTGAAACAGCATCGACCTTCATCCAGATTAGATCCTTCCACCCGTCGGCCCAGTCAACTCCTCGTCGAAGCAGACCGCAACCTTGCCGCATTTGCCAGACGCCATCAGCGCATACGCATCCGCAGCCTGGTCAAGCGTAAACCGATGCGTAATGATCTCGGCCGGATGCAGATTCCAGCGCACCAGGCGCTCAGCCAACTCTTCCATCAACCAGGTCGATGTGACCCAGGAGCCATAAAGAGTCTTCTGGTCGTGAATCATATCCGGCGAAGGATTGATCTGGAAAGTGCCGCCTTCTCCGATGAAAACCATCTTGCCCCACTTGCGCGTGGCGCGAATCGCCGTTGCTCGCGCGGCGGCGTTCGCCGAACAATCCAGCGCGCGCTCGACGCCCAGGCCACCGGTCAGAGCCTTCACCTGCTCCACGTTCTCCGGCCCGGACATCAATGTATCGTCGCAAAGTCCAAGATCCCTGGCCAGCTTCAGTCGCTCTTCGACGACGTCGATTCCAATAATCCTTTGTGCGCCGAGTTTGCGTGAGAGCGCGGCAGCCGCAAGTCCCACCGGCCCCAGCCCCGTGATCAATACTGCATGATTGCCGCTGATTCCAATCTTTTCGATTCCTTCATACACCGTTCCGAATCCGCAGGCCACCTGCGCCCCGTCCGCGTAGGAAAGCTGGTCAGGCAGCGCAATGAGATCCTTTTCCTCAGCCACCATGTAATCCGCCATGCCGCCATCGCGCTGCCAGCCGTAAGCTCGCCTGTATTTTTCGCTGGTGCACGAGATCATATAGCCGCGCCGGCAGTCATTGCATACTCCGCAGCCTGAGATGTGATACACAATCACGCGGTCGCCTGTTTTGAAACGGCGGCAACCCGGTCCGGTCTCCACGATCTGGCCGCACGGCTCGTGGCCCGCAATCACGCCCTGGTAACCTTCCGGCCCTTTGCCGAGGTGCTCGTGATAAATGCAGCGAATGTCCGACCCGCAGATCGTCGACGCCTTCATGCGCAGCAGAACTTCACCGTGCCCCGGAACCGGCACCGGTACTGATCGAAGCTCGACTGTGCTATTTCCCGGCAGGTATGCCGCCTGCATTATCTTCTCCATCTTCCTCTTCCTCAATTCGTCCGCATCGCATTCGATTCCAGGCCGCGCCGTTCAGGCCGGAGTGACTTCACCGCTCATATCCCAGAGGTCTTCCCAGGTCTGCTGCTCTTTCCACAGAAATACCTGGCCCTTAATGAGCCGGCAATTCCTGTCGAGCGCTGCAATCTCCTTCATCTCTTCATTGGTCAGCAGATCCTCAACCACTCCAACCAGATTGCTTAGGATGTTTCGCTTGTTCGCTGAGAAGGGGATGGGCGTCTGCCCGCGCTGAACGGCCCACTTGAGGCAAATCACCGCGGGATGTGTCTGATGGCGGGTGGCGATGCGCAGAATCACGGGATCTTCCGTCGGCGAAGTGTCCTCCGGCATGCGGTCGCGCTCTGGCCGGTGGGGCGACCCCAGCGGCGAGTACCCGATCGGCTCGATGCCATTGGCGCGCACAAATTCAAACAGGTCCGGCTGCTGAAAATGTGGATGTAGTTCCATCTCGTTCACCGCAGGCCGAATCTTCGCATCGCGAAGCACTAGCTTCAGTTTGGGAATGGTCATATTCGACGTGCCGATATGCTGCACCAGGCCACGCTTTACCAGTTCCTCCATCGCTGCCCACGTCTTCATGTAATTCGCATGGATGTACGGCTTTGCATCTTTGCTGCGCGCGGTTACGTCGCAACCCGGCGGATGAAAGTTGGGAAACGGCCAGTGGACAAGGTACATGTCGAGATAATTCAACCGAAGATCAGCCAGCGACTTTTCACACGACGCAATCACATCGGCAGGATCATGCTTGTCGTTCCAGAGCTTGGAAGTGATCCACAATTCTTCCCGCTTGATGCCCGCAGCCATCACATCAGCAAGTGCCCCACCTATTTCGGCTTCGTTTCCGTACACCGATGCGCAGTCGAAATGCCGGTAGCCGAATTGCGCGGCGGCTTTGACTGCCTCCGCAACATCGCCGGCAGGAACATGGTCGGAGCCGAAAGTGCCAAGGCCTATTGCGGGCATTCTTGCCCCGGTGTGAAGCGTTCGTTGCGGGACCTGCGCGGGATCGATTCTGGAATTTGTCGTCTCTCTGCCCGCCTCATGTGTCTGCATACTCTTCTCCTGGCCGGTTTTAATCCACACCAAGCCGCAAAGCGGCGATTTTCGGTGGCAAGTTCACAGCACCGGCAGCTGTGCAAAAGTGGCACTCGTTACAGTAATCGATAAAGCTTGGGCGTGCAAGCCCCACAGTCACAAATCACCAACGGAGGAATCCCAATGCCGAAAAACCGCTGCGACAGATTCATTTCACGAAGGCCAATTTGGCTCTCTCCGTTCGGCGCAATCCGCTCTCGACCCCCCAATCAATCAAACGGTGAGGACGATTCATCAAATGGTCAGAAGCTGACACGAATGCCAAGCTGCGCTGCGAACGGTACGCCAACTGTAGTTCCGGGGCCAAAGAAGTCTCCCAACGCGCCGCCGGGCACACGCAACTGGCTCGGGCTGATGAGCGGCGCGGTAGAGGAACAGTCCGCGTTGGCGCAAACTGAAGTGACGTTCCCCTCCGCCGCCTCGTCGGATGGCACGGGGAGCGCAGCGATATTGGTCACGTAATTTGCGCCGGGGTTGTTGCGGTTGAACAGGTTGAAGAACTCCACAAACGGCGTCGCGGTCCACTCGTCGCGCAGCTTCAGTGGACGGCCCACCCGCAAGTCTGTTTGCAGGTAAGGCGTTCCGCGAAATTGATCCAATGCCGTGGGAGTTCCGTTGATTGTGATCCGTCCCTTGTTGTCCGCCGTTGTGATCGTGAAGGGACGCGCGCTTTCGGCCTGCGAAAGTCCGCTCACTTCAAAACCTTTTGCCGCATGCCAGGTACCTGCCAGAACGAATCGCTGACGAACATCCTCTCCCGAAGGGCCGTAATCCCCGGTGCCGAATGCAACCAGTGGATTGCATACCCCATTGACGTAATCGAACAGCTCACCGAGCACGCAACCCCAGGTCTGCGCCTTCGACAGAGTGTAATTCGCGATCAGATTTGCTCGTCGCCCCGCGTTTCCTTGCAGGTGAATCAAGAGGCCGTTATAACTCGACCGATTGTCGGAGTGAGCGACATTCACATCTGGAACGTAGGCGGACTGAAGCGGATCAGAAAGAGCCAGCTCCGGAGTGAATAGGTTTGTGCCGCCCGTATAACTGTATGCGCGGTATCCGTGGTTGCCCTGTTCGTGGATGAAGTCCGCGCTCAGAGCCCAATTCTCGGTGAAGGCATGCTGCGCCCCTGCCGAAATGTGAATGGCATAGGGGGTTCTGTACCTCGGATCGATCAGGTTCGCCGTCCCGCCTGAAGCGTCGCCGGGAACGCACCCGACATTCTCTGCACCGGCCGGGTTCGACACCGGGTCAACGCAAGGTCCAGGCGGCGTGTCGACAGCCTGGAAGGACGTGACCCAGCCATTCTGCGCCAGGTCGCTGAAATACAGTCCGAACCCTCCGCGAATGACGGTTGTGCCTTTGCTGCCTGGCGAATACGCAAAACCGACTCGAGGTGCGATTTGTCTCGCATCGTTCTGCGGCGTGCCATTGACGAGCGGAATATCAAGAGCAGTCAGTGTGACGTATCCAGGATTCTCGGTCTGCTTTCGTCCCGATCCTGTGAACAGGCCTTCGGTGGTTGAATAACGCAATCCATAGTTGAAAGTCAGGTCGCGCCTGAGACGCCATGAATCCTGCGCGTACATCCCGAACCGCTGAATGTTCTGCGAAAATTCGCCGCCAAGACTGGAAGTCGAAGCACCTGCATCCAAATCCGCAGAGAACTGCGCTGTATTGTCGAGGTAAAAGGTCGGATTCTGCGGGAACTGATAAAGCGTTTCGGTGTTCCCAGGAAACGCGCCGCTCAGCACCGGCTCATGAATCAGATTCACCCCAAGCCTTATCGCATGACCTCCGATCTCTTTACTCAAGTCGTACCGCAGCTGGTACTTTTCCTGGTTCCGTTCCGAAGGAAAGAACGTGATGGGCGTCGCAAATTGATTGTCTCCAAAAGTCTCGAATCCCGACACGGTCAACGACGTCGAGCTAAATGGAAAGGCCAGCGCAAAGCCCAGGTCTGAGTTGCGTGTTTGCGTCAGATGCAACCCACTTGCACTGGCGATCAGCCTTCCCAGCAGAGTGGGCGTGAACACGTATTGGTTGCTGACGACCAGGCTCATGTATTCGTTGTGGGTCAGCAATCCGGTCGATGGCAAAGTTCCCTGCTGCACCAGATCGTTGTGGGTCGTGTATTCGTCAACCGAACCCCTCAAATACCATTGCGACTTCGCTGACTGGGCCCAGTCCAGGCGCTCCGACCCGAGGAAATCACGAAATGGTATCGGCACACTTGCCGGCACATGAATTGAGCTGACTCCCGGTATCAGTCCCTCTGCTGCGAGTGTCGCCAGCGCATCGAATTGGGCCGAACTCGATGGGCTGTAGGCGATGCTGGCATCTTCAATTACTCCTTCAAATCCCGTAAAAAACCACAGCCTGTCGCGCTTGGTCGGCCCCCCCGCAGTCGCTACATAATTTTGCCGGGAGAAAGGCTGCTTTGGATTCGGCGCCGGGTTTTCGATGGGGTAGCGCGCATTCAGCGCAGCAGCCCGCTCGTAGAATGCCGCATCCCCATGCATATCGTTCGTGCCGTTCTTGGTGGCGATGATGACTGACCCGGCCGTCGTTCCTCCAGTATCCGCCTCCTCCTGCGCGGTGCGAACCGTAAACTCCTGGATCAGGTCCGGCGAAAAATTCTGCAGAAAGCCGCCAATGTAGTCATCCGAATCATCACCGCCGTCGACGGACAATTCATTGTTCAGGCCAGAGCTGCCGCCTGTCGAAACCGCGGTGATCCGAGCCTTGGTCGGGTCCGATGGCTCAACCGGCTCGGTGCCCGGCACAAGATAAGCAATGTTGGCAAAGCTGCGCGCTGCAAGCGGCAGCGTCTCCAGGTCGCGGCTCGTGATTTCGCCCTGATGAACAGCACCCGCAAAATCGACCGGCTGCGCGGTGATGGAAGAACCTCGAGCCTTGACCGCTACAGATTCATGGGCAACTTCCGGCTCCATCGTGACCGTAATATCGCGAACCGCGCTTACTGCAATCGAGATATTCGATGTTGCATCTTGAAACCCATGCGCTTGAACAGTGACCCTGTAATTCCCCGCCTCGAGATCGTCAATGCCGAATTCCCCGCGTTCATCCCCGTAAACCGTTCGCGACGACGAGGACGCCTGCAGGCGAATGGAGATAGTGGCCGAACCGATGCGCGCACCATTGGAATCCTGGACAATTCCGCGTAATGTGCCGGCTGGGTTCTGTGCGTTCGCCGCGGCTGCCCCGAGAGCCATGACCAATAACCCGGCAACCCGACAAAGCCAGCCGAGATTTACCGGTCGTAGTGAGTCTGCGTGAAGTGAGTCTGCTCGAAGCATTGCACACTAATTGTTGCATTGGATGCGCCAATCCTCGCGTTTTCAGGCAAAACCGCGACGCAGACAGCATCAGGCGTCCCCACGTTCCGGCGGCGCCTGACACTCGCCCTCTGCAGCTATCGCCAAGCTTCCACTTGATTTCCAGGCATTTTCATTTCCCATTCATCTAACTCGTATATCCATTACTGCATCCGAACTCTGCTTCCCCATGCGTAGCCGGACCGAATCCATCTGAACTCTGGAGTTTCACCATGTCAGATCTAGCGACAACCGTGTCAGCCAGGCCCCCCGCCGCGGCACTGCTTGACAAGAAGATGAAAAAATCCCACGCCATGATAAGCGGTGGCGTAGTCATGGTCGCAGGGGCCATCGGCCTCGGCTACATTGGTGTCCACATCGCTCAGGATTTCAGCGGTATCACCGTCACCAGCGTCTGGCCGTTCGTGCTGCTTGTGATAGCCCTGCTCATTGCTCTCAGCTTCGAGTTCGTCAATGGTTTCCACGACACGGCCAACGCCGTCGCTACGGTCATCTATACGCATTCGCTCGAGCCCAACATCGCCGTGGTCTGGTCCGGACTCTGCAACCTTTGCGGTGTTCTCGTCTCCTCCGGCACCGTGGCCTACACCGTCATCACCTTGCTCCCGGTCGAACTCATTCTCCAGGTCAGTTCAGGTGCAGGCTACTCCATGGTCTTCGCCTTGCTCATCGCTGCCATCATCTGGAACCTCAGCACCTGGTGGTTCGGCCTTCCCGCTTCCAGTTCTCACACCATGATCGGCTCCATCATCGGTGTCGGCATTGCCAACCAGTTGATGAACGTCCACAACGGCACGTCCGGCGTGGATTGGGATCAGGTCACCAAGGTCTTCAAGGTTCTCCTCATCTCGCCCGTTGTCGGCTTCGGTGCTGCCGCCCTCCTCTTCCTGCTCGCCAAGCTCACCATCAAATACCCCGCGCTCTACGAAGCTCCCAAGGGCTCCGCGCCCCCTCCGTGGCCCATCCGCGCCCTGCTCGTACTCACCTGCACCGGCGTCAGCTTCTCCCACGGGTCCAATGACGGCCAGAAGGGCATGGGCCTCATCATGCTCATCCTCATCGGAACCGTCCCCACCGCCTATGCCCTCAACCACGCCGTCACGAATAAGGACGTTCAAGCCTTCATCTCATCGTCCGAGCAGGCCGGGCACATCCTCGACCAGCATGTCGATAAGACCGGCATCCTCGGCGCGGACGCCCGCGCAACTGTCACCAGCTACATAGCCACCAAACAGTTGCAGCCCGATACAATTCTGGCCTTGCGCGAGTTGGTCGAGGACCTGAACCACGAAGTCGCCCTCTACAAGGAGTTCAAGTCCGTTCCCCCCAGCCAGCAGGCCAACGTCCGCAATGACATGTATGTGGCCAGCGAAGCCATCCGACTGATGCAGAAGAGTAAGAACCCGGCCTTCACTCCCGCTGAAAACGCTGTGCTCACCGGCTACAAGGGCAAAATCGACAAAGCCACCCGGTTCATTCCGACCTGGGTCAAGGTGGCTGTAGCCCTCGCCCTTGGCATGGGCACCATGATCGGCTGGAAACGCATCGTCGTCACGGTGGGCGAGAAAATCGGCAAGGAACACCTCACCTACGCCCAGGGCGCTTGCGCCGAGCTGGTCGCCATGGCCACCATCTCCCTTGCCGACAACTTTGGATTGCCGGTCAGTACCACCCACGTGCTCAGTTCGGGTGTGGCCGGCACCATGGCCGCGAATCGAAGCGGCCTCCAGATGTCCACCATTCGCAACATCGCGGCTGCCTGGGTCTTCACTCTCCCGGCCGCGGCATTGCTCTCCGGAGGGCTTTTCTGGCTCTTCCGACAGGTTTCCAACTGAGACCGTTTCACGATGTTTCTCGGGGCGTCCGGTATCTCACGGACGCCCTTTTTCTGTCTTGAACCTGTTATAAAACGAGGCCGTTCACTTCACCCTCCGGGCAATATTGCGAGCCGCGAAAGCCGCACCCCGCCCACCTCTGAGACCCTTCATCATCGACGAGAACACGCCTCTGGATTGCTCGTCATTCGAGCCCTTGACAGCGGTCCGCGCCGGGCGAGAACATCATCCCGGCTCCCACGCGCCGGTTCGTGCGTCTTGGCGCCCATTTCTGCAAACAATAGCCGCACTGGCATCCACGACCAGCGTCGCAGACGATCCACTCCACAGACTAAGCGGTTGCGAAACTTTCAAACTTCGAGGGCTCCATGAAAAATCGATTTTCTCGCAGAACATTTCTGAAAGACAGCACTGCCGTAGCCGGCGTTTCGTTGCTTGGTCGCCGCGCACTTGCCAACTCGGCGGATTCCACACAGGATGCCCCCACAAAGTTGTCGCAGTTTTCTTATCGCGATGTGCAACTGCTCGAAGGTCCCATGCTCGACCAGTTCAACGCCAACCATTCCTTCTTTCTGGCGCTGAATGAAGACTCGCTGCTCAAGCCATTCCGCCAAGGCGCTGGCCTCCCTGCTCCCGGCGAAGATATGGGAGGCTGGTATAGCGCCTCCGACGAATTCGACCCGCCCAACAATATGACCGGCTACATTCCCGGCCACACCTTCGGGCAATACTTGTCCGGCCTCGCGCGCGCCTACGCCGTCACCGGAAACAAGCCCACCCAGGCCAAGGTCAATCGCCTGGTTCGTGGATTTGCCGAGGCCATCAGCACCAAGTTCTACGAAGGATACCCGCTGCCCTGCTACACCTTTGACAAGAGCAATTGCGGCCTCATCGATGCCCATGAATTCGCCCAGGACCCTGACGCGCTTCCCACCCTGGCGCGCGCCACCGACGCGGTACTCCCGTGGCTTCCGCCCGAGGCTCTCACCCGCGAAGAGATGGCCGCGCGCCCGCATAAGAACATGGCCTTTACATGGGACGAGAGCTATACCCTGCCCGAGAATTTCTTTCTCGCCTACAGGCGCAGCGGCGATAAGCGCTACCTTGCGCTGGCACAGCGTTTCCTTGAGGACCGCGACTACTTCGATCCGCTCGCCGCAGGCAACAACGTACTCCCTCATCTGCACGCTTACAGCCATGTCAACGCATTCTGTTCCGCGCTGCAGGCCTACCTGGTTCTCGGCAGCGAGGCGCATCTACGTGCGGCGCGCAATGGTTTTGATATGGTTCTCGCGCAAAGCTTCGCCACCGGAGGCTGGGGGCCGAACGAAAGCTTCTACGAGCCCGGCAGCGGTGCACTCGGCGACAGCCTCACCACCACGCATGCGAGTTTCGAGACACCCTGTGGCGCCTACGGGCACTTCAAAGTTGTCCGCTATCTTATGCGCATCACCGGCGACAGCCGCTACGGCGACAGCATGGAGAAGGTACTCTACAACACCATCCTCGGCGCCAAGCCCATGCAGCCCGATGGATATAGCTTCTATTACTCCGACTACGCCAACAACGGCTCCAAAGTCTACTACCCTGAGAAATGGCCTTGCTGCTCCGGAACCTTTCCGCAGGTCACCGCCGACTACGGCATCAGCTCTTACTTCCAATCGCCTGAGGGAATCTACGTCAACCTGTTCGTCCCTTCGCGCGTGAGCTGGCTCCGCAACGGCTCCCATATTTCACTTGAACAGCGCACGCAGTACCCCTACGCATCCGACGTCAGCATGCGCGTCCACGCCGACCGCCCGGAAACATTCACCGTCTTCCTGCGCGTGCCGCAGTGGGCTGGTCACAACACATCGGTATCGATCAACGGCCGCAATATTCAGGCCGATCTCCAACCGGGATCGTTCCTGCCCGTGAAGCGTGAATGGAAAGATGGAGACACCATCGAGTACACCATCGACCGCACGCTGCGGCTAGAAGCAGTCGATGCCAAGCACCCCAACACCGTCGCGCTTCTCTGCGGCCCCGTCACGCTCTTCGCCATCAACTCGCCCGACAGCAAGTTTACCCGTGCGCAGTTGCTGGCCACCAGCCAGCGAAAACCCTATGCAAAGGATTGGAAGGCCGATTCCGCCGTTGCGCCCGTCACGTTCCAGGCCTTCCCGGAGATCAAGGATCAGCAATATCGCCTGTACCACGAAGTTGACGCAAGTTAGTGTACTGAGTCTGAAATACACCACGCAAAACCGCCTGTCATTCTGAGCGAAAGGGGCCCCGAACGTCTTTCAGTTCGGGGGTGGTGAGCCGAAGAATCTGCTTTTGTTCTTTCACACATTTCACAAAGAACTTCAGACTCACCACACTTCTTAGGTTCACCGCTTCGAGAGGGCGGTGTTTCGTGAGTTCACGCCCCTTGTCAGTTCTCCCGTACCGAAACCGCCGACCCGCTATAAATGACAGTGCGATCAGCCTTCCCTTCCACCGCCTCACCCGTCCCATGCTCCGCCGAAACCCACACAAGATTGAAGGTGATCTTCTCCGGCATACCCGGATACTTTCCGGCCCGCTCTCCAATCGTGAGTGTCTTGTCGGCCTCTGACCACGAAATCGGGATGACCGCATGTACTCCCTTCTCGTAGTCGTAGTTGTCACCCTCGTCCTGGTACATTTCAAACTTGCCGTCGGCGCCCGTGTACACGCGCAATTCGATGGGGCCTTCCGGCTGCTGCTCCGCATACTCAATCTCCGGCCCCAGAGGCAAAATCGACCCCGCCCGCACAAAGAGCGGAATGCGATCGAGCGGGCTCGCCGCCTGAATGCTCTCGCCGCCATGCATCGACTTGCCGGTCCAGAAGTCATACCAGGTCGTTCCGCCGGGAAGATAGACGGAGCGCTGAGTCGCGTCCTGCTTCAACACAGGGCTCACCAGCAGCGCCGGCCCGAACATGAACTGATCGCCCACATCCCACGTCTTCGGATCTTCCCGCCAATCCATCACCAACGGCCTCTGAATCGTGTAGTCCTCGTTGTGAACCCGCCAGGCCAGCGAGTAAATATACGGCATCATGCGATAGCGCAGCTTGTCATACGTCAGCAGAATCGGCTCGACCTTGTCATAGGTCCATAACTCGTTGTGGGCCCGATGACCATGACTGCGGAAGATGGGGCAAAAGGTTCCGAACTCGAACCACCGCGCATAAAGTTCCTGGTACACGGGATCGTCGGGCGCGCGATCATTGGGTTGCCAATAGCCGCCAATATCCGTGGTCCAATACGGGTAGCCCGACATAGCGAAGTTGAGCCCCGCCGCAACCTGGTGCGTCAGCCCCCAATACGTGCTGTACACATCACCCGACCACACCGTCGCACCAACGCGCTGTTGACCAAGGAACGCAGAGCGCGTCAGCAGAAACACCCGCTTCTGATCCGTTGTGGCCTTCCAGTGATCCTGCACGCCCGTTGTGTGCATCAGCGGGAAGATGTTTGTGTATTGCGCGCCATTGCCAATATGCAGTTGCTTTGTCGCGCAAAATGGCGTCGCCCCATGTGCGGCCAGTATTCTTCCGGCTCCGCGCTGTCGAGCCAGAACGCATCCCAGCCCTGTGCGAAGAGCTTGCTCACCAAGTTATTCCAATAGAAATCGCGCGCCTTGGGGTTCGTCGAATCGTACACATGCGCATTCGGCACATCGAAGTGATTGTCCGTCATCGTCTTGAAGTTTGCAGCCTTGGGATCAAACAGGCCCCAGACGGAAATCATGGCGTGCACGTGTTCATCGTGAAGAGTCTTCAACTCCGCGGGCACATCCTGAAAGTTGGAATTGAAGATGGGATCGCCCTCGTCCTTCCACCAGAACCAATCCTGCACGATTGCGTCCAGCGGAATATGGCGATCGCGATATTCCTTGGCAATGCCAAGAATTTCATCCTGGGTCTTATACCGGTCCTTGGACTGGAAGTAGCCATAGGCCCACTTCGGAAGCATCGGTGAATGGCCGGTCATGCTCCTGTATTGATGGATCACCTGGTCGATTTCAGGGCCGTAAATGAAGTAGTAATCAATGCCGCTGCCGGCAATCGAACTGATCCGCTCCTGCAGCGGGAAGCGGTTGTCCACGTACGTCATTGACGCAGTATTCCAAAGCAGCGCGTAGCCCTTGGTGGAAACGAGCACGGGAATTGCGACGTCGGTATTGTCCTGCCCCAGCTCGACCGTGGCGCCGCGATAGTTGAACAATCCGCCTTGATGCTGGCCGAGGCCGTAGTACCCTTCCAGCGCCACCGGATCGAAACGGTCTTCGACGCGATAGGTCTGTTCACCATTGGCGACCGTTGGCTCGTAAGTACGTGGGACAGCGTCGTTTTCGCGGAGAAGGCTGGCGCCGGCAATCGTGCTGTAAGTCAGGTTGCCTCTCGTCAGCGAGAAGCTGACCTTCAAGGCCGCCGTCGTCAAGGTTGCGTTGTCGCCGTCTTTTGCGAACTGGAACGCCGCACCCGGGCAGGACTCGGAGGTCGGAAGCATCCATGGCTTTTCAGAAGTAGCGGAAGCATCTCCAGGCCGGGTGACAACGTGAATTACGGTGTCGCTGCAAACTGTCACGTGAAGTGTTTCGCTATCGATTGTCGCGGACAGGCCATCCTTCGCCTCGCTCACGTTGATCTGCGGCAACGGAGGTAACTCGCTGCTTAACTGGGCCGCCGCGTGTTGCAGAGTCGCTCCAGTGAAGATCAGCAGACATGCGATACCGCTTCGGAATGCAGAGGCTTGCTTTTGGGAACCATTGCTTGCCATGGTCTTATTCCCTTCAGTTTGAAATCATGGTTGAACTTCACCTTGGTTCTTATCCAGCGATCGAATACGAATCATCGCGGCACAGGATGCAGAGCCGTTGTTTCAACGTCCCTTGACTACTTCGACGATCGCATCCCCACTCCACGCCTTTGCACCGAACTGCGTCAGCTTCTTTGTTGCATCGTCCCAGTGCACCCGCGTGATCTGGCTGTCGCCCTTTTCGTAGGCATACGTCAGGCCATCATCGTTGTAGAGAGTCAAGTCGCCGTTCGCGCCCGCATACACTCTCACATGCGCGATGCTCTGCTTGTCGTGCGTGCTCTCAACAGCGCTTCCCAGCGGAACAATCGCGCCCGCTCGCACGAACAACGGGATCGTGTCGATCGGCGCATTCACCTGGATTGTCTGCCCACCCTCAAATCGTTCATTGGTCCAGTAGTTGTACCAGGCCGTTCCTGCCGGCAGATACACACTCTTTACCGTTTGGCCCTGAGCCGTTATCGGGGCAACGAGGAATGCGGGGCCGAACATATATTCGTCCCCAATTTCTCCGGCCTTCGGATCATTGGGAAAGTCCATGAACAGCGCACGCATGAAAGGCGCGCCGGTTTCATGCGTGAAGTGCCCAAGTGAATAGATATAGGGCATCAACTCGTAGCGGAGGCGAAGATACTTCTCAAGGATGGGTTCGGCCTGTTTGCCATACGACCACACTTCGTTATGCGGGCGCGTGCCATGGGTTCTGAAATTCGGCTGAAACACGCCATACTCGTACCACCTCACATACAGCTCCGGGTAGTCGTCGTAGCCTCCCACAACATCCCGCGCATCGGATGGATCGATCAGCGGCGTATGCGCCGGCTTGTGAATCTTCGGCAATCCCTGCCAGCCGCCAATGTCATTTCCCCAGTAAGCAATGCCCGAAGCCGCCACGTCCAGCCCAGTAGGAATCTGCCGCCTGAGCGCGTCCCATGTGGGAAAAATGTCTGAGGACCAGAAGATTGCCCCATTGTGCTGCGCACCGATATAGGCGTCGCGCGACAAAATCAGCGCGCGCTGGTTCGGCAAGTCCTTTCGTATTCCGTTGTAAAACGCCGCGGTATGAAACAGCGGATACACATTGAAGTATTGCGTACCCGGTCCAATCTTGAAGTAGCCGCCGTTTGGTGGCAGGTCCGGCTCAGTTTCGTCGGCCCAAAAGGAGTCGAATCCCTTGCTTGCGATATCGTCCCTCACTACGCCCCAGTACCATTTCGCCGCATCCGGGTTGGTCGAATCGATGTCCGATCCCTGGCCGTCATACGGCAGCCCATCCTCCGGCGTTCCGTCCGCATGATGCAGAAACCAGCCATTCTGCTTCACCGTGTCGTAGTAGCGCGTTCCCGGCTTGAAGCGCGGCCACACGCTGATCATCGTCTCAATATTCATCGCGTGAAGCTCGCGATTCATCTCCGCTGGATCAGGCCAAAGTTCTTTGATGAAATCCATCTGGCCCATTCCGGTGTAGTAAAACCAATCGAGAACCAGCATGTCGATGGGTAAATGGCGCTCGCGATATCCCTTGGCAACCTCGAGCATCTCTGCCTGACTTGAATATCTCTGCTTGCACTGGATCAAGCCGTACGCCCACTTGGGCAGCATCGGCGTATCGCCAGTCAGCAGCCTGTATCCGCCATAAATCTCATCCGTAGTGGTGCCCGCGACAACAAAGAACGAGACCCGCTGGCCAACCTGTGAAACCCACTTTGTTGTCTCGTCGAATCCCGGCTGAATCGTGGTCTTCGAAGGATTGTCCCAAAGCAAGCCATAGCCTTTGTTCGTCACCAGAAAGGGAACACAAAAACTGGGGCCGCCTGCAGATTGGTAATCGGCCCAGCACTCAACCTTATGTCCGCGGTGGTCGAGATACCCCTCCTGATTCTCGCCAAGCCCGTAATAATGCTCATCGTCCGGCGCCGCGAACGTGGCGCCCACTCGATAGAATTGCGGATCGTCCGGCCGCCGGTCATGATTGAGCTGGGCATCACCGTCCTTGTCGTTGAGTTCACCCATCTCCCAGCCCAGCATATTCACCAGCGGCTTGCCGTCCGCCCCGGTGATCGTCATGTACGGTCCGCGATCGGCGCCGTTGAAATTCTTTTTTGGGCCTCTCCAAAACGAGCCGTCAGGTCGTGGCCGGGGAGGAGCGGGCGCTGCAATAAACACGGTCATCCGCGCTGATTTGTAGGTGTCTCCTGCTGCTGTGGTCTCGTGTGTCCACCCTGTCGCGTCAGGCGTCGCCACAATCCCATAGCCTGGCCCAGAAGTGGCCTGATCCTTCAAAGTGCTCATGGTCACGCGAAGAATGTTCGGCGCATAAGGCTCCAGGACAACTGTGCTTTCCTCGCGCGCAAGAATAACCTGCTTCTCCTGCGCATTCGCGGTCATACATGGGAATAGGAAGGCAATCGAACAGAACAGAATGCTGATTTGGCGAATGAACAATCTCATGAGGAAGCCCCTTTTGACAGTCTGTGCTCGAAAAATGACGCAAACCCACCCACCGCGTCGTCGGCGAGAGGACACATAGGACAAGTAATTGTTGACCTTGATTGGTTCCAAATAGAAAAGGGAGAAGTGATGAAGCGGTCGTTGTCATTGAAAGACAAGCCGCTCATCACTTCTCCCCAAGTTGCTGCAAGCTTAGAAGCTGGCGCGCAAGTGCATTTGCATGCTGCGCGGCGGCAACTGGCTGGTGGATTGGCCGAACGAACTGTCAGTCATGCCCGAGTCGACGCCGTTGAGGTTGGTGCGGTTAAACAGATTGAAAACCTCGCCTTTGGCCTCGATCTTCATCTTTTCCGCGAAGAACCACGGAATATTGAAGTATTTCTCGAAGGTGAGATCGAAGTCCTTGTATCCGGGCCTGTCGAAGGTGTTGCGGCCAAGATTCCCTTCCACGCCGAGAGCCGGCGCCGGGAAATCCGAGGCCGTGAAGATTCCCTTCAGGAATTGGCTCTTCGATCGGCCGCTCAAGTGTGGGCCAAAAGAAGGCACGTTGGGTAGCTTGGTGTTATAGCCGTCGGCGTTGTAGTCGCCGCCGCTGTTGCCGATGATCGTGGTGCCGTCTGGGCATTGGTTGTTCACGAGGGCCGCGCCGTCGCTGCAGATCGGGGCGAAGCCCGCGCCGTTTACGACGGTGAAGGGTAATCCGGTCTCTCCGACCCACTTGCCGCCGAATTGCCATCCGCCAAGGATGTTTCTGAGCGCAAGCGCTGGAATAGTTCTTGGGAACATCCCAGGTACCGTCTGCCGTAAACTGCTGGCGGATGTCGAAGTCGGCGCGTCCGCGCTGCGCATGCAGAGCGTTGTTGATGTAGAAGTCGCTTCCGGAGGTAATGGAGCCGCTGTCGAGTGATTGCGCCTGGCTTAACTCGTCCAACGCCTTTCCATAGGTGTAGATTCCCCGGAGGGACAGGCCGTGGGTAAACGACCGTATGATTTCCCCGGAACCGTAGTTCCCCGCGGAGTTGCCGTCGGAGCTAGCCCACGAGGTTGCTGCAAAGTTGGGGTTGAGCCGCTGCAACTGGTTGTTGTTTTGGATCAGGTCGCCGGCAAACCGGTTGGCGTCGTTTTGGAAGACCAACAGGTGGTGCGCTGCGGTACCTGAGTAGTTCAATTCGACGATCAAGTTGTTCTTGAGCTGTTGCTGCACGCTCAACGACCACGCTTCAACTTGTTGCATCTTGAAGTTGGGATCGTAACCGCCCATGCCCGCCCGCGAAATGACCCCATTGATCAGAAGGCCGCCGCTGGAGTTCAGCGTGGCGTTGCTGGTGTCCAAAACCGGGCAGTTCATATCCCAGGGTCCGGCAGAGGTGCAGAGAAATGGCGTTGGAATAGGTCCGCCCGCGGTAACATCGTCGACCGGATTGAAGTAGTTGGGCAGGTTCCCAGCGGTCGAGTCCGTGATGTGCAGATACGGTGGCTGGTCCTCGAACATGCCAAAGCCGCCGCGCAACGCCGTCTTGCCGGTGCCAAAGACATCCCAGGAGAAGCCGACGCGCGGTGTGAATCCACCGATATTGTGGTCGAGGACCTTGTGGGTGTTTGCCAGTGTGGCCGTACCGGTGGCAATTTCGTCGTTCCACGTCGAACCGGTGCCCAGGTTGAATCTGGACAACGTGGGACTGTAGATGCTGAAGAAGTTGACCATCGTGTCGTAGCGAACACCCAGATTCAGGGTGAACCGCGGCGTCAGCTTCCAATCATCCTGCAGGTAATATCCCTCGATGAGGTCGCGATAGATGCGGTCGTAAGGAGCCTGCTGGTGGTTTTGCAGGTTCACGTCCGGACCTGATTGATAGACCGGTTCATCCTGGATGAGATCGATCAGGTTGCGGTAGTTGAACGTTGGACGCGTGAAGGCGCCTTGCTGGTGGTCCACCTCGCGCGTGTTGAACAGGTCGGCCCCGAACTTCAAGGTGTGCGTCTTGACGGTTGCCGTCATCACATCGCGCCAACTGTAGGTGCTCTGCGAGAAATTGCCCGGCGCCCATGACCCGAATCCCGCCAGGTTGTTGACGTTGACGTACGGAATCCCTTCTGTTGCCGCTTGCGTCAGGTTCGCTCCGTACGGCCGGATGAGATTCGCCCCGGTTTGATTGATGAGGTGCGAATTGAAGGTGTGGGTCCAGTTGATGTTGACGAAATCGGAACTGTTGGCGTTGCCCTGAGTACTCGCCGGGCGGGTTCCGCCTCCCGGGCCCGAGTAATAGGTGCGGATCGCATCCACATAGATGCGGTCGTTATTGCGGAGATAGTCGTCTACGCGGAAGCTCCACTGGTATCCGTTTTTGGCCGCGCTGTAGCTCACGGGGATGGTGCCGATGATATTTATCCCCTCGAGAGCGGTGAGTGCCGCGCCCGTCGGAGGCGGGAAATAGCCGGGCGTACCGCCCGCGTCCGAAGGCCCAACGTAGGTGCTATACGGAACCAGGCCCGCGGTGGGGTATGACGCCGGAGGCGCCATGGTGAGGAACTGAAAGCCTACCGTGTTGGGTTCGTAGGTTTTGGCCCAATTGTAGAAGTCCTGCGTTTCCACCGTGGCCGTGTAACTGTTGGGGTTGCTTGAACGCAGCACATCGATGGCGCCGAAACAGAAGAGCTTGTTCTTGAAAATCGGCCCGCCAATGGTGGCGCCCATCTCGTTGCGCGAGAAAGTCGGAACCGTAGCTCTGAAAGTGAGTGGTCGCGGAGAGAGTATCGTTGGTGAAGTACCAATCGATGTTCCCGTGGAGCTGGTTGGAACCGGAGACGGTGTAGACGTCGACCGTGCTGCCGCCGTTCCTGTCCCTTCTGGGCGTCGAAGTCGTTGGTGCGGATGTCCATCGACTGAACAATCTCGGGATTGGGAGAGATCGATGTGCCGCCGCCGCGGGAGGGCGTGTTGGTGTAGCCGTCGTCGATCTGATACCCGTTCTCCTCCTGGCGCAGGCCCGCTGCGTTGAGATTGATCGCGTATTCGTTGGTGTAGTTGTCGTTGCCGGCCGTTGTCACGCCGCCGCCGGTCATGCCGGGCGTCAGCGACGCGAGACCGTAGACGTTCTGCCCGGTCAACGGCGTCTCCGCCAAAGTCACGTTGGAGATAATCGACCCGGTGGTTGGGGTGACAAGATCGACCGAAGCCGCCGTTGCGGAAACCTCTACATTGGTCGAAACATTGCCCACCTTCAATTCTGGCGTGAGAGTGCGAATTTCAGCAATCTGCAGTGTCAGCCCAGCCTGTTTCCAGGTTTCGAAGCCGGCCATTTGAATCTCGACGGTGTAAGTAGACGCGGCGATGCCGTCAATGCGGAAGTAGCCGTTTTGACCGGTGATGACGGTCCTCGAAACACCGAGCCGGGTGTCGGTGACGGTGACTTTCGCTCCGGCAATAACCGCACCGGTCGTATCGTGTGCGATGCCTTCGATTCCGCTTGAGAACTGCGCGAACGCGGAGAATCCCCCCAGCATGGCCAGGAGGACTACGAAGATCGAAACTCTTGTCACGGATCTTACAGAAATCATGGTGTCTCCTTTTGAATGTTCGAGATTCGAGAAAGCGCTTACCCAAATCGAATCCCGATTGACTTCAACGTTTGTTGCTCTTGGGCCTTCCTCGGCAAACCCCTTTGCAATCCGGCGCTCGCTGTGACGCTTGTTGGCCCGACAAGTAAAGCGATTTAGTGAAGCTCGCAAATCATAGCCATTGCGCTCAGCTGCTGTCAAGAATTATTTGGCGTTTTGAGATCGAATCTTGTAAGTAGGTTATTTATCTTCGCTTGAATGACATCTGCCATGGAAAATTCGTTTGAATTGGACTCCTCCAATCCAATTTGGACCCTTCCAACCGGGCTCTCGACAATGATCATCCCAATGCCGCACTCCCAACCAGTTCCAGGCGCAAAATGTAGCAGTCAAAATTCGCATGATCCAGCCCCGGGCAGGTCCAGACGGGAATCGTCTATTGTTTTGGTGCCTCCTGCCCCGCTTCCACGAGCATGAAACTCTTTCGCGCCGTCTCCGCGTGCAGCGACTCCTGATGCATCTCCGACAGACGCTTCACCAGCGGTTGGAGTCCCTCGCTGTGGCCGGTATGGCGCAGTGAAATGATGAGGTGATACATCGCTGTCTCATCCGACGGCGAATATTGCAGGGCAACCTTGCATTGTTCGATAGCGAGATTGTATTGGTCAGAGCGCATGTACATGCTGGCGAGCAGGTCTCTCGCTTTCACCAGGTCCGGCTTTAACTTCGCGGCCAACAAAGCAGACTTCAGGGCCTCGCGATAGGCAGCGCTCTCGGGAGCTGGAGTCCTGTTCATGAGCAGTTCGGCAAGAAGAAGATTCAAGAGAGGGCTGTCTGGATGAATCTTCAACTGCGATCGCACTTTGATCAGCGCCTGATCGGGGTCGTTCCTCTCCAACTGGGTCAGATCTACGGCGTAGAAGCTCAGCCCTTGCGTCGAATTGAATTGCTCCGACTTCATGAAATCGGCATCCGCCTTGTCATATTGCGCCAACTGCGCGTAGAGCATCCCACGCGACATATACAGCGAGGGATCATTGGGAATGCGCTCGAGGCCGGCGTTGATCATGTCAATTCCAACCTGAAATGATTCGTGATCCAGGCAGAGCGCAGCAAATGCAACATAGTATTCCGGCGTCGTTGGACTCAGAACAATCGCCTGGCGAAGAAGCGCAACAGCCTTTGGAGTATTCCCAACGGCCTCGTAGGCCTCGGAAGCAAGACTCAGGATGTCCGTGTCCGTTTGGTCGTTCGTGAGTAAGGGTTCGAGAACCTTGATGGCTTCGTCGTTTTGCTTTGCCGCAACCAGCACTACCGCGAGATCGTATTTGGGATATGTCGGCTCCGGCAATAGCGCAGCAAGCTGCTCAAACACCGGAATCGCCTTGTCAAACTGCTTCAACTGGGCCAGGCAATACCCGTACGCCTCAAGGGAATCCGGATGAGATCCGATGCTTTCACCGCTAAGAAGGAATTCCGCGGCAGATGCTTTGCAGTCGCCCTGCTTCTTGTCGAGCATTGCAAGCATTTCATGGGCTGTCTTGTCGCTTGGATTCGCCTTGACGATTTTTCCCAGCAACGGTACAGCCCGCTTGTCGCCGGCCGGATACAAGAGTTGAACTTCACCTTTGAGCGCGGGAGTATACGTCGGAGCAATCCGCAACGCGTGTTCGAATGCCGCCTGTGCCTCAGCATTGCTTCCTTTGAGAGAATAAATAATCCCTTGCAATGTCCAAATGCGGAAGTCGCCGGGCGTCTCGCTCAGCTTGGACCTCGTCGCCTGCAGGGCCTCGTCATACTGTTGCGAACGAATCAGCGATTCGATCGATGCGACCGGCGAATTGCTCTGCTGCCCTCGAATAACAAGCGACCCGCAAGCAATGACCAGCACCGTCAACCACACTCGAAGCGACGTACATTGATCACCTCGCGAAATCACTCTCATCTGCATAGGAGCCATGAAGAATCGCTTCCAGTATAGCTTTTGCGCACGGTTCGATTTCTCGCCTCTGCCGTCTCTCTTGGGGCTCTCTCTCCCCTCGCCTCGCCTTGACACCCAATTGGTCGACCGCTACACTTGCGCCGCGTGAGGCAACGGCGCCGATGCCTGGCTGGGATCGAAAGGGATCCCCTTCGCGAACCCGGAAGTTCAATTAAGCTGCCTTGACCCGCAGCCGGCAGAAAAGCGATGTCAGTCCAACTTGATCGTGCTGACAACAGTAGAGAAGCGGCGGTAAACGCGCTCTCACGGAGAAAAATAGAATGAAAAAACTATCACGCCGCAAATTTCTTGTTGGGTCCGCGGCTGCTTTGAGTCTGAGGTCGTTGCTGCATGCACAGTCATACCTTTACGGCCCGCACACCGATCCAGGCAAGTGGATGACTGCTCCACCGGCGCACTGTCCGTTCAAACCATCCGCTTCATTCAGCGATTTGTATTTCACCGGGCGCCATCAGGAATATGCAAACGCCGATACCTGGTACCCCTCCTGGGCCAGCGACGATGTGCAATACTCTCCGTTCGCGGATGGCTATGTTCTGGATGCCGAGCGGCGCAAAGGTAGCCGCAGCATGCGATCAAGGATTCGACTCGACCACGGGCTACGCCACCATCGTTGGCGACGACCCGCTCAATTTGAAGGTCACCGCCCTTGGAGCATGGAAGTCCTCGGGAATGCCGTATGGCGGGCGTTATCCTTGCGCAAATCTGATCCACAACGGTGTTTGGTACTACGGAACCTACGCCTGCGATATCAATCTGCGCAAAGCCAACGGCGTGGTCTACAACTGGGCCTGGCTCGGTCCCTTCATGGGCTGCCGTTATTCACTCGATCTTGGAAAAACCTGGGTTGAGAGTCCGTGCAAGGCTTGGGCGCCCTTGTTTAAAGAGGACATACACAATCAAGGCGCGCAGCTTCAAGCGCTTGAGCATCACAAGCAAGACATGCGCGGTGATGCGCCGGGCAGCGACGTTGGCTCGTTAGTTCCCGGCGTCGCCCTGCCGAAGCTCGGCGTAATGCACTTTGTCGATTTTGGCAAAAATATGGAGCACTCGCCCGACGGCAAGGCCTACATGGTCGGACACGGCGCTGCTCCCGGCGACACGCAGGTTCGCCTCGGTGCCGTCAGCTGGCTCTCAGGAGACGCAATTTACCTGACGCGTGTCGCCATTAGCACGGAGACGGTGAACGATGCCAGTCAATACGAATTCTTCGCCGGCTACGATGCCAAGGGCGATGCGAAGTGGACGCGCAGCTTCGATGAGATGAAGGCCATGCTGCAATGGAAAGATCACCTGGGCAGCGTGACCATCACCTACAACCCAGGCTTGAAGAAGTACCTCATGTGTGTTGCCGATGGCTGGCCCAGCACGCGGACGATGAGTACTTCTCTTTTGGAAGCCGACGATGTCGCAGGTCCATGGCGGCTGGTGTGCTATCTCAAGGATTTCGGTGCGCAAGGGTACTTCGTCAATATCCCCAGCAAGTTCATCCAGCCCGACGGCAAAACTTTCTGGCTCTGTTACAGCGCCAACTTCACCAACGACTGGCTTCACACCACCTACGCAATCGACCCGCCCGGCAGCCGCTACGGACTTTGCCTGCAGGAAGTGAAACTGGTGTAGGAGCCGCGGACCCGGCCTTGCGAACAGACAGAAGCGAATCCTCACGCCCGGTCTGCCTTATCGCTGGACGGTCCCGCTGGTCAGAGTTTTCTTCGCCGCAGGCTCTTTCAGGCAGGGTCCCTCCGAGCAAAGCACGCCGGTAATGCCCTCTCCCTCTGTGATGGTGAAGATGCGGTCCACAGCGGGCAGCTTGACTCTCTCTTTGTTCCCCGACGGCCAGTGAATCTCCGCTGTTCCCGCGTCTGTCGCGTCGCCCAGACCGAAGTGCGGGCGCTGGTCGTTCGACGAGATGTAGCTGCCGCCGCTCATCACATCCTCGCGCTGACGGATGCCATTTGCGGTCAGATACACAGTGGCGCCCACAGCATCTCGCGGACTCTTTGGCCCGCCCACGAGTTTCAGTTCCACCCAATGATGGTGATCCGGGTTGACGTTCTTCAGCAACACCGGAGGCCCATCCACGGGATTGATGACGACGTCGATCTTGCCGTTGTTGAAAAGATCGCCAAAGGCCGCGCCGCGTCCAGGGGTGAGCACCGCAAGCCCCGAACCCTTCACCGGCGGTATGTAGTCAAACTTGCCGTTATGAAGGTTGCGGAAGAGTAGAGGTCGCTCGGCGTAAGTCGTGCCCCAGTCGTGCTCGTCCACCTGCGGATAGACGTGGCCGTTGATCATCATCAGATCTTTCCAGCCGTCGTTGTCGTAGTCGATCATCCCGTCGCCCCAGCCTACAAACGGCACGGCGATCTGGGCGATCCCCGCGTCACGAGCCACGTCTGTAAAGTTGGTGTTGCCATCGTTGCGGTACAGCGCCTTGTAGTCGTCAGAGAAATCAGTGTCCAGCACTCCACGCGCCCGGTGTTCAGGTAGTCGCCGACCGCAAGCCCCATCGACGCAATCTCGCGGCCATCGCTATCCAGTGCGAAACCAGAAACATAACTCTGATCCTCGAAGGTCCCGTCGCCCTTGTTGATGTAGAGATAGTTGCGCTCGGAGTCGTTGGCCACCAGCAAGATCCACCTTGCCGTCGTTGTTCACGTCCACAAAGATTGCAGTGAATCCGTAGAACGCGTCAGGGTCGGAAACGCCGGCCTTCACGCTCACATCGGTAAAAGTGCCGTCGCCATTGTTGTGAAAGAGGTGATCGGGTTCTCCCTGCAAGCCGCGCGGACCGCACATCACCGGAGCGCCGCGCATCTGGCAGAAAGCCGTCGAGGCTGAACCGTCTTCCGAACTCGGCTGATGGTCAATGTCGTCGTGCACATAGCCGGAGACGAACAGGTCCAGCCGTCCGTCGCCGTCATAGTCGCCCCAGGATGGCGCCGTCAGACCAGTTGCCCAGTGTCACTCCGGCCTTCTCGGCAACATCGGTAAACGTGCCGTCGTGGTTGTTACGGTAGAGCCGGTTCTTGCCGAAGTTGGCCACAAATATATCGGGCCAGCCGTCGTTGTCAAAGTCCCCGATGGCAACGCCAAAGCCCCACCGGTCGTTGGTCACGCCCGCCGCCGCGGCGACATCAGTGAATGTGCCGTCATGATTGTTATGGAAGAGCGCCGCGTGGGGCGGCGTTGTCTTGCCGCTGAGCGCGTCGTAGGTGGATCCGTTCACAAGATAGATATCGAGCCAGCCATCGTTGTCGTAGTCGATCAGCCCGACGCCGGAACCGTCGGTTTCCAGAATGTATTTCTTCTGCGGAGTTCCCATCACGTGTTGCCATGTAGAGAGCCCTGCAGCCTTGGTCACATCCTCAAAGACCACCGTTCCCTTGTCCACAAATCCGCCGGCGGTGATGGGCCTTTTCTCTGCGTCGTACACCGGGGCGAAGGTCCCCGCGGAAGCGATGCCGCCCATTCCGCTCTGCTGCTTCTCAACAGGCTTCTGTGCGTCGGCCATGCGCGCATGTGGGCTGGCAGCAAAGCAGATTGCAAACAATGCGTAAGCCCAGAGCTTGCTGAAGGGACGCGCGATTTGTTTGTGCGCTGAAAAATAAATCGCGTGACGCACCAAGTCCTCCGTGTAGGTGTTGAGTGTACTGCAATAGGCTCGGCCCCGTCACCTATTGTGCACAACGGGCTTAGGCGCGGCTCCCGGCGTGAATCCTCGCAGGGTTTCCCGCCGCACAGCGCGCCGGTGATTCCCTTGCCTTCGGTGATCGTGTAGATGCGGTCCACCGCAGGCAGCTTTCACCGTCTCCTTTGTGCCATCGGGCCAGTGAATCTCCGCAGTCCCAGCGTCGGTCGCGTCGCCCAGGCCAAAGTGTAGCCGCCGGTCGTTCGACGAAATGTAACTGCCACTCGACAGCACATCCTGGCGCATCCTCATCCCGTTCGCCTTCAGATAGACCGTTGCGCAGGTCGCGTCGCGCGGGCTCTTGGGTCCGCCCACCAAGCCCCATTGCAACCCAGTGGTGATGGTCCGGATTTACATTTCTCAGCAGCACCGGCGGACCGTCGATGGGATTGATGACAACGTCAATTTTGCCGTCATTGAACAAGTCACCGAAGGCCGCACCGCGCGCTGGAACCACATCGGCAAGCCCCGTGCCCTTGACCGCTGGAACGTTTTCAAATTTCCTCTCCTTCGGTCCGTCCGGCACGTTGTGGAAGAGCAGCGGCCGCTCGGCAAACGTCGTACCCCAGTCGTGCTGATCCACCTGCGGATAGACGTGGCCATCCGCTTCAAAAATGTCCAGCCATCCGTCGTTGTCGTAGTCAAGGAATCCGTCGCCCCAACCAACAAATGGAATCGTCGTCTGGGCGATGCCTGCCTTGTAGCTCACGTCGCTGAAGCTGGCGTCGCCATCGTTATGGAAGAGCACTTTATAGTCGTCGCCAAAGTCGGTTACAAACAAGTCGACCTGACCATTGTTTTCGTAGTCGCCCGCGGCAATGCCCATCGAAGCAATTTCGCGCCCGTCCTTGTTCAGCGCAAATCCAGACACGTAGCTCTGGTCATCAAATGTGCCGTCACCTTTATTGATGTAGAGATAGTTAGGCTCGGAGTCATTGCCCACCACAAGGTCCGGCTTGCCATTGCCGCTGAGCGACACAAAAATTGTGCTGAACCCGTAGTACTTGTCCTTGTCCTCCACCCCTGCCTTCACCGTGACGTCGGTAAAGGTCCCGTCGCCGTTGTTGTGGAACAGATGATCTGCCTCTCCGGGCAGGCCGCGCGGGCCGCAATTGACCGCCGCGCCTCGATAAGCGCAGGCTGAGTTCGCTGAATCCTTTGCCAGGCTAGCCGCAAGAGTGCGGTCAAAATGCACATAGCCGGTGACGTATAAGTCCAGCAATCCGTCGCCGTCATAGTCGCCCCAGGTTGAGCCCGGCGACCAGTTGCCCAGCGTCACGCCCGCCTTCTCTGCCACATCGGTGAAGGTCCCGTTGTGATTGTTGTGAAAGAGGCGATTCTTGCCGTAGTTGCCCACATAAATGTCCGGCCAGCCATCGTTGTCGTAATCGGCAACTGAGCATCCATAGCCCCAACGGTCGTTCGCTACGCCGGCCTTCTCGGTCACGTCAGTAAACGTTCCATCATGATTGTTGTGAAACAGTGCCGCGTGAGGAGTGTCTTCCTTGCCATCCAGAGCCTTGAAGGTCGAGCCGTTCACCAGGTAAATGTCCAGCCAGCCGTCGTTGTCGTAGTCAATCAGGCAAACGCCACTGCCGTTAGTCTCGACAATGAAGTCCTTCGACGGCGTGCCCATCTTGTGAATCCACCCGGAGAGTCCCGCTTGCTTGGTGATGTCCTCAAAGACCACCGGGCCCTTGTCGACAAATCCACCGGCAGTGATGGGCCGCTTCTCCTCGTCGTACACCGGAGCCGCCGCAACCCCCGCGGAAATGCCGCTGCTCATACCACCCTGTTGGGGTTGCGCAGGTGCGGGCGGCGCCTGCTGCGCGCGGGCCTCGCAGGTCACACAGAAGGTTACTAAGAGGACACCGCACAACACATCGCGAATGGGCAATTACGACCCTCCCTACGGCTTGAAGTCTATCGTATCTACGCGGCTTTTGTTGCGTAGCAACAGCGCGCCCCTACGGCCCGGGTCGTGACAATTCCACCTCTACCAGCTTGATCGCGAATCCCGCCTGTCTGCTTTTTCCCCGCGTGGTTGAAGCGTGAACCTTTCAATCCCACAGCCAGGCGCTACAATTCAGGCGGATTCAAAGCCGATCGGGAGACCCTTCAAATGCAAATTTGCAGCAAGACAATTCTGCCTGCCTCCATGCTCCTTCTATCGAGCCTCGTGATTGCCTGCGCCCCACTTTGCGCACAGGCTCAGGCGGATGTTTCCACCACTCCCAAAGTTCAATCGAGATCGACCCGCGAGGACAACTCAGTAGAGCCTGCGTCGGCGAATTATCGGCAGGTGCAGGCACGGCTGGCGCAGGGCTGGAATACGTGGGACGTCCATAGCGTGACAACGCACGTCCTGCTGCCCGAAGGGCTCGCGATTCATGTTGGCCTCAAGCACAACACCACCGAATTCGACGATGCCTTTCTTCAGGACGCCCTGATAGGCAGGCTCACGTCAGGCGCAGAGCAGGTGATCCCCGGCCCGCACTCCTGGGACGGAAGCTATACCGACCTGCGCATCTCATGGAAAGGAGACAGTTGGCGCGTACAAAGCGCGCAGGACGGCAGCGACCTGCTCCTGTTGGCCAGTCCGCTCCCTTCCACATCGCGATCCGCGCTGCCGCCCACCATCGTCTTCTCCGTTGACTTCCTCTGGAACCGGCCCGGCACTGCGCTCAAAAATCCTGACTCCATCGAAACGCAGGGCGCATCCGGAAACGTTCCGGTCTATTGCACCTGCACGACTCCAGCCAATCAAAGCAGCGAATACCTTGATCTCCCCATCGGTGGCCCATATTTTGCGGCCGACCTCATCCAACCCGTAGGCGTAAGTACCGGCAAACGCCGCACCCTCGCCGAAATCGAGACTGCCATCGCGCGGCACGAGGTCGCTTATAAGGAGTCAATCGCTGAAGCCGGCAAGAACGCTTCGATTGTCGATGCAATCGAGACCACGCTGGGATGGGACACCATCTATGAACCGAGCCACCAGTGCGTCGTCTCGCCTGTAAGCCGCGTTTGGAGCGTGGGCTGGGGCGGCTACGTGATCTTCGACTGGGATACCTTCTTCGCTTCCACCATGGCCGGCATCGGCGATCGCGATCTGGCCTATGCCGACACAATCGAGACACTGCGCGAATCGACTGCACAGGGCTTTGTTCCGAACTACGCGCGCGCCGGCGGATGGAAAAGCTTTGACCGCTCCGAGCCGCCCGTTGGGGCGATTACCGTGCTTGGCCTATATCAGAAATTCCACGACCGCTGGTTTCTCGAAGATACGTTCCAGCCATTGCTGCGCTGGAACCGCTGGTGGTCGGAACATCGCGACATTCAGGGTTATCTGGCCTGGGGCAGCGACGGCCAGAATATGCCGGGCGATCTCGATGACGATTCACGCGGCACCCGCGCCGGCGCGATTCTCGAGTCGGGCCTCGATAACAGCCCCATGTATGACAGTTCAACCTACAACGCCCAATCGCACGTGCTCGAATACGCCGACGTGGGCCTGATGAGTATGTACATCGCCGATTGCGACGCCCTCGCGTCCATCGCCGGGGCGCTGGACAAACCCGCGGAGAAAAAAGAATTGGAAGACCGCAGCACCCGCTACCGTGCCAAGCTCGCGACACTGTGGGATGAGCAGGCGGGCATCTTCCTCAACAAAGATCTGCACACCGGGCAATTCAACACCCGTCTTTCACCCACAAATTTTTATCCCATGCTGGCCCATGCCGCGACCCCGGAACAGGTCAAAACGATGACCGAAAAGCATCTGCTCAACCCGAAGGAATTCTGGGGCCCGTGGGTGATTCCTTCCATTTCCTTCGACGATCCCGCATTCCACGACCAGAATTACTGGCGCGGCCGCATCTGGGGTCCGATGAACTACCTCGTCTATCTTGGACTGCGTAACTACGACGACCCAAAAGTGCGCAGCGAGTTCGCGCAGAAATCCTACGACCTGTTTCTGAAAGAGTGGAAAGAGAAAGGCCACGTGCACGAGAACTACAACGGCATGACCGGAACCGGCGATGACGTCTCCAACAGCGACCGCTTCTACCACTGGGGGGCGCTGCTGGGCTACGTGCAATATATGGAGCAGAGCCAGGCAGAAAAGTGAGTCAATCGAACTGGGTGATCGGGGTTAATCAGGCTGTCCTTGGCAGGGCGAAAGTCGAGTAAGGGGAAGATGGGCTGTGATTCGGGCGCGTCATCGTCTTCCTTTCCCATTGTCATCCTGACGCCCAGCGGAAGGATCTGCGGTTGTTCTTGCCGTCACAGCCAATCCATCGACCGCCGGGTACGACTCCATAGATGCACGAAGGCAGCCATTTCACATATATCGTGGTGAGCCGCAGCCACACGCTTTGCGTCGGACGGGTGGCCCCGTTCCCGATGATCGTTCCCAACAGCACTGATGGTGCCCCCGGTCCCTCGCTTTCCGGGACCTGGGAGACCTCTGCCCTCACCCGGCCTCTTCGGAATAGCGCAGAAACCGGGACAAGTGTGGAGCGGAGCGAATCGCATCGAGGGCTGAATTCCCAGTAATCGGTGTATCCTCTCCGTGAGAAGGATCAAACCGATGCGTGCACACTTTTCCCCCGCCACTGTCGTCCTGGCTGCATCTCTTGGTTGTTCATTCGTTACCCAGGCGCAAACGTCACTGCCGCTTCCAGGGTGCGATGCGGCGCCCGAAGTGCGCAAGATTGTGGACGAAAAACTCGACTACAATCTGCTCGACAAGATGAAATTCACCGAGCGCATCGCGTATCAGCGCAAGGTGCTCGAGGATTTGATCGCCCGCTATCCCCGCGAGCTCACTCCTGTGCAGTCCTATTCCGATCTCATGAATCAGTTCGTCCCTGAGGAGTAC
Organism: uncultured Acidobacteriota bacterium; assembly: GCA_963725945.1. Lineage (GTDB taxonomy): Bacteria > Acidobacteriota > Terriglobia > Terriglobales > Acidobacteriaceae > Telmatobacter. Next base: position 268,140 of record CAVSAW010000022.1, on the reverse strand, counting down.
GCGGCGATCCGCGATGGCTGGGTCAAGGCAGCGAAGGATCATCCAGATGATCCGTTTGCCCTCTTGCTCGCCGGCAAAGCGCTCATCGGGAGAGATACGCCGGAGGCGATTCGCCTGCTGGATGCGGCCAGAATCAAAGCGCCGGATTTCCCCTGGCCGTCGCTGTCTCTGGCGGCGACATATTCTACCGGCAAGAGAGCGGATCTGAGCAAGACCAAGGCAAACCTGGAAGCCTTCTTTGAGGTCTGCCCCGCTTCCACCGACGGCTATGCACAATGGCTGCTAAACAAGGACCAGCCGCTGCAGCCCAAGGTGGCGGCTGCGCTCCGCACACGCCTGGAGACGGAGACCGACCCCAAACGGCTGCAAGCCTACGCGACCCTTTGGGGACTCGAGTTTCGCACCCGCCCGCCCAAGGAGCACGATGCGGTGCGCGCCCAGGTCGCCCGTGACTTGCAACGGCTTGAGGCCCTGAACCCCCATGGCGATGCTTCGTGGCAGACCTTTCTCATCACCGGCTACAAGCAGAGTGGCGCATCAAAGGAAACCATCACCGCAATGGAAGACCGCCTGTTGCACGACTCCCCTCACTCCGCCGAGGCTTTTAGCATCGCCTACGAGCGCTGGGACAAGGCGCATAAAAAGCCCGAAGACCAGACCGACACCGTCGCCTGGACGAAATATCAGAAAGACTACGAGGAAGCTCTGAAGGGCTGGATTCGCGACTATTCCGACAGTACCTACCTGCAGCGCGACGCTTGGTTCTACGCCATTCAGGACGATGACGCAGTCTCGGAAAATGACGCGACCTCCGCAATGGACTCATTTCTGCAATCGGTCCGGGACTTTGAAGGACCCAATTCCTACGACGACTATTTCTCCGATGCCGCTGGATTTCTGATACGGAAGAAATGGCAGCCGGCCCGTGCGCTCGACCTGCTGCAACAGGCGAAAGTCGTGATTGAGAAGAATCGCGCCGCCGACACGGCCAAAGACAACCTCACTGACGAAGAACTGAAAGACAACGAGGAAGGGCGGATCCAGGAGGATCAATCTGTCGATGGGCTCATCCTGAGGGCCGCCATCGAAGCCGGGCAGCCAGAACAAGCACTGAAGCTGAAAGGCGCCGTTGAAGCGCCTCCACCGGAAGCAAAGAAGCTGCAGTCGGGATACTGGCTCAATCGAGCCCGTCTTGAGGTCATCCAAAAGCACTCGCAGGACGCGCTGGCTTACTATCAGCTGGCTCTCGAAACGCGTGCCGAAGCGCCGAAGGCCTATCGCGGCAAGCTGCGCGACGACCTGAGCGACGAGGCCCGCGCGCTATGGAAGGAACAGGGCGGCACGGAGACGGCATGGGCCGTGTGGAGCAAGCCCGTCGGTGGCGCGGCGCAGGCCGCAGAAGGTCGTTGGGAAAAGCCGACCAAGCAAATCCCGAATTTCGAGCTCTCCGATATGGCGGGAAAGACCTGGCGGTTGAAAGAACTAGGCGGCAAAACCCTACTCATCAATTTGTGGGCCACATGGTGCGGCCCGTGCCAGTCCGAGCTGCCGCTTCTTCAAAAGCTCTATGAAAAGACGAAGAATCGAAATGACATCCAGGTGCTCACCTTCGATCTGGATGAGGACCTTGGCGTGGTGGCGCCTTTTCTCCAGGAGAAGGGCTATACCTTCCCGGTGCTCCCGGCTTACTCCACAGTCGTGAGCCTGCTCGACGGCTTCGCCATTCCACAAACCTGGCTCGTCGATCCGCACGGGGTCTGGCAGTGGAAGCAGATCGGATTCAGCGGGGGAAGCGGAGCCGATTTCGAGAAGGACATGCTGGAACGCATCGATTCCGCCAAGGCCGGCCAGTAAGCCGGCTGGCACATGCTCCGCGGGCGGCCTACTTCTCCACTACCGCTTTGGAGAGATTCCGCGGCCGGTCGACGTCCACTCCACGCTCCTGCGCCATGTAATACGCGAACAGTTGCAAAGGTACGACCTCCGCAATCGGCAACAGATATTCCGTCGTCGCATCGACTTCAACACAATCGCTCACCAGCGCCGCCACATCCCGGTCACCCGTGTTAGCGATCGCGATGACCCGCGCTCCCTGAGTCTTCATATCGTCGAGCAATTGCAGCGTCTTTTCATAGCGCACGACGGAGTCTTCCAGCTCTCGGTCAACCGTCGCCACCACCACCAGCGGCACGCGATCGCTGACCAGTGCGTTGGGCCCGTGCTTCAGCTCGCCCGTGGGGTAACCTTCCGCCTGCACGTACGAAGACTCCTTCATCTTCAGCGCACCTTCGCGCGCGATAGCGTAGTGGATGCCGCGGCCCAGGAAGAGAAACGCATCGGCAGAGCCGTATTTGCGCGCCAGTCTCGCCATGGCACTCCGCCAACCTTCCAGTTGCACTTCAATCGCACCGGGCAGCGCAAGCAGTTTGTCTATGTTTGCGTCGAGTTGCGAAGCGCTCATCCGCCCCAGCCGCTGCGCCTCGTAAAGTCCCAGCAGAAACAACACGGCCAACTGGCATGTGAAGCTCTTCGTCGCCGGGATTGCCTTCTCGATTCCAGCCGCCAGCGGCATCGATACCTCTGCCTCGCGAGCCATGGTGGACGACGCTGCATTCGTAATCGCGAGAGTCGTCTGCCCGCGCCGCCGCACTTCGCGCAAGGCCGCCAGCGTGTCAGACGTTTCGCCCGATTGGGAAATCACAATCACCGCAGGCCGTCGCTGATCGTGCCCGCCGCGGCAACTGTATTCGCTCGAGTACTCCACATCGACCGCGAATCCGCAAAGATCCTCGAGCAGGATTTCCGCAGCCAATCCGCTATGCCGGCTGGACCCGCTGGCAGCAATCAGCACTTCGCCCGCCGGGTTGGCCCACTCCGCCAGCCGCGCCGTCATCTCGGGCTTGAGGCTCTTTCCGTTCAGATACAAAGCCAGCGTGCGGTTCAGCGCTTGTGGCTGTTCAAAAATCTCGCGCAGCATTTCATGAGGGAAAATTGTCATCTCAACTATTCTCGTTGACCTCGCAGGGCTTGGGCAAGGCTGCTTGGGATTTCGATCATTCGCCCGCAGCGACAGCAGCTCCCGCAAGGATGATCGGCGCGGTCGGAGTTTCTGAGCCTTCTGCCTTTTCAATAGTCACGCCGAAAGCCTTCGCCGGCACACCTTTGGGGAGCGGTGGCAACACCAGGCTCGCATTCCCCGCCGCATCCGGCCGGAACAGGCCCGCAGGAATGGGAGCCTTGCCGTTCGCCGGAATCACCCAAAGTTCGTAGGTCTTGTCCGCGGGCAAAGCGTCAAGATTGCTGCCCTGGAAGATCAAGCCCCCATTATCCGCAAGGTAGACAGCACGCCCCGTCGGCTCAGGATGTGTCTTGCCTGAAATCAAAAGCGCGCGTTGAGCAGAGCGGGCCGTAAGAACGTCGAGCACCTGCTGTGCGCGTGCGCTGGCCGCGGCCTGGCGCGCGATGAGCGCGGCTTGCTCTTTCAGTTCCTGCTTCATCGAGCCCATCTTCATAAAGAGCGCGAGCGAGAAAATCAGCAACGCGGCCACAGCGGACCAGGGAATCGAACTGTAAGTTCTCTTTTCGGTGCGGCCGGAGTCGATGGGGACGACGGGAGCTTTGGCGGCCGGATTGGCGGACGCATCGGCGGCAACCTTATCGATGAACCGCTGCCGCGCGCCCTCAGGCAACGGATGCTGTTCCACGCTGAGAGCAACCAGCGCCAGGTCCCCCGAGAGCTGTGCCACTTCAGCGCGGCATTGCGCACACTCTTCCAGATGCTGGCGCACCGCGGCACTCTCCTCCGTTGAAAGAGACTGCATCGCATAGAGGGCCAGATCCTCCTGCGGAATGTGTGCGCGGTCCGTCATGCCTGCATTGCCTTTCGTACGCTGATCAGTGCCGCTCTGATCCTTGTTTTCACCGTGCCCAGAGGATCGCCTGTCATTGCGGCAATTTCCACGTGAGTCAACCCTTCAAAAAATGCCAGCTCCACTGACTTCTGCTGCTCCAATGGCAGGCCCTTTAGTACTTCGCGGACCTTCTCCATCATCGCGTTTCTTTCAACTTCCGAGTCCAGATCGGTCGACGAGGTCAACACCACGTCTTCAACCGGATCGGTAGGCTTTCTGCGCCTTACGGCGTCGATGGCCCGATTGCGCGTCATCACCGCCAGCCATGCACCCAGCGATCCCCGGCCCTCCACAAACAAGCCTGGATTCTTCCAAACCTGAAAGAAAATCTCCTGCATCACATCTTCCGCTTGACCTGGGTCTTTCAGCACACGCAGAGCGACGGAGTACACCATGCCGCTGTAGCGATCAAAGACGTCCGTCATTGCCTGCTGGTCCCCGGCCTTCACGCGAAGCAGCCACTGCACATCGCCCGCTGCACCCGCTCCAGCCTCTTCGCGATGAGCTGTATCTCTGTCAATGGTACGGATAGACGCCTTCACCGGATTGGAGGGATTTTCGGTCATCAATTGAAGGCGCCCTGAGGCCAGGCTGCATTTTATTGATTATGACATTCAAAGTAAAAGGTCTTTTGAGCAAGATCGACAAAGCAGTCCGCGATGCTCCGCCCTTGGTCCGCCTCGACCATAGAACCCTCGATACAGGTCTCGCACAGGTTCAAAGACGCTTCCAGATTCAGGCAAAGCCATGACTTCTTATCGGCGCACCGAGCGTCGCCTCGCGTCACTCTTCTGCATTGTGGATATAGCACTCATGAATCGCATCCAGAGGGAGCTTCCGGCCATTTCGACTGGATGAGGTCATCCTCTGAAAGCTCATGAAGAGAGAAATCGATGCTCCCATCGGCTTTAACGGCTCCCTGCATAAATCCGTAAATGTGCGATTTCGCAGTTTTATCGGCAGTCTTTGGAAGCTGATAGCGGCGCGCCCCGGCGGAACCGATAATCAAGCCCGGCACCACCGAGTTGGAATACTGCTTCCAGTAATACGTGTTGTAAATATCCGGGGAGTAGTAGTGGGAATGGCTGGCGATCAGATACACATGCTTGCCCGCCGCCTGCGCATCGTAGAACCACGTATAGACCAGTTCGCCCGTGCGATTGCCCAGGTCCCAGTCATCCATCGCGTGTTCCGACCCCTTCGAGTGAGGCAGAGCTTCGTGCATGCCCACCACGATTGCGCGCACGCCGGAATTTGGCGCCAGATCGTGATCCAGTACCGAGCGCAGCCATTTGAATTGGGCGTCCGAGAATTCGTCGTGACTCGAATTGTCGAGCGTAATGAAATCCACCCAGCCCTGCGTCCAGTGATACCAGGGACCCAGCGGTGCGCCCGATGCGCCATCGGTGATGCGTTGTGCCGCGATTTCCGGGCGATCAAGAAAGGTCGAAAACTTAGTGATGTATCCCTCCCGGGTCATTGGCGGCACAGTCTCGTGATTCCCGCGCCCCAGAAATACCGGGATCGATCCGAATGCCTTCATCTGGTGCGCCAGAAAGTCGTCCCATGCAATCAGCTGGTAGTTCTCTTTTGAAAGCTGCGTTCCGGCGGGCTCCATCGCCAACAGATCCTGATCCGGTTGTGACATCCAGCGGAAATCGCCCAGATGCCAGTAGAAGGCGTCGTTTTCCGCCTTCACCTTCGCAGCAATGGAAGGCATCACAAAGTCACCGCAATTGCGGCTGTCGCCCGAGACAGCGAACGTCCACAGGGTGCTCGGGGCCTGAGCGCGCGTCTGCGCGGCACAGACCACCAGGATGATGAGAATCAGGGAAGCGTGGAACACGTGGGACTTGCGCATGCAATCAGCATAAACCGGCGCCATTACCCCGGGGTTAAAGCCGATTCCGTACCGTAATCAGGTAAGCCGCCCCTTCAATGTGATTCGAGTCACTGAGACTAAAACCTGCCGATGAGTAGGCTCACGTTAAGGCGTGTTGCTGGAACAGTGCACCCGCATGCGAGGAGCAAATTCATTATGGCTTATGTAATTACCGATGCCTGCACCAAGGACTTTGTGTGCGTCGCGGAGTGTGCCACGGCCGCCATCGCTCCACAGGCGAGCGATCCACAGGCCGGGACCGTCTCCCAGGTGTATATCAATCCCGACGAGTGCATTGACTGCGGCAACTGTGCGAGCGTCTGCGCGCAGCATGCGATCTTTGCCGAGGACGACCTGCCGGCCGACAAGGCCCATTTTGCCGCCGACAATCGAGCCTACTTCGACTAGTGGATCGACGCCCACCCGCACCCGACCTGCCTCTTAAAACCGGATATCAAAGCCGCGATTGTGGCGGCGTCGCTTCAGGCTTTGTTTCCGGCGTCCCAGGCCCGGCAGGAGCTGAAGCCGCAGGCTGTTTCTCCTTCACCGGTTCCGCGGGCGGCGGAATCACGGACTGCGATGGCGTCGGCTTGGTTTGCGCCGTCGATGGCGTCATTGGCAGTACCGGCAGAGTCAACGTTTGCACCGTCGCCGGATCGTCTCGCAGCTTCACGTAAAGCAGCCCGTTCGCCGGTGGGGAACAGTCAGCTGGGTCCCCGTAAAATCCGGCGGAACGTCGACTGTGTTGTCAAACTCCGGCGTCGCTGCGATGGATGTCGCCAGAAAAAGATTGGTTCCCGTCAGCGTGCACGGCTTCGCCACGGCGCGCGGGCAATGCAGTTCCTTAAATCCAGGCAGCCGCACCAGCGTCCCCAGCGGCAGCCAGTCTCCGGTAACTCCGTCGGCTGACACGGCCCGCACTTCGATGGGCCCAAAAGCCGAAGAACCGAAGCGGGCCAGCGGCTCCACTACTCCCAGGGCAGTCTTTGCATCCTCCAGCATCAGGCTGCCGTCAGCCAGCGACAACATGGTGCGAAAGCTGCCGTCCACCGCAGCAACCTCTATCTTTTCGTTGCGCGGAAAGTTCGCCGGCGTCTTCGACTTTAAAAAGAAAACCAGCCGTCTGCTCGACGGGCAAGTCGTCCGGATTCGCCAAGTTGCACCGGCGAGGGCGCATCCGATGCTTCATCCTGCGTGCCCTTGCTCAGCAGGGTCACTTGCGGGCGCGGCGGATCGACGCTCAACGCGCACCTTCAACTCCCGCCCGTCGCGCAGTTCCACGCTGGCAAAGTAACGCTTGCCCGGCTCCAAGTTCGGCCGTCGAGCTGCCCGCGTTCATTGCCAGTCGATCTGAGTCCTCAACCCGGCTCAGCGCTGCGGGAGACCACGTCAATCCCCTCAAGCGTCACCTTTGCCACTTCATCCAGCCGGGTTCCCGTCAAAACCGCGTCGGTGTCGCCGGCACTCAGCGACAGTCGGTCCAGCGAGGCAGCCTCGGAATAGGCCGTCAGGTGCAGCGAATCCGGCTCCTTCAATCCGAACTGCGCGGACATTGATCTTTACCGGCCCCGGCGCGGCATCTTTCATCGGCACCGCCACCTCCAGCGTCTCCGGCTTGCGGCGATTTCCAGGTCAGCGGAAGTGCATCGCCCGACGCAGGCGCTTCCTCCACCTTGTCCACGCACAAGGTGTTCCCGCCGTCGATGTGCAGCGTGTCTTCGCGGCCTACCACCAGGGCCGACTGGTCGCTGGACGGCACGCTCCATTTTCCCGGCTCGGCCGAGATCAGGTGGAAACGCGGACCCTCCCAATCGTCAAAGCCCCACTTGCCGCGCACCACGCCTGTCAGGTTTTCCACCGGGAAAGGAGGCGCCGGATGCTCCAGCACCAGTCCGCCTTCCGCCGGGTCGGCAGTTACCGGAAGATCGAGCGGCCCGTTCCTTGTTTCAATGTGCAAGCTCAAGGTCGTAGGCCATGTGTGTGGCCAGAACCAACGGCGCGCCTTCGGCCGGCAGCACCAATCCCGGCTTTTGCGCGCAGAAACTCTCTGCCGGGTTTACCGGATGAAGAGGCGGCATCTTTGCAGGACCAATCGGCGGCAGCGCCACCACCACCACCGACTTCGGGTCGCGGAACGACGGCGGCACGCTCAGGCGAAGATTCAATGTGTCCTGGGTAGGCAGAGCCAGCGCGGGAATGTACTGGTAATGCGCGGTGTGCAACGAAGAAAGAATCCTGGCCGTATCGACGATGGCGCCGATATAAGGACTGTAGGCGCCCGCCCCGCCCATGGGGGAATAGCGAAAGCTGGTTCATCAGGTCGACCGTCGAACCGCTGGTCAGCTGGGTCACGCGGGATTGCGCGTTGGTATCGTCCATCACCAGCCCTTCGGTGTGTTGCGAAAGGCAGGCCGCCTGCTCGTCCGTGGGCTTTTCAAAGCATTTCTCGTCAACCTTGATGCCCAGGCTTCGGGCCGTCGTCTCAGCGCGTTCTTTCAACGATTTGGGATCGGTTTGGGATGTGACCTTTACTTCGGCGAGATAGGCATCCAACCGCATTCTGTCCAGGCTGGCCGCCTGCAGGTCCTGGCTCGCGCGGACAAAAATGCCGGGACGTCCTCGCACCGTCTCGCGCAGTGTGCTGAAGTCGCCGCCGGTTGCCGGCGCAAGAAAGATCAGCGCCTGCTGCGCTTCCGGCGGCACCACCACAAATACGCCTTCTTCCCGCGCTGCCCGCGTCCAGGTTTCAACCCTGGTAAACCACTCCGGCGGAGGCGGATTGGTCACTCCGCGCAGAAACGCAACGACCAGCACGTAGTGGGCAGACTGGCTCTCGGGCAGGTCAGGATGAATCCACAGCCGGTCGCCAGGAAGCAGATTGGGCACCTCGCCGATGGGCAGAGTGATCAGGCCCCGCTTGACGTGCACATCCACCTTGGGTCCCGCGAGATCAAAAGCCTGGGCAGTGGCTTGCAACCCTGACCAGGAAATCAGCCAAAGCAAAAGCAAACGAATACAGCACCGCATGTATCCATTGTACGGAGTCTCGGCCGCGGCAGAAAATCTTCTCTCACGGACAACTTTTTTAGGTCCCGCGCATCCGCCATTTAGGCCGGTTGCTGGGGTACCATCAGAAGGCGGTCTAAGTAATGTCTTTTCATTTACCCTAAAGGGGGTTAGCCTAGACTTCTGAACTGCTATCTTCTCTAAGTCCGGTGTCGTATTCAATGACAAGTTGAAGATGGTTGCGGGTTATCTTAAGCGCGACAAGTCCCCCTGAATCGCCTTAAATCTAGTTTGGGAATTTTTGCATGGTGCATCCACGAACCAGGGATGAACATTAGTTGCCGCATGCTCAGGTTATGGGCCATCGAGCCCCGTGAGACGGCAGCATCGAGTGACGACGACAGCGAAACCAGAGTGGCTGTGCCCCGAAACCGAAGAGCTCAAGTCGACGTGACCACCAGGGAGCGGCGACCTTGCACGAAAACCAACCGGGAACACCTGCTCTGATTTCGTTCTAGAGAAGCGTTATACGGAGATTGAAGTATGAAATCGACAAGAGCTGCACAAAGCAGCGTAGATGTATGCAACTTGAGCATCCCCGATGCGGAAGAGATTATCGAAGAAGCCCTGAATGAACTGGCATTCTCCACAGACCCCGGTCTTGCGCGAGCGCTGCATTTCCTCGCGCCCCCCGGATACCAGGCCATCGTTGAGCTCTGCAGTGAAAACGGCCGCAGCAAACGCCGCAACGCATTGGCCGATGCCTGGTCCCCGGAAGAAGACGAGGTGCGTATCTATTTCGAGCGCACCGATGGCTCCGAACCCGCTCCCCGCCAGGCTCGCGCATCGCGCGCCCCTGTCGAGCATTTCTCAGGCGATGAGGAAGAAAACCAGGAGTCCGTCATTCCCGCCGACCTCGACGCCCGGGTCAAGGAGCTTTGCGCCGCATTGGCCGAAGCCGAGCGCGGCGGTCACGCATTCATCGCGCTCAAATGGTTCCGTGACTCTTTTCTGCCACGCAAAACATTCCGCTGGAACCAGCATCCTGAGTCCCGCCAGGCCGTGCTCGCCGAGGCCATACAGCGCGGAGTTGTGCTGACCAGCAAGATCGCCAACCCCAAAACGCCGGCTTACCCGACGACAACCATTCGATTGAATCGCGCCGAGGCCGGCATTCCCGAGGAGGCTCAACGCTTCCATCCGGTCGCCGTTCACAACGGCTCCATCGCCGAAGCCATTGAAGACGAACGAGGCAACCTGTGAGCTGCTACTTCCTCGAATCCACAGCATTCGCCAAGCTGTTTGTGCAGGAGACCGGCACGGATTCGCTCATTCGCCTCATGGAAGCTACTCGAGGACAACCGCAAACTCATCGCCGCCTCCACGCCGCTGGAGGTCTACGCAGTCATCCGCCGCCGCGAACGCGCCGGCGAGATCTCCCCTGAGGACGCCGCCTCCGCACTCGAGATCCTGCGCCTTGAAGCCGCGCGCATGGTGCAGGAGCCGCTGAATCCCGCCGTGCTTGAAGCTGCGCGTCAACTCCTCGACCGCTCCACCCTGCGCTGGCCTCAAGCCGTGCAACTCGGCGCTGCACTCGTCGCCCGCGAGATGTTTCAAGGCACCGAAATCGTCTTCGTCTCTTCTTCCCAGCCGCTGCTCGACGCAGCCAGGGCCGAGAGATTCAATGTTCTCGATCCGGCGATAGAAGCACTGGAATCAGCTACGCGAGCTGAGTAAGAGAAGACGCATCCTGCGTCTCGAAAAAAATCAACACGGCGAGTCTCTCTGGATTTCGCCGGATGCGGCTCACTGCTCCCGCCGAAACTTGTTGGCCTTATCAAACTCCTCGCGGAGCACGGGTGTCTTCAGATTCTCGCGAAGATACGCTAACCGCTCTTCCAGGGCCAGCAGCGCAGCCTGCACAGCTTCAGTGTTCGTGTAAGCAATGTCGCGCCACATGCTGAACGGACTCGCACCCAGCCGCGTCATCTCGCGCAGGCCGCGCCCGCCCACATCTTTCAACTCCGGCGCATCCCCAACTTCGTCTTCCAACAATGCGCTCAGCGCCGTAGCCAAAAACTGCGGCAGGTGGCTCACCCATGCAACCAGCTCATCGTGGCGTACCGGGTCCAGGTCGATGGTCTTCGAGCCCATCGCAACCACCCACTCCCGCCAGTCTTGAATCAGTGCTGCAGCATTCGGTGAGCGTTCCCACGTCGGACTATCGGTAAACAACCACACCGCTCCGCGAAACAACCCCGCATCGCCCAGGGCTGCACCGCCGCGTTCCTTGCCCGCCATGGGATGGCCAGGCAAGAACGCCGCCCGTTCCGGCGTATTGAATAACCGCCCCGCAGCTTCCGTGATTTGCGCCTTGGTGCTGCCCACATCCGTGACCAGATGGTCTGGGCCGAGCACTCCGGATAACTGCTCCATATAGTCCAGCGTCGCGTAAATCGGCACCGCCAGGAGCACCACCTGGCTATCGCGCGCCGCCTGCAAAGCGTCCGGCACAATCGCATCGACCGCGCCCATCTTCAGCGCGACTTGCCCCTGTTCCGCGCTGCGATTCCAACCCGTGATCGTGCCTTTGTATCCTGAAGCGCGCAAAGCCAGACCCACCGACGTACCCAGCAGGCCTGTTCCGAGAATGGCGGTTCGCTTGATCATCGCTTCTTTTCAGACTACTGCGCTGAGCTTCTCGCTGCTCGATGGAGGACTACAACCGGTCGCATAAATGTCGCCGCACTCACTTTGCCGACTGTGAGACCCGACGACAAGGCGGGGCTCATGCGTTTTGCCCGGCGAAACAGACGGTTTATAAGACCGGTTCTAGGAATCACTCTCCGGGAACAATATGAATCACATCTGGCTCGTCATTGTGTTTGCTCTTTCCGTTCCCGCCCTCGAGATCGTCTTCTTTCTTGTTCTTGCGCCGCAGAACGACGAGGGCGACCGAAGGAAGTACAAACAGAGGCAGACCGACCGCCAGCAGGAATTTGCCGACTTGGAAGGCGTTATTGCTGGCGATGGCAAAGTCTTGGAGAAGCGAGTTCGGATAGGGTTCGTAAGAGTAGTACACCAGCACAGGCCCGAAGTTATCGCACGAATCCGGGGTGAGTGGTGTGGTGCAAAGTTTGCTGTAGTCGTCCATTTTGACCCCATTCACCGAAAACTCATATCGGTAGATCCCCTTCCTACTTGCGGGAACCTGCACGATGTGTCCAACAACGGTAACTTCATGCTCTGCTGCAACACGATAGTCGTGTCCTTCTACGCACAAGTAGCAACCAAACCCAGTGCCCATCAGCCCCAGGAAAATCAAGGCCCCCAGAGCTCTTACCAAGGAAGAATCCACTTGCTGCCTCCTGAAGGCGAAGGGCCGGACCTGTTTGCGCGGTCTAGCAAGTGCGAAGACAGCATAACTCCGCGCATCTCTAATCGCCGCTAACGCAGAATCGCTTTACAACGTTCTTCCCACCGCCGCCGCAATCATCCGCAACTGCCCCATCAGTTCCTCAAACTGCTCCAGGTACAGCGTCTGCGCCGCATCCGAGGCCGCCTTGTCCGCATTGGGATGAACCTCAACAATAATTGCATCGGCGCCTGCCGCCACTGCAGCCCGCGCCATCGGAGCCACCATGTCGCGCCGCCCCGTGCCATGCGAAGGGTCCCCGACGATGGGCATGTGCGAAAGCTTCTTCACCACCGGGATTGCCGAAATATCCATCGTGTTGCGCGTCGCAGTCTCATACGTGCGAATGCCGCGCTCGCACAAAATCACGTCGTAGTTGCCGCCTGAAAGGATGTACTCACTCGAAAGCAGAAGTTCCTCAATCGTCGCCGCGATGCCGCGCTTCAGCAACACTGGCTTGCGCACCTGGCCAAGCTCGCGCAGCAAATTGAAGTTCTGCATATTCCGAGCGCCCACCTGGAAAAGATCCACGTAAGGCAGCATCGGTTCAATCTGCGAAATCTCCATTACCTCGCTGACGACAAGCAGGCCATGCAGTTCCGCAGCCTCACGCATCAGTTCAAGCCCTGGAATCCCCATGCCCTGAAACGCGTAAGGCGAACTGCGCGGCTTGAACGCGCCCCCGCGTAAAAAGCTTCCGCCGGCAGCCTTCACCCGTGCCGCGGTCGTAAAGATCTGGTCGTGGTTCTCAATCGAGCACGGCCCGGCCATCACCATCACCTGGTTCCCGCCAACCTTCACGCCGTGGTCAAACTCCACCACCGTGCCTTCAGGTCGAAAGCCCCGGCCTGCAAGCTTGTAAGGCGAGCTGATGCGATGCACATGCAGCACGCCCGAGAGATTCTCAAACTTGGTCAGGTCTACGCTGGCCGTGGGGCCCACCCCGGCCAGAATGGTTTGCGTCGCGCCGGTGGTTCTGTGCACACCCACCCCGGCTTCCACCATGGCATCGATGACTGCATCGATCTGCTCTTCGGTGGCCTGCTCCTGCATGGCTACGATCATTGCTTGTTCCCTGTCTCGGGCGCACCTGCGCCAGTTGCGTGGCCCAGCGAATCGTCTCCAGCGCCAGTACCGGTCGCTGGGGATCCAGATGCATTCGCCAGGGCATTTCTTTCCGATGCCAACTCGTTCCTTTGCAATGCCCGCATCACGTCGATGATGCGCTCGTAGATATGCGTCAGCTCGATGTCCGGCAGAGGTCCCTTGTTGGCCGCGCGCACGTTGGCAAAGATCACCTTCTCGCGCGCCGGCTCATACACCGGCAGCGAAGTGGCCACCTTCAGATGACCGATCATCAGCGCGGCCCGGGCCCGTTCGCTCAATAGCTCCACGAGCTGGCGGTCCAGAGCATCAATTTGATTCCGCAATTCTTCCAGCGTCATTCCATCCTCGTATTGAAAGACTAGCTTCCAGCTCCTGGTGTCCTGTCTCTAAAGTTCACAACAAAATAAATGAGTCGATCCTGAAAAAGTGATTTTAAATGACTGTCATCCTGAGCGAACGGGGCCCCAAACGCTTTTCAGTTCCGGGGTCCCCAAAGAGCGGTCCTTGCTCTTTGGGGTGGAGTTTGGGGGTGGTGAGTCGAAGGATCTGCGGTTGTTCTTCCGCGAACTTCGGAGACACCACACTAGCTTCAAGCCTCTAGCTTGCGCAGTGGCGAATTGAGCCGCACAAGTTCGCACTGGCAAGAACGAGCTAGGAGCTAGAAGCTGATTAGCGTTTCTCTACCCGGCCAGCGCTGCCTTAGGCAGCCGCAGGCCGTTGATAAATCGTGCTACCGCGCCGGGCGCCGCATCCGGGGTCGACCGCTCGATCAACTCCACAACGGCGCTGCCGACCACCGCGGCATCTGCGAACTCCGCTACCTGGGCAACGTGCTCCGCATTGGAAATGCCAAATCCCACGGCCACCGGCAGCCCCGCACCAACCGGCCCAGACCATCGCCGGATGCGCGCCACCAGCGACGCCGCATCCGAGGTCAGGCTCTGCTGCGTGCCCGTGATGCCCACGCGCGATATGGCATAAACAAATCCCTTTGAATTTTTCGCGATGGCCTCAAGCCGTTCGTCCGGGCTGGTGGGCGCGGCCAGAAAAATCGGCGCCAGCTTCACGCGCTCCATCTCAGCCAGATACTCGCCGGCCTCCTCGACAATCATGTCGGTTACCAGCACGCCGTCTGCACCCGCAGCCGCTGCGTCATCGGCGAACTTGTGCAGGCCGTAGCGAAGAATGGGATTGAAGTAGCTGAAGATGACCAGGCCGGCATTGGGCCGCGCCGCGCGAATCTCCTTCGCGATCGTCAGCACGTCCTTCAGTCGCGTCCCCCGCGCCAGTGCGCGCTCGCTGGCACGCTGAATTACCGGCCCGTCGGCCAGCGGATCGCTGAATGGCACACCTAGTTCAATCACGTCCGCCCCAGCATCAATCGCCGACAACGCAATCGCGCGAGTCGCATCGAGGCTCGGGTCCCCAGCCGTCAGATAAACCACCAGCCCCGGTTTGTGATCAAACGCTATCGCCATTGAATGTTTTGTTCTCTTCCAACCAAAAACTGCGGGTGCCCCCGGTCTCGCTTTTGAGACCGGGGAACGCACAAAACTACAGTTTTAACTCGCGCGCCAGGATGCCCATATCCTTATCGCCGCGCCCTGAGAGATTCACCACCAGTATGTCATGTGCCGGCATCGCACCCGCGATGCGCAAACACTCCGCAACAGCGTGCGCGCTTTCAAGTGCCGGCAGAATCCCCTCCGTCCGCGCCAGCTTCACCACCGCATCCAGTGCCGCCGCATCGTCCTGCGAAACATACTCCGCGCGTCCCGAATCATGCAGCGCCGCGTGTTCCGGCCCGATCGATGCATAATCCAGTCCCGCAGAAACCGAATGCGTCGCCGCAATCTGCCCATTCTCGTCCTGCAACACGTAAGAAAAAGTCCCTTGCAGCACGCCCGGCTCGCCTCCGCGAAAGCGCGCCGCGTGCTGGCCCAACTCCGTCCCGCACCCACCTGCCTCCACGCCAATCAGACGAACCTGCCTGTCGGGAATGAACTCGTAGAACGCGCCGATCGCATTTGACCCGCCGCCCACGCACGCAATCACCGCCGTCGGCAGCCGTCCTTCTTTTTCGAGGATCTGCTGCTTCATCTCGATGCTGATTACAGCGATGAAAATCCCGCACCATGGTCGGATAAGGATGCGCACCCAGCGCGCTGCCCAGCAGATAATAGGTCGTCCGCACATTCGTGACCCAATCCCGCATCGCCTCGCTGATGGCGTCCTTCAGCGTCTTCGATCCCGACGAAACGCCGCGCACCTCCGCGCCCAGCAGCCGCATCCGCAGCACGTTCAGTTCCTGGCGCTCCATGTCCACATCGCCCATGTAGATCACGCACTCCATCCCCAGCAGCGCGCACACCGTCGCCGTGGCCACGCCGTGCTGGCCCGCGCCGGTCTCGGCAATAATGCGCTTCTTGCCCATGCGCTTCGCCAGCAGCCCCTGGCCCAGCGCGTTATTGATCTTGTGCGCGCCCGGTATGCAGCAGGTCTTCGCGCTTCAGGTAAATCTTCGCGCCGCCCAATTCCTCCGTCAGCCGCTTGGCAAAGTAGAGCGGAGTGGGCCTGCCCGCAAAATCCTTCAGCAGCCCGGCCAGTTCGGCCTGGAACGCAGCGTCCGCCTTCGCCGCGTCGTACGCATGCTCCAGTTCGACCAGCGCGGCCATCAATGTCTCAGGCACATAGCGCCCGCCGTAAACGCCAAAGCGCCCAGGCCGCGACTCCGACGGAGATGAAGGAAGAATGACCGATGCCATCTGCGGGCCTCCTGCACACTTGCCCTGAAATTGGGGAACTTTTCAGTGTACTAGGCCCGATTGCATAAACGTCTTGGAACAGGGCGCGCCCGATCGGGGTCCCCAGACCCGGAGCCCCTTCGGTGGATCTACGTCGATGGGGTGGAAGGACAGATTCTTGTCGCTCGGGTGAACCTCAGCCGGGCCGCTCAAGACCGCATCAATGCAGGGCCTCTAGCCTTGACGGGAAATCGTCCTGCACCTTGAATCAGGTCCAAGCCTTCGTGCAGCCAAGAGTATCGCCATCCGAAAAGTTGGCCGCATCGCAGGCACCGAGCGACTCCCGTGGGTCGAGGTGCTCGTCGTTATGACTAGTTCTACTGCATCTCCGCGTGATCCGGCGTACCGTCTGACCACTTGCCAACCCGGACCATAAAAATCGTCAGCCGGTCGGCAGGATCCTCGGATGCCATCATCGGAGAGCCTGGAAGATTCGCGCCCCAGGTTTCGGCACTGGCCTGCGGAATAAAAAACATCAGGTGAGAATGCCAGTGTCCGCCCTCAGTACTCAAGTACCCGTTATTCGCCATCATGTAGCACATTGCGCCGGTTTCCAGTGCAGGCAATTCCTTCTTTTCCAAAGCGGCCTTGATGCTGTCGCCCATTTGCGCTTCCGACTGTCCAGCCAATACCAGCTCGGTCTTCCTGAGCGTGAGCGGGAGATAGGTTCGCGCGGCAGCCGGATTCAGGCAGAGGGGACCATGGATCTTCGGATTCCAAAAATCCGGACCGCCGATATTACCGGCCCATCCCCTCTCCACCAGGCACACAAAACCGTTCTTGCCTTTCATCGCGGTTTCGTAACCCCGCCGGCCCAGCACCATCACCTCGGCATCCTGCGAAACCGATGCCGGCGCAGCGCTCCGCGCCAGCTCGATCTCGGCGCTTCGTTCCATCAGGAATGGCTCAATCGCCCCCATCTTCGAGTCCAGCGCTCTGCCATTCGATCCCGGTTGTGACCACGCGGCGCTCACCAGCAAAGCCAGCATCAGAACTGGCCATGAAATTGGCCTGACTAATCCTCGCGTCATTCGATTTCTCCTATGCAAAAGGATTCTGGTCGAGATAAGAACCGATACGGAAGCCTCTTTCCCGTCGTCTCGCCCTGCTTCGTCCAACCCAGCTTCGTCTAACCCGGCTCGACCTTGCCCGGAAAGATGCGTCGGTGTCAATCTTATCCCGCCGAGTGCCCCATCCCGCGCGCACTTTGTGAAGGGCGGGAAACCGCAAACCTCCATCAGCCACCGCCGAAACTGAAAGCTGAAAGCTAGGAGCTAGAAGCTAAGAGCTGCTCCCAGCCATCACTTCGGCAGTTGTGAAGCGTCCCATCCGCCCCCCAGCGCCCGAATCAATTGCACGCTGGCCGCGAATTGCCGCGTCTGCAAGTCCGTCTCTGTCCGCTGGTTGGCCAGCAGCGTGCTCTCCGCCGTCAGCACCTCAAGGTAGCTCGTGACCCCACCCTTATAACGCTGGTCTGAAAGATCCAGCGAGTGCTGCG
Organism: uncultured Acidobacteriota bacterium; assembly: GCA_963725945.1. Lineage (GTDB taxonomy): Bacteria > Acidobacteriota > Terriglobia > Terriglobales > Acidobacteriaceae > Telmatobacter. Next base: position 250,517 of record CAVSAW010000022.1, on the reverse strand, counting down.
CATCCGCCACCGCGCGCTGTTCAACCGCCGACTCCTGTTCCAGAACGCGCAGGTCCGAAAGCTTGTCCTCGACCTCGTTAAATGCCGCCAGCACAGTTGCCTTGTATGTCGATGCCTGCGCCTCATAGGCATGCCGCGATTGGTCAGTCAACGCATGCCGCTGCCCCGCATCGAAAAGCAATTCCGTCGCCTGCGCCCCCAGGCTCCACAGCGAACTCGGGCCCTGCAGCCACGTGCCTCCGTGCGTGCTTTCAAAACCACCCGATCCACCCAGGCTGATGTTGGGATAAAAAGCACTGATAGCGATGCCGATCTGTGCATTCGCAGCCGCCGCGCGCCGCTCCGCCGCGGCTATATCCGGCCTGCGCTCAATCAATTGCGAAGGCACCCCAAGCGGGACATTGGGCAGCGAAGCGTCCAGCGGATCAGCTGGAATCGTAAGCTGCCCGGCCTCGAGATTGGCCAGCGTCGCAATCGCATGTTCATACTCCGCGCGTGCCTCATTCACATCAATCAACTGCGCGCGCACAGTTTCAAGCTGCGTCTTCGCCTGGGCCACATCCACATCCGTCACCACGCCACCCGCCAGCCGGCGCTGGGCCAGATCCAGTTGCTTCTCATCGTCCGTGACCGTCGATTGAAGCAACCGGCTTTCCGAATCCAGCCCTCGCAGTTCGAAATAATCCTGCGCCAGTTCCGCGTGCAAGCTGAGATCAAGCGTGGCCACGTCCGCTGCATCGGCCTGCGCATTTTCCCGCGCCGCCTCCACCGTCCGTCGAATCCGCCCCCAGAAATCAGGCTCCCAGCTTGCCTGGCCAGACAGCACAAGGTCGTTGTAGCTGGTGTGCGAAGTGGCTACGGCCAGCGGCCGATTCGCAGACACCTTGTCGTGCGTCACCGAAGGCCCGGCTGACAGCGTGGGGTAAAACGCGGAGCGAGCCGCAGCAACCTGGTCGCGCGCTGCGAGATACGTCTCAACCGCACTGCGCAAGCTCTGATTGTCCGCCACGATATGCTCTTCAAGTTGATTGAGTTGCGGATCCTGATAAATCTCCCACCACTTGCCCCGCAGCATGCCGTCTGAGGGGGTCGCAGGCTGCCACGTGCCACCGGCGGGATTAGGCGGCGGCGCAATCGCATTGGAAGCTCCTGCCTCCTTGTAGATCGCAGGCGCTGTCGATGCGGGACGACTGTAGTTCGGTCCAACGGGTTTGCAGCCGCTCAACAACAAAAGCGCAACCAGCCCGACGAAACAGCGGCCCCCGCGTGCCTCGAATTTAAGCGGAATTCCCCGCATCCCTACTCCCCTCCCGCGCTCTGAGGAAAAACCTTCTCGCCCTCGATCAGTGAATCGGGCGGGTCCTGAATCACCTTGTCGTCGGCGTTCAGGCCACTGACGATTTGCACGTTCGCGCCGTCGTCTTCGCCAATCGCCACCGGCACAAGGTGCGCCACATTGCCATTCCCCACCGTGCCCACCTGCATTCCTTCGCGCCGGAAGATCAGCGCCGAGGCGGGCACTATAAATGTGTGGCCAGATGTTGCGGCCTTGAAGTGGACCTGGGCCAGTGAGCCCGGAAACAGTTGGCTGTCGTGGTTGTTCACATCGATTTCAACCAGCAACGTGCGGCTCGCAGGATCGATCGCATCTGCAGTGCGAACCAGCGTTCCCACGAACAGGGCTCCTGGGTGCTCTGGGAATGTGAGGTCGAGTTTGGCGCCTCGTTTGGCGGTCCCAGCGTAAATTTCCGGCACGTTGGTGTAAACGCGCAGGGTCTGGATCGCCTGCATGTGGAACAGCTCTGTCCCCGCGCCTTCATTGATCAACTGACCAGTGTCCACATTGCGTGCTGTCACTACACCGTCAAAGGGTGCATAGACCTTTTCGAAGGCAACCAGTTCACGCAGCCGTTGCACATTGGCCTGCGCAGAGTGAACGGCCGCCGCGGTGGCCGCTGCCTGGTTCACGAAGGTGTCGGTGTCCTGCCGCGACACTGCGTTCGATTTGACCAGGTCCGAATAGCGATCGGCCTGGATATGCGCGTTGTTCGCGTTCGCTTCTGCTGTCGCCAGATCAGCTTGCGCCTGCGCCAGTTGCTGATCCACTTCCGGAGAAGAAATCTCGCAAAGCAGCGCGCCTTTCTTTACGCGCGCCCCAATGTCGAAGTACCAATGCGTCAAATACCCCGAGGTCCGCGCGTAGATCGGCGAATCCGTAAGTGCGGTCACGTTGCCGGGCAGTACAAAACTGTCCACTGGCGCACCCGCCTTGGGCATCAGGGCAATCACCGTGGGCGCGGCCAGCTCCATCGTTGTCTTGGCAAGCACTTTTTCACTGTGCATGCGGCTCAGAATGCCGAGTGCGGCCAGCACCACCAGCACGATCAGCACAACGATCAAGGCGAAGACAGCCTTACGCGGCGACACAGATGCCTGGTCAGGCGCGTTCTCGTGATCATGCGCGCCTTGCTGTGACTGCGATGGTTGCGGTTTAGATTCGTTGGTCATAGGGAGCTACTCCAAAATCTAGTCGAATTCGTCAAACGTTGCGGCCGATGCTGCATGCCGAGCTGCTTTGCCGCCTCGCTCAATCCAGCCGTGAACGACGGAGAAAAACGCGGGAACAAAAAAGAGCGTGGCTACTGTTGCCAGCAGCAGTCCCCCGATGACGGCGCGCCCCAACGGTGCGTTCTGTTCGCCGCCGTCCCCCAGGCCAAGGGCCATGGGCACCATGCCGATGATCATGGCCAGCGCGGTCATCAGCACCGGGCGCAGGCGGACAAATCCTGCATTCAGCGCCGCCTTCCGCGCATCGCCAACCAGAATCTCCAACTGCTCGCGCGCAAAACTCACCACCAGGATGGAGTTGGCGGTGGCTACGCCCATGCACATGATGGCGCCGGTAAGGGCCGGCACGCTAAGCCGCGTGCCGGTGAGGAACATAAACCAGACAATGCCCGCCAGCGCCGCAGGAAGCGCGGAAATAATGAGAAACGGATCAAGCCACGATTGGAAATTCACCACGATCAGCAGGTAGACCAGCAGGATCGAAAAGGCCAGTCCGACCAGCAGTCCGATGTAAGAGCTTCTTCATGGTTTCGCTCTGCCCGCGCAGCACAAAGTGTGAGCCGCGGGGCAGTTCCTTCTCATGTTCGTGAATGATTTTTTCCATGGAGCGCGTGACAGTACCGAGGTCCGTTCCATCAACGTTGGTATAGATGTCGATGACGGGTTGGATGTCGTAGTGGCTCACGGTGCCCAGTTCGGCGCCGGGCACGATCGTGGCGAGATTGCCGAGCACCTGGACTTGCGTTGTTGCGCCTGGCACCCCGGTAGAAGCTGCGCCGGGCGCGGCGGCCGGGGCCGCACCTGGTGCTGCAGCCACATTGGCGGGCAGCGTGGATGCAGTCCCGGTTACGGGCAGGCTTTTAAGCGCAGTCAGCGAGTCCAGTCCGTATTGCGGAGCCATCACGGCCACGTTGTAACTGACGCCGTTCCTTGGATCGAGATAGAAGCTGGGGGTGGTCTGAAAGCTCCCGCTAAGCGCCACAAGCAGGCTTTGCGCCACATTCTGCTGGGTCAGGCCAATCGCACGCGCGCGAGTGCGATCCACATTCACCGTCATATTGGGCTGGTCGAAGGGTTGCTGAATGCGCGCGTCGGCCGCGCCTGGAACGTAGCGGACCTCGTTGAGCATCCGCTCCGCCAGGGCGTGGTTGGCGTAGAGATTGGGGCCGACAACTTGAATGTCGATGGGCGCCGACAAGCCAAAGTTGAGAATCTGCGTCACGATGTCGACCGGCAGCACGTAGAACGTGACGCCGGGATATTGCCGCGCAAGCACCCGGCGCAACTCCTCGACGTAAGCAGCGGTGGGATGGTGGTCGGGGGTTAGCTGAACCTGAATGTCGGCATCCGCGGTACCCACCGGCGCCGAAGTGGAATAAGAGAGATTCAGACCGGAATAGGGCAGGCCAATGTTATCGACGATCGTGACCACTTCGTTCGCGGGAATATGTTCGCGAATGGTCGAGTCAATATGGTCGCAAAGCAGTGCGGTCTCTTCGATGCGCGTTCCAGTACGGGCGCGAATGTGAATCTTGAATTGGCCGGAGTCTACCGAGGGGAAGAAGTCCTGGCCCAGCCACGGAGCAAGGATTCCTATGGACGCAAGGGTGAAGACGAGAAAAACGATGAGGAACACAGGAGCGTGATCCAGGCACAGCGTGAGCAGACTGAGATAGAAGCGCCGGAATTTCTCAAATCCAGACTCGAAGGCCAGCTGAAAGTGCGTGAACGGATTCCGGCTGACTTGCTTTCTCATGGCCGAGGCGTCGTCGTGCTCATGCAGCAGATACTTGGCCATTGTGGGGACAAGTGTGCGCGAGAGCAGGTAGCTGGCCAGCATGGCGAAGACAACGGCCTCAGCCATGGGGACAAACAGGTAGCGCGCGACTCCAGTCAGGAGGAACATTGGCACGAAGACGATGCAGATGGCGAGCGTGGACACGAGTGCGGGAATTGCAATCTGCGCCGAACCGTCAAGGATGGATTGCTCCAGCTCCTTGCCCGCTTCAAGATTGCGGTTGATGTTTTCGATGGCCACGGTGGCGTCGTCGACAAGGATGCCGACTGCCAGCGCCATGCCGCCCAGGGTCATGATGTTGATGGTCTCGTGCAGCATCGAAAGCACGATGAGCGAGCACAGAATCGAGAGCGGAATTGAAACCGCGATGATCACGGTGGAGCGCCAGCTGCCCAGGAAAACCAGGATCATGATGGCCGTGAGGCAGGCCGCGACGATTGCCTCTCGCACCACGCCGTCAATCGCGCTGCGGACAAAAATCGATTGGTCCGAAAGTGCATTGATCTGGAGCTGCGGCGGCAACTGGCTCTTGATGGTGGCTAGCTTTTCGCGAATTCCCGCAATAATGTCCAGCGTGGAAGCCGAGCCGGTCTTCAAGATGCTCATCAGGATCGCGCGGCGTCCGTCGACACGCACGATGTTGGTTTGCGGCGGGCTTCCATCGCGCACATGGGCCACGTCGCGGATATAAATCACAGCGCCGTTCACCGCTTTGATGGGCAGGTTATTCAGGTCGTTGACCACTTCCGGCGCGGAGTTGGTTTCAATCGCATACTCGAAGCGGTCGATCTTCATGGTGCCCGAAGGCACGATCAGGTTCTGAGCGGAAATGGCGTTGACCACATCGGCGGGAGAAAGTCCCTTGGCCTGCAAAGCCGCCAGGTTGATGTCAACCTGAATCTGCCGCTGCTTGCCGCCATAAGGATAGGGCGTCTGTGCTCCCTCAATGGTGGCCAGCTGCGTGCGGATCGAGTTAGTGGCGAGGTCGTTCAATTGCTGCTCGTCGAGGCCCTGGCCTGACAGTCCCAACTGCAGCACCGGAACGCTGGATGCGTTGTATTGAATGATGAATGGCGGAAAGGTGCCTGGGGGCAGCGAGCGCACCTGGACCTCGCAGATCGCGGTCACCTGCGCCACGGCGTTGGCGATGTTGACGTGCGGTTGGAAAAAGATCTTGATGACCGCCACGCCGTTCAGCGACTGAGACTCAATGTGCTCGATGTCGTTGACCGTTGTGGTCATTCCCCGCTCGCTGTTAAAGACGATCCGGTTGGCCATCTGATCGGCTGAGAGGCCGCTGTAGTTCCACACCACGGTGACAACAGGGATGTCGATATTGGGAAAGATATCCGTAGGCATCGTGACGATGCTGTAGGCGCCAAGGATCAGGATCAGCAGCGCAAATACGACAAAGGTATAAGGCCGCCGTAAAGCAAGCCGCACAATCCACATAGGGCTGTAAATCACTCCAGGGCCGGTTTGCTCGCCACCATGAGAATTGCGGTGCGCATGTTCGTTTCAAGAACTGCGAACATGCAGGTGTGGGCAAACAGCAGCTCAACGGGTTCTGTGGCCGATCGGTTTGAGCAGGCTCAAAGGCTTCTGTTCACCGATTGACGTGCGTTCAACAACCGGAGAAAAGCAATCCTCTGACGGCGCCTGCAAGCCCGCTGACGTCGAAGTCCGGTTCGCGGCCACCGCGATCCGCTCCAACTCTCTCTTGAAATTACAATGGTAGACGAAGGCGCAGCCCGGCCGCTCAAGAGCCCCTGCGGACCAGTTTCCGGGCCGTACGTTTAGGACGATTCGGCAAGCCCGAAAGATTCAGTTCGAAGCCCGAACCATCTCACCATGTGAGCAACTTCGAGTGGCGTCCAACCTGCATTCCCGGCAATCATTTGGCGTCGACCGGCATATCCTCGGCGGCCACGATCTGCCACTTGCCATTGCGCTTCAGCCACGTATCTGTCCAAACCAGCCTCCGCGTGCGCTCCTTTCCACCGCCGATTTTCCAGATCGCGCTCTCGCTGCCATAGAGAAGCGCAACGTTATCTCCAAAGAAATGCACTCTTACTTCGTAGGTCTGGCAGGCGCGCGCCAGCTGCTTCATGTTTTTCGCCCGTGCCAGAGCTTCCTGTCTTGAATAAGGAATTCCGTCCGGGGAGATCCCGTGGAAATCGTCCGCCAGAAGAGTCTCGACGATCATGCCGCCGGTGCAATCCGAATCCGTCCATTGATGCTCCAAAGCAATCATGGACTTCGCAGTTGGGTCGTCCTTATCGGCCCATCTGCTTGTCTGCGCGGGTGCGGCGGCAGCGACACCCAACGTCAGCACTGCGGCACAAACCGCGCCAAGCCGCCTGGAACATGGCAACCGTTGATCGATCACGCGTGCCTCCTGAGAATTAATCCGTGCCCGGAACGCATCACAGCGCAAAGATGGCCAGAGCCACAACCGCCGCTCCGGCAGCGAGGCTCATCGGGTCGCGCATGGCAAAGACAACGGGATCGTCGTCCAGTTCGCCGCGCGAAGCCACCAGCCAGACGCGAAAGAGCCAGTACAGCAGCAATGGCACAATCAGCCACAACCTGCCCGAGTGCTTGTAGAGCGCCACGACGTCGGGCCGCGAGATATACAACGCGAACACCACCACGGCAGCCGTTGCGCTGGCTGTGCCGAAGCTCCGAATCTGCTCCATATCCGCGACCTTGTAGCCGCGGCCAGAGGGAACCGCGGCGCCGCGCTGGCGCAGATTCTCCAATTCGCTGAAGCGCTTGACCATGGCCAGCGAGACAAAAAGAAAGATGGATAAGCCGGCCAGCCAGGCGGAGATTTCAGTTCCGGTGGCAGCGCTGCCCGCCAGCAGGCGCACCGTGTAGAGGCCGGAAAGCAGCAGCACGTCCACCAGGGCAACACGCTTGAGATAGAACGAGTAGGCCGAGGTGGCGACGATGTAAAGCAACAGCCATAGCGCGAAAGCGATTGGCAGCAAGGGCAGCAACGCCGCGGATGCGAGGCAGAGCAGGAATACCAGTGCCATGCCGCCGGCCACCGATAGGTCGCCCGCCGCAAAAGGCCTGAGACGCTTCGTTGGATGCCTGCGGTCGTTCTCAATGTCCAGCAGGTCATTCACCACGTAGCTGGCCGAAGCAATGAAACTGAAACAGAAAAAAGCCTCGACGACCGCGGTAATTGAGCCTCTGGTGAGGTGATGTGAAAGCGCAAGCGGTGCCAGGAGCAGGATGTTCTTGGCCCATTGGTGAACGCGAATTGCCTTGAACAGCGTGCGTGCCCTGGGGCGCTTGTCCATGAAGACTTGAGCAATGGGGATCTGCCGCACGCGCAGCGTCGTGCGCAGGCCGAAGGTGGGATTGGCCAGCATGGCTTGGCGCGCGCTGGCCAGCAGCGGAATGTCGGCGCGCGAGTTGCCAATGTAATCGAACTCGCCAAACTGTTCCTTCAGCCGGGCCAGCTTTCTGGTGCTGGTCAGATTGGTTGTGCCCTCGGTTGCCAGAACACCATCGAAGATGCCGAGATGATCAGCCACGCGATTCGCCAGCACGGCATCCGCGCCGGTAGTCAGATAAATGACGCGGCCTTCGCGCCGCTGAGCCTGCAGATAACGCAGCAGGGTGCCGTTGTAGGGCAACCGGGTCACATCCAGCGGAGCGCGCTTTGCAACTTCGATTTTGAGGCGAGCTTTGCCCCCAGCCAGCCACAGCGGAACACGCCAGAGTTGCATCGGCTGCCGGTGCACGAGCTGGCAAAACGCGTCGAACAGCGTATCCGACTTCACCAGCGCGCCATCCAGATCGACGCACAGAGGCGGGGATACATTTCCCGGCTCGGCATTGGCGGACTTCAAAGGCAACGCATCCTCGCGAGACAAAAAGGTATGACAGCCGGCCCTGATGGGGCCGATCTGCCTCAGATTCAACCGGATGCACGGCGAATGAACGCCGTTCGGGAACTGGACACAACAGAAATGTGATTCGTCCAGATTATATGAGACTTTGCTCGATGAGCCCTCCACGCAAGCCCCGTGCGCTTAAAATGATTGCGACCTGCCAACCGAACCTCTTTGTCTTGAATCTGAATTGAATACCAGCACTCCAGGCGGCAGAAGAAGCGCGCGAAACCTTTGCCGGTCCAGAAACGTCCGTAACATCGAGCGCGGGCAGTCTGCCCGGATGCCCGGCAACCCCGGAATTTACGCCCATTTCATGGGCAATTACCTCAGCTGATTCAGACGGAATTTACCACTATGGCAATTGAAGCTGCACCAAAGTCTCACTTACCCGGAGTCGACGAATCGAATCCGCCATCCGGCCGCAAAACGGCGATTCGCATCGTCGTGTACCTGGTTGTTCTTATTGCTCTGGGCTTGATTGTTTTCAGAGTCTACAAAAACCAAAAGCAGGCTGCCGCCAACACCGCGAGCCAGGCCGCTGCTCTGCAAAGCCGCCCTGTCCCGGTGCAAGTCACACCCGTCGACCAGAAGCCCATGCCGATCTACCTCACGGCGCTCGGAACCGTGACGCCCTACATGAGCGTGACAGTGAAAGCCCGGGTCAACGGCCAGTTGGAGCCGGTCAAGTTTACAGAGGGTCAGGAAGTGCGGCAGGGCCAAACCATTATGGTCATCGACCCCAGCCCCTACCAGGCCGCACTGGACCAGGCAAAGGGCACACTGGCCCACGACGAGGCGCTCTTCAAGGACGCGCAGGCGGAGTTCGCGCGCTTCAAAGCACTCTATGATGCCGGCGTGACCTCAAAGGAAACCATGGAAGCCGACCAGGCCACCATGGGCCAGTACCAGGGCGCAATCGAGTCCGACAAAGCCGCCATTGAGACCGCCCAGCTTCAGTTGAATTGGTGCTCCATCCAGTCGCCCATCAGCGGGCGCATCGGTCTGCGCCTGGTCGACCCCGGCAACATCATCACTGCCAACACCACCAACCTGGTCATCATCAACCAGTTCAAACCCATCGCGGTGTATTTCACCCTGCCTGAGAATCAGCTTCCCCAGGTGCTCCACCGGCTCGCGACTGACAAGCGCATGCCCGTCGACGCCTATGACCGCGGTGATGTGCAGAGATTGGCAGTAGGCCAGTTGCTCACTGCCGACAACCAGATCGACACCACGACGGGGACTGACAAGCTCAAGGCAGTCTTCGACAACAAAGATGAATCCTTGTTCCCCAATCAATTCGTCAACATTCATCTGGTCCTCGAAAATCGCCCCAAGGCTCTGGTCGTACCATCGGCCGCCATCCAGACCGGCCTGAACGGATCGTTTCGTCTGGGTTGTCACGAAGAACGCCAACGGCGCATCCGTTTCAACCATGCAGCCCGTGAAGGTAGCGCTGGCCGAGGGCCAGGTGACGATTCTGGATAGCGGTCCTGCACCCGGCGCGAACGTTGTGGTCGACGGAGCAGACCGGCTGCGCCCCGGCCAGTTGGTCACCGTGAGCGCCGCCCGCGCGCAGGCAGCCGGCTCAACGGCTCAACCCAATCCAGCGCCCGCCGGTCAAGGCAAATCGAACGGCGGTCAATCCACCAAGGAGCAGCAGTGAGTCTGAGTCCTTCCCGGCCCTTCATTCTGCGCCCGGTCGCCACATCGCTCTTGATGGCGGCCATTCTGCTCGCGGGTGCAGTGGGTTATCTGCAGTTGCCGGTCTCAGCCCTGCCTGAAGTCGATTATCCGATCATCCAGACTCTGACCTTTTATCCCGGCGCGGGACCGGAGGTGATGGCATCGTCCGTGACGGCGCCGCTTGAAAGACAATTTGGCCAGATGCCGGGACTCAAGCAGATGACCTCGGTCAGCTCCGGCGGCGGCTCCGTCATCACCCTCGAGTTCAACCTCGACGAGAATATCGATGTGGCCGAACAGGAAGTGCAGGCGGCCATCAATGCCGCCAATAGCTTTCTTCCTACCGACCTGCCCAATCCGCCCATCTACAGCAAGGTGAACCCGGCCGACGCGCCCATCATGACGCTCGCGCTGACCTCGGACTCGCTGCCTCTCGACAAAATTGAAGACGCAGCCGACACCAACCTGGCGCAGAAAATCTCCCAGGTATTGGGCGTCGGCCTGGTGTCCATCGCCGGCGGACAAAAGCCGTCGGTGCGCATCCAGGCCAATCCCGCACAGCTTGCGGCCTATAACCTGAGCCTTGAAGACCTGCGTACTGCGCTGGCCGCGGCCAACGTCGATCAGGCCAAGGGCACTCTCAACGGCTCGCGCCAGTCCTACACCATCGGCGCCAACGATCAGCTGGTATCCAGCGCCGATTACAAGCCCGTCATCATTGCCTATCGCAACGGTGCTGCCGTGCGCGCTTCCGATGTGGCCACAATTGTGGATGCCGCCGAGAACTCGCAGCAGGCCGCATGGATGGATCGCCAGCCGGCGGTCATCGTCAACATTCAGCGCCAGCCCGGCGCCAACATCATTGCCGTAGTGGACCGCATCAAGGCTCTGCTCCCGCAGTTGCAGACCAGCATGCCGGCCAGCGTGCAGGTCAAGGTTCTCACCGACCGCACCGTCACCATCCGCGCCTCGGTCAGGGACGTTGAATTTGAGTTGATGCTCACCGTCGCCCTGGTCGTGATGGTCATCTTCCTCTTCCTGCGCAATCTCGCCGCCACCATCATTCCTTCCGTTGCTGTGCCGCTGTCCATCATCGGCACCTTTGGCGTGATGTACCTGCTGGGCTACTCGCTCAACAACCTCACGCTCATGGCGCTCACCATTTCCACGGGCTTTGTGGTGGACGACGCCATCGTGATGATCGAGAACATCTCGCGCTACATTGAGGAAGGCGAAAGCCCGATGCGCGCAGCGCTCAAGGGCAGCGAGCAGATTGGCTTCACCATCATGTCGCTGACTGTCTCGCTCATCGCGGTGCTCATCCCCTTGCTGTTCATGAGCGATGTCGTGGGCCGGCTCTTTCGCGAGTTCGCCATCACCTTGGCCGTCACCATCCTGGTCTCCGCCGTCGTCTCGCTGACCCTCACTCCGATGATGTGTTCGCGGATTCTTAAAGACAAATCGGTCGCCAGGCAGACACGCTTCTACCACTGGTCTGAGAAGGTCTTCAACTCCATCATCGCCTGGTATGGCCGCACCTTGAAGGTGGTGCTGCGCTACCGCTTCATCACCCTGATGGTCACCATCGGCACGCTGGTCGCCACCATTCTGCTCTTCATCGTCATTCCCAAGGGCTTCTTTCCGGTGCAGGATACGGGCGTGATTCTGGGCATCAGCGAAGCGCCGCAATCGGTGAGCTTTGCCAGCATGGCCGAGCGTCAGCAGAAGCTGGTCGACGTCGTCCTCCAGGATCCCGCCGTCGACAACGTCTCCTCGTTCATCGGCGTGGACGGCACCAACACCACGCTCAACTCCGGCCGCATCCAGATCAACCTCAAGCCGCTCGATGTGCGCAAGATTTCCGCCACCGACGTGATCCAGCGCCTGCAGGCCAAGGTCGCCGGCGTTGAAGGGATCCAGCTCTTTCTGCAGCCGCTGCAGGACCTGACTGTAGAAGACCGAGTCAGCCGGACCCAGTTCCAATACGCGCTCGAAGATCCGGATGCAACCGAACTCGCCACCTACACGCGCAAGATGGTCGACGAGCTGAGCAAGGAAAAAGTCGTGACCGACGTGGCCAGCGACCTCCAGGATCAGGGCCTGGGCGCGCAACTGGTCATCGACCGCGACACCGCGGCCCGCCTCGGCATCGCCATGGCCGACGTGGACAACACCCTCTACGACGCATTCGGCCAGCGTCAGGTCTCCACCATCTTCACCCAGTTCAATCAGTACCACGTGGTGATGGAAGTGGGGCCGAACTTCCAGACCGATCCATCGACCCTGAACAACCTCTATGTGAAGTCGGCCAACGGCACGCAGGTTCCGCTCAGCATGCTGGCGCACTGGCAGCAGACACGCGCGCAACTGGCCATCGGCCATCAGGGACAATTCCCTTCCACCGTGGTGAGCTTCAACCTTGCGCCGGGCAAAGCTCTGGGCGATGCCGTCAATGCGGTGAATAGCGTCGAGCAGCGCATCCAGATGCCTAACTCAATCAACGCCAGCTTCGAAGGCACGGCCGCGGCCTTTCAAACCTCGCTGTCCAATGAGCCGCTCCTGATTCTGGCCGCGCTGGTCACCGTCTATATCGTGCTGGGCGTGCTCTACGAGAGCTATATCCACCCCATCACGATCATTTCCACGCTGCCCTCGGCAGGAGTCGGCGCGCTGCTCGCATTGCTGATTACGCGCACGGAATTCAGTGTGATTGCGCTCATCGGCATCATCCTGCTCATCGGCATTGTGCAGAAGAACGCCATCATGATGATCGACTTCGCTCTCGACGCCGAGCGCAACCAGGGAAAGCCCGCCGAGGAAGCCATCTTCCAGGCCTGCCTGCTGCGCTTCCGTCCCATCCTGATGACCACCATGGCCGCATTGCTCGGCGGGTTGCCCCTGGCATTGGGCGGAGGCGTGGGCGCCGAGTTGCGCGAACCGCTGGGCATCTCCATCGTCGGCGGCCTGCTGTTCTCGCAGGTGCTCACCCTCTACACCACGCCGGTCGTCTATCTCTACTTTGACAAGCTGGCGCAGCGCCTGAGCTGCCGCGAGTCGACAAGCCCAGCATGCGCCACGAACCGGTCGCGGGCGACTAGGAGAGAGGCTCCAGGACATGCATCTTTCCGCGCCCTTCATCCGCCGCCCGGTGGCCACTTCGCTGCTCAGCCTGGCCCTGCTGCTGGCCGGCTCAGTGGCCTATTCCATTCTGCCGGTGGCCTCGCTGCCCGACGTGGACTATCCCGTCATCGGCGTAGGCGCGGGCCTGCCCGGCGCCAGCCCGGAGACCATGGCCTCGGCCGTGGCCACGCCGCTGGAGCGCCAGTTCGGACGCATCGCAGGCGTGAACCAGATGACCTCGACGAGTTCGCTCGGCTCGGCCTCTGTCACTCTGCAATTCGATCTGAGCCGCAACATCGACGACGCCGCGCGCGACGTGCAGGCCTCAATCAATGCGGCGCGCAGTCAGTTGCCTTCTTATCTGCCGCAGAATCCCAGCTACCGCAAGGCCAATCCGGCCGATGCGCCCATTCTGATTCTGACCCTGACCTCGGACGTAGTGCCCAAGCCGCAAATCTACGACATGGCCGACTCCATCCTGGCCCAGAAGATTTCGCAGATCCAGGGCGTGGGCCAGGTCTTTGTCGGCGGCAGCTCCAGCCCCGCGGTGCGCGTGGAATTGAATCCCATGCAGTTGGGCAACAACGGCGTCGGCCTCGAAGCGGTGCGCACGGCGCTTTCCAACGCCAATGCCAACCGGCCCAAAGGCAGCTTTTCAGGATGCCGACCCACCGCTGGACGATCAGCGACAACGACCAGATCTTCAAGGCCAGCGATTATGCGCCCATCATCGCGGGCTATAACCAGCAAACCGGCGCGCCGGTGCGTGTCGCCGACCTCGGCACCGTCACCGACAGCATCGCCGACATCCATACCGCCGGCGTTTCCGGCATCAACCCCGATAAGGGTCCGCCCGCCAAGCTCAAGAGCGCGGTGCTCATCATCATCTTCAAGATTCCCGGCGCCAACGTGATTTCGGCCGTGGACAACGTGATGGCCGAGATGCCGCGCCTGCAGGCCGCCATTCCGCCCACCATCAAGATCGATGTGGCCGTGGACCGCACCACCACCATTCGCGCCAGCGTGCACGACGTGGAGATTTCGCTCATCATCAGCGTCCTCCTGGTGGTGCTTGTCGTCTTCCTCTTCCTGCGCGAGAGTATGGGCCACCATCATTCCTTCGGTCGCCGTGCCGCTGTCGCTGGTGGGCACCTTCGGCGTGATGTACCTGCTGGGATACACCATCGACAACCTTTCCCTGATGGCGCTCACCATCTCCACCGGCTTTGTGGTGGACGACGCCATCGTGGTCATCGAGAACATCACCCGCTACCTCGAAGAAGGCATGAAGCCCTTCGACGCCGCCATGAAAGGTTCAAAGGAGATTGGCTTCACGGTGCTCTCGATGAGCACCTCGCTGATCGCTGTCTTCATCCCCATCCTGCTGATGGGCGGCATCGTGGGCAAGCTCTTCCGCGAATTTGCAGTCACCCTTTCGGTGGCCATCGCCGTCTCGCTGCTCGTCTCGCTCACCACCACGCCCATGCTCTGCGCCAAGTTTCTCAAGCCGCGCGACGAGAGCCGCCACGGGCCTGTCTACCGTTTCAGCGAGCGCGCTTTCCAGTGGCTTCACTACGAATACAATTCCGGCCTGCGCTGGGTGTCTGCGCCACCAGTGGCTGGTGCTCGGCGTGGCCGTCGGCTGCGCGTTCCTCAATGTCTACCTCTTCATCATTGTGCCCAAAGGCTTTTTCCCGCAGCAGGACACAGGCCGGTTGAGCGGCCAGACCATTGCCGCGCAGGACATCAGCTTTCCCGCCATGCGCGACAAGCAGCGGACGCTCGCGCAGATGGTGCTCGATGATCCGGCCGTGCGATCGGTGACGGCCTTTGCGGGCGGCGGTCGCGGCAGCAACAACAGGGCTTCATGTTCATCGGCCTTAAAGACTCCAACCAGCGCAAGGGCGTCACTGCCGACATGGTCGTCAACCGGCTGCGTCGCAAACTCACGCAGTGTTCCCGGCGCGACGCTTTATCTCCAGGCCAACCAGGATATCCAGATCGGCGGCCGCGGCAGCGCCGCGCAATATCAGTACACGCTCTCCGATGAGAATCTTCAGGAGCTGAATACCTGGGCGCCGCAGTTGGAAGCTCGCGCCAAGACTTTGCCCGAGTTGAAAGACGTCTCCACTGACCAGCAGGATCAGGGACTGGCCGCCAACCTCGTCATCGACCGCGACACCGCCTCGCGACTCGGCATCAGCGCCGCGGCCATCGACCAGGTACTTTACGACGCCTTCGGCCAGCGCGAAGTCTCCACCATGTACACCGGCCTCAATCAGTACTTCGTGGTCATGGAAGTCGATCCCCAGTACCAGCTCAGCCCCGACGCGCTCAACGGCATCTTCATCAAGTCTTCCACCGGTTCCATGGTGCCCTTGTCAGCCATTGCAAGCTTTTCCTCGCAGCGCACATCGCTGACCGTCAATCACCAGGGCCAGTACCCCGCCGTCACCCTTACTTTCAACCTTGCGCCCAACGTCTCGCTTGGTCAGGCCGTTACGCGCTCGAAAAGGCCCAGGCGACATGGGCATGCCCAGCGCGATCCACGCCACCTTCCAGGGCACCGCGCAGGCCTTTCAGGACTCGCTCAAGAACGAGCCTTACCTCATCCTCGCCGCGCTGGTCGCGGTCTACATCGTGCTCGGCATTCTCTACGAAAGCCTGATTCACCCTCTCACCATTCTCTCCACGCTGCCGCCCGCGGGCGTGGGCGCCAT
This sequence comes from uncultured Acidobacteriota bacterium, assembly GCA_963725945.1. Classification (GTDB taxonomy): domain Bacteria; phylum Acidobacteriota; class Terriglobia; order Terriglobales; family Acidobacteriaceae; genus Telmatobacter. The sequence goes on along the minus strand of CAVSAW010000022.1, from coordinate 234,714 downwards.
CCTCGCGCTGCTCCTCACCGGAACCGACCTCAGCATCATCGCGCTCATCGGCATCCTGCTGCTCATCGGCATCGTGAAAAAGAACGCCATCATGATGATCGATTTTGCCTTGCAGGCCGAGCGCGATGAAGGCCTGCCCCCGGAGCAGGCCATCTACCAGGCCTGCCTGCTGCGCTTCCGCCCCATCATGATGACCACCATGGCCGCCATGTTCGGCGGTCTACCGCTCGCCATCGGCATGGGCGTGGGCTCGGAACTGCGCAAGCCCCTCGGCATCACCATCGTCGGCGGCCTCCTCGTCTCCCAGGCCCTCACCCTCTTCACCACCCCGGTCGTCTACCTCTTCTTTGACAAGCTGCAATGGCGATTCATGAAGCTCCACAAAATCGGCTCCGAGCTCGAAGGCGCGCACGGAGACTGAGGCCGCCGCTCCTTTCCCAATCTGCAGAAAATGCACAAAAATCAGTGCCAACGTCCCGCTATTTTTCATTCGCGGTCGCAGCCGCATTGGTGGTATCGTCAAATTCATCCCGCCCAGGCAAAAACGGGATTTTCTCCCAGAATCAATCATCAAGCTCTAACCGTCTCAGGTTGCGGCGATTGGCCCCACTTCTCTGTTGCCTTCTTGATTGAGACGCAGTGAACGTGTCTGTACATTTTTTTGAGCAATAAATCCAGGGGCGAAGGGAATCCGATGACCCATCCCAGTGAAGCAATTGAAGCCAAAAATGTCTTGACTCTGGAGGAGATCACCAACCTCACGCAGGAAGGCGGCAAGCCCGCCGACACCCTGATGAATGTCGTCGCCCTAATTGCCGCGCGATTTCGCACCGATGTGTGCTCTGCCTATCTCCTTGAGCCAGATCGCTCCAATCTCGTCCTGGCCGCGACCCTCGGCCTGCACCCGCGCAGCATCGGCACCCTGCGCATGCCGCTCAACGAGGGCCTCGCCGGCCTGGTTGCGGAACAAGTAATGCCCGTCTCCGTCGATGACGCCACCAGGCATCCCCGCTTCAAATACTTCAAGGAATCCGGCGAAGAGATTTATCACTCCTTTCTCGGCGTGCCCCTCATCGACCGCGGAATCCTGCAGGGCGTTCTCATCGTTCAAACCAAGGAAGCCCGCGTCTTTCGCGAAGATGAAATTCGCATGCTCGTGGATGCCGCCAACGAAGTTGCTCCCGTCGTTAGTGAAGCCCGCACCCTCGACCGATTCATCGGGCCTGCACAGGAGCGCCTCTGGTCCCTGGCCCGCAACCTCTGGTGGAGCTGGGACCACGATTGCATCAGCCTGTTTCGCGATCTGAATCCCACCCGCTGGCGGCAACTGAATCAGAATCCGATCTCCCTGCTCAGCGAGATTCCGCTGGGCGAAATTGAGCGCCGCGCAACGGAACTCGTCTTGCATAGCCGCATCAACTACGTCTTTCGCCGCCAGCAGGAGTACCTGCTCGCCGACCGCACCTGGGGTGCCGGAAATGCCGGCGTCCTCCGGCCTCGTCCCGTGGCCTATTTCTCTGCCGAATTCGGGCTCCACGAATCGCTGCCCATCTACTCCGGCGGCCTCGGCATCCTCGCCGGGGACCACATCAAGAGCGCATCCGACCTCGATATTCCCCTCATCGGAATCGGCTTGTTCTACGGGCAAGGCTACTTCCTGCAGCGCCTCGACAAGAGTGGATGGCAGCGTGAAGAATACCTCCAGACCGACGTCAATTCACTGCCCATGCAGCCGGCCATCGGCCAGAACGGCGAACCCATCGTCGTCGAGATTCAAACCCGCGGCGGGTGCATCCGCGCCAAGGTCTGGCGGGTCAAGGTGGGCCGCTGCGATCTTCTCCTGCTCGACTCCAACGTGGAGGGCAATGCGCCCGAAGATCGCGAACTCACCTCCCGCCTCTATGGCGGTGACGGCCGCACGCGCATTCGCCAGGAACTGCTCCTCGGCGTCGGCGGATTCCGCGCCCTCAAAGCCATGGGCGTCTCGCCCGGCGTTCTTCATCTCAACGAGGGCCACAGCGGCTTCGCCGTCTTCGAGGCCATTCGCAATCGGATGGAGGAGGAAGGCATCGACTTCACCACCGCCGCGCGCCAGATTCCCCGCGAGGTCATCTTTACCACCCACACGCCTGTGCCCGCCGGCCACGATCGCTTCAACGCCGATCTGATCGAGGAGCACCTGGGTCCCTTGCGCGAACAGCTTGGTCTATCGCACGAGAACCTGATGGGCTTTGGCCGCGAGAATTCCACCGACCAGTCCGAACCTTTCTGCATGACCGTGCTCGGGCTCAAGCTTTCGCGCCGCGCCAATGCTGTCTCTTCGCTGCATGGCGAAGTTTCGCGCGCCATGTGGTGGGGCCTGTTTCCCAACAAGCCTGAAGACGCCGTGCCCATCGGCCACATCACCAATGGCGTGCATGTGCCTTCGTGGCTGGCGCCGCAGATGTGCCGTCTCTACGACCGGCATCTCGGAGTTGGATGGCAGCAGCACAGCGCATCGGCAAAGACATGGGAAGGAATTGAGAACGTCGACGACGGCGAATTGTGGGAGACGCATCTCAGCCTCAAGGCGCAGCTCCTCGGCTTTGCGCGCAGCCGTGCAAAGGAACAGGCGGAACGCCGCAACGAGCCGGAAGAGTCTCTCCACGGACTCGCCAAATCTCTCTCGCCCGACGCATTAACCATTGGCTTCGCGCGCCGCTTCGCCACCTACAAGCGCGCCAACCTCGTCCTCGCCGACATGCAGAGACTCGCGGCCATGGTCAACGACCCCAAGCGTCCCGTCCAGTTCCTTTTTGCCGGCAAGGCCCATCCGCACGACGAACCGGGCAAGAAAGTGCTGCAGCAAATTGCCGAGATGATGCGCGATGAGAAATTCGCCAACAAGTTCGTCTTCATTGAGGACTACGACATCAATGTCGGCCGGTACCTGGTTCAAGGTGTTGATGTGCTGGCTCAACAATCCCCGCCGTCCTCTTGAAGCTTCCGGCACCAGCGGACAAAAAGTCGTCCTCAATGGCGGCCTGAATCTTTCTGTGCTCGATGGGTGGTGGGCCGAGGCCTATGACGGGCTCAACGGCTTTGCCATTGGCAAAGGCCGAACCCATTCCAACTTCGATGTGCATGACAGCCGCGACGGCGAAGACCTTTACCGCGTGCTCCGCGATGAAGTGATTCCGCTCTACTATCAGCGCGATCGCGACGGCCTGCCCCGCGGATGGATCAAGCGCATGAAGCGCACCATTCGCACATTGGGCTGGCGCTTCAATGCCGATCGCATGGTGATGGACTACACGCTGAAGTGCTACATTCCCGCAGCCGGAGGCACCTCAAGCGAAATCCGGCCGCCGTCGTAGGAAACTCTGAATCGGCATCCCGCAGGTTGAATCGATACGGACCGTTGCTGAAACAGTAACTTCCGAGTAGACGGTTATTTGGGAGTTGCGCGTCGGCTCAGAAACATCGCGCAGCCGACCACGGCGACGAATGCTGCCGTATTCACTGCCTTAGCAATCCTCTGGTCGGAGACATGGGAACTCACCATAAACATCACGGAAAATAGAACAGCGACAACCAAACAGGCCGTCACAGTCAGCCTTAAGATGTCCCCAGACGGTCTCCGCGCTGGAGCTTTGGGGGCCCCATCAATCAAGACCAGCAGGTAATGATCCTCGCTCCGAAGACGATGCACGGCGTCGGTCCAACCGCCTCCATCAGCATTCCCCTTGCGAATATGTTGAACTATTTTGGCGATCTTTCTTTCATACTCGTCCTGGTCGTAATGCTGATCGAATTCCGAACTGATCGTCATCATGTCGGGCAGGGTCCATCCGCTCTCGGAGAAGTAAAGCATCTTTCGCTCTACGTCGGTAAGCTCGATGCCGTCCTGACTTGCTTGGGCAAGTATTCGATCAATGAGGTATGTCTTTGCGTTACGGACGGTTGCGAACCTTTGCATGGCTGGAAGTATATAGCCCTGCCAGTTCTGGGTGTGTGGTGGCCCACTCGGCAATTACTCGTCGGCAAAGAGCCAAAACTTTGCGGAGTTTAAGAATTCGAGCATCCTGCTCCAACCATCTCTCAGACCAGTCCGGGGCCAAATAATCGTTCATCAGGATCGTTGCGATGTTCTCATTGCAAACTCTCCTTCGCTACTGCGCGGGTGGAGGAGGTACAACTGCCCAGCCTCCGCTAGCGTCCTTGACCAGGGTGGCGGTAGCTGACTGGATGGATGTGTCAGCAGCGATCTTGGGAAAGGTCCTCATCGATTCGGGGGTGCGGACCCAGTCGGGGAGTCCCTTCAACCTCGTAGCTGTAATTCACGGTGTATTGCGTGGGGTTTGAGGGGTCGTTGGGGGTGGCTTTGTCGATGGCAGTGACATTGAAGTGGCCAAAGCAGAAGTTGCCGTAGCCGGGCTGGTTGGGATCGGGAGATCCAGGCGGGTCGTCCCTTGTCGGAGAGGTCGTAATTATTGACCAGTTTGGAGCCGACGAGAAGGCGCGTCTTTACCATGGTGCTACGAATGAGAAGGCCGGCATCGGTGAGGGCGTCGTAGTCGCGGGTCTTCTCGTCTTTGGAGGGATCGGCCTGAGCAGGCAGCTTGATTGGCTCAGGCCAGACGCATTCGTGCCGGCCGGTGAAGGACTTGTTGATCGCGGATTTAAATTCCGCCTGATCGACTTCTTTCTTGCAACCGATTGCGCACGCGATGAGCCCGGTCAAGACGAGTGCCATGGCGATTCTTTCGTGCATCTGAATTCACCTCAAAGATTTGGATGCGGAAATCGGGGCAGAAGCGCTGAAACATCGGATTATAGCCAACCGGGAACCACTCTGTTTTGGAGTTACTTTTCAGTTGGCGGGCATACATCCGGAACGAAATCAGGCGACCGCATCGCTGCCCACAGTTGGTAGTTTCTTTACGGCTTCGAGAATTCGTTTCGTGCCCCCGAAAACTCCGTCCCAACCAAGTGAACCGCCATCGGCAAAGAAAGCCTTATGAGACGAGCCGCCTTGGTCGTATTCGATCTTGACCCAGTTGTTTACAAAGTCCCTGCCTTGCTTTCCATAAGACACCCGCCGTATACGGTCGATGATGATCCTCTGCTGACTGCTCGTGAACTCGACCTGGGAGTCGCTAACTGTCAACTTCCCGACGTCCTGGTATGCAAGCAATCTGAAAATTCTCCAGATGCTATCGCCCGAGAGATACCAAACCCTATCGAATATCTGAGATCCCATCGAATTCCTGTCTCTTGAGCAGTTTGGGATAGATTCTCTCATGGCCCGCGCATCGCAGTCGGGTTGGAGTTCACCGCGCTTTCCTCGCCTACCGTTCGGCTCTGGGACGATCATGGGCCACATGGAAGGATTGGCGGTCAATCGCTCGGAGGACCTGAGGTGGTGGATCAGTCTAAAGCCTGGGCATTGTCCGCCGACGATCACGCGCCTTGCTACTCCCAGCGAAATACTTTTGCCGAGATCGCTGTATAAAGAAGAAACAACGCCGTCAATGCGAATACATCCGTCAGGTGGGCCAACCAACCGTCGCCGTTCCAGATGCCCTCGAGTAGACGTACGGCGTAGGTCAGCGGCAGTACTCTCGCCACCGCGCGCAGCACGGGCGGCAGATCCGAAACGTGCACGAAGAGCCCGGAGAAAGCGATCATGGGGTAGAGAAAGACGGCGCCGATCGGCTGCGCAAAGCGAGCCGTGGGAACGATGCTCGCGATTAGAAAGCCGATCGACAGAATGCTCCAGGTGCTGATGAGCAGTGCGATAGTAAACGAGAACCATGGAACATGAGCTCCCGGCGGGAAATAGCGTTTGCCCGCAAGGAACATCAACAATAATGTTGCTGCAGTGAGCAGGAGCTTGACGATTACGTGGGCACTGAGAATGGTCTGCGGGCGCAGCGGCGTCGCGCGAAGCCGCTTCAGAATGCCTCCCTCGCGGTAGATGGAAATGATTGTAATGAGCGAGAGCACAGCACTGACAGAGATTAAGAGTGCTACAAGAATAGGAAGACTGGCGCCTGAAAGACCGCTGGCCGCAACTGAGGGCGCACCGACTCTGAGCTTTGCTACCCGTCCCGCAACAACAAAAATCAAGACAGGTACACCGATGGTGCCGAATGCGCCCAGCGGTTCGCGCATGAAGACTTTCATCTCGATCCATGTCAGCTTCCACAGTCCACGCAGCATAGTTGTTCGTCCTATTCGCGAATTGAGCGACCCGTCAGCTTGAGATAGACATCCTCAAGGTTTGGGAGAATCGTGCGGAATTCCGTGACCCGAATCCGATGCTCCGACAAACAGTGAATCACCTCGGTAACCAGGTCGTCGCCCCGCCCGCGAATGGTGAATCGCATGTTGTCGCAGGTTACCGACTCCACTTCCGCAATCTTCTGAAAGTGGTCACCGGCGGCTCGATCGTCCGCATCCAGAACAACGGTACGCTCCGGGCAGTGCCGGCGGACGAGGCTCTCCGGCGTGTCGATGTCGATGATCCGTCCGTGCTCCATAATGGCCACCCGGTCGCATAACCGCTCGGCCTCCTCCATTAGATGGGTCGTCAAAAACACCGTCTTGCCTCGCTCGCGGATGGCGCGCACCAGATCCCAAATTGCGTGCCGCGCCTGCGGATCGAGGCCTGTGGTCAGCTCGTCGAGAAACACAACTTCCGGATCGTTGATCAACGCAAGTGCGATAAATAGTCTCTGTTTCTGGCCACCGGAAAGGTTCATGAACCAGGTGCCCCGCTTGTCGGTAAGGCCAAGCTGTTCCAGCAGGCGCTTTCCGTCGATGGCCTTCTTCCGATAAAGCGACGCCCAGAGATCGACTGCCTCCCAAACTTTGATTCGCTTCTGCAACTGTGCTTGTTGAAGCTGAACTCCGATGCGGTCCTGCAGTCTGTAGACCTGGCGAAAAGGGTCAAGTCCGAGCACTTTGATAGTGCCGCGGTCGGGCTTGCGAATCCCTTCGATGCATTCCATCGTGGTGGTCTTTCCTGCTCCGTTGGGCCCGATCAGTCCAAAGATCTCCCCTTGCTCGACCTCGAACGACGCCTCCGCAACGGCCACAGTTTTGCCGTAGGTCTTGCGGACTCCGGAGACTTCAATGACTGGATGCATGATGTTTTCTAGATCGTTGAAACACTGGGTCTGATGCGGAGTGCCAAGTGTAACTCTTCGCACCAGATTGGAGTTCGGGAGTGTCGTGGGCAACTCAGAAATGGCCATCTTGTCCCGTCGGCAGGAACGGCAGAATTCCGTCACCGCCAACAAAATCGAGGTCTTCCCAGGAAGTCAGCGACCTGCCCGAAAACTCACCTGAGAAGATCCGTTCATAGGCGATGCTCCGCCCGGGCAAGCGGACCTTATCCGATCGGCCTTGAAACTGAATTTCAGCGCGCTGCCGGTCAATCTCCCGTGTGCGCGAAAGCCGCTTCTTCTACCTTGGCAGGTTCAGTCAGCTTCACCGGGTAATACGCATTGCGCGTGTACTGCTTCACCATCCGGTTGGTGTTGAAGTACGATCCGTTGAAGGCCAGCGTCGTGCGCATCATGCGCGCCCACTTTTCCTGCGCGTCGCGATACATCGGAACGATGGCCGACTCCAGCTTGTTGTAAAGCGCACCCGCTTCTTCCGCATCATTCGCGCCGTCTTCAATGGCCCAGCCGGTGACGCCCTCGATGCAGCCCTCAATCCACCAGCCATCCAGAATCGACAAGCTGGGCACGCCGTTCAGCGCCGCCTTCATGCCGCTCGTGCCAGAAGCCTCGTAGGGCCGCCGCGGCGTGTTCACCCAGACATCCACGCCCGCGGTCAGCAGCGCGCCCAGGTCCCACGCATAGTTTTCAAGATAGACAATGTGCAGCAGATCGTTCGAAAGCTTTGCCGCATCTTCGACGACCTGGTGGATGAGCGCCTTCCCGGGCGCATCCTGCGGGTGCGCCTTTCCCGCATACAGAATCTGTAAGCCGCCGGCCTCTGTCGCAATCTTCAACAGCCTCTCCGGATCGGTAAACAGCAGTGTGGCGCGCTTGTACGTTGCGGCGCGTCGTGCAAACCCCAGCGTCAGCACTTTGGGATTCAGCACCTGGCCGGTGCGCGTTGCCACCTCGGCCAGCAACGATTCCTTGGCCTGCGCGTGGGCATTCAGAATATCCGTTTCCGGCAGGTCGATCGCGTTGCGCAGATAAAGATTGTCGCGCCGCCATGCTGGAATGTGCACATCGAGCATCTGCTGCACCGGCTCTGAAACCCATGTGGGCGCATGCACGCCATTCGTGATCGAATCAATCACAAACTCCGGAAACATGGCGCGCGAAACTTTGCCGTGCTGCAACGCCACTCCATTCGCGTAGCGCGAAAAATGCAGCGCCAGCAGCGTCATATTCAGCAGCCCTTCGTTGAAGCAGCCCAGCTTTTCAAGCCGCGCGGTCCGGTCTCCGCCGAGAATGCGGATCGACTGCTCAGTCGAAAAACGATCGTGACCCGCAGGAACCGGCGTATGCGTCGTGAACACGCACTTCTGTCGCACCAGCGCGATATCCGCGTCCGTCGGAGCACCCAGCGGGCCGCCGCCCAGCTCGCTCTCCAGCAACGCCTGTGTCAGCAGCGCCGCGTGACCTTCATTCATGTGATAAACATTCACGGCCATGCCCAACGCATTCGCCATGCGCGCACCGCCCATGCCCAGCACAATCTCCTGCTGCAGCCGGTAGTTGGTGTCGCCGCCGTACAAATGATCGGTCAGCCCGCGGTCCCAGCCCGAGTTGCCGTCCAGGTCTGTATCCAGCAGATAAATCGGCACCACGTGCCCGTAGCGGCCCTGCAATTCGTAGCGCCATGCACGCACAGTCACTATGCGATCTTCCACTGAGACGGTGATGCGCGCCGCCTCTTCTGTGCAGAAATCCGCGGGGTTCCACGGCTGCACATCTTCGCTTTGCTCACCTGAGAGGTTCAGGTGCTGTTGAAAATAGCCCTTCCGGTGGGCCAGCGTGAACGCCACCAGGGGAACACCCAGGTCCGCAGCGGAACGAAGGGTATCGCCGGCCAGCACTCCCAGGCCGCCCGAATAGGTGGGCATGGCTGGGTTGATGGCAATCTCCATTGAGAAATAGGCGACCAGACCAGATATGGGGAAAGTCTCGTAAGAAAAAGGTTTAGTTGAGTTTATTTGCATTATCTTTTCTCTCTGCGGCGCGATCAGGCAATCAAACGACGGCCTGGAAGTCTTAATCCAGAACTAACCGACCCGGCAAACGTATCCCCGAGGTCCTTTTGGGGCGAAAACCCTAAGAGATTCTAGCAAGGAAACCTCGAATTCGATGCGGAGACCCCAACTTGCGCCTAGGCACGAGTAACCGACTTTCACAACACGGTAATTACCCGAATTGTGTACCAGGAGTGAAGTTCCCCCGTCCCCCTTCGGCTGCGCTGCTTCACTCGATCCGGTGTGCTCCGCTCGAGGCATGGCAAATATGGATCTGGGGCACAATCCCCGTTTCGTCCGCATAGCGCGCCGCCAGCGCTTCTGAGAAGTCGAGGGCCTGGCCGAATTCCACCAGGTTGATCGTGCAGCCCCCGAATCCGCCCCCCGTGAGCCGCGCGCCGATAAGCCCCGGCAGATCCTGCGCCAGCGCAACCATGGCGTCCGCTTCCACGCAGCTGGCCTCGAAGTCCCGGCTGTAGCTCAGGTGCGCTTCCGCCATCAGCCGCCCCAGTTCCTTCATGTCATTGCGGATCAGCGCGTCCGCCGCGGCCACAGTCCGCAGGTTCTCGGTAATTACGTGGCGCGCGCGCTTCAGTGCGTTGGGGCTCATCTCGCCTCCCCATTGCTCCAGATCGTCCAAGGTCGCGTCGCGCAGAAACCGCACCTCCGGCCGATGCCGTGCGATCACCGCGGCCGCCTCTTCCACCTGCGCGCGCCGGCTCGTGTATTCGCCTCCCGTCACCGCGTGCTTCACCATCGTATTGGCAATCACCAGCGCCACGTTGGGCGGAATCGGCGCCAGTTTGAAACTCAAATCGCGGCAATCCAGCAGAAGGGCGTTGCCTTCAACCCCATTAGCCGAAATGAATTGATCCATAATGCCGGAACTGGCGCCCACAAACTCGTTCTCCGCCCGCTGGCACAGCCTGGCCAGTACTGGGCCCGGAATAGCTGATTCCAATCAGCGAAGTCACTGCGATCGCTGTGGCCACTTCAACTGCAGCGGAGCTCGATAGCCCCGACCCAAGCGGCACATCGCCCCACAAAGACAGGCTGAAGCTCGGAATCGTGCAGCCCTGCGCCCGCGAGAATCGCCAGCACCCCAAGCGGATAGTCGCTCCAGTGCTTGCTTGCCTTTGCCGGAAGCTCCGCGGCGTCGAATGTGCGCTCTTCTGAGAAATTCTCAGAGTAGAGGACAACCTTGCCGTCTGTGCGCGGCGAAATTCCCGCAAGCGTCGCGAAATCGATCGCCGCCGGCATCACAAAGCCCTCGGCATAATCGGTATGTTCCCCGATCAGGTTTACGCGGCCCGGCGCCGCAAAAATCTCCGGCTCGGCCTTGAAGCGGGCCAGATGCATCGAACGTAATACTGCGGGATCATGCATTTCTGTTCACTCTCGAAAAGGATTCAATCTCAACTTCCATCGGCCACGAAAAACTCGCGCCGGGAGCCAGCGTGCGCGACCAGGGCCCGGTGATCGCAAGCGAGTCAACCGGCGCCGTGGTCGGTTCCAGGGCCACGCACATCTGTTTGGTTCCCGGCCGCTCCGGCCAGCCCCCAAAACAAATCCAAAGTCCCAGGTAGGGCATAGCCTCTGGGTCAAAGCTCACCTTGATGCGTACGCCCGCGCGTGGCCGTTCCAGCGCACACCAGTTCTGCGAAGCGTTCAGAGGGCCTGCAAACAATTTGTCGCCGATACCTGACTCCGCCGCTTGCCCCACGCTCAGGTCCGTCTGTCCGCCATGAGTCAAATCCGCAACAGGCCACTTCACGTTCGGCCGCCGTTGCCGAGTCGTCCGCCGCCCGATCCTTCCAGACGCAACGTATGAATCGTCTCCGGCAACACGATACGGTCTCCTGCTTCCGCGGCAAACGACGGATGCGCGGACCAGCGACCATGGCACCGAATTGCTCCCGTTGTTGGTCAGCGTGTAGTGCAGAGACAGCTTCCAGCCCGCCCGCGTCTCTGTCAAAGCCAATGTCCGCTCCAACGCCAGCGGCAATGAAAAGCATTCTCCAATCAATGTCGCGGACGCCTCGGCTTGACGCCTGACCTCTGACCCCTGATCCCTGACCCCTGACCCCTGTCCCTTGATCTCCCACGCCACGCGCCACAGGTCACCATGATCCGGAATCTCCGCCTTGCCTCCAACGGTTTCCACCGTGCATCCGGCCACCGAGGGCAGGCACTCATCCCATCCGCTCGCGTCGCCTGAGTCAAACGACATGTCCCGTGTCCGCGGCCCCAGCGGGGCCAGCGGAGCCTGCAGCAGTTCCCGGTCCTGCACGCGGATCGACGCAATCTTGCCCCCAAGATGGGGAAGAATCGTGACGCGAACAATCCCCCGCCCGAATGAGAACGTTTTCTTTTACGGATTCGACTGCGCCCACTTTGCTCATCCGTCCTACTTCCCCCCGACTTCCGCGCAAGCGCCAGTCAGCTTCTCCCAGATCGTCTCCAGCCACGCACCGTGCTCCGGCTTCATCAGCACAGAGCGCAAGCAGGTTAAATGCTCTTCCGCGCTTCCACGCAAACCACCTGCCACCGCCTCAAACCAGGACAGCGGCAATTGTACAAGGGCAAGGTGCAAATCGCGCGCCGCGCAGGCGTCAAAAATATCCTGCGCCCGCTGCGATGCTTGCTCCACCGTCTCCGCCTTCACCTTCCACACCACAATATCCAGCTCCGGCGCCCCCCCGGCCAACGCTTCAAACTCCGCATCCTGTCTGATCCTGCGGTCAAGCTCCACCGCCGCCATCCGTCCTTGCGCCAATCCGCGCGCAAACTCGCCCCCCGGCACAAGCGGCAAAAGCTGCTGCGTCGCCCACAGCGCCACCGCCGCCGCCCCCGCGCGCGAGCACTCCAGGCTGATCTCGCCCAGATGCAGCTCGCTTGAGGTGAAATAGGTATACGGCGAATCGTGTTTGTAGAAGCGCCCCACCCCAGGGTCACGGAACAGCACGCATCCGCAACCATAAGGTTGCAGCCCATGCTTGTGTGGATCCACGACAATGGAATCCACCTGCTCCAGCGCCTCGTACGCCCGCCGCGCCGGCTCGTCCAGCGCCTCCGGAATCAGCTTGAAATAGCCTCCATAGGCCGCATCCGCATGGATGCGAAATCCATAACGTTCCCGCAGCTTCACGATCTCGTCCAGCGCGTCCACTGCGCCAATCGCCGTTGAGCCCAGCGTGACCACCACCGTGCCCACGTCGCCCTTGCGCAGCTCCGCTTCCAGCGCCTCAAGCCTCATGCGCCCGCGATTGTCGGCGGCGATGCTCGCGTAATCCAGCTTGAGGACACTGGAGATTCGCCGGTGGGTGTAATGCGCCTGCTCCGAACCCACAATCCGCCTTCCGGGCGCCAGCTGCCCGGCCACCCAAAGCGCCTCAAGGTTCGCGATCGTACCGCTCGAAGTCAGATGGCCCAGATACGTACCGGGGCCCTCCGCCCAGCCGAACATCCGCGCAATCTCCGCCACCGCCTCGATCTCCATCTCCGAACTGGCGCGGCCCCCATCGCGGGCGTGGTTGTTGGGATTGATTTTCATCGCCAGGGCGTACGCGGCTCTCGCCACCGGATGCGGCGGTTTCAGCATCTGCCCCGCATATAAAGGATGGAAATAAGGATAGTTGTTGCCCAGCCGATGCGCCGTCGCCTCCAGCACCCGGGCTATCGCATCGGCGTCCACACCAGGCTCCGGATCGAACCCCGGAAGAGAGCCAAACTCCGCCTCGAGCGCCTCGGTAGCGCGGGCAAGCAAGCGAGGGACAGGATCGTTGGCCATAGCGACCTTCCACCCTATCACGGTTCGTGTATCCTGGCTCCAACCTTGCCTGAGCGCTGTCTTCCAAAACGAAATCTCAAAGTTCGACAGAAGGACCTATCATCACTCCGTGTGTTCGCTTAACTCAAAGAACTAACTAATTAGTCCCTGAACCATTCCGAGCCCGGGACCAGCGACCCTGTCGCTGGCCCCGGGCGTTGTGGAGCTATCGTCAGCAATCTCGTCGAGGAGATTCTCTAGTCGCCGGCCTTGCAGCAGCCGCAGTTATTTGTGTTCGCGTCACAGCATGCACTGTAGCCCGACCCACAGGTCACGCCGCAGCCGCCCGATCCGGCAGTGCATTGGCTCGACCCCTCACCGCCAGACGTACATAGCTGTGGACAGACGGTAGGAGGGCCGGTGGCCAAAGGTTTCACGGAGATAGGTGAATCGGGACTAACTGAAAATTCCTTAGCCCTATTTTGGTTCTATGCCCCAGAACTGCAAGTTCTTCCAGTTGCCGCCAAATGCATGATCTCCTCGCTGGTAAGCGGCCTCTGCTCTCCATAACGTGCGATGCCAACGATCTCGAAGACTTGGAAGCTCTGCTTCGAGAGGCTGGGCGGGACTTCCCTGTCGGCAAACTTAAAAAGGTATCGCTGTCCAGGGTTCTGTTCGGGAATGATTGCGATGAATCCATCGCCCGTGAGCACTTTGGCGGGCCCATCCCAGGCTGGAGGCAAAGCTGTATTCTCTGCCTGAAGCACAAAGACAATCTGATTCGAGGTGGCGCTCAGCGGGGTATTTGATGTGAAAACAACGGTGGTGTGCGTTGCGTTTCGGTTTGGAAGAATGTTCACCGTGCCGGACATTCCGTTTACTTCATTGCTTCGATGCACGAGCTGTGCGCTTGCCATACAACAGGAAAGCGCAACTGCAGTGGCTACTACAAGTCTTACGCGTAGCATGGATCCTCCTCGTACAACGGATCATAACTGCGCATCAAGGCTATCAAAATTGCTCCGGGCTTGCAACGGGTCAGGACTGAGTTATTTATAGATTAATCAACAATCAAGTCCATCCCGCCGTGATCTAACTCGGTGCAACCACTCACCCACCTAGAAGACCGCTCCGAGTGCAGTGAGGGATCACATTCTAAAGGTGCTCAGGCTTGTAACTCTCGAATGGGACTTTCCATTTGCTCTGTCGCTTGGTCGGTCCGAAATTCTTGTAACACCTTACATTAAGCAGTTATTCTACTTGCTCGCAATCGTCCTTCCTTCAAATGGCGAGCTAGACCGACGATATCGAAAATTTGAAGGTTCTGGTTTCCGCGTAATCGTGACGCACCTCGTCGGGTAAGGTCGCGCGACAGTTCAGGCCCGGTCCTTCGCCAGAAGCCATCGCGATTAATTCGTCGCCCGTCAACGACGGGGGTCGCCTGAATGAAAGGGTGTAGAGGCCTGCCGCCTCCTAAAATACCAAGACAATCTGACGAGCAGTCGCTCTCGGGGCAAAAGCCACGTCAAAGCAAAAGTCTGGTGTGCGATCCACTGCCGGTTGGGAAGGTGTATTCGAAGACCGAAATCCCTGTTCTCCTTTCACTTCAGCCCGCCGACCACGGCAACCACAAAGAAACAGAGCAACGCAACGGTGGCACCCGCTGAAAATCGGCGGGTCGCCTATGTTCGTCTCAAAAAAACGCAGGACCAAAATCTCACCCGCAAGAAACTCCGAATCGACCAGTGCTTCAAGCGCGTCAGCCAAAGGTAACCTCGTACGTTGCTGATTTCAGAACGGTTTCAGCATCGGCAATTCCGGAAATGGGAGAATCTGCGAAGTTTCCTGCGTAGTTTATTTGGCTGGGATGCTACACTGTGCCCAGCGTTAGAGTCGAACCGGGCGTGAGCAGTACTCGCCCATTGCGGTTTAGGAATTTTGGTATCCCCAAGCCACGAACGCAAAGTCGACGCGACCATCAGGAAGCGGCGACCTTGCAGAATGCAAAAAGGATATTGGTTTCCTAAAACGCCGAACAAAGCAAGATTCTGCCAGTGGTCGCTCCGATTCATCCAGCGCAATTCAATTCAGGAAATACGAACAAAATGGAACAAGGCACAGTGAAGTGGTTTAATGACGCGAAGGGCTTCGGCTTCATCTCGCGTCAGAACGGCGAAGATGTCTTCGTGCACTACTCTGCAATCAACTCAAGTGGTTTCAAGAGCCTGCAGGAAGGTCAAGCCGTGCAGTTCAACGTGGTGAAGGGGCCCAAGGGCTGGCAAGCGGCAGACGTTCAGCCACTGTAAACCCAGAGGCCGGATTCCGGCAGAATCTAGCAAACACATTCGAAGGCTGGGTCATCCCGGCCTTCGTTTGTTTTTGCGCCGCCGACCACAGATCGCTTTCTGTACAGTCCTACACTCCAAACTGCCGCAGATGATGGTCCAGATGCTTGTACATCAGTTCGGCCCACTCGCCGGGTGTGAGCGGCCCGAAAAAGCTGTGCGGATGCTTGGTGCATCCCGCGGGTCCGCCCGTGGTGAAGCGTTGCAACAACTCAAGCGACCGTTGCCGTTCGGCCGCAAAGTCCCTGTCATCCGCGATCACAAGGTCCTTTGAAGTGGGCGAGTTGCGGCGCATCGGCTCTTCGTTGCCAAGCGCCAGCCGCTTCACGATTCGTCCCATCAATCGTCCCACGAACATGCGCGGCGGAATCTTGTCCCCGACCGCCCACTCCAACCCTCCCGAGCAATGTGCGAGGGCCTGCGCGGGATTCATGGTGCCCCACAGCCGCGCGCTGTCTGGGCGCAACTGAGAAATTCGCTCCTCGATTTCATCCACGATTGCAGCGTCAAAAAGATTCTTCATCCGCAAGACCTCTCAAGGGCCGGTCGCTGAACTCCACGCGTATCCAACCCTTCCAACGATGAGACCCGGTGGCAAAGCAGAAAAATCTCTTCCCTGCATCGAGTCATCTCAAATATCCCATGCACGCATTGCAGATTAAATCCCCAAAGGGCGCACAATAAAGAAAGTCAGGTTGACCACTCCGCGCGGAACGTTCGGCACACTTCATTCCGTCAGGCATGTGACGGTTCCAGAGCGGAGGAGGGTACACCCCACCCCACCCTGTATATTTTCGTTTTCCACAAAATCCTTGCAGATTATTTCTCGCACCTGCCTGCAACGGAATCAGCCGGAGGTCGGTCGACCCTTTTCTCCGCAACCAGCAGCTTGACCCACCCCCACTTGCATATTTTCGTTTTCCACAAAAACCTTGCAGAAAATAGCAGGACTCGAACCAGACCAATTCGGTCTGTCTTAGGGAGCTTTTCTTTTCCTGCTGATATCGCACAGCATGTCTGAGTGAATGTTCAAGCCGATGTTTGTCATGTTGTAGAAATGTTCGCTGGCCACGAGCCACACAATCTCGCAAATCGCCCGCTCGGAATAGTGCTTCGCCATGCGCCTGAATGTCTCTGGATTCACTTTCTTGTCCTGGGTCAACTCCGTCACGTAGTCCAGTGCCGCGCGTTCCGCCTCGCTATAGAGCGGGCTTGTCCTGTACTCCGCCAACGCATCGAACTTGGCTTCATTCATCGACGCTTTGATTGCCACCGCCCGCCCGATATCCATACAGAATTCGCACACGTTGATCCGCGCCACCTGCTCTCTGACGAGCATTGCCGTTTCCGCCGGCAATTCGAGCTTTTTGTCCAGTTTGGCGATCTTTGAAACAAACATGCCGAAGGCCACCGGCATGCGCGAATAAACAACCTTCACTGGAGTCAGTACTTTGCCGAACTGCCGCCGGGTCATGGCATACGCCAGCTTCACCATCGGTGATGCCGGATTCTCGATCGGGGAGAGATAAGTATCCATCGGGGAACCTCCATGAACGCCCTTCCAACTTGAGGATGACGCAAGGCGGATGGAGGTCGCAGCGATTTGGCCGTACTTGATTTGGCTGTTCTAGCGACAAACACATCACCCGGCGAGTAGGGATCGGAAGGTGTTGCGCGTTCAGTTCTCCTCAGCGGGTCGATTGGACAGCTGTCTCTCGACGGAACGGACGCGGGCCACAAACTCCCGCACTTTCACCGGGTCCTTGCGCCCCGGCGTCGCCTCCACGCCGCTCACCACATCCACGCCCCAGGGCCTCAGCGAGGCAATCGCCTCTGCAACATTTTCGGGATTCAGTCCGCCTGCAGCGATCAGCCGCACCTGTGCATTCGAAGCCTTGAAGTTCGAGTCCTTGATGTTCGAGTCCTTGATGTTCGAGTATCTCGATCAGGAAGTTCGAGTTCAGGAAGTTCGAGTTCAGGAAGAGCGTCTTGCGCGCTATCGCCCAGTCGTAAGCAACTCCGGTTCCACCAACTGCCGTCGCGGTGCGCGAATCCACCAGCACAGCGTCGACATGCGGATCCGCCGCAACGGCCGCCGCCTGTTGCGCAGCCTCAACGCCAAAATGCACCACGCGCAAAATGCGGAGTTCCATTCCGAGATGTTCGTGCAGCAGCGCAGGAAGTTCCGGGCTGGCATCGGATTGCACCTGCACGCCCGTCAATCCGGCGACGCGCACCGCCGCCAGGATCTCATCCAACCCGGCATCGACAAATACCCCGATCTTCTCCACCGCCCCGGGTAGGTGCGCGGTAATCGCCGCCACTTGCTCCACCGTCACCCGCCGCGGACTATGCGCAAACACAAACCCCAAAGCGTCCGCCCCGGCCTCCGTTGCCAGCAGCGCATCCTCAAGCGAAGTATTGCCGCAAATCTTGACCCAGAGACTCATCGCGTCACGACCACCCCGGCCAATAGCGCCGCCAACGCCGCACCGGGGTCCGCCTGCCGCATCAGACTTTCGCCGATAAGAAACGCGTCAAAGCCCGCCCTTCGCAAGCGCATCAAGTCTGCGGGCGTTGAGATTCCGCTTTCAGCCACCCGGACTACACTCGCTGGAATCTGTTCCGCCAGCTCCAGCGAGGTTTCCAGCCGCACCTCAAACGTCTTCAAGTCGCGATTGTTCACGCCGATCGCATCCAGGCCGCTCGTGCCCACTGCATCGAGCGCGCGCCTAAGCTCTGTCGAAGTATGCACTTCGACAAAAACATCAAGCTCCAGATCCCGCGCAGCACTGGAAAATCTGCTCAATTCGGCGTCCGTCAGTCCGGCTGCAATCAGCAGAATCGCATCTGCATGGTGAGCCCGCGCCTCAACGATTTGATATTCGTCCACCGTAAAGTCCTTGCGTAGACAAGGCAAAGTCACAGCTTCCGAGGCGAGTTCGAGGTTGCGTAAGCTGCCCTGAAAATACTCTTCGTCAGTGAGCACCGACAGTGCCGCAGCGCCGCCCGCCGCGTAGCGCCCGGCCAACCACACTGGGTCGAACTCCGCGCGTATCAGTCCCTTCGATGGCGAAGCCTTCTTGATTTCGGCAATTACCGCCGGACCGGGAGCAGCCGGTCGCCGCAGGGCCGATGCCCAGCCTCGTGGCGAGTGCGCTGCCGCTCTGCGCTCGAGATCTGCGACAGGTACCCGTGCCTTGGCTGCTGCCACCGTGGCCCGTGTCGAAGCAAGAATTGTGTCCAATCGCGTAGACATGTTCTGGGTTGAGTATACGAGGAGGGTGGCAGCGGCCTGCCAATGGCAAAGCGAAGAATCTGCCTGTGATCCCGGAGGAATCTCCCCGTCAAGGGCGGCGCTGTTGCAGGCGCGATGATCTAAATGCATGTGCCCTATTTAGATGCGATTACGCCCCAAGAAACTTCCCGATCCTGGGGTGTAGGTTATTGATCAAAACCACGGCTAGGACACACAAAACCGATGTGAGAGCAAAACCGCTGAACGCATAACGAAATGGGTGAACGTAGATCAATGAAACCTTCCGCAGAAGAACGTCAACTGTGTGAAGAATCAGCAAGTGCGCGAGGTAAACCAGGTAGGAGCTTCTTCCAAGTAACTGAAGCGTAGGATTCGCGAGTATAGGGCCAAGCCTTACGCGATGATAGGCAAGCAACAGAAGAAACATTGCGAATGAAGCGAGCAGACTCGTCGCCTTAAGTTGGGATGTTCCAAGCGAATAGTCGCCTCTGCGACAAAAGAAGATGCCCTCAGCCACTGAAGCAATGAGGAAAAGGAAGTAAAGCACGTACCCCCAGGCCGTCGACCGGCGAAGGATGGTCTTGTCCACGATCCGGAATTTAGCTACAAACAAACCAAAGTGATAGAAGGGATACCACACGACGAACGAAAGACAGTAGAACGGAAATTCCGAAAATGCGCTATGCGGGTACCCCACTCTCGCCTCATAGGTCACAAGCAGACCGCATGCAAAAAGCGCGGCCATTAAGATGATGTGCATCCGCTTGTCATCCAGCCTGGCCAGAACAGGTGTAAGAAGAACAAACTGAATAAGGACAATGACGAAATACCCGACTCCGATTCCGGTTCCAAGAAGCAGATCTTTTGATAACTCCTTGATGGACGATAGATGAGTCCGATGTTCCATCAAGATGAAGATTGCGGTCCAAATGAGGTAAGGGGGCAAGATGCGCATTGAACGGCGTTTGTAGTATTCCGTTGCAGTCTCTGGTGGAGACTCGGACGAACGCCCAAGCGAAAATAATCCGGCGATTCCAAGGAATATCGCCACCGGAAATAGAATGAACTGGCCAAGTACGAGATCCACAAACCATTTCAATGAGCCTGCGGGAAACGCCTGAAGTGGGGGGATCGCATGAAGGGCGATGACAACAAGGATGCAGATACCTTTCCATCCGTCCCAATACCCCGATCGCATTGAAATATCCTCTCGACTTGCCCGATCTCGAGGTTTGTCCATTTGATTTCTGAAATCTTATCTAGAATCTTAAGCTTGAATCTTCATAAGCGGTTCTTGGTGGAGTCAATCGTGCATCCCACGATCGGATTTACAGGGCCAAATACGCCTCTTCTCTTTTAGAAACAATGCGCGCAATGGTGAACGAAGGCCCCCGTCCAATGGGCTCTGAATCTGAGCCAGTTTGGGTACGTCGCAACCCATGCCGCTCCGTAGAGCGTGAAGCGGACAAATTGTTGGAAGTTGTTGATTCAATGGTGGGCCCGGAGGGATTCGAACCCCCAACCAAGGGATTATGAGTCCCCTGCTCTAACCGTTGAGCTACAGGCCCGAATTGTCAGTAACTATTTTATTTGGTTAACTTTACTTTGTCCTTTTTAGCTCGGTGACCAACCCCCTGTTCGAGGCTCGTGTCCCCTCGCATTTCGTTTACTTCGCAAGTCTTACACAGTCCCCCAACCGCTACCAGTTCACAGCGTTTCGAAAAATGTGAAAGAACTGCATTGAACTCGGCAATGTCCGTCGTAGAGTGGCTGAAATCTCAGTCCTTGTCCATCGTCAATTCGAGTCCGCCTTAAGAGTGCGGTCCGCCGCTCATGCGTCTAATTTTCCAGGCCAACACGCATTCTCATTCTCCCCTTGCCTAAGCCCCCTTTCAGGAAGAATATAGTCCCTGCGTTACTTCCCCTCAGACGCATCGTGAAGGAGGTCCGTGGCTTCCTGGAATCAGAATGCCCCGCCCATCGCGGAGATTGATGTCCTTTGGATCACCGCTGGATTAGGTTGCGACGGCGACACGATCGCGATGACTGCGGCGACCCAACCGAGTATCGAGGACGTTGTCAACGGGGGCATGCCATGGACTCCCAGGGTGAACTTCCATAATCCCTTTCTATCCATCGAAAATGGCGATGAATTCCTGCTCCGATTCCACCGGGCAGCAGAGGGCGAATCGAATCCGTTCATCCTTGTGATTGAGGGCTCTATTCCGAATGAAAAAAACAAGGAAGAGGGGTATTGGGCATCGTTTGGAACGGACGCGGCCACTGGCCAGCCAATCACTACCTGCGAGTGGATAGACAGGCTCGCACCGCATGCATGGGCGGTGATCGCGGTCGGCACGTGCGCCACTTATGGGGGCATTCATGCGATGGAGGGCAACCCGACCGGGTGCATGGGCCTTCCCGACTACCTCGGATGGCAATGGAAATCCAATGCCAACATCCCCATTGTTTGCATTCCGGGCTGCCCTGTGCAGCCGGACAATTTCATGGAAACGCTGCTTTATTTGCTCTACATGGCGGCTGGGCGCGCGCCCATGATCTCCCTCGATGAGGCTCTGCGCCCCACCTGGCTTTTCGGGAATACGGTCCACGAAGGGTGCGACCGTGGGGGGTACTATGAGCAGGCTCAGTTTGCAGAGGAGTACGGTTCTCCACTGTGTATTGTGAAGCTGGGTTGCTGGGGCCCGGTCGTGCAGTGCAATGTGGGCAAGCGCGGCTGGATGGGAGGAATTGGCGGTTGCCCGAACGTTGGCGGAATTTGCATTGGTTGCACGATGCCTGGCTTCCCTGACAAATTCATGCCCTTCATGAACCAGCCGCCGGGCTCCCTGCTTTCTTCCGCGGCTGTCCAAACCTATGGACGGGCGATCCATGCGCTGCGCAAATTCACACAGGCATCGCTGAATAAAATACCGAGTTGGCGTCGGCAAGCCGAGTTGCCCGGTGAAAAGATCTGACATCCAAGTAAACAGGGTTATTTTGTCGCCTGCGATGGAGTGAGCGATGGGTCTCCTTGCACAATCCGAAACACAAAGCCCTTGGCCTCAACGCGAGCGAGACCCGGAGAATCTTGGCGCGATGACCGATATTGGGGATGCCGAGGCCCTGCTGCTGGAACTCGCGAACGTCTTCAGCGCTTCATCTGGTAGCGCTCTTCCCAACCCCACTCCTTCCCCCTTGGCAGCTGATACCCCGGATTCCAATCTCGAAGCGAGGTATCGCGCGCTGTTGGAACAGATTCCGGCCGTTGTCTTCATGGCTTACCTCGATCGCGGCGTCAGCGAGGCATACGTCAGCCCTGAAATCGAGGCCGCTCTAGGCTATTCCCGCGAGGAGTGGCTCGAAGATCCCGTCCGCTGGTATGAGCACATTCATCCCGAAGACAAGCAGCGCTGGAGCATGGAAGCAGCGAGCATGTTCCTCTCGGGCAAGCCTCTCCGCTCTTCTTACCGAGTTATCGCGCGAGATGGACGCGTCGTGTGGTTCCACTGCGACGCCAGAATGGTGCGGCACCCGGGCGGCCAACCCTGGTTTATCCATGGTGTCGCCTTTGATATTTCAGATCTAAAGCACACCGAGAAAGCGCTTCAGCAAGAGCAGGGCTTTGTCTCCACAATTCTTGATACGGTCGGCGCTCTTGTCATGGTTCTCGATGCGGATGGACGAATCGTCCGATTCAATCGAGCCTGCGAACTCACGACCGGGTATTCGCTTGAAGAAGTGCAGGGTAAGCGCATTTGGGACTTCTTCCTTCTCCAGGAAGAGGTGGAGCGCTCGAGATCGATCTTTGAGAATCTGGGCGCCGATTTGTTGCCGCATGACTATCAAAGCCATTGGGTCACGCGCCATGGCACGCAGCGCCTCATTGCCTGGTCCAGCACTCTTATGCCGGGTAGTGATGGAACCCACAACTACATTATTGCCACCGGAATCGACATCACTGAACGTGAGCAGCTTGAAAGAGCGCTTCTCGAAATCAGCGCAAGAGAGCAGCGCCGCATTGGTCAGGACTTGCACGACGGCCTGGGCCAGCATCTTACAGGAATCGCCTTCATGGCCAAGGTTCACGAATCCAAGCTGACGGAGAAGAGATTGCCTGACGCCGTCGACGCCGCCAAAATTGTCCGCCTTGTCAATCAGGCCATTCACAAGACGCGCGAGTTGGCGCGTGGCCTGCTTCCCGTTGTCTCGGACGCGCAAGGGCTGATGTCTGCCTTGCAACTCTGGGCAGGTGAAGTTGAGGATCTGTTTGGGATTTGCTGCCGCTTCGAGTGCGTATCCGATGTCCTCATCCACGACGACGCAATGGCGACCCATCTCTACCACATCGCACAGGAGGCGGTGAACAATGCCATTAAACACGGGCATGCCCGCGATACGTGCATCCGTTTGGTTGCTGAAGATGGGTGGGGCACTCTATTGATCTCTGATGACGGCTGCGGCATACGAGAAGATCGCGGCAACTCTCATGGCATGGGACTGCACATCATGAGTTATCGGGCGGGAATGATTGGTGGAAGGCTTGAGATTAAACCCAACTTTCCGCGAGGAACCGTTGTGGCGTGCGACTTTCCAATCAAGCCTGGGGAGTAGAGTCTTGAGGCTATGATGATGAATTCCATGTCGGACAAAGATGTGCGAACAGCCAAGAAGGCGGTGCTGGTCGTCGACGATCACCCTCTCATGCGTCAGGGACTTGCGCTGCTGATCAACCAGCAGCAGGATATGCAGGTCTGCGGCGAGGCTGAAGAGGCGCAGGCTGCAATGCAGGCCATCGCGCAGCGGAGGCCGGACATTATGATCCTCGACATTTCGCTGAGCGGCCCCGATGGCCTCGAACTGCTTAAGAGCATCCGCGCATCGGACCCCGATTTGCCGGTACTGATTCTTTCAATGCACGACGAAGCGATTTACGCTGAGCGCGCCCTTCGCGCTCATGCCAACGGCTACATCATGAAGCAAGAGGCCACTGAAAAGGTGCTCGTGGCCATGCGCCGCATCCTCAATGGCGACCTTTATCTCAGTGATCGCATGTCCAACAAGATGCTGCAGCAGTACATTGGCGGCGGACCCTCCATGATTCAATCCCGCATCGCATCTCTATCTGATAGGGAGCTGGAAGTGTTTCGTCTCATAGGCGAAGGCCGCGCCACCCGCGAAATTGCCGAAGAACTTCACCTCAGCATCAAGACCGTGGAAACCTACCAGGCTCATCTCAAGGAAAAGCTATCTCTACGCAGCGGCCGTGAACTGATCCAGCACGCAATTCAATGGAAGATCAACGAGAAGACCGCCTGACGCGCCTGGAATCCGGTAGACTGCGTCACTCATTCGACCTTCATCCCAGTCCTGGCCAGCAGACCCGAAACCACGCGCAACCGAATTCACGACCGGTCTCAAGCCGCCTCCGCGTGGAATCGGGGAATCCCTTATCCCCTTACAGCATGAAGTATGAGTGCAGAATAGGGTCAGTCCCGCTTGCGACCATTTTGTGCAGTCTGTTCCGATAGCTGAGTTTGAAAAAGAGCGCCTTCCCACTGTCTTTCCCTTAGGGCGAAACGCCAGGTGAAATCCCGGACGTGAACCGAGACAGAGTGCTCAATTCAAATGTGTTTCACCGGAGGCCCCGCTTCAACTCGTGGTGGTCGGAGCGGCAGCGGAATCGGCGAGAAGTTCCCTTATTGCCGACTGCGACGAGTAAACAAGCGGATAGTTCACGTCCATCGTGAGGGCGCACGAATTCAATCGAGTTGTGTCTTGGGCGCGCCATGCGACGTCGTCCGCACTCTACATGCAAGACCAGCCTGTATCCGCAAAGGAGAACCAGGTCATGACTGCACAAGCAGCTCCTTACGGTCGAGTTACCCAAAAGAAACCAGCCGTAGCCGAACTCCACATTGTGTGGATTACTGCCGGTCTTGGATGTGACGGGGACTCCGTTTCGATCACAGCGGCGACGCAGCCGAGCATTGAAGACGTCCTCCTCGGTGCGATTCCCGGCCTGCCCAAAGTCCACCTGCACAATCCGGTGCTCGCCTACGAAAATGGCGACGATTTCCTCAAATTCTGGTATGAGGCCGCGGCGGGCCGACTTGATCCCTTCGTGCTTGTCGTTGAAGGCTCCATACCCAATGAAAAGATCAAGAAAGAAGGCTATTGGGCGGGACTCGGAACGGATCCGAACACCGGTCAACCCATTACCACCAATGAGTGGATTGACCGCCTCACTCCCAAGGCCCTTGCTGTCATCGCCTGCGGTACGTGCGCGACGTACGGCGGCATCCACGCCATGGAGGGCAATCCCACTGGTTGCATGGGGCTTGCCGATTATCTCGGGTGGGACTGGAAATCCAAAGCGGGTCTACCGATCGTGAATGTTCCCGGGTTGCCCCGTACAGCCGGACAATTTCATGGAAACGGTGCTTTATCTCCTCTACCAGGTAGCCGGATTGGCGCCCATGATTCCCCTTGACGAGCAGCTGAGGCCCATGTGGCTCTTCGGCAAGACAGTTCACGAAGGATGCGATCGGGCCGGCTACTACGAGCAAGGCGATTTCGCGACCAGCTACGGCTCCCCAAAATGCATCGTCAAGCTGGGATGCTGGGGCCCCGTCGTGAATTGCAATGTTCCTAAGCGCGGTTGGATGGCCGGTATAGGCGGCTGTCCCAACGTTGGTGGCATCTGCATTGGGTGCACCATGCCCGGATTCCCTGACAAGTTCATGCCCTTCATGGACGAGCCTCCGGGCGGCAAGCTGTCCAGTACCGCAGTCGGCGTCTACGGCAAGGCAATTCGTGCATTGCGCACGTTGACCAACGCGACAGTCAACAAAGAGCCCAAGTGGCGGCATCCTCGCGCCGAGCTTACCACTGGCTACCACCCAAGTTCCTACTAACCAAGCATTAAGGAGAAGCACCCATGGCGACTATCACCACCACGCGTTCTGAGGATGCCGTCGACAAGAGCCAGTTAGTAGAAATGAATTGGGATCCGATTACCCGGATCGTTGGCAGCCTCGGCATTTTTACAAAGATTGACTTCGGCAAGCGCAAGGTAGCCGAGTGCCACAGCACATCTTCAATCTTCCGTGGCTACAGCATCTTTATGAAGGGCAAGGACCCGCGCGACGCGCATTTTATTACCAGCCGCATCTGCGGCATCTGTGGCGACAATCACGCGACGTGTGCCACTTATGCGCAAAACATGGCGTTTGGGGTGCGTCCACCGGCCATCGCTGAGTGGATTGTCAACCTGGGCGAAGCCGCGGAGTACATGTTCGACCACAACATCTTCCAGGACAACCTGGTAGGTGTCGACTTCTGCGAAAAGATGGTCAAGGAAACAAATCCCGGTGTGTGGGAGAAGGCAGAAAAAACTGCGGCTCCGCACGCTGAATTGCATGGTCACCGCACCATCGGCGACATTATGAAGGCGCTCAATCCCTTCACTGGCGCCTTCTACCTCGAGGCCCTGCAAGTGAGCCGCATGACCCGCGAGATGTTTTGCCTGATGGAAGGTCGTCACGTCCATCCCTCCACCCTTTATCCCGGCGGCGTGGGTACCGTGCCCACCGTGCAGCTCTTTACCGACTACATTGTGCGCCTAATGAAGTATGTG
Source organism: uncultured Acidobacteriota bacterium (assembly GCA_963725945.1). Lineage (GTDB taxonomy): Bacteria > Acidobacteriota > Terriglobia > Terriglobales > Acidobacteriaceae > Telmatobacter. The sequence continues at coordinate 208,479 of CAVSAW010000022.1, read as the reverse complement.
GAGTTTATGAAGAAGGTTGTGCCGCTGCATGACGACCTCTTCGACTTCTTCTATGAAGCCCTCCCCGGTTATGAAGAAGTGGGTCGCCGCCGCATTCTCCTCGGATGCTGGGGATCGTTCAACGATCCCGAGAAGTGCGATTACACCTACGCCAAGATGACCGACTGGGGCCGCGGCATGTTCGTAACCCCCGGGGTTGTGGTTGATGGCAAACTTGTCACCACGGACCTGGTTGACATTAATCTCAACATCCGCATCCTGCTTGGCAGTTCCTATTATGACGATTGGCAAAACTCCCAGACATTCGTCAAGCAGGATCCGCTCGGAAACCCCGTTGATCAGCGCCATCCATGGAACCAGAGCACTTTCCCCAAGCCGCAGAGACGCGACTTCAAGGAAAAGTACACTTGGGTCATGTCTCCGCGCTGGTATGACAAGCGAACCGGCGACTATCTTGCACTCGATACAGGTGGCGGACCCATCGCACGCTTCTGGGCCACGGCGCTTGCCGGCATCGTTGACATCGGTTACATCAAGGCCACCGGTCACAGCGTCAAGATCTACTTGCCAAAAACCACCTCGCTCCCTGAAGTCGAGTTCGAGTGGAAGATCCCCAAGTGGAGCAACGCTATCGAGCGCGATCGAGCGCGCACTTACTTCCAAGCCTATGCGGCCGCGGCTGCGCTGTATTTTGCCGAGCAGGCGTTGGCAGAGCTGCACGCTGGACGCACCCGAACCTGGAATGACTTCAAAGTACCCGAAGAAGCCATTGGTTGCGGCTTCCACGAAGCGGTGCGCGGTGTCCTGTCGCATCATGTGGTCATCCGCGACCACAAGATTGCCAACTATCACCCGTATCCACCCACACCCTGGAATGCCAATCCGCGTGATTCCTTTGGTACCCCCGGACCCTATGAAGATGCAGTGCAGAACACACCCATCTTTGAAGAAAACGGCCCGGACAAGTTCAAGGGAATCGATATCATGCGCGCCGTTCGCAGCTTCGATCCATGTCTGCCGTGCGGCGTTCACATGTATCTCGGCAATGGAAAGGTGCTGGAAACACATCACTCTCCGATGTTCGGCGTCCAGTCCTGAGCTCGAGGGCGCGATCCATTTTGAAGTGTGAGCCGGGCGGCATGCGCAAGCGCTCAGCTTGCAAGGCGGCTAAGCTCACACTTCAATTCGACTCGAAAAGGAGGCGTGTGGGAAACGGCAGCGATTTTCAGGAACACGTAAGGCAACTCGGCAAAATGGTCGCGGAGTTTGACCATCTGCCGGATGGCCCTCAGAAGGACGCATGCAAAGAGCTGGTCCAGCTCCTGATGGACGTGCATGGCGCAGGCTTGGAACGAATCCTCGAAGTTGTCTTCGAGAGCGGAAATGCAGGCCCAGTCATACTCGACAAGCTCGGCCAGGACTCCATCGCGGGCAGTCTTCTTCTGCTCTATTCCCTTCATCCCGATGACTTGGATACCCGGCTGCGCAAAGCAATGGACCGCATGCGACCCCGTTTGCGCAAGCTAGCATGCGCTGCTGAACTTATACGCGTCCATGACGGTGCGGTTCAAGTTCTGCTCTCTACAACTGGTCATAGCTGCGGCTCTTCTGCGGGAGATTTGCGGGCCATCGTCGAAGATGGAATCTATGAATTTGCGCCGGATGTGACCTCGTTGGAAATCCTGGGTCTGGAAGAGCCTTCGCCTGTAGGTTTTGTAGCCCTCGAAAGCCTCTTCGCCCATCGCGTCGATCCGGTTCATTCAAACGGTCATACGCTTCAGACAGAGGGTGCGGATTGAAACCGTTCGATGTTGTCGCAGAAATGGCGGCCTATGCCTGACCAGACCCTGCTCGGCTTCGAACAGGCTTTCGGCGCACTGCGGCAATTCACGCGTGCCCGGCGTCCTGCATCCCTCGCGGTGGAACACTGCGAGCTGTGCAGCAACGGCTTGGGGCACGATCATCCACACCTGGTGGAACTCGCTTCGCGCCAGATTCTCTGTGCCTGCGATGCGTGCGCCATGCTCTTTGATGGCATGGAAAGATCCCGGTACAAGCGCGTCTCCCGTAATCCGCGGTGCCTCGCCAACTTCGAAATGACCGATGGGCAATGGGAAAGTCTAATGATTCCTATCAACATGGCTTTCTTTTTCCATTCCAGTATTGAGGGGAAAATGATTGCGCTGTATCCCAGTCCGGCAGGCGCGGTGGAGTCGCTGTTGCCGCTTGAGGCATGGAGCGAGATCGCAGAGAACAACCCTATGCTTCATTCGCTCCGCCCTGACATCGAGGCTCTGCTGGTGAATCGCGTCGGCCATGCCCATCAATTGGGACGTGCCGAATACTATGTTGCACCCATCGATGAATGCTATAAGCTCGTCGGCCTGATTCGCAGCAATTGGCGAGGCCTCTCGGGGGGCACCGAAGTCTGGACGGAGATTGCACGCTTTTTTTCGGAGCTACGCTCTAAGTCAGAACTGATCCCAGGAGGTAGCAATGCCTGACCTCTCCTTTCAGATTGAATCTGCTTCCGTGGTTCCCTTTGCCGCCGTACCGATGATTGCGTTTCAAGTGCAAATCAAGGACGGCGCCAAAGACGAGAAAATACATACCATTGCCTTGCGCTGCCAGATTCAAATTGAAGTGACACGACGCCGTTACGCGCCGGAGGAGCAGGAGCGCCTGCTGGATCTCTTCGGCACCCCCGACCGATGGAGCCAGACCTTGCGCAGCCTTCTCTGGACGCATGCCAATGTTGTCGTTCCTGGCTTCACGGGTCAGAGCACAGTGGTTGATCTTCAAGTTCCCTGCACCTTCGACTTTAATGTCGCCGCAACCAAGTTCTTTGAAGCCCTTGTCGATGGGGAGATTCCGCTGCATATGCTCTTCAGTGGAACTGTATTCTATGCGCCGGCCGACTGCCCATTGCAAGTCGCCCCAATCAGTTGGGAACAGGAAGCCAGATTCAAGCTTCCTGTGAAGGTGTGGCGCGAAATGATGGAAACCTACTACCCCAATAGCGTGTGGATTAACTTGCGTAGAGATATCTTCGACCGCCTTTATCTCTACAAGGTGCAGCATGGAATTCCAACGTGGGAGCAAGCTTTGGAACACGCTCTCTCGAATGAAGAGGTCGTGAATTCGTGAATCTCAGTCAGGTTGAAAAAATCGCCGAGGCGGTGCTTTATGAGGGATACATGTTGTACCCCTATCGGCCTTCTGCGATCAAAAACCGGCAGCGGTGGAACTTCGGGGTGCTCTACCCGCCCTACTTTTGCGAAGGCCAATCGAGTTCACAATCAAACGGCATGCAGACAGAGTGCCTGGTCAGGACAACCCCATTCACAAAGCTCCACGCGAAGGTGCGCTTCCTGCAAATAGTTCGCCGTACTGTTGGACTTCTCCGCACTCCCGGCAGCGAAGAACCTGAAGGCATTGAGCCGGACTACGAATTGGTTGATCGTCTTGAAGTAGCTGGTCGCGTCTACCAACCTTGGCAGGAAGCGGTTGAGCGCGAATTCAGCCAGTCGGCGCTCGATCCAACCTCCCTGAATCCCTTCTCCCCCAGAACATTCAGCTTCCCTCTGCGGAAGAGTTTTGAATATTTGCGCGACGAGCAGGGTCAGACAATCGGCGTAATTGTACGCGATTGGGAATCGCTGCATGGGTCTGTTGAAATCAATTCCGTTCGCATTCAAGACGAAATCGTCAAAGTCGCAGTGCGCGTCATGAACCGCAAGGACGTTCGCTCGGTTCCGCCGCACGATATTAGGGATCGCGACACGGTTCTCCTGGATTCGATGGTGTCCGCGCACACCATACTCGGCGTCGAGCACGGAGAATTCATTTCCTTGCTCGAACCACCTACGGTCCTTGAGCATCTGACAGCGCAATGCAACAACGTCGGCACTTGGCCGGTGCTTGCAGGCGATGGCGCCGACACTGTGCTCTCCTCCCCAATCATCCTCTATGACTACCCACAGATTGCTCCGGAAAGCGCGGGCAATCTGTTTGACTCGACCGAGATCGACGAGATTCTCTCTCTGCGCATCCTCACGCTCACCGACGATGAAAAGCGCGAAATCCGCCAGGGAGACGAGCGGGCATGTCAAATCCTCGAGCGCACTGAGAACATGCCGGACGAACAGATGATGAAACTCCATGGAGTTTTGCGCGGTCTTACTCCTCATAAGGAGGAGATGCGATGAACGAATGGGAATGGAGCCTCCTCGAAGACAAAGCGGCTTTGGAACACCTCGAAATAGCGGGCGTTATTGTGCGGAAAGGCGACCGTGTGCGCCTGCGCCCCAAAGCGGGAGGCGACATCCTCGATATTGCATTGCGCGGCCAGGTCGCAACCATTGAGAGCATTGAAGAGGACTATGAAGGCGCACAACACGTATGCGTGGTCCTCGACGATGATCCGGGACGCGATTTGGGAATGTTGCGCCAGCCTGGTCACCGCTTCTTTTTCGGCTCTGCGGAACTGGAACCACTCGAGCAAACGCAAATGGCGTCCGAACCAAAGGTCGCGAAGGCCAAACCTCGGATTCTGGTTGCGGGCATCGGCAACATATTCCTGGGAGATGATGGCTTTGGCGTCGAAGTTGTTCGCCGCCTGCAACAGCGAAATTTGCCTGAGGACGTTCGCATTGTGGACTTCGGCGTGCGTGGGCTCGATTTGGTTTATGCCCTGCAGGATGGCTATGAGACCACCATCCTCATCGATGCATTTCCTCACGGACAAGCGCCGGGAACAGTCTCCATCGTCAAACCGGATGCGAGCGAATTTGCCGTTTCGCCGGGTAACCTCGTTGACCCGCATGGCATGCATCCAATCAACGTGCTACGCATGGCCAAAGCAATGAATGGGACGCTGAACGAAATCCTTCTCGTTGGCTGTGAACCCTCCACTCTGGGTGGAGACGAGGGACACATGGGCTTGAGTGAGCCAGTCGAGAACGCTGTGGAAGAGGCAACAAATGCAACCGAGGCGTTGCTAAGACGTCTCCTGGACGGTGAAGCAATCTGAGCTCATCCAATTTGAACAAGGAGAATCGCTATGACAACCGATATATCGGAATCGACGATGAATGGACAAGGCAGCGACAAGGACACTTTGTACATGCTGGGTGGCGTTGCCATGATCGTGTTTGGCGCAGGATTGATTCTTTCCAACCCGTATATTCGCCGTTACATGTCCCAGCTTGGAGTGGGCAACCTTGCCCACGCTGTGATGCCAGACGTCGAGCGCTACTTCAAGTTACGGGCCATGTAATCGGCTGCCCGATCGAATTGCAGGAGTCAGTGGTATGTCGCCAAAGGAGGCATGCGAGATTGTGACAGACTCGATGGATACAGCCGCGCCACATCTTGCACACTTCGTCATTGACGCGCGGGCCAGCAGGTTCACCGTGCAGGCAATCGCTACTGGAATCCTCTCGGCCATGGGTCACAATCCGACCATTGGCATTCGCGCGTTCAGCGGCGAGGTGGACTTCAGTGCCGAGCCTCTCGAAGCAAGGGACTTCCACCTCAAGATAAATGCAGCGTCGTTCAGCGTTCAAGACGACATCAGCGATAAGGACCGGCGTGAAATCGAAAGACTGATGAATGACCAGGTCCTCGAGATATGCAAATATCCCGAAATTGTGTACCAGGCTTCTGCTGTCTCCTCGACTCGACTGGAAGAGTCCTTATTTTCCGGCAGGCTTGACGGCAGCCTTAGCTTTCATGGGGTCTCTCGCTCACAATCCGTCACTGCGCGAATCGCCGTGTTTGGCGAGATGTTGCGCGCATCCGGCGACTTCACTTTGAGGCAATCCGACTACCAAGTTCAGCCTGTTGTTGTCGCCGGCGGGGCTCTCAAGTTGAAAGACGAGCTCAAGTTCTCATTCGAGATGGTTCTTCGAAAGAAGGTTTAGCTCGCCTGCTTCGCGAGGAAGCACGCAGCCAGAGGCAGAATCTCGTAACGTGCACGGCGTTCCCATGAAGGACTGCCCGCGCATTTACCTTCGGCCACCGACCTCGTCAACGTCATAGAGTTGAAACTCGCGAATGGAAGCGGCGTCCGCGCTGGACAAAATATTCAGGCGAACGCGGGTCGCCGTGACCGGTGAAAAGGTGTCGATCTTCTTATGTCCGATGGCCTCGGCCGCGGCAACGGTCTTCCATCCATTCCCTGTCCATGCATCGATTGAGTATTTCTGAATGCGCTGGCCATCATTAAGCCACTCCATCGTAAGTGCGCGGTTGAATGTAACCGGCTTCACAAAGCTAACCTCAAGCACGGAGTGATGAGAACCCGAGGGTGCGCTCCAGAACGTATCCGGGTTGCCATCGAGTGCAGCAGAGATTTCTGCGGAGGCAGAAGCGTGCTCCCGAGCGAGGTTGTGCCCGTAACGCGCGCGAATTGCATTGCCGAATTCTTCAAGGCGCGCCACATCACCGTCTGGAAGCAGGCCACGTCGATCGGGCGCCAGACCGAGCATCAACTGCGCGCCGCGCCCGACGGTTTCATCATATGTGGTGAGCAACCCATTGAGGCTCTTCAGCGAGGATTCATCATTGGGATGCCAGAACCAGTGATTTGTGCGCAGCGGAGTATCGGCTTCAACAGGACGCCAGCGCAAATAGCCGTGCCGGTCGATGACATTCCAATTCTCATACTCTACGCGGCCGCCCTCGTTCCCCACCCACCTGGCATCTCCATACTCGAAAAGCCCGGTGTCGGCGAAGACAATCGTGTTGGGCTGATAGGTGCGAAGAGTCTCAATGATCCTAGGGAAGTTGTAGATGTGTCCCGCGCTGCCGGCCCCATCGAGCCAGAACTCCACCAGATCGCCATAGCTCTGAGCGAGTTCTGAGAGTTCCGCCTGGTAATAGTCATCATAGGCTGCGGAATCCTTGTACTTTGGTTCGTGGCGGTCCCACGGCGAGAGATAGACGCCAAATCTGAGTCCGTACTTACGCGCTGCGCGAGCGACGTCGCCCACTACATCGCCCTTACCACCCTCCCACGGACTCGATTTGACGCTGTAGCTGGTTTGTTCGGTGGGCCATAGACAGAAACCGTCATGATGCTTGGCCACCAGCACAACGTACTTTGCGCCTGATGCGCGAATTGCCTTCATCCACTGTTCGGGATTGAATTGAGTAGGATTGAAGACCGAAGGGTCAGCGGTGCCGTCACCCCACTCACGATCAAGAAAAGTGTTGGTTGAGAAATGAATGATGACACCGAATTCAAGATCCTGCCAGGCAACTTGCTGCGGAGAAGGCTTGATGTCAGCAAAGCCCTGCGCACGCGCGGCAGATGACGCAAGACCCAGGACGAGTGCTGCACCGACCAGCAGATGGAGAGATGATTTCATGGCATCTCTCCATCCGAGCGGCCGCAGCAACAAGAAAAATGCCGCTTCGAGATGGCAATGACGAGTCGACGCAATGCATTCACAAGATTGGGTACCTTTGTGTTGCTACCGTTCTGTCTCAGTGGCGTTGTGGAAGAAAATTCCAGATCGCAGGGTCTTCTTCTCCAAGCACCCATGAGCAGAAGCCCTGAATGCTCTTCTGCTGTACTAATTCGTAGCGATCTTTGAAGGTGCGCTGGTCGGTAATGAAGAACCACTCGCGCATCTGGTCGCGGTAGATGTAAAACCACGCACTGTGATCTTCCGCATCCCACTGGATCCTGCCGTTATAGGCCTCGGCGAGCTGCAAGGCATTGGGAGTACCGATGTAATCGGCGGTGGGATTGGGCTTCTCCGCACCGGTGGTTACGTCTTTGGTCGGGGCGTCCGTATACCAGTGATAACCGTAAAGAGGGATGCCAAGCGAGAGCTTCTCTCTCGGCACTGATTGGAGTGCATAATCGAGATTATCGGTGGTCCACTGCCAGCCGGCGACAGGGCCTGGCATCGTCCAGCGCGTGTGCTGATCGTAGGTCATCAGGCAAACCAGGTCGACATATTTGGCAATGGCACCAATGTCGTAAGCACCGCGCCAGTCAGTGTAAATCCACTTGGCAAAGCCGCCGGCACCGGGGTAGCCGGGAGCATTGGGCACTGTCGCGATGCTCAGCTGCAGACCGGCCCCGTGCAGTGCTTCCGCCGAAACCTTCACCAGCGCCGTCAGCAGATCGCGGTCGGTCCAGTCGATGTTCTCAAAGTCAAATTGAAAGCCGGTGTAGCCATGAAGCTTGCACTCACGAATCATCGCCGCATTCATCATTGCCTGCGCCGTTGGATTTGTGGCCAGCAAGTGAAAGCTCTTCTTGTTGAAGAGCGCAATGATCGGCATCACCGGCAGAGCTTCATCGTGAGCCCGCTTGAGAACTGTGGGATATGGAGCGCCCGTGACCAAGCCGTTCTCGTCAACTTGATACCAGGTTGGTACCAGCAAATCTATTTGCGCAGAGTGCGCGAGGAATGAGCGGATCGAGTCCGGAGAGTTGGTCATGTAAAACAATGCTACCGGCCGTGCGTGCAGGCATGGGACTGCCGCGAGAACGAGCAAGATGGATAAAAGGAATCGTTTCATCATTCTCCATTAGGTTGTTGCTGCATCTTCAGGCGATTGCTTTGCCCTCAAAATGGGCTTCGATTTCTTCGAGGGTTTTCCCTTTGGTTTCCGGAAGGAAAAACACCACAGTGATGAAGTAGAGAACAGTGAACCCGCCAAACAGGAAGAACATAGAGGAGTAACCGTACTTGCTGACAAAGGGCAGGAAGATCCCGGCGAGGATGGTAGACACGAGCTGATTGACGAGCAGAGTGATGCTCATGCCGTTGGAGCGGATGCGGGTGGGCATCAGCTCCGACAACGCCAGCCACACACAAACGCCGGGTCCCATCGCATAAAAGGCCATGAAGCAATAGAGGCCGACGGCGACCAGCCAGCCGTGATGGGCACCGGGCACCTGGCCGACGACGGCTTTGCGAATTTTGAGCGGCGCGGTGCGTGCCGCATCGAGGTCGGCGAAGGGATTTTTGAAGAAGGACTCGATTGCGTTGGCGGGTACGGCCGTTTCGCGTGTGATCTGAATGGGCGCACCAGCGGTATCGTCGGAGCGGACAAAGCTGGTCGCGGCCGTGTAATCGCCGTAGGAGTAAATGATGGCCAGCGAGGCGCGCTTGCTGTCGATCTGGCTGCCGGCCGCACCCTGGCCGGCGAGCAATTCGCTTGCCTCGACCGGATCGAAGCGCAGGCTCAGCTCCTGATTGGGCGTGACCATGGATTGAACCCGTGCGCCGGCATCGATGCTGAACTTCTCCGTGCGCATAAAGAGGATGCCGACGCCGACCAGCGAAACGATTATGCCGCTGGTCCCGACAATGAAAAGGAACCTACGCCCCTTGCGATCGACCAGCATCATACCGACCATTGTCATCGTGAAGTTGACGCACGTGAACAGCACATATCCCCAGTGGGATTGCAGGTCGGAGAGCCCGCTCTGCAGTAGAATTCCAACGTTGTATCCGATGATGGAGTTGATGCCGGTGGCGGTGTTGCAGGCCAGGATGACGAGCGCCAGCAAGAAGGGAATTACATATTTACGCTGCAAGAGCGTTTCACGCATGCGCTTGCCCGCAGGCAGTTTTTGATCCGCCAGACGCGCTGTTTCTTCCATCTCGTGCAACTCAAGGCTGGCCTGCTCGGCCGAGCGAGAGCGGAGCAGGGCGGCATAGGCTTTGTCTTTTTTGCCGCGGCGGTAAAGCCAGCGCGGAGACTCGCTGACAATCAGGCTGCCAATGACAAAAAGAAGGCCCGGAGGCAGCGAGACCCAGAAGATACTTCGCCATGCGTGATCCTTGAAGGCAAAGAGCGTAGCGGCATCTGACGTGAGCGAGACCGCACGTACGCGATAGCTGTAATACATGCCAACGAGGGCGGCGACCACAATGCCGAATGTGAGCATCCACTGAAAGATTCCGGTGCCCTTGCCGCGGCTCGAAGCCGCAAGGCATTCTGCAAGGTAGAGTGGGACGACGACGCCGATCAATCCGCCGGCCATTCCCTGTAGAAGACGGCCGAAGATGAGGGGGCCGTATCCGTGCGCGAGCGCAATCGCGGGGATGCTGATGACGAAAATAGTTCCGCTGAGGACCATGAGCGACTTCCGGCCCAGCCAGTCAGCCAGGAGACCGGCGAAGAGTGTGGAGAAGACGGTGCCCAGCAACACGGCCGCCACGATGGAGGAAAGCTGAGCAGCAGTGAGGTGCGAGGTGGCTTCAAGGTAAGGATACGCACCTGCGATGATGCCCACATCGATTCCGTACAGCAAGCCGCCCAGACCTGCAACCAGAAGGAGAAAGGAACTGTACCGCCGTATTGCGGAGGATCCGGCTGACGGAGGCGGATTGATCGAACGAATGTCTGTCATATCTGTTTTCAAGTGCTGCCTCGCCCTTGGCGCGAATCGTTGCAACGGAGCCGGGCAATTCCGCTTCAGCGCGCGCAGAATCTAGGGCTGCTTTCCCTCCGCAAGAAATCGCCGGACCCGGCTCGAGACCGCTTCGGCGTCACAATTCATGATCAGGTGCGCGCATGCTCCGTGAGAAACATAAACCGGCGCGCCGGTTGCTTCGGCCCATTCGAGAGCCGGCTGAGGATTCACCAGGTGGTCATTGGCATTCACAATCACAAGAAACTTCACCTTAGTCGACCGCGCCGCATCGGCCAGAGTACGGTTGCCAATCACATCCTGGGTCACAATTGCGCGCAACTGCCAAAGCCGGTCATTTGCGTCCATCAGTTGCGGGCGCTTCGGCCTGCGTGAAGAATTCCTCCAGCTGGTCTCGCGGTGTGGTCTGATTGCGATATTCGGGCGAGGTTACTACCAGATTGCCAAATAAGTTCGCAAGCTTCAGCGACGGCTCGGTGGCGTAGTTGCCGTTCTGATACCCCGGATCATCCAAAATCGTCTCGACCATAATGCGCTTCACCTGCAGGTCGTAGCTGGTCAGCCGCGGCGTGCCAAGAATTGGAACCGCAAGATCAATGAAATCAGAATGCTCTACGGCCCAAACAAAGGCCTGCTCGCCACCCATGGAAAGTCCCACCACTGCACGCAGATGACGCAAATGCAGCACCTCCGTCATCACGCGGTACTCCGACGCCACCATGTCGCGCATCGTGAATGCAGGGAACGCGGAACCGTGCTGGGTCTTGCTGTTTGACGGCGAGGAAGAGACACCATTGCCGAATGAGTCAATCGCGATGCCGAAGAATCGGCCTGTATCTACAAGTTGCGGCGACGAGCCACTGGTACCGAAGAGTGAAACCAGGTCGCCGGAACGGCCGTAGAGCCAAGTTGGCATGAGCACTGCGTTATCCTCTGCTGCATCGAGCGCACCAAAGGTGCGGTAGCCGACACGGCAGTCTTCGATTTTCTGGCCACTCTCCAGTTCACACTGGCCCAGTTGTGCAAATTGAATACTCCCATCTGCCGCACATGCGGGCAATGCCAGAACCGCCGGAGACACTGTCATCGTGCTCCAGGCCACGAGAAGGACTGTCGTTCGAGCGGAGCGCGCCAGGCATGCAAGACGCGATGAAACGCGAGTCTCGGCGCAGGTTTCTTCTCGCCTCATACAGCAACCACCTGGACACCGTTGGCCTTGAACCCGGCAATCGCCTCAGAGCTGATGCCAGAGTCAGTAACTAGAATATCGATGTCGGCCACGGGACAAATTAGCGCCGGGCTCACCATGGCAATCTTGCTTGAGTCCGCCACCACGATCACTTGCTTGGCTTGCCGAACCATTGCGCGAAACACCGCGGCCTCGTCCGGCTCGATGGTCGTGGCGCCGCGCGACACATCCACGCCGCAGGCACCGATGAAGGCCCTGTCAAGAAACACTCCGCTCAACATCTCCATCGCGGTCGGCCCGGTCAGCGAAAACGCCCCTGCCCAACGCATCGTGCCTCCCGTCAGGGTTACATTTAGCGAGGCCTGATGATTAAGTTCCATCCCGATGTTCACCGCATTCGTGATGATGTTGATCGCATTGCGGTGGCGGATGCAGCGCGCAACCTGGGTGGTTGTGGTGCCTGCGGTAAAGCCTACTGTTTCATGCTCGCGAATTAGCTCTGCTGCCGCAATTCCGATGCGCCTCTTCTCCTCGGCAAAGCGTACCTCGCGTTCTTGAAACGACGAGTCGAAGCGGAATGGCTCGTACTGCAGCTGACCGGCAAGCTTTGCGCCGCCATGCGTACGATGGACTAAACCGCGTTCCTCTAACCGGGTTAGATCCCGACGAACGCTGGCCGCTGAGGCACTCAGTAAGCCTGCCAATTCATCTACTGAAGTGTTGCCGTGCTGCAGAAGCACCTGAAGGATTCTCTTGGCTCGCTGGTCTGTCTTAGTCGACATGAAGTCGGTTCCTGAATCTCTGGGATCCTTCGCAGTTTACATGTGCCGAGCGTGCCATGTGCCAAGCGCGGTACCTTATTCTCTTGCATCCACCTCGACGCCGAATCCGGCGCTTAGCTGAGTCGCGCCGTCGCTCTTTCCGGAGCCACGCGCTCAAGGGCGCTGACGAGTGCGAGCACTCTGTCCTCTCGAGTTGTAAAACGTCGGTATTCCCTATCCCGGATATCGCCCATTGCCATGCCTTGCTTGCGGAACTGCATGGGACTGGGAAACGCCATTCTCACGCTTGAATGGAATTCGGTAGCCCCGGTCGTTTCGGCGATGGTCGCGATATTCCTGGCCGTTATACCGCCCCCAGGCATAATCGAGATTCGCCCATCTGCAGAAGCAACCATCCTGGCAACTTGGTGAATTCCTCTGACGACATTCGGTTCCCCGCCAGAGGTCAAGATGCGGGTTGCACCTGTCGCAATCACATCTTCCAGCGCTGCAGACAAATCGGGCGTCATATCGATCGCCCGATGAAATGTAACTGGAAGGGGTCGAGCCAGTTCTACGAGTTGTCGAGTGCGGTTTACATCGACGCGCCCCTGCTCGTCCAACAGGCCGAGCACGACTCCGTCTGCACCAAGATGGCGCGCATGGCTGATCTCTTCCCGCATCACCTCAAACTCGAAATTCGTATAGCAGAAGTCCCCCCCGCGAGGACGAATCATAACAAACAAATCAATGCCAACCAAGCGCCGAACTGAAGCGATCAACCCCGCTCCGGGTGTGATTCCCCCTTCAAGCAAATCACTACAAAGTTCAATTCGCTTAGCGCCTCCGCGTTCTGCGGCAATCGCTGATTCCACAGAGTCGATGCATATCTCAACCTTCATGATGGCTGACTTCCATTCCCCTTATTAGGCCGGATCTCTGCTGAACAGCGAACTCTCGCGCATATACCCGAGGATGAGGAAAAACAGGATAAACCGGCTGCCGCATTCGACTGCGGCAGCCGGTTCATCTAAAAAGTGTACTTGGCTGAGAACTGCAGATGGCGCTCTGTGGAGCGAGGGCCCGAGCGAGAAACGTTTCCAAAATTCGGATCGCCGAATCCCATGTTCGGATTGCCGTAACTGACGATGTTGAATGCGTTGAATGCGTCGAAACGGAACCCTACCGATTGTGATTCTGTGATATGGAAGTCCTTGAATGCGGACAGATCCGCGTTGAAAAAGCCTGGACCGCGCAAGGCGCCGTTGCTTTCAGTGCCAAACGTATTCGGAGCCGGCGCACCGAAGGCACAGACGCCATTGTCGTGATCGGGATTTGCAGGGTCCTGATCGGTGCACGCTATTGCAGACGCGTCGGTTCCAAACCAACTGTTGAGACTGCGATGGACGATCCTCAGCTTACGGTATTGGTTGACCCGCGAGTTGCCGTAGCTGTTGGAGTTGTTCCCTGGACCGGTAATGGTCTCGGGGAATCCCGAGTAGGCAACAATGGCGGTCGAGAGTTTCCAACCCCCGATCGCTTCATCGGCCGCGCGGTTGATTCCAGAGAGGTACTCCTTCCCTCGCCCAATGGGTATGGCATAGACCCCTGTGGCGGAGAGATTGTGTCGTATATCGTACCCGGCCGGCCCGTAGTCCCCGCCGCTGTTGTAGTAGTTCTGGAAGGCACCGCTAAATCCGCTGACGTTCAAGCCGTAATTGCCCAGGCTGTTCGTCATGGCTCGTCCGTAGGTGTAATTCACCGTGTACTCAAGACCATGATTCAGGCGCTGGCGCAATACGGCCTGCAGCGCGTTGTAGTTCATCATGGCGCGCGACTCAGTGATCAGCAACGAATTCGGGCCTATGCCCAGGGCGGCATCCTCCCCATTCACGCCGATGTACTGGTTGTTGTAGTAGGGAGCCGAAGTCGGATCCCCGTTGACGAGGTACTGGTTCACATTGCCGTAGTCTTCGATGTGCTGACCCTGCTCGCCCAGATAGCCAACTTGCAGGGAAGCGGTGTGCGTCAGCGCGTATTCCAACGTGAGGTTCCAATCCTGCACATAAGCGGGCTGGATATTCTGCGGGTATACGTTGAAGGTACCGCCGTATTGGGTGGTTCCACCGGTAAACCCTTCCTCCGCTGTGCGCGGCGTGGTTACGTCGCCCGGCACGGGAGAGGGTACGTTCACACTGACGGCCTGAATAAACGGCGTGATTGAGGTGAGCCGCTGATTGAAGGAGTTGCCTTCAAAGAAGCTGGTAGCTCCATAGCCGCCTCGGACAACGAAGCGATCCATGGCTTGATAAGCAAATCCGAGATGCGGCATGAACTGGCGGTAATTGGCCTGATAGCAGGCCAAGTTGCTGCAGAGTCCTGAACCTGCCGGCGCGCCCACGGGGACGCTGCCGGCATATTGCACCTGTCCGGTTTCGAGATCGACGGTTCCAGTCTTGTTGTTCTGTTCGATCCAGGGCTCATCGTACTCGTAGCGGAGACCGAAGTTCAGGGTCAGGTTCGGAATGACCTTGTAGTCATCCTGGACAAAGCCTGCCGCGCGCCATTGGCGCTGGCCCACGTTGATGCTGCCCAGCGTCACACCGGCGGACTGCACGCGGTCCAGCACAAAGTCGGCGCCGCCGTAGCCGCCGGCATTGGCCGCGGACGGATTCGCGGTGAAGGCACCCGTGTAGTTCAGAGACCCCAGGTATCCGTCGTTGTTGCCGGTGGGATAGTTGTTCTCGTAGCGGAGAGCCGCAATGCCCATGCTGAGATAGTGCTTGCCGCGCTGCCATGTCAGGTCGTCGAGGTAGCTGTACGTATTGTCAATGAGGTTGTTGCCGTTGTAGGCAGAAGTGCCGACGCTACTGATGCCGCCGTTGATTCCCTGATTCGTGAACCCGTCGTATGCCTGTCCTGTAAAGGCAATCCCAACCTTTGCGTTGCCTGCAGTCCCGAACGCCCCGGTTGGATCCTGCGGCAGACCCGAATCCCATTTTGTTCGCGTAAACCCGACGCGTGCAGAGTTGACCAACGATGGCGAGAAAGTGTGCACCCAGTTCGTGCCGATGATCCAGGTTGGATACAGGTTGATTCCGGGGAAGGAAACGGCAAGTACTGCGGTGGAACCGTCGTACGCCGTGGACATCGAGTAGAACCCGGTGATTTTGTCCGAGGCCCGGAGGTCGTATTCAACTTTAATGTCGCCCTGGTTATTGGCATGGTAGCTGCGGGTGGGGGCTTCGTAGTTATTCTGCGCAATCCCATCCTCTGGCGGAAGGCACTTGCCATTGCTGGGCGTGACAGGGCTGGCAGCGCCGCAATCCGGATAGTACTTCGGGTTGGCAAAAAGGAATTTAGCCACCGGATTGACGATCGGGACGCCCAGGTTGCCGTTATATTCTGCAAAGTTGTTTTCGGGGTCGTACAACTGGATTGGATTGGAACCGCCAAGCAGGGCCGAGAAATCCCCATTTCGCATCGCATCCGGAATTACACTGGCAAAATTGAACCCGCTCGTGTGTTGACGCGCGCCAAGATAATCGGCGAAGAAGAAGAGCTTGTTGTGCAGGATGGGCCCGCCGACTCTGCCGCCAAATTGGGCAAATGAATAGGGACTAATCGGGGTAGGTGGCGTGGACTGCCCGTTCCCGTAGGAATTGGCGTTGAATCGGTAATCCTGCACGTAGCCGTACGCCGCGCCGTGGAACTGGTTGGTTCCGCTCTTGAGTACGAGTACCACACCGGCGCCATTCACGTTGCCATTCTCAACTGGAGAATTTGCGGTGAGCAACTGGACCTGCTCCAGCGCTTCCGGCGCGGGCGTATAAGAGATGAGGTTGTTGTAGTCCTCATTCATATCGATGCCGTCGAGCGTGTAGTTGTTCGCTTGAGCGCGGTTCCCATTCATATTCACCGAATCGGTAAAGTACGTGCTGCGCTCGTAGCTCGTCGTGCCCGATGTCCCGGCGGTGCTCACAGCACCCGGCGCATACAAGGTGAGTGCTGAGAAATCGAGGCCGTTCAAAGGGAAATTCTCGATGGTATTGGCAGTAAAGGTGGTGTCGAGCGTGGGGTCGTTGGTGTTCAGGATCGGCGCAGCGGCCGACACGTTCACAGTCGTCGAAGAGGCGCCCACCTTCAGCTTCACATTGAAGCTCGCGATCTGCAGCACTTCCAGGACAAAGGGCGGCAGAGTCGCCGAATCAAAACCGTTTGCCTGCACCGTCACCTGATAGCGGCCGATCGGAAGGAACTCGATCCGATAAAGACCAGCCGAGTTTGTGGTAGTGGGCGTATCCACGCCGGTGTCGAGGTTGTGAGCCGTCACTTGGGCGCCTGGGACGACGGCGCCGCTCGGATCCGTGACTTCTCCTGTAATCGAACCGGTTACGGTCTGCCCAATGGCAATCGAGATACACAGAAGCATGACGAGCGTGCATCCAAAGATAAGCCGGGGAAAATTCGTTTTCATTGAAGCCTCACTAAGTGTGTTGCATCTGATGCGATTGAATTCGGCGTGTAGCGTGGGGTTGATTCCCCGATGGTTGAGGTCTGAATCGGTCATTCAATTCCGGGAAGAGAGCGACTTGAAACCGCATTCGCCGCCGCTGGATTACGGAAAAGTTGGATACGCACTTATCCCGGAACAACTCAGGATCGGGATCGATCCGCCTGCTTTGCACCGTGGTTTTCCGCTCAATTAACAACAAGGAACACCGGGAATCGAGCCGAGCGAGAGTACCAATTGAGCAAAACACTACCGATAATTTGAACAAATAGTCAAGAAAAATTGACGAATGAGTGGAATTTGTTAAGAAACGCGACACGATAGGCGAATGAAAAGCGATAATGAATGGGAATCCATCGACAGGGCCCGATGACAGTGGACTTTCTGAAACCAACGCCTTCGACCTGACCGCAAACAGCGAAATCCTGAACATTCTGACCGTAAACTCGATCAGTCTGCGCAGACTGCGAGCCGATGAATGGGGGCCAGCCCACACCTCTGCGAAAATGGAGTCGAATGCTTTCACTTCAAAATGCCGGCAAGCGGTTTGGGCCGCGGATCTTGTTCCTTGAAGCCAACTGGTTGGTCCGCGCGCGGGAAAAGACGGCGCTGGTGGGGGCTAATGGCACTGGCAAGTCCACGTTAATGAAGGTACTGGCCGGCCTGGAAACGCTGGACTATGGAGCCCTGCAACAAACCCGCGGCATGAGCATCGGCTATCTGCCGCAAGAGGGCCTGCGCCTCACTGGGCGCAGCGTCTTTGAAGAGTGCCTGAGCGTCTTCGACGCGTTGCACGAGATGGAGCGCGAGATCGAGTGGCTTAGCGGACAACTCGCTGACCTCGACCATGCCAGCCCCGAGTACGAGTCTGCCGCGGAACGATTCTCGATGCTGCAGGAGCGGTTCCACGCGCTCGACGGTTACGCGCTGGATGCGCAGGTGGGTGGCGTATTGACCGGTCTCGGATTTAGTAAAGAGGACTGGACCCGCCAGACTGACGAATTCAGCGGCGGCTGGCAGATGCGCATTGCGCTCGCCAAGCTGTTGCTCGCCCGACCCAACCTGCTGCTGCTCGATGAGCCCACCAATCACCTGGACCTGGAAACTCGCAACTGGCTCGAGG
Source organism: uncultured Acidobacteriota bacterium (assembly GCA_963725945.1). Classification (GTDB taxonomy): domain Bacteria; phylum Acidobacteriota; class Terriglobia; order Terriglobales; family Acidobacteriaceae; genus Telmatobacter. The sequence continues at coordinate 190,488 of CAVSAW010000022.1, read as the reverse complement.
ACTATCTCAAAAACTATCCCTTCGGCTACATCCTCATTTCGCACGATCGATATTTTCTCGATGTGACAATCGACCGCACGGTCGAGATATGGAACAAGCGGCTCACCATCTACCAGGGCAATTACACCAAATATCTCTCACAGAAAGACGAGCGCCGGGCGCAGTTACAGGCTGCCTATCGCAACCAGCGCGAGCAAATCGAACACCTTGAGGCGTTCATTAACCGCTTTCGCGCGCAGGCCACCAAGGCCAGGCAAGTGCAATCGCGCATCAAAGAGCTGGAAAAGATCGAGCGCATCGAGATACCCGAGGAAGAGCCCGTCATTCATTTCAAGTTTCCGCAGCCTCCGCCTTCGGGGCGCATGGTGGTTGAGGCAGATGGGTTGGGGAAGAGCTACGGCCCCAAGTCGGTACTCAACAACGTGCGCTTCAGTATCGAACGCGGCGACCGCGTGGCCCTGGTCGGCGTGAACGGTGCGGGCAAATCCACGCTCATCCGCTTAATGACAGGCGCGGAGGCGCCTACTGCCGGCTCGGTGCGTCTGGGGCACAACGTGGTGAGCGAGTACTTTGCGCAGGACCAGTACAAGGTGCTCGATGGCGACGCGCGCATGCTGGACGATATCAGCCGCGCAGCAATCAAAGTACCTGAAGTCGCCTTGCGGTCACTATTGGGCTGCTTTCTCTTCAGCGGCGATGATGTTTTCAAGCCCCTCGGCGTTCTTTCAGGCGGGGAGCGCAATCGCTACGCGCTGGCGCGCATTCTGGTTTCGCCATCGAATTTCCTGCTCCTCGACGAGCCCACCAATCACCTGGACATGCGCGCCAAGGACGTATTGCTTGATGCGCTCGCGGCCTTCAGCGGCACGGTCATCTTCGTTTCGCATGACCGCTATTTCATCGACCGGCTGGCCACGCGCGTGCTGGAAGTTGAGAACGGCGCGGTCATCACCTTCGAAGGCAACTACGAAGACTACCTGCGCCGCAAAGAAGCGTTGGTAGCAGGCGCAGCCGAAGTCCCAGCGAAGCCCAGATCGGCTGAGTCAGACGTGCCAACTAACAGTGACATCGCGTCGAGACCGGATGCCGGCGCTGCGGAGACCGAATCGGCCACGAAAGCTAGTCCACGCCGCCTGAACCCGATCAAGCAAAAGCAGATGGAGGAAAGATGCGTGTTTCTCGAAGAGGAGATTCCGCGCATCGAGGGCGCCGTTGCGCACACCGAAGAGCAGTTGGGCGTGTATGTATCTGCCTTTGAGACACAGCGCCTCAGCGACCTTGCCGCGGAACTGCGCGCGCAACTGACCGCCCTCACAGCCGAATGGGAAGAGTTGATGATCATGCTCGACAGCCAGACTGCCATCTCCTGAGACTGTCTTCATACCGCGTCGTGCATAATCAAAACACGATGGCCCTTTTGTGGAACCCCGAGAGCTGGTCGCAGCGGCTCGCCGAACTTGAAGCGCGCTCCGGCGACCTGAAGGAAGCGCCTTTGCGCCGCGATGTGCGCTCGCTCGGCATCCTGCTGGGTGAGGTTCTGCGCGAGCAGGCGGGCACGGAGCTTTTCGCGCAGGTGGAGGCGCTGCGGCAAGGGACCATTCGCCGCCGCGACGCCGAGACCCGCGGGAGCGAAGAAGAGGCCGCGCGTCATGCCGATGCGGCTCTCGAGCTGGTGCATGCGATTCCCGTGGAGCGGGCCATTCTGCTGACCCGGGCCTTCGCGTTCTATTTCGAGCTTATCAATCTTGCCGAGACCAACCACCGCAAGCGGCGGCGCATCGCCTTGCAATTGAGCGGCGAGGCCGGGCGGCAGCGCGGCTCTCTCGCCGGAACGCTGGCGGAGATGCGCCGCGTGGGCATCGACGCGAACGAAGCGATGGACTGGCTCAAGCGGGTACTGATTGTGCCCGTGTTTACCGCTCATCCCACTGAGGTCGCGCGCCGCTCAGTGATGTCGAAGCGACGGCGCATCGGAGATTTTCTGGCCACGCTGGACCGCATACCCGTCCCCGAGCAGGACATCGCGCGTCTGGAAGATTTGATCCGCGCCGAGATCACCAGCCTCTGGCAGACAGATGAAGTGCGTTCGCGCCGGCCCACTGTCTACGACGAGATCAAAATGGGCCTCGACTATTACGATGTTTCCATCTTTGCCACGCTGCCCGGCCTATATCGCGAAATCGCAGAGGCCTTAAGCGCCGCCTACGGATTGGAGATTGAGGCCCACGAATTGCCGCAAGTGCTGCGCTTCGGCTCCTGGATCGGCGGCGACCGCGACGGCAACCCCTTTGTCACGCCTGAAGTCACGCGCGACGCGATTCGCCTGGCACGCGGACATCTGCTGCTCTACTACCAGCGCAGGCTTGACGGCATCATGGATTTGTTGACCACCAGCGCGCAGCAGCGGCCGGTGAGCGCGGCATTGCTTGAACGTCTGCGGGAATACGTGGCGCAAGTGCATACGCCGGAGTCGCAGGTCTTTGGCGCGCAGTATGAGTTTGAGTATTATCGCCGCTTCATCATTTGTCTCAAGGCGCGCCTGCAGCGGACCTTGCAATATATGGAGCAGCCGTCGCACGCGGGGGCGGCGCTGCCAGTGACGCCCTACACCCTGGCACAGGGGCAGGAGAAGCTGGCACAGGTTTTGCCGGAATACTGCTCCGTCGAAGAGTTCCTCGACGATCTTGAATTGTTGCGCAGTTCCCTGGCCACGCATAGCGGTCTTCGCATCGCGCGGACTCTTATTGATCCGCTCATTCTGCAGGTGCGCACGTTCGGGCTGCATTTGCATACTCTCGATATTCGCCAGCATGCGCGGGTCCACGCAACCGCGTTGAAGGAGGCGATCGCGGATACCATCGCGCCGTCGCTTCCCGGCGAACTCTCCGCGGAGACCGCCAGCGTGCTTGAGACCCTGCGCGTGGTGGCCGAAGTAAAGACCGGCTGCTCGCCGGAGGCTATTCGCGAATACGTCATCAGCGGCGCCGCCACCGTTGAAGATGTTCTGGCTGTTGTTCGGCTGGCGCGGTTGGCGGGTGTGAAGGTCGAGGGCGCCGGACGCGGGCCTGGCCGGGACCCCGGGCTGATGCCGGTGCCGCTATTTGAATCCATCGAGGACCTGCGGCAGGCGCCCGCAGTATGCCGTGAATTGTGGATGCGGCCCGACTATCGCAAGCTGCTGGAAAGCTGGGACAACTGGCAGGAAGTGATGCTGGGTTACTCCGACTCCAACAAAGATGGCGGCATGTTGACCAGTACATGGGAGATTTTCCGCGCTCACCGCGACCTGCATGTGGTGGCGCGCGAATGCGGCGTGAAGTTGCGGCTTTTCCACGGTCGCGGCGGCACGGTCGGGCGTGGTGGCGGCCCCACGCATCGCGCCATCTTTGCGCAGCCCATGGATTCCTTTGAAGGCCAGTTCCGCATTACCGAGCAGGGTGAAGTGCTGAACTTCAAGTATGCAGACGAGGTGCTGGCCGAGCGCAACCTTGAACTGATGATTGCGGCTTCGCTCGACGCCCTCGCGCGCCCCAACGCGCGCGATCCTGAAGGCCACTTTACCGGCGTGCTCAAACCGGAGTGGGAAGCGGCCCTCGATGAGCTTTCGGCCATTTCATTCGAGTTTTATCGCAAGAGCATTCTCGCGAATCCTGAAGTTGTCACCTATTTTGAGCAGTCCACGCCGGTTAGCGAATTGGAACATGCCATGATCGGCTCGCGTCCGTCGCGCCGCAAGGCGTCAACGCAGATCGCAGACTTGCGTGCGATTCCGTGGGTCTTCGGATGGACGCAGTCGCGGCTGTTGGTGCCGGCCTGGTTTGGGGTCGGTTTCGCGCTGGGTCAATTCATCGAGAAGCCCGGCTCGCTTGAGCTTTTGCAAGAGATGGCGCGCGAGTTTCCGCTTTTCATTGACCTGGTGCGCAACGTGGAAATGGCACTGGGCAAGGCAGATCTGGGCACAGCACGGCTCTATTCCTCGCTGGTGCCCGATGCGAATTTGCGCGAGCGCGTGTACGACTTGATCGAGGCGGAGTTCCATCGCAGCGTGCGGGCAGTATTGGCGGTCACGAGGCAGACTGAGCTGCTCGAGAAGAACCAGGTGCTGGCCCGCTCCATCAAACTGCGCAATCCCTACGTCGACCCCATGCACCTGATTCAGGTGGACATGCTGCGGCGCAAGCGTGCCGGCGAAGATACGCCGGAGGTGAATCGCGCCATTGCGGCGACGATCAGCGGCATCTCGGCGGGACTGAGGAATACGGGCTGACAGGGACCGATTCACAGTGCCCAAGCCGGACCGGGGTGGCTTGCTGCACGGCGAGTCGGTGTGGAACTGCTCGAAATAATCTGCAAGCTTTTTGTGGAAAACGAAAATATTCAGGGGGGGTGGGGTCCCCTTCTGAGGGCCGAATTCGATCCCTTCACAGTTTCCCAGCTTCACAGAAAAGAGGGGGGAGGGGTACCCCGCTTTGGGCGGTGCGACGCCGCTCTGCGAAGGTGCACATGCAGGAGCCTGCGCGGGAGTCATCCATCTATATAGTGCGCCGACGGGCGGTAATTCTCTGCAAAATGCGACTACTCACACAGGTTCAATTCAGATGCCTTCGCCCATGGAGACGTAGTCCTGGAGGCGGTCGAGTTCTTCGCGGTAGGCAGTGCGCTCTGCGGCTTCTGCGATGAATGGATCGGCGGCCGCGTGTACGGGAGCGCCGCAGCGGGCTTCGAGCTCGTCCACACGGACTGAGAGCGCGATCATGGCGTCGGAGAGCGGGTCTTTGATGTCGTGGGGATCGGTGATGAGGACGCGCTGGCCGTTGCGGTAGACGATGTGGGCGGGCACGCCAACAACGGTGGAGTTGGGCGGGACGTCAGTGAGAACCACCGAACCGGCGCCGACGCGGGAGTTCTGGCCGACGGTAATGTTGCCGAGCACGTTGGCGTTATTGCCGATGAAGACGCCGTCGCAGACGGTGGGGTGGCGCTTGCCGTGTCCCTTGCCGGTGCCGCCGAGGGTGACTCCCTGGTAGATGGTGACGTCGCTGCCGACGATGGCGGTTTCTCCGATGACGACGCCGGTGGCGTGATCGATGAAGAGACGGCGGCCGAGGAGCGCGCCGGGATGGATGTCGACGCCGGTAAAGAAGCGGGCCATTTGAGAAAGTATGCGCGCGGGCAGTCGCAGGTGCATGCGCCACAGCCTGAACGCGACGCGATGCCACCAAACGGCCCACAGGCCTGGATAGCAGAGCAGAACTTCAAGCCGGGAGCGCGCAGCTGGATCGCGCTCAAGGACTGAGTTGATGTCTTCGCGAATGCGTTCAAACATAGCTATCGCCTTGCTGTTTCAGATTACAGGGATTAGAGCGGACAACCAGCGGCACTGCTTCCACGGTTCACCGCCGACTGTCCACTCCTTACTGTACTGTTCCCTGTCTTGTCTTATACCGCGACCGCTTCGGGTTGCAGAGCGAGAACTTCCTGGCGCAACGCGTCAAACAGCACGCTCGACAAATAACGCTCGCCGAAGTCGGGCAGCACCACCACAATCAGTTTGCCCGCATTCTCGGGTCGCGCAGCCACTTTCAGCGCGGCAGCCACCGCTGCACCCGACGAGATGCCGACGAAGAGACCTTCCTCCAGCGGCAGGCGGCGGGCCATGGCGATGGACTCGTCGTTGGTGACCTGGACGACTTCATCGATCTGTCCCGGTATCGAGCACACCGGGAACAAATCCGGCGCCGAGCCCCTGAATCTTGTGGGGACCGGGCTTGCCGCCGGAGAGTACGGGGCTGTCGGTCGGCTCGACGGCGATGGCTTTGAACGACGCCTTGCGCGGCTTGATGTAGTTCGACACACCGGTAATGGTGCCGCCGGTGCCCACGCCGCTGATGAGGATATCCACCTTGCCGTCGGTGTCGTCCCAAATCTCCGGGCCCGTGGTGGCCAGGTGAATCGCGGGATTGGCGGGGTTATTGAACTGTTGCAGAATATAGCCCTTCGGCGTTTCGGCCAGGATCTCCTCAGCCTTGGCAATCGCGCCCTTCATCCCGTTTGGCCCGGGTGTGAGCACGATCTCGGCGCCAAAGGCCTTGAGCAGCACTCTGCGTTCCACGCTCATCGTTTCCGGCATCGTGAGGATGAGTCTGTATCCCTTGACTGCAGCCACGAACGCCAGCGCGATGCCGGTGTTGCCGCTGGTGGGCTCGATCAGTACGGTTTCGCCGGGCTTGATCTTGCCGTCTTTCTCGGCGGCGTCGATCATGGCAAAGCCGATGCGGTCTTTCACGCTGGCTGCGGGGTTCTGGCCCTCCAGCTTGGCCACCACGGTTGCGGGCAATCCTGCTGCCACGCGATTCAATCGCACCAACGGGGTGCGCCCGATTAATTCAGTCACATTCGCGGCAATACGCGCCATGATCTTCTCCTTTTTAGTCCGGCAACGATCCACGGACACTGGTCTGATTTTCTTTTGGGGTAAGGGCGGTCTGCCGCGCGAGTCAGGCAGGAAAGAGCGTGCGCCGGAAAAGCGCACAAGTGCATCGCGGCAGACACCAAGTCGGCGTTAGCGACATCGACGCATGGGAATAGCGTAGACCTGGGCGGTGGGGTATGGCAAGGGCGGAGGAGGATCGCAGCAAAAGTGTTGCGTTCCTACAAGCTCCTAAAAAAAGCAGATCCTTCCCTCCGCTTACCCCATTGACTTCGTCACCGGGGCCCCAAGCGCGCTTCGTTCAGAAGATGACACGTCTCAATGATTGATGAGGTTGAAGACAAAAACAAGAATCAGACTCTTCGCGCCGCTGAGCCCAGGCGCGCTTCGCTGAAGATGACACTTTCTGATAAGTGAAGGGAGCCGTGGAGACTTGATGATTTTCGAATCATCAAGTCTCTGTTTCCCGGCGCATCAGTGCGCAGACCTGGGCTTGGCAGTTGGGGAGGACAGGATGGTCATGGCGGAGGGCTGCTCAAACAGCTCCAGGTTTTCGCCTTTCCAGACCATGGCGGAATGGATGCGGTTGTAGCCGCTGGGATGGTCAAAGAAGATGAACTCTTCGATTGGGCCGGGGCGCATTTTGCGGTACTCGGCGAGGTGGATGGCGGCCTGGGCGAATCCGTCGGGCTGACGCGAGGCGTTGAGACCGAACATGTCGGCTTCCTTCTCATTGGTGCGGATCTCGGAATTCATGATGGGTGTGAGGACGAAGAAGAGGATGCCGGCGAGGAGCACGACCAGCGGCAAAACAGCCGGGTCGCCTACGCCGCGTATCTGCCATCGATCGCCCCAGCGGGCCAGGGTGAAGGCGAGCGACCAGCGCAGATAGGCGAAGGAAAGAACGGTCACGACGGAGAGGAACAGGATGTCTTTGGGAATGTGATTGAGGACGTAATGGCCCATTTCGTGACCCATGACAGCCTGGATTTCCTCGGGCGAGCCGCGGCGGAGGAGGTTGTCGTTGAGGGTGATGCGCATGGTGTTGCCGAAGCCGCTGACATTGGCACTCATGCGGGTGGTCTGGCGGCTGGCATCGATTTCATAAACGTCGTTTGTGGGGATTCCATTGGCGTGCGCCATGCGGAGGATGGGCGCGGTGATTTTGGGATCGTTGAGCCGGGTGATCTTGTTGAAGATGGGCTGTATAAAGACGGGCCCGATGGCGATGGCCACGACGAGAATGCAAATCATGCCGAGGGAGCCCCATATCCACCATGTGCGCTGGCACCTGCGAACGATGGCGAAGAGGATGACGATTGCGATAGCTCCCATGACGAGGTTGACCAGCAGCCCTTTGCCCTCGTCGCCCATCCAGGGCAGGAAGGTCTGGGTGGCGAGGCCGTACTTGTGTTCGCGGACGAAGTTTTCGTAGTACTCGAGGGGAAACCCGAGTACGAATGTGACGAAGAGGTATTGGACCCAGTAGAGAGCGTCCTGGAGCCAGCGGAAACGGGTAATGCGTTCGGCACGATTGCGCAATCCGGCTGACCAGCGAAGATTGAGGAGCAGGAGGCAAATGGCTGAGGCGTAGAGGAAATCCCAGAGGATGAGCCAGTAGCCGCCCTCGAAGTAGGCGTCGGAGCGTGCCGTGGCCGCGGGGGGAAGCAGGTCCAGATAGGCCTGAGTGGCTGCGTCGGCGTTGAAGTTGGGCGACGGCTGCGCGGCAGCGGGCACCTGGGTAATGTCGCCTGTGGGCTGAATAGCGGCCTGGGCGCGGGCACATGCGGAAGAGAAGGCGGCAAAGAGCAAAAGGAGCGCGATGCTCCGCAAACGGACGAACATAGATTGACCTCGTTCTATGGTGGAGATTCTGCACCTTCGCAGCGGGGGAGAGCAACGGACGAAAGCAACGGAGCAAATGACCTGCTCAAACAGCTTACGCGCGGCGATGGCGGATTGTTCCGTGGCGGTCGTTATATCCTGAAAGGTTGCGATGGGTTGCGTTAGCTGGATTTTGCAGCACGCGCAGCCCAAGCGCCCAGGACAACTATGAGCAAGGAAGCTATTTCAGTACATCTGCCCGATGGGGCGGTGAAGGAAGTGCCTGCGGGCACGACGCCACTGGAGATTGCCAATTCAATTTCGCCGCGGCTGGCTGCGGCCAGTGTGGTGGCGCGGCTGACGCCTTTGACCGGTGCTGTGAAATCGACTGCCGGCGATGAGCCGTCGGAGGCTGCGATGTATGCGGCGGATGATGCGGGCGCGCCGCGGCTGGTGGATCTTTCGACTCCGCTGACCGAGGACACAAAGCTGGAGCTGGTGACGGAGAGGGACACGGAGGCGCTGAAGGTGGTGCGCCACTCGGCCGCGCATGTGCTGGCGACAGCGGTGCTGGAACTGTTTCCTGAAACGAAGTTGGGGCACGGACCAGCGACGGATTCGGGATTCTTTTACGACTTTTATCGCGAGAAACCATTTACGCCGGACGATCTTGCGGCGATTGAAACGAAGATGGGCGAAGTGGTGGCGCGGGATGAACCGTTCCAGCACGAGTACGAGGCGCGCGAACTGGCGCTGGAAGATTTTGAGCGCGACGGCGACTTCATGAAGACGCACTTCGTGACGAAATTTACGCATCCCGGCGAGCAGGTGAGCTTTTATCGCAACGGGAATTTTGTGGACTTTTGCCGCGGGCCGCATGTGCCTTCAACGGGGCGGGTAAAGGCGGTGAAGGTGACCGCGCTGGCCGGTGCGTACTGGCTGGGCGATGAGAAGAATCCGCAGCTGCAGCGAATTTATGGAACCGCATTTTTCTCGAAGAAGGATCTGGATGCGCATTTTGCGCGGCTTGAAGAGGCGGCCAAGCGCGACCATCGCCTGCTGGGAAAGCAATTGGACCTGTTCAGCATTCAGGAGCTGGCCGGGGCGGGACTTATCTTCTGGCATCCCAAGGGCGCGCTCATCCGCAAGGTGATGGAAGACTGGATGCGCGACGAGTGCCTGCGGCGCGGGTATTCGCTGGTGTTTACTCCGCACGTGATGCGGCGCGAGTTGTGGAAGGTGAGCGGGCACGAGGGCTTCTACTCCAGCAACATGTATACGCCGATGGAGCTGGACGATGCGGAGTATCGGCTGAAGCCGATGAACTGCCCAGGGCACATTCTGATTTATAAGAATTCGCCGAAGAGCTATCGCGACCTGCCGGCACGCTACGCGGAGCTGGGGAATGTGTATCGATACGAGCGCTCCGGGACGATGCACGGACTGCTGCGGGTGCGGGGATTTACCCAGGATGATGCGCACATCTTCTGCATGCCGAGCCAGATTGAGAGCGAGGTGGCGGCGTGCATCGACTTTGCAGAGGTGGTCCTGAAGACATTCGGGTTTAACGAATTCAAGGTGGAGTTGTCGACATGGGATCCGAATGACCGTGCGCATTACGCGGGGTCGGACGAGAACTGGGACCTGGCAATTCGCTCGCTGGACAATGTGCTGAAGAGCAAGGGCATCGCGTACAAGACGATTCCCGGCGAGGCTGCATTTTATGGACCGAAGATCGACGTGAAACTGGTGGATGTCCTGGGGCGGTTATGGCAGCTCTCGACGGTGCAATTTGATTTCAATTTGCCGGCGCGATTTGAGCTGGAGTATGTGGGCGAGGACGGCGAGCGGCATCAGCCGGTGATGGTTCATCGCGCGCTGTTTGGATCGGTGGAACGCTTCTTTGGGGTGCTGATCGAGCACTATGCGGGGGCGTTTCCGCTGTGGCTTGCGCCGGTGCAGGTGGGGCTGGTGCCGATCAGCGAGCGGCATCTTGCCTACGCGGGCAAGGTGGAGGCGGAGTTGAAGGCAGCGGGGCTGCGGGTGGAAGTGGACGGCCGCAACGAGAAGATGAATGCGAAAATTCGCGACCTGGCGAACCAAAAGACGCCCTACATTCTTGTTTTCGGCGACAAGGAAGAGGCGAATGGCACGGTGAGCGTGCGCACGCGGGGCAAAGGCGACCAGGGATCGATGGCGCTGGCGGAGTTCGTGGAGAAGGCGAAGGCGCTGGTGGCGAGCCAGTCGATGGAGTTGTAGGGAGCGCTTTGGATTGGGGGCCGATTCGGTTGGCAGAAGTGCAACTGCCGAGTTGCCTATCATTCGTCCGGGAACCTATCCACACTATCCCTGGCAGGCGTCGAGGCGGTGTTCTCCATTCAACTTTGCCTGAGAGGAACCGCTCAGCCGGATCGGTGCATTTTCCAAAAGGTCACCATGACAGATCAAAGCGAACGGAACGGCATCGCTCTCCGCAACTCCACACTCACTGACCTTGATGCGTCGATTGCCCGGCCATCGTACGACCGCAGCCACATGGTGCCGGGGCTGGTGCACATCGGTGCCGGGGCATTCAACCGCTCGCACCTTGCCGTGTACCTGGATGACCTGCTGGCCTGCGAGGACGAACCGCGTTGGGGCGAATTCGCCGTTGGGCTTTTGCCCGCCGACAAGGAGATTCACGAAGGGCTCACCGCACAGGAGAATCTCTACAGCCTGATGCTGATGGACACCGGGAAAGAGAACCTGCGCGTAGTCGGCTCGCTTGTGGGCCACCTCTATGCGCCCGCGGACCCGGAGGCGGTGCTCGCGCGGATGACGGCCGCCGAGTGCACGATCATTTCATTGACCGTGACCGAGGGTGGGTACTTTATCGAAGATGGGTCGGGACGCTTTCTTGAAGAGCACAAGGACGTACGGCACGACCTGGAGAATGTGGAAACGCCGCGGACATGGCTGGGGTACGTGGCAGAGGCCGCGGCTCGGCGCATGCAGATGAGCCGCGGGCCGTTTACAGTTCTCTCCTGCGACAACCTGCAAGGCAATGGCGAGATCGCGCGCAAGGCGTTGTTGGCGTTTGCCGCTGCGCGCAGCGGGGCGCTGCCGCGGTGGATCGAAGAGCATGTAGCCTTCCCCTGCAGCATGGTGGACCGCATCACGCCCCGCACGACGGACGAGAACCGTGCGACGATCGCGGAGAAGTTCGGCGTGAAGGATGCGGTACCTGTCGTTTGCGAGCCGTTCCGGCAATGGGTTCTGGAAGACCGTTTTGCCGCGGCACGGCCGGCTTTTGAACGTGTGGGCGCGCAGATGACCGCTGACGTAGCGCCGTACGAGAAGATGAAGATGCGCCTTCTTAATGGCGGGCACTCGACCCTGGGCTACTTTGCCGATTTGCTGGGGCTCGATTTCATTCGCGATGCCGCCGCCGACCCGCTGCTGCGCCGGCTGCTGACGGCGTATATGGGCGAGGTGAAGCACACAGTGCCGAAGCTGCCGGGCATTGACCTGGATGAATACGGTGACACCGTAGTGCGGCGCTTCTCCAATACGGCGATTCGCGACCAGGTGGCGCGCATTTGCTCGGAGGGCTGCGCCAAGATCAGCAAGTTTCTGGCGCCACCGCTGGCCGATCTTCTGCGGAATGGAGATAGTCCGCGCGTGTTGCCGCTGGTGATTGCCGGATGGTTGCACTATCAACGAGGAATCAACGAACAAGGACGGGCAATGACCATGGCGGATGGACAAGCGGCGTTGCTAAAGCCGTTCGTGGAGTCCGGATGCGCGGATGCCAGGCTGGCGCTGGACGTGCCCGCGCTCTTCGGCAATCTGGCCGCGGATTTTCCGGACTGGGCAAGGACGGTGCAACGGGATCTGGACCTGCTGCGCGCAAATGGGGTGCGGACGACAATTGGGAAAGTGCTGGACGAAGCGCAAACGGGCCAAACGGAAGCGCCTCTGCCTGGATTGCCCCGCTGCATTTGCAATGCAATGCGATTTGAGAATGGATGACGATTCGATGAGCGATACCTTTGAGGTCGAGGCCGGAAAGAAAGGCTCCGTCGCTGAAAAGCTGGGGATGCACCCCGGTCTTGCGATCGGCTATCTGGGCCTTCTGCTGTTCATGATTGGCGATGGCGTGGAGGCAGGGTTCCTTTCGCCGCTTCTTGTCGACCTGCATTTCAGCACGGAGAAGGTCGCGCTGGTGTTTAGCGCGTATGGGGCATCGGCGGCGCTGGCTTCCTGGCTGAGCGGCGCTCTGACGGATATCTTCGGGCCGAAGAAGGTGATGTGGGCTGGACTGTTGATCTGGCTCGGCCTGGAGATGCCTTTTCTGCTGGGCGGGATTGCGCATGCGAATTACACGACGATCCTTGTGAGCTACGGCGTGCGTGGGCTGGGTTATCCGCTCTTTGCCTACGGCTTCCTTTGCTGGGTGACGGCAGTGACTCCGCAGCGCTACCTGGCTACCGCGGTTGGTTGGTTCTGGTCAGCGCGTACAGGTGGTTTGCCCACGTTGGGCGCGCTGCTGGCGAGCATCTCGGTACCGATGATCGGCGGCTACAAAACGCTGTGGGTCTCTGTGGGGCTGGTGGCCGTGGGCGGTCTGATCACGCTTTTGGGAGTGCGCGAGGAGCACGGGAATTTGCCGCTCTCAACAACGGGCGACGATCCGCTTAAGGTGCTTTTCACTGGCGTGTCGATCATCTGGAAGCACCCGAAGGTGGGGCTGGGCGGCATTGTGGCCACCATTACGACGACGTCGGAGTTCGGCTTCCTGGTTTTTCTTCCTATCTTCTTCATGCGCACGGTTGGCTTCACGCTGACGCAGTGGCTGCAGATTCTGAGCGTGATGTTTGCGACCAACGTGGTGGCCAACCTCTTCTGGGGATGGGTGGGCGACAAAATCGGCTGGCGGCGGACGATCACATTTGCCGGCGCATGCGGCTGCGCGCTTACGACGCTGGGGCTTTACTATGTGCCGCACATCTTCGGCGCCAATTACGCGCTGGTTATGGCCGCGGGCATGGCCTACGGAATAGCGCTGGCTGGCTTTGTGCCCATTGCTGCAATCATGTCGATCCTGGCGCCGGAGTCGCGCGGGGCGGCCATGTCGGTGATGAACCTGGGCTCGGGGTTGAGCACTTTTCTGGGTCCGGCACTCGCGGGCATTTTCCTGCCTCTACTGGGAGTTTCGGGCGTGATCTGGATCTTCGCATTCATGTACCTGATTTCAGCGGCGGTGAGTTATCAGTTGAAGTTGCCCGGGGTTCGTCCGCTGCGCTGAATTCACATGATCTGCCCGCTTTGCGATGCGCAGCGACGGCTGGATTGGGCGTCTGAATTTGTACCGAATTGTCGGCTTCTGGCTCGCTTTCCGGGCATGGCTGAACTTCTGGGCGGTTGACCGCCGACCTGGAAATAACTCTCGATTGGTTCAGTCTGCGACCGCGGCAGGGTCGGTGTCGGCGATGGGCAGGGTGACGCGAAACTCGGTGCGGCCGGGTTTGGAATCGACCTCGATGGCGCCGTCGTTGTGGCGGACGAGGCGGCGGACGATATCAAGCCCCAATCCCGTGCCTTGCCCCTGCGGCTTGGTGGTGAAGAAGGGATCGAAGATGCGCGCGAGATTCTGCGGCGGAATGCCCGGCCCGTTATCGACGACGCGGACTGCCACGCGTTGATCATCGCGGCGCGCAGACACTTCTACACGGCCGCCGGCGGAGACGGCATCCAATGCGTTGTCGATGAGGTTGCCCCAGATCTGATTGAGCTCGCCGGCGAAGCCGCGTACGGCCGGCAGATCGGGTTCGAGCTCCACGGTCACATCGATCGATTTCTCGCGGGCCTTTGAATTGAGCACCGTAACGGTGTTGCTGAGGCTGGGACCCAGGTCAACGGACTGGGCGACCATCGCCTGGTCCATGCTGGTGAATCCCTTGATGGCCATGACCAGGCCGGAGATGCGCATAGCCGAATCCTGGATGCCGTTAGCGAGCCGACGCAGGCCGCAGCCGGCAGCTGCCCAGCGCAGGACCGCGTTCAATGCCGGCCCTGACACTGCGGCCGCGAGTTGGTTGAGCGCTTCGAATGTCACTTCTGTGTCAGCGAGCATTGCCGCATTCGCGGTTTCGAGGTGATGGGCGGCGAGCCATTCGAGAAGCGCTTCTTCGCGGTCGCATTGCTCGATGCAGGACAGAACCTTTTGTGTCGGCCGGGCCATGCAGGAGACAAGAATCGCGTCGACGGCAGCGAGTTGCGCGTCGCTGAGCCTGGCTGCGCTGAGCGCACGGGTTGCCTTCTCGGCGTCATCGAGCCGGTCTTCAAGGAGCGAGGCTGCGCGTTCAATTGCCGATGTGGGGTTGTTCAGCTCGTGGGCGAGACCGGCGGAGAGCTTGCCAAGCGAGATCATCTTCTCGTTAAGCAGGTCGCTTGAGGTGAAGAGCCGCGCGCGATCGAGCATGACGCGCACAAGGATCGAAGTAATTTCAAAGCACTCGTGCGTCAGCGCGCGGAGTTGCTCCCGGTCGAGGGCTAAAATCTCGGTTGGTCCCAGTGCGACGGCATCTCCGGGCGGGGTCACCATGCGCGAGTAGGGCAACATCCCGGACACCTCGCCCGCCCGCCATTCAATCATCTTCTGAGGCCCGGTGCCGCGGTCAACCGACAACGACACATGCCCGGAGAGCAGGACGTACATGCCCTTTACCGGCTCGCCTTTGTGCGACAGCACCTCGCCGGCGCCAAGGTGGCGAATCGATCCATGCTCGGCGAGCCATGCCAGTTCTTCGCGCGGAGCGGCGCCGAGTGTTTTGTGCTCTGCCAACCGATCAATCAGATCGCTTGCGGTCATGCGCGTGCTGTCTCTCAATGCGGGGAAAAAATGTTCATGAACAAGGTAGCAGATTGGAAGGGCGACGCGGCGGTGCAACCGTGCCCAACATGAACCGCGTGCTGATGACGGAAGTTACCGGAATCAAGCCGCACAGCGGCGGCGTTGCACACTGGTCGCGTAGAACTCTGGTATCGTTCGAGTTACCGAGCAATTTATATATGGGCCTGGAACTCAATCCACTGAATCGATTCGTGCGCGCTGCATGCTGCCGCAGCGACCGGGCCGGAATGCTGGCGATAGCTTTGTGCTTTTGCGGGCCGCTGCTTGCCGTGGCGCAGAACAAACCCGCTGCGATTTCCGTTACTGCGAATCAATCGGCACAGAGCGAGGCTGTACCGACAGCTGCACCAAAGGCGCCGGATGTCTCAAAGGAAGCGCTGGTCTTTGACCAGTTGCAAACACGCATTCGCATGGAGGCTGACGGCACAGGCACGCGCGAAACGGTTGCGCGCATCCGGATTCTGGCCGACGCCGGAGTGAAGGCGATGGCGGTGCTGACCTTCACTTACACGGCGCAGAACCAGCAGGTGGACATAGGCTATGTGCGGGTGAAGAAGCCGGATGGCTCGGTGGTGGTGACGCCCGACTACAACGTGCAGGACATGCCCGCCGATGTGAGCCGGGAAGCGCCGATGTACTCCGACATTCACCAGAAACACGTAGCGGTGAAGGGCCTGGGGGTGGGCGACACGCTGGAATACCAGATGACGCTGCGCACGCTGAAAGCCGAGGTGCCGGGTCAATTCTGGTTGGATTACGCGTTTGAGAAGAATTTGATCGTGCTGGACGAGCAGCTCTATCTTGATCTGCCCGCGGACAAAGCGGTGACGGTGGCGAGCGCCGACGCGCAGCCTACGGTGACAACGAGCGGGGGGCGCAAGCTGTACGCGTGGACGAGCTCGAACCTGGCGCGGCCCGATCCTGATGCGCCGGCAAAATCAACCAAACACGTGAAGCCCTCAGTACAGGTGACGACATTTACGAGCTGGCAGCAGGTGGGCAGTTGGTATGGCGGCCTGCAACAGGCACCGCTGGCGGTGACACCGGCGATCCAGGTGAAGGCCGATGCGCTGACCAAGGGACTGACGACAGACGAAGACAAGGTACGGGCCATCTTCAACGACGTGGCCCTGCACATTCATTACATTGGCCTCGAGTTTGGCATAGGGCGCTACCAACCGCATCCAGCCGACGATGTGCTTTCAAACGAATATGGCGACTGCAAAGACAAGCACACGCTGCTGGCGTCGCTGCTGAAGGCGGAGGGGATTGATGCATGGCCGGTGCTGATTTCGACCAGCCGCGAACTGGATGCCACAACGCCTTCTCCGGCGCAGTTTGACCATGTGATCACGCTGGTACCGCTGGGCGGCAAGATGCTGTGGATGGACTCCACCGAGGAAGTTGCGCCGATTGGCTCGCTGATCGGCGTGCTGCGCGACAAGCAGGCGCTGGCAATTCCGACCAGCAAGCCGGCGTATCTGGAGCGCACGCCTGTCGATCTGCCATATCCGCAATCGGCACGCTTTGAGGTGGCGGGAAAGCTGTCGGACCAGGGCGTGTTTACGGGGCATTTTGTGCAGACCTACCACGGTGATGTGGGGACGCTGCTGCGGGCGACGTTCCGGTCGGTGCCGCAATCGCAGTGGAAAGAGCTGTTGCAGCAGTTTTCCAACGCGACGGGGTTTGGGGGCGAGGTGAAGACTCCCGAGGTTTCGCCGATTGAGCAGACAAGCCAGCCGTTCCAGATTTCATATGACTACACGCGGGAGAAATATGGGCAGTGGGACGACCGCCGTATCACTCCGCCAATGCCGCCGACTGGCTGGGAGCTTATGCCGGGGGTGAAGCAAACTAAACCTGCAGACGATGTGGAGATTGGCTCGCCGGGCGACCAGGTGTACCACACGACTGTGCAGATGCCGGTGGGGTGGACGTTGTATCCGCCGACGGGCATTGACCTGAGTGAGGAATGGGCGGAGTACCACTCCAGCTATGTGTTCAAAGACGGAACCTACAACGCCGAGCGTCACATGGTGATGAAGAAGAACAAGGTTCCGCTGGATCAGTGGGACAAGTACCTCGCTTTTCGCCGAGCAATCTACGAGGATGAAGAGCGGACAGCGCTGTTGGTGAATCCCGGACAATCGAGTGTCGCCGGTGGCCCGATTCCGTGTTCAGAATTTGCCGCGCGGGTGGAATCCCGACCCCCAGGCGAACGCAAGGCATCAGGAACTGCTGGCGGCCTTGCAACCATTGCACGATGCGGCGGCGATTTTTGAAGCTGTGCCCGCACCGGGCATTCAGGACGTGAGCAAGGCGAAGGACGCGTGCGACAAGATGGTGGTTGATGCGGAGGCGAAGTCAATGCAGCTTTCGCCTACGGACTTTCATTCATTGAGTTGGGCGCGCGTGCTGGGGGCCGCGTGGACCTGCACGGGCTGGGCGGATATCGAGGCCAAGGAGCTGGGCGCGGCGGAGATCTATCTGCGTCCCGCGTGGAGGTTGAGCCAGAATCCCATCAGCGGGTATCAACTTGCGCGCGTGCTGGAGGCAGAAGGGAAAAAAGCCGAGGCAGCGCACTTGTATGAATTGGCCAGCGTGGCAGAGGCAGACAATCTGGTGGTGGATGCCCTGCCGACCGGCGAGGATTTGAAGAGCCAAATCGCCGCGGGCTATAAGCGGGTGGCCGGCAAGGAGCTGACTGCGACATCGCTGAACCATGGGCGATACAACGGCAGCCTGCATGCGGAGCTGGATAAGCAGGAGGAGATTCATCAACTGCTGCACACGACGAAGCTGACGGGATCAGCGCTCTATGTGGCTGCGTTTGAGAGCGGCAAACCTCAAGGTGAGTCTGATGGGCGGCGACAAGGGGTTTGAATCGTTAGTACCGACGCTGCAAGCGCATGTGTTTGAACCGATGCTGCCGAACGGCTCAAAGGCGCGGCTGTTGCGCGAGGTGCGCATCATCTGCTCGCCCTGGTCGGGTTGCGATGCCTACCTGATTCGGCCGAATGACATTACGTCAGTGCCGGTGAAGGTCACCACGGTGAACGTTCAGGATCAGAAGGGTACGAAGACGGTGCAGATCGAGCTTCAGCCGCAATGACGGATGGCGATCGCGCGAAGGACGGCCCGCCTGGAAACTGATCGCATGAACTTCCCCAGTATGCGGACAAGGTCTGTTGACAGAGTCTTTTATTGCTGCGACTTCAACGTGTCGTTGTAGGAGTGATGCGCCCATCCGAGATATTGCGGGTTCGAGCGATTGGCGTCATCGAGTTTGCGGAGCATCTGCGGAAGCAGATCACCGTAATCTGCAGTGCGCAGCGCGATAGTCATCTTCGCCAGATTACGGTCTTTCACGCCGTCATACGTCATCGCGAAATATTTCTCGCTGGCATCCTGAACTTGCTCAGCCTTCTGGTCGGCGCTCTTTGCATCCTGGGGACTGGTCAACTCATACATCATCAGAGTCAGACGCGGTACCGAGGTGAGAAGCGCCTGGCGCTGGCCGAAATTGCCTTTGAGCAGCTTGCTCTGGATGTCCGCATTCACTGTCATTCCGGCCGGTCCAGCGATCGCAACCACGGCACGATAGGCATCCACGAGGCCAGGGAGAAATTGAAGGTTCCCTGCACCTTTGTTCTCTGGCCGCTGCCAAGGCTCTACATCCAAGTGAATGCCGTCAAATCGATCAGAAGAATGCTTCCGGTTGAATTCGACGATCCCCTGCACGTGACTCAGCAGCGTGTCTCTGTGCTTCCCGGACTCATCGGCGTTCGTACTGGAGAACAACGCTTCAACTCGAATATTCGAGCGGTGCAGTAGCGCAATCAGCCTGGCCAGCTGCCCCTCTTCGGCCGCAAAGCTTCTGGCCGAGACGGATACGTAGACCTCATTCACGCCGGTTGACCCGCAGAAATCTCTTAATGC
This sequence comes from uncultured Acidobacteriota bacterium, assembly GCA_963725945.1. Classification (GTDB taxonomy): domain Bacteria; phylum Acidobacteriota; class Terriglobia; order Terriglobales; family Acidobacteriaceae; genus Telmatobacter. The sequence continues at coordinate 171,400 of CAVSAW010000022.1, read as the reverse complement.
CTCTGCCCCGCGCGGTGCTCCGAGAACGGTTGGACTCTTCCAGACCCAGAGTCCATGAACCGGACCGCGGGCTGCGGCGGCATTCGCAGAGCAGCAGGATGCACCGAGAAGTATTGCTAGGAGTACACGGAGAAAATGAATGCGAATGTGCAATCTCTTCATCTTTAGGTGTTCTTTCCCGAGCTTCCTCCATCCTCTCAAAAAATCGCTGGATGCTCCGGCTGTCCTGGTGATGCCCGATGCGCCGGAAGGAACTCTATCATCCGGCGGGATTCGATTGCCAACCAGTCCGGACGCGAGCATGTTCTCCGACGCAAATCCTTATGCGTTGATGGCCATGCCTTCGACTGCGGCGTAGGCGTCGAGCATGGCCTCGGACAGAGTCGGGTGGGCATGGATGGTGAACATCAATTCGTCGATGGTGCCTTCGAGCTCCATGACCGCGATGGCTTCGGTGATGAGTTCGGTGGCCTGCGGACCGATGATGTGGACGCCGAGGATCTCGCCGTATTTGGCGTCGGCGACGATCTTCACAAAGCCGTCGTGATTGTCGACGATGGTGGCCTTGGAGTTGCCCGCGAAGGGGAATTTGCCGACCTTGACCTCGTGTAGCCCTTCTCTTTGGCCTGCGCTTCGGTGAGGCCTGCCGATCCGATTTGCGGCTCGCTATAGGTGGCGCTGGGGATGCGGTCGCGGCGGACAGCGCGGAATGGGCGGCCCGCAATTTTTGTGACGGCGACGATGCCGCTCATGCCCCCGACGTGGGCAAGTTGCGGAAGGCCGGCCACGATGTCGCCGATGGCGAAGATGCCGGGCTCGGCGGTCTGCTGGGCCTCGTCGACCTTGACGAAACCGCGATCGAGCTCGATTCGGGTCTTCTCGATGCCAACATTTTGCGTGCGCGGCGAGCGGCCGACGGCGACGAGAACTTTTTCGGCTTCCTTGATTTGGGGCTTGCCGTTGGCGTCGGTCCAGGAGACCTTGACGCCGGTTTCGGTCTTCTCGATTTTTTCAACTTTGGAGCCGGTGTTGATGTCGATGCCGCGCTTCTTGAAGAGGCGCGCCATTTCCTTTGAAATTTCTTCATCCTCGACGGGGACCACGCGGGGCAGGAATTCGACGATGGTGACCTCTGTGCCGAAGCTGCGGAAGATGGAGGCGAACTCGACGCCCACCGCGCCCGCGCCGATGACGATGAGGGATTTGGGCGGCTGCGGGATGGAGAGGATCTCGATGTTGGTGAGGATGCGGTCGTCGGGGGCGAGGCCGAAGATCGTTTTGGCTTCGGAGCCGGTGGCCAGGATGATATTTTTGGCTTTGACCTGGCTGGTTTTGCCGTCGGCGCTGGAAAGATCGACAGTGTGGACGCCGTCCTGGGCCGGCGCCGGTGAGCCGTCCGTAGCCGGAGATGACGGTGACCTTGTTTTTCTTCATCAGGAACTCAAGGCCCTTGGTGTGCTTGTTGACGATGGCGGTTTTGCGCTTCAGCACGCTGTCCCAATTGAGCTGCGGAGCGCCGATGCCGTCGATGCCGTATTCGGTCGCGTGCTTGAGGTGGTCCCAGATTTCGGCGTTGAAGAGCAGAGCCTTGGTGGGGATGCAGCCGACATGCAGGCAGGTGCCGCCGAGGACGTTTGCCGATTCGATCAGCGCGACCTTGAGGCCGAGCTGCCCGCCGCGAATGGCGGCAGTGTATCCGGCCGGTCCACTGCCGATAATTGCCACGTCGTAAATGGTGTCTGCCAAAAGGAACTCCGTTCTCGGGCGCGCGGATGGTGCGCGCCGCATTCCAGCGTTCAGTTTAATGGATGCAGGTCCGCTTCCGCGGTTTCGACGGCGGCGCGAGGGGACGCTTAGAGATTGGCTTGCACCAGCTCGACGGCTGCCTGCACCGTGTGGCAGCTCATCGCCGAATGCTTCAATCCAATGGACGTCTGGCTCGCGGCGAAACCAGGTGAGCTGGCGCTTGGCAAAGTTGCGATGGCCCTGCTGGGCTGAGGCTACCGCCTCTCCCGCTCCCGAGGAACCATCCACCACGCGAGCGGCTTGCTTGTAGCCGAGGGAGTCGAGCGCCTTGACGGGGCCGTAGCGAGCAAGGAGGCCGCGGGTTTCTTCAACGAGGCCGGCGGCAAACATGGCGGCGGCACGCTGGTTGAGGCGGTGGTAAAGTTCCTTGCGCGGAGGGTTGAGGCCGATGCGCAGGAGGCGGAAGCCGGTAAGGGGATCGCGGGCCATGACCTGCGAGAGCGGCTTGCGTGCGGCAACGCAGACCTCGATGGCGCGGATGAGCTTGGGTGTGTCGTTGGCGTGGATGCGCGCGGCGGAGGCTGGGTCGAGGCGGGCGAGAATCCGATGCAACCAGGCGGGGCCGTGTTTTTGAACACTGAGCTTCAATCGCTCGCGAAGATCGGCCTGCCGCGAAGGGCCGGCGAAGAGGCCTTCGGTGAGGGCGCGCAGGTAGAGGCCGGTTCCGCCGGTGACGATGGGGAGGCGCTCGCGCGCTGCGATCTTTCGGAGGGACTCACGGGCAAGGCGGCTGTAGTCGCCGGCGGTGAAGGGCTGGTCGGGATCGGCTACGTCGATGAGGTGATGAGGCAGGCGGGCACGGTCGGCGGGTGAGGGCTTGGCGGTGCCGAGATCCATGCCGCGATAGACGGCGACGGAATCGCAACTGACGATCTCGCCGCCGAAGCGCTGGCCAAGTGCGAGCGAGAGAGCCGTTTTGCCGCTGCCTGTGGGACCGAGCAGGAGGACGGCGAGGGGGGTCGGCAGTGGTGTGGAAGCGGTTGTTGGACTCGGCAAGCTTTCCCTCAGGGGCTAAAGCCCCCACCATTTTATGGCGGCGATGATGGCACGACTCAAAGTCGTGCCCCGACGACTTCGTGCAGCTCCGGACGAGATAATTGGAACGAGATCAAGGCGCGCTCTGCCGGTGCTTTGGGCTCCACCTAAGATTTTCGAAACGCGATGAAGCTGCGCCCGTTCATGGCACGGGGTCTGCGACGAGGCGGCGGCCCCGGTGTGTCGGGAACGCTCTCCGCACGTCCGCGACGGACTCATAGGCGCCACCAGCCGGGCGGAAAGATCCATTTGGGATTGGTATGAAAGAGCCACCAGGCGCAGATTGCGGCCGCGATGAGCAGCATGCCGAAGACCTGGTTGCGCAAGGCTGCCCGTCGCTGTGCTTCGCGCGGGGCTTCTTCGGCCTGTCGTTCGCGATGCGGCTTGATGCGGGTTTCAACCATGGCTCACCTCAATAACCTGTAGGTGGTGAAGGTCTCAAGGCCCGAGTTTGCGCCCCATTCGCTTGATTCGCCGCACCAGCCGAGCAAGCGGATTCGAAGAGTAATTAGGTGCAGGATCAGAAATTATTCAGGACCTCTTCGGTCACCGACATCCTCAGAATACTCGGAGCCCCACGGGTAGGGCCGGCGGCAGGGGTCTCGACTCCCGGCTCATCGAATTGAAACTCTGCAATCAATAGCGACTCACAAAGTTCATCTCCTATCGCATCTGTCCTCACGATCCAATTAGACAGTTGCTTCGACACTGACTCCGACAGCATCGCAGGACCGAAGATGGACTCAACGCGAACGACTTTGCCATTTGGCAAATACACGATGCGACTCACAACCACCCCTTGCACACGAGCGGCGCGTGCGATCGGAGGATAAACGAGGACATCATTCGGGCCTCTGCCTGTAACGGAACACCAGCGCGGCTCGGCTTGGCAGGGAGATGCGATAACTCCAAATCCGAGTACAAGCAAAGCGAGCTGTCTCACGACTTCTCCATTCAGGCTCCCATGATATTCCGAATGGTAGTGCGCGGCGTTTGACTTGAGCCGCCTTGATTGCCGACCATAACGTGTCGGGGGAAATGCACACACATGAAAGTCCTCATCCTGGGTTCGGGGGGCCGCGAGCATGCGCTGGCCTGGGCGGTGAAGGGCAGCACGCGCGTGACCGAAGTGGTTTGCGCGCCGGGCAACGGCGGCATTGCACAGATCGCGCGTTGCGTGCCGGTGGATCTGAAGGACCCGGACGCCATGGTGCGGCTGGCCGAGACGGAGCAGCCCGAGCTGACCATCGTGGGACCGGAGCTGCCGCTTTCACTGGGCATTGTGGACGCGCTCGAGGAGCGCGGAATGCGCGTGTTTGGGCCGACGCAGGAAGCGGCGCGGCTGGAGTCGAGCAAGGCATTCGCGAAGCAATTCATGAAGCGGCACCAGATTCCCACGGCCAAGTATGCGGTGTGCACGAATGCTGCCGAGCTGGAGAAGGCAGTCGACTACTTTCATCCGCCCATTGTGGTGAAGGCGGATGGACTGGCGGCGGGAAAGGGCGTGATTATCTGCCCGTCGCGCAACATTGCCTTGGAGGCCGCGCACGGGCTATTTACCGGCTCGCTGCTGGGTGAGGCCGCGGAACAGGTGGTCGATTGAGGAGTTCCTCGAAGGCGACGAGCTCAGTTTCCTTTGCCTTTCGGACGGCGTGCATTTGGCTCCGCTGGTGCCTGCGCAGGATCATAAGCGGATAGGCGAGGGCGACACGGGACCTAACACGGGCGGGATGGGCGTCTACTCCACCGACGCGATGCTGGACGCCGGGATGCGGGAGTGGATCATGCACCACATTGCAGAGCCGACGGTGCGTGGGATGGCGGAAGAGGGCACGCCGTTCAAGGGAGTGCTGTATATCGGCCTGATGATGACGGCGCGAGGGCCGGAGGTATTGGAATACAACGCCCGCTTTGGCGACCCGGAGACGCAGGCCATTTTGATGCGGCTCGAAAGCGACCTGGTGGACGTGGTCGAGGCGTGCATCGACGGGCGCCTGAACGAGGTGGAAATGCGCTGGAGCCCAGGGGCCTCGGCGTGCGTGGTTGCGAGTTCCTCGGGCTATCCCGGCAGCTACAAGACGGGGCTTCCGATTGCGGGATTAGGCTCCGCTGCACAGGTTCCTGGGGTAGAGGTGTTTCACTCGGGTACGTCACGGGTGGGGAGCCAATTGGTGACCAGTGGAGGTCGCGTGTTGGGGGTAACGGCGGTGGGTGATTCGCTGGAGCAGGCGTTGAGCCGGGCCTACCAGGCGATCGCCGAGATTCAATTTGAGGGAATTTACTACCGGTGCGATATCGGCCACCGCGCATTGGCGAGGAAAAGATGACAACAGGCATTTCGCTTAAAGAACTGCTGGTCTGGAACGATGAGTCTTCGCAATTCTGGAAGGCACATCTCGACGCTCATCCGGAGTTGCTTGTGCTGCCCTGCGACATCGGCGGCACGAAGAACGTGCAGGAGTTTGTGCGGCATATCTGGGGTGTGGAGTTGCGCTGGGGGCAGCGGCTGGCCGGTTTGCCTGTGATGGAGCGGGAAGCCATGCCCACGGGCCCGCTAGACGCGCTGTTTGAGCTGCACACCAAGGCAGGCGAGGTATTTCTGGGATTGTTAGCGGCTGCGGCGGAGAGCTGGAATGAGCCTTTCGCGCTCGATATCAAAGGGATTCCGGCCGACAAACGCGAGGTCTCGCGACGCAAGGTGCTGGTTCATACGCTGTTCCACAGCCAGCGCCACTGGGCACAACTTGCCACACTGGTCCGCATGGCCGGGCACCCTTCAGGGTTCAGAGGCGACCTGCTGCTCAGCTCTGCGCTGAAATAGCAGAGGGCGGACTGCACCTGTTGCTTCTGAAAGCAGGATCGGCACAAGACAGGCCGGCCCTGGGTGGGCTTGAAGGGCACAGTTGTAGCGGTGCCGCACTCCGAACAAGTGGTGCGGGTTTCTGCCCTAACCCTTGAGCCGCCGCTGGCGCGCTTGGCCTTGCACTGTTTGCAGCGCTTGGGGTCGTTGATGAACTGTTTGTCGTGAAAGAAAAGTTGTTCGCCTGCAGTGAACACGAACTGTGCACCGCAATCGATGCACTTCAACTCGCGATCAATGAATTCCATGGGCCGCTTCCCCAAAGAAGGGAAAAAATGGAGCAACCGGCCATGTGTGAAGTGCATCGCCGGTCCCGTTTCCCTGTCTTCGTACTACCGTTCAGTAACAAGGGCCCGGGCCGCAACAAATCGAGCGGCAATGACTGTTCGATCCCATGAATCGGGAGATTGTATTCCGCCTCGCTGCGCGAGGGCTGAACGATCCAATTGAATGATTGATACGTAACTGGCTACCCCGGTTCGGTAATACTACCGAAGTTCACTCCTTCGCATCGCTTAGCGGGAGTGGCCGGGGCGGCCGGAGTCACGATCAGGTTGAAATCAGTCCTGCTCCTTACGAGCTTTCTTGCGATTCCGCTTGCGCGCTAAAGCCGCCTTTACGCGGGCTTTCTCACCGGGTTTCAGGTAGTAGGAGTGACGCTTGACTTCCTTGATGATGTCTTCCTGCTGTACCTTGCGTTTAAACCGGCGTAGCGCATTTTCGAGCGGCTCGCCTTCTTGAATGCGAACCTCTGCCAAAAGGGTTACACCTCCAAACCTGCCAAAAAGGCCTCTTTTATGATACTTGAAGTCGCAGGAGTTCGCTGAACGATGCACTCTTTATTTAGAAAAGAGAAACTGGTCCGGCTCGCGGAGACCAGTAAAGTTGAGCCACGAGAACGATATGGCGGGATTGAACCGCGGTTCCAGGAAAATTGGCGCAGCCGACACTGCCGGATTGCTGACTCGCCGGTGCTCTAGACTTGGCCTGAGGATTTGATTCTATGATTCGCAGCTACCAGGGGCGGCTGCCCCAGATTTCCGCAGGTTGTTACGTTGATCTCTCCGCACAGGTGATCGGCGACGTGACGCTGGGCGAGCGTTCCTCGGTGTGGATGAACGCGGTTTTGCGAGGCGACGTCAATTCCATCCGCGTGGGCGCCAATTCCAACGTGCAGGACTGTGCGGTGCTCCACGGGCAGCGCAATCTTTACGCAGTCAATGTGGGTGACTGGGTGACGATCGGGCATAACGCCACCGTCCATGGCTGCGTGGTGGAGGACGAATGCCTGATCGGCATGGGCGTGACGATCCTGAATAACTGCCATATCGGGGCGGGTTCGATCATCGCGGCGGGAGCGGTGGTTCCGGAAAATACCGTGGTGCCGCCGAGAACGCTGTGGGCCGGAGTGCCGGCCAAGATGAGACGTGCATTGAGCGATTCAGACCGGGCGATGATCCTGGAATATGCGCAGAACTATCTGGATTACACGGAGATCTATCTGAAAGAGCCGGCCGGCTAGGACCTTCTCGCGCTGCTGAGGGAGCCGACCCTAAACAGGAAGCGGATTGCGCTCAGTGAACTGCCGTTGATGCCAGTAAGGATAGGCGGGTTCCAGCGCGCTGGCCAGGTCGAGGGTAGCAACCTGGTCCGCAGTGAGGCTCCAGCCGACGGCGCCCAGGTTTTGGCGTAATTGTTCTTCGTTGCGGGCGCCCACAATGAGCGATGAAACGGTGGGCCGCCGCAGCAGCCAGTTCAGTGCGATCTGAGGAACAGTCTTGCCGGTTTCCACGGCCACGACGTCGAGCGCGTCGACAACTTTGTACAAATACTCATCGGCTACCTGAGGCCCCAGATCGGCGGTCTTGTGCAGGCGGCTCACTTCAGGCAGCGGTTGGCCGCGGCGAATCTTTCCGGTGAGCCGGCCCCAGCCAAGGGGGCTCCAGACAAGCGCTCCGATTTTCTGGTCGAGGCCGAGCGGCATCAGTTCCCATTCGTACTCACGGCCGATGAGCGAGTAATAGACCTGGTGGGCCACATACCGCGTCCAGCCATAACGGTCGGCGACGGCAAGCGATTTCATCATGTGCCAGCCGGAGAAATTGGACGCGGCGATGTAGCGCACCTTGCCTTCATGAACGAAGGTGTTGAGCGTGTCCTGCACCTCTTCGACTGGAGTGAGTGCATCGAAGCCGTGGAGGTGGTAGATGTCAACGTAGTCGGTACCGAGACGGCGCAAACTGCCCTCGAGCGCGCGGCGCATGTGATAGCGGGATGAACCGACGTCATTGGGTCCGTCGCCAAAGCGGAAGGTGGTTTTGGTGGAGATGAGCGCCTGATCCCGCTTGCCGTGGAGCGCCTTGCCCAGGACCTCTTCAGAACGGCCGTAGGAATAAATGTCGGCGGTGTCAAAGAGGTTGACACCAGCCTCGAAGCAGATGTCGACCAGACGGCGGGCCTGGGCGACATCATCGGTTGCGCCCCAGGCGTCAAAGAATTCATGGCCGCCGCCGAATGTGCCGGCGCCAAAACTGAGAGCGGAAACCTTGAGGCCCGAGCCTCCGAGGAGCCGATATTCCATGGGTCTAGGATGCCGCAGGGCGCGCGGCGATGCAAGCCGGACTGAAGTTCAAGCCCGGTTGAACTCGAGGATGCTGCCTGGTTTGGCGAGCGAACCTGGCGTTTACGCAGCCCGGCACCGGGTCAGTTGCTCTGGTGAAACAGGTGGCGATTGATGTCCGGCCAGAATTCCTTGACCATGAACGAAGCCGCATCGATTCCAACGTCGAGGCCCCACTCAGTACCGGTATTACCGATACTGCGCTCGCGGCTGGGATAGTAGAAGCTCGAGATGCCCGAAGAGGCGCCGGCTCCAACGACCTCGCTGAAGTTGAAAGTTTCTTTGCCTGAGTCCGTGCGAGTGATGACCGCGCGGCTGAGGGAGTAGCCGGTACGCTTTAGAAACCCACCGTGGCCCAGGGTGTAATAACGCGTATCTTCGCGCGCGATGACGGGCACGATGAATTCGACCATGTAATTCTCGCTGGTCTGGTCAACGCCGGCATGCCAGAAATAGCGCGCATAGCCCACCGCGCCCTCACCGAACTCCGGGGTTGCCCTGGTTCCCATGGAATAAGCGGCCAGCAGGGCGGGGATGAAGATTGAAGAGTAGTCGAAGGAGTCGTCGGTGGCGGTGAGGAACTTTTCTTTTACGGATTGAGGAGGAAGCTTGACGTCCGCGTTGACGGACCGGAAATTGGGAATGATGCCGAGGATGCGCTTGGTCTGCTGCGGTTGCGAATTGTCAGACGTGCTCTGCGTAACGGGCTTCGGTGGAGGGTCCTGGGAAGACGATTGTGCCTGATCCGGGGCGTCGGGAAGGATGACCGCGGCATTGCTGGACGAATCCACGGGCGAGACCGCGGTCTGGGCGGAGTCACTGGATCCGGATGCATCATGGCGCGGGGATACGCTCGATGCCTGCTGAGCTTGCCCCGGGACCGCAAGGAGCGCGAGGAGGAGAAAGAACGCCGCTGACAAGGGACATTGAACGAGCAATGAAATGAGTGACTTGCGAGGCCGGAAGACGAGGCCAGAAACAGCGTATCCCCTGGGGAACCAGGAATGCAGTGTCATGCCTTGTTTGACGCAGGGGAAGCTGAACGGACGCATTATTGGCGCAGAATGAAGAAATCCTCGTCGCGGCGCTCTTTGTTCGCTGAGATGAGGCGGAGGTTTTGGGAGTTTCCGCCGGGATTTGGTTATGCGCGATGCGTGGGGAATCCACCCGCTTTCAAGAGCCTGAACTCTCGACCGGGCGGAAGGCACAAAGCGCCTCAGTTTGCTGTTGAGCGCGAATTCTGCGTGTGCTAGACTTTGCGCACTTCCCCCGGCAGAACCCGTCTGCCTGATTTCGCCCCGAAAAGTTGAAAGTCGAGGTTTCCGCATGGCTTCCATTTCCCAGAGCGCGGCTGCACGCAAGCCGGGCGTGATCACCGGGCGCAACGGATTGCTGGACAAGTACTTCTACTTCGCGATGTCGATTCTGTTCGCGGCGATTGTAGTGATCGGCTTCAGCCGCACTGTCGATCAGAACCTGTTCCATGCCGCCATTCCGCGGCCGCTGATCCTCTGGATTCACGGGGCAGCATTTTCCGGGTGGATCCTGTTCTACATTTTCCAATCCACGCTGGTGCGTACCCGGAACGTGAAGTGGCATCGCTTCTTTGGCTGGTTCGGCACGGCGCTCGGCGCCGCCATGGTGGTGCTTGGAGTTACCACGGCGGTGATTATGACCCGCTTCGATGCCCATGTGCTCCATGAGCCGTTTGCGACGTTTCTGAGCATTCCCTTCGAGGATATGGCGGCGTTTGGCACCTGCGTTGCGCTCGCGATCGCATGGCGCGGGAAGCCGGAGTTTCATCGCCGGTTGCTCTTCATCGCCACCTGCCAGTTGCTTGACGCGCCGTTTGGGCGATTTGATTTCATCTTCAACAACAACCTGTTTTATCCGTGCCTGGACCTTGTGATCCTGCTGGGCGTGGCGCGCGATCTGCTGGTGAACCGCAGCATTCATGTGGTGTATCGCTACGCATTGCCGGTGCTGATTGTGGGTCAGGTCTTTGCGGTTTATCTGTGGCGCGGCGCCCCTGCGTGGTGGGTGAGTGTGACGAATGCGATTATGGGATGACGCCAACCTAAAAGTGCCGTGCTGCAGAAACGACTATGCCCCTGGCTGCGATCGCGTCCAGGGGCATATTTGTCGAAAGGGGTAAGCGGTTCGCAGTTACTTCTGTTGCGCCGCTGCTGCCATCCGCTCGTGCTGCTGCGCGAGTTCTTCTGCCTTGGTGGACTGCAGCTTGAGGCTCTGGGCGAGATACGCGCAGTGATCCACGGTCTGGCGCTCGAACTTGGCGTTGCTGGTGGCCGAATTCTGCCGGAAGTCGGCCGCCATCTGGGCATGGTACTGCGACTGCGCAAGGAACTTGACGGCCTGGGCGCGATAGTACTGCGCGATGCGCTCGTGCTCCGCTGGAGTTTTGGCAGAAGCGGTCAAGGCCGAAAGCTGCGACTTGGAGAGATTCTGCTGGCTTTGGGGTGTGGATGCGGCAGAGACGGTGAGGGTAGTGGCGAGAACGAGAGAAAATACAGCGATCATGCGGTTCATTGAAATCTCCTTGAGAAAGCGTTTGATGTTGCATAGACGCGTGCGCACAACCCCCGAGGGGGCGGCGCGGGCCGGTCGCTCACAAAGAGATGTCTAGATTCTGAAGACTTTGAGAAGAAGATGCCTGGCGGGGGGCGAGGCGATGGACGGGCCGCCAATAAGGGCGCGGACTGCGGGGCTCGAGGTTGGGGCGAATGTAACAACGCATGGAAAGATCGGAGCGCGCTCGGTCACGGCTCGTAGGGGTGGGTTGGGCGCGGGCACATTTTGCGGTGACACGGAGCAGCAGCCGCCTTCGCAATTCGACCGCATTTGCGATTCGGATGCGATGCGGGCACTCTGGCCGTTCTGGGGGAGGGAATTTGGTGCTTGCGGAAGCGATTCGTTCTGCGATGCTGCACAGCAGCTGTGGGAATCCATCTGCGACATGCCGGGCTGCGCAAGACAGAGGACGCCAGCAAGTGTGGGCTGAATCCCCATCATCGAGGCGATTGCAAAGGTGACGAGTTGGATGCACCGCTTCATCTGGATCGAAACCAAGTATGGCCTCATGCGAAGCACCATTCTGTGATCCGAATCACGTGTGGACCTAAGTCGCATGTTCCCGAGGTTCGCGGCTGGGTGGTGAGGCGACCGGCACAGTTGGCGGACAGCTTGCATTTAGACTAGATAAGCTATGACCACCCTGAAAGCCGTGCGCGGCACCCGCGACCTGCTGCCGCCGGATACGGCGCTTTGGAACCGCATCGAGGCCACCGCGCGGGCCGTTTTTACGCGCTACAACTTCGGCGAGATTCGCACGCCCATTTTTGAGGACACGGCCCTGTTTGCCCGCGGTGTGGGCGAGGAAACCGACATTGTTTCCAAGGAGATGTACACGTTTGAGGACCGTGCCCGTGCGCAATCAGAGAAGACACTAGACCCTGACGCTGCGCCCTGAAAACACGGCCGGAGTGGTGCGGGCTTACATCGAGCACAAGTTGGGCGAGACGGGGCAGTTGCAGAAGCTGTATTACATCGGTCCGCAGTTTCGCCGCGAGCGTCCGCAGAAGGGACGCTACCGGCAGTTTTCGCAGATTGGCGCTGAAGTGATTGGGCCGCCCTCGACCGGGAGCGAGAGCCCGCTGCGTGATGCGGAAGTGCTGGAGATGCTGGCGACGCTGCTGGACGAGATGGGCATCAGCGGCTGGACGCTGCACATCAATTCCGTCGGCTCGGCAGCGGATCGCGCGCGCTATAACGAGGTGCTGCGCGAGGCGCTGATTCCGCTGGCGCCAAAAATGTGTGTCGATTGCCAGCGGCGCGCTGTGACCAATCCGCTGCGGGTGCTGGACTGCAAGGTGCCGGAAGATCAGCCGATTATCGAAACGCTGCCGAAGATTGTGGACTCCCTGGACGAGGCATCGAAGACGCACTTTGCGGCGGTTCTGGAAGCACTGGATGCGGCCGGCATCCCTTACACGCACAATCACAGGCTGGTGCGAGGGCTGGATTACTACACGCGTACGACTTTTGAGTTCACCCACGACGGGCTTGGCGCGCAGAATGCGCTGCTGGGCGGAGGGCGCTACGACGGGCTGAGCGAGGCGATTGGCGGACCGAAGGCGCCGGGGATTGGCTTCGCCATGGGCGAGGACCGGCTGGTGATGACGCTGCAGGCGCTGGGGATGACTCCGCCGCCGCTGGCCGATGCGTATATTGCGCCGCTGGGGGAGAAGCTGAATCCCCAAGCGCTAGCGCTGGCGCGCGAACTGCGCCGCGCGGGACTGACGATCGAGTTGGGAGAAGGAAGTTTTCGACTGAAGAAGTCGTTTGAGGCCGCTGAAAAGACGGCGCGCCGCATCGTCATCCTGGGCGAAGACGAGCTTCAATCCGGTATCCTGACAGTGAAGGAATTCTCGACCGGCACACAGATCAAGATTCCGCTGGCGGTGCTGGTGGCCGTGTTAGCCGAACCCCCAGGCGAATAGTCCAAGCCAATAAAAGGATAAAGGGATTGCTCGATTTTTTAGGAAGTCTCGAACGAACGCATCTTTGCGGCGAACTGCGCGCCGCAGACGCAGGACAGCAAGTGGTTGTGATGGGCTGGGTGAACCGGCGGCGCGATCACGGCAATCTGATCTTTCTCGACCTGCGCGACCGCACCGGGATTTGCCAGATTGTGCTGGATAAAGAGCTGACCCCTGACGGCCATCTGAAGGGCGAACAGGTGCGGCCGGAGTACGTGGTGGCCGCGGTAGGTCAAGGTGAGCCTCCGCGACGCGGACGCCATCAATCCCAAAATGCCGACGGGCGAGATCGAGATTGAGGCGACGGAGCTGCGGGTGCTGAACGACGCGCGGCTGGCGCCGTTTTCGCCTTCTGAAGAATCAATTCAAAATGAGGAGACGCGGCTGAAGTATCGCTACGTGGATTTGCGGCGTCCGGAGATGCAGCGCAACTTCTGGCTGCGGCATGAAATCACGCTGGCGGTTCGCGAGAGCCTGAGCAGGCAGGGATTTCTTGAAATTGAAACGCCAATTCTGACGAAGTCGACGCCGGAGGGAGCGCGCGATTTTCTGGTGCCAAGCCGCGTGCATCCGGGTGAGTTTTATGCGCTGCCGCAGTCGCCGCAGATATTCAAGCAGATCCTGATGATCAGCGGCTTCGACCGCTACTTCCAGATCGCGCGCTGCTTTCGCGATGAGGACCTGCGCGCCGACCGGCAGCTTGAGTTCACGCAAGTCGATCTGGAGATGAGCTTCCCGCGGCGGGAACATGTCTTTGCTGTCGTGGAGCAGTTCTGCGCGGCGGCATTTGCAGCGGCGGGCGTTACGCTGCCTATACCGTTTCCGCGCATTACCTATGACGAATCGATGCGGCAGCATGGCACGGACAAGCCCGACCTGCGGCTGCCGGGGCTTACGGATGTGCGCGCGGCGTTTACTGATGCCGCGTTGGCCACATTGCAAATTGATCCGGCTCTGCCGATTGTGGCGCTGCGGATTCCCAAAGTTGGCGAACTGAGCCGCAAGGAGCGCGAAGACAATCATCCGCTGTTCGACCAGAAGAAGGGCGCGAAGTTCATTGACGACTTCAAGCGGCTCGCGAAGAGCTTTCCTGAATCTGCAGCAACGGTGCGCGAGCTTGCGGGTGCGGCCGAAGAAGACTTCGTGATCGTGGTGGCAGGCGACCCGGCACACCCGGTCAAGGCCAGCGACACGAAGTTTGAGGGCCGGCTGAGTGAGCGCGAGATTAATGTCTATTCCGCCGCTGGAAATTTCCGCACGGAACTGGCGAAGAAGTATGCCGAGAAGCATGGCGCATTTCACGTGACGGAAAAGATTGTGGCGGATGCGGATCCGCGCGGCGGCAAAGCGATCGATGGCTCGGCGGCATTCAAGCCGATCTGGATTGTCGACTTTCCGATGTTCGAGTATGACCTGGCAAGCGGCAAGTGGATGCCGGCGCATCATCCGTTCACCGCACCCTACGAGGCGGACATGGCCAACCTGATCAGCGATCCGGCGAGTGTGCGCGCGGACTGCTACGACCTGGCGATGAACGGCCTGGAGCTTGGCTCGGGTTCGATTCGTATTCATCGCAAGGATGTGCAGCAGCAGATTTTTCAGTCACTCGGGATCAGCGATGAGGAGGCTCGCGCGCGATTTGGATTCTTTCTCGACGCGCTGGAGTATGGCACTCCGCCGCATGGCGGCATTGCGCTGGGACTTGACCGCATCGTGATGTTGCTGACGGGCGCGCCCAGTTTGCGCGAGGTGATTGCGTTCCCGAAAACGGCGAAAGCGATTGATCTAATGGCCGATGCACCAACGACGGTGAGCGAGCAGCAGTTGAAGGAACTGCATATTCGGGTAGCGCTGAAGAGCTAGAACCGCGGGTCCAGTGAAACGCCGACGCGAAGCAAAGATTCTCTTCCGCAAACCCACCCTTCTCTTTGCAAACTGTGCGTAAATAGAGTGGAGCGTTCCAGCCAAATGGCACAATGAGCGCTCACAGAAATACGGGAGGAGAGTTCCATGTCTACCTACGTACAGCAACAAGCCGTCAATATTGCCATTAGGCAAGAACGCGCTGCAAGTGTTGACGTTGAATTTCTTCCGTTACGGCAAGCAGGCAAAGAATTTGTCAATGGCTTCTCTGAATACGCGCTGGCCCTCAAAACGGAAGCTACAGAAAAACAACTCTATCTGCACATTTTCCCCACTTTTGAAACGAAGTATACGCATTCAACGCTTCTCGACGCATATGTGACCAGAATTCGGCGGGAAATAGACGATTTTTGGAATACATCAGACGAAAAAACCACGCAGACAATCGACATTTCTTAAGAAATATTTGAAAGAGACATGGCCCAACGAAAGTGCCGAAACTTCTAATCCGGCCCAGATTCCTAGAGCTTGTTCCAAGAATATTTAGCAGATATTGGTCGCAATCCCTCAGGGGTTAAAACCCCTGGTCTTTCCGGCACTTTTCGGCACGACTGAAGTCGTGCCCTGACACAAAGCTAGTCTTTCAGACACGCTCCAGGCAGATCTTAGGGTTGATCATTACGCTCGATCCAGCTCCGCGAACAGTTCGCTCAGCACTACGCGGATCGGCGTCTCCGGGACGGTCAGCTCACCGGTGCGTACTTCTTCGAGCCCGGCTTCGGCGTAGCGATAGGCTATCCGCGGCTCCGGGTCGATGATCCAGATATTCTCGATCCCAAAACTCCTATACTCGGCGGCCTTGTTTTGCATCGCCCGCACCGTGTCTTCCGGTGAAAGAATCTCGATGGCGATCAGGGGCGGATGCGTTACGTAACGATCGAACTTCTCGCCTGCCCGCATCACCAGCACATCGGGAACTCGAAATCTGTGCGCCTCGGTCTGTGTGCGCAGTTCGGGGAAAACCTCGACTCCCCATTCCACGCGCCTGATTGCAAAGAGAACCGTGAGAAACCGCTGAATGATGGAGTGTTCTTTTTCGCCCAAGTTCCGTTCCTCGATCCGCCCATCCACGTACTCGCGGTCGGGGCTCCAACTCGTTCGCAGGTATTCGCGAACGGACCAGAGTTCTTCCGAGTTGGGCAAGGTTGCCATGCTCCGATTATCCTCCAAACCGCCTACAACCGCCATTGAAACTCCGCTTCCTGCGCCTTCAGTCTCCCGTGGTTTCGGCGAGCTGGTCGGGGGCGGTGATGGCCACGGTGTCGATCTTCAGGCAATTGCCGAGAGCGTTGAAGTCCTTGTCCCAGCGCGGGCGGTCTGCATCGGTGAGCGCATTGAGCGCATAGCCCGAAGTGCGCAGAATCTCGTACCAGATGTTCTGTGCCTGCCAAAGGTTCAGGTCGAAGGGCAACTCCATCAATGTACGGGCCAGCGCCAAGGCGCGGTCCAGCATCTCAAGCGAGCCGGAGGACATCTGCAACTCCACCATGGCACGCTTCATGCGCAGATCGGCAATGTAGGAGAGCGTGGCCGTATCGAGCGCGACCTGGTCGGCTTTGGCGAGCTGGAGAAATGAGCGCATCAAAGCCTGGTCGATTGGATCCGCTTCAAGCGCGCGCCGCAGTCCTGCATTGACCGCGAAGCCCGCCGCCAGCGTGAGCGCGGGCGGCTTGGGCAGGCCGGCTTGCGAGAGAAAATGCAACAGGCTGGCATGGTCCTCGTAGATGTTGGTCAGCGAAGTCTCGATATCCCAGAGCGTGGAGTTGAGAATGAGTTGCACGATGCGCCGCTGCTCGTCGGTGAAGAGTGAGGTCAGTGAGTAATCCACGTGGCCGTAGTAGCGGTCGAGCAGGCGAATCACCTCAGGGAAGTTGGCGCGCTGCACCTGTTCGCAGGCCAGCCGGCTAAACCCTTCGAATGCCTCTGCTTCGTTCTCCGTATAGGTCTTGACCGCGGCGGTGATGTTCTGGTCGCCGAAATGAAGCACCGCATAAGAAAAGCTCTGATGGAGGCCGGTGATGGCGCTGGTGATGTGAGCCCGGCCCAGGGCCAGGCGGCCGCGGCCCGAGCTGCAAATTTCATGCGAGATGCGGCGCACGCGGTAACAGAAAAGCTCCGTCTCCTCGGCAAAGGAAGAGAAGATGCTGCTGATGGCGTAATGCGCAGCCACCTGCTCGAGGCTCAACTCAAGGGGGCGAACTTTCTCGTTGTAAATCCGCGCGCCATCGCCCGCACCGGGTTTGTTGGAACGCGCTTCGGCCAGGCGCGCCACGAAAGCCGGCTCGAGGGCTGCGGCCTCATCGCCAAACAACGCACGGGCCAGTTGGGTGGCGCGCGCGGCGTAGGCAATAATCTGCACCGTCTCAATGCCTGAAATGTCGTCAAAGAACCATCCGCAACTGGTGTACATCAACTGCGCGTGGCGTTGCATCTCCATCAGTTGCAGGGCGCGAACCCGCTCGTCTTCGTTGAGTAGATGGTGCTGGAATTCTTTGAAGTAAAGATTCTCCAAATCCACGCTGCGATCGAGAATGACGTTGATGTAGCCATCCCGCGCGGCCCAGACATCCCGGAACAGCTTTCCACCTTCCTGTTCCGTGAGCGGGGCAAGAGCGTCGCGCAGTTCATCCAAGGCCTGGCGCAGAGGCGCGCGCCATGCCTGGTTCCACCCGGGAGTGCCACTGTTGCAGCCGCAATCGGAGCGCCAGCGCTCCACGCCATGCACACAGCTCCACGAAGTGTCATCGACGATTTCGCACTCGTATTCGGGCGGAAACTGCGCCAGGAAGCTTGCGTAGTTGGTCAGCTTGACAGTCTTATCCTGCTCCAGCAGGCGGAGCGCGTAGGCCAGCGCCATTTCGCCATATTTGTGGTGGTGGCCGTAGGATTCTCCGTCTGTTGCGACGTGGACAAGTTGAGGCTGCGCGCCCTGATTGGAGCCCGCTTTGAGGCGTGCGGCAAAGCCCTCGCCGGAGTTGAGTAGTCCCTCGAAGGCGATGGCGCGAGAGGTGGGGCCGTCATAAAAGAACACTGCAATCGAGACGCCTGAATTGAAACGGACTAAGTAGGGCCGATGGGTGTCGACAGATGCGTCGGCAGTATCGGTCCAACCGGAATCGGACCGTGCGTCATCATTCAGGGGGCGAATGCGTTTGCACTGATGCGGCGCAAGGACCGTAAAGCGGATGCCGTGCTGCGCGAGCAACTCCAGAGTGTCAGTATCGGCAGCGGTCTCGGCAAGCCACATGCCCTCGGGCGCTTCGCCATAGTGATGCTGGAAGTCGGCGATACCCCAGCGGATTTGTGTGATGCGATCGCGGGTGCTGGCGAGCGGCATGATGACGTGGTTATAGACCTGCGCCATCGCGGAGCTGTGGCCTTTGTAGGTTTTCCGGCTGCGGCGCTCGCCGTCGAGGATCATGCGATACGTGCGCGGCGCATTCTCTTTGAGCCAGCTGAGCAGGGTGGGGCCGAAGTTGAAGCTGATGCGCGCGTAATTGTTGACGATGCGCGTGATTTGGTTCTTGTTGTTCTGTATGCGGGCTGCACCGTTGGTGGCGTAGCACTCCGCGCAGACTCGCTCATTCCAGTCGTGGTAGGGCGCGGCGGTATCCTGCGTCTCCACCGTTTCAAGCCACGGGTTTTCACGCGGCGGCTGGTAAAAATGACCATGAATGCAGACGAAACGTTTACCTGGGGGCATCAACTATCCAATCGCGGAGGGTCCCTTAATCACGGTGATGGGCCATCCTGACTATTGTAGGCTCGCGTCTCCGGCAGATGGCGAGGGCTTGGCCAGGTCGCAGGCCCTCCAAAGGTACCAGCTTGCCACGGAACGGAAGGGCGCCCAGCGTTTTCCCCTTTTGGTCAGTACCTCTGGCTTGGGTAGGTCGGCCGCTTCAAGGGGCCGGGTTTTCGGGAGGCGCAGAAATGTCAGTGCGAATCCTTTGCGCACGCCGTAGTCAGTAATCGGAAAGACGTCGGGCCGGCCCATGCGGAAGATCAAAAGCATCTCGACTGTCCAGGGGCCAACGCCGCGCACTGAGGTGAGCCGCTCGACGATCTCCTCGTCCGACATTTTCTTGATGGCCGCATGGGTGGGCACGGTGCCGTCGAGGGTGCGGGCGGCAAGGTCGCGGAGAGCCTTGATTTTGTTGCCTGAAACACCGGCGACGCGGAGCGGCTCATCAGGGGTGTCAAGTAGCAACTGGGGAGCCGGATCGCCGCCAAAGTAATCGCGCACGCGGCGATGAATGGTGGCCGCAGCCTTGCCGTGCAATTGCTGATACAGGATCGATTCAAGGAGCGACTCGAAGGGCGAGGGTGCGGAATCGAGACGCAGCGCAAATGCGCCGACGCGTTCAATGAGGGCTCCCAACTTGGCGTCTTTGGCGCGCAAATGGGCCAGCGCCTCAGCTGAGTCGAACGGAAGTTTGCGGCTGCGGCCGTCGTGAATCATAGGGCAACAGTGTAGCGCGGGAGGCGGATGGAATAGGGGCCGACCGATTCGCCGCCGGCACTGGGTGAAGAGCGAGAGCGGAGCTAGGGCGGACTGCCTTGCCGAAGCAAAGTCGGAGACGAACCTCAATCATCCATGAAGGGCGCTGAGGTCAATCCGCCAGTGCGAGCGGGGTGGATTGATCCGGGATTGCGAACCGCTTGGTCGGGTCCTCATCGAGCGAATCATGAGCGACGATGGCTCGGGAGATGCGCTCCGTAATCCAGATGGAAAGAAAGGCAGCCGCAACACCGCCGGCCAGGTCCATGAGAAAGTGCCAGCCCAAAAGAACGACCGATGGCAGAAGCAGCGTGAGGTAAAGCCATAGCTGGATTCTGGCCAGTCGCTTCCACGGGCGAAGGAACCAGATGGCAATGATGGGCAGCGCGGTGTGCAGGCTGGGAAAGCCCACGAAGTAGTCGTTAAATCCTACTTTGCTGATATCGGGGGTCAAATGATGGGCAAACAGCGCCTGCGCCCTGGTCAGGAATTCTTCCTGCGACCAAAAGGTCGGCAGCGATCGGGGGTAGCTGGTTAGATGCAACGTGCCGATGGAATACGGGCCCTTTACCGGGCAGAGCGCGAAGACGGTGAGAGCGATTGCATAGCAGACAAGCAGCGTGCGCACGTACTTCACTGCATATTTCTGATTTCCGCGCAGTGCGGTAAAAACGAGGGCCGCGGTGAGTTGACCGAACATTCCGTAGTAAACGAACTCCAGGAGCCGGGAGAATCCCGGGGAGAGAAGATGCAAAGTCCAAATGGAGATACCGGCGACGTTGGCGTGGAAGATGAGGCGATCCAAATTAGCAAAAAGCACGTCGTTGGTGGGGGCATAGATCAACGCGGCCTGCGCGTGATTGATGGTAAACACCAGGACGAGGCCGCAGAACAGATACGCTGCGGGAAACAGGATGCCGATTATGGCGGACCTGAATTCAGAACCTCTTCTTTCGAGCAGCTCGCCCACGCCCAGGGCGCCGACTGTGACCATCGCGCCCAACCCAGGACCGAGCGCGTAGTACATCAAAAGGGCAAGCATGAGGATGATGGCAATGCGTCCCTTTTGTGCCTTGATTCGGCGGAGAAATGGCATGAAGGTGAGATCCGTCGGGAAGACGACCAACGCATACATGATGCTAAAGAACGCCGCGCTGACGGTGGTCGCGCCCCAGTAGCCCGTGGCCATGCTGAAGAGGTTGATCTCGATCGGCAAGTGGGCCCACCGATAGAGCGGGACGACCATCAAGAGGGGGATCCCGATAAATAAGTAATCAAACAGAGTCAACCAGCAAATACGTCGTTTGACTTCACCACCACTACTAACTTTGACTTCATTTATGAGGTCGGCGTCCAGGTATATTGTTTCCGACTCTATCTCTAACGAACTGGAATCAATCACAGGTTTCCCAACCTTTTTGCATGCATTTGGCGTAAGCGGTTCTCCCACTATACCGGCGCACTTTCACAGCACACAAGCGAAAATCAGGCCTCGAAAAATCGAAGGTCATCAAGCAGATACCGAGTTCTTTGATGGGCCAAATACCAGTCAACGCAGCAGTTTGATTTGGATGACAGACAACTCCGCCTTGTAACATCTAGAGCAGAGTAGGAATAGGAGTACCACGCGATGAAAATGCGCCCCGGGACGCAAACGGGATTCTTGCTATGCGGCAAGGAATGGGTTGACGGCGAAGCTCTGGAGGTACGTTCACCCTGGGACCAGGGCCTGGTTGGGCGGGTCACCATCGCCACTCGCGCCGATGCGCGCCAGGCCGTGCATCATGCGGTAGCCAGCCTGCGGCGGACACGTGCGCTGCCGCGCTGGAAACGTCGCGAGATCCTTGAAGACGTTGCGGCTGCGCTCATCGAGCAAAAGGAGCGCTTTGCGCAACTGATCGTGGCGGAGGCAGGAAAGCCGATTCGCCTGGCCCGCGTGGAGGTAGACCGCGCCGTATTGACCTTTAAGACCGCCGCCGAAGAGGCCGCTCGCCTGGGGGGCGAGACGATTCCACTGGATGGAGCCGAGGGAAATGAAGGCCGATGGGGGTTGGTGCAGCGCTTTCCTGTGGGCCCGGTGCTTGCGATTACGCCGTTCAATTTTCCGCTAAACCTGGTGGCACACAAAGCTGCGCCTGCATTAGCCGCGGGGTGCCCGCTGATTCTGAAGCCCGCGCCGCAAACGCCTTTCACAGCCCTGGCGCTGGGTGAGGTGATTCTCAAGGCGGGTTGGCCTGAAGAGGCATTGGCGGTGCTTCCGCTCTCAAATGCCGACACTTCGTGGCTGGCGGAAAAGGAGGACCGCGTCAAGCTGGTGAGCTTCACCGGCTCGGCCAAAGTGGGATGGGAGTTGAAAGCCCGCTCCGGCCGCAAGCGCGTGCTGCTTGAACTTGGCGGCAATGCGGCGCTGATTGTGCACGGAGACTGGCGCGAACTGGACGAGGCAGCGGTGCGCACCGCGCATGCAGCTTTTGGCTATGCGGGCCAATCATGCGTTGGGGTGCAGCGCATTTTTGTGGAGAAGAGTATCTTCCAGACTTTTCTGTGGAAGCTGGTCGAGTGCACGGCGCGGCTGATTTCCGGGAACCCCTCGGACGAGGAGACCGAGGTGGGCCCCATGATTCGGCAGAGTGAGGCCGAGCGCGTAGAGGAATGGATCAAGGAAGCCGTGGAAGGCGGCGCCAAGCTCATTCATGGGGGCGAGCGCAAAGGCTCGGCCGTCACGCCGGCCATTCTGACGGCGACCAAGCCAGGCATGAAGGTGCGCGACGAGGAGATCTTTGGACCCGTGGTCACGATTGAGCCCTACAACGACTTTGAGCAAGCGCTTGCAGACGTGAACCACTCGAAGTATGGACTGCAGGCCGGCCTGCTGACGCGCGATGCGGGCCGCATCCTGACTGCCTATCGCGAGCTTGAGGTAGGCGCATTGATTGTGGGCGACACACCGAGCTTTCGCCTCGATCCGATGCCCTTTGGCGGCGTGAAAGATTCGGGACTGGGACGCGAAGGCATTCGCTTCGCAATTGAAGAGATGACCGAACCGCGCATGCTGGTGATGTCCGGTATCAACTAGCGCTCAGATTGTCGATCTTGAAGATGCGTGGATACTCTAAGGCTGCGAGGAAGGTTGCGAATGGATCTGGGGCTGAAAGACAAATTGATCGTGGTATCCGGTGGATGCGCGGGCATCGGGGCAGCGATCGCGCATGGCTGCCTTGCAGAAGGCGCACGGGTGGTGGTGCTGGCCAGGCCATCAAAGAATGTCGACAACTTTATGGCAGAGATCCATGCTGCTGCGGCTTCATGCACGCTGATTGAAACGCATCTCGAGGATGCGCAACAGTGCGCGCAGGCTATCCGCGCGATCGAAAAGCAGCATGGCGACATCTTTGGCCTGGTAAACAATGCCGGAGTCAACGATCGAATCGGCCTTGAATCGGGAAGTGTTGAGAAGTTTATTGAGAGTCTGCATAAGAACCTGGTTCATTATTACGCGCTGGCGCATTGCGCATTGGCTTCACTAAAGCGCACGCAGGGATCAATTGTGAACATCAGCTCGAAAGTTGCGCTGACCGGGCAGGGGGGCACTTCAGGATATGCAGCCGCCAAGGGTGCGCAGCTTGCGCTCACGCGGGAGTGGGCCGCTGAACTGGCCTCATGCGGCGTTCGCGTAAACGCGGTGCTTCCTGCAGAGGTAATGACGCCGCTTTATCAGCGCCTGCTGGACGCGACTGTCGACCCCGGGGAGAGCCTGCGGCAGATCACGAGCAAGATTCCGCTGGGTCACAGAATGACCCTGGATTCTGAGATAGCCTCGGCTACCGTTTTTCTGTTGTCGCCGACCCAGTCAGGACACACGACAGGTCAGCATGTCGTCGTGGACGGCGGATATGTGCATCTGGATCGCGCGCTGACGTAGGCGCCCCGGCTATCCGCAGTCGACCGGGAGATAATCGACTGGAGCGACGCCCCGCCCATTGTTTCAACACTTTGGCGCGTGAATTGGCGCGGTTGATGGGGGGTATAGTACGACTTCCTACACGGCATACCCCGCCGGCCGATTTGGCGAATTGGGCGGCGGAAGAGCCGAGGCGATTGTCAACGGGCGGGGCACTAATCTCTGACCGAAAAGTACCATTTTCTGAATCGCAAATCTCCCATTAAGCTTTTTATGTGCTCAACTTGCGAGTACACTTGTGCAAAGTCAAGATGCCGGATGGAATCGCGACCTTTGCTTTGCTGGCTCGCGGCATCCAATGTGATCGGAGAGTATGGAGACACCGAAATTCCGTGTACACAACCGATCCCGCGAAAGTTTCCTCAGCTTAGAGGTCGCTGTTGTCGACACAACGGTGGAACCGTTAAAGAAGCTGGTTGAGGATCTCGCGGTCCAGACCGACTTTGCCCTGTGGTTGAAACCCTACCGAGGGATACCCGCTGCGCCGGGACTGCCCAGGTTCGATCTGGTTTATCTGGACGAATTTCATCGCGTTGTGCAGGAGGTTGAGTCCTTTCCGAGTCCCGAGTCACGGCCCTTGCATCCCCGAACGGCGAGCGCGTTGGCGCTGCCTGCGCACACCATCTTTGCGTCACAGGCAAAGCCCGGAGATGAACTGGACTTCCGCGAGATGGACGAGGCCGAGGTGATGCAGCGCGAGCGGGAGCGTGCCGGGGAGAGCACAAAATCCGCAGCCGAGGTGTCTGCTGAAAATAACGGCGCCGCGCCGACTGAGACCCGCGCCGGCCGGCTGCAATTTGCAGCACAGAAATTGGATTCCAGCGAAGCTGAATACCTGGCGAAACAGAAAGGCTCATTGAAGACGAGGTTTCTGCGCTGGCTGAACTCTGAACCCTCCGATCGCCGTATTGCCACCCGGCATCCCTTGCCCGGCCTGGTGGCCTATCACTGGACTGGTGGCGCTCCAAAGGCCTATCACGTGGGGAACATCAGCGGCGCTGGGTTTTATCTGCTCACGGAGGAACGCCCGTTCCCCGGAACCATTGTGCTGATGACGCTGCAGCGGACAGATACCAGCGGGGAGAATCCCGAGGACTCAATTGCAGTCCGTTCGAAGGTCGTCCACTGGGGCGCCGATGGCGTAGGGCTTGAATTCGTGCTGGCGGTACCGGTGGACTCAAGGAGCCGCGGGCCCCGGCCAGAGAACGGCGCGGATCAGGCAGCCCTGGACAAATTCCTGAAGAGCCTGGACCTGTCGAAGCACAAATCGGACTGAATACCGCAATAGAACTGCCCGGAGAGCGGTGCCTGCGTTGGGCCGTGGTTGCAAGCTGCGTTCTAGCGCCCGCCCGTCGGCGCCGGGGCTGGGCTCGGGGCTTGCTGCTTCTCAAACACAAAGGTGCATGGCCGGCCAACGATGCCGAGACCTTCATTTCTGGTGCCGGTCCCATCAGTGTCCTTGAATTGCGCCTTGACGTCCCAGGTGTATTCCTCACCCTTATGG
The DNA here is from genome assembly GCA_963725945.1 of uncultured Acidobacteriota bacterium. Lineage (GTDB taxonomy): Bacteria > Acidobacteriota > Terriglobia > Terriglobales > Acidobacteriaceae > Telmatobacter. The sequence goes on along the minus strand of CAVSAW010000022.1, from coordinate 146,637 downwards.
GCGAAGACTCCGCGGGCATATTTTCTCGAGTAGATGATGCCGGAGCCGGAGAGCTTGGCGCTGCCGTCGTCTTTGAGTTTGCCTTCAAGCACGAAGGACCCGGGCTGCCCCTCGGTGCCCCGCACTCCGCGCAGGTTGCTGCTCGTAATGACGCTGTCAAAGTTCCAGGTGAATCCGTCCGTATTCCCTTTTGGGGGGCAGGTGACAGTCGTATGCCAGGTTCCATCGAAGCGTTCTGCCGCGATGAGAATTCCTGGCATCAGAATGAGCGTGCAAACCAGAAGATGGCGCGCAGCCTTCAACATTTCCTTCTCCCGCAAAGATGGGCAGGATTCTAGCACAGAGCCTATGTTGAGGCATGTGCGTTCGAACTGATCCCACGAATCCAGGTCGAGAGCGATTGCAACGGGTTTGCTCTGGCGATTAGTGAACCAGCTCCGAGACGACTTCAATCTCCTGACGCCTCGTGCTGCCGGGAATGTCGAAGGAGCCGAGAACCAGCGGCTTACCCTGCGCCAGAGCCGCGGTCCCTTCCAAAGTTGCCTGGTGAAGCACGGGGTCTTGCGCCCCGAGACCAGACTTCTCCTCGGCCAGGCTCGACTGCTCGATCTTGGTGCGCAATTTTTCGCCATCAAGTGATGCTTCGATCATGAGTCCCACATCGAGATATTGGACCTGGGAGTTTTGAGTCGTGGTTCCAGGGTCAGTGGATCCGGTGACAATGGGCACGCGACTGCCCTGTTTCAGATCGGTCTTGCCGCCAGCGGCCACGATGAGGGTGTAATGCTGAACGCCGATGGTCTTGCCGCCGTCGGTCTCAGTGATGGTGTAGGAGATGCGGTAGTTCTTCCTGGGTCGATCAAACTCAGCCACCATCTTCTGCGCCTGCAGAACGTCGTCGGCCGAGCCGCGCATGGTGATGACGCCCTGCGACGGCATGTAATAGATTCTCGCCTTGGGGAACATGTTGCGCAGGGCGGTCTGCGCGTCGTTTGCGTCGTTTTGCTGGGTGAGGTTGGTGAGGTAAATGGCCTGGTAGGTCTCCGTGTTGGCCTTGGGCTCGGCAGGCTTTTCGTCTGCGGCCTGCGCTTGTGCACGGACGGCTGGTGCAGCGAGCGTCAGCGCGAGTGTGAGAGCAACAAACAATGCGGCGGCGGTCTGCCTTCGCGTTCCAGTCTCAAGATTCTGTTTCATCTTTCGCCTCTCAAAGTTGTTCGTGGGAGGAGCGCCCGGGGTGAAGTTCTTCGATCACCCCATGGCCGCTTCTATATCCACAGACGCCCCGGTTCAGTTTCCGCTCGACAACATTGCGACTTTCTTTCCGGGCTCAGCTCTGTTGGGAGCGACGCTGACTCCGCGATCGCGATGAAGGCTCAATGCGGGCAGAGCGTCGCGTAGATTCGTTGCACCCCGATGAGAGCTGGGTGCAGTGATCACGGCTGTGCGTAGTACCCGGTGATGGTTCGCGCCTTCAGTCCCGGCTTGTCGATTTGAAGCTGAATTCCGTGATACTCGCTTTCCTGCGTAGCCGCGGGTGCATCGAAGGTGAGCACGTAGTAGGCTTCTGCATCCGCGAGACACTGGTCAACCATCTTCGCTGTGTTGTTGCTTCCGAACAGAACCTTGCCGCCGGTTTGCGTGGCGATGACCGGCAAAAAGAGGTCGCCGTTATCGGCCTGTTTGGGCGATGCCACGCCCTTGAGAAAATCCTGGTAGTAGGAGTTCTTCACATTGGCCCCGCCTTCTTCTGCCCCTTGAGGATCGACGCTGTAGAGAGTGATGCGGGCCTGGCGCAGCGCGGTGGAGATGGAAACAATGTAGTTGAAGAGCTGCTGATATTCCTGCGCTGTTTTTTGCGCACTCAAGTCGGGAAACGCCTGCCAGCCTGTGCTGATCCAGACGACGATCTTCCGACCTGGCTTTCTGCTGAGGGTAACTGCGAGAACGTTGAGCGCCTGGAGAGATTTCTCGCGCATCTGGACCTGGCTCTGAAAGCCGGCCGAGCTATGGAACGCGCGCTGGCCGGTTGGATTACTTTCAAGATTCGCCAGCAGGACTTTCGGGTCGCGCGTGGATTGCTCTTGAAACTTGAGTCCATCGTCGGTGAGGAAGATGAAGGAAGTGGGCAACGCGAGCTGGGCGCCGCTGTGCTGCAGATAGTCGACGAGGTTGCGGCGCTCATTGGCGACAACCACGGTGCCGGGATTGATTGTATCGACCAAAAGGTACGCCTCCAGCGGTGGATCGGCGCTGGCGTTCGCACCTGCGGCTTCATGCAGGCTGACGATGCCGCGCGGCTGTTTGTTGTCGAGCACCTTGAAGTCGCCCGACTGAAGGCCGCCAATTGTTTTGCCTGATTTATCCGTAACCACCACGTCCAGCGTGACGGTGTGAATCGCTGCGGCCGCGGCGGGCGGATTGCTCGTACCTTGCGCGGAAAGTTGGCTCGGCTGACCCAGCGCCAGCAACGCAAGTACAGAAAAAGCAGCACAAAACATTCTTACAATGGTCGTCATGATGCCTCCCTTTGGGCGGAGCGCACCGCCATTAAGGCAGCACGGCTTTTTGATATGCAAGTGTAAGTACACAAAAGAGTAGACCTTCGACGCTGGTTTCGTCGTGCATGTGGGGAAATCATGCCGGGTCGTTGAAGTTGCTGGCAGTGACGGGGCTTACAGAGACTTCATCGGGGCGATTCGGATAGCTCTTGAGATTCCTGTGGCGTTCCCACATGTCTTGTGGCATTCTGATGTGGCATTCCCACAGGAGGAATGAATTTGCAGAAACTTGACCTTTTGCAAGGCACGCTTGATTTGATGGTGCTGCAAACGCTCGCCGCCATGGGGTCGCAACACGGCTACGGCATTGCGCGGCGGATTGAACAGGTAAGCGGCAACGAAGTGTTGCTGAATCAGGGCACCATTTATGCCGGTCTCGTGCGGCTGGAGCAGCGTGGCTGGATCAGGTCGAGCTGGGGTCTCTCCGGCAACAATCGCAAGGCGAAATTCTATGGCATCACCGCCGCAGGCCGGCGCCAGCTGGCCAGCGATACGCATTATTGGGAACGGCTGACCGGGGTGATGGACCGAGTGCTCTCGATGGGCGAAGACGCGGACGAAGAGGGGGCGCTGGGCGGAAACAGAGGCCCCGCATGAGCCTGTTGAGGCGAGGCGTTGCGCGCGCGCGTGCCTTCTTCCACAAGTCTTCCCTGGATGGAGATCTGGAAGATGAACTGGCCGCGCACCTTGATCTCGCGATTGAAGACAACCTGGCCCGCGGATTCTCCGCGGCGGAGGCGCGCCGCCTGGCGCTTGTCAGTCTGGGCGGCATGGAACAAGCGAAAGATCAACATCGCGAGGCGCGAGGTCTGATGAAACTCGACATTCTCCTGCAGGACCTGAAGTACACATTTCGCACCCTTGGCCGCGACCGTGGCTTCACAGCCGTAGCGATTCTGATTCTGGCTCTCGGGATCGGCGCGAACGTTGCCGTCTTCAGCGTGGTGAACACGCTGATGCTGCGTCCGCTGCCCTTTGACCAGGCACAGCAACTGGTGTGGATTGCGCCGCCGCCGACCAAGTGCGGCCTTTCGTGCGCGACTTATTCCACAGATGCCTACGATGAGTTCAGGATGTACAGCCGTTCGTATCAGGATGTAACGGGATACTTCGCCTTCTCCAGTGCAGACAATCTCAGCCTCAATCTCGGTGGAGCTCCGATTCCGGCGACCAGCATCGATGTGATTGCGAATTTCTTCCAGGTGCTGGGGGTGCAGCCGGCCAAGGGAAGGCTATTCAGGCCGGAAGACGCGCGCAACGGCGCCGCTCCGGTGGTGCTGCTGACCGATGCGTGGTGGAGGCGGCAGTTCAACGCCGACCCGAACATTGTGGGCAAGGCTTTCGACATGAATGGCCAGCAGACGACGGTCATCGGCGTGCTGCCGAAGACATTTGATTTTGGCGCCGTGTTTTCACCGGGCGCGAAGGTGGATGCCATCACGCCGCTGAATCTCTATGGTCCTCCGCGGGACTGGGGAAACATCATCACTTTTATCGGGCGACTGAAGCCGGGCGTCTCGCTGGCGCAGGCGCGTGCAGGATGCGGCGGCTGCGGCGCCGCACATGTGCTGGAACAACAAACACCCGGACACATGCGGCGAACTACAAAGGCGACGTGGTCCCAGTGCCGCTGAAGGACTACGTGAGCGGACGGCTGCGGCGCGCGCTGGTTGTGTTGTGGTGCGCCGTGGGCATGATCTTGCTGATTGCGTGCGTCAACCTGTCAAACCTGCTGCTGGCCCGCGCCGCCGCGCGCAGCAAGGAGTTTGCGATGCGCGGCGCTCTCGGCGCCAGCCGCGGCCGGATCGTGGGCCAGTTGCTGACGGAGAGCCTGGTTCTCTCGGGCGCGGGCGCGTTGTGCGGGCTTGGACTTGCCGTCATTCTTGTTTCGTGGCTTGCGCACCAAGGCGCCATCGCGCTGCCCCTGCTGAGCACGCTTGCGCATTGACGGCACCGCACTTGCGTGGACGCTGATGATCGCGGTGTCGGCGGCTGTGCTGTTCGGGCTGATTCCTGGACTGCGCATGGCCGGGGGCAATCTGCAGGAGTCGCTGAAGGACTCGAGGCCCGGGCGCAGGGCAGGGCCGCAAGCACGAGCGCCTGCGCGCCGTTCTCGTGGTATCGGAGGTGGCGCTGGCCTGCGTGCTGCTTGTGGGCGCGGGCCTGCTGCTGCGCAGTTTTCTCAAGGTTCTCGACGTCGACCTCGGGTTCCAGCCTGAGCACGCCGCCGCCGTCAAGGTGGAATACGACGACAGTGCCCCCACGAATGCGGCCAGCATTGCAGAAGCGCACCGCAATCTTTCAGCAGGTTCTTGCTCGGGTAAGCGCGATTCCCGGCGTGGAGGCGGCCGGGATTTCGGACTATCTTCCGCTGGGCCAGAATCGCGCCTGGGGAACGCCGTTTCCGAAGGGCGTCAAGCGCCCGGACAAACTGCGCCGCCGGGCCCACTGGTTTACGTGGTCACGCCGGGATATTTGCGCGCCATGGGCACCGGGCTGCGGGGGCGCGACTTTACCTGGGACGACGGCCCCAAGAGCGAGCAAGTCGTCATGATCAACCAGGCGTTCGCGCATTTCCTTGCCAATTCGCCGGATGGCCCAACGGCGATGCGATCGGACAGAGATCACTCAATGGCGGTCCAGGATCTGCACATTATCGGCATTATCGACGACGTCCACGAGGAGAGCCGTCGAAGGAGAAACCGGCTGGCAGATCTACTATCCCGCGACGCAGCGGGACCCAACCGGCGCGGAACTCGTGATGCGCACCACGCTGCCGCCTGCCACGCCTGGCCACTAGTGTGCTTCGCACCCTTCGCGACCTCAATCCCAAACAGCCTGCGGCGGAGTTCCGCCCCATCCAGATGCTCGTGGATCACGCCAACTCGCCGCGCCGGTTTTTCATGCTGCTGGTCGCTGCGTTTGCCGGGCTCGGCTTGTTGCTGGCCGCGCTCGGAATCTACGGCGTCATCTCCTACTCCGTCACGCAGCGGACGCAGGAAATTGGCATCCGCATGGCGCTGGGCTCCAGCATGGGCCGCGTGCAGATGGACGTGCTCGGCAGAACTCTGCGCCTGGCGGTCGCTGGAGTCGTGCTGGGAACGGTGGCCTCGCTCGCCGTCGCGCGGCTTATCGCCTCGCTGCTGTTCGACACGTCGCCGTGGGACCTGACCACCTTTGCCGGAATGGTGGTTGCCCTGGTGGTGGTTTCAGCGCTCGCCGGCTACATCCCCGCCCGGCGCGCCTCGCGACATCAGCCCGATGGTGGCGCTTGAGGGCGAATTGACGAGAAGGACCCGCGGCTTCGCTGAATACCTTTCGGGGAATTGCCGGATGTCGGCGGAGGCCTTGGGCTAACTCGCAAAAAAAAGCGCCCCCCGGTAAGTCCTGCCTGGATGAATCCAGGTCTGGCGAACCGGAGGGGCGAGGAGCCGCAATCACAAGAAGATGCGCCGAATAGTATGGTCATTGCAGACGGAAGTGACAGTCTCCGCAGAGACACACTTCCGGAACATCTTCTGGACCGAATTTGAATATATTCGCGACGCAAATTCCGAGGACAGGTTCCATCGGGTACCAAATCCGCCTCGCGAATCGTTAAATCATCTATTTCTATAAGGGTTAATCCATGTAGACAACACGGAATTAGGGGACGTATGATACGCAATGCGGGATTGTTAATCATCCGAGAATGCACCGATTCCCACAGGCAACCATAGAGCAATTTCGGCCGCAACGGAACTGCTTGACTGCGTCCGCCCAAGCAGCAGAATGCCTGTGACGGGCACTCGGGATCCCGGCGAAAATTGCGTTCGGCCGGACCAGCCGGTTCGACCGATCGACCCGCGAGCTCGATTGAGCGCGGGTTTTGAACCGCCACTGAAACTAGCGAGGGGGAGTCTCGACATGCCATTGGCGCCGAAATCCATGCAGGATATGGAACAGTCGGCGTTCGTTCCGGACCCAGCGGTCGATTCGGGAGCAGCTGCAGCGGCTTCTGGCCCATCCTCTTTTCGCCAACAGCAAACGCTATCCTGCCCTGCTGGCGCACACGGTGGAGCAGACGCTGCTGGGCAACGCCGCCGAATTGAAAGAGCGAAGCATCGGGATCGAAGTCTTCGGACGAACTCCCAGCTACGACGCCAATGCGGACCCTATGGTTCGAATCTCCGCAGGCGAGGTGCGCAAGCGCCTCTCACAGTACTATTACGACTCGACACACGATGGGGAGCTGGTGATCGAGCTGCCGGTCGGCTCCTATGTGCCGTTGTTTCGCACGCCTGAATTGATCGAAGAACCCCGCCCGGTCGCCGTCCTCGCTGAGTCGCCGCGGCCCTATTCACCTGCCACGCAGGAAATGCCATCCGCTTCGCTGCCCTGGGTCGGCTGGCTGCTAATTGCTGGTTTTGTGGTGCTGGCAGGAGTGGCAGGTTTAAGCATCGGATTGCGCTACCACCCGGTGCAGCCACCTTCGAACTTCGACCGATTCTGGGAGCCTGTGACTTCCAGCACCAACCCGGCCACCTTTTGCCTGGGAGAGCCGGCCAAGAATATTGAAGTGGGATCCATCAATGCGCTCGATACACCGGTGCCCCCAACCAAGGCAGAGCCGCTCTACTTCCGGCTGCACTACTCAGGAAACCTGGCACTCGCCGATGTAATCACCCTGACCCGTACGGTGGCGGCGCTGGAATCGCACCACAGAAGCTTTCGTGTCGTTCCCGCCTCCGAAGCGAGCTTCGAACAGCTCCGCGAAGGGCCGATTGTGCTGATCGGAGCCTTCGACAATATCTGGACCCTGCGCGTCACGCAGAAGCTGCGCTTCGGGTTTGCGTCGAAAGACGGCGTTGCCCTGCTAGTGGATCGCAAGAGTCAGAAGGCAACCTCGTGGGCAACGGCCTGGGACCTGCCCTATGAAAAACTCTCACAGGATTACGCGATCGTGGCGCGCATCCACGACAGCACCACGGGACAGCCGGTGATCATTGCCGCAGGCATTTCAGAAGAAGGCACAGAAGCCGCGGGAGAGATTCTTTATAACCCCGTCTATCTCGATTCGCTGCTGGCCAAAGCGCCCGCGGATTGGGAACATAAGAATCTTGAAGCGGTTATTGAGACACAGGTGATTCAAGGCCACTCCGGCCCGCCGAATGTATTGGCAGTTGAAGCCTGGTAATTGCCCTGAGAACTTGCAGACTGCTCATTGCAAGTCCGGACCCGCTGGGTATCCAAATGAGATATGTGAATTGCAACGACGGCTGGATGATTCCGGTGAAGCTCTTTTATAGCCACTCACTTTGTTTCTTGACAATGGGACCATGAGAGATCTTGGCACCAAGCGAAACGGCCTCGGATCGCTCGGTGGTGAAACGTGTTCACCACCGCCTGCTCGACCCGTTCAGCGTGGTAGCTGAATCAAATGATTCTCTCTCTTTGAACCCGTATGATGAATCCTTGTCTGGATTGAGGCATTTCCTGCAATAACGTGGCCCTTTGAAGTCGTGCAAGGTCACCGCTCTCTGCTGGTCGCGTTGACTTTGCCCTTACGGCTTCGGACTACCGTATTTCCGAAAATGCCATCGTCGGTGCGTATGAGGGAAGTTTGTTCCTTGTGCGTCCTACTTGGTTTTCGCTTTCTGCGCCGCCCACCGCTTGCGCTGCGCATCAGCAATCCGCTTGCGTGCATCGGCGCTTAGTACTCGCTTCTTGCGCTTTTTTGCGGGCGCTGACTTTGCCTTGCGCTCAGTTACTTTGGCGGCGACTTTGCCGGAGTCGGCCAGCAGGGAGCGAACCTGGGTCAGCCTTGCGATCTCCGCGTCGAGTTGGGCGAGTATTGATTCAATCACCATTAGGTGAGCTTAACTCAATTTACCCCCCCTGCCTACCATTCCTTCTTAGTCACATGACTTACGTAGGTACCCATGCGACCTGCTTACTCGGGCTTACCAATGGTGCCCTCCTTATATGCCTTCTGCAGCACATAGAATGCCAATTTCTTCTGTCCCTGGTCCGAGATAAGTCCTTTTCGGTTAAATTCATCCTGAATTCCGGCCAAAGGTCGATTCGGCGAACGGAAATCCATCAGGACCCACGGGCTCATCCCTCTAAGTTGCGCGATGCGGTTAAGCATCGGCAGTTGGTGACGATAGACATTGGCCTGATACTCCTCGGTCCAGCGTTGATCATCGCGGCCATGCAATCCCGGCCTTGGCTCCGGCGCCAAATTCACTCATGATGAGCGGCTTCTGGTAGTCGATTTGCCATTGAGTTACATCGGCTGATTCGGGATGCCCTTCGTACCATCCGATATATTCGTTCGTGCCGATCACGTCCAACGCCTGTGCCCAGCGGATCGTCCACGATCTTGGTGTTTCCTTCGCCCGCACCAGCAACGCCGCAGTAATAAGACGGGTTGGATCGAGTGCCCGCGCGCGGCTGCCGAGAGTTTCAATGAACTGCGTGCGCTCTGCATTGTCAGGCGTTTCATTGGCCATCGACCAGAGAATGATGGATGCATGATTGCGCGAGGTGTTGATCTCTTCGTCCAACTGCTGCTCGGCCTTCGCGAGTACTTTGGGATTGCCAAAGTCCAACGCCCAATAGACGGGATTCTCTGACCAGACGAGAATGCCCATGCGATCCGCCGCGCGCAGCATGGTTTCATCGTGTGGATAATGCGCGAGACGTACGTAGTTACAGCCAAGCTCCTTCGCCCAGCCCAACAATGTCTCCGCATCCTTGTCAGAGTAAGCGCGGCCAGTGCGATACGGCGCCTCTGCATGAATTGAAACGCCGCGCAGGAAGATTGGCTTACCGTTCAGCAAAATCTCGGTGCCGCGCGTTTCAACGGTGCGGAAGCCCATGAGCTCATCGATGGAATCGGAACCGGCGTGGACTATGACCTTGTAAAGCTTCGGCGTCTCGGGTGACCAGCGCTGCAACGCTTTCACGTCAAAATGAACTGCGGCGCGCCCATCGCCGTCAGTCTCGGAAGTTGTCCTTGCACCTAACTCCGGTATCTCGACTTCAACCTTCATTCCGGGCTGGCCATCCATCACATGCACCCAGCCCGATAGCGCCGAACCCTCGCCGCGGTCCAGGTGCAGGTCATACTGATCGATAAATGTCTCGGGAACCTCGATGAGCGAAACTTCGCGCGTGAGCCCTCCATAATTCCACCAGTCTGTTTCAAGGCCGGGAACGCCATCCTCGAGACGTGTGTTATCCACCGCCGCCACCACAAAGTTTGCACCGGCATGAATGGCCGTAGTTACATCGCAATTGAATGCGGTGAAGCCTCCTTCGTGTTCGCAGACTTTCTGCCCGTTGACCCAGAACCAACTGCGGTAGTTCGCTGCACCGATGTGGAGAAAGATATGAGTGTGTTCCTTCGGCTCATAAGTGAAGTCGCGCTCATACCAGATAGGGCCCTCATAGTAGAGGAGCGATTCGCGCTGAGTGTTCCAGTCACCGGGCACTTTCAATTTCGGCGCGGTGGCAAAGTTATACTCGGTTGGAAAAAGATCGCCAGGTTTCGCCACTTGGTTGAGAAACCATCCGTTCTTCTTCTCCACGTGATGAAAGCTGAAGAGACCGGAGAAGTAGGGATCGATGATCGCGCCCCATTCCCCGTTCAGCGAGGTGGCGGGCCGTCGATCGGCGCCAGTAAGTACGATGGACGCAGGTGCAGCGTACGCAGCAGGCAACGCAGCGAGCAGGAAAAGCGCGACGAACATGAGTGCATTCGAGCGCGCGGAGCCGCGGGCAGATGAGAGATTCATGCCAAACCCTCTTGAACTGGCGTTGATTTTTCCGGAGCACCGCGGCAAGTTCATGCGTCTGCGCGCCTGCTCCATTCGGACTGCCTATCTTATCTCCCCACTGGGGACCCTGTACATCGAGCACGCAACCTCAGAAGGGCTGCATGAAGCAAAAACGGGGCGAGCTTTTCGGCTCACCCCGTTTCAATTGATACGGAACCTATTCGCGTTGTTATGAACCCAGGTACATCACGTGCACATAGGTTCCGAGTCGCACGTTGTAAGCCAGGTACCAGCCATCATGATCGGGATCCTCGTAGATGATGATGTCGTCGGAGTCCCACAGCCAGCCGTCGCAATAGGCTACGTCATACGGCGCAACGCTCCAGTACCAATTGTTGAACCAGAAGCGGCTCGGGCCGCCGCCAGCGAGATGCCAGCGATGCGAGGGACCGAAGCCACCGCTAAAGTGGCCATGCTCCCAAGGATTATCGAGATGGTAATTGGGATCGTTCCGGCCGGTATCATGACCGACCCACTTGTTGCCTTTGTCGACGTGGGGAGCGTCGGGATGGCCGGGCTTGTCGCTGAAATTCCGCTGCTGCTCAGGCGGGTTGCCCGCCGGATGCGTCTGGGGTTGCTTGGGTGGCTCCGGCCTTGGAGCGCCTTTTAATGGAGCGGGCCCTCTCGAGGGGGGAGTCGGGTGGTAATTTGAATGATTCTTGCTCTGGGCGATGGCCGGCAAAGCAGCAACCAGCAAAGCTGCGAAAACAATTTGCGCTGTGCGCATAGCGTCCTCCTGCATTCTCGATGACCCGATGGGCGAATACCATGACCCTTTGCTCTCACTCTCGGGGTAGGTCATCCTAACTACAGTTACTCCAACCCTGCGTAGAATGGCAAGTTGTGTTTTGAGAAATTCTCGCATCTAAATCAATGGGTTAGGCCACGACCGCAGCAGGCGCGCGGCGCCACGCATAGAGCGGAAACTGATTGGCCATCTCGGCCACTTCTCCGCGCATGCGCTCCAAAGCGGAATCGTCATTGCGTTGGTCAAGAGCCTTTGCAATCCATTTGGCAATCTGCCGCATCTCCGGCTCTTTCATTCCGCGCGTAGTGAGTGCGGGCGTGCCAACGCGGATGCCCGAAGGCTTCAGAGGAGGATTAGTGTCGTAAGGAATTGCGTTCTTGTTTACGGTGATTCCTGCCTTGCCCAGCGCCAACTCAGCCTCAGATCCAAGGATTCCTTTCTCGAAGACGTCAACCAACAGCAGGTGATTGTCAGTGCCGCCGGAGACGAGGCGGTAACCCTCTTGTTGCAAGCCCGCGCCGAGCACCGCTGCGTTAGCCACGGTCTGCGCTGCATAGTCTTTAAACTCAGGGCGCAGCACCTCACCAAAAGCCACTGCCTTGGCCGCGACGATGTGCACCAGAGGTCCGCCCTGCTGGCCTGGAAACACAGCCTGGTCAACGGCCTTGCCAATCGTCTGTTCGGGCTTCGCTCCCAGTTGATAATCACTGCCGCACAGAATGAGGCCCGCGCGGGGTCCTCGAAGCGTCTTATGCGTGGTTGTCGTGGTGATGTCCGCATGGGGCACAGGCGAGGGATGCACGCCGCCCGCGACGAGGCCGGCGATGTGGGCCATATCGAAGATGTAGACCGCGCCGACCTTGTCGGCAATTTGCCGCATACGAGGAAAGTCCCACAGCCGGGGATAGGCGCTGGCTCCGCCAATGATGGCTTTCGGCTTTTCGCGGACCGCGATGGCTTCAAGCTCGTCGTAGTCGATCACTTCAGTGTCGCGCCGCACGTGGTAAAACACCGGCTTGTAGAGCTTGCCGCTGAAACTCAACTTGTGGCCGTGGGTGAGATGGCCGCCATGGGCCAGATCAAGCCCCAGAATCGTGTCGCCTGCCTGCAGCACCGCGGCATAGGCGGATGCATTGGCCTGCGAACCGGAGTGCGGCTGCACATTGGCAAATTCCGCGCCAAATATCTCCTTGGCCCGTTCGCGCGCCAGGTTCTCCACCACGTCGCTGAACTCGCAGCCGCCATAGTAACGGCGTCCGGGATAACCCTCGGCGTACTTATTGGTGAAGACAGAGCCGGCTGCTTCCAACACTGCTTCAGACACGAAGTTTTCGCTGGCAATCATCTCCAGCCCCTCGTGCTGGCGGAGGGTTTCCTGGTCAATAGCAGCAGCCACTGCGGGGTCGGCCTGGGCAAGGGGGAGGGACATGCGATCAGTCATACAAGAATTCTATGGCATTTTCAGCGCGCTTTGGGTGTTGAAGAAAGGGTCGTGCGCGGCCGGTTTCAGATTGCGGGCCAAGCTACCGGGACAAGTTACCGGCCCAGCACCTGCTCCGCGACGGCCAGCACGTGCGCATTCCTGCGATCGACCAGAAAGACAACCAGCCGGAAGGGGCCGGTGGGTTCGCCTGGATGGGATACGTCGGGGCTCGAGAGCTTCAATTGGCGCCCGTCTGCCGATTTCGAGCCGAAGTCCTTGAGCACGCGTACGACGGCCACATGATGCAGTGTGCGGCCAGCGTTCTCTCCGCGCACAACCTCGGAGTGCGTGGCATCGGCTGCGAGCGCCGCAAAGAGTGTTGCGTCGGAATCGGAAGGTGCCCGTACGGAGAAGATCGCCGCGCCTTTCTCCCAGTGGGCATTCTCAATCGCAACTGCCAGCTTCGGACTGGCTGCGGCGCTGGTCACGGCGGCGGCAAGCGCGCGCGCATCACTGCCAACGAATTGTGTAACTCCGTCAACGACCATCTGCGGCGTGTAGCTGCTCGGGAGCGCGAAGCGTGTGACGTAATCCTGCTGTCGCTGATCGATTGCGTCAAAGGAGAACGGATCGTGCCAGCCTTCATGATTCCAATAGGTGACGTGCTCGCTGAGCACGATGGCTTGCGCGCCGGGAACGAACTGGGTGGCATCAAGACGCCCGAGCAGCGCATCGGCGGGCGGGCAATCAGAGCAGCCCTCCGAGGTAAACAGCTCCACGAGAACCGGTTGGCGCTGGGTGGGCGCAGACGTCTGCGACGGTTGGCCAAAGGCGCACACGGAGAAGGCCGCAATCAGCAGTGCAAATCGTGCGGAGTGAATCGAGGTTCGCGCCGGGGAAGGCATACGTATATACGATACGTCCGCGGACGTGTTGGTTACAGTTGGCCAGACGGCACGAAGGGAGAATCGTGCGCAGAATGACGCCCACCGAAAGATTTGTCGCGCGAAGTTCAACCGCCGCGTTGCTCCGCGATGAACCTCTTCAATGATTTAGCGTGCCCTGCTGCGACAGCCGGTTATGCTGAACGCATGACCGGCTCAGCCAGCTTGCGGCTCGCTCTGTTCGTTGCTCTCGCCGCAGGTACGGCAGCGGGGCAACCGCCCGCTGCGCTCGGAACGGGAGTCAGCATCACGCCGGCGCGAGTGGAGGCCGGATCTCCTGAGTTGATTCGCGTGAGCCTGCCCGATGCAGCATCTCTTGAAGGCGATTGGCTGGGCCGCAAACTCGAGTTCTTTCGCGGCCACGATGGGCGCACCTGGTTCGCATTGGCCGGAGTGGATGTCGAAGGGGCTGTTGGCCCTTCGACTCTTCAAATCACAGCGCATCTGCCCAATGGCGTCGCGCGCGATTTGAGCCGTACCGTCGAAATTCATCCTGCTCACTATCGGAGCACCGCGCTCAACGTGCCGCCTAAATTTGTGGAGCCCGGGCCCGATGAACTTAAGCAGATCGCAGCCGAAAGCGAGATCAAAGCAAAGGTGTTCGCCACCAGCGCGGGGCAGCCGCTGTGGCAGGGCAGCTTTCGCGCCCCGGTGAAGGCCGCGCCCACAGACAGCTTCGGCACACGTCGCATCTTCAACGGCAAGCTGGCCAGCATTCATAAAGGGATGGATTTTCGCGCAGCGAAAGGAACGCCAGTGCGCGCGGGCAACAGTGGCGTTGTGGTGCTGGCGCGGCCGCTCTACTACGAAGGCAACTGCGTCATCATTGACCACGGGCTGGGGCTATTCACGCTTTCGATGCACCTGAGCCGTATCGACGTGCACGAGGGACAGCGCGTGGTGACGGGGGACAAGCTGGGGTTGAGCGGAGCGACGGGCCGCGTGACCGGACCGCATCTGCATTGGGCTGTTCGCTGGCAGGGGGCGTATCTTGATCCGGCGAAGGTGCTGCGGATGGACTTGAGCGCGGTTCGCTAACGGGCTTACACAAGGTGCCGGTACGGTTGAATCCGCTCCACTTCCAGGCGCCCAAGAATGAGTTCTACAGAGTTTGAGATGCCAACCCGATGGCTATACTGGGTTGGATTCATGCACAATCGCCTGGGGGGTAGGTAGGGGAGCGATGAGCAACAATCGAGGCAGTTTCATCTTGTCGACCACGATTGCCGCGCCGACCGAGGAAGACCGCGCATACATTCAGCGAGCGTTCGAAGTATTCGCTCTAGAAAACCCAACGCTGGATTTCGAGATGGAGTCCCTCGAGGGGCGGATACTCATAAGCGCGGAAGATGAGTTGCAACTCGAAGCCGCCTGCAACGGGATTCTCGCCGGGAGAGCACTTGAAATTGGCGAACTGCGAATCGCTTACCGCGAGACGATTCGCAAGGTGGCCGAGGCGGAGGGCAAGTACATTCGCCAGACCGGCGGCTCGGGCAACTACGGCCATTGCAAGCTGCGCATCGAGCCCAACGAGCCGGGCAAGGGCTACGAATTCATTAACGAAATCAAGGGCGGCTCAGTGCCCAGGGAATACATCAAGCCCATCGATCAGGGTGTGCAGGGAGCGCTCGAATTGGGCATCCTGGCCGGTTACCCTATCGTGGACGTGAAGGTGATTCTGTTCGACGGCAGCTCCCACGAAGTGGATTCGAACGAAATGGCATTCAAGTTTGCCGGTTCGATTGCGTTCAAAGAAGCTGCGCGGAAGGCCTCTCCGGTTTTGCTGGAGCCGGTGATGGCGGTTGAAGTCACGGTTCCCGAGGAGCACATGGGGACCATCATCCGCGACATCAACTCGCGCCGCGGGCGGATTTCAAATCTTGTAAATCGAGCCGGGTCACAATTGATTTACGCCACGGTGCCATTGGCTGAAGTGTTGCGTTCGAGTGCGCATGGGCGGCCAAGATACACTCTGCGCTTCGCAGGCTATGAGGTCGCACCAAGTCGTGATGGGGACGGCGGTGACGGCACATTGATCTTTGCGAGGAGACCCGGCGGTCCAAGGCCGGGAAAAGGCTTTGCCGTCGAATGGGATAGCTAGCTACAGCCAAGCCCGTTCTTGAAATCTCCCGCCACACCTGTCGATGCCCAGTCTCGCTTCTTACCGCGCTCCGACTTCTTCCTCTACTTCATCTGACCGCAACGCGGTAGCCCTGGCGCGCTCTGCCTTCTCTTTCCGCAGCGCCTTGAAAGCGCGATGGACGAACGAACCCAGGTACCAGCCGTCGATGAATTTGTAAGGCGTTTCGCCGGTGGTGTAGTGGCCGCAAGGCAGCACGCGCGCCTCAAAATTGAGGCCCACACGCTTGAATGCCTCGACGACCTGAAGCGAGTATTCTTTTGGGAAGGTGAGGTCGTAGTTGGCATAGACCATCAGCAGCCTCTTTTGCGGACCGCCGGCCTCAGGGCTCGCGATCTTGTCGTAATAGCTGCAGGGGCTGATGGCAGACCACAACTCGCGCACGCGGTCCTGCGTGAGGCCGGCATCTTCGAGCGCCTGACGCACGTGGCGCGTGCTTTGGCCCGCCCAGGTCACGTCGCCGAATGCCGTGGATGCATGGTTGAACGCATTGACGCGGATGCGCGTGTCGTGGGTGCTGGCGAGGAAGGTGTAGCAGGAGCCGAGACTGGTTCCAAGTACGCCGAAGTGCTCGTAGCCCTGCTCTTCAAGCCAGTCGATGCAGCAGCGAATGTCGACCACCGCCTGGCGGCAGGCTGAGAGCGAGCGGCCGATGTTGGCGCTGACGTTGTAGTCGGAGCGCTCCAGTTCCGCGGGCCGGCGAATGTCGTGATAGGGCATGGAAAGACGCAGTGCCGAAACGCCCATGCGATTGAAGATGGCACAGAGCGAGTTGTGGCTGAATCCGTCGGCGTTCCACTGCGGCAACACGACGATGGCTTGCTTGGGACGCTTCGGGTCCTTGTGTGCGGGCGCGGGGAACCAGCGGGCGTTGACCAGATCGTTCTCGGGATAGGATGTACGCTCCGGCGAAGTGAAGCGGAGAAACTGCGCCGGGGGAATCTTTCCCTCGACGGCCTGCCGCTTGATGGCCGCATCCATCTCCAGCGTTTCCGGGCGCACATTGGTGGGAAACAGCTCGGGGTGCCGTTCTTCCAGGCGAAAATCCGTGGGGCGCTTGTATCCAAAGAAAATATCGCTATGGCGAATGAGCAGCTGGTTGATGCGCACCATGGCCGCTTCGGCAGCGGCATCGTCGCGCAGTCCGGCCGGGACCGGCAAGGCAGCACCAAATCCGTGCGCCTCGAGAAAGGGCTCAATCCACTCGAAGCCCCACTCCAGCGGGCGCACCACGCGGTTCTCATCGCGCGTGGTCAGCCGCGTCTCCCACTCGTACATCCAGCGCGCGTATCTCTGCTTGATCATCCGTTACTTCAAGTTTATCAGCGGGCAGGGCCTGGAAGGGGGGTGAGGAGTTCAAGCGGCACAGATGAAGTCCAGAGAGCCTGGGGAACTAGCTTTGGTCCTGCGCATTCTCAACCCATCCCGCAACCATCCAGCCGATGCCCAGGAGCATTGAAACGGCGATGATGGCTTGCGAAATGACGCAATACAGGCACCAAACCATCAGAACATCCTTTTCGATGTAACTGAGGTAGGCCGCGAACGCACATCCAACCGACGCGCCCACCGCGGTGAGCACACGCTGCCGCCCGAAGGCAAGCCAGGCGAGGGCGAGGTAGCCAATGATTCCGATGGCGGCCACCGGAACGTGCCCAACCTCCGCATACTCGCTGTGGTTCACGATCCCGCAATCCCACTTCTCGTTGATCGAGCAGGGCTCGGTGCCCACGGAATAGTGAACGCGCAACGCCAGACCGGAAACCAGCATTCCGCCAAGGGCCAGGATGACAATCAAATACCGCATCGCGTGTGCAGTGATATTACCAGAGCGCACGGGATACCATGAATCCATGTCCTATGAGGCGGCTGAAGGCCGGCGCATCGCGTTCTTTGGAGGCAGCTTCGATCCGCCCCATTGCGGCCATCTCGCCGTGGCACGCGCCGCCCGCAACGCTCTCGGCCTGGACCAGGTGCTCTTTGCCCCGGTTGGCACACAGCCCTTGAAACCCCACGGCCCCACGGCAAGCTTTGACGAGCGGCTCGCCATGACCCGCCTGGCCATTGCCGGCGAAGCAGGGTTCGCGATTTCGCTGGCCGACGCGCCGGCCCCCCAGGGCACAGCCAACTACTCCATTGACACGCTCATGCGCTTGCGGTCCGAATTGCCCCGCGCCGACAAGTTGTTCTGCCTGATGGGCGCTGACTCGTTCCTTGGGTTGCGACACTGGCATCGCGGGGCCGAAATTCCCTTCGTTGCACCGCTGATTGTTGCCTCGCGGCCTGGCCAAAGCCTCGAAGACCTCGCGGCGGCTCTGCCTGCCGGGCTCTCCATAGCCTCAAACCCCTCGGATACGTCCAAAAGCGACGGCGTCGCGGTGAGCCGCTACACGCTGCACAACCCAGGTGGCGCCGTTGCGCCCTTCTATCTTTTGCCGGGGCTGCATGTCGAGATCAGCGCATCCGAGATTCGCCGCCAGGCTCGAGACGCCGGAGGATGCCTGGCGGCCGGTCACGAGCTTCTGCCGGATGCCGTCGCAGAGTACATCGCCGCACATGGCCTTTATCTCTAGAGGCCCATCACTTGCCCCTGCCTGAAGCAACAGTCTACGATGTGTATTGGAGAGTTTTTCCATCGAATGACATCTACGCAGGCTCACGAGCAGACCCGCATCCTGGTGCAGACCGCAGCTAAAGTCTGTGAAGACAAAAAAGGCGAAGATACCCGCATCCTCGAACTCGATCCCATCGACTCCGGCCTGTCGGACTTTTTCCTCATCACTTCCGCCACCAACGATCGGCAGGCCGTGGCCATCGCCGATGAAATCGAGCACAGCCTCAAGAAGGAGTTTGGTGTCTATCCCAATTCCGTTGAGGGCCGCCTCAAGGGCGACTGGATCCTGCTCGACTACGTTGATTTTGTGGTGCATATTTTTCTGTCGGAGAGGCGCGCCTTCTACGACATTGAGAGGCTGCGCAAGTCTGCGCGGCCGCTGACGCCCGCCGCATTTGACGAAGAGCTGAAGGCTGCTCTTGCGGCCAAGACCCGCGCCGCGCGGGGCAAGGCCGCCGCCAAACCCAAGCCGGCGACCAAAGCTGAACCTAAACCGAGAAAAAGCGCCGCGAAGTCTCCTGCGAAGAAATCCCCTGCAAAAAAGGCGCCTGCAAAGAAAGCCCCTGCCAAGAAGGCTGCCGCGAAAAGGGGTTGACGGCTGCCAGGTCGCCATTGCGGTGGAAAATCAGAGTTCGTTGCAAGCAACGCAAAAGGGCGCCCCGTGGGGCGCCCTTTTTGCGGCTGCGATGAGCCCGTTAGAACAAGAACTTCAACGACAACTGCATGGTGCGCGCGTTGGCGACGAAGTACTTTCCAGGGTTGTTGAATTGAGGATTGGACGCTGTTTGGTAGCTGATCCCTGTGGTGTAACCAGGGTTGGCGATGTTGTCAATGTTGCCGCCCGTGAATTGCGAGTGGTTCAGCACGTTGAATGCGCCTGCGGAGAACTCCACTGAGCGAGCTTCACCAAAGTTAAACCGCTTGACCGCGGTCGCATCGATGTTGTCGATGGGCCGAATCGCTTCAGTGTTGCGGCTCGCGGTCGGTAGTGTGCCGGCTCCGGCCGTTATGTATTCCGCATCCGGATTGACAGCGACGTACGCCACAAGGTCGTCGTTGCACAACGGCGTGCCATTTGGATCCGTCGGATCGGTCGGTCCGGCAGGGCAGGTTGCATCCAGGCTCGGATTAGCATAAGCCACAACGTCGGAGCCGGTGTGCTTTGCGCCGTTCTTGTTGAAGATGGTGCGGTCAATCGATGAGGAGTCGCCGTTCTGGTTGGAGTTGACGCCGGACAGAACCGTGAAATACTCCGGCGATTCGTAGGTATAGATGGGTGCGATTTCCCAGTTGCCGACAAGGTTCTTCACCATCCAGTTGGACTGCTTGAAGAACGGCAAGTCGTAGACCAGGGCCAAAGTGACTCGGTGGGTTCGGTCGAGAGCAGAGCGGCTGTAGTCTGCGGCGAGATCCTGCGAATTCTGGGGCCGCCTCGGCGTCAGCACGGTCGAGTAGGTCGCCGCCGTGGCGTCGTCCATCGTCTTGCTCCAGGTGTAAGCGAAGTTCAGCAGCAACCCATTCTTGAACTGACGGTTCAGGCTTGCGGCCAGGCCGTTGTAGTTCGATTCGGATTGCGGCTGATACGAGGTGATCTTGCCAGTGAATCCGCCCATGCCATCCGTAGGGCTAAGCCACTGCGGAAGAATGTTGGACAGAGACTGAATGTTCGTCAGTGTATTGGTCATTCCGGCGAGTGACGCCGGGGATGGGGCCTCCATCAAGGTAGCCACTTGATTGGCTGCGGTCACCCTGGGCTGAACGTTGGCCTGAATCTGCGTGGGCAGGTGAATGCCACGCGTGCCGACGTAACGAACTTCTGCCGTGTAATCGCTGTGGAAGACGTGCTGCACGCCGAACGTCCAGTTCTCGGCATACGGAAGCTTCTGGTTAACCGGCATCCAGGCCGAGGTAGCTGCGCGCTGATCTGCAATCGAGCCAAACGTTGCCAACGTGCCTGTTCCATGAGGCAAACCGCCGTTCGCAAGGAAGTCAGGATCGCCGGGTTGAGGGTTGTTTCCAGTACCCACGTCATTGGTTGACGAATACTGGGGTGGAAATGAGAGCAGGCCAAGGTTGTCGTCGAGGACATCCTGCGCCATGCCGAAACCAAGGCGGACCGAGGTATTCGGATCAATTGTGTAGTTGAATCCAACGCGTGGAAGGATGTTCTTCTTCTGCGGTTGAGGCGAAGAGAAGTCAACCAGTCCCGCAGCACTGGCAGCGTGATTGAGCTGCTGTGCGCGCTCACCTACCGGAACCGAGGTGAACTCGTAACGCAGGCCGAGATTGATGCTCAGCTTCTCGGTTACGCGATAGGTGTCATTGACGTAACCGTAGAATGCGGTCTGGTCGCCATAGTAGAAGAAGTTGCCCGTCGACCGCTCGCCGAAGTTTGTCGGCGCGACGTCGTGGAGATATTCGGTGAGGTTGTTCCACTCGTAGTCGCCGCGGACGCGCTGCGTGAAGCTTTGCGGCGCGATGAATTTGCGGCCGTCAAAGCCGAACTTGAGGCTGTGCTTGCCCTTTACCCAGCTCAGGTTATCGGTGAATTGATAGAGATTCTGAATGGTGGACTGCGGTGCGTTTGAATCCGGACCGATGTCCAGAAAGTTCATGTCGTTGTTGATGTAGATGTTGGGGAACGAATCGAGCCCGGCAAATGCGAAGTTGCCGGCTTCGTAGATCTGCGAAAAGCGGGTAAACCCGAGGCGCGCTTCGTTGATGAGGTTGGGCGTGAAGTCGTGGAACTCGCTCAACGCGATGAGGTGGTAGCGCTCGGGAAGGGGTAGATAAAACGCGGGCAATGCCGCAAGCGTATCGATGCCGGTCCACTTGTTGTAGATGTAGCGACCGCGGAAGCTGTCCTTATTGGAAATTGTCCAGTCTCCGCTGGTGGTGAGGGCGTCGAAGTTGAGGTAGTTCGGAGCCGACACCAGGTAGTTTCCGAGTGGGATGGTGGTCGCAGGACCGGAACCATAGATTTTGCTGGTCGCGTCGTATGTGGCGTTATCGAAGACGTTGAGGTATTGCGGGCCGGTTTTCTGGTCAAAACAGGCATTGTCGGCTGACGCATCCACCTGAGATGGCGAAACCGGTGCGTACTTGCTGAAGATGCCAAGATTGTTCGCACTGAAGTTATGCGCCGCCGCCCAGGGCGGTCATACCGTCCGCGGTCGGAGTGCAAATGTAATACTGGCCGCTTTGTCCGGTCGTCTGGCGCTCAAAGTTCGCAAAGTAGAAGAGCTTGTCCTTCTTGATGGGGCCGCCCACCTGGCCGCCGTAGCGGTTGAAGTCATAGCGGGGATTGGGGATTTTGCCGCCCTGGAATCGCATTCTCTGCGTTGTAATTGCGGTTCTGGGAGTTCTCGTAGGCTTCGCCGTGAATGTGGTTGGTTCCGCTGCGCACGGTGGTATTGAATTGTCCGCCGGCGGAGTGACCGAATTCCGGAGCAAACTGATTGACGATGACGGAGAACTCACCGACGGCGTCAGCGGGAAGATAAACCAGTGGGCCGGTGATGCCCTTGTTGTTATTGTCGATGCCTTCGACCGTGTAATTGTCGGCTTCTGGCCGCAGTCCGCCTACGGAGGGACCCTGGCCGACGCCTAGACGCGCCGCCCGATGCCACACCGGGGACAAGCAACGAAAGATTCAGAACACCATACTGTCCGGCCTGGCCGGCAGTGGGGAGACTTTCGAGCTCTTGAGTTTCAAATGTGGTCTGCAGTTGCGTGGTCGTGGTGTCGATGACAGCGGCGGCATCTGCAGATACCTCTACACTGGTCGACGCGGTTGCAACTGGAAGTACTAATCTTGCTGTCGCGGTGTTGTTCAACTGGACGGTGAAACCCTTCAGCGTAAAGGTCGCGAAGCCGGTTGCGCTGCCAGAGACGTTGTAAGAACCCGGGAGCAGGTTGGGAATATGAAACTCTCCAACCTTGCTGGCCTCAGCGGTGCTGCTGATTCCTGTGGCCAGGTTGGTCGCAGTAACCAGGGCGCCGCCAATTGCAGCTCCACTGCGGTCAACGACCGTTCCAACGATATCGCCGCTCGTAGCCTGTGACCAGGCGGCTCTGTTACCGACGAACAAAAGCGCTGCGACCAAAAGGCTTAGCGCCAGGATTGAACTTTGAAAGCGGAAAAATCTCATTGAACTCCTCCAAAATAGATGAGTGCTGAAATGGGTCCATGAATGAACCCAACTGAAGATGCGTTGAGGCACCAAAGTCTGTGTGGAATATTGATTGGTGCGTTGTATCCTACGTGACGGCCGGTCAGCGCTTCGTGATGCTCATCACGAACCTGCGTGTTGTGCTTTCGCGCTCTGGAGCCGCATAGGGAGAGAAAGTGGCCCTGCACAGACAGGAAGAGTAGATAAGTTAATTAGAATGAATTTGATATAGGTCTGTATTTTTTCACGTACGATAGGTGCCCGGGCGTTTCCGCGGGAAGGCCAGTCGACTCCGATGCGGAGAAAATCTGCATCGATCATTAAAGATGGGCAATTTCCCCTCGCAATTCCGGTTCGAGCCATCCCAGTGCAGCGCTGCTTCAGATTGAGGTATCCTCCTGCCAATGCTCATAACGCTGGCTCACATCGGCCCCAGACCGTCCGCAAAGGATGGATTCGATAGCCTCAGTGCAATGTATCTTGAGCGCTGCGCGACCTTTGCGCGCTGTGCCGCCGAGGCATTCAAGACCGAGAATGCGTTGCTTGAGTGGCTCAACCGGCAGCAAGGGAGAACTCCAGTCGTCGCCGTGCTACTGGATAGCCGTGGACGCCAGATGACGTCGGAAGTCTTTGCTTCATGGTTGGGAAAGCGGCGCGACGAAGGCGCACAGCACATCGTTTTCGCCATCGGCCCGGCCAGCGGATGGACCCCTGCTGCACGCGAACGCGCCCACTTGGTGCTATCGCTCGGGACCTTGACAATGGCCCACGCTCTGGCCCGCCTGGTGATCGCGGAGCAGCTCTACCGGGCGTGTACAATTCTGACTGGCCACCCGTATCACACGGGTCATTGACTGCTCGCTCATCGATGATGGCCGAAATCTCATGACTGATTCCCGTCGCGGACTTCTGCTGATCAACACCGGCCCGGGCAAGGGCAAGACCACTGCCGCCCTGGGCACGGCGTTGCGCGCGGTGGGCAACGGAATGAAAGTGCTCGTGCTGCAGTTCATCAAGGGATCATGGCACTACGGCGAACTGGACGCGGCTGCATCTTTTGGCAACAACTTCGTCCTGAAACAGATGGGCCGCGGCTTCGTGAAGGTCGGCGGCGCGGAGACCGATCCTGAAGACATTCGCATGGTGGAGGCAGCCTGGGCCGAGGCGCGCGAGGCGATTCTCTCCGGCGACTGGGATATGGTTGTGCTGGATGAAATCAACTACGCCATCGGATACGGCATGCTGGACCCCACCGTTGTGGCGGAAACCCTGCGCCAGCGCCCGGAGATGGTTCACGTGATTCTGACCGGCCGCAATGCGCATCCCCTGCTGGTGGAGATGGCTGACACGGTGACCGAGATGCGCGAGGTGAAACATGCCTATCAGAAAGGCATTCTGGCGCAGCGCGGCATCGAGTATTAATTCACCCCGACCGTCCTGCCATTTCCAATCTGTCTGCGTCCAATCTGCAAATTCATGCTTTGCCCGCGTTCATTGAGCCCGTCAGGAGGACCCTTGTGCGGATGACTCACCTCGCAGTTGCAGCCTTGCTTGCTGCACCCTTTGCCGTTGCCCAGCAACCTTCAACCCCGCCCGTAGCGCTCACCATTTACAACCAGGATTTCGCGGTGGCCCGCACCTCGATCGATCTCGATCTGCACCCGGGATTGAATGAAGTGACTACACCGGGAGTCACCAGCAGGCTTGAGCCCGACTCTGTAGTCCTGCGTGATCCAACCGGCCAACATGCAGTCCACGTAATCGAGCAAAACTACGATGCCGCCGTGGTGAACCAGGAATGGCTGCTCGACAAATACGAAGGCAAGACCATCGACTTCCAGATCAGCCCCGGCCAGGTTGTGCAGGGCAGGATTATTCGCGCCGGCTTCCAGCGGCAGCCCGAATACAGCCCGCAAGGCCAGTATCTGCCCGGCGAGCAGGCGCAACCTCTCATCGAAGTGAACGGCAAGATGCAGTTTCAGCTTCCGGGGCTTCCGCTATTTCCTGTGTCGACGGACGAGCTGCTGCTCAAACCGACATTGCGCTGGCAAATCGAATCAGAAAAGCCGGAGCACTTTACTGCCGAACTGGCTTACATTACCGGCGGCCTCGATTGGGAGGCTACCTATAACGTCGTGGCTCCGGAAAGCAGCGACGTCACCGGCGAAGAGAAAGCCGACGTACTCGGCTGGGTCACGATCCACAACCAGAGCGGCAATGAGTTTCCTGAAGCGCGCATCAAGCTGATGGCCGGCGACGTGGCGAAGATACAGCCGAACGGCTATGGTTTTGCGACTGGAGCGAACAAGGCACTTATGATGGCCGAGGCTGTATCGGTCCAATCCCAGGTCACGCAAAAACCCTTCGATGATTTCCATCTTTACGATCTCCATCGCACGGTCTCGCTCCGCGATGGAGAGATCAAGCAGATACAGTTCCTCGATGCCACCGGCGTCACTGTGAAGCGCAGCTACCTCTACGACGGCGAAGCCTCGCAGCTGCAGCCTATCTACGCGGGAAACATCAACCAGATGCGTGGTTACGGGCTCGAAACCGAAAACACCAAGGTGCACATTGTCGAAGAGGTCAAGAACAGCGAGCAGAATCATCTCGGCATCCCGCTGCCTGCGGGCCGCGTGCGCCTTTATCGGCGCGACGCAGATGGCCAGATGGAATTTGTAGGCGAAGATACCATCAGCCACACTCCAACCGAAGAAACCATACGAATCGCCACCGGCAGCGCTTTTGACGTAAAGGGTTCGCGCCGCCAGACCGATTTTCACGTCAACCAGAACGACAGGCTCATTGATGAAACGTTCGAAATCAAAGTCACTAATCAGAAGCAGCAACCGGTGAAGGTGATCGTCGTGGAGCACATGTACCGCGGCGATAACTGGGAGATCATGAACAAGTCCGCCGACTTTATCAAGCGCGACAGTCACACGCTGGAGTTCCCGGTACAAGTTCCCGCCAAAGGTGCAACCACGCTCACGTATTCCGTGCGCTATACCTGGTAGGCCGCTCGATTGCCGGCGAGCTCATGGCGTCCCATCCTCTCCTGCGCCGGCGGGAGCCTTGATGTGCGGAGCCGCGCAAGAATGCAGCGCGCTCGTCAATGGGAAAGGATGTGGGGGAGTCTCGACGCTACACTCGTAGTCGGGCCCTAAAAGATAAGATCATCCTCTTCGCCCGGCAACAGAGGCGGCTCCATGTCCATCGGGATCTCGACGTCGCGCTGCACCTCGTCCTGCGCATTCATGGCGCTTTGCACACCAAGGGTCATGGCAATCTCGTCGATCTTCTCTGAGTATTGGCTGCGCAGGAATTTGAGTTCCGCGCGCAGTTCGTCGCGCCGAGTCCGATCGTCCTCGGCCGCCCCTTCCCATCGTGCGGTCAGAAGGACCGAAAAGCGCAACGCGGCCAGTTCTTCGGTAAGAAGGGTGAGCGTTCTTTTGCGGTCTTCGAAGATATACCGCGTTCCGGGGCCCATCGAAGCTATATCCATCAATTGTGTCGACATGACAGTTCTCCCTTTTTACGAAATCGATCTAAGTAGACCGGATGGGAAAACGTCACCACGAACAACGCCGCCACAGGTCCGGACAAACCACATTCGTGCGGTGGATTCTGGCGATAGTGTGAAGCCGGTTCAACTCCCGCGCTGTGATTTAAATCACTCCGTGCGCATCCTCCAATCTTTGCTTCAGGGGTGGATTCATATGCACCCCCCAATTCGCAATTCTTGATAGCCCCAATCATTCCGTCGGGACATTCCTTCAAATTGCAGCCGGCACCGGGTCTTTCGCTGTCCCGCCGCTGTCTTCGCCCCAAAGCGTGAGAATTCAACTGCCTCAACCCAAATCCGGCCGCCCATTTACAATTGTTGGAGCCTTATGTCCTGGTTCAAACGTGAAGACGGTGAGTACGATGGCCCCCCCGAGGGAAATGGGGACGGCGGCGAAAGAAGAGTCCGCACCGAAGGTCTCTGGATCAAGTGTCCGGGCTGCCGGCAGATCATCTTCAAGGCGGACCTGCAAGCCAACCTCAACGTCTGCCCCAAGTGCCAGTATCACTTCAAGATTGGCGCCCGCGAGCGCATTGATCTGTTGCTCGAGCCCGGCTATGAGCTGGTCGACGGCGGCCTGCGCTCCACTGACCCCTTGAACTTTACCGACGTCAAGCCCTACAAGCAGCGGCTGCGCAAGGCGCAGGAAGAAACCGGCCTGGACGACGCAATTCTGAACGCGGTGGGCAAGCTGGGACCTCACGACGCTGTCGTGAGCGCCATGGAATACAGCTTCATCGGCGGCTCAATGGGCGCGGTTGTCGGCGAGACGATTGCCCGCGCCGTGGACCGCGCACGCCTGGGACGCAAGCCGCTCATCGTGGTGGCCGCTTCAGGCGGCGCGCGCATGATGGAAGGCGTAGTGAGCCTGATGCAGATGGCTAAAGTCTCTACCGCATTGGCGCAGCTGGACGACGCAAAAGTGCCCTACATTTGCGTGCTGACAGATCCAACTACCGGCGGCGTGACCGCGAGCTTTGCCATGCTGGGCGACCTGAACATCGCGGAGCCTGGCGCACTGATCGGATTCGCCGGACCACGCGTCATTGAGCAGACCATCCGCCAAAAGCTGCCTGAAGGTTTTCAGCGCTCCGAGTTTCTGCTGGAGAAGGGCTTCCTCGACGCTGTTGTGCATCGCCGCGACCTGAAAAGCTACCTGATTCGCGCTCTCGAGTTTCTCAAGGTGCCTGACGCTGCCTGAAGCGGCTCCGTGGCAAACCTTGCAGAGCGCGACGACCCTGCGCAAATTACGGAAGAGGACGAATGGCGGAACTGAGCCACGCAAAAAAGGGACCGCCGAAGCGGTCCCTTTTTGTTTTTGCATTTGTTTCAGTCTCGCGCCTTAGAACTCCAGGCGCAGCGAGAGTTGCAGCACGCGGGCTCCATTGTTGTTGTTTCCTGATGGGTTCACAGTGAAGCTGATTTGACCGAAGCCAGACCCCTCCAGGATGTCCGTATTGTCGTAGCCATTGAATTCATTTTGCGAGGGTACTTCAAAGTTTGGATGGTTGAAGGCGTTGAACGCATCGGCACGGAACTTCAGATTGACCCGCTCCCCAACCACGGGGAAGGTCTTGGCCAGGCCAAGGTCCTGATTGAAGAACCCGGGGCCGCGTTCGCTGTTGCGAGGTCCAATCGTGAATCCTACCGGACCCGTATATTGCGCGGCGGCTGCAGCTCCGTCCTTAAATTCGTTCACCCCGACTCCCGGCGTTTTGGTCAGATGCTCGGATGCAATCGATTTGGATCCCGTGAGAATGGCGGGAGCGTCGTTCGAATAGCTGGCCACAAAGGCAAGGGTGGATGTTTGCCACGGAAGTCCCGTGTGCCATTCCGTGATGCCGCTGAGAGCCCAGCCGCCCACGAATTCGTTCTCCAGTCGAGAAGAAGAGCCGAGGAACATTTTGCCTTTGCCAAAGGGCAGGTCGTAGGTTGCATCCCCGGTGATGATGTGCCGCTCATCGAAGTCCGAAGAGCCGCGGCACTCCCTGGGGCGCACCACATCGCAGATCAGGCCGCCGCCGCCGATGCCCGTATCACCCTGGGAGTTGGCGAAGAACGAAATGTTGTCGATGGAGTGCGAGTAGGTGTAGTTGAAGTCATATTGCAGGCCGTGCGAGGTGTTCTTCTGCAAGGTGAGCAAAAGCCCGTTGTAGCTCGAAAATCCGAGGTTGTTATGGAACGAATTTTCAGAGTACTGCGCGGCCATGCCCACGTTCGGCGGAAGAAGGCCGGAGATTGCCTGCGTGGTGTCAGCGAAATCGCCACGCTGGAACAAAATGCCGAGACCCGAACCAGCGAGGAACTGCGTGTTGTTGTTAGCTCCGTTGGCAGCTCCAATACCGGGCGAGACAACATCCTCGAACCACGGCTGGGGCTGAAGGTCCAGCGGATTCGGGTCTTGCCGGATCGCCGTAACGACGTTGCCAAAGGCCTGGGAGTAGAGCTGCCCAGACATCGGATCTGCATAGTCCAGAATTTGTTCCGCGTCGGCCTGGGCCAGAAGACGGCGTCCGAAGCGGCCTACGTAGCTGGCCTTCAGAACCATGTCCCCAGGGAGCGTGCGCTGGAATCCACCATTGAAGATAAAGGTGTACGGCGTCTTCAGTGAGGGATCAATGGTTTCGTTGAAGGCTCCGCCATCTTCGAGACCGCAGGGGTTTGGCAGGCCTAAGGCATTGCAATATGCATCCGTTGCAAAGGGTGCGTACGGCGGCGTCGGCGTTGCGGGCGGGGTAAGGGTAACGGTGGAGATGCCGTTGTTCCCGTCGAGCCGCGGGTCGTTCTTGATTGAATCGTAAGGATCCGTCCCATTTCCAAGGGAAGTTGTCTTGGTCTGCTGGAAGAGGTACGAATACGCGTCCTGAAGGCTCTGAATCGCGTTAACGATGGTGCGGTCGTACACAATGCCCGCGCTGCCGTTGATCACGGTCTTCTTGTCGAAGCCGGGGTTCCAGGCAAAGCCCACATGCGGAGACATGTTCTTGTACTCCGGCTTGTAAAGCGGTGGGGCGCTGCTGCCGTTGGCCTTTCCGCCAAGGTAGTAGTCGATGATGGGGACAGCCTGCGGACCTGTTTGGCCCGTCGCACTCTGCTGCTCGCGCGCCTGCATGTACGCGTCAAAGGTGATGGGCTCCACGCTCTCCAGACCATGTATCTCGTAGGGCACGGTGAAGAGTTGATAGGTCATGCCATACGTGATGGTCAGGCTGGGAGTCACCTTCCATGAGTCTTCCGCATAGAGCTGGGTCTGATAGTACCGATAGAGGCGCTGATCGCCTGTGAGCTGGGGCAGCACCTGCGCCTGCGCGTTGTAGTTGTAGTCGCTGTTCACCTGTCCGATGCGGGCCAGCATGAAGGCGAACGCCTCGTCCCAGACGATCGTGTTGTTCTGCGTGATATCGTCGGGGCGAAGGCTGGGATTGCCGGGACCGCAAGCGTTGGCTACCGGGCCGCAAAGGCCAAGTACGTGGCCGCCCAAACCGAGATAGGTGGTGTTGTAATCCTGCAGAACCGTATCGTGCGCCAGGATGTCCTTGAAGGTCCCGCCTAATTGATATGTATGGCTCCCCTTGGTCCAGGAGAAGTCATCGCCCAACATTGCAACGGGAACGCGGCGAGCACTCGCGCTGGGATTGAGATAGAGACTCGAGGCAAGGGCCTGGTCGGCGCCATCGCCGAAGGTGAAGAAGGTCGAGCCATCCGGATTGAACGCGTTCGGGAATGAGTACTTCTGCACTGTTTCGCCGAGGAAGAAGCGATTGGTCTTGTTATTTCCAATTACCCAGTTGTGGCCAATCACAGCGGCGTAGGACTTATCAACAAATGGATTGGAAACCGGGTCGCCCCCAAACTCGTTCGGGTTCTGGACCGCGGTCTCGCGGGAGATGGTGAACCGCCCCCATAGCTTCATGTTCTGGCTGAGGCTGTAATCAATGCGGCCCACATAGACCTTACCGAAGTCGTCGTTCGGGGCGTTGAAGTTGTATCCGCCCGAGTTGACACTGTCTCCACTGTTTGAATTGTTAGAGTGCGGGAAGCGCTTTGTGAACGCGGACACCCAACTGGTGTCAATGCCAATTCCGGCCGGATCAAATCCGTTTACAGCCGCGGTATTGAGATAGTTGACGCCACCCCCGTTTGTTGGATAGCCGACCTCAGGCCCGCTGCAGCCTGAGCAGTCACCACGCAACGTGTCGAGCGGAACTGTCCTCTGTACGAGCGCCCCGCTGAGGATGCGATTGTCGTCGAAGTCGAAGAAGAAGAAGAGCTTGTCCCTGAGGATGGGACCGCCGATGGCGCCACCGAACTGATTCTGGATGAGGTGATTGCGCGGCACTATCGGAACCGAATTGTTGCTGAACCAGCTGTTGGCCACCAGCGAAGGATCGCGATGATACTCATTCAGGTTGCCGTGAAATTTATTGGTGCCGCTCTTGGTGACCAACTGGAACTGGCCGCCGCTTGAAGGGCCGGTGGAGGACTCCTGCCCGCCCACGGTTCCGTGAAACTCCTCAATTGAGTCGACCGGCGCGTGTCCAACGATGGTGGCGCTTCCAAATCCCTCGTTGATTCCGGCGCCTGTGTTGGATTGGCCTGCGCCGCCTGTCGCAAAATCGTTGACATCCAGGCCATCCAACGTAACGTTGTTCTGATCGACGCGCGCTCCTGTCACGGCGCCGGTGTCAGTTGCCCCGGGCTGCATCGTGAAGAGGGCGGTCGGATCGCTTCTCTGCTGCACGGGAAGCTGGTTGAGGGCCTCCACGTCAAACGTGTTGCCAATCGTAGCCGTCGTGGTATCGATGGTGACTTCCGAATTCGTCGCGGTCACCTCGACGGTCGATACTTGAGTGCTGACGCTCAGAGTCGCATTCTGAGTGCGGACCGTCGCCACCGTGAGGTAAATATTCTTGATCTCAACCGTGGCAAACCCCTTGGCCGAAAAAGTGGCCGCGTACCCTTCACCCGGGGGAACCTGCGCGAAGCGGTAGAAGCCTGTTGCGTTCGTGGTTACAGTGAATTGCGCGCCCGTGGTCGCATTCTTGAGAGTAACGACGGCATTCGGCACCGCGGCGTCGGATTGATCAGTCACCTCGCCTGCCATTCCGGAGACGTCCTGCGCAAAGCAGACCGGCAGAGATGTCAAAACGAGGAACGCCAACATACAACAGAGGAGCTTCGTTACGCTCTTCATGGGTTCATTTCTCCTGATAGACCTGGGCTTGAGTTCGAAACACGAAGTGCCGGCACGAAACGACGCGCGCCGGCAGTGGGGATAGACGACGATCCTTTGGTAAAGATCGTGAACTTAATCTGTGCGAGTCCGCTTTGAGCGGGAATAGCAACGGCGGCTTCCATCGGCATTGAGTGCGTCTCTGAGGGCAGCTTCAACCCCTGGTTGCCGAGCGAACCTGGAGTGACTCTCTGCGCGCGAGAATTCAGCCTGCAACCAGCAGGAATCAACGGCAGGGTCAGAAGTTGTCTCGGTATCCGCTGCATCAATAGCTCTTGTTATGGACGCCCCTGCGAGCGGGCCCATAAGAATCTCTGCTTACGTAGGTTCTTGAAGCCTTCGCTTGCCAAATTGGGATCTTGAAAAAAGAAGAAATCTGGCAGAAATTTCGTGCCCTGGGAAGATTTCTTCTGGTGTTTCCTATTTTGCAATTTATGAGCCAAAAATCCTGCAATCGGTTACGAAATGTAAATACTTGAAAAAATTGAACTTTTAGACGCTGATTCCGATTTCTATAGAGGGCGGGAGTTCAACTTGAGCCCGGAATATGCAGAATTCCATATCCTAATTCAGAAATTTGAATAAATTGTAGATTCGGGCGAACTGCTCTATCTTGCTGAATGCCTCCACGAGAGGGGCCTCGGCTGGGCAGAAATAGGAATTCAGTGCAGTTAAGCCCATCAGGAAAAGACGATTCGGCCCCGATCATCGAATCCCCTTCATCGATTCCGCTAAAGGATCCTCCCCGCACTCCCGCAAGGTTGCGAGTGCTCAAGCAAAAGCCCCGACGCGTGGCCGGGGCTTTTGGTTTGTGTGGCGGACTTATCTGTGGATCGTACTAGAAATCCAGCCGCAGGGAGAACTGGGCGACGCGAGATCCGTTGGAAGTTCCCGTGATCTGGCCAAACGCCCCAGCACTGTTCACGATATTCACGCCCCCTGTACCGAAGTCCGGATGGTTGAGGACGTTGAACGCGTCGGCGCGGAACTGGAGTTTCAGCTTGCTCTCGATGATCGCAAAGTCCTTTCCAAGACCCGCATCGAGGTTGAATGCTCCGGGCCCCCGCACGAAGTTACGCGGTCCGTACTCAAGCCCGAGCGGACCCCTGAAGTCGGCCAGAGCTTTGGCCGCACCTGCTGCCCCACCCGCGAAAGAGTAGACAATGCCGCTGGCAGGATCCGTGTTGACCTTAGCCTTCAGATCGTTCTTGCTGTTGCCGATCCAGATGGCCGAAGAGATATTGTCAAATGAGGCGAGGTAAGCATCGGATTGGACGTTAACAGCCACGCCGGTGCGGTACGAAGGAAGACCGGAGATGCTCCAGCCCCCAATGACCTCGTCAAGGGCGCGGGGCGCGTTGGCTGCGAGCAACCTGCCATGTCCGAAGGGCAGATCGACTACAAAGTTCGAATTGATCTCTTGCCGGACATCGAAGTCCGAGTCACCGCGGCATGCGCGTGGCCGCAGAATGTCGCAGATCATGCCGCTGTTCGAGAAGAGTGAATTGTTGTTCGAGCTCTCAGAGCTGTTGTCGATGGAGTGCGACCATGTGTAGTTCAACTCGAAGCGCACGCCATTCGATGCATTCTTGTCCAGCGTTACCAGCATCCCGTGATAGTTGGAGCTGCCCATGTTGGTGAGGTAGGCGTTCGTTCCAAACTGCGATGGAATGCCGATGTTGGTGGGCAGGAAGCCGGTAAAGCCACCGAAGTAGGAATAGTACGCCATGTAGTAGAGCGCATCGGAGATGTCACCCCTCAAGGCGTAGTTATGCGCCATGGCATCCACGAGCTCGGTGTTATTGTCGAAACCGATTTCGGTGCCGTAGGGCGGAAGAACATCTTCAAACCAGGGCTGGGCTGTAATCGGCAGGCCGGCCCTATCCTCAGCGGCGAGACCAGCAAATGCACCCGCCATCGACTGAGTGGAACCGCCAGTGAAGTCGGGAACATCGATCACCTGGTTGGCGTCCGCGTCCGCTGCCAGGCGACGCCCCAGCCGGCCCACATAATTCAGCTTCAGGACCATGTGACCCGGCAGTTCTTGCTGGATTCCAGCGTTCAACGCGATCGAATAGGGATCCTTGAGTTTGGGGTCGATCTGGAAACTGGTTTCGCCTGCGGCCAATCCATAAGGCGTTCCTGTGCTGTCGACATAAGGGGTCAAGGGCGAGGTAATCGGCTGGGGCGGCGGAATCAAGCTTGGATCGAATGAGAGGCTGCTCCCAAGCCGGGGATCCCCTGCCAACCCGTCGCCAAAATTATTGATTTGCTGGTTAGAGAAAAGATAGGAGATCTGGTCCTCAAGGAAGTTGATGGCATTGATGACTGTGCGGTCATACACAATGCCGGCACCGCCGTTGATCACCGTCTTGCGGGATGCGTAGGGCGACCACGAGAAGGCGAGGCGGGGAGCGAAGTCCTTGTAATTCGGGGCATACAGGTTCTGCCCGTGGTTTGCCTTGCCACCGAGGGCGTAGCTGTAGAAGGGGAGACCGGAATTGCTTTCGTCTCCAGCCTGGCTCTGGGCCAGACGATCGTTGATGAAGGTCATCAGAGGGATCGGGCTTGCGACCGATTCACTTCCATGGGTCTCATAAGGCACCGAGTAATACTGGTAGCGCACGCCATACGACAGCGTGAGATTCTTCCTGAACCTCCACGTGTCGCCAAAGTAGGCCTCAGTCTGGAAGTAGCGGTAATTCTTCGGTCCGCCGCTGCCTGCCGCCACGGCGGTGCCGGTGTTGGTGTAGTTGTAGTTCGTTGTGATGTCGCCTAACACTCCCAGGCCCGTCGCAAACACATTGTCCCAGTCATTGACCGCGGTTTGGTTCGGGCCATAGAAGAGATCTGCGGGACGTTCGGATGGATCGAGTCCAGACGAAAGCGGGCCCGCCAGCCCAGCGCCCACAAAGTTGAAATTGTTAATCAGATTGCTGTCGGTCTTGATGAACTTGAACGTGCCGCCGAAGTTGAGGCTGTGCGCCCCTTTCTGCCAGCTGAAGTCATCGCGGACCACGGGGATCGGGACTCGGCGCTTTTGCCCGTCGTTGCCCGAGTACGGACCGTTGAGGCCGGTGAAGCTGTACTGGTTTGCCCCGGTCGGGTTATACGCGTTGGGGAAGCTGTACTTCGAGATGTTGTCGCCGTAGGAGACCTCATTCACCTTGTTCTTGCCGAGGGTCCATACGTGGCTGATGACGTACCCATAGCTCCGGTCGACGAATGGGTGAGTGGGGGGGTCGCTTTGGGAATACGGGAAGCGATTGCGTCGCGTTTTCGCGGGTGATGGTAAATCGGCCGAAGATCTCTCTGCGTCGGCGTCAGGTTGTAGTCCATTTGCCCCACGTAGGTAGCTCGGTTGTCCGGTGTGGGATAGGTGAACCGATAGCCGCCGGTGTTGACGCCGTCGCCCTGGCTCAAATCATTGGCCGCGGGATAGCGCGAGGTGATGAACGACAGAACGATGAATCGAGACCTATACCCGCTGGGTCCAGTGTCTGCAGATCAGTCGAAGTCAACGTGGTGGTGATGCAGGCGGGCTCCGTGTTGATGCGGGCAGTGTCATCGCATCCGGGGCCGTCGTTAATGTAGTTCACAGTCCCAGCGAGGAGTCCGCCCATCGAGGAAGGCAGCGGAACAGTCTGTTCTGTCGAAGAGGACTGAACAATCCTGGAGTCCGCCCAGTCGAAGTAGAAGAAGAGCTTGTCTCTTTTAACAGGGCCGCCGATGTCACCGCCGAATTGATTCTGGATGAGCGGCGTCCGTGGAACCCCGACGAGGTTGTTGAACCACGTATTGGCCACGGTCGTGGTATCGCGATGATATTCGTTGACGTTGCCATGAAATTTATTGGTTCCACTCTTGGTCACCAATTGAAACTGGCCGCCGCTGCCGGTGCCCACAGCCGAAGTGAGTCCGGCAACCGTGCCGGTGAACTGCTCGACTGAATCGACGGGCGCGTTGCCGACGATGGCAAATGTTGTTCCTGCCGCGATGTCATTTACGTCCAGGCCATCGACGGTGACCTCGGTCTGGTCGATGCGCGCGCCGGTGACTGCGCCTTGATTTGAGTCCACTCCCGGTTGCAGGTAAAACAGGTTCGAGATGCCGTTGGTGCGGTCGTAGACCGGAAGGCTATTCAACTCTTCGACGTCGATGTTGTTGCCGATAGTGGCGTCGGTTGTGTCCAGCGTAACTTCCGCGTTCCCCGCGGACACCTCGACCGTCTGCGCCGCGGCTCCCACAGCCAGTTTGGCGTTCTGCGTACGCGTGATGCCCACGCTCAGGCTGATATTCGATATCTCGGCGACCGAGAACCCCTCATGCTTAAAGGTCGCTTTGAAACCGGGGCCGGCTGGGACGTTCAGGAACCGGTAAATCCCCTGATTGTCCGTTGACTGGGTGAACGTCGAACCCGTTGAGGGATTTGAAAGCGTGACGACGGTGCCGGGAAGTACGGCCCCGGTCGCATCCGTTACCACGCCGGTCATCGAGGAACTGTCTTGTGCCAAGAGCAACGGGGTGGAAGAGAGAACCAGGGCTAATGTCAGGAAGATGCTCTTGGACAACAGGTTTCGCATGTCGAAATGCCTCCGCGGGGATATTGCAGTTGAAAAGAAGTATGCAATTTGATAGCCGGACTTGCAAATTACTTTTTTCTGAATAAGTTACCATCGAATATTCTTCTCCATACGTACACGCAAACAGAGAATACTATGAAAAACCATATAATCGACGCCAAAATACGGCGCCACGGATTCATCGCCGCACACCCCCGCCTGCACAAATAGGCAGAACCGCTATAGACTGTTGGCTTTGAGCCGCACGCAAAGGACCACACGATGTACAGCCGACGCACCACTTTTCGCATGGCCTCCACCATGCTGCTTGCCGTTGCTTCCGCGATCACCGCTTCGAGCTCAGGCCAGACCCCGCGCTTCGCTTCCGTTCCCCCGCTTCCGTTCGATGATGCCGGGCCGGTGATTCGTGCCCACGCCGAAGCGCAGAAGCCCTTTACCGTAGCGGGCGAACGCGGTGTGCTGGCCGGAAGACAAGACGGCACCTTCGAAGCTTGGCTGCTGCCCATCAAGCTGCTCTCGCACCTGACCATCGAAGCCGACATCGAAGGCTACGACGTGCCCATCGATGTGAACCGGCAGGCCGCGGAGATCGAAGTCCGCCCCGACCGCACCATCATTACGTATTCGCATGCCGGATTCACTGTGCGCCAGATCATGTTTTCTCCCAACGACGCGCCGGAGGGCACGGGACCGATTGTTCTGTTCGAATTTGACTGCCTGCATCCCACCGAATTCACTCTGCGCTTTACGCCGAATCTCCAGTGGATGTGGCCGGAGCGCAACGAAGGCGTCCCCAGCGTGGAGTGGGATGCGAAAGGTGCGTTTTATATTCTTCACTCCGATTATCCCGACCTGGCCGGCGCAGTCACCATTCCCGGCGCGCAGCCCGGCATCCTGGCGCCCTACCAGGAACGAGCCGCAAGTCCATCCTGTGGGGCTGAAGCTGCACATCGACCCCGCTCGCGACAAGGGCAGGCTTTTTCCGCTGTTGATGGCCGTCGGCACCAATCCTGCTGCCGCCACCGAACAGGCCCTCGGAGCCACGCTCGCGCAACTCAACCAGGGCATCGAAGCCGCCTACAAGGCACACGACGAAGGCTACAAGAAGCTGCTTGCGAATTCAGTTTCGATCGAGACTCCCGACAAGGCGCTCGATGAGGCCTTTCAGTGGGCTGTCGTTTCCATCGAGCAACTGCGAGCGATCGCGGAGCCTCACGGCGAAAGGGCACTGGTTGCGGGCTACTACGAGTCGGGCGACTCGGCGCGGCCCGGTTTCGGGTGGTTCTTCGGCCGCGACGCGCTCTACACTCTCTATCGCCGTCAACGGCTATGGCGACTTTGCTCTCTCAAAGGACGAGTTGGAATTCCTCATTCGTCGCCAGCGCGCCGACGGCAAAATCATGCACGAATACTCGCAGACCGCCGCCGCCATTGACTGGCAGGCCTTTCCTTATATGTATGCCGCAGCCGACGCGACGCCGTTGTTCCTGCTCGCGGTAGCCGATTATGTGCGTTCGAGCGGTGATGTGGCCTTCTTGAATGCGCATCGCGACGCTATCGAGAAGGCCTGGGCCTTTGAAACGGATCCCGCGCACGACACCGACATGACGGATTTACGACAACTCGCAGGGTACGGGCTGGGTGGAGGGCTGGCCGAGCGGCATGCCCCACCAGGAGATCTACCTTGCACTGCTTGACCAGCAGGCTTCAAGTGCGATGGCGCAGATCGAGCGCTTGCTGCAGGATCCCTCCAAAGCAGAAACCGCGGAACGGCGGGCCCAATCCGTTGCCAAGACCATCAACGCCGAGTATTACGATGCCGAGAAAGGATGCTACGCCTTCAGCCGTAACGTGGATGGTTCTCTGGACCGCACGGCCACGGTTTATCCCGCGCTGGCCTGGTGGGACCCGGAAAATGGCAAGTCGATTCTTGCGCAACCGGAGGGTTGCCTGAAGCAATTTGCCGCGGCAACCCTCAACACGGATTGGGGCCTGCGCGATGTAGCCAACGACGAACCAATCTACGACGGCATGAGCTACCACCAGGGCTCGGTGTGGCCACTGTTTACCGGCTGGGCCGCGCTAGCCGAGTACCGTGGCGGCCAGCCGCTCGCTGGCTACCAAATGCTGATGGAGAATGCCAACCTGACCCGCGCGCAGGACCTCGGCGCCGTCACCGAGCTGCTGTCGGGAGATTTCTTTGTCCCCTTCGGACGCAGCACCAGCCATCAGTTGTGGTCGTCGGCCATGGTGATCACGCCGACGTTGCGCGGGCTGTTTGGGATTAGCATCGACGCGCAAACGAAGACGATCACCGTAAATCCGCATCTGCCGACGGAGTGGACCATTGCAAACATCCGGCGTCTCAACGTCGGAGGCGGGACCGTCGATCTTGTCTTCAAGCGATCGGGGAGTGATCTTAGCGTCAACTTCCAGGGCGAGAATGCGGGGCACATCAAGCTCGCGACTTCCGTACCGGGTGCGAGGCAATTCGCCGGCGAGCGCCTTGAGATTCCCGGGCCCGGAGTCGAGGTCGAGCCGGAAGTTTCCGCCCCTCTTCCTGGAGCTCCCACAGAATCCGCGCGCGTGATTAGTCAAACACTCTCAGGCAACCAACTGGCAATCACTTTAGAAGGCCCCGCCGGAACCGAGTTCCGCATTCCGGTCTTTGTGAGCTGGCATCTACAAAAATTGGATGTAAGCGGAGCTACGCTACAGTCGCCGAATGAATCGGAGAAGCGCCGCGCAACCGTTCCGTCAGAAGTTCTGGCAGGACGCTTCCCCCCCGGCGAAGGCTGGAAGACCATCACCGTCACCCTGACCTGGTGACGATTGCGCCGCACCCGAAAGGCACAAAAACACCACGGCCCGGCATCGCTGCCGGGCCGTCGTGTTTACCGCTTTGCCTCCGTCAGATTCTCATCGGCATCAGCACGTACCGCGATTTGTACTCCGCATCCGGATCCTCGGGCCGCATCTGGCCGGCCGACTGCGAGTCTTTGAACTCCAGCCGCACTTCGCCTTCGTTGCCCAGGGCCTTGAGGAAGTCGATGATGTACGTTGAATTGAAGCCCACGACGATAGGATCGCCCGCATACGGGGTGTCGATGGTGTCTTCACTCTCGCCGGACTCTGTCGACTGCGAGCTGATCTTCAGCTCGTTGCCCTCGAGACGCAGCCGCACCGCGCCCGAGCGCTCATCGGCAAACTGCGCCACGCGCTGGATAGCCGCCGACAGCTCGCTGGACCGCACCACGGCGAACTTGGTGTTGTCGCGCGGCATGACGGCTTCGTAGTTAGGGAACTGCCCCGAGAGCCGCCGCGTGCTCAGTGTCCGATGGCCGACGCGGAAGAACAACGTGTGCTCGTCGTCGGCGAACTCCACCTTTTCGACGTCGGAGTTGGCCAGCAACTGCTGCAGCTCCTGCAAGGCTTTGCGCGGAATCAGCACCCGCTTCTCGCCGCTGATGCCTTCAAGCACTTCACCGGGCTTCTCGACAAACGAAAGCCGGTGCCCATCAGTCGCCACCATGGCCAGCGATTCCGCCTTGATCACCAGCAGTGCGCCATTGAGCGTGTAGCGCGATTCTTCGTTCGAGATCGCAAAAATCGTCCGCGCGATCAGCGTCTTCAACGCCAGGGCGGAGATGCTGGTGACAGAAACGCTGGGGAACTCCGGCACCTGGGGATAGTTGGCGCGCGCCATGCCGACCATCTTCGTGTTGGACCGGCCGCTGCGAATCTGCACCCAGTGGTTGTCGAGCAGCTTGATGGAAATGTCGCCGTCGGGCAATAGCTTGATGTAGTCGTAAAGCTTGCGCGCGGGGATTGTGCAGGCACCCGGCTTCTTGACCTTGACGGCAGCGCTGGTTCGAATGGCCTGATCGAGATCGGTCGCGGTAATGTTCAACCGTTCGCCATCCGCCTCGATGAGAAAGTTGGACAGAATGGGAATGGTGGTCTTGCGCTCTACCACGCTCTGCGTCGCGGTCAGTTCCTTCACCAGTTCCTGGCGGCTTACGGTAATCTCCATCGCTGCCCCCTGCGCGGCCGGCTTTTCTACTTCAGTTTCCAAGATCGGCATCTATCCACCCTCATCCGCCGCAGAGGTTTCTCGCGGCTTCAAAAACCGGAATCAAGCCCATTCCACGCTGGCCCCAATGTACAACACGTGACTCACCCGCGGAAACGGCGCTCGTTTCTTGCTCTTGATTGTATTCACCTTCGCAAGCAGGTGCGCGTGGAAAACAGGGTCACTTCTCTGGATTCCTCGACTTCTTTGCGGTTCCTCACTTGGGCCCTTGCGACGCTCCGCACATTTGCCGTCGCGAAGATGATTTCCAGTGCGCGGCCAATGTTCGCGACGGAGTAGAGGAAAAGGCTTTCTAAGGTAAAAGAAATACTAGTAGTACCCGTAGTTCGCGCTGGAAAAGTGGAAATAGCGCTGATGTGGTTCAGAGGAATTGATTTGAGGGACTGCTCGGATTTCTAAATCTTCGCTGTGCAATTCAGGAGATTAGGAAAACCGAGGTGCGACGGGGGCAAGATGGGCTGCTTTTCCCACTACTCCCACAGCACTGCGTAAAAGACCTGTGAATCTTGAACCTGTTGTGTGAAAAGAGCGTTCTCAGTCGCGCGCAGCAAGGCTTTCAAAGGTCCACATCCTCCACAGAGGAGATGATTCGAGCGTCTCTTTCTGGAATTGCGAATGGTGTGAAGTGGGCTATGTCGGCGAGGGCTAAAACCATGTAAGATGCGAATACTCGCAAAAGAGGCGGGCCCGAACGATGCCCCATAGCGAAAACCCCTTCAGGCGATTCAGTCGCTGGGTGATGGAACAGATCGTCCAGGACGTACCCGAAAACATCGCACTCTGTGAATTGGACTGCCGCAAAGGACAGTGCTCCATGGGAGAGTGGGAGTGTTGCAGTCGGCGTATCACCAAGGCCGCCGGCGAGTTTATGCCGCCAGAGGAACTTGGACCAGCAGAGGAAGAAGCCATCAAAGAGGGAACTATGGGCGATTCGTGACGCCGCATGTAAGGATCGGAGCAGTCGGGATTTGCCGCCTCGAGAACCGCTTCCATCGCCGCACCCATCCCGTACAGGCTCGCTACATCGTCCAACTCCTCGATTCGTCAGAAAATCGGATGCTGCTCCGGACGCATA
The DNA here is from genome assembly GCA_963725945.1 of uncultured Acidobacteriota bacterium. Classification (GTDB taxonomy): domain Bacteria; phylum Acidobacteriota; class Terriglobia; order Terriglobales; family Acidobacteriaceae; genus Telmatobacter. The sequence continues at coordinate 105,666 of CAVSAW010000022.1, read as the reverse complement.
CACCGAAGTCTCTTACCATCGGGGACGTCTCGTGAGTTACCGACGCCTTGGCGGTTGTTACCAACGTTTTCACGCCCAGACGAGCGCAAACCAATATCCTTGCAACTGTAGCTTCGGATTCCGCGTCGCTATTACATCCGAGTTCGAGCCGCCAGTCTTCACCTCAGACACGACGTGCTTCGGTCTTGCCACTCTTGTCCGTTTCAATGCCTTGTGAATCGTGATGTCCCGATATGTGTGCGTCATCGGGTTGCCAGAGCTGGATCGAGTCCATGGATGCCGCAGGCGTCCCCTACTGCCAACTGTTCGCACATGTGATGAGGGCCCATGCCGACCAAGGAATTCTGCGCGTACAACGAAACCAGGGAGAGCTTTCTCAGCTTCAGGGTCAGTGTCATCGATACCAGGACTGACCCTTTGCACCTGCTCAAGGTTTTGATGGAGGGGCCTGCCCCCAATCAGGAAACCGGCCTTTGGCTGAATCCCCTTAAGAACGTCCCTGCGGTCCCACGGCTATCGTCGTACGACCTGGTCTATCTGGACCAGGACTGCAGGGTTGTTCACGGTGTCGCGTTGGTTCCTGAAGACGAGATCCCGTCTTTCAACGGCAAGGCCGCGAGTGCACTGCTCCTGCCCTTTCACAGCTTCGCTTCGTCCCAGACCCATCCAGGCGATCAGGTCATCATTCGCGCTACCGAGGAAATGGAACATCATTCTGCGCTGGTTCCCGTTCCGGCCACCCCCGCTCCCACCCCGCCCGACAGGACTTTCTGGAAAGATCGAACCTCTTCCAAAACCGACTTTCATTCACCGCTTTGGAGCGCGAGTTTCGGTCAACCGCAAGCGCCAATGCAGCAGTTGGATGCCAGGGAAATCGTTCAGTCCCTCGACCGCACATCGCATGCGTCGAAAATTCGGTCCTGGCGTGCGCTTACGCGTCTGCGTGTCCACATTTCCATCTCAATCGCGCCGCTCCCGGTCAAAAAAGCCGCTCCCTTCCACGCCGAAAAAGGGGCCGCACAAGCGGTCTCATTGAAATCGCGGTACATGGGGCGGTCGAAAGAGCCCATGCATCGGTACGCCGGCCGATCGACCGCGACTTTGTCCAAGTGGGCGGCGCAAAACGCCCGCTCCTTGACCTGGAAACTGGCTCGAAAATACGCAATTTGGAAAGTCAAATATCGGCGATGGGCCGAGGAATTCGTTTATGGCCCTGAGCGCGCCGCTGCCCGGACGGCCGTTCAACGGTTGCAGGGTGCGGCGTTCCAGGCTCGTGAGGAGGGTCGCTAGCAACTGCGTTGCTGCGATCTGTGCCGCGCCGGAAGCGGCTCGATGCTCGTCGCCTTTCCCGGCCGATTCTTCGCCTGCATCCGAGTTAGCGCCACGATTCCGACCCGCGGCCGACGGAAAACGAATGCCCGGTCCCTGCCCCTCTTCTATACTTGTCTTTCCATGTCTTATCAGTCGGCCATCGATCAACTCAATGCCATGGTGCCGGAGCTTTATAACAAGCCCGGCCAGCCCAGGCGCAAGTTTTCCCTGGCCGAGATTGGCATCCTGCTCGAAGCATTGGGCAATCCCCACAAGCAGTTCGCTTCCGTTCTCATCGCCGGGACCAATGGCAAAGGTTCGACTGCATCGACGCTGGCGTCAATCTTGAAGGAGTCCGGGCTGCGGACGAGCCTCTACACTTCGCCGCACCTGAATCGGCCCAACGAGCGCATCCACGTCAACGGTCGCGAAATCGACGATGACGCTTTCGCCAGCCTGTTCTTTCGTGTGGGAGCCGCTGCCCAACAGTCAGTGCTGGATGGCAAACTGGCGCAGTTTCCCAGCTTCTTTGAGACATTGACAGCGATGGCATTTCTCCATTTTGCCGCCCAGGGCGTAGAGATTGCCGTGCTCGAAGCGGGCATGGGGGGAAGGCTCGACGCCACCAACATCGTCGACCCGCTGCTGTCGATCGTTACCGACATCTCTCTCGACCACACGGAGTGGCTGGGCTCAACCATTGCGGCCATCACCCGCGAAAAGGCAGGCATTTTGCGCCCCGGCGGCACGCTGATTACCCTGCCGCAACATCCTGAAGCCAACCGGGTGCTGGGTGAGGTGGCCGCCGAGCTGGACGTGCGCGGCGTGAGTGCCGTGCCCTATATGCCATCAGGCGAAAGAGGGTCGCAGGCCCCCAGTGAAGGCTCATCCTATCTTGTCGAAGCGCTCGGCGCACCGGTCAACGTAGCTTCGCCCCTGCGCGGCGCCCATCAACATCGCAATATAGCCCTGGCCATAGCCGCGGCAGTTGAACTGGCTTCCTCGCATGGCTTTCCGGTCACACCCGAGTCAATCGCCGCCGGCATTCGCAAGACCCATTGGCCGGGCCGCCTGGAGCGCATCGAGAGCGGCGGAGCGGAATGGATTCTGGACGTGGCGCACAACCCCGCGGGTGCCTGGGCCTTGCGCGCCAGCCTGAATGGCCTGCTGCGGAAGGGCGAGCCGAACGCAAAATCGGCGACGCTTATCTTCAGTTGTCTGCGCGACAAGCCGGTCGCCGAAATGGCCCAGATTCTGTTTCCCATCTTCGACCAGGTCATCTTTGCGCCCCTGCAGAGCCCACGCGCCACTCCGATGAGCGACCTTCTCGCCGCGGCAGAGGCTACGGGCACCCCCGCGGAGCCCGCGCGATCCATCGGCGAGGCGCTTGAACTGGCCAGATCGGCCACCACAGGGGGCGTGATCGTGGTCTCGGGCTCGGTGCTGCTGGTGGGTGAAGCACGCAGCCTGTTGCTGGCCCAAGCTCCACAGCCGGTGGGTGCGCAGCCGTGAGCCGCCCATCGCATCCGCTGCCGCGGCTCTACCGCTGGCGCACCAACCTCCTTCAGGCGCCGGTGTTTTTCCTCATTACCGCAGTCTTTGGAACCCTTTCGCTGCTTGTTTCGCTTTTCGACAAGACCGGTCGCGCCCAGCAGCGAATCGCCAGGCTGTGGGCCAGGGGGTGCGTGTGGTCTTCAGGATCCAGTCTCACCGTGCGTGGTGCAGAGCACTTTAACAAGCACCCCGTCGCGGTTTACGCCTCGAACCATACTTCTTATATGGATACGCCGGTTGTCTTTGCTTCGATGCCTGTGCAGTTCCGCATCCTGGCGAAAAAGGAGCTTTGGTCGTTGCCCTTCATCGGGTGGTATCTGAACCGCTCCGGCCAGATTCCCATCGATACCGCAAACCCCCACGCCACGCTTTCCAGCCTGGGTGCGGCTGTCAAGGCTCTGCGCACCGGAATGCCCCTGTTCATCTTTCCAGAGGGTAAGCGAACCCCCACAGGCGAGTTGCAGGAATTCCTCTCCGGCGCGGCCTACCTGGCCATTCGAGCCCAGGTGCCTCTGATTCCCATCGCGCTGAGCGGAGTCTACGACCTGTTGCCGATTCACACCCGCCACTTCTATCCAAGTGAGTTCATGCTTGCCGTCGGCGAGCCAATCCCGACCACCGGAATGCATTTGCGTCAGGCCGGCGATCTCACCGAGCGCCTGCGCGTCGCAATCGATGAGCTGCGCGTTGGCCCGGGGACAGAAACCGCCGAAGCCCCCGCCGACGCGCTCGCATAGAGCATCAACTCGTCGGGGAAATCCAGCCACCGCGGAATCAATGTGCCCCGGGAAAGAGCTGGAATTACTTGCCCGCGGTTTCCGGTTTTGCCGGCTGCGCGGGTGTCGCTGACTTTTGCTTGTCGATGGCTGCATCAACGCGCTTTTTGAAATCCCCTTGGTCCTCGTGCCCCCATCCACTCCAGTTCGATACAACCTCCATCTCGCAATTTGCACCCTTTGAGACCAGGGTGACATGGTTCATTCGCTGCATCAGCGTGCCGGTAATGTCGACGTGAACAGAATGCTTCGGCTGGTAGTCCGCCTTCATCTCCGGGTCGAAGATCTTTACTTGCGCGTACTCTTCTTGATCGCCAAGAGTGTCTTTGACCGCGCCCCACATCTGGCTGCAGGCACCCGGATAGTTGTGCTTGTAGGTCTTGCCGAATACAGGCAGGGCAAGAAAAAGCATTGCGAATGCCGAAACCACGAGCTTCGTCTTTGTCATGGTATTTTTCCTCGTTCTAACGCGGCCCTGTGGGATTCGAGACGGAGATTTCCCGCCCATCCGAGCGGAAGAATAGACTTCCAATGGATTTCAGCAGTGCGCCGAGTCACACGCTCCGGTGACAAGCCCGAAAAGCCGGCCACTGACTTGCGCCGAAAAATCGTTGGCCGCTGAGGAGAGACGGGGAAACGCCGAATCGACCTCACTTTCTCCGGCTTCCGCTGGCGCCCTCTCGCTTCGGCCCATTTGTGAGAGAATCACGCCATCCCCGGTTTCCCCAGTCTGAACTGCCCCGAAAAGGACGTGCCGAATGCCCGAGCAAGCAATCATGAGCCCCTTCTCTTTTGATGTGGAACGCAAGGGAGATCTGTCCCTGGTGAAATGCCACGGCCGATTGGTGTCGGGTGTCTGCGATACCCTCTACCTCAAGATCACCAAGCTAATTCCCGATTCGAAGCGAATCGTCCTTGACTTGACCGACCTCACGCACATGGACAGCATGGGCCTCGGCACCGTGGTGCGCCTCTATGTCTCAGCCAAATCGGCTGGCTGCTGCCTGGAACTAATCAACCTGGGGAAAGGCGTGCGACACCTTCTCGGCGTCACCAATCTCTTGTCGGTGCTGACTACCATGTGCGAGCAAGGAATCAACGTTCGATTCTGAACATAGTGGAGAAGCGTTCTTTCGCATACATCGACACCGGAAATGCAACTATTAGGTTGCATGGTTTTGCGAGGCGCTTGATGCGCGGCCTGCTCGATGAACTCGGCGAGGAGTTCAATTACGAGCTGAATCTATTGCGCCTGCCCTCGGCTGCCTTACACTGACTTATCCATGACTATCCGCATCGCCATTCCTGAGCCCACTTCAAGCGATACCGAATACAACCAGCGGGCATTGCCGCAGTATATTGCCGCCCTCCACGCCGCGGGGGCGACTCCGGTCATCGTTCCGCTCCATGAGCGCCAGGACCGCGTAGCCCGCTTGCTTGCGGGGGTGCAGGGAATATTGCTCCCCGGAAGTCGTTATGATGTTGATCCGGAAAGGTTTGGTGCGGCGCGTATCCCGGAGTGCGGACCCGCAGACCCGGGTCGAACCGCAGTCGATGAGCTCCTGCTGCAGGATGCATTCAACCTCCGGAAACCTATCCTCGCCATCTGCCATGGTGCGCAGACATTGAACGTGTGGCGCAATGGATCCCTGGTGCAGGATCTTGCGGCGGAACTCAAAACGCCGGTGAATCACAGTCCAGGCCGTGAAGTGGTGGACGCGCACCCGGTTACGATTGCCCCGGAATCCCGGCTGGCAAAGCTTCTGCCGCCAGGCGCGGATGCGCCGAAAGTCAACTCGAGCCATCATCAGGCTATTCGTGCCGCCGGCGACAATCTGCGCGTCAGCGCCGTGTCCCCGGTAGATGGCGTGGTTGAGGCTGTCGAGCTCGACTCGCGCGATCAATTTGTCGTTGGCGTTCAATGGCACCCCGAGCGCACCTACACGGTGAGTTCTTTTTCCCGTGCGATCTTCGCCGCCTTTGTCCAGGCAGCCAGCGTGTGGCAGCCGCGCCGCGTCGAAGCGTCGGTTGCAGCCGAGTGAGCAGCGAAATGAACGAGCAGCAAGACAAGCGGCTCGCCGCCTTGCTGGCTGCGGCCGGGCTCGATCCACTGCAAACCGAACAATATAAACAATTTATATCCTATCTTTCGCTTATTCTTCGCTGGAATGCACGCACCAACCTGACTTCGGTTCGCGATGAAGAAGGCATCCTTTCACGCCATTTCGTCGAGTCCATTGCCTGCGCGCAGGCCCTGCCATCTGGGATCACAACCCTGCTTGACTTCGGTTCCGGCGCGGGCTTCCCCGGCATCCCAATCGCGATCTGCCGCCATGAGATAGCCGTCACCCTTGCCGAGTCGCAGGGGAAGAAGGCAGCCTTCTTGCGCGAAGCAGTCCGCGAGCTCGGACTGCCTTCCAAAGTCTTCTCTGGGCGGGCCGAGGCATTGACAGACTCCTTCGACTGCGTCGCTCTCCGCGCGGTCGATCGAATGCAGCGGGCGGTCCCAGCCGCGGTACGGCTTCTCCGTCCAGGCGGTTCGCTGGTGCTCTTGACGTCAGGTTCCGAACTGGCGGCGCTGCAGGTTGCGGCGGGCTCTGGGCTCTCGTGGTCTTGCCCTACTGCGCTGCCGAACGCTGAGAACCGCGTCCTTGCGCTGGGAAAGCTGCTCAGTTCGCCATCTTAAGGTGAACGAGCTGCCTGATGGGAGGCAGATCGCTGGCATTCCGCACAAACAGAATCAAGCCGGTCCCTTCGGCGTAGCGCGGCGCAGCCACGATTGCGTCTTTGATTTCGATAGGCAAGTTGCTCTGACGCGCGGCCTCAACGGCTCGGTCTCCCAATACAAAAGCCACACGAAAACAACCCGCGCATGGCCCCAGATAGACGATCGTCCGCTTCTTGAGCTTCATCCGAAGCGACCAGCCGTACTTCGTTGCACTGGACTTCCATTCCCGGTCCGCCACTCCCTGTTTCTCGATCCAGGCCACCAATTGCTTCCACAGCTCGAAAGCCAGGCCTAATGCCGTCTCAACTTCGACCAGGGTGGGCTGCGCGGTGTGGTCGACGAATGCGTTCTTGGCTTCCATTGGATCCCTTCTTGCGGCAATGGTCACGATTCTTAAGCCTTGGAGTGAGTCTTTTTCAGCCCCAGGTCAGCCGAAATTGAGTGGGATTCTACAGGTTGTCGGGGCAAATGCGCTGTGACCACGCACAAATCCCCCTGCAAAGGATACTTCTTGCCGTGAGCGCGAAAACTCCTGGCAAACGGCACAATCGCCGCATCAAGGTGTCTGGCCCAGCTTCGTGTTCCACGTGGAACATTTTCGAATCAGCACGGTTCATCCTGCGGACCTCCGCAAGATGTTCCACGTGGAACATCTCGCTCAAGACTCAAACTCCGCGCCGAATCCACACACAAAACCACATAAGAACCCGCAAGAAACGCCCAAAATTGAAGGGAGTTTTCCACCGGTCATCCCTTTTTTGCCTCTATGGACAAGTCTGAGCGCTCTCACTCACAAACCCATCCCCTTCAGCTGCTTAGCAATGGCCTAAGTTCCCAGTTTCTGGAGCTTTCCACAACTTTGCTAAGTTCTCCACAACGCAATTGCCTGCACGTACCCCCTCCCTCCCTTTACCCTGAGAGGCCATGGGCAAGATTCTCGGCATCGTGAACCAAAAGGGCGGAGTCGGCAAAACTACCACCGCAATCAACTTGTCCGCCTGCCTTGCGCTCGAGGGTCTCAAAGTCTTGCTTGCAGATTGCGATCCGCAGGCCAATGCCTCTTCTGGACTCGGTCTGCCGCGCGATGACAACCGCCATTCCATCTACGACGTACTAATCGGCAATGCCCCTGCCGAGCAGGTCATCCTGCCCACAGAGATCGACCACCTCTGGCTTCTGCCGGGTTCAAAGAACTTGACTGGCGCTAACGTCGAACTGGCCGCAGCCGAGGACCGCGCCGTTCGCCTTCGGCACGCTTTGGCGCCGGTCAAAGACAAATACGACCTGATCATTCTGGATTGTCCGCCCGCACTTGATCTGCTGACCCTAAACGTGCTGGTCGCGGCCAGCTCACTCATTGTTCCCATGCAGGCCGAGTATTTTGCTCTCGAGGGCGTTTCGGAGCTGATTTCGACACTGGAGCGCGTCCGCGCTGCCTTCAATCCGGAGATCACGATTGAGGGCGTCCTTCTTACGATGTACGACGACCGAACCAACCTGGCTCAGCAAGTCACCGAGACGCTGCGGGAGTACTTCCGCGAACGCCTCTTCCGCACCGTCATTCCGCGCAACGTTCGGCTGGCGGAGGCGCCCAGCTACGGCAAGCCCATCGCGCTCTATGATGGACGCTCACGAGGAACTGAAGCCTACTTCGAGCTGGCAGGGGAGTTTCTGGCCCGTAATCGCATGGAAAGCCCAAAAGCCCTCGCGCGCCAAGCTGCTGCTGCGGAAAAGCCCAAGGCAGAAGTTCGTTTCTGGCCATATTCATAGCGAGTTAATCGCTCTAATTCGTTATTTATCAATAAGATGATGGTTATAACAAATCTTGGCCAGGGGCCGGGATCGAGGATTCATTCAGATGACCACTGCCGCGAATGACACTAAACGCCGCGCCCTGGGCAAGGGCCTTGACTCATTGTTACCGCGGGTCCACACCGCTGCCACACCTGTTTCAACTGCCATCGACGCAGAAGGTGGAAAGCCCCGCGAGATACCTCTGGAGCAGATCGATCCTAACCCCTTTCAGACGCGCTCGCAGTTGAACGAAGAGCAGCTTGCCGAGCTGGCCGCCTCCATCACTGCGAACGGAGTCGTGCAGCCAATTCTGGTGCGTCCCCAGACCAATGGCCGCTTCCAGCTCATTGCCGGCGAGCGGCGCTGGCGGGCCTCCCAGATGGTCGGCAAAGAGACGATTCCCGCCATTCTGCGCCAGGTATCGGACGAGCAGGCGATGGAGATCACCATCGTCGAAAATCTGCAGCGAGCCGACCTGAACCCGATGGAGCAGGCGCGTGCTTTCGATCGCCTCTCACGCGAATTCCACATGACCCAGGAGCAGATGGCCGTGCGCACCGGAAAGGATCGCGTAACCGTAGCTAACTTCATGCGTTTGCTCAAGTTACCTGAGAGTATCCAGACGCGCGTCGAAGCCGGTGAGCTCAGCTTCGGTCATGCTCGCGCTTTGCTCGGCCTGAGCCATCACCCAGGCGTCGAAAAGGCTGCCCAACATGTGGCCGGACTTTCGCTTTCTGTTCGCCAAACTGAAACCTACGTGCAAAACCTTCTCTACCCTGAGCGCAATAAGAAGGAGCCCAAACCCGAGACGCCCGTCGATCCCAACGTGCGCGAGGTGGAGGAGCGGTTGCAACGTGCGCTTGGCCTCAAGGTCCACATCGAGGACCAGAAAGGCCGCGGAAAAGTCATCATCGAGTACGCCGACCTGACCGACTTCGACACGCTCCTTGAGCAGTTGGCCGGTGACTGACGCCGCGCCTTTGTAGAATCAATGGATGCCACGGCACATCGGGATCGTGGGCTGCTCCGCCGAGGGCGCGGCTCTTTGCTACCGAACGATCTGCGTGGAAGGTGCGCAGTGGCTTGGAGCCCACGGGCATCCTGAAGTTACGATGCATACGTTTTCGCTGGACGATTACCTGCAATGCATCTATCGCAGCGACTGGCGTGGTGTAGGCGACTTAATGCTGGCCTCCGCACACAAACTCGAGAAGGCCGGCGCGGACTTCCTCATTTGCCCCGACAACACAATTCATCACGCGCTGGGTCAGGTGTCGCCGCGTTCGCCGCTGCCCTGGCTGCACATCGCCGAGGTGGTCGCCGACGAGGCCGCCGGGCGCGGGTTTCATCGCATTGGCCTGCTTGGAACGCGCTGGCTGGTGGAAAGTCAGGTCTACCCTGAAAAGCTTGCGGCCCGCGGATTGGAATGGGTGCGGCCTACCGCCGGCGAGCGAGAAGAGATCAATCGCATCATCATGAACGAATTGGTCTACGGAGTTTTCCGGCCCGAGGCAGTGACGTATCATCAGCTAGCAATTCGGCGCATGAAAGACGAGGGTTGCGACGCAGTGGTGCTCGGCTGCACCGAAATTCCACTCATCATCAGCAGCAAGAACTCGCCGTTGCCGGTGCTGGATTCGACCCGCCTTCTGGCGCGAGCGGCCCTGCGGCGCGCAGTAGGGCATGCATGCTAGTCGCCATGGCCGTGCGCGCGTACTCCAGCGCAAGAACGGGACCAGCGGACCACGGAAGCGGTGGGTCTGCACCGACGCAACGATGCAGAAAGGCCCATTCTTTCTGTGCTCTCGATTCAGTAACGAGTCTTGGAGGAGAATCCAGTTGAAAACCGCGTGTTGTAAAGTTCTCTCACTTCTGTCCATTTTGGTCCTGACAGTGGCAGGGGCTGCTTCCAACGCCCAGGGCAAGATGCCCGAGATCAAGTACGAAGAATTCACCCTGCCCAACGGCCTCACCGTCATTACCCATGAGGACCATACCCTGCCGCTTGTGGCCGTGGACCTTTGGTACCATGTCGGTCCTCTCAACGAACGGCCGGGCCGCACCGGGTTTGCGCACCTCTTCGAGCACATGATGTTTGAAGGTTCTGAGCATGTGGGCCCCAAGGCACACATCAAGTATGTGCAGTCCGTGGGCGCAACCGATGTCAACGGAACCACCGACTTTGACCGCACCAACTATTTCGAGACCGTGCCCAGCAACCAGCTTGAGCTCGCACTCTGGCTTGAAAGCGATCGCATGGGTTTCCTTATGGAGGGACTGGACCGCGAAAAGCTGGGCAACCAGCGCGACGTGGTTCGCAATGAAAGGCGCCAGGGCGAAGGCCGGCCCTATTATGTTGCCGATGAACAGGTCACTCACCTGCTCTTCCCCAAAGATCACCCGTATTATGGCGACGTAATCGGCAGCCATGCCGACATCGAATCGGCTCGCATCGCCGACGTGCGCGACTTTCACCAGCAGTTTTATATCCCGAACAATGCGTCGATTGCTATTGCCGGCGATTTCGACCCCGCAAGGCTTCGCGACCTTCTGATGAAGTACTTTGGACCGATCCCGGCCGGACCAAAGGTTGACCCGGTTACGGCCGTCACCCCGCCCATCACCTCGCAGCGCCGCGCAACCGTGACCGACACGGTGCAACTGCCCCAAATCAAAATCGCATGGCTCACTCCGACCGGCCTTTACCCCCGAGGCCTACAGTGTCGACAGCGCAATCTTTGCGTTGGGCGGAGCCAAGGCGAGTCGGCTCGATGAAGCCCTCGTGTATAAAACGCAGACAGCCCAGGAGGTGCAGCTGCTACTCGAATGAGCTCAAACTCACCGGAATTACCGAGTGTTCGATCACCGCCAAGCCGGGCGTGAAGCCTGAAGATCTTGAAACAACATTCTGGAGCGAGCTGGCCAAGCTCCAGCAAGACGGCCCCACAGCAGATGAAGTGGAGGCATCGAAGGCCCTCGAACTCACGCAAAAGATTACCGGCTTGCAGCGATTGGGAGGCTTCGGCGGCATTGCCGACACCCTTGACATGTACAACCAGTACACCGGCGATCCAGGATTCTTGCCCAAAGACGTCGCCATGACCGATGCGGTTACCGTGGCCAGTACGCAAGCCGCGGCCGTGAAGTATCTGACCAAAGATTCAGCCGTGGTGGTCTACTGCGTGCCCGGCAAAAAAGTGTTGGACGATGTGCCCCGCAGCCCCGCCGATACCGATGCGGATGTGAAGCTCGTCAATCCTTTGTCACCCGAATATGAAGCTGCGCAGGATTGGCGCAAGACAAAGCCGGCGCCCGGTCCCGCGCCCGAACTCCATCTCCCCGTGCCCACCAGATTCAAACTGGATAACGGCCTTGAAGTTCTTCTGGTCGAGAATCACGCTCTTCCCGTGCTCACCGCGGAGCTGGTCTCCCGCGCCGGCAACGACAACAATCCGCCCAGCAAGAGCGGACTCGCAACCCTGGTCTCCGCCATCATGCGCGATGGCACCGTCTCACGCAATCTTGAAAAACTTGCCGGCGACCAGGAGCGGATTGGAACCACAATCATGGCGTTCGCAACCATGGACTCTGCAGCGGTTCGCATGAATGTGCTCAGCGCGCACGCATCCGAGGGATTGGATCTGCTGGCAGACGTTGCCCAGCACCCGGCGTTTCGGCCCGAGGACGTGGAACGCAATCGCAAGCAGCGCCTTGTGGGGATCGCCCAGGAAACCGACAGCGTGCAGAGCATGGCGATGCGCGTCGGACCAAAGCTTGTCTTCGGCGATCAGCCATATGGAATGGCGAGCAGTGGCACAACAGAAAGCATCACGGCCCTTACGCCGGCAGAAATTACCGCCTTCTATGCCGATCACTATGGCCCGCAGGATTCAGCGCTCGTGCTCGTCGGCGATGTAACCCGGGCCGAGGCGGAGAAGCTGGCGAAACAGTACTTTGGAAATTGGACCAGTCACGCCGTGCGCGCGGCCTCAATCCCCCCGGCGCCTGCTCCGCAGCCAACCCGCGTAGTCATTGTCAACAAGCCCGGCGCACCCCAAACGGCGCTCAATGCGTTTGGCGTCGGCGTGCCGCAGAATTCTCCGGATGCTGACATTCTTAATGTGATGAGCTACACCCTGGGCGGCAGCTTTGCCAGCCGCATCAACATGAACCTGCGTGAGGTGCATGGCTACACCTACGGAGCTCGTTCCAGCTTCACCGACTATCGCGAGGGCGGCCAATTCTCCGCGGGAGCCCTTGTTCGCACCGACGTTACCGCACCTGCAGCCAAAGAGTTGATGGCCGAGATTCGCAATTTTCTCGTGAAACCTTCGACCAGCGAGGAGTTGGAGGCTGCTAAAGAAGCCTCTATCCGCTCCTTGCCAGGAAGGTTTGAGACGACCGGTGCAGTGGCCGGCGCCATCGACGGGATCTTCGTCTTCGATCGTCCGCTGGATTACTATGCGAAGCTTCCGGCAAAGTACCAGGCCATCACCGAAGCGGACATCGCGCGGGTCGCAAAGCAATACCTGCATCCCGATCAGCTTGTGATTGTCACCGCGGGCGACCGCGCCAAAATTGAGCCCACCCTGAAAGACGCAGGCCTCGGACCCGTGGAGGAACGGGATATCAGTGGCAATCTCGTAACGGACCCCAAGTAGCTATCCTTGCGCAATGGTCAACGCCTGGAAGGAGCAGCCGAAAGCCTGGTGCGGTTGGGACTATTGAATGAAAGAGGCGGCAAAGCGGCCTGAAAAATAGAGAAACCCGCTCCAAGTCAGCGGAGCGGGTCCTCTAATCGGTTCTGGCCGGGCATCGCCAAGAATCCTTATTCGCTTGCGCGCCGTTCAGCCTCATTGGTGCGCCGATCACGCGCCGTTCCTCTTCGATCGCGCGAGCTTCTTCCGCCGATCCGCGATCACGGTCATGTCCGGAAGAACAATCATCTCCGGACCAAGGACATCTGCCAGCTTTTCTTCGAACGATGTGGCTTCGGATGTTGGTTCGGAGCCGCTGGTCAGCATTTTGTTCAGAACAGGAATATTCACGCGCTGCGTTTCAACGAAATCGACGCCCTGCGCAGTCAACGTGAAATCAGAGTTGTCGGCCCTGGTCACATATCCCTTCTTGAGCAGGTACCAGGTGGTGAAGTCTAGGTAGTCGCGGGGAAATCCCATGCGCCTTTCAATTTCGCCGAGTCCGACTTCGGGGGCGTACGGGTTGGCGCGACGGCGGTAGTAGAGTACGGCCAGCACCGCCAGGCGCCGGTTCAGCTCACCCTCCAGGTTGTCCATGAAATCTACACAATTCGAGAGAGGCGGCTTTTCTGCGACCTCCCGTTCGTAGCCTGCGTCATATTCGGCGCGGCTGGTCGGGTCTGATAGCACGTCATAGGCGGACTTCAAAAGGCGGAACTTCTCGGTGTCACCGGATTCCGGGTTGTCGGGGTGGAATCGGGCCGCCAGGAACTTGTAGACGCGATGGATTGTGTCCGCGTCGGCATTGGGACTGATTTGGAGAAACTCGTAGTGATCTTGTGTCTTTACGGCAAGCATTGGGGGAACTCCTAGTCTAGGTATAGGAAATAGCTCGACTGGTCTGAAGTCTATTTTCACGATGGGGTGCGGAGCAATGATCGAAAGTTGTAGCCGTTCTTCACGCGTAACCACTGGCGGTAACTGAAGTGTGACGGGTTCGCAAGAATCCCCGCATAAGGCTGCGCAGGCCAGCGTCTTAGTAGATGAGCACCGCGATCCAGGGGATAGAGGTTTGAAGAAGGACATTCGCGGGCAGTGACGTGATGGCTTGCCAAGTGATGGCGCGCACATCTGAAAGATGATTTCGGGCCGTAGCATTTTCCCGCGGGCGGGATGATTTCCCGATCCTTGGAGTTTCGGCTAACGAAAAGGAGTCGTAGCCTGTCGGCCCGCTGAAGATGCAAAGTCCGAGAAGCGGAGGCGGTATGAAACCACTGAATCAATGGTTCAAGGGTCTGACGTTGCCTGAGGCGCAAAGAGCCGGCCGGTGCCAATCGCCTGGACTTGCTGCGTACCATTGGACTGGGTCGACGCCAAGACAGGACGATGTCAAGGATATTAGCTGCACTGGAATCTTCCTCCTGACTGAAGAGCGCTGGCAGCCCGGCACCGTGGTTGCGCTAACCTTGCAGAAAAAAGGACCGCCGGAGGAGAGCTCGGAGCGGCGCGTCAATTTGCAGGCGAAGGCTGTCCGTTGGGACAAGAATGGCGTCGGTCTATTCTTTATTCCACCCAAGGATCTGGACGCTGGGCTGTGGGAGAGTCTTTTGACAGGCGTGCCGGATGAGGTTGAGCCGGATGATGTCCTGCGCGAGTTTCGGATGGCGGATGCCCTCGCCTTTTTGCGTCGCATATCCCCGAATGCGGCGGCAGACGCAAGACGGATGCTCTGCGGCGGGCTGAGCAATTTAAGGGCGCTGAGCGCAGTCGAGACGATTCTGAGAGCGAAAGAATTGGTTGTCCAGAAACACGATATCGAACAAGTACGCGCACATCCGCGCATCGTCGTGCGCATTCTTGAAGACGGCTCATGGACGAATGACGCGTCAACCCAGCAACTATGGGCCGGCCTGCTCGCGGCATCGTGCACGCACGACGAAAACGACGAGTCGACGATGTACTACGTTGACTTGTTCAGCAAACTCGCCGCCACGCATGTGAGAACGCTTGCCGCAGCGTGCAAGGGGGCCACCACATTCCTGTCTGGCGATGGATCGGTGTCCGCGTTGCCGTTCATCTGCACCCGCGAGGAGATTGTCAAAATCACCGGGTGGCACGACCTGGTGCGCATTGAACGGGATCTCGCGCATATGGCCGATCTCGGATTGCAGGAGAGGAAGATCAAGTCCGCAAGCCTGTCGCCACTCGACGAAGCCGATATCACTCCCACTCCGCTCGCATTGCGGCTGTTCGCCCGCTGCAATGGTCATCAAGGCGCAGTTCAGGAGTTCTACAACGCTGTTTCCCCGCGTGTGCATGCGCTGGTCGATTAGCTTTCGGCGCAAACGCAAGCTCGCCGGTACACCTTGCTTATTCCCGGAAAGATCCAGCGTGTCTTCGCTCCGACGTGGCTTGCGCCCCATTCTGTCCGCTTAACCGCCTGTGTCGAGCCTTCGATCCCCTCCAAATGTCGGCCTCATCGATGCGGCTGCAGTCGCCGCGGGCTGGCGGATATACTCGCCTCTCAGGACGTAGCCGCGAATTACAGTGGCGCGTCGAGGAGTATTCTGCATTGCCTTTTAGCCGCCGTGGATTCTTAAAGTCGCTCTCGAGGACCGCGCTTGTTCTGCCGTTAGAAGATGTCTTGAGGCTGGCAAGACCGGCCTTTGGGCTCTCCGGCGGGCAAGCCGCTCCACCACAAAAGCCCACGGGGAGCGCCCGCCAGGCCTATGAGGCGGAGGCCCGGCCTGCACCGAAGGGAGCACCGTCTCCGGTCACCGGAACGCCTCTCGGCGTGCAGTTTACCGATGTCGCCCAAGAAGCCGGCCTCAACGTGGAGACGATCTTTGGCGGTGAGCACCGCAACAAATATCTGCTCGAAACCACCGGCTGCGGCGCGGCGTTTTTTGACTACGACCAGGACGACTGGGTCGACATCTTTCTGGTGAATGGCTGGCGCCTTGAGGGCTTTCCCAAGGGCCATGAACCCGTGTGCCACCTCTTCAAGAACAACCGCGATGGGACGTTTACGGATGTGACCCTGAAGGCGGGCCTCGCGCGCTCGGGTTGGGGCCAGGCGTGTTGTGTCGGCGACTACAACAACGACGGTTGGAACGATTTGTTCGTCAGCTATTACGGCCAGAATGCTCTCTTCCACAACAACGGCAACGGGACATTCAAAGAAGTGACGAAGGAGGCGGGTCTGCTGCAGGACCGCCTGCGCTGGAACTCCGGCTGTGCGTTCCTCGACTACGACAAGGATGGGCGCCTCGACCTGTTCGTTGGCAATTACATCGATTTCGATATCAAGACGGCGCCGCTGCCTGAGGACGCCAACTGCACCTACAAGGGCATCCAGGTAGCCTGCGGTCCGCCGGGCCTCGATGGCGGAAAAAACCTGCTGTACCACAACAACGGCGACGGCACATTCACCGATGTCAGCCAGAAGGCTGGCCTGTGGGGCGCGCTCGGGACCTATGCGCTGAGCTGCGCCGCCGCCGATCTCGACAATACCGGCTGGCCTAACATCTATGTGGCCAACGATTCAACCTCTGCTACCTACTATGTGAACCAGAAAGACGGCACGTTCAAGGACCAGGCCATCGAGGCCGGTGTCGCCTACTCCCCCGACGGCAAGCCGCAGGCGGGCATGGGGATTTCCATCGGCGACTACAACCGCGACGGCATGCTCGACATCGTGAAGACCAACTTTGCCGGCGACACCGACTCCTTATTCTTGAACCTCGGCGACGGTTCCTTCGACGACCGCACTTATCAGGCCGGATTGGGCGTCAATACGCGCTTGCTGGGATGGGGCATCAGCTTCATCGATATGGATAACGATGGCTGGCTCGACATCCTGGTGGCCAATGGACATGTCTATCCTGAGGTGGACGGAACCCAGGTCGACGCGGCTTATGCCGAGCGAAAATATCTCTACCGCAATTTGCGCAATGGGCAGTTTGAAGATGTCAGCCTGATCGGTGGCAGCGGTATCACTGCCGCTGCCAAGGCGCGCGGTTTCGCAGTCGGCGATTACGACAACGATGGCAATCTAGACGCTCGTAGTCAATTGCGTCAATGCTGTTCCGCAACTTCTTCGTTGCATATCGACGCTGAATCCGGAGCTGGATCAAGATTCGCGTAGTCGGGACCAGGAGCAACCGCACCGGCATCGGCGCGCGTATCAAGGTGGTGGCGCAAACGGGCACGCCCCCGTTGACGGCCAAGCCTGGCTCTCCACTCGTTCAAATTGACGAAGTGCGCTCCTGCAACGGCTACTTCTCCGCCGGCGATTTACGGATTCACTTCGGGTTGGGCGAAGCAAAGAAGGTCGATCTCGTGGAGATTCGCTGGCCTTCTGGCACGGTGGATTCGTTGAAGGATCTGGATGTGAATCATCTCTACGTCATCGAAGAGGGCGGGAAGGTATTGAAGAACGAAGCGCTGGTCGCAGCGAGGAAGCACATTACATAGCCCCCACAAATTGCGGCAGTGCAGGCGACGCGCTCTCCTGAAGGAGTTGCGTCATGCGTGCCGCCATTCCCGTGTACATCGATGCGGTTTGGAAAGCACTGATCCGCACGCTCTCACTCGCGTGGCTCCCGAGGTAGAGGACAAGCGTCTTGAGAGCGGAGGTGCGAATCTGTGTGGCGTCGCTGCGGAGAGTCAGAATCAGTGTGCGGTCGATGGAGGAGTTGCTCTCAGCTGCAAAATCAGCCATCTCCTGCAGGACCCCGGCGTTCTTGAAGAGGGCCCAGAGCCCGCGGGCGCCGCAAATGCGTTCCCAGGTCTCATCCGGAGTGGTGCAGAGTCCTTCTCTCCAGGGAGCGTGGTCGCTCAGTGCGCGGGCGCTGAATCCGGGGCTGAGACGGGAGATGAGTGACTCCCATGAACGGTTGATCCGGCCGCGCATCGAGGCTCTGCAATAGCCCAGATAGAGGGCGATTGCGGGAATCAAGCCGATTTGAAGGGCCGGGACGATCATCGTTCGCTTTCTAACGTTCAGGATCTTGCTTGTAAACAGGGCTTCGTCACATCCTCAAGTTAATGCCGCAGGGCCCGATCAACAATGCTACTTTGCGGTAACAAGTTAATGAATCTGTGGGATTTGGGAGCACAGGACGGGGGATACGCCGGTAACCGATGGGGTCAGTCGAGTAACGCAAATGGGGAACGATTGGGCCGATTTCAAGCAGAACCGAGCCTAATAGGCCGGGGGAAGCCCAATCCGCTGGATCAGAGAACGGTAGCGCGGGTCGGCGTGGAGAAAGTCGTAGGCGGGGTCGCATTGGATCCACAAGAGGAGTGGTGAGTGTTCCTGAAAGCCCTTCTCAAGGTAGGCAATCGTCTTTTCACCGTCCCCGAGTTGTGCGAATTGGAGCGCCAGATCGACAGGCGAGATATATTGGGAGGGCGGTCGGGTTTTCATGTAGGAGATATGCTCGCGGATGACCGCTTTGTATCCTCCCCGTGCGTATTCGCGTCGGATCACCGCAGGATAAGAAGCAGAACCCTGGAGAGTAGCCACTCGTTCTAATTCCGCGACTCCCTCCTTATCCTCGCCTTTGCATCGATAGGCCTCGCCGAGGACCCAGTGCAGGGTGACATCGTTGGGAGACGACTCCAGAAGTTCCTTCGCGTTGTTCACCGCGGCATCGTATTGTCGCGCAAGAAGGTAGGAATAGGACAGTGCGAATGGGCGCTGGAACGGGTCGAGCTCCGAGGCTTTTTTCTGAAATTCGATCGCTTCCTGATGGCGATTGAGGGCGGCGAATATCTTGGCCCGGAAATGCCAGGCTTCTGCAAATTTTGGATCGAGCTCGATGGCGCGTTGACATTCCCGGTCTGCGCGCGCCCAGTCCCAGCGATTGATAAACATCGCACCGCACAGCGCGAGATGCGCTTCAGGTAATGAGTCGTCAAGCTGAATGGCCGTGATCGCCGCTGATTCCTCAAGAGGAAGCGAATCAGCGGGATTGAGGATCCCGTCGACGGCACCGGCTCCGTAGTAGATGGACAAGCCACTCCACCCGGGCGCGTAATCCGGTTGCAGCTGAGTCGCCTTCCTGAAGTATTTACCAGCTTCCTCATTCTGCCCCTGGAACCAGGCATACCGACCCCGCAGGTAGGCGTCGTGCGCTTCAGGATTGACGTAGCGCGCAACGGCGGAAGAGGCAACGGAACTTTGCAAATGGCTTGCAATGTCGCGCGCTGCTTCGCCCGGCAGCGCCGCCACGTCGTTCGGATCGCGGTCGTAGCTTTCGGCCCAGAGATGGGTGTCGGTGTCGGCGCGAATCAGTTGGAGAGTCATGTGTACCTGGCTGCCGGTGCGGGCGATGGAGCCCTCCAGGATGCCGTCAACGCCGAGGGCGCTGGCGATCTCCGGCAACGGCTTGTGGACCCCCTTGTATTGCATGACGGAGGTACGAGAGGTGATGCGAAGCGTCGAGTTCTTGGCCAGCATCGTGGTTAGCTCGTCCGTCATGCCGTCAGCGAAGTAATCCTGACCAGGGTCGCCGGAGAGATTGTCGAGCGGAAGCACTGCGATGGAGGTAACGGCTGGTTGCGCGCCGCGGCGCAGCAAGCGATCCTTCAGTGGCTTCACACCGACGGCAATAAAGACAAAGAACGCCGTGACCGCAAGGTAGCCGGCACCAGTCGCGAGACGAACCGACAGCGGCTTGCTCGGCAACGGTTCAGGTTCGGGGCCGCGCAGAGGATCGGCATCGGCGGCTATCGAGCCAGAAGTTTCTGAAACCGGCGGCGAAAGCGCTTCGGCGGCAACTGCGGATTCAACCACAGACAGCGGTGCAACAAAGCGGTAACCCATGCCGGTTACAGTCTGCACGTAGCGTGGTTCTTCTGAATCATCCCGCAGGACCTGGCGGATCTTGCGGATCGCAGTATTGATGCCGTGCTCGGTGTCGACGAAGACTTCGCTGTCCCAGAGGCGCTTAGCGATCTCAGTGCGGGTGACGAGCTGGCCATTACTTGCCGCCAGCAGGATCAGCAGCTCCATTGGTTTTCGTTCGAGCCGGAGGCTGCGGCCGGCGCGAAGGAGTTCGAAGCGGCCAAAATCCAGCCGGTAGTCGCCGAATTCGTAGATGGGACCGGCCACCGGAGCGCCCTCCGCTGGGGAAGTATAGCATCGAAATTTCTTCATCTCGACTCATCCTGTTTCTTTCCAACTTGTTAGCGCTTCACCAAATCTTTACCACCGGCTTTACCCCCTCTTCATTGCTCCGGAAGCGGTACTCGGGGTTCACTCGGTGCCAGTCGGGCGATTCCGGCAGAGGAGGAAAAGAGATGAAGACGAATTGGAAACCATGGGTGCGTGCAATCTGCGCAGTTGCGTTCTCGCTTGCAACGGTGCCGGGAGCAATGGCTGCGTGCGGAAGTCTCAACGTGCCGCTCGCGCATCATACCGGCCTCAACCTGCACTATGGGCAGGCGCGGCTTATGCCCGCAGCCCTTCTCAAGGGCGACGACGATGACGACAAAGACGCGTCGATCGTGGGAATGTGGCACGTTGTCTTTACAGGCCAAACCATGGGCACCGGTTCTTATACTTTGCCCGAGCCGTTCGACAACTCAGTCGTTGTTTGGCACAGCGATGGAACGGAGATCATGAACTCTTCGCGTCCGGCGCAGGACGGAAACTTCTGCCTGGGCGTCTGGCAACAAACGGGAAGACGGCAGTATTTCCTCAATCACATTCCATGGCAAGGCAATGACCCAACCGGCGCCCCTCAGGGCGGGGCACAGCTCCTGGAGCAAGTCACTCTGAGCCCGGACGGGAACCACTATTCCGGCAGGTTCACGTTCCAGGCGTACGACATCAATGGAAATCCCACCTTGGGGGTTACGGGCGTAGTCACAGCCACACGAATCACTACGAGCACGCCATTCAGCAGCCTGCTCTGAGGGAGTGCAAATTCGGCGATGACAGGGCGGCGGAAATTGGAAATCTGCCGCCCCGTCACTTTTGCGAGTCTTTGCAGGCGATGTCGCGGGACTCTCCCGAGAGATCGCGTGGTTCCAAGGGAAAGCCAACATAAGCTTCTGTCGGCACCATCGAGATGTTTGGTACGCGCCATTTCTCCAATGAAGGTCAATTGAAGCGGAAACCCCGTCTCAGGCCGATTCCAAAAGGGGCTCGTACCTCGCCGAAACCCTTGCGCTTGCGCCAGGGCTCCATACGATCTGCGCTTTCCGCACCCCTCAAGTAAACAGACGGAATGGCGTTGCAACCCGGCAGCGAGATTGTCATGCTCAAGACGGCCCATCCTGGGGACAGTTTTGCGCATGTCTGCACTGTAGCCTCGTGCGATCTTCGACGTGGCGCCTCTCCAGCGTTGCCCCGCCGGGCATTGACCATCTCGACATTGAGCCGCACTTCGTCGCGCTCCGGGCTCATTTCACCTGTCAAATCAACCATTTGGTGGATGCTGACCGTGCGTCCTAGGCGCGCCGCACACGACTGCTTGCAGCGTGAATCGCGCCTCAACAGTCAAGCCTTGCGGAGCTTCAAGCTTGGCCCATAAATGTCATATCATTAACGGAAACAATCTCAAGTTTGTACTATCCACATTTGCTCACCTAATTGTTGACAAAACACCGCTCAGTATGCGGAGAATCGTCGGGAAACAGGAAGAATATCCTAGTAAATCGCTTTATATAGCAAAGTTAACGTAGATACGATCAACAAAAACACAACCCGCGCCGCGTTTGCAAGGCACTGTAAATGTTTTCATTAATTGATATGTCGATTTCCCGTTTCTTTCACCACAGATTTCTTGTGTTAAGACGTTGACAGTGCTAGCGGGTTTTGGGTATGGTTTCGATTTGTTCCTGGGTTCCGCCCTTTTCGCTCTCATCATCTTCATTTCGAGGGCAGCGGCACCGGGTTTTGAGCAAACCTGCCATTGCGGCAGGGGAGCGCTGCAAGCCGACTAGCCGAATCACACATCTGCCAGCCGGCAGAGTTCTCAAGAGTTTACAGAAATAGCAACAGGGACCACTTTTCAGGAGACCGCATGATCAAGAATTTGCGTACAGCACTTGTGCTGGCGATATTCGCCTGCGCAAGCATGCTCCTCATTGCGCCGGCCAGTGCGCAGTCGGTCTACGGATCGATTTTCGGCACTGTCACCGACAAGACCGGGGCGGCTATTCCAGACGCCACGGTCACGGTAAAAGACGAAGCCAAGGGCACCGTCGTTACCGTCACCTCGAATGCCGCGGGCGATTACAGCGTCCCTCACCTTATCCCAGACATGTATGACCTCCGGGTCACCGCCAAGGGCTTCCAGGCATTTGAGGCCAAGGGCATCTCGGTCGAGGCCGATACCGCGCCCCGCATCGACCCCACCATGGAAGTCGGAAGCGCAGCCACAACCGTCGACGGTCAGCGCCGACTCAGCAGCCCGAGCTGAAGACCGACCGCGCGGATGTTTCGACGGTCTTCGATCAGCAGCAGGTTTCAAGCCTGCCCGTGGGCGACCAGAACTTCACCAACCTGCAGCTGCTGCTTCCCGGCGCCCAGCTTCTGAGCTGGTCCCACGCGGCCGATGAAAATCCGCAGGGCTCCAAGCAGATTCAGGTGGACGGCCAGGCCTTTGGTGGCACCGCCTTTGAGCTGGACGGCACCGACAACCAGGATCCAATTCTCGGCATTATCGTGATCAACCCGGCCTTGGACGCGGTGACCGAGACCAAGATCACCACACAGAACTTCGACGCAGAGCTGGGCAAAGCTGTCTCAGCCGTCGTGACCGCGCAGACGCGATCGGGCACCAACAACTTCCACGGCAGCGTCATACGACTTCCGCACCGGCAACGCCAACCTGGCCCGCGATCCGTTCAATCAGGCGCCGGGCTCGATGCCTGCCGGGCTTGAAGAACAGGATGGGCGCCTCGATCGGTGGTCCGATTCTGAAGGACAAAGCCTTCTTCTTCTTCAACTATGAAGGTCAGCGCCAGAAGGTGGGCACAACCGCAATCGACACCCTGCCTACCACCATCCTGACTGAATCCGCCTTGGGCAACAACAAGACCACCGCGGGCCAGCTGGCTGCCGGGTACACGGGCGCCGACTTCAGTGAATATGACAGCACTGCAACGGGAGCACCAGGCAACGCCGGAATTCTCTATATTACGAGCGCAGCCCAGGCGGCCGCCGTGTTGGCAGCCGGGGGTCCAGCTCTTTCGATCGGCGACGCATTTCCTGACAATGTGATCCCAACCTCTCTCGTTTCGCCGCAGACATACAATCTCCTCATTATTCTCGAGCCATTCACCAACGGTGTCGCCCTGGGCAGCGGCGTTGGTGATGTCGACGGCCTGGATAGAAACTTCAATGAGTCCGGCACCGGCCTCTTCAACAGCAACGCATGGACGGAGCGCGTCGACTACACCCTCAATGACAAGGCGCATGCGTTTGAACGCTTCTCACGGTTCACCGACATCCTGTCCGGCGCGGTGATGTTCGGCGCAGCCGGCGGTCCGGGATTCGGCATCAATAACTACGGCGGCAACTCCAACGGCGCCAACGACAGCCTGGCCAGTGGCATGGACATCGCCATCAGCCCCAAGCTGCTCACGGACTTCCGTCTGGGCTACTACCGCTACAACGTGATCGACGTCAAGCATGACCAGGGCACCGAGTTCGCCGACACACTGACGATTCCTGGCATCAACATTGGCGGCAACATCACCTCCGGCTCGCCAGGCTTCAGCCTCGCCAATGTCCCTGGCGGCACCGGCGGCACCCAATCAGGCACCAACGGCACCGAAGCCATTGGTACGGTCTACGGCGATGGCCTGAACATCAACCGTTGCAACTGCCCGCTGACGGAGCGGGAAGATCAGTTCCAGATCGTCAACAACTGGACAAGGGTTCTTGGCAACCATACCCTCAAGTTGGGCGCGGATCTCCGCTACGGCCGCAATCTGCGTGTTCCTTCAGACAACGATCGCGCCGGCCTGCTCAACTTCAACACCGGTCCCACCTCGAATCCCAACAACGGCACCGGCGGCAACACGCTGCCCCCGGGCGGCCTCGGATTCGCCAGCTTCATCCTGGGCGACGTAACCAGCTTCAACCGCTACGTCTCCACCTCTACCAACGCCAAGGAATTCCAGAAGCGCACATTCTTCTACGCACAGGACACCTGGCGCGCAACCAAGAGCCTGACTTTGAACCTCGGCGTGCGCTGGGAGATCTACTTCCCAGAGAGCGTCAATGGTCCCGGGCAACGGCGCCCTGCTGAACCTCTCTGACGGCTATCTGCACGTGGCCGGCATCGGTGGCATCGGATCCAACCTTGGCTGGTCAATCAACAAGTGGAAGCAGTTCGCGCCGCGGCATTGGCCTTACCTACCAATTCGATCCCAAGACCGTCATTCGCGCCGGCTACGGACGCAGCTTTGATACCGGCGTCTTCGGCTCCATCTTCGGCCACACCGTCACCCAGAACATTCCGGTTCTGGCCAACCAGCAGATCAATTCACCCACTCCGACTGGCGAGGCGTTTACGCTCGACGTAGGGCCCACGCCTTATACGTTCAGTCTCCGGTTCCCTCCAACGGTCTGCTGCCGAATCCAGGCACGCAGGTCAGCTCCAGCGCCCGCAGCAACCCGCTGAACTTCCCGACGATTGATGCCTGGAACCTGGCGGTGCAGCGAGCGATTACCCCAACCATGGCGTTGACCGTTGCATACGTAGGCAACAAGGGAACACACACTCTTGCAGACGGCGACGGCAACGGCACCAACCCGAACGAAGGTGCAATCAACCTGCCTGGTGCCAACAGCATTACGGGTCAGGCCCTGCACTATGATCCCAGCGTCACGGCCAACAATATTTCGGCCAATGGCGGCACCAACGGCAACTTCCTGGAACGCTACTACGCAGCAACGCTGCCCGCGTGCCATGATCCCAACTACGTCACGCCGAATGAGCCTTTCATTCAACCGGGCATGTGCGGCTGGAACAACAGCATCGCGTTCAGGGGTGATGTCCTGAACACGGAATTCGATGCCCTGCAGGTGACCCTGGCCAGCACAATGAGCCACGGACTCGCCTGGACGGCCAACTACGAATGGGCGAGCGCCTTCGACGAGCAGAGTGGCTATTCCACGTGGAGCCACGCTGTCGTCCATGGCCGTGACTCCCAGGTTCGCGACCAGCAATTAACCGCGTACGGCAGCTATGACCTGCCGTTTGGCAAGGGCAAGCAATTCCTGACCAGCGCCAACCGCACCGCCGACTCGATTATTGGCGGCTGGCAGTTGAGCGATACCACGAACTGGTCTGGCGGCCTGCCCTTCACGCTCGGCTACAACGAATGCGGTAGCAATGTTCAGACCGGACCGTGCGACCCGAGCCAAGTCAAGAAAATGTCGACCGCACTCACCAAGTTCGTGGGTGGCGCAGGCGGTACGGGTAGCCGTAGCTACTACCCGGGCCACTCACTCGGGGATGGAACCTTCATCAACCCGGGGCTGGACAACTTCGGCAACGCAGGCATCAACACCTATCGTGGCCCGAGGTTCTTCTCCGACGACATGGCCATTACCAAGGCACTTAACCTCTGGGAGAGCGTCGCAGTCAAGTTCCGCATGGATGCATTCAACGTCTTCAACCACATCACGGCTGGGAACCCCGGCGGGAATATCGAGTCGGGCGGCGGGATCGGTGAAGAAGGTGGTGGATGCGGATCCAGCAACGGCAACGTTTGCGGGGCACGCCAACTTGAATTTTCCCTTCACGCACAGTTCTAATTTCGCGAAGGAGCCGCAACAAAACTAGAAGGGGAGCTTCGGCTCCCCTTTCTTTTTGCTTTGCGGCAATTGCAAAGCCCGTGACAATCTGCAAGGACTAAACTGCAAGAGCAGGCCATCTATGTACCGCACATTTTTTGCCGCAATTGTCATTGTCACTTTCATCAATCCCACCCGCGCGGCAGCCGGGCAAAGCACCGTCGCATCCGGCCCCGAGGTAGCGCCGTCCCCCACCCTTCAATCCGCTCAGGAACTGGCCGCCGGAGGGCGCCTCAACGAGGCCATGGCCCAGCTTGATCAGCTCGCCACCCAGTCGCCCGAGTCCGAAGGAGTCGAGCGGCTGCGCGGCATGATCCTATATCAGCGCGAGAAATTCTCCGACGCCATCGACGCCTTCACCAAGGCCGAGGCGCAGAACCCGGGCGACCGCACATCGATCGAGATGCACGGAGTGAGTCTCTTTCGTCTGAGCCACGCCCCGCAGGCCATTCCATTTCTTGAGAAAGCACATGCCGCGGTCACAGACGCAAATATCGATCCCGATTACGTACTCGCGCTCTGCTATGCAGACGTGCAGCGTTACGATGACTCGCGCCATGCGTTTGCTGCGCAATTCGGCTTCGCTCCCGACTCCCCCCAGGCCTATCTGCTCGCAGGTCGCCAGTTTCTGCGCCGCGAACTCCGCGATCAGGCAGGAGTGCAGGCGTCAAAGGCTCTGGCGCTCGACCCCGCCCTGCCCCTGGCGCATGAACTGCTGGGCGAGGTAGCTTTGTCGAGGGGCGATGTGCCCGGCGCCATTCGCGAACTTGAGGCCGAGCGCAAAATCAACCCGCTCGATCCTGATTTGTACGATCGGCTCGGCGATGCCTATCTACGCAACGGGCAATATTCAGAGGCGCAGCAGGCACTCGACCGCGCCGTGTTGCTCGAACCCAACTCCACCGGCCCTTACATTCTGCTGGGCCAGACGTTTCTCAAGATGCAGGATCCCGTTCAGGCACTCCACTACCTCGACCACGCAGTCCGGATGGATCCTTCCAACTACATCACGCACAATCTGCTCGGCCAGGCGTACAAGGCAACCGGCCAGTTGGCAGCAGCCAATCGCGAATTCAAAACAGGTGTGGAACTCCAGCACCAGAACGATCCCAAACCGGCGGTGAAATAGCCTATGCATCCCGGCCGCGCTCCGCTGTTCGTCTTTGTTCTCGGCGCTACGTTTGCCATTCTGCTTCAAATCAAGGCGCAAACAGCAAAGCCAGCTGAGCCGCATGCGTTGAAGAAAGCTGATGCTGCTTTTCGCGACGGCCTTGAGGCCCAGCGGGACGGAAATCTGGCGATGGCGCATGCGAAGTTTGCTGAAGTCGTCAAGCTGGCGCCGACAATCGCCGAAGGCCACGAAGCTCTGGGCGCGGTGCTGCTCGAGCTGGGCAAACCGGCCGATGCGATTCCGGAGCTTGAAACCGCCCAGAAACTAAAGCCGCGCGATGACGGCAACGAGGCCAATCTCGCCCTGGCCTACGTCGAAGCCGGCGAAACCGCCAAAGCGATTCCGCACTTTGAGGCGGCCCTTCGACTCGCAAAGCAGCCCGGCCAGACGCCCCTCGCCGCTCCCGTTTATGACGCCTATGGCCGTGCTCTTTCCGCTTCGGGCAAGCCCGTCGAAGCAGTCGCCCAGTTCATGGCGGAAGAGTCCCTCTTTGGCCGCCGTCCAGACCTCGATGACGCCATCGGGTCCGTCTACGCGCAGCAGGACCGGTGGAACGAGGCGCGCACGCGGTTCAATGACGCTCTCCGGACGGACCCCAACTTTGTACCCGCGCGGGTTCACCTCGGCGTACTTTTCCGTCGGCAGAAGGACCTCGACGATTCGATGGCCACTCTCGAGGTCGCTGTGAAAATCAATCCCCCCAACCCGGAGGCGTTCGCCGAGTACGGACGCACCCTTGCCGCCGCGGGCAAGGACGAGGATGCCGTCAAACAATTCGACCAGGCTCTGAAGCTAAACCCCGCATTCCCCGGCGCGCAGCTCGACGAGGCCATGGCGCTGCAGCGGCTGGGCCGGCAGGAGGAGGCGGTTCCGCTCTTCCAGCAGGTGATGGCGCGCGAGCCGCACAACAGCAGCGCCCTCACCAATCTGGCCCTGGCGCTCACGCTCACCGGCAAAGCCAAAGAGGCGCTCGACCTGTTCCAACGCTCGCTGGCCGAGGACCCCGATGACGCAGTCATCTATAAGGACATGGGCGTGGCCCATGTGCAACTCTCTGCTTTCGACGAGGCCATCGCAGATTTTCAGAAGGCCATTGCGCTCGATTCAAGCGACCCGCAATCCCACTACGATCTTGGCCTTGCCTACAAGTTCAAGGATCGATTCGACGATGCCATCGCCGAGCTGACCCGCGCCGGCCAGATGGACCCTGCGTTGCAGGACCCGCCCTACACGCTCGGCATTCTTCTCATGCAGGTGGGCAAGCTCGATGATGCGGTCGTTGAGTTCGAGAAAAGCCGTCGCACTGCGTCCTGAAAATGGCGATGCATGGGCGATTCTCGGCAGCACCTTGAAGCAGGATTCCCGCCTGCCCGAGGCGGCAGAGGCCCTTCGCAAAGCCATCCCGCTGCTTCCCGGCCAACCCGGTCCGCGGGTCACGCTCGCCGGAGTCCTCGCCGAGCAGGCAGGAGTACTGGCCGATCAGGTCAATGCAGCTGAGTCCGCCGGCGATACAAAGAAAGCCGCCGACTTGCGCAACCAGATGACCGGCCTCCGCAGCCAGGCGGCAGACCTGCGCCGCGAAGGCGCGGAGCTGGCT
The DNA here is from genome assembly GCA_963725945.1 of uncultured Acidobacteriota bacterium. GTDB lineage: Bacteria > Acidobacteriota > Terriglobia > Terriglobales > Acidobacteriaceae > Telmatobacter. Next base: position 77,212 of record CAVSAW010000022.1, on the reverse strand, counting down.
CGCGGCGCCGTCAGCCGCCAGCGCGCCAACTTTGCAATGAACGCCGGCAACCAGCTCATGCTGCGCGGCCAGATCGCCGACGCCGTCGCCCGCTACCAGGAGTCCATCGCCGCCGATCCCACATTCGCCGAGCCGCACAGCCAGCTCGCCATCGCTTACGAGCGCCAGGGCCGCGCCGATGAGGCCGCTGCCGAACGCGCAAAGGCTGCGTCCCTCGCAACAACAAAAGAGGCAACGGCTTCACCGCACTGAGGCAACGCTGACCTCCTCTCGCAGGCAAAAGCTGAACATACCTGCGCTGGAACTGATGGAAGTATCGATATGGCCGGAAAAACCCTATCGAATACTCGTGTTGGTCCTGCAAGAATGGGCTCTGTCCGCGAGAGATGCAGGCAGGCGCCGGAGAGAAGGATGAAGAGCAGAAAGGGCCTTCGCCGATTCGTCAGGGACCCAGCGGTGCGATCCGCCGCAAGCCTGGCCTTCGCCATCATCCTGCTTGCCGCAGTCGCGGAGTGGACACCGGTGCGCGCGCGCGCACCGCATGATCGACAGGCACCCGAAACAACCACACAACGGCTTCGCGAGAAGGGTTGGTGGCCCACAAAGCCCGGCGCAACCCGCAAGGAATTCGCAGGATCCGAGTCCTGCGCCGCCTGCCACAAACAGATCGTCGAGGAACAACAGAAAACCTCGATGGCTCGCGCGGCGTCAAGAGCTGAAGACACTCAGGTGCTCCGCTCCATTCCAACCATCTCCTTTTCCGCATCGCCCTTCCAGACCGTAATTACCCGAGAGCGCCAAGGCAGCACTTACACGGTTGCGCAAGGCGGAAACTCGATGGGCGGACCCATCCTATGGTCCATGGGCGACGGTTTGATGGGACAGACATTTATCCTGCGCTCCGGCGGAAATCTCTATGAAAGCCGGCTCACCTATTTTTCATCGCTCCGCGGACTCGACCTCACGCCCGGACACTCTCCCGCCCCTCCGCAGGATTTGGAACAGGCATTTGGTACATTGCAAACTCCTGAGATTGCGCAGCATTGCTTCGCGTGCCACACAACTGAATCTTCGCTTCATAACGAGTTTGATCCGGATCACGCAACTCCCGGGGTTACCTGCGAAGCCTGTCATGGTCCTGGCGCAGAGCACGAGAAGGCCATGCAGGCCGATCAATCAGAAAAAGGGCAGGAGGCGATCCTCGATCCCGGCGTCTTCACTCCCGTTGAGATGGTGGATTTCTGTGGCGCATGCCATCGCGCGCCCATGGATGTGATTTCCACCAAAGACTATGTCCCGATCAACGTGCGCTTTCAGCCGTACCGGCTTTCGAAAAGCCGATGCTTTGCGAGCCCCGACCCGCGAATCTCCTGCGTTGCTTGTCACGATCCGCACCAACAGGTCGTCCGGGATACCGAGTTCTACGACGCGAAATGTCTTGCCTGCCACGCGTCCAGAGCTGTCGACACATCCCGAACCAGCCCCGCCGCTCAGGCAGCAGGTAAGGCCCCGGCCTGCAAAGTGCAGAGCAGCCATTGCGTCACCTGCCACATGCCCCGCTACATGGTTCCGCAGATGCACGGCAGCTTCACCGATCACGACATCCGGATCGTTCGCCCCGGCGATCCCTACCCGCTCTGAGCGCAAAGCCGATCGCGCCATCTGGCTGACTGACACAAGTCGCGCGGAGCAATCTTCGTTCGATTCTCGGCACAGCTCTTCTGTATTGTGAATCGAGCAACCTAATGAATCCGGAATTATTTTCCGATGCAGAAAGTCGAAAAAATCAAATTCAAAATGTCATCCGGGGTGGTCTGGCCGGTCAGCGAGTCCAGCGCCCAAAGCCCGCGATACAAATCGATCAGGATCATCTCATGGGGAATGCCGCTCTCGTTTGCATGGGCCGCGTCACTCAGTGCGGCGCGCGCGGCCGCGATGGCCTGTTGATGGCGCAGGCTGGTCAACAGGCCGGGCTCCGCGGCCGCCCCGCCAGTGGCCAGCGCCAGAATGCGCTCCCGCAGTGCACCGATGCCCTCGCCAGTCAGCGCGGACGTCGGCAATGCGGCGACACCCGCCGATTCCGCCGCGGATAAATCTCCCTCGACGCCACTCGCCGCTGCCAGATCGCTCTTGTTGATCGCGACGATGGCCGGGCGGCCCTCGACTGCGAGTAGCAGGCTGCGCTCTTCGTCATTCAGCGGCTGGGTGGCATCCAGCACCACCAGCACAAGCGCCGCATCCGCCAGCGCTTCGCGGCTGCGCGCAATGCCAAGTTGTTCAACCTCTTCGAATGCCTCACGCAACCCCGCCGTATCCACCAGCTCCAGCGGAATGCCGTCCAGCGAAATCCGCTCCGTCACCAGATCGCGCGTGGTTCCCGGAGTCGCCGTTACGATGGCCCGATCGCGCTCCACCAGCCGATTGAACAGCGAGCTCTTGCCTGCGTTCGGCCGGCCCACAATCGCCATCGTCAGTCCGTCGTGCACAATACGGCCGCGGGCAAACGAAGCCTCCAGCGCAGCCAGCGGCGGCCCGATTTCGCGGATGCGGCGTGCAATCTCCGCTTGCGGTGCAACGTCCACATCGTCCTCTGCAAAGTCGATGCCCGCTTCAAGCAGAGCGATCAACTCCACTAAGGACTGCTTCAACGGCAGCACGCGCCGGCTCAGCGCACCGCCCATCTGGCTCGCAGCCTGCCGCGCCTGCGTCAGCGTCTGCGCCTCAATCAGATCGCGAACCGCCTCGGCCTGCGTCAGGTCCAGCTTTCCCGCCAAAAAGGCCCGCTGCGTAAATTCGCCTGGTTCGGCCAACCGCGCGCCCAGGTCCAGCGCCCTACGCAGCAGCAGCTCCAGCACCACCGGCGACCCGTGCGCCGCAATCTCCACCAGATCCTCTGCAGTGTAGGAATTAGGCCCGGCGAACCAGGTGACCACGGCCTCGTCGATCCGCTCGCCCCCGGCTTCAGGCTCGTCCAGCACATCGGCCAACCGCGCTCGCGCGTGTTCCAACGGCTGGCGCAGCCTCACAAGTTGAGCCGCGATTGAAGCCGACTCCGGCCCGCTCAGCCGCACGATGCCGATGCCGCCCCGGCCGGGAGGCGTGGAGACAGCGGCGATTGTATCGGTGCCGGGCGAAGACTCCGTCATGGCTTGGACCAGTGTAGCGGGTGAATGGAAGCCGCTTCGCCGACGGGCAAATATTTGCTACAAAATCGTTTGATTAAACGACTTCCGTGTATACTATTAGAAATCGCGAAATGGGTGCCTTCGACGTTTTCAGGTCTTCGGGATCCGGCGCGTAAAGTAATCAATAAAGGCCATATTCAATTGATCGATGACCCGAAGGATAACTGCGCGGCAGGCTGTGGTTGGTTGGGCGATGTTCAACGAGTGTTCTGGGGGCTGCTGCTGATCGCGGGCATTGCTTGCACGGCTGCCGGTGCGCAGCCTTCACCCCAGGTGACGTGGCAAGGCGTGCTGCGCGATGCGGCCTCTGCCCCCATCGCCGGTGCAAAAATTGCGCTGTCGGCCAAAGGCGCGCGCTCTCAAGTAGTCACCGGTGCGGATGGACAATTCAAGCTGGCCCCCTTGCCCGCTGGCCAATACCGGCTCACCGTCGAGACCGTTGGCGCCAAAGTTGAAAGCTCCCAGGCTGTTAATCTCGCCCCCGCCGGCCCATCGGTGCTGCTCACACTCGCGGGCCGCAGCGAACTCACCGTCGCATTGCTCAAGCAAAAGGATCAAGCTGCAACGGGCGGCGAGCAGCTTTCCAGCCAGGCCGTCAGCGAGTTGCCGCTGAACAAACGCGACTTCAGTTCGCTGCTGCTGCTGGCTGCGGGCACGATGACGGACGCCAACGGAGCGACAAACTTCACTGCTCAGTTCGCCATCAACGGGCAGCGCGGCGTTGAGGCAACCTTTGCCATGGATGGCTCCGACATTAGCGACCCCGAGATGGGCGGTTCCACGTTTTCAAATTTCAACGTGGATGCGGTCGAAGGCATCGACTCCAGTTCCGGGTGGATGCCCGCCGAAATCGGCCGTGGGGCGGCCGGATTCACCGACATCATGACCCGTTCAGGCGCCAGCGGATTTCACGGCTCCGTTTTTGAATTTGTGCGCAACTCCGCATTCGATGCACGCAACTTCTTCGACCATCCCACACCGGCGTATCCGGGCCGCATTCCGCCCTTTCGGCGCAACGAGTTCGGATTCACCAACGGAGGCCCGGTTTACCTCCCTCATATATATGACGGCCGCAAGCGCACCTTCTACTTTGCGCAATTTCAGGGCTTTCGCCAGGTGCTGGGCACCACCCAGGTGATGCCCGTGCCCACCGCGGCCGAGCGCGCGGGAACTGACGTCGTCACCTATCCCGACGGTTCCACTGACACGCTCACGGTGCCCGTCGATCCCGGAATCGCCGCCGTCCTCGCGCGTTATCCGCTCCCCAACAACCCCACCGGCACATTTCACGCGCGCACCTATGCGACGGCCTCAAAAGTCGCCACCAATGCCGATCAATTCTCGGTGCGCATCGATCATGCGTTCTCGTCGAAGGACCAATTCTTTGCGCGCTTCAACTTCGATAACCTCACCGGGCCCACCACCAATCCCGACCAGACGGCCATCGACCCCGCATTTGGCGTCCAGTACGTTGACCGTCAGCGCAACGTCGTCGGAACCTACACGCGGACCGTTTCGCCGCGCCTCATTCTCGAATCGTTGATCGGCATCACGCGCTCCACTCCGGGTTTTCCTACCGCGGACTACAGCGACCCTGCAGTCAAATTCGGCGATGGATTGTATGAAGCTTTCAACGGAGCCGGCGGCACGGTCATGCAGGCCTATGGAAACCTGTTCCAGGGCCGGCAAACTCTATCGCTCACCGCGGGCAGTCACACGATCAAAACCGGGTTCGAGACCCGCATCAATCGCGACACAACTTACTTCGGCATCAGTCCCGATGGAGAATACGACTTTGGCGGCGGCGCGGCATATGCCAACGAAGCGATTCCATCACAGAGTGGAATGCATGACCTGCTTCCCGGTGATCCGCTCCCCGATTCACTTTCCAGCTTTCTGTCCGGCAGCCCATTCGCCTATACCGTCGCCATCGCGCCATCGTATTTCTCCAATGGCCCCCACATCGGCCCCGCGGCCATCTCGCGCAACAACTTCAGCGCTTATCTGCAGGACACATGGAAGGTAACGCCGCGCTTCACACTCGACTACGGCGTGCGCTGGGAGCTGTACCAGCCCATCACCGAGCGGGCGCGCCGCACCTCGAGCTTCCTCAACGTCAACGGCACACAGCAGTTCGTCGTCAATCCCCAGCCCGCTTACAAAACAAATTGGAATGCCTGGTGTCCGCGGGTCCAGACTGCGTGGCAGGTCAGCAGCAAGTTCACCGCGCATGCGGGCGGCGCCATTACGGTGATACCGCCAAATATCTGGCAGGATAACTTCCTCACCGGCTCCACGCCCTTTGCGGTCTATCCTCGGCTCCTCTCTGCGTCGGTCGCGCCGATCAGTTATGGATTTCAAATCACGCCTGCGCAACTGCCGCGCGTGTACACCCCCGGCGGCGTCGACATCTTTGCTTCCGGCAAGACCAACACCGTCGCCCCCAACACCGTGATGGACGTGGATCGCTATGAAAAGGACGTCGCGGCCCTGACGCCGAGTCACGCGGTGGGTGCACTGAACCTTTCCGCCATCGACCGCTCATTCGGCAACGCCACCTTGTTCACATGGACCACAGGACTGGAGCGCAAGTTCGGCAACATGACGGCTGATGCAAGTTATGTCGGGACTGCCGGCGTGAAGCTGCCCCGCATCAGCTTTCCCAATGGCTATGCGGGTGCCAGTCCAGGCTTCGCACCTCACACGCAATTCGATAGCGCAGGCAACGTGACCGGCGGCTTCGGCGTGGAGAACGTCATCACCGCGACCTCTCACTCGACGTATCACGCGCTGCAAACATCGCTCTCCGGCACCGTGGGCCACGGCGGTCCCGGCGTTCAGGCAAGCTACACCTGGAGCAAGTCGATCGACGACTCCAGCTCTGTGATTGGCGGCACCGGCTCAGGCGGCGCAGGGCTCCCCGCGGGCATCCCGCAGAACCCGTCCGACACTCACCTCGAAAAGGGTCCGTCCTCCTTCGATGTCACCAACGGATTCGGCCTGAGCCTGGCCCAGGATCTGCACCTCCAAAGTGCCGGCTTTCTCCGCCCCGTCAGCTCCAAAGTTACTTACGGCTGGGAGCTGCTGAGTATCTCCAGCATCAATTCGGGCTCGCCGTTCACGGTCTATTCCGGCATTCAGCAAACCGGATACGGCTCACAAGGCGTCGACCGTCCTGACCAGATCGCCAAGCCGAATCTCTCCACGGCGCGCGAGAATCGCGAAGACTATTTTGGCCAGGGCGCGAACAACGCCGCTACCTATTTCTCGATTCCAATTCATGTTCCAGGCGGCAGCGGACCGAACCAGGGCCGCTTTGGTACCCTCAGCCGCGACACATTCCGCGGCCCAGCCTTTTACAACTTCGACTTCGCGCTCATCAAAGACACCCCCTTCGGCCGCCGTGAAAGTGGAGCCGAGCGCACGGATTTGCAATTCCGCTCGGAGTTCTTCAACCTCTTCAACATCGTCACCATGGGCCTGCCCAACGACTCTCTCACCGGCTCCGGCTTTGGCGAAATCAGCCATACCGCCGGCAACTCGCGGCAGATTCAACTTTCGCTTAAGCTGATTTACTAAGCGCCTCACCACGAAGCGCGTCCTTCGCGCATGCCCCTCCGTCCGCGCGTCTGCTATAAAGGGTGCGGCAATTCTGCCCTCTGTTCTCGCGCCCTTGGGAGGCATTCGTGAAGCTCACTCCATCCCACCTCGTCCTGCGTCTCGCCTTCGTGTCCGTCTCACTCGCTCTCTTCACGGCTCCAACCGTTGCCCAGGCGCACGCGCAGCCCTCGCTCGACATGACTTTGGTCAAGCCGGAGTCGGTCGGCTTTTCCTCCCAGCGCCTCGAACGCCTCCACACCTTTATGCAACAGGCCGTCGACAACCACCAGGTCGCCGGCGCCGTCACCATCCTCGCGCGCCACGGCAAAGTGGTCGACTATCGCACCTACGGCATGCGAAACATTGAAACCGGCACGCCCATGACAAAGGACACCATCTTCCGCGACTATTCCATGACCAAGCCCACCACCGGCGTCGCCATGATGATCCTCTACGAACAGGGCAAGTGGCTCCCCTCCGATCCCATCGCTAAATACATTCCGGAGTTTGCGCATCTCAAGGTCTACGCGGGCACCGGTGCCGACGGCAAAATGATCCTGGTCGACCCCGTCCATCCGCCCATCATGCGCGAACTCATGACCCACACCGCCGGATTTACCTACGGCATCTTCGGCGACACGCCAGTCGACAAAATGTATCGCGACGCCCATCCCTTCCAGTCCAAAGACCTCCACGAGTTCGTCACCAAACTTGCCGGCATTCCCTTGCTCTATCAGCCCGGCACAAAATGGGTCTACTCCGTCTCCATGGACATCCAGGGCTACATCGTTGAGAAGCTTTCCGGCCAGCCGCTGCCCCAGTTCATGCACGATCAAATCTTCGCGCCGCTGGGAATGAAAGACGCTGGATTCTATGTCCCATCAGACAAGATGCCCCGCTTCGCGAATGTCTACTGGCTCACTCCCGAGGGCGGCCTCTCTCCCACCGGACCCTCCGTCATCAACGCGCGCGACTATGCCCATCAGCCCTCCATGCCTTCGGGAGGTGGTGGTCTCGTCTCTACCGCGGAGGACTACTTCCGCTTCGCTGAAATGCTGGCCCGCAATGGCGAGCTCGATGGCAAACGCATCCTCGCGCCGGCCAGTGTAAAGCTCATGAGTTCCAATCATCTGCCGTCCAGCCTTCTCACCGGCGAATACAGCATCGGGTCCCAGGTCACGCGACCCGGCTTTGGCTACGGCTACAACTGCGCCGTAGTCTTTGACCCGCCCGAGGCCAATCTGCCCGAAGGCAAAGGCACTTTCTTCTGGGATGGCGCGGCGGGCACCTGGTTCTGGATCGATCCCACCAACGACGTCGTTTTTGTCGGCATGATCCAGCGCATGGGCACGAATTCCACCAGCGAGAATCTCCAATACCTCAGCCGGGCAGTCGTATATGGCGCCCTCGTCGATCCTGCAAAATAGATGGCCTGTGAAGGCTATGTGCCGGCCCACGAAAGGGAACTGTCCTGTCCGCCGGGCCTGGATCCGCAGCGTGCAAAGCGCCAATGCCGCCCGCCAACGGGTGTCACCGCATCGTCTTGCGAATCTCTTCGGAATCTTTGGAACGAAATTTAACGCCCCTTCGTATTGCATTCCCATAGAAGCTTGTGTAAAGTGCTCCTATTGGTTGGCAACAGGAGAGAAGAATGGGCGAAAAGACCGATGTCTGGCAGGGAACGCTGGCGCTGATGGTGCTCAAGACGTTGGAGACCATGGGACCGCAACACGGATACGGCCTGGCCCGGCGCATTGAGCAAACCAGCGGCGATCTCCTCGAGTTGAACTACGGCACCCTCTATCCCGCGCTGCTCCGCCTGGAGCAGGAGGGCTACATCCGCGCGAGCTGGGGCACATCTGAAAACAATCGCCGCGCAAAATTCTATGAGCTCACCAAGGCCGGCCAGCGCCGTGTGCGCAAAGCGGCCGCAGAGTGGGAACAGACCACCGAGATTCTCTCGCGCTTCCTCTCCCCGGCGGAGGAGGCCTGAGATGGACGCACTTCGCGCCAAATTTCGTGCCCTCTGGATACGACTCATTGGCCTCCTGCGCCCCACGCGCGCCGATGAAGATTTTCGCGCCGAACTTGAATCCCACGTCGACCTGCATACTCAAGCCAACATTCGCGCCGGCCTCACTCGCGAAGAGGCCCGCCGCCAGGCCCTCATCCGTCTCGGCGGCGCTGAGCAAACCAGGCAGGCTCATCGCGAGCGCCGCACCCTCCCGTGGCTCGAAAACTTCACCCGCGATTTCTCCTACGGCATGCGCACGCTGGCCAAACATCCCTCCGCTACGGCCATCGCGGTGCTCTCGATCGGGCTCGGCATTGGTGCCAACGCCACCATCTTCTCCATGGTGAGCCGCTTCGTATTGCAACCGTTGCCCGTCGGTGATCCCACCACGCTGCTGGCCCTCCACACCTCCCATGACGGCGATCAGTGCTGCAACAATTTCTCCCGGCCGCTCTTTGAAGATGTGCGCGACCAGACCAAATCTTTCTCCGGAGTCGCTGCCTACTACGAGCTTCTGCCCGCATCCATCAGCGGCAGCGGAGAACCGGAACGTGTCTGGGGCCAGGCCGTCACCGCCAACTTCTTTGATGTCGCGGCCCTCCACATGGTGCTGGGCCGCGGCTTCACAGCCAATGAAGAGCGAATGCCCGCCGTGGTCATCAGCGCCCGCCTCTGGCGCCGCCGCTTCAACAGTGACCCCGCAATTCCCGGGAAAACCATCAACCTGTCAGGCCACCTCTTCACTGTTGTGGGTGTCGCTCCCACCGCGTTTCACAGCATCGACCAGATACTCGATCCGGAATTCTGGGTGCCGCTCGGTAACATCGGCGAGTTGGTTCCAGGTCTCGACAATCAGAACCGCCGCGACTTCCATTGGCTTGCGGTTATCGCTCGCCTGCGCCGCGGCGTCACCCGCGCGCAGGCCTCTGCTGAATTGACGACCCTCGCGCAGCGCTTCGCGCAAGCCTATCCGGAAACAGATAAGGGTGGTGGATTCGTCTTTGAGCAGGCAGGCTCATTGCCTCCCAGGGACCGCGGTACCGTGCTGATGTTTCTCGCCGCGTTGGCAGTGGTTGTCTTGCTGGTGCTGGCCATTGCAGGCGCGAATGTGGCCAACCTTCTCTTCGCGCAGGCCGCCACGCGGCAGCGCGATATGGCGGTGCGATTGGCCCTCGGTGCCACGCGCGGTCGCCTGCAACGGCAACTGCTGATGGAGAGTGTGCTCCTCGGTCTGGGCGGCGGTGTGCTCGGTGTGTTGCTGTCGCTGGGTGCCACGCATGGCCTCTCTGCGTTCCACCTGCCCGCGCCCGTTCCGCTCAATGTGCAGGTCGGCGTCGACTGGCGCGTGTTGCTTTATTCATTCGCGTTGAGCGTGCTCAGCGGATTGTTGCTGGGCCTTGCCCCGGCGTGGGCGGCCGCGCGTCCGCTGCTTACCAATGCGCTCAAGGGAGAAGATGCGCTGGCGCGTCCCGGCCGCCGCGTCAGCCTGCGTAATCTCCTCGTCGTCGCGCAGATCGCCATGTCGCTCGTGTTGGTCTGCGTCACCGGGCTATTTCTGCGCAGCCTTCAAAGCGCTGCAGGAATCGACATCGGCTTTCGTTCGCAGAATCTGCTGCTCATGTCCGTCGACCCGCGAATCCACGGCTACACACCCGAGCGAACTGTCGCATTTCTCACCCATTTGCGCGACCGCGTAGCGGCGTTGCCCGGCGTGCAATCCGTCGTCGCTACCGACACCGTTCCGCTTTCCGGCGGCGGCCGCAGCGACGGAATCGCAGTTCCCGGGCAAAAAAATGCAGATAAAGCTTACATCACCGCGGAACTCTATATGGTCACTCCAGGCTATTTTGAAACCATCGGCACTCCGATCCTCGCCGGACACGACTTCGGCGAAGAATCGCCAACCGGTCCCAAGAAGGCAATCGTCAATCGCGCCTTGGTCGAGCAAGTCTTCGGCGGCGAAAACCCAATCGGCCGGCAAGTCAAAGGCCCCGAGGCTACTTACGAAATCATCGGCGTCGCCGGGAACATCAAGTCGCGCACGTTGGGAGAGGAGTCGCGCGCAGTCCTCTACCGCTCGCTGCAACAAAGCGTCGCTGCTGATCCCGCCTTCATGGGCTACACCCTCGTCGTGCGCACGGCAGGAAATCCCGCTGCGCTCAACCAGGCCGTACAGAAGCAAATTCACGCACTCGATCCCGCCATGGCTATCTTCAATGAAGAAACCATGGAGGAGCATATCCGCAGCGCCTTCTTCCTGCCCCGCCTTGCCGCTACGCTCTTCGGCGTCTTCGGATGCATTGGCCTGGTGCTGGCTTCCGTGGGCCTCTACGGTGTGATGAGCTACGCTGTCAGCCGTCGCACTCGCGAAATTGGTATCCGCATGGCCATGGGCGCGCAGCCCGGTGCCGTCGAGCGGCTGGTCATGCGCCAGGGTCTGGTTCTCACATTGATTGCCGTTGCCTTGGGATGGCCCGCCGCATGGATGCTAGCCAAACTTGCGGCAAGCTTCCTCTATGGAATTCAGCCGCACGATCTGCTCACCTTTGCCATGGTGCCCGTCTTCCTCATCGTCATCGCATTGATCGCTTGCTGGATTCCCGCCCGCCGTGCCGCATCCATCGATCCCATGAGGGCCCTGCGCACAGAGTAGGAGGTCGAATTGCGAAGATTCAGAGCACTAATATCCCGGCTTCGCGGCCTGTTCACCGCAGGCCGGGCCGAAGAGGAATTTGAAGCCGAACTCGAATCGCACGTCGATCTGCACACTCAAGCCAACATTCGCGCCGGCTTGCCTCCAGAGGAAGCCCGCCGCCAGGCCCTCATCCTCCTCGGCGGAGCCGAGCAAACCCGCCAGCGCCGTCGCGAGTGCCGCACCCTCCCATGGCTTGAGAGCCTTATTCAAGACGCGCGCTACGGCCTGCGCACTCTGCGCCGCAGCCCCGGGTTCACCATCACAGCAGTCCTCACTCTCGCCCTCGGCATCGGTGCGTGCACGGCCATCTTCAGCATCGTCAATGCAGTACTTCTCCGCTCACTGCCTTATGGAGATCCACAGCGGCTCGTCTATCTCTTCACGCCCAATCCCGCTCTCAAGATTCCCAATGAGGTAATCTGCCCCGGCTACGCCGATTTCTACGATATCAAGCACGCAAACAAGTCGTTTTCGGATATGACGGCCTACGAACAGGCAATGTTCAGCCTTTCGGTGCGAGGTACGACGCAACGCATCGGCGGCGCGCGGGTAGATGAAGGCTTCTTCTTGACACTCCAATCCGTGCCAGAAATCGGTCGCGCGCTCGCGACCGATGACAATCAGCCCGGCCGCTCGAAGGTGGCTGTCATAAGCCACTCATTATGGGTGTCAATGTTTGGAGGGAACGCGGACGTGCTGAATCATTCCATCCGGCTCGATGACGTCGACTATCAAATCGTCGGCGTCATGCCGCGAGGATTCGAATATCCCTCCTTCGGCTCTGATCTCCCCTACGGCAATTCCCATATCAAATCTACAAACGTCTGGGTGCCGCTTGTCCTCACACCGAAGGAAAAAGCGAATCGTGATATTGGCAACGATGTGGCAGTCGCGCGTCTTCGCCCAGGCGTGTCCATTCAACAGGCGCAGTCGGAGTTCGCCGCCATGATGGTTGACTTCAACCGCTCCTATCCCAGTTCCCTAGGGAATTGGGAAGCACTCGTTGAAAGCTTTATGGGTGTTTCGATTGGCCCGATACGTCCGCTCATGGAGCTGCTCATTGCGACGGTGTTTCTTGTTCTCTTGATTGCCTGCGGCAACGCGGCCAATCTGCTCTTGGCTCGCGCTGCATCGCGCACCCGCGAATTGGGTGTGCGCGCGGCGCTGGGCGCGAGGCGCAGCCGCATAGCGCGTCAGTTGCTTACTGAATCCATGCTTATCGGCATCGGCGGGGGAGCGGCAGGTGTGGCCTTCGCCTTCCTTTTCCTGCGTCTCTTGCCGCATCTCGATCCCGGAAATATCCCCCGGCTCAATGAGGCTTCGCTTGATGCGCGTGCCCTTCTCATCGCACTGGCGGTATCCATGTTCACAAGCGCGTTGAGTGGGGTGCTTCCCGCGGTGACAGCGTCGCGCATGCACCTCATCGACTTCCTCAAGACGAACGATATCGCTGGAAGAGGCGCTGGACAACGCCGGTTGCAGGGTGCACTGATTGTCGCGCAAACTGCCATGGTCGTCCTGCTGCTTGCCGGAGCTGGATTGCTGATTCGTAGCTATATCAACGTTGTGTCCGTCGACACGGGTTTTTCGCATTCCGCAGTCACTATGAACATCGGGCTCGATGCGCACTATCGCCAACCGTTGCAGAATCGCGCATTCTTCAAAAATCTTGTGGGCAGGATCGGCGTTCTTGCGGGTGTAGATGCCGTTGGGGCAGTCAGTGACCTTCCCCTCAGTCACTCTGAGAGCCTGTCGACCCTCTGGGTTGATGGCTTCCCAAACAAGAAGGATCAAACGGTCGAAGCGCGGTCGATTACGCCGCAGTACTTTTCAGCGATGAGCATCCCACTGATTGCGGGACGCACCTTCACCGAGGACGACGTTTCCAGCGCGGTACGCCCTACCGTCGTTAACCAACAATTCGTGAAGACATATTTGGCCAATCGCAGTCCGATCGGTGCACGCATCAGTACTGACGAGCAGCATTCTCAATGGAGCACCGTTGTCGGAGTCGTCGCCGATGTGCACCATACCAGCCTGGAAGAAGTCCCGGAGTCACAAATGTACCTTCCAAGTTATGATTTCGACGACGCATATATCGCAGTTCGCTCCACACTGCTCCCTGCGACCGTCATCTCAGAAATTCGCGCGACGTTGAAAGCCATTGACCCAAACCTTGCTGTGACGGATATTCACACCATGGGCGACCTCGTATCAGAAGCCAGCGCGCGCCGCCGCTTTCAAACCTCGCTGCTCACGTTCTTCGCCGGGATCGCCTTCTTCCTCGCGCTCGTCGGCCTTTACGGCCTCATCGCTTACTCCGTCAACCGGCGCACGCAGGAGTTAGGCATTCGTATGGCGCTTGGTGCGCAGCGATCCGACATCGTGATGCTGGTCTTGAAGAGTGCGGGATGGCTCCTCGGGCTCGGTATTCTCTCCGGTCTCACATGCGCATGGGCGGCGACGCGCCTTCTCCAAAGTTTCCTTTTCGGTGTTAGCGATCACGACCCGGTCACGCTGATTCTGGTTTGCGCATTACTTATAGTGTGTGGCTTATCGGCGGCGTTTGTCCCCGCCCGCCGCGCCGCATCCATCGATCCCATGCAGGCGCTGCGCACAGAGTAGGAGGTCGAAGTGCGAAGATTCAGAGCACTAATGATTCGGCTGCACGGCCTGTTCACGGCAGGCCGGGCCGAAGAGGAATTTGAAGCCGAACTCGAATCGCACGTCGATCTGCACACTCAAGCCAACATTCGCGCCGGCTTGCCTCCAGAGGAAGCCCGCCGCCAGGCCCTCATCCGTCTCGGTGGCGCCGAGCAGACCTCCCAGGCTCACCGCGAGCGCCGCACCCTCCCATGGCTTGAATGCCTCGCTCAGGATTTTCGCTTTGCGCTGCGCCAGCTGCGTCAACATCCGGGCCTCGCATTCACGATGATTGCGACCCTCTCACTCGGCATCGGTGCCGCCATCACGATGTTCACAGTGGTGAACGGCGTCCTCCTGCAACCGCTTCCGTATCCTCATCCAGAGCAGATCCTCTTTGTCAGCAGCAAATACGATGGCGGCCCTGACTACCGCGTCACGCGCGCTGCACAATTCCTCTTCCTGCAGCAGCATAGCCGCAGCTTCGAGTGGCTCGCGTTGAACGACACGATTCCATCGGGTGTGAATCTATCCGGCGCGGGGGGGCCCGAGCAGGACAAAACCACCTTCGTATCCGCCGACTTCTTCGAGGTTCTCGGCGTAACACCATCGTTAGGGCGGGCCTTCACGGCAGCAGAAGACCGCCCCGGCGGGGCGTGCGCTGTTGTCCTCACTGAGAGTGTTTGGCGAATGCGCTATAACAGCGACAAATCAATTCTCGCGAATCCCATAACCGTGAATCGAGAAAGCTGTTCGGTCGTTGGGGTTTTGCCGCCCGGGTTTCGATTTCATTTGGACACCCAAATGTTCATGCCGGCCCGCGTCGCTCCTCGCGATTTGGGACACTACTATAACTTGCTGGCTCGACTTAGACCCGGGGTTACGTTGCCGCAAGCGCGCCAGGAGCTGGCGACACTGTTCGCACAATTCAAAGTGGCTCACGGCGATCTTGTCGATGAGGGCGAAGTCGGTTTCGCAGCGGTGCCTTATCAGGACGTTGTCGTTGGCGGCGCGCGTCCAACCCTCTGGGTGCTCTTCGGCGCGGTCTTCCTTATGCTGCTCATCGCCTGCGTCAATGTCGCGCATCTTCAGGTTTCGCGAGGAGCAGCCCGCACGAGAGAGATGGCTGTACGCGCGGCGCTCGGCGCTGGTCGCATGCGCCTGGCGCGCCAGCTCATTACAGAGAATGCTCTACTCGCGGCGGCAGGAGCCGGGTTCGGTCTCTTGTTGGCATATATCGGCCTGCCGTTGCTGCTCCATCTTTTGCCGAGCAGTTTGCCGCGAGCATCCGACATTTCGATGGATCTCTCAGTGGTCGCATTTGCAATTGCATTGTCAGCACTTACCCTCATGACGTTCGGAGTGGCGCCGGCGATCTCTGCAAGCCGCGCCGAACTGAGCACTGTCCTCAAGTCCTCAATTCAGACGCCAAAACCCGGCGGCGTAGGTCGCACCGGACGAGATCTCCTCATCGTGGGTGACGTGGTCTTGTCGCTCATCCTTTTCACCGGCGCAGTGCTGCTCATGCGCAGCTTTGTCGGCCTGAAGGAGGTTTCCCCCGGCTTTGACCCGCGAAACCTTCTAACCTTCAAAATGTCCATGCCGCCTGATCTTTCGACCACATCCCGGTCGTGGGATTTCGAGCGTCAGGTCTTGGCTCGTCTCGAAGCGCTCCCCGGCGTTGACTCGGCAGCCAGCGCAACCAGTTTGCCGCTCGATGCCGGGCCCGACATGCCAGGTGTTCTGCTCTCGCAATCCCCAAAAAAAGTAATCAACCCAGCCTATCGACCGGTGAGCCCCGACTATTTCCATGTTCTCGGCACGTCCGTCATCCGCGGGCGGAGCTTCATTGACTCTGACACCGTGAATTCGCGCCCCGTCGCGATCATCAATGAATCACTGGCGCGCCAGGCATTTGCAGATCGCGATCCGATTGGGCAGCGCCTCCAGTTGGGCGCCGGTCTGGGCGCAGAATACGCCGATCCGCCGCGAGTCATCATCGGCGTCGTTGAAGATGTCCGCGAATCGCGCATCGATGCACCCGCAGCAATCACTGTATTCATTCCGCGTGCGCAGATTCCAGATGCGCTCTCTCCGCTGATGAATCGAGTGCTTCCAATTTCTTGGGCCGTCCGCACAAGAATTCCGCCGGGTCAGCTTGCCGGCCCAATTCGCCGCGCCCTTCTCGAAATCGATTCTCAGCAACCGGCAGCCGACATGCGGACGATGGAGCAGGCTCTTTCTTCAAGTGTTGATCGACAGAGATTCACGCTCGTCCTGATGACCATCTTTGCTTCCTTGGCCACAATCATGGCAGCGGTCGGCATCTACGGCGTCACCAGCTACCAGGTGCAACGGCGTTCGCACGAAATGGGCATTCGCATGGCCCTCGGCGCGCGACGAGCAAATATCATGCTGCACGTATTAAGAAGGACTGCCATTCTACTGATAATTGGTGTGATCGCCGGCCTTGCCTGTTCATGGATCGCCACACGCGCCATCAAGTCCTTGCTCTATGGCATCGGTCCGCACGATCCGATCGCCATCGTATTCGTATGTTTCGTTCTTGCAATCTGCGGCTTGATCGCTGCATTCATCCCCGCCCGCCGTGCTGCTTCCACTGATCCCATGCGGGCCCTGCGCGCAGAATAGCTGTCACCCTTCACCCGGTGCCGCTTCAACCCCGCATCCGTGCCCCTCATCCGCGTTGCACGCCCTCCATCGATCAGCCCCTGCAGCGCGCACCCGCCGCACTGTAACCTCATGAACGGAGCAACGCCGGACTCCGGATCATTCCCACCGGCAGCAAGGAAAGCGCGCATGGGTGCAACCAGAATCGAATTCCGGCTTCGGATGGCGATCATGATTGTGATCGTGACACTCGGCTTTTGGGCGCCCTGGATCGAGCCATGGGGTTCCTCGTTTGAACTCGCTCAGCGCATTCCCCTGCTTGAGTGGCTGCCGCTTGAACTAACCCGCCTCGGCCTGCTCCCCTTCTCGCTCGCCAGCCCCGTCGTCATCGTGTGCGCCGCGCTCATCGCCGCCGTGGGCGCAATCCTGCGCGTGTGGGGCACAGCTTGTTTGGGATACTTCACCGTGCACCACGGCCAGATGCAGGCCGGCACAATGATGACTGCCGGCCCCTACCGCTACGTGCGCAACCCGCTCTACCTTGGAGGTTGGTGCATGCTGGTCGCCACCTCATTCATCATGCCGGCAACCGGCGCGCTCTTTGCAACCACGCTGCTCACGGTCTTCTTCCTGCGTCTCATTCTTGGCGAAGAAGCGTTTCTCTCCGCCCAGCTCTGCGAGCCCTACTGGGCCTACATGAAGGCCGTCCCGCGTCTCGTCCCGCGCCTTCGTACCACCCTGCCGCCTGTCGCCTGCAAGCCGCAATGGCTCACAGCCCTCCTTACAGAAATCAACCCCATCGGCATCTTCTTCACCCTGGCGTTTCTTTCCTGGAGCTACAACAACTGGCTCATGATCAAGGCCATTCTCATCTCGCTTGGACTGTCGCTTGTTGTGCGGGCCTTCGTGCCCCGCGAGCCTGCCGCTTCTATCGCGGAATAGGTGCGCCAATACCGGGCTGGCTCAGATGCGTCCACTTAAAACCGTCTGCGAATTTCAGCCCGTAGCCCAGCAGCCGGTCCACGCCAATATGGTTCACCCAGATCAGCGCAAAGGGCAGCGGCCCGCTGGCGTGCAGCACCAGCGCAGCCAGCGCCATTGTCAATGGTGCAACGTAGGCGTGCACCGCGTTATAAATGCGCGCACCCCAGCACGGCCCCCCCAGATATCCCAGCATGGAAAGATCCGGCACAAGCCACAGCGCCGCAAACAGCCACCAGCTGGCCCCGGTGTGCGCATACAGCACTGCCGAGACGGCCGCCACTGCCAGCCCCTCCAAACGTTGCAACAGCACAACGGAGGATGGAGTCGCTGCCCTCGAAGCAGCAGAGGAGTTGCTTGAAATTTCGCTTGCCATGGCTTATTGGATGAGGCGCCGCGTTCACCGATGGAAGAAATATCGTCCCCCACTTTGCAGCGCAAATGAAAAAGGGGAGAGGCACAAAGCCTCTCCCCTTTGGTCCGCCGTCCCAAAGAACTACTTCTTCGGAGGAGCGATTACGTCCTTGGCAGCCTTGGCCACGCGGAACTTGACCACCGTCTTGGCCTTGATCTTGATGGCCGCGCCGGTTTGAGGGTTGCGGCCCATGCGAGCCTTGCGCTCTGCCTTTACAAGGCGGCCGATGCCGGGAATTACGAATACGCCGTTCTTCTTCGTTTCCTTGATGGCGGTCTCCGCCAGCATGTCCATGAAGGCAGCGGATTGCTTGTTGGTCAGTTGAAGCTTCTCGGCCATGTGCCGCACGAGGGCGGTCTTGGTCATTCCTGTTGCCATGTGATGTTCTCCTTCTGGGCGTGCCCTCGGGGCAGCCATTGTTGCCTGGGTTCTTGTGCCGCTTTGGCTTTAACAAAAAATGCCTGACAAAGCCGTGAACGCGTACCGCATGGAGGGAGTGCGACCGAGGCAACGCTTGCACGAAACCCCTGTATTCATGCGGGTTCTTCAGAACCCTGTCGTTCGTAACAATGCGGCTTGGGGGTGGGCAAAGTCAATGGAAAAACAGGCGATTTCCACAATTTTCTTAGGTTTTTATACCTTTTTCGCCCGTTTTTACCGAAATTCGCCTTATTTTGGCCGATTTTACCCGGCACGACTCGCGAAAACCCGCGTCCATGGCCCTTGCCGCCACCCCTCAGTGCAGACCGAAAAGCACCCTCTTCTTCGGCAAAAGCGCCGCCGCGATTGGAGTATTCAGCGCATCCACCACCGGCGCCGCCAGCTTGAAATGACGAATCAGCGTCCCCACGAGGCCGGGATCAAGCGCGGTTTCGGCCGGCAACGTCGCGTGCAATCCCCACTGCCGGCATTGAATCAGATCCAGCGCCGGATGATCGCACGGGAATCCCTTCGGCGGCCGTGTCAATGCATTCCCCTCAAATTCGCTGAATGCCTTCCGAATCGCCGCCCTCTGCAAGACCTTGCGAAACTCCGCATGATGATCGAGCAGCCAGTGGCGAATCGCAGCCAACTGCTCCTTTTCCGGCATGTAGGCCCCCGCGGCAATCACCACTTCCTTCGCGCTCACGTGAAAGTAGTAGCCCGCACCCGAAGTCTTCTCCAGCCCCTGGTGCGACCACCACGCCGCGACGTGGGTTTTATAGGGCCGCTTGTCCGAACTGAAGCGCGTGTCGCGATAAATCCTGAACAGGCTCTTTTCCGCTGGCCGCACGTGATTCGGTGCAAAATCCGCCATGGCATCCGTCACCTTGCGCACAATGGCCAGCATCGGCTCTTTCAGCTCCGCCTCAAACTGCGCCTTCCGCGGCGTGAACCACTCGCGGTCGTTGTGCTTGGCTAAGTTGCGCAGAAACGTCAGCCCCGCAGGCCGTAAATACGGCAATGCAGGAGTGGGAGCGGGTTTTAGTTTGGTTGCCATTGCAAGGAAAAGTGTAACGCGGAAGGCGAAGCGGCTGGCGCTCTCGAATTGCGAGAGTTGATTTTTCAAGGGCGACGCTGACGCTGATCCGTCGCAAATCAGGGGCGTCCCCATACAAGCTCAGTAATTAGGTGCTTATTGCCGACCGGCTTTACCGTGACCGTCACAGCTTCAGACCAACCTTCGCCCTGTATCGCAACGTAGGCCCAGCCCTGAGCATCCATTTCGCCTATTTCAGGAACTGGGCGATTGTCGACCACCACCACATTCGGCACCGCGACAGGTTGCGCATATTCCACCATGCCCTCGTATTCGCTTTTCAAACCTGTCGCCGTGTATTTGGACTGTAATTCAGCGCTGAGCAATGCGTGCGCCTTCTCGAACTCACCCATCACTAACGCCTGGGCAAAGTTGAAGCCAACAATACCGTGCGGCATGTCTTTGGTTTCCATATCGCCCCTAGCGAATGACCTTCAGCGCCCCGCCGGACCAGCCCGCCCAATCCACCCGATGATGCCTTAAGGCGCGGAAGCCGCATTCTGCGCCGCAAGTCGCGCGGCCATCTTCGCGCGGTGCTTCTTGATGTAGTGCGCGGAAATATCCGGGTAGAACTCGCGGATAGAGGAAAACATCACATCGCGCATCACTGAGTAGCCGAACTTGCTCGCCAGCACGCCGAAGCTCGTCGCGCTCGGCGGATAGTAGTACCGCGAGACAACCTGCGTCAGAGCCTTGCCCCCCAGTCCCGCAAAACTAGGCGTCTGCCTCCCACCATAGGTGCGGGCCACGGCCTGCCGGCTGATCACGTAAAGGAAGCGGATCGGAATACTGTGCCCCGCGCCCAGGGCATAGAACCGGGTGTCCTCATGCAGCAGGCTGGGCAACAGCCACGCGGCGAGATAGGTGCCGTCCGTCTTGTCGAGAAAGCCGCGCCAGGTGTACGCGTAAAAGCCATCGATGCCCTTGCCCAGCGCCGGGTGCATGTTCATGCCTTCAGCGGTGATCGATGTAAGGCCGAGGAAAATGAAGGTGGAGTAATCCGTGGCCTGATGAGTCGCCACAATGAAGTTGTACTTCCAGCCCGGTGGTGGCGGCTTGGCCCCGCCTGAAACCGATCGGAAATTAGGCATAAATCCCAGGATCCGTTGCGGCTGCCTGCGCTCAAGGGGTATGGTGTTGCCGTTGGCGTCAACTGGAACCGTCGAACCGGGCTTGGAGCGAGAGTCGCTTGCGTTGTTGGTCGGAGCCGATTGGCCAGCCTGCAGAGGGTCGGGCATGAAACTCAAATCTGAAGCCCAGGCCAGATCGCCCACGGGAGACGACTCGCCAGAATCGGGCTCAGGAATATCTGCCGCTGCAAGGCTCGCCGCCGGCGTCGGCGCGTCGGGAAGCTGCACCGACTGGGCGCGACCGCTGGTGGCAAAACTCAGGCAGATCAGGGCGATAACGAAACGCAAACACACCATCCTTGGAGTGCAGAGGAACCCCGTCACTGAGAGTTTCGAGTCCGGCGGCTTTATCAGTTAGAACGGACAAATCGGAATGCGGGTTACGGACCCCCGATAAAATATTGAATAATTGCTGAAACCCTCGGGGAAGAATCCTTCAATCCTGTTGTTTCGAAGGGGACTCACCCAGTCTATCGGATCAGTTTCCACTCGTGTTGCACAACCTTGGGTGCCCAGGGTTCCGATTTTGCGACCTTGAATAGCAGAATCCATGCATGGCACGCCGAAGGCTGCTGGCCCCACCGCAGGGGTCTACCGGATAATCTTCAACGCCCCGCGGAACAGCCCATCGAAATCCCCGCTGAGCGCCTTGTCCTTTTCGACCGCCTGCGCAATCGCCTTCTCCGCCGCCGGCCGCTGATACCCCAGATTCGTCAACGCCGACAGCACATCGTCCACCGCCGGCCCCGCCACGGCCGATTGCACCGGCGCCACCGCAAAATCGTCCAGCTTGTCTTTCAGCTCCACCACCAGGCGCTCGGCCAGCTTCTTGCCCACCCCGGGAATCCGTGTCAACTGCGCATGATCCTGCCCTCGAATCGCTTGCACCGTGCGATCCGATGACAGCCCGCTCAGCATCTTGATGGCCAGCTTCGGCCCCACGCCGCTCACCGTAATCAGCCGCTCAAACAGCCGCTTTTCTTCGCGTTCGAGAAAGCCGAACAGCGCAATCTGGTCTTCGCTCACCTGCGTATGGATGTAGAGCGATGCCTCCGCGCCCAGCGACGGCAGCGCCGTAAACGTAGGCACCGAGATGGCGACGTCATACCCCACGCCGCCAGCCTCGACAATGGCCTGGCCGGGCTGTTTGTAAATCAGCTTCCCGCGCAAATGAGCGATCATTGTGCCTTTCGCTTCCATTTCAAACTTCGCTGAATTTGTTCGCAACCATAGCCCCGATTCATCCTGCGACCCCGATGGGTCATCGATTTCGATAGAAACGATGTATTTCCCAGTCACACTGAGATCGTAGAACATGGTCAAATCGGAGGTTTGATAATCCGTCGCCTCCCGGCTCGATCGGTCTCGAAATAACCGGCCCGTCCGTGAGTTCTCGGCCCATCTACCGGGACGAATAATCCCCATGGCGATGGCGTTGCCATTCCGTTTCTGTCGGTGCCGCCATCTGATCGCGGACTCTCTGCCTACAAAGCTGCGATGGTCCGCAATTTGAGTGTGATAGTGTAGATCCAGTGGCACGGATTTGCTGGTATTCAGGCGAGGGGCCATTCGTTAACCCTCGTCGGGGCGAACATCGCATGCCTACACAAGCAAACTGTTCCGGCCCATCTTCCATATGAACCCTGAAGAGAGCTGAAGAGGTTGAAAAGTAGACCTCGTGGTCGCTTATGTTCTTCATATGTACCGTGGCATGCGGCTTCTCGCCCGCAAGAAAATGGGTCTTTTCGAGAGATAAGGTGATGGTCATGGAAGGAGTTTGAATGGGTGGAGTCGCTGCCTGGGCGTAAAGGGCAACACTCCCGCTGCCGTTCACAACAATCATCGTCACTGCAAGGGCAAGCGTACGAAACTCGATCATCGTGGACTCATTGTAGAATCCCGATCCGCTTCGCCACGCGCTCCAGCGTCTCCAGCGCCCTGTCAAGCTGCGCCTTGGTATGCTCGCTGGTCAGGATCAGCCGAATCCGCGCCTTGCCTTCCGGCACCGTCGGAAACGCAATCCCTGTTCCCATCACGCCTTCCTCAAACAGCGCACGCGAGAAGTCCATCGCCTTACGTCCCTCGCCCACAATCACCGGCGTAATCGGCGTCTGCGTCGCCGGCGTCGTCACACCGCCGATATTGAAGCCCATGCGATGGAGTTCCCCCTGAAAATAATGCGTGTTGTCCCACAGCCGCTGAATCCGTTCCGGCTCCGTCTCCAGAATGTCGAAGGCAGCAATACAGGTCGCCGCCACGCTCGGCGGATGCGACGTCGAAAACAGAAACGGCCGCGCGCGATGGTAGAGATAATCAATCAGATCCTTCGATCCGCACACATAGCCGCCCAGCGCGCCAATCGCCTTTGACAGCGTGCCCACCTGCACATCCACGCGCCCGTGCACGCCAAAGTGATCCACGCTCCCGCGCCCATTGCGCCCCAGCACGCCGGATGCATGCGCGTCGTCCACCATCATGATGGCGCCATATTTCTCCGCCAGCGCGGCCAGCTTGTCCACCGGCCCAATGTCGCCGTCCATGCTGAACACGCCGTCCGTAATCACCAGCTTGTGCCCCGGCTCGCTCGCAACCTCCTTCAGCAGCTCCTCGCAGTGCGCCACGTCCTTGTGCCGGAACACTTTGATCTTCGCCCGCGACAGCCGCGCCCCGTCAATAATGCTGGCGTGGTTCAGCTCGTCGGAGAGAATAAAGTCCTCCTTGCCCAGAATCGCGCTGACCGTCCCCGCATTGGCCGCGAACCCGCTCTGGAAGACCACGCACGCCTCCACATTCTTGAAGCGCGCAATCTTCTCTTCCAGCTCCATGTGGATGCGCATCGTTCCCGCAATCGTCCGCACCGCGCCCGACCCCACGCCAAACGTGCGCGTCGCCGCCAGCGCCGCCTCAATCAGCTTGGGATGGTTGGCCAGCCCCAGGTAGTTGTTGCTGGCCAGGTTGATCACCTCGCGCCCGTCATAGTGGCACACCGGCGCCTGCTGGTCATCGAGGATGCGCAGCTTGAAATGCGTGCCCTTGGCGCGCAGCTCATCCAGAACGGCCGTCAGATAGGCAAGCTGGGGACGCGCAGCAGTCTCCGTCATGGCAATCACCTCAACCAGAAAGGATAGCGCGTGAGGCATTGTGCCGCGACCCTTGGCTCTTGACCTGCCATGCTCTGACTCCTGCTCGACCCCTGATCTCTGACCGCTGATCTCTATGCTTCCTCTTGACACACCTAGCCCTCTATGCCTAGACTTCTCCGTAACAAGTCACCCAGGGGTAGAACATGGCCAAAAACGATCTCCAGGGAACACTCGATCTGCTGGTTCTCAAGACACTCGCCCACAACGGCGCGCTGCACGGCTACGGCATCGTGCTCCATATCCAGAACGCCTCCGGCGAGCTGCTGCGCGTGGAAGAAGGCTCGCTCTATCCGGCCCTGCATCGCATGGAGCAGAGCGGCTGGATCGCCTCGGAGTGGGCCCTGACCGAGACCAACCGCCGCGCCAAGTACTACAAGCTCACCGCCGCGGGCCGCCGCCAGTTGCAGCAGGCCGAGGAAAGCTTCGACCAGCTCGTCAAAGGCGTGCGCGCCGTTCTGCGCTATGCCTGAATCATTGCCGTGTATCTGAGGAAGTGACCGCCATGGCCGTCTTTCGCCGATTCGCCAACCTCTTCCGCCGCTCCCGCTTGACCGCGAGATCGACGCCGAGTTGCAGTCCCACATCGCTCTGCGCATCGACGACAACATCGCCGCCGGCATGTCGCCCGAAGAAGCCCGCCGCGATGCGCTGCTCCGCTTCGGCAACCCCACCACAACCAAAGAACGCGTAGCCTCTGCCGATGCTCTGCTGGCCTCGAATGCGTCTGGGCCGATGTCTGCTATGCCTGGCGGCAGCTGCTCAAGTCGCCGGGGTTCGCCATCACCGCGGTGCTCACCCTGGCCATTGGCATCGGCGCCAACACCGCGATCTTCAGCAGCATGGATGCAGTCGTCTTGCGTCCCCTTGCCGTGCCCGATCTGGATCGCGTGGTCACCATTGCGGAGCAGAATGCGAGCGGCGGCTACGAGCAGGTCGCCCTGGCCAACTACGAGGACTGGATCCGCCAAAGCAGATCGTTTGAAGAGCTGTCAGTGCGCACCAGCGACAGCAGGACATGACCAGGGCGGGCGATGCGGCACAGGTGCAGGCTGCTCTCACCTCGGCAAGCTTCTTCAGTGTCCTGCGGGTTCAGGCGGCTGCTCGGCCGCGTCTACCTTGAAAATGAGTGCCAACCCGGCCGCGATTCTGTAGCGGTGTTGAACTACGGCTTCTGGCAGCGGCACTTCGGCGGCGATCCGTCGGTGCTGGGCCGGCAGATCGAGCTCGATCAACGTGCGTATACGGTCATCGGCGTTCTGCCAAAATCGGTGCAGTATCCTCCCGAGGCCGACGTCTTTCTGCCCTTCGCGCCCACGCCGCAGCAGCTCGCAAATCGCAATGCGCACGACTACCTTGTGACTGGCCGCCTGCGCGAAGGCGTTGCCGCTCAAGCAGGCCCAGGCCGAGATGCGCACCATTGCCGAGCGCCTGTCGAAGGACTATCCGGCGACCGAACCGGGGCTGGACAGTGAAAGTCGAGCCGCTGCTCGACGGCATCAACGGCGATCTCACTCCGCTCTACTATCGCCTTCTGATGGGCGCCACGCTCTTTGTGCTTCTGGTGGTCTGCGCCAATGTTGCCAACCTGCAGTTTGCGCGCGGCATCGAGCGCCGCCCGAAATCGCCATGCGCACCGCGCTCGGCGCCAGCCGCTGCGAGAATCATGCGGCAGTTGCTCACCGAAAACATTCTGCTGGCGCTCGATCGGCGCGGCAGGCGGCCTCGTCTTCGGCGCGGTCTATCTGCATTTCACCCTCATCGCCATGCCCGAGCGGATCGCGCGCTATATGGCGGGCTGGTCTAACATCTCTCTGAATGGCCGCGCCCTGGCCTTTTCCCTGCTGCTGGCCGCGACAGCAGGTATCGCTTGCCGGATTTGCACCCGCGCATCGAAACGCTGCGCGTCAATCTCCTCGATCAGCTCAAGGCGGGCTCGCGGGCAACCATTGGCTCCGGCCGCAGCCATCGCTTGAGGAATATCTTTGCCGTTCTCGCAGATTTCCCTGGCTGTCGCGCTCGTCATCGGCGCAGCACTGATGTCGAAAGGCATGTGGTCGCTCTTGCACATTGCCGACGTCTACCAGCCAAAGCAAATGCTCACCTTCAACGTCTCCTTGCCCGTGGCCCGCTACGACACTCCGCAGAAGCATGCCGGCTGGTACGCAGACAGCCTTGCAAAACTTCGCGCATTGCCCGGAGTAACCCACGCCGAGGTCACAGGCGCTCTACCCTATAGCGACAACGGCTGGAACCGGCAAGTTGCAACATCGAGAATCGCCCCGTCATGCCGGGCAAATTTCAAAACGCGCTGAACCTCCCCGTCAGCGCAGGCTACTTCAGCCGCGTTGCGCATTCGCCATCCTCGCCGGCCGCGGCTTTACCAACAGCGATTCGCTCGGTTCCCTCCCTGTGGCCATCGTGAGCCGCAGATTTGTCGCGCAATATTTCCCCGGCGAGAATCCACTCGGTCATCGCATCCGCGATGGGCCGGCCCGACAGCCACGATCCCTGGCTGACCATCGTCGGAGTCGCGGAAGAGGCTCCGTACACCCTCTGGGACCAGACGCCGTACTCGGCGGTGTACATGAGCGCGGCGCAGGTACCGCCCACCGGCGCCACCTATGCCGTCATGACCGATGGTGATCCGCTGGCGCTAGCCGATCCGGCCCGCAAGGCATTGGCTGGGCTCGACCCGATGCTTCCCCTCGACACCGTCGAAACCTACGCGCCAGGTCATCCACGATTCGTTGATCGGGCTCATGTACGCCGCTGTCATGCTCAGCATCGATGCGCTCATCGCCCTGCTGCTCGCCGCGATCGGCATCTTCGGCGTCATGGCCAACTTGGTCGGCGAACGCACGCGGGAAATTGGTGTCCGCCTCGCCATGGGCGCGCGGCGGGAAGATGTACTCCGGCTGATTCTGCGCCGTGCATCCTGGCTCACCGCCGCTGGCGTCGGCTCTGGCTTGCTGCTGGCATTCGCCCTGGCACATCTGGTTGCCAACCTGCTGCGCGGCGTGCGTCCGGACGACCCGGTGGTCTTCGCCACCATCACGGCCGTTATCGCCGCCATCGCGCTGGCTTCCAGTTGGATTCCCGCCCGCCGCGCCGCCCACGTCGACCCCATGCAGGCCCTGCGCAGCGAATAGAGCAAGACCGAATACGAGGAGTCCAGGAGCAACCCCATGGCCGCCTTCCAACGCATCGCCAACCTCTTCCGCCGCTCCCGCGTTGACCGCGAAATCGACGCCGAGCTTCAGTCCCACATCGACTTGCGCATCGATGACAATATCGCCGCAGGCATGTCGCCCGCAGAAGCCCGCCGCGATGCGCTGCTCCGCTTCGGCAACCCCACGTCAACCAGAGAGCGCGTCGCCGCCGCAGATGCCAGCCTTGGCCTCGATGACATCGCGCGCGACGTTCGCTACGCCCTGCGCCAGTTGCGGCGCTCGCCCGGCTTTGCGCTCACCGCAATTCTTACCCTGGCCCTCGGCATCGGCGCCAATGTGGTTGTCTTCGGCGTGCTCAATGCGCTCATCCTTCGCCCTCTCAACTTGCCCGGCGCCGACCGTCTCTATGAAGTGGCGCAACGCCAGCTGCGCGACGACAACCAGTCCTACCCCGACTATCTGGACTACCGGGCGCGGAACACCGCCTTCAGCGACATGGCCGCGTACCGGCTGGGCATGGCCGGGCTCGGCATCGCGGGCTCCGCTCACTCGGCCTGGGATTATGAGGTTTCAGGCAACTATTTCGACATGCTCGGTGTGCAACCCGCGCTGGGCCGCTTCTTCCATCAGAGCGACGAACACGGCCCGAATTCCGCACCCTACATCGTTCTCAGCGACGCGCTCTGGCGCACCCGCTTCAACTCCGACCCCCACGTCATTGGCGCAAAAGTCGACCTCAACAAGCACCCCTTCACCATCATCGGAGTTGCCCCAAAGAGCTTCAACGGCACCGAGTTATTCTTCTGGCCCGATTTCTGGATTCCGATGGTCAATGAGGAACAGGTCGAGGGATATAGCTATCTCACCAAGCGGATGAATCATGGCCTGTTCGTCATCGGCATGGCTCAAACCGGGCATTACTCCACGGCAAGCGACAGACAATCTGAATGCCGTTGCATCTCAATTGGCCCGGCAGTACCCTGCCACCGACGATGGAATGGGAGCGCGCCTTGTCAAGCCGGGTCTGCTCGGAGACATGCTGGGCGGCCCGGCGCGGCCTTTTTTGGCCGCCATCATGGGGTTGGCGCTGCTTGTGCTCGCAGCCGCCTGCGTCAACCTCGCCGGCATCTTTGCCGCGCGCGCCGCCGACCGTGCGCGTGAACTGGCCATCCGCATCTCCATCGGATCGACACGCGGGCGCATCCTCCGCCAGTTGCTCACTGAGGCCTTTGTCGTCTCCGTCGCCGGCGGAATCGCTGGAACGGGCCTCGCTGCCGCCCTGCTTGGCTTTCTCAGCCGCTGGCAGCCCATCGCGGAGTATCCCGTCCACGTCACGGTGGCTGCCGATCTGCGCGTCTACCTGATTGCCTTCGCTCTCACATTCGCCAGCGCCATCCTTCCCGGCCTGCTGCCGGCGCGCCAGGTTTGGCGAACTGACGCCATGCAAGCCATGAAAACCGGCGCAAATGAAGTCGGTCCGATCAGGCCGCCTCACGCATGAGCGACCTGCTGCTGGGCATTCAAATTACTCTCTGCGCGCTGCTTGTAACCGCATCGCTGGTCTCCGTGCGCGGCATGGTGCGCTCTTTGCACGCGCCCATCGGCTTCGTACCCCGCGATGTCGTGCTCGCTGAAGCAAATTTGAATATGGCCGGATACTCCGACGATACTGCGCTCCCCGTACAGCGCCGCATGATTGAGCAAGCCGCGCGCATCCCCGGCGTCACGGCTGTGGGCACCGTGGATCAGCCGCAGTTGAGTGGAAGCGGCAGCAATTCTGCGTTTTACAGCGAAGGCACCGCCGATCTCCGTCCAACCAACAGCGTCCTGACCGCGCACGACTACACCATTTCCCCCGGCTACCTTAAGGCCGCTGAAACGCGGCTGCTCGCCGGACGTGACTTTACCTGGGACGACGGACCCAACACGCCCAAAGTGGCGTTGGTGAACGAGAGACTTTTGCCCACTTGATGTTCGGCGACAAGTCGGCGATTGGACGGCATTTTCTTGGCGGTGGCAAGACGCTCTACCAGGTTGTGGGCGTTGTTGAGGATGGCAAGTACGACTCCTTGACCGAGGACCCCGGCGCGGCCGTCTTCTTCCCCCTCGCTCAGGATCACGAGGCTAACACCGCTCTTGTGGTTCGTTCGCAGTTGCCCGCTGCAGACATCATGCCCGCCCTTGATCGCATGATCACAGAAATCGACTCCAGCCTGCCCTTCACCATCCACAGATGGCCCGACGCACTCGCTCTCGTGCTCTTCCCGGCGCGTGCCGCAACGGCTGCGCTTGGCGTCATGGGATTGCTGGCGGCCCTGCTCGCCGTCACCGGCGTCTTCGGCATGGCGGCCTACTCCGTCTCCAAAGCGCCTGCGCGAACTGGGCATCCGCGTCGCCCTCGGCGCCCGGCGCGATCAGTTGATGCGCTCTGCTCTGGGCCGCCCCGTTCTCCTGCTGCTCGCGGGCTCGGTGGCGGGCCTGCTGCTGGGCGTGCTGGCCAGCCGCCTGCTGGCTTTCCTCGTCTATCAGGCCACCCCCCGCGACCCCCTTGTTCTTCTCGGCGCGGTCGCAGCCATGACCCTGATAGGCCTCATCGCCACCTGGATTCCCGCACGCCGCGCCCTCGCCGTCAACCCGGCCCAGTTGCTCCGCGAAGAGTAAATCCCCCGGCCAACTCGGAAGGTCCGACACAGCCTTTCGCTCCCTTTTGCGTCCAATTGTTACCGGAGCCTATGGGGACCCAACACTTGCCACCCGGCGCGAATCGTCATGCCGAGGTTGGCCCGCTCGTGCCCCTGCCGGATACAATGGTTCTAAGCTGCCGCAAACGCGCGAACTACGATTTTTCTTGAGATTCGGAGCAGGTGCACGTGAGAAGTCTGATATGCCGCAGTCTGCGGCTTGAGTTGGTTGCAGCACTGGGTGTCGCGCTGGCACTGCCCGCGCTGGCATTGCCGCGCCGGGAGCAACGGAGTTCAGCCCACAGAGACCACCCTGACCGCGCAGACGCACGACCAGGGCGGACGTACCCAGGCCACCCTCTCCGTCACCGTCACCGGCCAGGACGGGCTGCCCGCAACCGGGGCCGCCGTCATCGAAGATGCGGGCAAACCGCTGGCCGGCGTGGCGCTCGACGCCCAGGGCCGTGCCACTTCCGTTCTTTTCCTGCTTCCCGGCAGCCACAGTCTCACCGCCGTCTACTCCGGCGACATGCGCACTTCAGGGCTCCGTTTCGCAGGTCTCCCCGGTGCGCGCACTCACCAGCAGCACTCCCGATTTCGCCATCGCTGTCGCGCCGGCCACGCTCTCCCTCACGCCCGGCCAGTCCGGCTCGGTCGTTGCCTCCATTACGCCCATCAACGCCGCATCGCTCTCAGCGCCGATGTTTGTTACCCTCTCCTGCTCCGGACTGC
The DNA here is from genome assembly GCA_963725945.1 of uncultured Acidobacteriota bacterium. Taxonomy (GTDB): domain Bacteria; phylum Acidobacteriota; class Terriglobia; order Terriglobales; family Acidobacteriaceae; genus Telmatobacter. The sequence goes on along the minus strand of CAVSAW010000022.1, from coordinate 46,673 downwards.
CTGACCAGTCCGCCTGCACCTTTACCCCGGAGAACATCGAAATCCTGCCCAACGCCACCGCCGCAGTCACCAGCACGATGGTCCTCGCCACCCAGTCCGGATCCACGGCGCAAGGTTCGTTGGCTGCCCACTCCGGTTCAAATCCTGTGGCTTGGGCCGTACTGCTGCCCGGTGGCCTGGGCCTCGTCGGACTGGCCTTCGGAGCACGCCGGCGTCGCTGGCTCAGCCGGCTCTCTCTGCTGGCTCTTGTAGGTCTGGTTGCCACACTAGGCACCACCGCCTGTAACCCGCTCTACTACTACGAACATCACGGACCACCTCAAAATCTGCCCACCCCTTCGGGCACCTACACAGTGACCGTGAACGCCCAGTCCAGCAATGGCATCACCGCCACCACCCACTCCACCACCATGGTGCTGACGGTCAATTAGGCGGTTGCCGAATGACTGCATGAGTCGCCTGGCATCCCCTTCCCGCTGAGGTCTATGAGCTTGTGGAGCAGACGCCGGCAACGGTCTTGTTAGACTGTGCCCGGCCCGGCACTTCAGCGTCCGGCAGCCGGCTCTTTACCGCTCCGCTGTGCGTGCTCGCCGCCTGGCAGTTGGAAGAGCTTCCCGGCATTTTCGCGCAAATCGAAAGCGCGACCGCCGAAGGCCATTTCGCAGCCGGCTTCTTCACCTATGAATGCGGCGAGGCCTTTGAGCCCAAAGCCAAAATCTTGCGGCGCAACGGTTCTTCGCCGCCGCGGGCAGGCAACCGGTCAACCGCTTGCCTGGTTCGGCATCTACCAGCAAAGCCACCTCTTCGATCATTCCACCGGCGCGTTTGCCGACGGCGATCCGCCTGGGCTGGCTGAGCTTGGTTTCCATACCACCGTCGCACCAGCACCCGCCGCTCAGTCGCCGCTGTCCGACCCACTTCCGCTCAGCCTGGGTCTGACCGAACAGGAATATGCCGCCAGCATCGAAGCCATTCACGAGTGGATTCGCGCCGGCGACGTCTATCAACTCAACTTCACCTTTCCCCTGCACGCCCGCATCGCAGGTACCGCAGCGGCTCTCTATGCGCGCCTTCGCCGCCGCCAGCCCGTCGAATTCGGCGCTTTTCTCCATTGGCACTCCCGGCCGGCACATTCTCAGCTTCTCGCCGGAGCTGTTCTTCCACCTCGAAGAACAAAGCGCAGCGCGCCGCATCACCACCCGGCCCATGAAGGGAACCGCGCCTCGCGGCCGCACCACCGCCGAAGACCGTCAGATTGCCGAGTGGCTACGCAACGACGCGAAAAACCGCAGCGAAAACGTGATGATCGTCGACCTGCTCCGTAATGACCTGGGCCGCCTGTGCACCTTCGGCAGCGTCCGCGTTGAAAATCTCTTCGCCGTCGAGCGCTACCCGTCTCTTTGGCAGATGACTTCGACCGTCACTGGCGAGCTGCGCCGTGATGTCGGCTTCTACGACATCTTCCGCGCGCTCTTTCCCTGCGGCTCCATCACCGGCGCGCCCAAGGTCAGCGCCATGCAATTGCTCGCGCAAATTGAAGCACGAGCCCCGTGGCATTCTACACCGGCGCCATCGGCTTCTTCTCGCGCCAGCGAACCGTCTTCAACGTGGCCATCCGCACTCTGGAACTGCGAACGGGCGGACAGCGCAGAAAATGGGCGTGGGCAGCGGCATTGTCATCGACTCCAATGCCGCCGACGAGTTTCGCGAGTGCCAGTTGAAGGCGGAGTTTCTCACCCGCCCGTTGAAGCGTCATTCTCCCTGGTCGAGACGTTGCTGTGGCGGGCCGGATATCCGCTCATCGAGTTGCATCTGGACCGGCTTCGAGGACTCGGCCGCAATACTTCGGATTCGCCTGCGACCGCGGCGCAATCAAAGCCGCGCTGCTTGCCGTGGCTCAGGCATTCCGCAACGCAGCGCCGCGCAAAGTCAGATTGCTTCTCGATTCCGAAGGCAGCACTGCACATCGAGCACGAAGTACTTCCGACTGACGCCGCACGACGCAAAGCCGCCTCGCGTCTGCATCGCGCCGCAGCGCACTGACTCCCGCGACCGCATGCTCTTCCACAAGACGACCCACCGGCCCCTCTACGCCAGCGCCTTCAAAGCCGCGTCCGAAGCGGGTTTCTGCGATGTGCTCTTCCTCAATGAGCGCGGCGAGGTCACTGAAGGCGCCATCAGCAATATCTTTATTGAAAAAGCCGGCCGCTGGTTCACGCCGCCCATCTCCTGCGGAGCTGCTGCCCGGCGTCTACCGCCGCCACCTGCTGGAATCCCGGCCCGATATGGAAGAGCAGGTTCTCACTCTTGAAGACTTGAAGTCCGCCGACGCCGTCTACCTAACCAACGCCGTCCGCGGCCTGCGCCGGGTAGAGATTGATTGGAACCATCAGCCCACCTGACCTCGCCACTATTCCGGCTTCAGCACCACTTTGATGGCTTCGCCCGATTGCAGCAACTCCATCGCCTTCGCAAACTCAGCCAGCTTCAGCCGGTGCGTAATCACCGGCTCCAGGTCCAGCTTGCCCGCGGCCAGCAGCGCTTCCATCTGGAACCACGTCTCGAACATCTTGCGCCCGTTGATCCCTTGCACCGTTGCGCCCTTGAAAATAATGTCTCGCGCAAAATCCAGTTCCACCGGCCGCGACGGAATCCCCAGCAGCGAGGCGCGCCCGCCGGTGCGCAGCAGCGCAAAACCCAGCGCCATGGCCGACTGAACGCCCGACATCTCCAGCAGTACATCCACGCCGGTGCCGCCCGTGGCCTCCAGAATCTGCTCCTCCACGTTGTCCGTCACCGGGTCCAGCGCCAGGTCCGCGCCCATCTTCGTCGCCACGCCGCGCCGGTGCGCGTTCACCTCAATGGCGAACACCTTGGCCGCTCCGCAGGCCTTGGCCACGGCAATTGAAAACAGCCCGATCGCGCCGCATCCAGTCACCGCCACGGTCTTTGCGGCAATCGTCCCTGCCAGCACGGTATGCACCGCGTTGCCCAGCGGATCGAGCAGGGAAGCATAGTCATGCGGGATCGCCGGTGACAGCTTCCAGATATTCGTCTCCGGAATAATGGCGTAGCTCGCGAAGGCGCCATCGGCGTCCACGCCCAGAATCCGTACATGCTGGCAAACGTGCGCCAGACCGGTGCGGCACTGCAGGCACTTGCCGCAGGCCACATGCATCTCGGCGCTCACCAGGTCGCCTTCCTTCACCGTGGTTACGCCGCGGCCCACCCCGGCCACCGCGCCCGCAAACTCATGCCCCGGAATCAACGGCGGATGAATGCGTCCCTGCGCCCACGGGTCCCAGTTGTAGATGTGCAGATCGGTGCCGCACACGCTGGCCGCCGACACACGCACCAGCACCTCGCCCGGGACCCGGCGCCGGCACGGGCACCTCGCGAATTTCAACTCCCGGTGCAGCGTGCGCCTTTACAACCGCCTGCATGGTGCTGGGCATACGGGGCAACCCTCCTGGCAAGTGCAAACAATCCAGTCTATCAACTGCCGCCGCGCATCCATTTCCACCTGTCCGAGGATCCGGCCTGCCCGCGCGTCAACGCATCTCCCGCAACCATTCATTCACGGTGGCGTGGTGCTCCGCCCATGCATTCCACGCCGAATGCGCCCACCGAGTCACGGCCGCTTCATGTTCAACCACATCGCGCGCAACCAGCACATCTTTCACCGTCACTTCGCCTCGCTGTTCAGGCGGTGTGAGCCACGGGTAATCCCGCTTCTTCGCCGTGAGGGATAGCATTGCGTCATTCGCGCGCTCGATGGGCCAGCCGCGCACAAGAACCAGCGCCAGCCGCGAAAGATGGATCCCCACCGAGTTCCGCGCCTGCGGACCATCCACGCCCGGATGCTGCACGGCATAGGTGTCCACGCTCAATCGGTGCAGCCGGAAATATTTGGAATCCTCGTACTCCCTCGCCAGCACCTCACCGTAGGTAGCCCAACAGCCCGCCGACGACAGCATGTACGCGTGACTCGGACCATCGCTCGCAGGAAACTCACCGCCGCATCCGCAACACCGCATCGTTACCCCGCCTCGGGAGCTCTACCATCCGCCGGCCTGTTTCCAGTGCCCTACTCTCTGAACTTTCACCCCACCGCCGGCAGCCCCGCCAGCGCCATCGCAATCTCCTCCGCCGGATAGTCGTAGTTCTCGAGCTTCCCGGCCTGGTAGTCGATGTACGACTGCATGTCGAAATGTCCATGCCCGCAGAGATTGAACAGAATCGTCCGCTGCTTTGCCTTCTTCCTTTGCCTCGCAGCGCCTCGCGAATCGCTCCCGCCACGGCGTGATTCGCTTCCGGCGCAGGAATAATCCCCTCCGCCCGCGCAAACTGAATCCCCGCTGCAAACGCATCCAGTTGCTGCACGCTCGTCGCCTCAATCAGCCCCAGTTCCAGCACGTGCGACACCAGCGGCGCCATGCCGTGATAGCGCAGCCCGCCCGCATGAATCCCCGGCGGAATAAACGTCGAGCCCAGCGTGTGCATCTTCACCAGCGGCGTCAGATGCCCGGTGTCGCCAAAGTCGTACGCGAACGGCCCCTTGGTCAGGCTGGGGCACGCCGCCGGTTCCACGGCCACCACGCGCGCATGGCATTGCCCCTTGATCTTGCGGCCCAGGTACGGCATCACCAGCCCCGCAAAATTCGACCCGCCGCCCGTGCAGCCCACAATCACATCGGGCTCGTCGCCGGCCAGCGCCATCTGCTCCATCGCTTCCTGCCCAATCACCGTCTGGTGCAGCAGCACGTGATTGAGCACGCTGCCCAGCGCGTACTTGGTGTCCGGGTCCTTCGCCGCCACTTCCACGGCCTCTGAAATCGCAATGCCCAGCGACCCGTTCGTCTCCGGATGCTCCGCCAGAATCGCGCGCCCCGACTCCGTCTCCGTGCTCGGGCTCGCCGTCACGCTGCGCTCCGAAGGCCTCCATCAGCGCGCGCCGATAGGGCTTCTGGTCGTAGCTCACGCGCACCATGTAGACCTTGCACTCCAGGCCGAAGAACGCGCACGCCATCGCCAGCGACGACCCCCACTGCCCCGCGCCCGTCTCCGTCGCCAGCCGCTTGGTGCCTTCCACCTTGTTGTAGTAAGCCTGCGCCACCGCCGTGTTCGGCTTGTGCGATCCCGCCGGGCTCACGCCTTCGTACTTGTAGTAAATCTTCGCCGGCGTATCCAGCGCCTTCTCCAGCCGCCGCGCGCGAAACAGCGGCGACGGCCGCCACTGCGCATACACCTGCCGCACCGGGTCGGGAATCTCGATCTCCCGCTCCGTGCTCACCTCCTGCATGATCAGCGCCATCGGAAACAGCGGCGCCAGATCGTCCGGCCCAATCGGCTGCAGCGTCCCCGGATGCAGCGGCGGCGCCATCGGCTCCGGCAGATCGGCAACAATGTTGTACCAGGCGCGGGGAATGCGGTCTTGCGGCAGATTGTATTGGATGGGATCCATGCCAGAAATTCTATCAGCGGCAGAGCAAGCCGTCAGTGATCCGCGCGCCCTCAATCTGCGCCGCCGTGCAGTCGCTCGCCTGCACCCCGCGCACCGAAGACTCAATCAGTTCATGCAGTGCAGGAATGTCCTCATCAGTCGCCAGGCGAAGCCTGAATTCAAAACTCATCCAGGGCCAGGTCAAAGACTTCTGCCGGTCACAATCCTGAACGCGCGCTCGTAGGAACCGAGATTGAAGACGTTCTTATATCCGATGCTTTGCAGCCGGCTTTTGCGGTTCGGCTTCGCACTCCGCTCTGGCAGTGCAGCAACAGCACTTTGTTCCTGTCTCTTATCCTGTCCGCCACCAGCCCTCGACCTCTTCGAGCGGCATGTTGTATGCCTGCGACAAGATGCCCTGAGTTGAATTCCTGCGGCAGTCCGCACGTCGATGACCAGCGCGCCCTTCTTCAGCAGCTCCGCCGCGTCCTTTTTCGGGATCTGTCCGCAGCGTCTTATACACGATGTACAGAAAGCGGAGAGCATGCGACGAAGAAAGTAGCTGTAATTCATGCTCATAGCGCACTCCAATTTTACCGATCGGCAGTCACGTTGTTTCCAACTTTCCTTCGTCCGCTGCAGGTCTCCGCCGCACGAACAAGCGATGGCAACCTATAGCCTTCGCCACTTCCACCAGCGTGGAATAAAACGTCGCCCCCGCGCCCATATCCGTCAGCCGCTCGCTGGTCAGCGCATTCACATTCGCCCCGTCCGCGTGCATCTTGGCCCAGTCCAGCCGCGCCGCCACCACTCCCGCCGGCACGCTTCCGTTCACCAGCGCCGTCAGCCGCAGCGAGCCGCGCTCGTTCCACACCCGCACCGCATCGCCGTCCGCAATCCCGCGCGCCTCCGCATCCGTCGGATGCATCTCGAGCCGCTGCGCTGGTCCGCGCCTCCATCTTGCGATGCCCGTCCAGATTGGCAAAAGTCGAGTTCATATAGTTGTCCGCCTTGCGGCTCAGAAACTCCAGCGGAAAGCGCGCCGCCGCCTCACCCCATCGCGACTCCGCCGGAGGCACAAAGCCCGGGACAGCGGATCGAGCCCCTGCGCCGCCAGCGTCTCCGAATAAAACTCGATCTTGCCCGACGGCGTCGGCAGCGGCCCCGAAGTATACGGCATGAAACGGCTGCGTCTCCGGCTCGCGATGAAACGCCAGCGGAATTGCCCCTGCTCCTTCAGATCCTCAAAGCGTGATGTGCTCCATTCCCGCGTTCGTCGAATGCCCATCTGAGCCCCACCGCCAGCGCCTGCCGGATCATCTGCTCCGCCGTATCGCGGAAGCACTCCTCGCTGAATCCCATGCGCTGCGCGAGTTGGCCAAACAGCCACACATTCGATCGCGCCTCGCCCGGCGGCTCAATCGCCTGCTGCGACAACTGCACAAAGTAGTGCCCGTACGCGCCCTGAATGTCGGTATGCTCCAGAAACGTTGTCGCCGGCAAAATGTAATCCGCATAATCCGTCGTGTCGTTGAAGAAACAGCTCGTGCACCACGGTGAACAGGTCTGCCCGCGCCATGCCCGCGCCGCACCGCGTTCTGGTTCGGCGCCACCGCTCCCGGGTTCGAGTTGTAGACAAACAGCGCATGCACCGCCGGTCCGTCGCTCAGACATCTTCGCCCCGAGCGCCTCGTTCTCTGTTCCCTGGTCCCTGACCCCTGTTCCCTGGTTCAACGCCTCGCCCAGCGCCGACATATTCACCACCCGCGCCGGCCGCCCCAGCGGCGAATCCAGCGCCAGATCGAGCCGCTCCAGCTCCCGCCTGTTCCACTTGAATGCGCCCGAAGTCGACAACTGCCCGCCGCCGCCGCGATATTTCCACGCGCCCGTCAGCGCCGGCAGCATGGCAATCGCGCGCACCGCCGTGCCGCCGTTCTCGCTCCGCTGCACGCCATAGTTCAGCCGCAGCGCCGCGGGCCGCGTGGTCGCATACTCGCGCGCCAGTTGCTCCACCTCGCCCGCCGTCATCCCCGTCCATGCCGCCACGCGCTCCGGCGTATACTCGCGCGCCCGCTCGGCAAGTTGCTCAAAGCCATGCGTCATCTCGGCGATGTACGCGCGATCTTCCAGCCCCTCGCGCAAAATCACGTGCATCATCCCCAGCGCCAGCGCCCCATCCGTTCCCGGCCTGATCGCGATGTGCCAATCCGCCAGCGCCGCCGTCCGCGTCTTGTAGGGATCGATCACGATCAGCCGCGCCCCATTGCGCCGCGCCTGCTCCACCATCGGCCACAGATGCACGTTGTTCCCGTGGATGTTCGCGCCCCACGCCACGATCAGCTTCGCCAGCCGGAAATCCTCCGTCGGCGTGCCCAGCTTCTTTCCGTACACCAGGTTCCACGCCACGCCGCCGGCCTCGGAGCAGATCGTCCGGTCCAGCTGGCTCGCGCCCAGCCGGTGAAAGAACCGCCGGTCCATCGACCCGTACCCCAGCACGCCGATCGTCCCCGCATAGCTGTAGGGCAGAATCGACTCCGGCCCATACTCGTCGCTGATCTGCTTGAGCCGCGCCGCAATCGCGCTCCAGCGCCTCATCCCAGCTCACGCGCTCAAAGGCCTCGTGCTCGCGCCCCCGCGCCAGCGGCCCTTTGGCCACGCCCGGCTTGCGCTTCAGCGGATACAGAATCCGGTCCGGCGCATACACGCGATCCAGATACTTCGCCACCTTGCCGCACAGAAATCCCTGCGTCACCGGATGCGACGGATCGCCCTGCACCTTGATCGCGCGGCCCTCTTCGTCCACCGTCACCAGCACGGCGCAACTGTCCGGGCAGTCATGCGAACAGACCGTATGCACCACGCGAAATGGGGAAGTTGCCGGAGCCGCCGCCATGCTGCCATTGTAAGCTGAACGCGTACGCCCGCACCCCGGAGGTCCGCCGATGAAACGCGCTTTCCTGCTCCTCGTCCTGCTCCTGCTTTCGCCGCGCCCGCCGCTATCGCGCCGCAAGCGCAGCCAGCCGCCACCGCAGGTGCGCAGCGCAGTCTGCCCACACCCGCAGGTGGCCGCCATCCGCGCCGTCATCGACGCCCAGGTCGCCGCATGGAACCGCGGCGACATCCCCGCCTTCATGCAAGCCTACGAGGACTCGCCCGACACCACCTTCATCGGCCTCACCCTGCGCAAGGGCTTCCAGCCCATCCGCGAGCGCTACCTGCTCAGCTACACCACCCCCGAGCAGATGGGCACGCTCACCTTCAGCGACCTCGACGTTCGCCTGCTGCCCAGCTCCTGCGGCCAGCTGAATTCGCCGTCGTCACCGGCAAGTTCCACCTCGACCGCAAAGCCAAAGGCGAAGCCAAGAAAGACGACGGCATCTTTTCGCTGGTCTGGCGCAAAGGCCCCACACGGCTGGAAGATCATCGTCGACCACACCAGCTGAGACAGAGAGGAATCGCCACTCTTCCGGAATGTGCTACGCAGGATCTTCGCGTCCAGCCTCGCCTCGGTCGCCGATTCCGTCGAAAACGCTTGCCTTTGCCGGCTGCGCAGGACTACTCTCAGTCATCTTTCCCGGCTGACAGGCCCTACTCGAGCATTCCCCATCTTTATCAAGCCCCATTGAAGTCTCGTTGTCCTCTGGAGTTCGATATGGAAATCTTCCGACGGGCGTCGCCCCCAAACCGCGCACCCAACTCGCATGCCTCGCTAAACCGCGGCTTCGGCTTCGCCGCCTTCGTCGCTCTCGCCGCGCTCCTCGGTTCTGGAGCTTCCACCCTCCCAAAGGCTTCCCCGTCGAACTCAGGCACGATTGGTGCCAGTAAGGGCGAGGTAGTCGGCGGGGCTGTGGGCATAGGTGCTGGCCTCACTGCCATCGTGATCATTTTGGTCGAAATCAAATCACAGCCATCACACGCTGAATGGTTGCGTCTTCTCGGGTCCCAATGGGCTTGAGCTTCAGACCAGCGACTCGAAGCGATTTATGCTCGAGGGCGATGCAGCCAGCGTCAAAGTCGGCGATCGCGTCAAGCTGCATGGGTCAAAAGTGAAAAAGACAAAAGGCACAGTGGGCGACCAGGTCTTCAAGGTCGAAAAACTGAACCGCGACTACGGTCCTTGCCCTGCGGCTCGGCCCTGAACCCGTCGACTTATTAACCCGGCGGCTCGCAAGCAGGAGGTTCACGTCCAAGCCGCGCCCTTCAAGGCGTGCACGGCGCCATTCGTGCCTCTTCGGCTTCTCAGGCCTCCTCGACCTGCGCAGCCGTCACGTCAATCTCCACATGCCGCGCGCCAAACACGGGATGATGCGCCGTCAGCCGCACTGTCCCTGCCTGCTCGCCTGCGCGAATCCACACCGCGCCCGTTCCTCCGACCAGCGAAAACGGATTGTCGCCAATCAGCTCGGCGGGTCCTGTCAGCTCAAAGCGAATGGCATCCGCGGCGAAGGGCCGAATCGCGTCAAATTCATCCGTTACCCGTAACACCACCCGCGTCGTGTCCGCCCCATCGCCCACAAGCGTCGTGTCGTCGGGGAGCAGCGTGAATTTCTGGTCGATGCCCTTGCCTGAGAGTGTCCGCGAAATCACCTGCTTGCCCTGGATGTAGCCATCGATGCGCAGATCGCCCCAGCCTTCACGCACCTTGCTCAAATCGGTAGAGAACGGCGGATACTTCAGATGCGGGAACTGCGTGCGATCAGGATCAGCCTCGGTCAGCAGCTTGCCGCTCAGGTAGAACTTCAAATGATCGCAGTTCGACGAAACCAGCGCCGTTGTGAAACCAATATTCTCATCGCCGCGCGCCCAGTGAAACGACGGAACCAGAACGATCTCCTCGCTGGGGTCGCATTGCGAACGATAGAAACCCGCCGCCGGCTTGGGCTCCCGGAAGATATCCGTGACGCCGTGATAGCAGATGCGATCGCCCGAGCCAAAATTCGCGTGCGTGTTGTAGTCGAACGCGCACCACCCGATGCCGCCGGCGTATTGCGCATCAGAGGCCAACTGGTCGTGCACCCGCGCATGGCGGATCGTGTGCTCGCGCAGCCGCTCGATGTTGTCGATGGTCTTGGTGGGATAAGTGTGGCCCACAAATTCGGTATTCAGATAGAGCGGATGATTGGGCTTCATCAGCGGCCAGCCGAAATCGTTCATCGTGAAGACGTCTTCAAGAAACTCCGACTCCTGAAAGTAGCGAATTCCGCCCGTCTGCCGCGTCGGATCCAGGCTGTGCGCCATGGCGTTGGTGCGTGTATAGAAATCGTGATTGTCCCGCGACTCGTTGATCCGCACCCCCCACAGAATGATGGACGGATGATTCCAGTCGCGTCGCACCATCCGCCGCACATTGTCGACGGAGATGTCCTGCCACGCCTGGTCGCCAATATGCTGCCAGCCCGGAATCTCCTCCAGAACCAGCAGTCCCACCTCGTCGCACGCATCCAGAAAATGGCGCGACTGTGGATAGTGCGAGGTGCGCACAATGTTGCACCGCAGATTCTTTCTGAGAATGAATGCGTCGCGCTTCTGCACGCGCCCCGGCATCGCCTGTCCCACCCATGGAAACGTCTGATGCCGATCGAGACCGCGCAGCTTGACCACCTCGCCATTCAGCTCGAAGCCCTCCGGCGTAAACCGCGCCTCGCGAAATCCGGTCCGGCGCGAGTCATGGTCAATCACCGCACCACCGCGCAGCAGCCGCACCTCCACTCGATAGAGCTTCGGTGAACTCAGGCCCCACAGCTCAATCGCTCCCAGATTGTCCAGGTGCAGCGTGCGTGCTGCTTTGCCTTCATCCTCGCCCGCCGGCACCTCCTGCGTCGCCTTCGCCACCACTCTCTCGCCGTCATAAAGTGTGGCTTCAAGGCTCAGCCCGCTCTCTAACTGTTTGTTGGCGCTTTCGAGAAAGCACTGCACATCCAGCGTCGGCTTGCCGCTCAGCACATCCTTCGGTTGCGCGAAGACATTTTCAATAAACGTCGGCGAAACCACGCGCAGAGACACTTCGCGATAAATGCCGCCAAAGGTCAGGTAGTCCACCTCGTAACCGAAGGGCGGGATGTCCGGCCGCTCGCTGCTGTCGACTTCGACAGCCAAAACATTCTCGCCGTCCCAGTCGAGATGCGGCGTCAATTCGAACCAGAAAGGCGTGAAGCCTCCCTTGTATTCGCCCAGACGCACCCCGTTCACCCACACGGTCGACGCGGTCATCACTCCTTCAAAGTCCACAAACACGCGCTTGCCCCGCGCCGCGGCCGGCAGTTTGAAACGCCGCCGATAAATAGAAACAAACTCATACGACTTCTCGTCGAAGCTGTGCCACGGCACCCGCAGATTGGTGTGCGGCACCGTGACCCGCTCAAATCCGCTGTCGTCGAATGCACGCGCACGCGCCGCATCGGTCGCCTTCGGGCTGAAGCGCCAGTTGCGGTTGATGGGCAGCACCATGCGGCCCTTTGTAGTTGATTCGGCGGATGCGTTGGGCGCGGGCAGGCCCGAGGCAACTGTCGCTCCCGCAATCAAAGTTCCTGTGGTCTTGAGAAAATCGCGGCGATCCATGACGTTCCTTTGCTGCAGACGATTTTGTTGCTGCCGGGTGGGCGCTTCCATTCTGAAGCGCGGCTAAGAAGAAATTCGAAACAGCGAATATTGTATACGTTTCCACTAATCGCCGGCCCTCCGTCAAGGCGTCACCCTGCGCTCCTGTACACTGGTGCCGTGATGAGCTGCATCTTTTGCAAAATCATTGAAGGAACCATCCCTTCCGCCGCCGTCTACCAGGACGAGCTCTGTTATGCCTTTGCCGACATCCATCCGCAGGCGCCCGTGCACGTGCTGATCGCCCCCCGCGAACACATCGTTTCCCTCGCCGACAGCACCGAGGACGACGTTGCTCTCTTCGGCCACCTGCTCTGGATCGCGGCAGAGATTGCACGCGCCAAGGGACTCGCAAAAGGCTACCGCGTCGTCATCAACAACGGCGACGACGGCGGCCAGACTGTCGATCATCTCCACGTCCACCTGCTCGGCGGCCGCTCTCTCACCTGGCCCCCAGGATAGGAAGAGCAGGGAATAGGGGAAAGGGAATAGGGAAGAGGGAATAGGGAAGAGGAACCCTGCGTTCAGCGCTTCAGCTTGTTCATCATCACAACAAGCATACGGCCGACTTCGTTCGATAATGATTCAGCTCGACTTATGGAATCTTCGGAACCAAATCCTAAACCCCTTGAAATGACGAGTTGAGTCTGAATCTCACCGTTAGAACCTCTGGCATGGCCGAGATAGAGCAAGTACTCGCCTCTTGAGGATTTGCCGTAGCCTTCGGCAATATTGCTCGCGACGGAAACTGAAGCCCGCCGCAACTGACCCGTCAGGCCGAATTGCTCTGAAGGTGGAAAAGCAGAGGTTAGCTCGTAGATTGCCAGACTCATCTGGACTGCCCGCTGCCACACCACGAGGTCCTTGAAAGAATCGCCCACGTGTTCACACCTTTCGAACTTTGGCCTTGTTTTTCAGGACCGCCGTTCGAAGGCGCATAGCAGGAGGGTGATGGCGAGTTACACAAACCGCGCCGTCAAAAACAATCCCCCAACTCCATTGGCAAGGATCCAGTCTGAATTCGCACATCGTGTACGGGTAAAAGGCCACAACTTCGGCTGGCCCGCCATCGATGAGCTTCGCTATTGTGTAGCCAGCGAAAGAAGCCCAGTAGAGAAAAAGGAAAATGAGAAGAAAGCGGCGCAGAAGAAACCGGGTGAACTCGAATAAGCGCCCGGTTGTCTGGCCAATCATTCAACCAACCACTGCACTCCAAGTATTCCCTATTCCCTGATCCCTATTCCCTGATCCCTATTCCCTGCATTTGTTACATCGGCTGCGGCGCGTACTCTTCTTCCTCTTCGAGCCCGTAGCGGCGCAGCAGGTTGGGCAGGCTCTGCGAGAAGGCTGAACGCGGCATCACCGTGTCGCAGCCCGCTTCGACGGCCTTCATCTTCAAGTCGCCCTGCAGATGATTCAGGAAGCCCACGATCGACGTCGCCTTCTTGAACTTCGCCTTGAATTTGGGAATCAGCGTCATCGGCTTGGCGTTGAGGTTGTTCAGGTCAAAGACCACCAGCGTGGGCCGTTCCGCTTCGGGCACGTCGATCAGCCGCGCCACGACTTCCTTGTCGCCCTTCACGAACTCCACCTTGACGCCCAGCTTCCGCGCCGTCTCCTGAATCTTGGCCTGGAAAAACAGGTCCTCGATGAAGCAGAAGATGCGCGTCGGCGCATCTTCGCGCACCGGCGCCGCGGGCGCGGCCTGGTACACGTCGGGGTAGTAGCTGCCGTGCCCGTTGCTCCGATGTCGGAATCGTCGAGGGAGGCCCGTCTGCCACGTTGCCGTTCACCGCGCGATAGCTGTGGTCCATCGGGCCGACAAACGTCCTGCGGTCCCCTCTGCTTCTCTTTGCGCCGGCCATGCGGAGGAGAAGAGATGCTGTTGCCGGGCTGCGCCGGTGGGCGCCGCCCCCTTCTGGAAGAATTTCTTCTTCTTCCGTCCCTGGTTCTGGCGCTGCTGTGGGGCGGCTTCGGCCTGCACTGCCTGCTGGCGGCGGCGGCGCCTGCTGCTGCGGCTTGGGGTTGGGCCTGCTGCGCCTGCGGCGCGCCCTGCTGGCTTGATTTGTTCTTGCGGCGGCGCCGGCGGCGCCGATGCCCCTGCGACTGTCCCTGGCCGTTGGCCGGGGCGGGCCCCAGCTCGGGCTGGGGCTGCGTCGGTTCTGTCGTCATGCGTGCACTTCCTGGCACATTGCTCGTTGGTGCATTGCTTTACTTGATTCAGCTTCTTCCCTTGGGGGTGCTGAGCTTCCCTTGCCTGCCGCTCGTCCGGATTTGGACAGGGAACGCGCGGCTGGCGGTCTACTTCTTTCATGATCAACGGGGTAAATTGCCGCGAAGCGATGCTCGCACGCAATCTACCACGATTCCCTTGGAACCTACGAAGCTTTACAGCGAGTGTGCCCTTTTTGCCAAGCGTCCGGCGACCTTCTCTCAAGCAAATACCTCACTCAAGTAACGCGGCTCCGGGGTACTGCAACTCCTGAAAAACGCTCCACCCGCCTGGTACGCCAAAACCTCTACAACAACTCCATCCGGTTGTCAGGATCGGTTCGGTGCGGCCGGCGCTTTCCTCGGGTGATGCCCTTCCTCTGGGAGCTTTCGCCGCTCGCGGCCAATTATGGTCCAGGCAGGCTGGCGAAGATTCCTTCCTCAGCGGCGAGCTTTCACTGCCCAGTCCTGGGTGGTTCGCATCAGCCGCCTGATAGGCAACTCTGATACTACAGCCTGCTGCACCGGCTGGCAAGTCACCCGTCTACGGGAATCGATACCGATAGGAATCAACAGGTACAGCACCGGTCCCGATGCCCGGCAATAATCCCCCAGACGCACAAAACGCCACTCCCCGAGGGAGTGGCGTTTTGCTTTCCCGTGCTGGTCACTGGCCTCCCAGCAAATTTGGGCGGTGGTTCTTTCCACCGCGCCTCTCGCAGGCTCTCCTCGGCCGGTCTCCCCTTTTCAGGGCCGCTCGTTGGCGGATGCTCTTGCCGGGCGTCTGCTGTTTTTTGGGCTGGCCGGGAATTTTTCCAGCAGCCGGTACATCACTGGCACCCTCCTAAATAGCAATCGACGTGCCGTTCGTGCTCATCTATTGTTTTCAATTACTTAGGGACATGCATCCATCGATTTCGTCTGAATTCCAGTAGACCGAAAGGTTGAAATCTCCTAAATTCATAGACCCCAGCTCCGCTTCCACTCAGCCCCGGCATCGCCTAGACTCTCTGGCAACTGCGGACAGTAGTGCGTGCTCCGCCCCGCCACCACGATCCGCTCGATCGGCGTCTCGCACGCCAGGCACGGCTCCCCGGTGCGCTGATAGACGCTGGTGCTCCAGCTGGAAGAACCCCTTGCACCCCGTCCGCATCCACATAATCCGAGACCGAGGACCCGCCCAGCCGGATCGCATTCTGCAGCACCTCGCGCAGCGCCCGCCGCAGGCGCTCCAGTTCATCCCTCGTCAACCGTCCCGCACGCCGCCGCGGCCGCACCCCGGCGCGGAAAAGACTCTCGTCGGCGTAAATGTTGCCCACTCCGGAAAGCAGCGCCTGGTTCAGCAGAGCCGCCTTGATCGCCAGTCGACGCCCCCGAAACAGCGCCGCAAACTCCTCCGGCCCAATCCGCAGCGGCTCTGCGCCCGGCGCGTCGAACGCGTCCCCCTGCGTCAGATCGCGAAACTCCAGCCGCCCAAACCGCCGCGGATCCACAAACCGCAGCTCCCGGCCGCTGGCCAAGCGTCAGCCGCGCATGGGTGTGGGCGCCACCGGGCCGTCCGGGGTTGTCACCAGCAGCCTCCCCGTCATGCCAAGATGCACAATCCATTGGGCGCTGGCCGTTGCACTTCTCTCCTCCAAAGCGCCAAGTGCGGAGCGCCCGAGGTCGCAGACAATGTGTTTTCCGGTGCGGTGAACGGCCAGAATCGTGCGGCCTTCAAGCCCTTTGGCCTGGCGCGCCGGCGGCGTCTTGAAGGGTTCCCGGTGCGAGCCGAACCAGGCTTCCACAATCCGATCGCCGCGCACGCGCGCATCCACCCCCCGGGCGATGGTCTCCACTTCAGGCAGTTCGGGCATTGGCTTATTTTAGGCGGTACTGACGCACCGATGGCGCGACACGGGAGCTCAGTGCGGGCCGCGCTCGCGGATCCGGCTGGCCTCGAAGCTCACAATCCTCCACGCCCCGTGGTCATCCCGCACCCACACATGGGTGTAGCGGTAGCTGCCTGAGAAATCCCCTTCGGGGCCGGCTCCGCGAACCTCTGCGCGCGACGTCACCAGGGCCGTCCTCCCGTAGAAGCGAACCTTGCGCTCGGTGTACTCGATGGACGCAAAATGCAGCGCGCCGCTGCGCAGATTGGCCAGCGTCTCGTCTTTGGATTGCAGAGTTCCGCTCGGAGTGATCCCCATGTAATCATCGGCCAGCAACGTTGTCACCAGCGGAATGTTCCGGTGCACGATCGCATCGCGCCAGTTATCTTCAAGCTGGTCGATCTCGTGCCGGCTTTCGTGGCGCTCTCCGCGCCGCATCTGTGCCGGTTGGGCCGCCGCGCCCGCCGCAAAAAGCAGCACCACACCGGCCGCCAGCCGGCGCTTCCAGCCGAAGCGAGTCTTACCCCTTGGATTCCACATAAACGTAACGGATGGTAGACCCGAACCGTCGTGTGGGTCAATTCGTCCACGGAATATTGACATTACGCACGTGCAGCTGTGTCGCAAAAACGCCGCCAGCCATTTCGATGCAGTGCTGGTTGTTGAGGATCAAGCGATGCCTCAGGCCAGCGCAACCAGGTTCTCGACGTTTCGCTCCCGCATCTTCTGGTACAGCCCACCTACGGCATACTTCTTGAAATGCGGCGAGCTCCGGTGCGCTTCCTACGCCTTCTGGTCCGAGTACTGCTCATAGATCAGCACCGTGTCCGGGTCGTCCTCCACCTGGTGGGGAATGAAGCTGACGCAACCCGGCTCCTTCGCGAAGCCTCGGTCAGCTCGCGCAAAATATCGACAATTTCAATCCGGTCTTCTGAGGCAAACTTCATCCGGACGGTATAGGTGATCATACGCAGTGGGTTCCTTCTTGCCTGGGTGGGGGCAGCCGCAGGCCGCGGCTCCAGTCTACCTGTGAATTTCGTCCAGCGCAGCCGCAAATTCCGGCAGCACCATCGTCTGTTCCCGGTCCGGCCCTGTCGAAACCATTCCGATCTTCGCGCCGCTCTCCCGCTCCTGAAATCGCAGGTACTCCTGCGCCGCCTTGGGCAGCTTCTCAAAATCCGTAATCCCCTCGGTCGACGCGCGCCAGCCCTTCAGCTTCGTGTAGACGCGGCTTGATCTGCTCCAGCCCCTGCACGTCTGCCGGAATCTCGTCCGTCACCTTGCCGTCGATCTCGTAGCCGATGCAGATGGGAATCTCTTCGAGCTCATCCAGCACGTCCATCTTCGTAATCACCAGCCACTCCGCGCCGTTCACCTGGTTTGAATAGCGCAGCAGCGGAATATCCAGCCATCCGCAACGCCGCGGCCTTCCCGTCACCGCGCCATATTCGTTCCCACGCGCCCGCAGGTGATCGCCCGCTGCGTCGTGAATCTCGGTTGGAAACGGCCCTTCGCCCACCCGCGTCACATACGCCTTGGTCACTGCGATCACCGTCCCAATCGCCGTCGGACCCACACCTGTCCCCGTCGCCGCGCCGCCCGCCGTCGCGCTGAGGAAGACGTCACAAACGGATACGTCCCATGGTCGATGTCCAGCATCGTTCCCTGCGCGCCCTCAAACATCACCTGACCCGCCGCCGCTCAGCACGCCGTGCAGCAGCCGCCCCGTGTCGGTCACAAACGGCCTCACTTCTTCCGCCGCCGCCGCATACTCCTCGTACATCTTCGCCGGGTCCAACGGCCGCGCGATCATCCAGTCCCGGTTCCAAACAGCGCATGCGCAATCGCGTTCTTCTCCGCGCAGGCCGCCTCAATGTGCGTCTTCAGCAGCTCCGGCCGCAGCAGGTCCACCACGCGCAGGCCGCTGCGCGCCATCTTGTCTTCGTAGGCCGGCCCGATTCCGCGGCTTGTCGTGCCGATCTTCTTCCGCCCCGGCGCGCTCTCCGCCGCCAGCTCAATCATGCGGTGATACGGCAGAATTACCTGCGCGCGATTCGACACGTACAGTTGCCCGTCCACGTCCACGCCCAGCCCGCGCAGCTTGGCCACTTCCTTCAGAAAAGCAATCGGATCCAGCACCACGCCATTGCCGATCACGCCCTTGCAGCCCGGCCGCAGCACCCCGCAGGGAATCAGTTGCAGCACGAACTTCTGCCCGCCGTGGATGACCGTATGCCCGGCGTTGTGCCCGCCCGCGTAGCGCGCCACCGCGCTGAACCGCTCGCTCAGCACGTCCACAATCTTGCCCTTGCCCTCGTCGCCCCACTGGGCGCCCAGCACTACCGCCGTCTTCGCTCGCATGTCGACCTTTTTCCCGCAGAATAGCCCGCCGCAGCCGCCTCGCCGGCACTGCTACGCACGGGCAAAACACAAGCGCAGCAAATTCCGCCGCGCCCTCTCCGATGATAAACCCTGGGTGCCTGCCATCCGCTCGCGCGCAGTGATAGCCTTTGCACGATGCCCGCCATCCTCACCACCGAACGCCTGTTGCTGCGCCGCTGGCGTCCCTCCGATCGCCTCCCCTTTGAGGCCCTCAACGCCGACCCGCGCGTCATGGAGTTCATGCCCGGCGTCCTCACCCCCGCGCTCACTGGCCGCGTGATCGCCCGTATCCAGCGCCATTTTCAGCAGCACGGGTTCGGTCTCTTCGCTGCCGAACTAGCCGCCGAAAAATCCCTCATCGGCTTCATCGGCCTCTCGACTCCGCAATTCGACGCGCCCTTCATGCCTGCGCCGGGGTCCCCGCGGACAGGTCCTCGTCCGTGGGGCGTAGTTGAAATCGGCTGGCGTCTCGCCTTCGACTACTGGGGCCGCGGCCTGGCCACTGAAGGCGCACGCGCCGTCCTCCGCTACGCTTTCACCCAACTCAATCTCACCCGCCTCGTCTCCTTCACCGTGCCCGCCAACCTGCGCTCCCGTCGCGTGATGGAAAAGCTCGGCATGGTCCACGACCCCCGCGACGACTTCGACCACCCCAGCCTGCCGCAAGGCCACCCCCTGCGCCGACACGTGCTCTACCGTCTCGAGCGCGCAAACTGGCTCAAGTCCGTGTAGGTCCAAAAAATGTAGGGGGTTTTTCGCGCAGAACAGTGGCGCGACCTGACTGTGGGCGTCGCGCAGAAAATAAAACGCCGTTGGACGGCTCAAACCTCACGTCAAACCGCCAACCTGCGTGCAATTGAATCCCAGGCCAGACCGCCAATTACGCCTTGGCGTGGTGGTGATGATGATGGTGGTGATGGTGGTGATGAACAGTCGTTGTGGTTGCCTGCGCCGCAAACGGTGCTGCGAAGCAGAAGACAAGAATGAGCCCCAGCAAAAACTTCTTCATGCCTTATTATGACGCGAAGTTTCGCCTTCGGATTACGTCCTGTTTACCCTTCCGGCAACCCCTCCCAGATAGCAAAATGCCCGATCGCGCCGCTCCTGGGGTTACCGGCTGCCGGCCGTTGAGCCAGACCCTTATTCATCGTGATGATGATGGTGGTGATGATGGTGATGGTGATGATGATGGGCGTGAACAACAACCACCACCTCGGCCTGCGCAGCAACCGGTACAACTGCGAAGCAGCAAGCAAGAACCAGTCCGAACAGAAGCTTTTTCATCCCTAAGTATCCCAACCAGCGCAGATTTGCGCAGAGCAACATTGACCACTCCGGTTCAACCCTCCCCCTTAGTGCTTACGCAACACCTAATCGCCGCCTTTGTTAACCAACCGCCCCTCTCATCCGTTGTAGGTGCAGAAGAGGAACAAACCCTCTTCACGCAAGGGGAATTCCAAAATGCCGATTTGCCGCCTTACCCAGCCCTCCCGCCGCATCCTCTCCCGCCTCGCTTTATCCTCTGCCATCCTGGTTCTGATGGTTGCCGGCCTCGCCGCCGCGCAATCCCGGCCCGCGTCTCCCCCCAGACCCGTCTCTCCCGCGCTGGCGCAAAGCCAGCCCGTTCCCACCGACAAGGACGTTGCCGCCACCCAAAGCGAGCTCATCAAGCTGCTTCGCCTCAGCCCTACGCTCACCACCGTCGTCTCCCACGACCCGTCGCTCCTTTCCAATCAGGACTATGTGAGCCACAACAATCCCCAGTTGGCTGAGTTCCTCGCCGAGCATCCTGAGGTAGCCCGCAATCCCGAGTTCTACCTGTTCTCCCATTTGAATCACGAAGACGGCAGCCCCGACGAAGCCCTCGACCGCGCCGTCTGGCCCCAACTCTACCAACGAAACGATTCCTGGTCCGCCACCGACGTCATTGGGCCAATCGCCGCCCTGCTGGCCTTTGCCTGCTTTCTCGCCGCTCTCACCTGGATGGTCCGCGCGTTCCTTGAGAACCGCCGCTGGGGCCGCATCTTCAAGCTGCAAAGCGAAGTTCACTTACGCCTCATCGACAAATTCGGCTCCAATCAGGAGCTCGCATCGTATATGGAGACTGAAGCCGGCAAGCGTTTCCTTGAGGCCGCGCCCATCCCCGTCTCTCTTGAGCAGTCACAGCGCATGCCAAACGCCGTCGCCCGGGTGCTCACCCCTATCCAGATAGGAGTTGTGCTTGGTCCTGCTCGGCATCGGCATCCTCTTCCTCCGTCACTCCCGCCCTGAACTTGAAATCCCCATGCTCGTCCTCGGCACCGTAATTCTCATGCCCGGCATCGGGTTTATCATCTCCGCAGGCATCACCTGGGTTCTGGCCGCGCGTCTCGGCCTCATGCCGGATAGCTCCGCAGGGCAACGCGGCAGCGATCAACCCTACCCCTCGTCTTCGGTCTTCAAGGACCGGCCGTGAGCTGCGGGGAGCAAGCGGACGGTGAGGAAGCAACGGCCCATGCGATTCGAATCCGCCATTCCGAATATCCTGGCAGGCGATGCGCAGCAGCTCGCCTGCCAGTCCTATCCCGAAATGGATAGCGAGGCCTTTGCGGGATTCTATGAGCGGAACGCTCGATCCATCTGGGCCTACCTGGCGCGCGTCTCGCGCGATCCCGCGCTGGCCGACGATCTCATGCAGGAAAGTTTCATCCGGTTTCTTGCAGCCGCGCATCCTGAAGATGGCGAAGTGGCCGCCCGCCGCTACCTTTTTCGAATTGCAACCAATTTGTTGCGCGATCACTGGCGCCGCCCCCAGTCATCTTCCATCGATGAGGTTCCGGAGCATTTCCTCGCCGCGTACTCCGCCACTGCGCAATCTGATTCGCAAGCCATGCTTGGCCCTGCGATGGCGCAGATGCGCCCCCGCGATCGCCAGTTGTTGTGGCTGGCCTATGCCGAGGGCTACTCGCATCACGAAATCGCCGAAGTCACCGGCCTCGCATCCACCAGCATTCGCCTGCTGCTCTTTCGCGCCCGCCGCAAAATCGCGCGGTTGCTGCGTCAGCAGCCTGTCAACGGAGGCGAGCGATGAGCCCCTTTACCTGCCCGCGTGAAAAGGAAGTCGCCGGCCTGCTTCATCGTGGCCACTGGCCCCAGGCCTGCCCCGCTGAATTGCGTACCCACGTCGACTCCTGCCGCGCATGCTCTGATCTCGTTCTCGTCACCGCAGCATTTCAAACCGCGCGCGCGAATGCCGCCGCCATGCCGCGTCTTGAGTCTCCCGGTGCGATTTGGTGGCGCGCCCAACTCCGCCGCCGCAACGAGGCCATCGATCGCATCGCCAGGCCCATCCTTGGCGCGCAGATCTTCGCGCTCTCCGTCACCCTTGTGGTTGCTGCCCTCGCCTTGGTGTGGCAGGCACGCCAGGGCTTCCATCCCATCTCCTGGCTCGTGGGCCTTCTGCAGACCCTGAATTTCGGCTCGCTCCTGCCCGCCTCCTCTGCGCATCCTGATGCCGGTCTTTGGCTGCTCGTTCCGGTCCTCGCCACCATCGCGCTCCTTGGGGGCGTCGTCGTCTACCTCGGCTCAGAAAAGCAATAGCAACCGGCTGCGTCCCCCGCTTCTCGCGCCTGACCCCCGATCCCTGACCCCTGATCCCTGACCCCTGACCCCTGACCCCTGACCCCTGACCCCTGACCTCTGACCCCTGACCCCTGACCCCTGACCTCCTGACCCCTGACCCCTGACCCCTGACCCCTGACCCCTGACCCCTGACCCCTGCCTTCTTTTGACATCCCCAAACCTCATTGCCTATAGTTGCCCCGCCGGCACTGGGGCATGCTCGCCGCACTTCAAAAAGTCCACGTCAAACAATCAAAAGGAGCTACCAGTCATGGATTGGATCGAGAGTTCGAGGCGGTCGTTCATCAAGCAGCTTGGCGCAGCCGGAGCGCTGGCCCTATCCGCGCCGAACGCACCGGCATCGGGTCTCGCGTCCAGCCCCTCCTCGGCGCAGGCTCTCAGCTCGCCCATCCAGTTGCAGATGGCCACCACCCGCGCCCAGCGCATGGCCTGGTGGCATCAGGCCACCTTCGGCATGTTCATCCACTGGGGCCTCTACTGGTCATCGGCCAGCATGAGTGGGCCATGGAGGTCGAAGGCATTCCCATTCCGCAATATGAACTGCTCGCCAAGCACTTCAAGCCCAAGCCCAACGCCGCCCGCGACTGGGCGCGCCTCGCCAAGCGCGCCGGCCAGAAGTACATGGTCATGACCACCAAGCACCATGAGGGCTTCTGCCACTGGGACACCAAGCTCACCGACTACTGCGCGCCCAAGCAGGGCCCCGGCCGCGACCTGGTGCGCGAGTTCGTCGACGCCGCCCGCGCCGAAGGCCTGCGCGTCGGCTTCTACTACTCGCTCATGGACTGGCATCACCCCGACGGCGCCATCTGCAACACCGACGAAGCCGCCCGCAAGCGCTTCGTCGAATACACCCACGGCCTCATCCGCGAGCTGATGACCAACTACGGCAAAATCGACATCCTCTGGTACGACGTCGACTGGCCGCTCACCCCCGAGCAGTGGGAATCCGAGCGCATGAACCAGATGGTCTTCGAGCTGCAGCCCGAGATCATCGTCAACAACCGCAACGGCCTCGAGGGCGACTTCTCCACCCCCGAGCAGGAAGTCCGCGCCGCACAGTCCGGCCGCGCCTGGGAATGCTGCATGACCCTCAACGACAGTTGGGGCTTCAACCGCTTCGACGACGCCTGGAAGACTCCCAAGACCATCGTCGCCAATCTCGCCAACTGCGCGCGCGGCGGCGGCAATTACCTGCTCAACATCGGCCCCAAGCCCGATGGCTCCATCCCCGACGAGTCCGTCACCGTTCTTGAAGCCGTCGGCAAATGGCTCGAGACCAACGGCAAGGCCATCTACGGCGCCGACCGCGGCGACTTCTCGCTGGAACGTCAACGCCAACTACACCCGCCGCGGCAACACCCTCTACGTCCATCAGCAGTTCTGGCCCGGCCACACTCCCGCCGCAGACTGGCTCCGCTTCTACCAGCCGCAGGCCACATCGCCATCGGCGGACTCAAGACCAACGTCCTCTCCGCCCGCATTCTTAAAACCGGCCAGAAGGTCGACTTCACCCAGGATGAGTTTTCCCTGCGCCTGACCGGCCTGCCGCATTGAAGCTCCCGATCAGCCCGCCACCGTCATCGAGGTCGAATGCGACGGCACTCCGGTCATCGATCACGAAGCCAATCGCCCCCTCTGGCCCCGCTACAAAGTGGGAGTCAGTCAGACTTAAACCCAAGGCGAGACACCCTGCGGCGGTCGCCAGCGGAACCGCCGTTCCATCCTTGCTCGTAAGAAATTCACAACCGCGCAAAATACTTGTTGCAACGAATAGTTCTCTCCCGCATCGAACCAAGTGAAAGGAGCAACACCCATGTCCACAACCACCGCCACCCCAGCCGCCAAAACCACCTGGAAGATCGATCCTGCCCACTCCTCCGCCGAGTTCAAGGTCAAGCACATGATGATCTCCAACGTGAAAGGCAAGTTCACCGGTATCGAAGGCACACTGGTCCTCGACGCCGCCGATCCCACCAAATCCTCCATTGAGGCCTCCATCCCGGTAGCCACCATCACCACCGGAGACGCGCAGCGCGACGGCCATCTCAAGAGCCCCGACTTCTTCGACGCCGAAAAATTCCCCGTCTTCACCTTTAAGTCGGTTGCCGTCCATTCCGGTGCTCCAGCCGAGCACGAAGTCATCGGTGAGCTCACCATGCACGGCGTCACCAAGGTTGTCAGCTTCGAGGTCGAAGGCCCAAGCGCGCCCGCCAAGGACCCCTGGGGCAACACCCGCGTCGGCCTCTCCGCCACAGCAGTCATCAACCGCAAAGACTTCGGCCTCACCTGGAATTCAGCACTCGAGACCGGCGGCGTCCTCGTCGGAGAAGAGATCGCAATCACCCTCGATGTGGAGTTCATCCAGGCCTGAGTAAGGGCAGCAAAACGGGGGTTGAAGGCGACAGCCTTCAGCCCGGTGTCGTAATTGCATGCCGCCGGAAGGAGCAGGGGCCTTCAGGCCCCTGAAGGTGCCGGCCGAACATCGGTGGCCTTCAGGCTCGGACGGGCTCTTCTCGGTGCTGCACCAGGACTCAACACACGAACCTTAGTCGCGCATCAAATGGCAGAGAGTACGCCGGCTTCGGCCCGTGAGCCGGGTTTTCCGTGCGCATCATCTCGCGCATGAATGCAAGCTTCACGGCCTCAGCTTTCCCTTGCCCGAACGCCGCAGCGCCTGCCAGTCTTTCTCCGTCTGGTCGGCATAGAGCGAGCCAAACCTGGCCCAGCGCCTCGGCAAAGCTGTCGCCGGAACCCAGGTAGCCGGCAATCACCAGCGGGTCTCCGGAGCGGGCATGGCCGCGCGCCAGCAGCTCGCCGCAGATCTCGGCGAAGGCCGTCAGTCCATCCGCCGGCCAGATCCTCAATCTCAATCGATCCTTTGTGGTCGTTCAGTTGGCGCACCAGATAGTCGCGCCCGCCCATGTGCGTCCAGCCCAGAAACGGATCCGACTGCACCTGCATCGCGCGCTGGCCTTCGACCGTCCGCTGGCCGTTGTGGTGCGCCGGATGCGCATCGGGCAAATAGGGCGCATAAGCTGAAGCCGCCTCTTCCTTGATCTGCAGAAACAGGGGATCGCTGCGGCCCGTTGCCCTCAAAGTAAATGCAGTAGTCGCGCAGCCCCACCGACCCCGTGCCCACCACCTTGAAAGCCACATCCACGGGCCGGTAAAGCGACAACAGATGCCGCCGCTGCGGCTCCAGCATCTCGCGATAAGGCCCCAGCGCCGCCAGCACGCTCGCCGCCTGCGAGCCTGTCACGCGGGTCAGCATCGGCTTCGATTCCTTGAAGCGCCGGGCCCCGCCCTGCTTGTTTCCACCGGCCGGCTCGGTGAGCTGTTCCAGCGTGTGCAGCGGCGTGGCGCGCTCCGCCTTCAGCAGCGCGTCGTGCATCGGCGCTCGACCGAGCCCAGCCGATGCACCTGGAAGCGCGCCAACCTCAAGCAGTCGCCATCTTGGCAAACGCACGCATCTGCGCGCAGTAGCGCACGCATGCACTTCTCCACCGCGGCGCAGGCCGCCGATTCCTTGTGCCTTGATTCGCGCCCGGCCAGCACCAGCGAGGCCGCCATGCGCTTCAGGTCCCACTCGAACGGCCCGCGAATCGTCTCGTCGAAGTCGTTGATGTCGAACACCAGCCGGCCGTCGGGCGCGGCAAATGCGCCCAGGTTGCGCACGTGCGCGTCGCCGCAGAGCTGGCTCATGATGCCCGTGTTCGGCAGCACGGCCAGGTCCGCCGCCATCACCGGCGCCGCGCCGCGAAAATAACCGAACGGCGACTGCGCCATCAGTTGGTGCTTGAGTTTCAGCAGCGCCGGAACGCGCCCGCGCTCCACCCGCTCCAGCAGAGCCAATGCCGGCTGCCTGCCGCGCTTTGATGTTGAGTTCGTCGTGCTGCTGGTCGGCCCACCTGCTTGCGCCGCGCCTGGCCAAGATTGCGCCGTTCTTCCGGAGTCGCCCAGTGCATGGCCGCGAACATACACCACTCGGCCTGCCACGCACGCAACCTATCCGATCCTGGTCGACGTATCAACACTCCGAAGCAGTGCACCATCCTTCGCCGTCGCAAACGCCGATTTACACTGCTGCCTATAAGCCCCATGATCTTGCCCACCTGCTTCACGATTGACCCCGGAGGAATCTCCTTCGATGCGCGTAGCCGCCTTCTTGCTTCCAGCCGTTCTTGCCTCTCTCGCTCGCGGCCGTTCCTCTTGCCGCCCAGGCCCCTCCAAAGCCGCTTACCGTCGAGGACATCTTTGCCCACGGCTCGCTCATCGGCAGCACCGCCCGAGAGACTGGCCTGGTCGCCGGACGGTCATCACCTCAGCTATATGGATGGCGGCGAGACTCATCGACCTCGACCCCGGCTCAGGCAAACCGCATGTGCTGGTGAGCCGCGCCAAGATGGCCTCGCTCGATGGGGCTGAAAGCTCCGAGACGTGACCGCGACCATCGCGCCCGCTACGGAATGGCAGCTACCTGTGGGCGCCGGATTCGTAGCACCTGCTCTTCGACTCCAACGGCCGCCTCTGGATGTACGACCTGCGCAACGGCACCGGACTTGAGATCGGCTTCGCCGGGGAAGGCTCCGGCGATGATCCCAAGTTCTCGCCCAACGGAGAATGCATTTCCTTCGTCCGCAATCACAGCCTGGCCGTCATCCATCTGCGCGAGCCGGGAACGCCGACCACCCTGCTGGCCCCTGCGCCCAACGAAACCATCCTCAACGGCGAGGTCGACTGGGTCTACGAAGAAGAGCTGGATACGCGCAGCAACTACTTCTGGTCGCCCGATTCAAAGATACCTCGCCTATCTGCAGATGAATGAAGCCGAGGTGCCGCTGTATCCGATCACGGATTGGATTCCCACCCACGCCACCGTGTATCTGCAGCGCTATCCCGCAGCCCGGCGATCCCAACCCCAATGTCCGCCTCGGCGTCGTGAGCGCAAATGGCGGCAAGACCGTATGGGTCAAGCTGCCCATCCAGCGCCGGCCAGGACTACATCCCGCGCTTTGGCTGGGTCGACCGCAAGACGTTGTGGATCGAAACCCTCACGCCGCGATCACAAGCACAAGACGATCTACTTTGCCGACGCCGCCAACGGCGAGGCGCATTCGGTGCTGGAACTGACCGACGAAAAATTCCTCGACGAAAACTACGACGTCTCCGTGGTCGACGGAAACATCGTTCTCACCAACTGGAGCGATGGCCACAACCACCTCTATCTCTACAGCTACGACCAGGACAATCCCGGCACGACAACCGCCAAGCTGGAGCGCCAGCTGACCAAGGGCGACTTTGAAGTGTCAGGAATCTACCGCGTCGATCACTGAGCGCAAGCTGGTCGACTACGCCTCCAACGAAGGCAACCCGCTGCAGCAGCAGATCTGGCAGGTCAGCTTTGATGGCGACCGCAAGCAATTGAGCACCGGCGCCGGGAACCCATCAGGCGGACTTTGCGCCCACCAGGCGACAGCTTTATCGACAAATTCTCATCGCGCATGAATCCGCCCACGTTCCAGCTTTGCCAGGGCGGCGGCACAGTGCAGCATCTTCTGGACGACCCACGCCCTGGATGCCTACGGCCTGCGTGCACCCCGAGCAGCTTCGAGGTGAAGGCCCACGACGGCACAACCCTCTACGCCACGCTGCTGCTGCCCGGCGGCGCAACCGATCCCGCCAGCTGTGCCGCTGATCGTCAATCCCTACGGCGGCCCCGGCCCGCAGGAAGTCGCCGATCGCTGGAGCGACAGCCTGCTCTTCGACGAGCTGCTCGCCGAGCACGGATTCGCCGTCCTCCACGCCGACAATCGCGGCACCGGCATGCGCGGCCGCGACTTTGCGCAGGCCGCCTATCACAACTTCGGCCCCGTGCAGCTTGAAGATCAGTTGACTGTCGTCGATGCCGCGCTTGCCAAATATCCGCAGCTCGACTCCGAAGCGCCTCGGCTGGTGGGGATGGAGCTGGGGCGGCACCTTCACCCTCTACGCGATGACGCACTCCGACCGCTTTCGCGCCGGGGTCGCCGTGGCTCCCGTCACTGACTGGCGCAACTACGACTCCATCTATACCGAGCGCTACATGAGCGAGCCCGCCGAATTTCCCGAGGGCTACAAGGACTTCTCCGTGGTCAACTCGGCGGCCAATCTGAAGGGCCGTCTGCTGCTCGTCCATGGCACCGGCGACGACAATGTGCACATCCGAGAACACCGTGCAGTTCGTGCAGAAGCTGATTGAAGCGCAGATTCCCTACGACCTGCAAATCTATCCGCGCAAAACCCATTCCATCGCCGGCCCCGATGTGCGCACCCATCTCTACAACCGCATCCTCGCGCAATTCGAGCAATACCTGATGCCGCCCGTCCAGGCGAGTTCGCATCCGATGAACGCCGTCGACTCCGAACCTGCATGAATCGGAGGCTCTCACTGCCCTGCCTGCGCGGCCGCGAAGAAACTGCTGCTCGACCCCGCGGTGCGCGCAGATCGCGCCCGCGTAGCGGCCTTCCTCGCAGACGATTTCTTCGAATTCGGCGCGTCCGGCAAAGTCTGGACGCGCGAAGAGATTCTCGATCTGCTGGCAAGCGAAGCAGTACGACGCCGCCGGTCGATGGAGGACTTCGCATGTCGCCGCATCGCTGCAGGCGTTGCGCTGGTCACCTATCGCGCCGTGCGCACCGACACGACGCCAGCAGGACGCGCGAGACACACTGCGCAGTTCAATCTGGACGAAAGATCCGGCGGATGGCGCATGCGGTTCCATCAGGGGACGCCACGCGGCCTGAGAGACCGTCGGAACAGTGTCAGGCCCTATACCTCGGCGGTGCTTGAAGAAATCGTCCTTGTCGCGGCACGGGCAGTTGGTGCACTCCAGGCAGCAGACCAGCAGACACCGCAACTCCAACCGTCACCAGGATGGCCAGGACATTCGCATTGGTCGCAAACCAATGGGCAAGGCTGTGCATAGGCTTCGACTAAACGGAGGGTACTCCGAAAACCCCTGTGGATGAATGGACAATGCGCATCACCACGAGTGAACTGCGATTACTGAAGTCCCAATCCGATTACCGACGTCCAATGCAAGCATTTAGCATCGCCCCAACCGCAGCTCGATTCTGTTTGCCCCATCGCAGAATTTCTCTTGCATTTAGGAGAATAAAAAGCGAAACTAGATCGACGATGGCCACCGCTCCCATTCCGGCCTCTCCCAGCCCTCCCGCCCGAGCTGGCCTGCGGAGCCTCGTTCCCAGCCTGGCCGCATGACCTCGAGTCGCCTGAGCCTCCGCCGGCCCCGCCCCGCGAGCCCGATTCCGGCCCCTGCCTCAACTGGCTCTTCGTCGATCTCAACTCCTACTTCGCCTCCGTGGAGCAGCAGGTTCGTCCCGAGCTGCGCGGCCGCCCCGTCGCCGTCGTGCCCATGATGGCCGACACGACCTGCTGCATCGCCGCCAGTTACGAGGCCAAAGCCTTCGGCGTCAAAACCGGCACCTCGTCGGCGACGCCAAACGCATGTGCCCCGGCATCGTGCTCGTCGAGGCCCGCCATGAGATCTATGTCGACTACCACCACCGCATCGTTGAAGCCGTCGAAAGCTGCCTGCCCGTCACCGCCGTCCTCTCCATCGACGAAATGGCCTGCCGCCTCATGGGCCGCGAGCGCCCGCTGCTGGCCGCCCTGGAGCTCGGCCGCAAAGTCAAAGCGCGCATCCGCGAGAAGGTCGGCCCCATGCTGCGCAGCTCCGTCGGCCTGGCCACCAACCGCTACCTGGCCAAGGTCGCCAGCGACATGGAAAAGCCCGACGGCCTCGTCGCCCTTCCGCTCGACATCCTGCCGAAGCGCTCAGCCAGCTCACCCTGCGCGACCTGCCCGGCATCGGCGCGCGCACTGAGAAGCGGCTGAACGCCAAGGGCATCCACACCATGCAGGATCTGCTGGCCCTCGGCTGCGAACAGGCCGGCGAGCTCTGGGGCTCGGTCTGGGGCGAGCGCCTCTGGCACTGGCTCCACGGCGAAGACTTCGACATGTCCGAGACCGAGCACCTCAAGTCCATCAGCCACTCCCACGTGCTCGCCCCCGAGATGCGCACCGCCGAAAAGGCCTGGGCCGTGGCCCACAAGCTGCTCCACAAAGCCGCCATGCGTCTGCGCGCCGGCGGATCTCTGGGCCAGCAGCATCGGCCTGGCCGTCGGCTTCGCCGTTCCCCGCAGCGAGAAAGCTCCCGTCAGCCGCTTCGGCGTGCCCACCCGCGGCTGGCACGGCGAAATCCGCCTCAGCGAGTGCCAGGACAACCAGACCCTGATTGCCGCGCTCTGCCGCCTCTGGGCCTCCCGCCCCGCCGGCGCCGAATACGACCAGCCCTACTTCATCGGCGTCCAGCTCAACGGCCTGGTCCCCGACCGCCTCCACTCCCTCAACCTCTTCGACGCCCTCGACGACGAACAGAGCCGCACCAGCTGCTCGCCGCCATGGACGAGCTCAACAAAAATACGGCATGAGCACCCTCGCCCCCGCCACCATGCTCACCGCCTTACAAAGCCGCGCCCACGCGCATCGCCTTCCACAGCATCCCCGACCTGTTCTGACCACCACTTCGAACTTTTTCCCTCCATTCGCGTAACTCTCTGCATCCCCGCGTCCGCTTCCCTGCGGATAAGAGAGTAGCAGCGAGATTTATGGTGCATGACGCCAGCGCTTCAGGAACAGGCTCATTCGAATCCGTGGCAGCAAAGTCGACGCGATCAGCAGGGAGCGGCGACCCACCGCGATGGAAGAGAGGGCGCCATGATTCCTAAAGCGCTCTGGCAGCCGGACTTTGAACAACTCGTCGACGAGCACCAGTCCATGGTGTTTTCCCTGGCCTGGCGCATGACCGGCGACCGCGGTCTGGCCGAAGAAATCGCGCAGGATGTCTTTCTTGAAATGGATCGCCACCTGGCCAAAATCGAATCCGCCGAGCATGCCCGTTTCTGGCTCCGCCGCGTGGCCATGAACCGCTCGGCAGATGCATTGCGGCGGCGTCGGGTGCGCGGCGTCGACCTGTGGGTTGAGATTGAAGAGAATCACGGCGCTCCAGTGGAGGCGAAATCTTCTCCGCTCGGCTGCGCGTTTGGAACAACTGCTGGCGACCTTGCCCGAACCGCAACGCGCGGCCCTGGTCCTCCGCTATCAGGAGGACCTGACGCCGGAAGAGATTGCGGCCACGCTCGACGCGCCGCTGGCCACCGTAAAGAGCCACTTGCAGCGGGGATTGAAGCTGCTGCGGGCCAAGGCCACGAATCATCTAGGCGAATACATCCGGGCAGACAAAGTCCGCCAGGAATAAACAGCAAGACTTGGAATCAGCATTAGGGAGCAAATCCGTGGAGCATGAACCGATCGACGACTTTGAACGCGAACTGCAGCAAGCATTTGAGCGCCGGCCCGCGCCGCCCGGCCTGAAGCGCAAACTGATGGAGCGGCGTCGCTCGAGCCGCGCGCAGCGCACCCACAGCCACATCGTGCTCTGGCAGCGTCTCGCCGCTTCTGTGGTCCTCGCCGGCATTCTCGGCGGCGCGCTGGCCTGGCGTCATGCCGACGAAGTTCGCCGCGGCGAGGCGGCCCGTCAGCAGGTTCTTACCGCGCTGCGCATCACCAACCACGCACTCAACGAAGTGAATGCGCGGCTCAATACCCGTAGCCGCTCGGACGACAGGAGTAAGGAGATCCCGATGAAGAACCGCATCGCAATTCGTTCTTTTAGCCGCAGCCGCACTCGCCGCGCCGGCTGCTGGCGCAAACCTCGCCGCTGCCCTTGCCGCCCCCCGTTGAAAAGGAGCTGGCTGCGCGCGCCTCCAATGTCACCGAGGTCACGCTGGGCAAAAACATGCTCGCCTTTGCCGCAAAATTCATGAACGGCAAAGACAACGACGAAGCCGCCACCCGCCAGCTCATTGAGGGCCTCGACGGCATCTACGTCCGCGAGTACGAGTTCGACAAGGAAGGCCAGTACTCGATGGAGCAGATCGACCAGCTCCGCAAGTACTTCGAAACCAGCGAGTGGTCGCCCATCGTGCGCGAGCGCGAGCGCAAGACCGGCGAGACCACCGACGTCATGGTCAAGATGGTCAACGGCGAAAACCGCGGCATGTTCATTCTCTCCGCGGAGCCGAAAGAGCTGACCATCGTGCTCATCCTCGGCCCCATCCGCATGGATCAGCTCGGCGAACTCAAGGGCCTCGGCGGATTGGGCGCTCTGGGCGACATCGAGAAGGACACGCACGGCAAAGATAAAGACAAGGACAAGGACAAGAAGGGCGGCGACCAATGAAGCAGCTTCTCTGGATTCCCATCTGCTGTGCGGCTCTGCTGATTCCAGTCGTCGTGCTGGCCGGCGGCGGCGAGGGCGGCTTTGACGGCGTGGTCAGCTCCATTGAGAGCCGCTATCACGTGCATGCCACGCGCATTCCCTTTCTCGGCCTCATCAGCCTCATCGCGCGCAAGTCCACGCACGAAGGCGTCGGCAATCTCCACGTGGCGGAGTTCGACAACTTCAGTGCCCAGGTCGACGGCGACGAGCTCAATCGCATGGTCGAAGAAAAGCTGGGCCAGGGCTGGGAGCGCATCATCCGCGAAACCAGCAGACATCGGGGTCCCCGGCGACAGGTCCTCGTCGCGGGGGTGAAAAGGGCGGCGAACAGACTCTGATTTTCATGCGCCCTGAAGGCAGCCGCATGGGACTCTTCGTCGTCGACCTCGACGGCCACGAAATGGATGTGGTCCAGGTCTCCGTCGATCCCGATCACCTCAACCAAAACATCGGTCACTACGAGCACCACCACGACAGCGACAGCGACGGCGATCACGACCCCGGCGCCTCCGACTAGCCGAATCCGAAAAGGTCTCTAACAAGTCGCAACTTCATGACCGTTCTGAGTCGTACCGTCGGAGGGAGCAGAGGCCTTCAGGCCTCTGAATCCTCCAGCCCACATAGACGGCCTTCACAGGCTGCGGAAAAACTCGATTCGGAGGGAGGCGGGGGTTTCAACCCCCGCACAAAGCCAGCAGAATCCAAGCCGGCTTTAGCCGCGGACGGGCTTTCTCACCCCTTTCGCCCGAAATCACGAGTTTTTCCGCAGCCTGTTCAGGCCCGGACCGCAGAGGGGTGGCCTATGTCTCGATTCTGAGACATGGGAAACCGCGAACCTTGATGAGCCCCGTTGTCATTGCGAGTGACCAGGTTGGATTTGTCGTCCTGAGTAAAGATCGCAAAGCGACCGCAGGATGGCAGGTTGAATGTAGGGTTTGTCATCCTTGTATCTCTAGATAAGCGACAGTTTTGTTAGAGACTGTTGTAGTGGGGGAGTCGAAGGATCTGCGGTTGTTTTTCACGAAGTCCAAACCTCCAGGAAAATGGGTGGCCCATGTCTCGATCCTGAGACATGGGAAAGCACCAGTTCCCGGCCCCTCTCATCCTCTGCATACATGAAGAAGTGTCATTCGGAGAGCTGCGCGCCTGCCGGGGTCCCCGTGGACAGGTCTTCGTCCATGGGGTGACTCGGGGCCCCAGCGCGGTCCCTCCGCGATGGGGTAAGCGGAGCGAAGGATCTGCTTCTCGGCAAGCGCGCACGGCCGGGCGTTGCAGACCGGTCAAAGGAAAGGATTACTACCTCGAAGGGCGTTTATGGGGACCAATCTTCGAGAGGCAGTCTAACCAGGTCAATGAGTGCATTGGTCTGTTTACATCAATCGACGTTGCGGACGACTGGTTAGCAATAGGGGTCTGACGCAGAATGGCTCGTCGGATCCTGAGTCTTCATGTGGTCGGTGATATCGATGCCAATGCCAATCATGCGCTGGGAAGCATCGCCCAGCATCACACCGCGTGCATCAATCCAGCAGATTGAACCATCCGGTCTCAGAACGCGATATTGAGCCGCGTATTCGTCCGTTTCGCGAGTAATGACTTTTCGAATTGCCGATTCTACAAACGCGCGGTCCGCGGGGTGGATTCTGGGAACGGCATCCGCGACCTTGCTGGAAAACGTATCGCGCGTGAATCCCCATTGGCGGTAGGACTCATCGGACCAGACAACGGTATTCGCTCGAATGTCCCAATCCCACAGCCCGATGCGCAAACCTGCGCACTCCGCCAGTTCGATTCGCTTCCGCCAACCGGTTTCGACGAATTCGATTCGCTTCATCTCTGTGATATCCCGGAGCACACAGGCAACCGTTTCCACCTCGCCGGAGACCTCAATAGGCGAATAGGAAACACTTAAGTCCCGCACCCCGATCCCGGGCAGGTCATACTCCATGCTGAAAAGGACAGGATTCCCGCAGAAGCACCGGTCGAGGTTCGGTATGACAATTCGTTCGATCACATCCCTGTCTCTGAATTCCCGGATCGACCGCCCTTCGAGCCTCGCGTTGGCCCCGCCGAACACTTCAAGGAAAGCGCGGTTTGTGAGTACATACCGGTAATTCCGGTCCACGACGGCGACCATTTCATCAAGACCTTCGACGAGTCGTTCGTATTGCCGAAGCTTATCCTCGGCAGCTTTTCGAGCCGTGAAATCCGCCACCGCGCAAGATACGCCTACGACCTCTCCGGCCTCATCAAATGCCGGCTGGTACGAGACAAGGAAGGTTCTTCCGGCTATGCCCGTGAGAAGCGGGCTCGCGAATCTCCAGGTCGCAAGTCCCCTTTCCATTCAGGGCCTCTTTTACATGGGCCTCGAGAAGCGGATATAACTCCGGGATGACCTCGGCCAGTGTCTTTCCATAGTGGTCCTCAATCGAGAGACCATGCAGATCGGCGAGCCTGCGGTTGATGTTGATGTATTTCAGATTTCGATCGAGAAAACCCAACCCTACGGGCGCGCCGTCGTAAACTGCCTGGAGTTGAGCCAGACGTTGTGACGGAAGCCCCTCCCTGCAATTGACTGAGTACACCACGCCTTCATGACCGCTGCGCGAAACCGCGCGCGGCCGTCGCAACTCGATGACTGACGAAAGCTGCTCAGCCGGCGCCGGCCGTCCGTAGTGCCAACCCTGTCCCATCTCGCAGCCAAGGCGCAGGAGCAGGTCCGCCTGTTCCTGGGTCTCGATGCCCTCGGCTATCGTTTTCAGTCCGAGACTTTGTCCCAGCCCCACGACGGCGGCTACGATCTTTCGGCTCTCGCGTTCGGTCGTCATTGAGCTGACGAATGTCCGGTCTACTTTCAATTCGTCGAAGGGAAGAGACTTCAAATGATAGAGACTGGAGTATCCCGTTCCGAAGTCGTCCAGCGCGATGCGGCATCCCATCGCCTTTAAATCCGCGGATATGCTGCGGGCCGCGGTCATGTCCTCTGCCATTGCGCTCTCAGTGATTTCAACCGTAGCGCATTCGAGGGGAAACCCAGCGTCCTCCGCGATCCGCCGGATATGCCTCGGCAAA
This sequence comes from uncultured Acidobacteriota bacterium, assembly GCA_963725945.1. Lineage (GTDB taxonomy): Bacteria > Acidobacteriota > Terriglobia > Terriglobales > Acidobacteriaceae > Telmatobacter. Next base: position 11,130 of record CAVSAW010000022.1, on the reverse strand, counting down.
GTCAGATCTTTCAGTTGCAGCGGCGAGATATTGAACGCCAGCCGGAGACCCTTTCCATGGAGCGCGAACGCCTCAAATGCCTTCTGCAGGACCTGGCTGCTGACCTCACCGATCAAGCCATTGCTCTCCGCCATGGGGATGAAAACATCTGGAGAGATCATGCCGAGATTCGGGTGCTCCCAACGTGCGAGCACCTCAAAACCGTGAAGCTTACCCGTTGCGAGAACCACAAGTGGTTGGAAATACGGGAAGAACTCCCCGTTATCCAATGCACGGCGAAGGTCCCCTGGGTCGAATTTCTGTGCGTGGCCCATGATACTCAAGCGCAATGTTAGGCTGAGCTAGTTGCCAATAATGTGATTTAAATCACACTTCTGTTCGCGCAGACACCAAAACTTACATTGCGACCAGGTCGTCTCGAGCAGGTTCAGTACCCACCGCACCCACCGTGGCCCGCAGAGCGGACTGTCCCGATTTGGAAGAGGTTTCGCGAGAGCGCTTCTCGATTAAAGCAAAATCGCCGTTGAACTCATCGACGAATGGATTAGTACCGAGAAGTTGGCTTATGGCAAGTGACGCAGGCTGCCCTGGTTCATTCCTCGCTAAGCGTTCATTGGTGCCAAACTGCGCTCTAACTAGCATGTGCATTTCGCGCGGCGATCTTCGACCACCCGCCGTGCAGATCTAAAACGAAGCTCTTCCGCATTGAGTTCTCCGATCTCCGCGGCAGGAAGCTAGAAGCTAGAAGCTAGAAGCTGAGAGCTGAAAGGTGCTTTCCTCCCCTCTCACTTTTCGCCAAACGTGGCAATCCATCGCCACGCTTTTCCGCCAACCGTGGCATACCGTTGCCACACTTCTACTCAAAAAGCGCGGCCCTGACCGGAATCATTCGCTCTCGCTACACTGGGAGCGGCATGGCCGGCAGCTTTCCACAACGGGTACTTCGTTATCGCGGCAGGCTCGCGCCCTCGCCCACCGGCTATCTGCATGTAGGCCATGCGCTTACCTTCTTCACTGCAGCCGAACGCGCGCGCCAGGCTGGCGGCAGGCTCATCCTGCGCATGGAGGATCTCGATCCCGATCGCAGCCGCCCCGAATTCGCCCGCGCCGCCCTCGAAGACCTGCGCTGGCTCGGCCTGCACTGGGACGAAGGCCCCGACATCGGCGGTCCCTTCAAGCCCTATGCGCAAAGCAAGCGCCACAAGGTCTACCTCGCCGTCTGGCGTAAGTTGTTGCAGGGCGGATACATCTACCCCTGCCGCTGCTCCCGCAAAGACCTTGCCGCCGCCCTCAGCGCGCCCCACGAAGGCGCACAGACCCCGCTTGATGATGAGCCCATCTACCCCGGCACGTGCCGTCCCGTCCAGACTGACTCGCCGAGCCCTCCAGCAATTACCGCGCTTGAGCTGGAAAATCCCGAAGGCTTCAACTGGCGCTTCCGCGTCCCCGACGGAGAAGCGATTGAATTTAAAGACTTAAACCTCGGCCCGCAACGCTTCATCGCCGGCCGCGACTTCGGCGATTTCCTTGTCTGGCGGCGCGACAGTGTGCCGAGTTATCAGCTCGCCTGCGTCGCCGACGACTCCGCCATGGGCGTCACCGAGGTGGTGCGCGGCGCCGACCTGCTCAAGTCCACCGCCCGCCAGATCCTTTTAAATCAGGCGCTTGGCTTCATCAACCCGGAGTGGTTCCACTGCCGCCTCGTTCTGGATGAAAACGGACAGCGCCTGGCCAAGCGCCACGATGCTCTAAGCATCCGGACTCTACGCGAGCGAGGCCTCACGCCTTCCGAAATCCTCTCGATGAAGCCAATTTAGAATGTGTAAGATACGGAATCAAGAGACGAAAAAGAAAAGGGGCACGGCTGGGTTTTCAGCCGCGCCCTGTTTGCCTTACCCGTGTCCGATGCTTACCGGTGCTTGATAAACGATCCGTCCTGCAACTCGCTCATGGCTTGGCGCAGTTCGGCCTGTGTATTCATCACGATAGGCCCGTACCACGCCACAGGCTCCTCCAGCGGCTTGCCCGAAACCAGCAGGAAGCGAATCCCCTCCGGCCCCGCCTGCACCACGATCTCGTCGCCGCGGTCAAACAGCACCAGCGAATGGTTTTTCGCGTCATACTTTGCCGGCGCATTGGGGTCCACAGCCGACTCGGTCAGCACCGCCCTGGGGTCTGAAGCATCGCGGAAAGTCCCTGATCCTGCAAAGACATACGCGAATGCGTTGCGCGTCACGTCGATCTGGATGCGACGCAACTTGTTGGGCGCAACCGAGATATCCACGTAGCTAGGATCGGCCGCTACCCCCTCCACTGGCCCCCGCTTGCCCCAGAACTCCCCGCAGATAATGCGCGCCCGCGTCCCATCGTCCTCCGTCACTTCAGGGATTGCGGCGGACGGGATGTCCTGGTAGCGCGGATCGGTCATCTTCAAAGCTGCCGGCAGGTTCGCCCACAACTGGAAGCCGTGCATCCTCCCAAGCGTGTCACCCTTAGGCATCTCTTGGTGCAGAATTCCACTTCCCGCAGTCATCCACTGCACGTCCCCCGCCCCCATCCGACCCTTGTTGCCCAGGCTGTCGCCGTGGGCAACTTCGCCGGCTAGAACATACGTGATGGTCTCAATGCCCCGGTGGGGATGCCACGGAAATCCCGCCAGGTAATCGGCCGGGTTTTCGTTGCGAAAATCGTCCAGTAAAAGGAACGGATCGAACTCCTTGGTCTTGCCGAAACCAAAGGCACGCTGCAACTTAACACCCGCACCCTCAATGGTGGGCTTGGTTTCGAGAATTTGTTTTACGGCGCGAAGCGACATGGTTGACCTCCAAATAGCCTAACTCGATATTGGATGCGCGAACATGATATTTGTTGCAACGACTAATTACCGCCCCACCCAGCAGGCCCGTCCAGCCCAAAGCCGAGCTCCGTCCACCCTGCACCGTTTTTCCATTGGTTTAGAGGCAAACTGCATTCCCAAACCCATTCTGAAGGCGTCGTTTCCATCTTTATCCAGCGGCTCCGTGGGCGTGCTGCTGAGAAGAGGCCTACACTATTCTCGACCGTTTGGCAGTAAGCCCTTCGACCTCAAAGCTCTTCAAACTCTTTCTGAGAGACGCGTATGAATCGCCGCACCTTTGCTCAAGTCCTTGCCACTGCCGCCCTGGGTGCGGCCGCACCAACGCTACCTGCCACCTCTGTGAGTCCAGACGCCGCAGCAGGCTCCTCCAGCGCCCCTTTTCCGCTCTCCGTCATGCTTTGGACGGTGTTTACCGACTTGCCTTTTCCGCAGCGGCTGGAAAAAGTCGCCGAGGCCGGCTACACCAATGTGGAGTTGGTCGGCGAGTATGCCAAATGGTCGCTCGCCGACTTCGCCGATGCGAATGCGGCGCGCAAGCGGCTGGGTATTTCGTTCGACGCGACGTCCGGCCTGGAGAATGCAGGCCATGCGCATGGTCTCGCCGATCCTGCCTACCGTGATCCCTTTCTGGCGGAGCTGAAACAAGCGCTCACTCCGATGGAATTGCTTTCCTGCTCGGCAATGATCGTCCTTTCCGGCAACGTGGTTCCCGGCCTCACGCGGGAAGCCCAGCATCAGAGCTGTGTCGATTCGCTCAAGCGCGCCGCGGAAGTAATCGACGGAAAACACATCGATGGCCAACCCGTGCGGTTGCTGTTGGAGAATATTGATCCCGAGGAGAATTCGAAGTACTTTCTGCAGTCGGCCGCCGAGTGCATGGACGTGGTGCGCGCTGTGAACCATCCGCAGGTCCAATTCCTTTACGACATCTTCCACGAGCAGGTCGCCGAGGGAAACTTGCTGGAGAAGCTGGAGAAGAACATTGACCTGGTCGGTCTGATTCACATCGCCGATGTACCGGGCCGCCATGAGCCGGGTACTGGCGAAATCAACTATGGCAATATCTATCGCAAACTTGCCGAGCTGAAATACAACCATATGGTTGCAATGGAATTTCGCCCCACCGGCGACCCGGTGGCAAGCCTGCGCACGGCGAGGGAGATGGTGGAGCGCACGGCTAGAGTCTGATCGCGCCAGGCTTCGTAGAGTTTCGTTGAGTAAGGTGGAGCTTGCACGTAACGAGGCATCCTCTCTTTCCGGGCTCTACAATGTTCCGATATGGCCACGCGCGTCCGATCCCACGCGAAGATCAATCTCGGCCTGGGCATCGGTGCACCGCGCCCCGACGGGTTCCACGCGCTGACCACCGTCTACCAGACACTGGAAATCCATGATGTGGTCACGGTTTCGGCCAAGCCTGCGGCAAGCACTTCAATCCGTTTGACGACCAATCACGAGCGAGTGCCCACTGACGAGCGCAACACGGCTTGGAAGATTGTAGAGAAGTCCCTCCGTACGCTCGGTCGGACCGCAGACGTCGAGATTCATATTGAGAAGCGGCTGCCGGTGCAAGGCGGCCTGGGCGCAGGTTCGGCGAATGCGGCTGCTGCGCTCATTGGGATGGAGCAGAGTTGGCCCGCGCGGATCGTCCCCTCCGCTCTTTGCCGAAAAGGGAATTACCGTATAACTATGACCTGGGCGGGGCCGACCGTCTGGGATGGTGGGCAATTTACAGACTGGAGATTGCAGCAATGGTTGGTTCCGATGTGCCGCTTTTCTTGATCGGCGGTGCCGTTCTTGGAACCGATCACGGGCAAGAGGTCTATCCTTTGCCAGACATAAAGCCCGCAATCTGGTGCGTCGTGGCAATACCAGACGTCGGCGTCTCGACTCCCCAGGCATTCCGCGATTGGGACTTGCACTGGGCTGACAAGGGCTTGAACGTCGAAGATGGCTTGACCGCCGAGGGTCTAAACTCTAGAATGAAGATGTTGAGCACTGTCTATGCCAGCGTCTTCGCGGGAGGATTCCGCGAGGTGCGGATGGAGCAGGCTCTTCCGGTGTCCTCTCTGGTGGAGAGGACCTGGCCGGACCGAATGAGTCCGCGCTTGTCCGCACCGGGATCAGTCGCTGGATCGTGGAACGACTTTGAACAGGTCGTGTTTCCCCAGCATCCTTCCCTTGCAGAAATCAAGCGCGTCCTTGCGGCCGACGGCACACCGGAAGCAGCCTGCACATGCCTCGCTGTCGGGATCTGGCTCAGCTCTCTACGGGTTGTATCGAGCCCGCGGAGATGCAGATGCGGCCCAGGAACGGTTGCGGGCGGCGGGTGTCGAGAGCCTTTTGACGCGCACTTTGCCGCGAGCCGAATACTGGCAGCAGATGCTTCTGACTTAGGCGTATTGACAGCATGCCTTTGCGAGAGAGAGACTCGCGGACGGCTGTCGAAGGCGGCGTCCCAGAGGCCTGGGAATTCGCTGAGTTGGGCGATCGTCTAATGGTAGGACAATGCCCTTTGGAGGCATTTGTCTAGGTTCGAATCCTAGTCGCCCAGCCAAGGTTTGCAGTACGGCCCGGCAAGCAGCCAAAGCCAACCAGCTTGGAGGTGCGCGGAGATGGAAGTGGGAACAGGAACGGTGACGTTGGAAGACAAGCAGCCGGGAGACGGGGCGAACGCCTCAAACGAAGGCCGCGGGTAAGGATCCCGAAAAGGACGACCGCAGGATTCACCCAAGGCGAAGGACGGCAAGGCCGCTCCCGAACGGAAGCGGACCCGCAGCCTGAGCGAAGACAAGCGCTTCAAGCTCTTCTCGGGCTCGGCCAACAAGCCGCTGGCTGAGGAAATCGGCCGCCACATCGGCGTTCCCGTAGGCGAGGCCAAGTTGCAGCGTTTTGCCGATGGCGAAGTCTACTTCCAACTGCTGGAAAACGTGCGCGGAGTGGATGTGTTTGTGGTGCAGCCCACCTGCTATCCGGTGGACCAGCACCTGGTGGAGTTGTTGGTCATGATTGATGCGCTCAAGCGTGCCTCAGCGGCAAGAATCACGGTGGTGGTGCCGTACTACGGCTATGCCCGCCAGGATCGCAAAGACCGGCCGCGCGTCGCCATCAGCGCCAAGCTGATTGCCGACCTGCTCACCACCGCCGGCGCCAACCGCGCACTGTTTGTCGACCTGCATGCGGCGCAGATTCAGGGCTTCTTCAACATTCCAGTCGATCATCTCTTCGCCAGCCCGGTGCTGGTGAGCTACTTCCGCGAGCTGAACCTGCCCAATCTGATGGTAGTTTCGCCGGACGCCGGCGGCGTGGAGCGGGCTCGCTTCTTTGCGCAGAAGATGGGAGCGCCGCTGGCCATTGTGGACAAGCGCCGCACCGATATCAACGTTGCCGAAGTGATGAACGTTGTCGGCGACGTGAACGGCAAGACCTGCCTTATCATCGACGACATCATCGACACCGCAGGCACGCTGGTGAAAACCGTCGACGCACTTTACGAAGCGGCGCGGCTGCGGTTTATGCCGCCGCCAGCCATGCCGTGCTTTCCGGCCCGGCCATCGACCGCATCGCCAACTCGCGACTGGAGCAAGTGGTGGTCACCAACACCATTCCGCTGCGCGACGCGGCGCAGAAGTTGCCCAAGATCAAAGTGCTCTCCATCGCCCTGCCGGTGCGGCCATAGAGAGCATTCACATGGAGACCAGTGTAAGCTCGCTGTTTTTCTAATCAAAGATCCCCGGGTCACGCGGAGCCTCGGTGATCTCATCACGTTCGTCATCCACATTCCCCTGGCGATCGATCTGCTGCTCGATCTACGGCTCGACAAGCAGCGGTTCGCGGTCACCGGAGATATCGCGTTGCGCGCCACGGCACGCGCCGCAGAACCGTTGCTGTTGATCGTCGACGTCGCGAAACCGCGGCCTTCCGATATCACCGTCAACGTGTCGTCCTCCTCCATTCGCGGCGAGGTGGTGCGCATCATCGGAGGCGTCGACGGCGAGATCCGGCGATTCATCGCCCAGTACGTCGCGGATGAAATCGACGCTCCCCATTCCCAAGCCGCGCAGATCATCGACGTCGCCGAATCGTTGGACGCCTTCTGGAGCGGTTCCTTAAGCCCTGGCCGTTTATCGCGGTCGCAGCAACCGGGTATGCCCGGGTATGCCCAGGGGGAGCAGATAAGACATGTCACGAGTAGATGTTTCGACGTCTTCGGATCTGGAGCCGGAGGCCGCCTGGAAGCTGGCCTCTGACCTGCGCCGATTCGATGAATGGATGACGATTTTCGGCGGGTGGCGGGGCGAGGTCCCGTCGACGATCGAGGAGGGAACGTGCGTCTCCTCGTGCATCAAGGTGAAGGGCTTCCGCAGCGTCGTTCACTGGAAGGTCACCCTATTACGACGAGCCGAAATCGGTTGAGCTGCGAGGTCGCGGCTAAAGGCGGGATCCGGATTTCAGTGGCGCTGAAGGTCTCCGCGGACGATCCGGGATCGGTTTTTCACCTCACGGCCGATCTCAGAGGCGGTGTGCTGAGCGGGCCGGTCGGAAAGCTTGTCGCCAGGGTCCTCCGCTCGGACGTGCGCACGTCGATCGAAAACCTGGCTGCCCTGCAGTAGCCGGTAACGCGGTTAGCGCGCCGGGTGGTTCATGAACCAATCCCGTTCCGCCTGGCGACGCGCCTGCCGTCCATGGCGAGCCACGCCATCCCGGCCCCGAAGGCCAGCAATCCGGCGATCACGGCCGCGACACCGGCCCCGCGTGTCCGAGAGCGAAATTGGCGAGGCAGACCACAAACGCCAGCCCAACCAGCCGCCGCCACGACGCAGCCCGTGCCGCCGCACCGAGTCCTGGACCGATTGATCAGTGTGCCCGCGATCGCGCGAGATGTCGCTCATGAGCGTCTCCTCTGCTGGCACTTCCGTTCGGCCGCGTCAGGCAGTTTGTTCACGTCGAGCCCCTGACTCGAACTACCCGAAATAGCTTCTGGAGCAAACGAGTTCAATGCAATCGAGCAGAGCGCGGGGGAGGGAGAGGGCACACGCTAGGCCGGGTCGCGCGGCAACACGCGACGCACCGGCCGAGTCTCGATGGCGAGGATCGTCAGCGCCCGGCGACTGATCCGCCAGCCGGCATCGGTCAGCGCATACTCGTCGTCGTAGCGCAGATGCCAGACCACATCGATGAGCTCGTCCGCGCGTTGATTGAAGTGATGTGCGATGCACGCGATGCGGCCGCGCGCGTGCGGGCTCGGGCACTTCTTCGGAGAGCTCGCTGTAGACCTCACCGACGATCGCGTGCTGGGTGCGCTCGGTCTGGGCAACCGCGGCGACCGCCGCGGCGATGGCCGCCTGACCCCGATGTGAGTGGACCGGCCGCAGCGCGGCCGGTGGCTCGGGCACCGTCAGCTCGGCCGTCAGCTGTGAAAAGCTCTGCGACAGAATCGAATTGGCGGTCGTCGACGTTGGCCGCATACCGGTGCACCAAGTCGCTGAGGGCCGCCGGTCGGTCGAGGTCATCGCACACAATCGCGCGAGTCAACCGGAAGTCGTTGGCCCGCAATCGGTTCAGGGCACGCGTACTCGGCCCTCAGCGACGGCAACGGGTCATGGCCCTGAAGCTAACAGGTGGGCCTACACCGGTTCGCGGGGCGATCTCAGCGTCGACCGCCTCGGCCAGCGTGGCGGCCCGGCGATCGGTGAACACGTCCTCGAGCATCACCGGCCTGCCGTCGGGCCCGGTCAGCGGAACTCGCCAATTGGGGTATTCGTCGGTGGTGCCCGGCTGATTCTGGGTCCGGCGGTCACCGACCGCGTCGGTCAGCGCCACCCCTAACAGCCGCGACGGCGTTCGGCCGAGGTAGCGGTACAGGGCCAGAATGACCTGTTCCGGGTCGACTTCGGACTCTCGCGAATCGCCCAGCAACCCGACCCGGCGCAACTCGGCCATCCAGGCCGCCAACTCGGCCCGGTCGGACGCGAGTTCGCTCTCGACCGGTCGGGTCAGCAGTCCCAGGGATTCGCGCAGCCGCACATGGTCGCCGGCCAGGTAGCCCGCGGTCGGCGGGAGATCGTGGGTGGTGACCGACGACAGGCAGTACTCCCGCCACCGCTCGGCGGGCAACGGACCACCGGTTCCGTCTCGATCCAGCTCGAACCACAGAATCGAGGTGCCCAGCAGGCCCCGCAACAAGTAAGTAGTCGCGAACCCACGGTTCGACCGTGCCCAGATCCTCGCCGACGACGAGCGCACCGGCCCGGTGCGCTTCCAGGGCCACGATGCCGATCATCGCTTCGTGGTCGTATCGGACGTAGGTGCCTTGGGTCGGGAGTGCGCCTCTCGGGGATCCACCACAGCCGGAACAACCCGATGATGTGGTCGATGCGTACGCCGCCGGCATGCCGCAGCACAGCCCTGATCAGCGCGCGAAACGGCCGGTATTCCTGCTCTTCCAGCCGGTCCGGCCGCCACGGCGGCTGCGACCAGTCCTGGCCGAGTTGATTGAACTCGTCCGGCGGCGCACCCGCGGTCACGCCCAGCGCCAGCACATCCTGCAGCGCCCACGCGTCGGCGCCGTTCGGATGCACGCCGACGGCCAGGTCGTGCATGATGCCCAGCGCCATCCCGGCGCGGACCGCCTGCGATTGCGCCGCAGCGAGTTGCTCGTCCAGTTGCCATTGCAGCCAGCGGTGGAAATCGACAGCGTCCGAATACTTTTTGGCGAACCGGCCGACACCGACGCCGTCGGGGTGCTGCAGGAAACTAGGCCAGGCATGCCAGTCGTCGCCGTACTTCTCGGCCAGCGCGCACCAGGTCGCGAAGTCGTCGAGCGCGCGCCCTTCCCGCTCGCAGAAGGCGGCGTAGGCCAGCTCGCGGCCCGCCGATCGCGGTGACCTCGTGCACCAGCTTGAGCGCCGCCCGCTTCGCCGCCCATGCGCTGTCCCGGTCGATGGCGTCGAGCCGGCCGGCCCGATGCTGGACGTCGGAGCGCAACCGCCGTACCCGGCCGCGCTTGGTCAGGTCGGCGAATTCGGGGACGGACTCGACGCGCAGATAAAGCGGGTTGAAGAAGCGCCGCGATGTCGGCAGGTACGGCGACGGCTCCATCGGGGCGGTCGGGGCGGCCGCGTGCAGCGGATTGACCAGCAGGTAGTCAGCGCCATGCCGGGACGCCGACCACACCGCGAGGTCGGTCAGATCGGTGAGGTCGCCGACACCCCACGACTGCTGTGACCGCACGCTGTAGAGCTGAGCGGCCAATCCCCAGGCGCGGCGGGCGCCGAGCTGCTCGGGCAGCCCAAGCCAATCCGGCGTGACGATCAACGCGGTGCTGGTCTGGAAGTCGCCAGAACTTAGATGTACGCGGTGGTAGCCCAGCGGCAGGTCGCCGGGCAGCACGAAGCTGGCCTCGCCGACCCAGCACCCGTCCAGCTCGAACGGCGGGGTGAAGTTGTCGACCTGCGGCACCCCGCCGCGCACGGTGCCGTCCTCGAGCTGCAACCACACCTCGGCGGGTGCACCGTGGGTCACATGCACCCAGAACCGCGTCGGCGCACCGGTGCGCGCGACGATCGTGGCGGGCATATGACGCGCCCAATACGACCTCGAATGCGCGGTCAGAGCCGCGTTGCGGTCCTGCTCGGTGCCGGCCGCTACGCCGAACGAGGCAAGCACGGCCACCAGCGTCGTCTCGGAGACCAGCACCTGCCGGCCGGTCCAGTCCGCATACCCCGTGGCGATGCCGAATCGCCGGGCAAGTTCGACCAGCGAGGGCGCGAGCTCAGTCATGCCGCCCATCTTGCGTCGGAAATCCGACCGGTGCCGACACGGGCCACCTGTCGGCGCGCTGCACGAAAAGCGGGCACCGGAACGAAGTGGGCGCCCGAAGGGAATAAGCGGGACGAGCGTTTCGTTTGGTCGGGGCTCGTCGGAATGATCTTCGCAGCTCAACGCTCAATGTTTCAGGACACCGAAGTCGGCGTTCGACAGGACGACACGGCCCTCGACCGCTAACATTCCCAGTGAAGGCACGACCAATCCGGTGGGGATCGGGCGGGGGATATAGGAAGTCGCAGCTCAGTGCTGCAGGCCGCGTTAAGCACCGGTCGCTATCCTGTTTCCGCTTTTCCCTGGCTCCGTCGGGCGGGAAGTCGACGGAACCGTGGAGCCAGCGAGATGCGCAGGTGAACGCTCGCCTGATCGCATGGCGAGGTCGGAGCGGGTGCCTTACGGTTATCGATGTGATACGCGGCAACACGCGATATCCAGGCGTTTTTTGG
>CAVSAW010000021.1:0-19903 GCA_963725945.1 uncultured Acidobacteriota bacterium | reverse complement strand
ATGTATGGCGGGGACGACGGGGCTCGAACCCGCGACCTCTGCCGTGACAGGGCAGCGCTCTAACCAACTGAGCTACGTCCCCAGATGAAACAATCAATTCGTCCAACCGTCTGGGTTGCGATTGGCCCGTTTTCGCCACGATTCAAATCTAACCATTCCAGGCATTCAGTGCCTGAATCACCTGACCGAACCACAGCTCAATTGCGACGCATTTCTACTCCGCAACATCAATGAGTGTATCAGAACGTTATGCCTTTGGGCTCGCTACACCAACGGAAATCCTGTGTCTGGTCTAACCCGCACCGGATCCCGTCGGCCACATCCCAGCACCCACTTCCACCGCTTTACGCGCCCCAATTGGACCGGCTTCCACGCCGTCCCGCGGAAGTGAATCCCATGTCCGTCGAAATCCCTCGTACACATTGCAGAATGTGGTTCGCAATCGAAGGCAGTTTTTGGGCAGTCACTCTGAAAGACGGACCGGAGACGCTCACAGCGGCTACTGGCAGACGCTGCGCATCCAGCAATGGAACAGCAATGCACCGAAGCCCTTCTTCGAGTTCCTCGTCGTCAACTGCGTAACCCCGCCTGCGCGTCTTCTCGATCTCCGTGCGCAAAGCCTCTGCGGTCGAAATGGTGCGGCTCGTGAAACGCTCAAAACGCGTGCGCCGCAGGATGTCTGCAATCCGGTCCTCAGGCAAAAACGCCAGCATCGCCTTCCCCACCGACGTGCAATGAACTGGGTTGCTCGAACCAATCCGCGTAATCATGCGCACCGAACGGGCCGGCTCAATCTTGTCGATGTAGATCACATGCGCGCCCTCAAGAATGCAAAGATGAGCCGTCTCTTCCGTCTCCGCCACCAGGCGGCGAAGATGCGGCTGCGCGCGTTCGCGCAGGTCGTACTGCTCGATGGCGCGATTGCCAAAGTCAAACAGCCGCAAACCCAGACGAAACTTCCCGCTCCCGGTGCGCTCCACCATCCGGTGCCGCTCAAGAACCATCAAGAAACGATGCGCCGTGCTCTTGTGCAGTTGCAGCGATGAAGCAACCTGCGCTAGGCCAAGTGGCGTATCACTCTCCCCCAGCAAGTCCAGAACTGCAAATGCCCGGTCCAGAGCTTGCACTTTGTAGGTGCCTTGTGGAGCGGTATCTCGCATAATGGTCCCCCGTGTCGCGCTGTGACTAAGAATAAAGTATCTCAGAATATGGGACTCGCGTCAAGGTTTGGGACAGACGGACCTCGCCATTTGCCCGTTTCCAGCCGCGAAAGTCTCGCCGCCTCTCCACTTTTTCATTTCGAATGGGAGAAAGGGCCATGCTCCTCAGCACAATGCAGACGTAGGAATCCGGCTTCCCTCGGCGCAGCATCTCACTTCATGCTGGAACTATGTCGCCCTCGCCCGGAGCGAGAAACAAATTCGCCTCAAGCCCGTGTTGCCGGGTGTAGAGGTCGTAGTAGCGGCCGCCCATCGCGAACAATTCCGCATGGTTGCCCCGCTCCACAATCAATCCCTGCTCCACCACCAGAATCTGGTCGGCGCGCCGAATCGTCGACAGCCGATGAGCAATCACAAAAGTTGTCCGTCCCTGCATCAGCTGGTTCAACCCCGCTTGAATCATGGCCTCCGACTCGGAATCTAGCGAACTGGTCGCTTCGTCGAGAATCAGAATGCGAGGTTCCGCGAGCAGTGCCCGCGCGATCGAGAGCCGCTGCCTCTGCCCTCCAGAAAGCTTCACCCCGCGCTCCCCCACGATCGTGTCATATTCATCGGGAAAGCGCTCCGCAAATTCGTCCACGCGCGCCGTGCGACAGGCAAACAGAAACTGCTCTTCTGTCGCATCCGGTCGAGAAAACAAAATGTTTTCGCGAATCGAGCCATCGAACAGGAATGAGTCCTGCAGCACTACGCCCAGCTGTGACCGAAATGTATGCAGGTCCACAGTTGCAAGATCCACTCCGTCCACCAGCACCCGCCCCTTTGTCGGCGTATGAAAGGCGCACAGCAGGCTGATGATTGTCGACTTACCAGAACCTGACGAGCCTACCAGCGCCGTCACGGTTCCCGGCTCTGCCACAAAGCTAAGGCCGTGCAAGACCGGTTTCTCCGGCTCGTAGGCAAACTCCACATCCTCAAACTGGACCAAGCCCTGGATGGGCGGCATCTTCACTGTCCGCCCCGCCACCTGGTTCTCTTCAAGTTCCGCCATGATCTCGCTCGTGCGATCGAGCCCTGCAAATGCCTCCGTCAGCTGCGTGCCGATGTTCACAATCTGAAAGACCGGCGCGATCATGAAGGCCAGAAACATGTTGTAGCTGAAATAGTCGCCCACGCTCCAGGTATGGTTCAGCACGCTATGTCCGCCCAGCCACATTACCAGTGCCGACACAAGTCCCAGCACCGTTGTTGAAGCAGAACCCAGCACGCTCGTCATGGTGAGAGACTTCATCACGTTGGCCAGTAGTCGCTCCACTCCTGTGGTGAACACAGCGTGCTCGCGCTCTTCCGCGTGATATCCCTTGATTACCCTGACGCCGCCCAGTGACTCCGTCAACCTGCCCGTCACTTCAGCATTGATCTTGGCACGCTCGCGAAAGATTGGTCGAATCACCTTGAAGGCGTATTGCAACACAAACACAAACCCGCCCACCACCGCGAACACCGTCACCGTCACTGTCACACTTCGATGCAGCAGGTAGATAAACGCCAGCACCGCCGTGAACAGTCCGCCCACAAACTCCACAAGCCCCGTGCCCACCAGGTTGCGCACCCCCTCCACATCGCTCATGATGCGCGCCACCAGCGTGCCCGTGCGGTTCTCGTCGTAATAAGCCACCGAGAGGAGTCCCACATGCTTCTGCACTTGCTGGCGCATCTCCGCAATCAGTCGTTGCCCCGCCTTCGAGAGCAGTTGCGTCAGCGAAAACGATGTAATCGCCTGCACCACCATTGCCGAAAAAACAATCGCAATAATTTTGGGCAGCAACTCTGGATGCGGATGCAACGGCGAAAGCACCGTATCCAGCAGCGGCTTGGCTGTGTAGGGCAACACCAGCCCCGCCACACGATTCACGATCATCAGCCCCATGCCGAGGAACAACAAACCCAGGCGCGGCGCAACCAGCGCGCGAATCTGCGGCCAGAGTTTCTTTACGCTGGTCTTTTTCTTGGGCAAATCACCTTGGCCTGCGCGTGCTCCGGCGCCGCGCGGTGTTCGCTCCGCGCGCATTCCCATGCCCATGCCGCCGCCGCGCATTGTTCCCATGTGCTAGACCTTCCCCTGACGACGCGCTTCGATAAACGAGCGCACACACAACAAAACGTAAACCAGCATCAGGCCGGCCATTGTCAGCTTGGAGCCAAGCGCGATCATGTCCGGATCAACACCCTCAGACCTTGCGTGCCCGTATCCGCGCAGCGCTTCGGCAAAGCTGCCTAGAAACCCCAACAGCCCAATCGTCACATTGACGTGCATGAACAGCTTGCGCCGTGACTCGCTGGGGCTCATTGCCAACACGCCGAATACGCCTAACGCCAGTCCAAACCATGTTGGAATCAGCGCAGTATAGTGCTGGCTCCCCGTTCCAAAAAAGCCTGCCAATCCAAGGACAATCAGAAGAAAAGCAAACACCAGTGTCACTTTTGCCATATGCGACCTCATCTCTTGATGCCTGCTCAGGATAACAGTTGGTAAGATGCGGCCGGTATCAGCAAAGATGCGAAGACTGAAAATCTCCCTTGCTCCGCCCCTTCCCCACTTTTGTGGGAACGATGGGTAACAAGAAAGTGAGTGCGTGCGATTAGCCAGCGTCTGCCCCACCCCAGGGGTCTACCGCTGAATGCGCGCCGAACCGCCCTTCGCGAACGCCTTCACCTGGTCCAACGTGGCCATGGTCGTGTCGCCGGGAAAGGTGGTCAGCAACGCGCCGTGTGCCCAGCCCAGTTTTACGGCTTCCTCCGCAGGCTCGCCGCTCAGCAGGCCATAAATGAATCCCGCCGCAAAACCATCTCCGCCGCCCACGCGGTCCAGCACATCCAGCTCGGCCGTTGGAGCTGTATAAGTCTTGCCATCAATCCACGCGACGGCGCTCCAACTATGGCGATTGGTGGAGTGCACTTCGCGCAGGGTGGTGGCCACGACTTTCACCTGCGGATGCTTCTTCGTCACCTTCTCAATCATGCCCAGAAAAACGCTCGAATCGAGCTTTGATTTCGCCGCGACCTCCGGGCCCGGAATTCCAAGGCCCTTCTGCAGGTCCTCTTCATTCCCAACCAGCACGTCAACGTTCTCAACAATCCTGCCGATCGTCTCCACCGCTCGCTTATCTCCACCATGGATCTTCCAGAGTTTTTCGCGAAAGTTCAGATCGAACGAAGTCACCGCGCCTGCTGTCTTCGCGGCCTTCATCATCTCCGCGGCCAATTGCGCTGTCGTCGGCGAGAGCGCAGCAAAAATTCCCCCGCTATGCACCCAGCGCACGCCACCGGTAAAGATAGCGTCCCAGTCAAAGTCGCCCGGCTTCAATTGCGCAGCAGCCTCGTTTGCTCGATTGTAGAAAACCACTGGCGCTCGTACACCGAAGCCGCGATCGCTATAAACAGTGGCCATGTTGGGGCCGGTCACTCCATCATGTTTGAAGTGTTTGTAAAACGGCTGCACGCCCATCGCGCGAACCCGCTCCGCAATCAGGTCGCCGATAGGATAGTCCGACATCGCGCTGACAACGCCCGCCTTCATCCCAAAGCAATCCGACAGATTCGCCGCAACGTTGAATTCGCCGCCGCTGACATGAATCTTGCACTCCATCGCCTTGCGGAATGGCACAATTCCAGGGTCGAGGCGGTGAACCAATGCGCCCAGCGAGAGAAAGTCCAGGGCAGCATCCTTGCGAATATTCAATCCGTATTTCATTGTTCGTCGACTCCCGCCTTTGTCGAGATCGTTTCAGCCGTGCTTCTTTGTTAAGCGCCTGCGGCGTGCCGCATATCGGCGACCACCTGCTCCGGTGTCCATTCGTTCCCGGGATAAAACTTAATCACCTTGCCGTCACGCCCGATCAGTGTGGTTGAAAGCGTGTGGGTAATTGTGTCATCGCTCCCTGCCGTGATCCCAACGTCAAAATACTTTGCCATCTCTGTTAGCTCCGGTTTGTCCGGCACGGCAAAATCCCAGTGCGCAAAAGCGCTCTTTCCGTCGCTTCCAATATACGTGGCGCCATAGGCACGCAGACGATCCGGCGTATCGTGTTCGGGATCAAAGCTCACGCTGAGAAGATGCGTCTTCTCATAAAGCGCGGGGCTCGTTGCCAACTCCTTCCCGATCACCGCAAAATTATGCGTTACCAGCGGACAGAAATTCGGCAGAGGGCAGCGCGTGTAGATGAATGTAATCAGCAGTTCTTTGCCGCGAAACTGCTTCAGATGAATCGTCTGCCCATCCTGATTGCGAAGCGCAAAATCCGGCACCGAATCGCCTTGTGTCGGAACATGGTAGATGACTGCGGGCTTGTAATCTGGCTTACCCTGTGCCACCACGACGATATGATCCAGCAGCACCGTTTCTTCGCTGCTCTTTGACACCAGCACATCCGCGGTAATCACATCGCCCGGATGCAGTTCACTCACAATGCTGGGATCCTTGAGCTGGTAGGGCATCGTCATCGCGTCCATGAAACCCGGAATCGCTTCATGATCGAGGACCACCAAACCATGTGCGGAGTCGGTGGAGATCACCTTGCCGCGCAGATGATACACCTTGAAATCCTGGTTGGCCGCATCCGTTGTGGACCCTTGCTGGCCTGAATGGCACCCGGCCAGCGCAATCACAGAGAGCAGAGAAGAGACGAGCAGTCGGCGAATCACACCCCAGTTTACAACCGTGTGCCGAGCCCGGTGGTCAGTCCTGAATAGCACTCCCCCAGCCGGGCAGCGTATAACGCAGGAATGGGGACTCTGGCAGGAGCAGAGATCGACGCCTGGCTGCGCGACGGAGGACTTGTTGTAACGGCCAGCGACCGTGCCGCGCGTTCGCTTCAATCCGCCTTCCATCATCGCCGCCGTGCCGAGGGACTCTCCGCGTGGCCCGCGCCCGGTATTCTCAACTTCGCTGGCTTTGCTCGTGCCGCATGGGAAGAACGCGCTGTCGATGGCCGCATGGTGCTCAACCCCGCGCAGGAGCAGTCCCTTTGGTCCGCAATCGCAGGCAGCGAAAACCACCTCGCCACCGTGCTCGAAGGCCCGCGCCATCGCCTCGCAGCCATGGCCATGCAGGCGCACGAGCTGCTCTGTTCCTATGGGCCGAAATTCCTGCGAGAGTCCGCTCGAACCGGCTGGGACCGCGACGCAGGAGCCTTTAGCGGTTGGCTCACCATCTTCGACAAAACATGCCGCGACAGCGATCTGCTGAGCCCGCTCCGAGTGCCTCTCGAGCTGCTTCCCATCTTGCAGCAAGACCTCAACCCTCGCCCACCATTGTTGGTTGCCGGCTTTGATCGCATCCTGCCCACCCAGCGATCCCTCTTCGATGCGTGGGGCGGTTGGAAACAACTTGCCCCCGGCGATCCGGCAAGTGAAACCCGCTTCTACAAGACCTCCGACAGCCAGGCCGAGCTTGATGCCTGCGCCCAGTGGTGCACGCGGCAGCTTGACGTCGATCCAAATTCCGCCTTCTCGTCATCTCACAGGAAGTCACAAACCGCCGCGGCGAAATCGAACGCGCCTTTCTCCGTTTTACGCCGCCCGCCTCCACACCGCTTTTCGAATTCTCCCTCGGAATTCCGCTCCGCCAGGTCCCCATCCCTCGCGCTTTACACATGTTGCTTACATGGCTTACCGCTCCTCTCGAAGAAAACGAGTTGGATTGGCTGCTCTCCACGAATATTGCCACCTCCTCCCGCGAAGAATCAGCAGCACTCCAGGCCTACATGCGCGCACTACGACGCAACGGCCTGCAGCGAACCCAGTGGACTCTCGAAGCATTCATCCGCCCGCTAACCCACACGCGGCATGATCACTCCAATGAAAGGTTGCCCACTGCATGGGTGCAGCGCATCGTTTCGGCGCGCCACCAGCTCACAGATCTCGGCTCAAGGCAGCAGGGCCCGCTCGACTGGGCGGCTCTCGTGCCGCAGTTGCTCGCGCTCGCAGGCTGGCCCGGCGAGCACCGCCTTTCAAGCGCAGAGTTCCAGGCCATCGACCGTTGGGAACAAGCCATCGACACCTGCGGCTCGCTGGGCTTCGATGGTCGTCGCATCGCCTTCGCCGACTTTCTTTCCAACCTTGCCCGCACTCTCGACGAGACCTTGTTTGCGCCCGAATCCCGCAGCGCACCCATTCTGATTGCCGGCCCCACGGAATCCGCTGGGCTCACGGCCGATGCAATCTGGTTTCTGGGTGCAGACGAAGACGCGTGGCCCGCCAAGGGGTCCACGCATCCCTTGTTGCCGCTTCCAGTGCAGCGGGAAGCAGCGATGCCGCACTCCTCGCCGCAGCAGGACTGGGATCTCGCTCACTCCGTGTCGACTCGACTCCTCGCCTCCGCGTCCATCGTCAATTTCAGCTTTGCAGCACAATCAAAAGATTCCGAGACGCGCCCTTCTCGCCTCATCACGCAACTTGCCGGCTCACCCAGTCCGTTGCCGTCCGAACTGAAGCCTGAAGGTCATCCAGGCCCGATTGCGGTTTCTTTCACTGACGCATCGCAGATTCCCTTTCCGCACAACACTATCGAAGGCGGAGCCGCCGTTCTCACTTCCCTCTCTCAATGCGCCTTCAAGGCTTTTGCGACTTCCAGGCTCAGCGCAAGCGCTTGGGATCCAGCCGAGGCCGGCCTTACCGCAGCCCAGCGCGGCCAACTGCTGCACGACGTTCTCCACGCAATCTGGGGCGGACCGCCTCACGGTCTCCGCACGCTTGCCGACCTGCTGGCACTCCATGACCGAAAAGCCTTCGTCGACCGGCACGTGCAAAACGTTCTCCGTCACAAACTGCCTGCCGGTGTCCATGACCGGATGCCGCATCGCTATCTTGAAATTGAAGCGATACGTTTGTCCCGTCTCGTCGCCGAATGGCTTGATTACGAAGCCGCTCGCCTCCCCTTTTCCGTCGCTGAAACTGAAAAGAAACACTCCATTTCAATTGCCGGCCTCAGCCTCCGCCTGCGCCTCGACCGCATTGATCGCCTCAACGACGACTCCTTGCTCGTCATCGATTACAAGAGCGGCAATGTTTCACCAAAATCCTGGGACCTACCCCGTCCCGACGACGTCCAGCTGCCTCTCTACGCCGGCTTCGCCATCAATCCCGAAGAAGAACTCGGCGGACTCGTCTTCGCCAAGGTCCGTACCGGTAATCAGGAGTTTGTCGGAAGCGTAGAAAACCCTGCCGCAACACTCTTCCCGTCGCTCAAAGGGACCAGCTCTCTTGTGAAGTCCAGGCTAACCAGCGAGCGGCTCGACGATTGGCAGCACTATATCGAGCAGCTGGCCCATGACTTTCTTTCCGGCCGCGCCACCGTAGACCCGCGAAAGTATCCCGAGACCTGCGAGCGCTGCGGGCTGCATTCCCTTTGTCGCGTCCTGGAGAGCAAGGATTTCGCGGACCGCGAAGACGACCCTACCGAAGAGGAGGCCGCCGATGAATAAACCCACGGCCCGGCCGGTCCCTTCCGATCAGCCCCAACGGGAACGTGCCCTGGACGCATCCCGGTCCATTCTCGTGCAGGCCCCCGCCGGTTCCGGCAAGACTGACCTGCTCACCCGCCGCTTCCTGCGACTGCTTGCCGACGTCGACGAGCCTGGCCAGATCGTCGCCATCACCTTCACCATCGCTGCGGCCGCCGAAATGCGCAACCGCATTTTGTCGGAGTTGGAGAAGGCCGCAACGAGCGAACCGCCCGCAGATTCGTCCGACGACTTCGCAATGGAGACTCTCGCCCACCGTGCTCTTGCGCGCTCCCGAGCACTGGGTTGGGAGCTAATCGACTTGCCTGCGCAATTGCGCATTTCCACTATCGATTCCTTCTGCCGTGAACTTGCCCTTCAACAACCGTTGCTCACCGAACTCGGCGGAGAGCTCAACATCAGCGAACAGCCCAGGGAGTTGTATCGCCGCGCAGCCCGTCGGGTCTTGGAAACCCTCGACACAGGCGCCCCGGCTCTTCGCGCAGCCATCGAAGCCCTGCTCCTCTGGCGCGACAACGGTTGGCAGGAAATGGAAAGCCTGCTCATTCAAATGCTCGAAAAGCGCGACCTCTGGATGCGCGACTTCGTGCTGGAACGTGAGCCTGATTGGGAGGTCCTGCGCGAGCGTCTTGAGCGTCCACTCGTACAGGCAGTTCGCGAATCCCTCGTGAGCGTCGATCTCCTTTTTGACCAGGCGCCCGGCGCACGCGAAGAAGCACTATTCCTCGCTCGCTTTGCCTGCGAACACAGCGACGGTATGCTCCATCAGGAACTTGCCGAACTTGCTGAATTCCCCCGCGCCCCATTCTCAACCATCGAAGCACTTGAAGAAGCACGCGCCGCATGGCGATGCGTCGAAGCCCTGTTGCTCACCGGCGGCGCCTTCCGCAAGCAGGTCAACAAGACTCATGGATTCCCGTCTGACTACAAATCAGCGAAGGACCGCCTCCTCGTGCTGATTCATCAGCTCCAGGAGGTAGAAGGCCTCGAAGCCGCGCTCGCCGAACTCCGCAACCTTCCGCCAGTCCGCTACACAGATGAAGAGTGGAGCATCGTCCGATCCTGCTTCACTCTTCTCCGCTACGCTGCAGGCCGAATTGAGAATCGTTTTCGCCGAAGTTGGGACCGCGGACTTCATTGAAGTGGCGCAGATCGCCCAGCGCTCCCTGCGCGACGAAAGCCAACCCACCGAATCGGCGATCGCCGTCGCCGACGGCATTCGTCACTTGCTGGTTGACGAGTTTCAGGACACAAGCCGCCGTCAGCACCAGTTGCTCGCCAGCCTCATCGCCGCCTGGACCGACCGTCCTGGACGCACCATCTTCGTTGTAGGTGACCCCATGCAGTCCATCTACTCCTTTCGAGACGCAGACGCCGAGCTCTTCCCCCGGGTTCAGGCGCTGGGCCTCGAGATTCCAAACGAAGTACCTCTTGTTTTCGCCCCTGTTCAGCTCGCCGCAAACTTCCGCACCGAGCCAACTCTGGTTAATCAACTAAACAATGTTTTTGTTGAAGTATTTTCTGTAAACGACGGAAGCAAAATAGCTTATTCTTTTGCCCAACCTGCCCGTCCCGCCAGCATCAGTACCAGCCCGCGCCTCAACCTGCACTTGGACTTCATGCCCAGTGTCAGCCGGAGCAAATCCACTGCTCCAACCGCAATTCGGCAAAGAGAAGGGGACGCTGAAGCGCGTGAAAAGGCGCACGCAACACAGACCGCGGAAATTGTTGCGTTGATCGCCTCCCACCTTCCCCGCGTCGAGCAAGCTCGTGCCAGCGGAGAGAAGTTCCGTATTGCCGTTCTCGGTCGCGCCCGCAAAGCACTTGCGCCCATTGCCTCTGCGCTTCGCGATGCTTCCATCCCCTTCCGCGCCCTCGATCTGGAGCAATTGAAAGATCGCCCCGAAGTCCTCGACGCGCTCGCCCTCGCCCGCGCCTTGCTCAATCCACAGGACCGAGTGGCGTGGCTCGGCGTTTTGCGTGCGCCATGGTGCGGCCTTGCGCTCGATGACCTCCACAACCTCGTCAGCGCAGACGATCCGGAGACGCTCAGCCAGGCTGTCCCCGATTTGCTTTCACAGCGCCTTCATTTGCTCAGTGAGCATGCCCGTGTCTCCATTCAGCGCCTTTTGCGCGCGCTCGAAGATGTACCGCGCTTCCATGCCTCCATGCCCACCGCATCGCTCGGCACGTGGCTCCAGCGGGTCTGGCTTGGCCTTGGTGGCAACTCTTGTGTGGACGCAACTGCCCACGCCAACCTCGACCTTCTGTGGAGCTGCCTCGACTCCCTTCCAGGCGGTGCGCAGGACATACTCGGCGACGCTCTTGAGGCAGCCCTCGAAAAGCTGACCGCCCTGCCCGACCCCGAAGCCGCCACAGATTGCGGCGTGCAACTGATGACCATTCACAAATCCAAGGGTCTCGAGTTTGAAGTGGTCATCATTCCCGAATTGCAGGCCGGCACCGGAAACAACCGTTCCAACTTGCTTTCATGGCTTGAACGCGGACTTGCGCAGCCTGACGATTCTGACGACATTACCGAATTCCTTGTTGCGCCGCTCCAATCCAAAGGCACAGATCGCGGCATGGCCAAGGCGTGGGTCGACCGCGTTCGCCGCGCACGAGAAACGCAGGAGACTCGGCGTGTTCTCTATGTGGCCGCAACCCGCGCTCGAGACGAACTCCATCTCTTTGCGCGGCCATCGTATAAGAACGATGCCGGCGAACTCGGCCTCGTCGAGCCTCGGAATTCTTTGCTCGCCACCGCCTGGCTGGCCCTCGAAACCGAAGTGCGCACCCGCTTCGACCAATGGAGAACCGCTTCAGCCAACCTGGAAATCAGTGAAAGCCGGGAAGTCGTCTCCATTGCCGCCTCCGAGGCAGACAACCTCCTCATCATGCCCTCCCCAGCGCGGCCTACACAGTTGCGCCGCCTCCCAGCCGATTTTCAACCCACTCCGCTCGGCGTCGTCCAAGCCGGTCTCACCGACGAGCCCCCTATAGGTCTGGGCGACGCGCACCTCTACCAGCGACACGAAGGCGGTCTCATCTCCCGCGCATTGGGCAACGCGGTTCACAAGTTGCTTGAGCAGCTTGCCCGCCTCCGCGTCATTGAGGATTGGGCCTCCGCCCGCACCACTCTCGCGCAATTCCAACCCAGCATCGCAGCACAGATACGTGCCGCCGGGGTGAATCAAGCGCAGGCCGCATCCCTTGCCGCCGAAGCTCTCGCCCTTGCGCTCGAGGCTTCCCGCGACCCGCATGGCCAGTGGATTCTGTCACCGCGCACCGACGCTGCCAGCGAAGCCTCGTGGGCCGGCATTGTCTCAGGCAACCTGCGCACCGTGCGCGTCGATCGTCTCTTCCGCGCCGGACTTGACCCAATGTCCGAAGGCGAAAGTGCATGGTGGATCATCGACTACAAGACCGCCCACGGCGACAATCTCGATCCGGCCGTGGCGCTGCCTGCACTCCGCACTCTCTTCGCGCCCCAGCTTGAGGCCTACGCCGCAGTCCTGCGCAACCTGCACGGCGCGCACGCGCAGCTTCGTGCCGCGCTCTACTACCCACGCATGTTGTTGTTTGATTGGTGGCAGGTCGAACCGTGAACCGCCGTCAGCCGGCGGCCTTTGCTTCCTTTTCCTTTTGCGCGGCAATGCTCTTGTGGTGTCGTACATCGTCGCCCTGCACCCAGAAGATGACGTCCTCGGCAATGTTCGTCGCGTGGTCGGCCACCCGCTCCAGGCTGCGGCTGATCATCAGCGCGTTCAGCGCCTGCGGAGCGATGTGGCTCTGCTCCTCCATCACCTTGGTCAGCGCTTTGTAGGCCGCGCGATTCATCGCGTCCACCGCATCGTCCATCGTCAGCACAGACCGTGCGATCTCCGCGTCCGCCTCGATAAACGATTGCAGGCTCTTCCGCACCATCTCCGTCGCCAGCGTGGCCATCCGTGGAATGTCCACCGGCAGATCCGCCACCCCCATCTGCTCCATGTTCCGCACCCGGTCGCTGATGCTTTTGGCGGAATCGCCCACGCGCTCCAGATCGGCATTAATCTTGATCACGCTCAGAATGAAGCGCAGATCAATCGCCATCGGCTGTTCCATCGCCAGCAGGTCCAATGCGGATTGGTCGATCTCGCGTTCCAGGCGGTTGATGGCATTCTCGCTGCGGCTCACCAGGTCGCAAATCGACAAGTCACGCACACGGTAGGCCTCGATGGCTCGCTGGATGGCCTGTTCGGCCAGTCCCGCCATCACCAGCAGGTTTTCCTTCAGTTCGTCGAGGCTTCGTTGAAATCGTATCCGTGTCATCCGAACCTGCCCGTGATGTAATCCTCAGTCCGTTTATCGCTGGGATTCGTAAATATCTTGTGGGTGGAATCGAACTCGACCATCCGCCCATTCAGAAAGAAGCCTGTCTTCTCCGCCACGCGGGCCGCCTGCTGCATGTTATGCGTCACAATCACGATAGTGTACTGCGATTTCAACTGGAAGATAAGATCTTCTATCTTTGAAGTTGAAACAGGATCCAGTGCCGACGCCGGCTCATCCATCAGCAATACCTCGGGGTCCACCGCCAGCGCGCGCGCAATACACAACCGCTGCTGCTGCCCGCCCGACAAGCTCGCACCCGATTTCTTTTTCAGGTCGTCCTTTACCTCGTCCCAAAGCGCCGAGTTCTTCAGCGACTTCTCAACAATCTCATCCAGCGACCGCCGGTTGGTGTAGCCATTCAACTTCAGTCCTGAAGCAACATTGTCGTAAATCGACATCGTAGGAAATGGATTCGGCCGTTGAAACACCATCCCCACGCGCCGCCGAACCTCCACCGGCTTGACGTCGTTGTAAATATCCAAATCCCCAATGCGCACCGTGCCTGTCACCCGCGCAATTGGATTTGTTTCGTGCATCCGGTTCAGGCAACGGACAAACGTGCTCTTGCCGCACCCCGAGGGTCCAATCAGTGCTGTTGCATGATTAGCCGGAATGGGCAGGTTAATGTCCTGCAGCGTGTGATTCGTCCCGTACCATGCATTCAAATTGACTACTTCAATGCCGACGCCCACCTAGCTTGCCCCTTTCAAAACTCCGCGGCTGGTCACGTAGCGCACCAGCGACACGGCAAGCACAATCAGCACAATCAATACCAGCGAACCCGCCCAGGCCAGCCGGTGCTGATCCTCGTAGGGCCCAAGTGCGTAGACATAAATCTGCAGCGGTAACGCTTCAATCGGCTGGTTCAGACTCGTGCTCCAGAATGAATTGCCAAGCGCCGTAAACAGCAGCGGCGCGGTCTCGCCCGCCACACGCGCAAACGCCAGCATGCAGCCCGTAATAATCCCTGGCGAGGCCGTCTTCACCGTGATCGAAAGCACTGAGCGCCAGTTCGGAATGCCCAGTCCCAGCGCCGCCTCGCGCACCGCGTGCGGCACCATCAGCAACATCTCTTCGGTCGTCCGGCACACCGTGGGAATCATCATGATGCCCAGTGCCACGCCGCCGGAAAATGCAGAGAAATGACCCGAAAATGGGATGATGCTGTGCTTCGGACTCACGATCAATAAATAAATGGCGACCCCCATCACGATCGAGGGAACGCCGTTCAGCACATCGGCGGTAAAACGGATCGCGTTGGCAAGCTTTGAGCCGCGGCCGAATTCGGCTAGAAAGACTCCGCCTCCAATGCCGATGGGAACACCGATCGCACTCGCAATTGCGAGCACAATGCCTGATCCTACGATGGAATTCGCCATTCCCCCGCCGCTCTCGCCTTCGGGTTTGGGAATCTCAGTAAAAAACGCCAGGTTCACCGAACTCGCACCCTTGTAAAGCAGGTAGGCGAAGATCGTCACCAACGGCAGAATCACAAGCACGGTCGCCAGAATCGACAGCGCAGTCACCCCGCCGTCGGTAATCGACCGCATCCTGGACCTGAACCTGAATTTGTCCTCTTTCAACAGTGTCTCCTTACCGCGTTTGCGTCGGCGTTCCCCGCGTAACCGCCCACATCAGCAAACGGGCCATCGCATTCACCACAATCGTCACTACAAACAACGCAAGCCCAATCTCAGTCAGCGCGCTGTAGTGCATGTCGCTTGTCGCCTCGGCGTATTCATTCGCAATTACGGCAGCCATCGACGTCCCATTCGCAAGAAGTGATCGGTGGATCTCCGGAGTATCGCCGATCACCATGGCCACCGCCATCGTTTCGCCCAGCGCGCGCCCCAACCCCAGAATGATCGCGCCTACAATGCCGATGCGCGCGTTGCGCAGCACACCCACGCGGATCATTTCCCACCGCGTGGCTCCCAGAGCCAGCACCGCCTCACGCTGCGAGTGCGGAACCGCCGTCATCACCTCGCGCGTCAGTGACGAAATGATAGGCAAAATCATGATCGCCAAGATCACGCCTGAAGCTAGAAAGCCAAGTCCCGTGGGATTCTCATCGGTAAAAAGTCCCGACCACCCCAGTGTCTTGATCAGCAGTGGATTCACATGCTCCCTGAGCAGCGGCACCAGCACAAAAAATGCCCACAGCCCATAAATCACGCTTGGAATCGCCGCCAGCAGTTCGGTAAAAAAGGCCAAAGGTCCACGCAACGCCCCAGGGCACATCTCAGTGAGAAAAATCGCAAGACCAACCGCCAGCGGCACCGCAATCAGTAGGGCTAAGAACGATGAAACCAGTGTGCCGTAAATAAACGGCAGTGCGCTGAATTGCCCATTCACCGGGTCCCAGTACATCGGCAGATGCGTCTCGGGATCCTTGAAGGCCTGGTAGAAAAAGCTGAGTCCGAACTTGTGCCAGGAAAGTTGGCATCCAGTGACCAATTCGTACGCAATCAGCGCCACGATGCCAAAAATACTCAGTGCGCAAAGCACCATCAACACATGAAAGCAGCGATCAGTGAAGGCGGAGTTGCCACGCGCCATCAGGAATTTGCGGATTGCGGAAACCTCCTGCGTGGCCGTCGCGCCTTGACGCGGACTGTCTGGGAATGACGGCTCAGGCTGGAGTTGAGACTGAGAGATGCGGATCTCTGACACGTGTTCGATCACCTCCAGTAGGCTACCGGTCCAAGATGAATAGGAGGTTACAAGGCCGCAAAATCAGGTGCATACAGTACGAAAATCGCGTGAATCGTACTCCGGATCGGCGCCATGGCACCTCAAGAATCGCACCTGTTCCTGGCCAGGCCGACCCTTTACCACGGGGTCGCCTGTCGCGCTACCTCTCCGAACCGTCCTCACGGAATCTCCTGGTCGACGCCCTGGAACCTTCTTCTCCATCGGATTTGCGTTCTTGGGTTAATCTTGGGAGCTGGAACTCAGCAGGCAAGAAACTATGCGCGCAATTCCCTCGCTCTTCGCGGTCCTCATCGTCGCCCTCGCACTGCACGCTCAAAGTCCCATCCAGCCTGATCCGCCCCACCGCGATTGGAGCGCTTCATGGGTCACCCATCCGACCGCACCCTTGCGCGAGCCCATCGTCCTCCACTTCCGACGCGCCCTCACCCTCGCCCCTGTTCCCGCAAGCTATCCCGTCCGCGTAAGCGCCGACAACCGCTTCATCCTTTATGTCAACGGTCATCGCGTCGGCGACGGCCCGGCCCGCGGCGACTTGTCTCACTGGCGCTATGAACGCTTCGACTTAGCCCCATTTCTTCAACCTGGATCTAATCTAATCACCTCAACTGTATGGAATTTCGGCGTCTACGCACCCATAGCTCAGATGAGCGATCGCACCGCATTCCTACTCGAGAGTGAAGCTTCCGGCGACAACTCCATCAGCACCCCCTCCGGTTGGCTCGTTGAAGTGGAACCGGGCCATCACCCCCTCGATCGCTCCTCCGTCAGTCTCAAGACTTACTTCGCCTCCGGCCCCGGCGAAGAAATCGATGCCGCGCACTTCGACTGGGCTTGGAACTCCTCAACCCCCGGCCCAAACTGGGTCCCTGCCGCTTCACCGATGCGCGACAGCATCTTCGACACCAGCAAAGCGCACTCCGCCGACACCACAGGCGACAATTTATGGGACCTCATCCCCGATCGCCTCCCTCACATGGAGCTTTCTCCCACCGAAGCCGGCCAGATTGTTCGCCTCGATGACATCGCCGCCGAACAACCGGGCCTGGGTGCATTTCCAGCAAAGCCTGCGACGTTGCCCCCCGGCATCCACGTTCACATCCTCCTCGACCGCAAATCTCTCACCACCGCCTATCCCGCGCTCACCGTCTCCGGCGGAAAAGGTTCACACATCTGGCTCACCTACTCTGAAGCCCTCTACGACAAGGACCAGCACAAAGGTGACCGCGACGAGGTCGGCACACGGCAGGCGCTTGGCCTTCGCGACAGTTTCGTTCCCGACGGTGGCGCCCATCGTACTTTCGAGCCTCTCTGGTGGCGTACCTGGCGGTATCTCGACCTCGACATCACCACCGGCGACCAGCCCCTCACTCTCGAATCGCTCACCGCCAACTTCACCGCCTACCCGTTTCAGGAGCTCGCCACCTTCAAGTCCACCGATCCTGACCTTGCCAAAATCTGGGAGATAAGCTGGCGCACCGCCCGCCTCGACGCCCACGAAACCTATATGGATACGCCCTACTACGAGCAGCTTCAGTACATCGGCGACACGCGCATCCAGGCCCTCATCTCCTACACCGTCGCCGGCGACGACCGCCTCGCTCGCCAGGCTCTTGCCGCATTCGACCAGTCGCGCTCCACTGACGGTCTCACCCGCAGCCGCTATCCCAGTTCCCTGCCGCAGACCATCCCCACGTTCTCCCTTCTCTGGATCGGCATGCTCCACGACTACTGGATGTACCGTCCCGATCCCGAGCCGGTGCGCGCCTCGCTTCCCGGCGCCCGCGCCGTGCTCGAGTGGTACTCTGCCCACGAGCAGCCCGACGGCCTCCTGAATAAGCTCCCCTGGTGGAGCTTCATCGACTGGGTTTCTTCCGGTGAGACTCCAACCTACGACTCGCACGGCGAGTCCTGCGTCACCACGCTTGAATACCTTGGCGCCCTCAATGATGCCGCAGACCTCGAACAGAATCTAGGTGACCTGCTCCTGTCCACGCGCGACCGCAACCGCGCAGAACACGTCCGCTCCGGCATCTACGACAAATGCTGGAACTCCGCCCGCGGACTACTCGCCGACAATCCCGACCAAACGACCTTCAGCCAGCAGGCCAACATCCTCGCCGTCCTCTACAACGTCATCCCCCCGGAATCGGATCACGCCCGCCAGCAAAGCGTCCTCCGTCAGATGCTCGCCATCCAGCCCGGCACAACGCCCGGCGGTGTTCTCAGCGCGTCCTACTACTTCCGCTTCTATCTCGCCCGCGCCCTCGATCACGCCGGCCTCGCCGACGAGTATCTGCCCTCCCTTGATCCCTGGCGTAAACTGCTTCCGCTCCACTTCAGCACCTGGCCTGAAATTCCCGGCGACACCCGTTCCGACTCCCATGCCTGGTCGGCCCATCCCATCTACGACATGCTGACTCTTGTCGCCGGCATCCAGCCTGCCAGCCACGGCTTCGCCACGGTGCGCATCGCCCCGCATCTCGGCTCGCTCACGTCGCTCACGGCCAGCTTTCCCCATCCTGACGGCAATATTCAAGTCGTCTACCGCCGCGTGGGTGACGCGTTGGACGCCTCCATCACCCTGCCCGGTCATCTCTCCGGAACCTTTCAGTACCATGGCAGAATCTTTCCGCTCGTGGCCGGGCCCAACCACATCAAAGCACCCTAGCCGAATCGCTTCTTGTTTTCGTTCCTATCTCTGGAAAATCGATGTACTTCCGAGGAGCGGCGTTTCCCGATTGTCAGAAACGTGTTACAACACCATCATGGCAAAGGGTAAGGACTCCACGCCGCCAGAACATGTCAATTTGCGCATGCTGGCCGAGCATCTGGCTCTCTCGCAGACCACGGTTTCTCTGGTTCTGAATAACTCGCCTTCGGCCAAGTCCATCCCGCAGGAAACCCGAACCCGTGTGACTGAGGCGGCCGAACGGCTCAATTACCGTCCCAACTACTTCGCCCGCTCCCTGCGAAAAAGCCGCTCCATGAGCGTAGGCGTGCTCGCTCCCGACCTCAGTGAAGGCTACTTTACCCGCGTAATGAGCGGCGTGGTCGAAGAACTCACCCGTGCGCACTATTTCTATTTCACGTCTTGCCACGACTGGAAGCGCGAACTCATCGAGCAATATCCGCGCATGCTCGTAGAGCGCGCTGTCGACGGCTTCCTGCTTCTGAATACCCCTGCCGACCACATCGCCGTGCCCGTACCGGTGGTGGCAATCTCAGCCCACAGTCCCATCGACAATGTCACTAATATCGTGCTCGACCACCATGGTGCCGTTCTTCAGGCACTCACCCACTTGTATGAGCTCGGCCATCGCCGCATCGCCTTCATGCGTGGCCCGCGGGCGATTCCCGATTCGGAGTACCGCTGGGAAAGCATCCAGCAAGTGGCCCGTGAAATCGGGCTCCGCATCGATCCGGCTCATGTCATTCGCATTGACGCGGCGGGCTGGTCCACAAAAACCGGCCAGCACCCCATGGCCCCTGAAATCGGACACAAGCCGATGAAGGCATTGCTCGAGAAATCACGCGACTTCACCGCCATCTTCTGCTTCAACGACATTGCCGCCATCGGCGCCATTCGTGCGCTTAAAGACATCGGCCTTTCCGTGCCAGGAGACGTTTCTGTGGTCGGTTTTGACGACATTCTCTCCGCGGCCTACTACACGCCTTCGCTGACCACCGTGCGCCAGCCGCTTACTGAGATGGGAAAGCGCGGTGCGGAGATCTTGCTCGACCGCATAGCCAATCGCGAGAAGGTCTATCCAGCCGAAATCATGATGGACCCTGAATTCATCGTCCGCGAATCCACCGGTCCCGCACCAGCCGGACGTTAGACACCGTCGGCTGCATCACCCGCAGAAGGATTCAAACCACCGGCTCAGGTACACCTGTGCATGCGCCTCGCCGCAATAGTGACGAGCCTGCGGTGCATCCGCAGCTTCCTTCGTCCACTTGAAAACCGTCAGTTGCGTATTGCTGCAATGGATTACGATCCACCGCACAGGGTTTTCGCTCTCGGTTCCGCAAATCTCACATCGATAAATCGTGTCAATCACTGAGCGACCTCCGCTCCCTCTCTGAATTCATCCGCCGGCCAGCCAAATAATTCTCTCTTCCAGGACT
>CAVSAW010000020.1:0-213416 GCA_963725945.1 uncultured Acidobacteriota bacterium | reverse complement strand
CACGATCCGAAATCAATCGAATCGCCCATCGTGAAGGCGAGTGTTCAGAGGGATCATGGTTTGAGGTGGCAAGCTTCACGGGTTTGGGCGTTTACTGGGGCTTTTTGCCGGAAAGCCATCGGACAAGCCACTCAAGCCGCCATCAACCCCTGCTAAGAGGGCTACACCTCCAATCTGATCCAAAATCGGGTAAGAAGCTGTGGGGGAAATTGTGGGGAGTCTCCAAGGTAATTGGTAGGCGGGCAGGGTAACGCTCATATCACTAGAATCCCTACAAACACTAGATGAGAGCGAACAAGGGTAAATGGCGGCAAGGCAGGGCGTTTAGACCTGAAGGAACTTCTAAGCCGGGGGTTGTGGGTTCAAGCCCCGCCTCGCCTACCATTTAGAATCAATAGCCTATCTTGACGCTGTATCGCTCCGATCGCAATTGCCAGCAATGCGCTCTCGGACGACTATGGGGGAAAGTATGGGGACCGCGGATTGATGCCAGATGGTCTGCTTCTCGGGCTTGGGTGGTTTCTTCTTGACATCGACAAGAGCCGGGCCGGTCGTGGCGTTAACCTCTTCGGCGTCTGAATGGAAAGCCGGTACGTCTGGTTGGGGCTCCTGGCCGTACTGGCCGCGTGCCAACGGCGCAAGAGCGGCAACGGCAAGGAGCCCGGTGAAACACCATGAGCCCTTACCGTTTAATTTCCTTAATTTTTCGCTGACTTTAGCGTTGACCATCTGCTTCCTGGGGAATGATACTAGCTTATTGCTCGACCAGCATAACGAATACGAATCTGGTGGCGCCGAAACCGGGAAAGCAAAGTTGAAATCCCAGAGAAGGTCGGTACAAGGCCGGCACGCCCGTATTGGCGCGGCCCCAACGAGGATGCGAACCCGATGGATCTCGCAGGCAAAGTATCCCTGGTCACAGGCGGAACGAGCGGAATCGGCGCAGCTACGGCTCTCGGCTTTGCCAGGCGCGGCGCGCATGTAGCAGTGACCGGGCGAACACTACGAAGCGATGCAATCGAGAATCTGAAAGCTACCGCCTCAGCGCACGGCAGTGAAGCACTGTTCATTCAAGCAGACGCCGGAATCGTCGAAGACTGCATCCGTGCTGTTGCGGAAACACACGCACGCTGGGGGCGCGTCGATGTTTTGGTGCATGCCGCTGGCGGCGCCGTGCCAGGCGGATTCTTCGAGGTCACGGAAGAGAGCTGGGGCAAGGCCTTCGAAGTTCACGTGCATGCGGTACTTCATTTGGCCCGCGCCGCCGTACCCCACATGATCGAGCACCACCAGGGCGCTATCATTCTCATCGGCTCAGCCGCAGGTCAACGCGGCTGCCTCGGTGCAATGGCCTATGGAGTTGTGAAGGGCACACTGCCCCATTTCGCGCGCGTCCTTGCCCGCGAACTCGCGGACCATAACATTCGCGTCAACTGCGTCTCACCAGGCGTCATCCGCACTCCGTTTCAGGACCACCTCACCTCGGCGCAGGTCGAGAACAACATCAAGAACCGGATTCCGCTCCATCGTGAAGGCACGCCAGAGCAAGTAGCCCACGCAATACTTGAGCTGGTCGAAAATGATTTCATCACCGGACAGGACCTTGTCATCGATGGCGGCATGACCATGCGTATCGTATGAAAACAAACAAAGCCATCCCCCGCAACGGAATGGCTGCACGCACTCAACCTGCTTGAAGGGTTTCTTCCGGAGACGAGCCGAATGAATCGCAGACAGTTCCTTGCCTCGGCCGCTGCAATTGCAACCACCTCCGCCTGGCCCACAACTGCGCAGACGCCGGATCAACCCCATCCCGTCCCCTCGAACGGCGAAAGCTATATTGAAGACCCGCCGATCCCCGAATACCACTGGGCCTCGTCGAACGCCTACGAGGCTTTCAACGATATGAAATTCGGCATCCGCATTCACTGGGGAATCTACTCAATCTGGCATCGCGGCGCGGAGTCCTGGCCTTTTCTCACCATGTCCCTTGAGGACCGGCAGGCCTATATGAGCCTCTACAAGAACTGGAATCCCGCTGCCTTTGATGCCGATGCGTGGATGAATACGTTCAGGCAAAGCGGCATGAAGATGTTTGCCTTCACCAGCAAGCATCATGAAGGCTTTTCCATGTTCGACACTGCGACCAGGGTCCGCAGCCGCGCCAACTGGACCGCCCCCGGCGGACCGAAGATGGAAACCTGCGACCTGGCCTACTCAATTATGGAAACGCCGTTCCGCCGCGATATCGTAAAGGAGCTATGCGACGCCGCGCACAAGCGGGACATCAAGATCGATCTCTATTTCTCCCATCCTGATTGGTACGACGCTGACTTCCGTCCCTATGTGCAGCACCCTCTGCAAGTGCCCTCGTCCGGGAGGCTCATGACGAAACGCGATCTTGAGGCCACGCGCCACTACTTCGGTGATTCCCCTGTCATCGTCTCTGATCCATCCGAGGCTGAAGTCAAGCGCATGATGGCTCGCCATCGCGCCCAGCTCGTCGAACTGCTCACTAATTACGGCAAAATCGACATGGTGTGTCTGGACATGTATCTCGGGCCGACCGTTTGGCCCGCGCTTCGCGAGACCGTTCTGAAGCTGCGCGAGATTCAGCCCGATGTGATGCTGCGCGGCCGCGGCATCGGAAAATACGGCGACTACTCCACACCCGAGCGTGTACTACCTGGCACCACTAAGGGTCTTGACAAGCCTTGGATGTCGATTTACCCGCTAGGAACCGACTTCTCCTACGATCCCGAAGCCACGAACTACAAGGGCACAAAATGGATTGTGCAAAGCTTGGCAGACACCGTGGCCAAAGGCGGCGGTCTTATGATCGGCGTTGGGCCCAGCGCCCATGGCGAGTTCCACCCCGAGGCTATTCGGCAAATGAAAGCCACTGGCGACTGGTTGAAAGTGAACGGCGAAGCCATCTATGCCACCCGCCCGCGCGATGCCGAGCTCTGGTCTGAAGGCGAAAGCGTTCGATACACGCGATCAAAGGACGAGCGCTTCGTGTATGCAATTCTGACCGAATGGCCCGGCTCGCATGTCGTGCTCAAGAATGTGCAGCCAAAGCCTGGATCCAGCGTAACTCTCGTCGGGTCCGATGCAAAGCTGCGGTGGACATTCGATGCCGCACAGGGAACGGTTATTTCGTTGCCTGAAAATCTGCAACAGGCAACGAATCGGCCTTGCGACTATGCGTGGTCCTTTAAGTTCGAACAGAGCGCCGGCAGGTGATTGGGCAAGACGGCATCTCTCAGGAGAGCACGGAGGCCTTTGGCCGGTGTCCCCAATCGCGATTTAGATGGTCACATCGCATTCAGCTGAGCGGCTCCGAAGTAATTGTATATTAGCATGTTGCGGCCCTTTGATGAATTGCCAGCGGCAGAACCCGCGAGGGAATTCAGGAGCAGTTGAAAACGGCTGCAGCGGAAGCGCGATGGTCCCGCTTCTTCGTTGACAACCTTCTACATTATCGTTTACTGTAACGATTGCCTAAGCGGCGATTATGCATAAGCACGAGAAAAGCCAGGAATCTGAGTTTCAAACTCTCAAGGCTTCGAATCGCTTGAAACGTTGCGACGAAGGATTCTTTCCAGATCTTCGTGAAGGGGTTCTGCGCTATCTCTTTGACGCGCGATGCAATGTTCGATCATGAGTCGAGTGTGCCGCTTTAGAGGGGGGATTGCAGGTTCGTTCGAAGAGGAAGAGGGTCCAGTTATGCATACATCAACGAAGGTAGTGCCGCCAAATATCTACGGTTACGGGTGAACGTGAGTCGTTGATGCAGGAACCGGAGCGGCGTCCACAAGTTCGCCCGCTCCGACAAATGTTTCCGATAGCTTGCACAGTTTCTTGACAGATTCAAGAGCGGGGAAATCCGACGACTGTTTTCGCTGATGCATTCGGCCGGTCGTTGACAATCGTTTGCTAATCCATTGGGGAAGGTTCAATGAAAAGCGATATAACTTCTGGATCAGGAGTTGACGTAGAAGACGGAAAAATTGGTTCATCATTCCTTACTCATCATCGGCAGGAAAGCGCGAACAGTTTTGGCGAGACGGTTGCATTTGTCAACGGCTACAGCAAGCTGCTCGTACTCTCAGACGATCGCAGTGGCGCTTCGATTGCGGTGTGGCCTGCAAAGCAGGGCCGGGTTCTTACAAGTTCGGTGTCGGGTGCGGACGGTCCCGGATTCGGCTGGGTCAATCGCGAGCTTATTGTTTCCGGGGAAGTCCGTGAACACATCAACGCGGTAGGCGGGGAAGACCGCATTTGGCTTGGACCTGAGGGCGGGCAGTTTTCGATCTTCTTTGCGCCGGGAGCGCCCTTTGATCTCGACCACTGGTATACGCCGGCGCCGCTCGACACAGAACCATTCGACATTGTCGCGCAGAGCGCGAACTTCGTGAGTTTCCGCAGGGCCTTTCAACTCAGGAACTATTCGGGAACATCATTTGAAGTGCGGATCGACAGGACAGTACGCCTGCTCTCCAGCGAGCGCGTCTGGAGCCATCTCGGCATCCATCCGGTCGGCGAAGTGAAATTAGTTGGTTTCGAATCTCAAAACGGACTCACCAATCTCGACCTGGAAAATTGGAATCTCGAAAATGGCCTGCTTTCGATCTGGGTTCTTGGGCAGTTCCAGTCCACATCGGAAACTACGATTATTCTTCCGATCCGGACTGGGTCAAGCGGGCAATTGGGTGTTCCGGTTACATCCGACTACTTCGGGAGCATTCCTGCAAATCGACTTTCTGTCACAGAAGAAAGAGTGCTGTTCAAGGCCGATTCAAAGCATCGCGGCAAACTTGGCCTTAGTCCATTGCGCGCCAAGGGCCTGTTGGGAAGTTATGACGACGAGAATCACGTATTGACAATCGTGCAATACAGTCAGCCTGACAGACCTGCAAAATATGTGAACTCCGCCTGGAAGATTCAGGAGGAGCCGTACAAGGGCGACGTCGCCAATTGCTACAACGACGGGCCGCCGTCGCCGGGGAAACCGCAGCTCGGTCAGTTCTATGAGCTGGAATCATCCTCGCCGGTTGTAGCGCTTGGTCACAACGAGACTGTCCGCCACACCCAGCGAACGATCCATCTGGTAGGTGCGGACGAACAGCTTGATGCGATCAGCCGGGACGTGCTCGGTGTGGGGCTTGAGGCTATTCGAGCCTTCAACGCGGAGTGAATGGCTTGTGAGCAATCGCGGCTTTGAGAAACGCTTAAGCGGCGGGTGAAGGGGCGCAAGCGGACGGGTTGAAGTAGCTGTAAGTTCATTGGAATGTAGTATATTTACGTCATGCCCACGACCATGAAGGACATAGCGCGTGATCTTGGGGTCTCCGTTGTCACGGTTTCCAAGGTGCTTCGGAACCACCAGGACATCGGCGACGAGACGCGCAAGCGAGTCCTTGATCGTGTCAAGGAGCTCAACTACACTCCGAATCTTGCGGCGCGCGGCCTGGTGACGGGAAAGACCTATCTTGTGGGTCTGATCGTGCCCGACTTGCTGCACCCGTTCTTCGCACAGATCGCGAAATCTCTTTCCGGTGCACTTCTGAAGAAGGGCTATTGCCTGACGATCTCGACTTCTGAAGAGGATCCGGAGCTGGAGGAGCGTGAAATCAATCGGCTTCTCGGCCGCCGATTGGACGCTCTGATTGTGGCGTCGGCGCGCACGGATTCTGCCACCGCCAGGCGCATCCAGGAGCAGGGCCCGCCCTTCGTACTGATCGATCGAAGCTTTCCCGATCTGCATGCGAACTATGTCGGCGTCGACGATGAAGCAGTCGGAAGCCTTGCCACCCAGCACTTGATCGATGTGGGCTGCAAGAGAATTGCTCACCTGCGCGGGCCGGAGACCAGCACGGGGATTGGGCGCCTGAATGGGTACCTGAAAACCCTGGCGAAGAACAACCTGACTGCGCCGCAGGGGTACGTTTCATCGCAGAGGCTGGTGGATGTGAAGAGCAGAGAGAGCGGCGCGGAACTGATGCGGAATCTGCTGGCCCTCAATCCACGCCCGGACGCTGTTTTCTGCTACAACGATCCCATGGCGATTGGAGCGATTCATACGATTCTCAATGCCGGCTTGCGGGTTCCGGAGGATGTTGCGGTGATCGGATCAGGAAATCTGCATTACGATACGGAGCTTCGCGTTCCACTGTCGAGCATCGACCAGCAGACGGAGATGATCGGGGAGCGCGCTGCGCGCTTGACGCTCTCGCTGCTTGAAAGCAAGACACAGCCGCGCAATAAGTCGATCATTATTCAGCCGCAACTCGTGGTTCGCGCATCGACCGATACCAAACGCGGGGCGGCCCGTGATGGCGCGAATAAATCGTAAAGTCCGATACTGTTCTCTGCCGTCGACTGAAAATGGCAAGCGCATCGTTCCCTTCTGCCGCAGTCTCCTGAGAAGCCGCAAACACCGCACATCGTCTACTCGATGGTCAGTATCTGGCCTGAAGCGAGAGATATCGGATTCGAAAACTCAAGGGTTGTGCCGGCTTCTGTCGTCTTGATTACGGCGGCGAGGGAAGTTGCTCCGATGCGTGCAGAGCGAGCGGCGAGATCATTCTCCATGCGTTGCGTCTGGGCCGTTGAACAACTGCAGCATGAGGTCGCGAAGGTTCACGCGCCAAAGCGTCCACCAGTGCGCATATCCCGGCGTGACCTGCCATTGATGGCGAATTCCCTTGGCCGTCAGGGTCTGCTCAAATTGCTGATTGAGCGCGAGGAGACCGTCTTCGCTGCCGCAGCCCAGCCACAGCAGTTTCAGTTCCTTGTTGGCTTTATCGGGGTCAGACAAGAAGGGCTGGACGACCGTGTCGAATTTGGAACCCACCAATGCGGAGCTCATTCCGGCTACATAAGCAAAGATCTGGGGATTGTTGAGGCCGATGGCGAGTGCCTGATAGCCTCCCATCGAAAGACCTGCAATTGCGCGTTGGTTGCGATCCTTACTGACACGATACTCGCGCTCGACCATGGGAATGATGTTCTCCTTGAGGTCAGTTCTCGAGCATATGCACTCCGAAGATGGCGTCGATTGAAGTAGCGTCGCGCGGCGGGCCGTCTGCGCCCGCACTCGCGGGGCGGCGGATGCCCACGACGTTCCTCGACGCATGCCCAAAGGGC
The DNA here is from genome assembly GCA_963725945.1 of uncultured Acidobacteriota bacterium. GTDB lineage: Bacteria > Acidobacteriota > Terriglobia > Terriglobales > Acidobacteriaceae > Telmatobacter. The sequence goes on along the minus strand of CAVSAW010000020.1, from coordinate 206,264 downwards.
ATCACGATCAGCGCAGGCCTGGCCTTCTTCTCCGCCAGCAGGTTGTCCATGATGAAGTTGGCGCGGCCGACGGAGGTCCAGAAACCCTCATCGTCTCCCATGCCGTGAAGCAGGTAAAGAACCGGGTAATCCTTTGTTGCGCCGCTCTCGTAGCCGGGCGGCGTGTAGACAAGAACGCGCCGCTCTGTATTCAGCTCCTTCGAGTGGTACCAGTGCACATGTAATTCACCGTGCGGCACATCGCGGATTGCGAGGAAGGCTGCTTCGTCTCCTGGGACTTCGACCTGGCTTTCGTAGGCAAGGCTGCCTACGCGCACGAAGGTATTGCAGGGGTCCGGCATGTTGAGGCCGTCCATGGTGAAGCCATAGCCATAGACATTCGGCTTCAGCGGACCAACTGTCACGGACCACACACCTGTGCTGTCCTGCGCCATCGCAACCGGGTGCAGGTCAAACTCTCCCTGCACGGTCACATGTTTTGCGTTCGGCGCAAGAAGTCGAAATGTGACCGTGCGATCGGGATGAACATCCGGCGAGACGACCGCCATTGGAGGTGGCTGTGCCATCGCGACGGCGCCGAAGAGAATCGCCAGCGCAGTGACGGTTGCCCAGGTTCGTGCGGAGAAGAGCCGGTTCATTCGGCGCTCTTTTGGAAAAGCAGTGGAGCGAAGAGATTGAGGTCGCGCCGCCAAGTCTGCCATTCATGCGCGGTGCCGGGCGACTCGTAAAACTTCACGTCGATGCCCGCCTTCTCGAGCGCGTCGTGGAATGCGGTGATGCCGGTGTGCATTCGCTCCGGTTCCGCGGTGCCAACGCCCAGCCAGAGCAGATGCACTTTTTTATTGAAGGCAGCTGGATCGGCGAACACACCGTTAAAGGCAGTCTTCTGATCGAAGGTGTTATTGCCAAAGACGAAGCCCGTCGCAGCGCCGCTGAATCCGCCGATGTAGGAGAAGGTGTCGAGGTGATTGAGCGTGATTTGAAAGGTCTGCATGCCGCCCATTGAGAGGCCCGCCATGGCGCGATGTTCGCGATCCGCGATGGTGCGGTAGTTCGAATCGATCATGGGAATGACGACGTTTACCAGGTCGTCGCCGAATGCTGCAGTCAGTTCTTGCATGGCCTTCATTGCGGCAGGGGAACCAAACGGCGCGCCGGCCAGGTTGGGTTCGGGAACGCCTGCGCGCCTGGCATACCCATAGGACATGACGATCAACATGGGCTTTGTCTTGCCCGCGGCAATCAGGTTGTCGAGGATGAAGTTGGCGTGGCCCTGGCGGATCCAACCGGTCTCATCTTCGCCTGCGCCGTGCTGCAAATAGAGCACCGGGTAGCGGGTCTTCAGGTCCTTGTCGTAGCCCGGAGGCGTGTAGACAAAAACCCGCCGCCAGGTGTCGGTGACGCTGGAGTGGTACCAGCGCTCCCGCACCTCGCCATGCGGCACATCCTGAACGTGGTAGAAGTCGGCGCCTTTTTCCGGCACTTCGATACCGCCTGAGTCCTTGCCAACACCGAAATAGGCGCGCGTGGCAGGGTCGTTGACTGTGACGCCGTCGATCTTGAAGTAGTAGTAGTGAAAACCGGGCACGATGGGCGGAGTAGTCACCGTCCAGATGCCGTCGGCGCTTTTGACCATATCGATTGCCGGCACTGCGCCCACTTGCACCTGCACCTTCTGTGCGTCCGGAGCATTGAGGCGAAACTCAATCTGCGAGTCCGCATCAATGCGCGGATAATCCGCATTCGGCACATTGGATGCGGCCGGTTGAAATGTGCCGGTCGCCTGTCCGAAACTCATGCAACCTGCCAGCAGGAAAAACAACAAGCCCTTCTTCATTGTTCTTGCTCCCTCTCTGTTCACGCGCCGGAAATTCGTTGCGCAGCTATCTAAACCGGAGTTGTGCCGCGTCTACCCGCAACAGCACAACGCCGTGTTTCGGTATTGTCGCGGTGAAACTATCGCCAGTGACCGGCACATCTTCGTGCTTCCACAGGTCGCGGGCTTCCATGGTTCTGCCGCCGAGGAAGGCGCCGAGGTGCAGGCTGTCCCAGCGGAAACTTATGTCGGCGGGCTGGTCGCCACGATTGAACAGGCCCACCGCGACTGCATCGCCTTCAAGCGGCCGTACGAGTACCTCGCTTTTGCCGTTCACTGAGAGTACCTGCACCGGCAGCGCGGCGGGGTCCTGATCGATGGCGATCACCTCAGTGTTCATGAGGATGGACTTGGTTTCTTCGCTCATCTGGCGCAGATCGTTGCCGGCGATCAGCGGAGCGCGCAGCATGGCCCACAAGCTCATGTGGGTGCGATACTCATCGCCGGTCATACCGCCATTGCCTACTTCAAGCATGTCGGGGTCGTTCCAGTGGCCCTGCGCAGGGTACTGCGCGATGTCGAGCTGGGAGAAGCCATTCTTTTCCATCGAATCCCAGTTGTCTGCAATGTCGAAGGTGGTGCGCCATAGATTGCCGCCGGCCTTCGCGCCCCACTTCCACACATCGCCGAGGCCATACTCGCAAAGGCTGAAGACGATGGGACGGCCGGTCTTCTGCAGCGCCTCACCCATTTTCTGGTAGGCCCCTTCGAGGTCCGCGGGTGTGGGCTGATAGATGCCGAAAGCGCTGCACCAGTCGTATTTCAGGTAGTCGTAGCCCCATTCGGCAAACGTCTTCGCGTCTTCTTCTTCGTGGCCGTAGCTGCCTTGATAGCCGCCGCACACCTGTGGACCGGGCGATGAATAGATGCCGATCTTCAGGCCCTTGGAGTGAACGTAATCTGCCAGTGCTTTCATGTCAGGAAAGCGCGCATTGCCGGTAATCTTTCCGTTCTTGTCGCGGTAACTGGACCATCCCTCGTCGACGATGATGTAGTTGTAGCCGACCTTGCTCATACCGCTGGAGACCATGGCGTCGGCCATTCCGCGCACGGTGGCATCGTCGAACTTGTCGTGATACTTGTTCCAACTGTTCCAGCCCATGGGGGGCGTGCGCGCGAGGCCGTTGTCGGGCAGGTCATGCAACTCGGGCAGGGGAAGACGCGCGGGATAGGCCTCTTCTTTGGTCACTCGTTCGAGCGTGCCGGTGAGAATTTCGTCGTTCGGCTGCTTCCTCGTGGCCGGAAACTTGTCTCCATTGACGACTGCGTCGTAGACGGTTACGCGCTTTGGGTTTGGCGGCCCGAACGGCGAGGGAATCTCAAGGTGGAGTTTGTTGCCCTGGAGAGTGCCGAGCGGGTTTTTCGACATGCCGCTGCGACCGCTCACATAAATATCGTTTCCGGTTTGCTTCAGCTCGAGGTAATTGAGACCGCCGTCGGTGACGCTGAATTTCCAGTATCCGGTCAGATCGGTTTGAGCCCAGGCAACCGCGTGCGTTCCCAAGATCAACGCCGAAAGGGCAAAAAGAATTCTCAAACAACGAATCGTCATTCTCACCGCGGTGTTCCCTCCTTGAGTGTGTGGTTGGTTATGCCAGCGTGGCCTGCAACCGATAGGTTCTACCTTGTTCCACGTGGAGTGCGATGGTTCCGTCCGGCTCGGCTTTCGATCCTGGAACGGGCAGGAAGCGGAAATTCGCGGGTGGGCGGAGTTTGTGCTCACCGGTACTCAGTCCGCGCACCGTGGCCGTGACGGTTCTGGCGTTATCCCATGCGATATCGACCTCGACACCGCCGCGTGCGCGAAGACCGCGCACCGAGCCGGTCTTCCATGCATCCGGCCAGGCAGGCAGCAGCGCGATCTCGCCGTCATGGCTCTGCAGCATCATCTCCGCGATCGCCGCGGTTGCGCCAAAGTTTCCATCGATCTGAAAGATGGTCATGGGCCGCTCTTTCTTCTCGGTGGTGGAGGTCCCGGTTCCTGTGCTTCGCTTCATCGCCCTTGTCATCGACGGACCAAAGGGGTGCTGGTCAAAGAGGTTCATCCCAGTGCTGTGCTGGATGAGCATCTTCAGGGACTCGAGGGCCTGGTTGCCGTCGGCGAGCCGCGCCCAGAGAGCGATGGCCCACGCTCTGCTCCATCCGGTATAGGCGCCGCCGTTGGCGAGCCGCCGCTCGAGTGACTTGCGCGCCGCGGCGGCGAGTTCCGGCATGGAACGCGGCGTAATTTCGCCGCCGGGATACACGGGATAGAGGTGCGACATATGCCGCTGCCCAGGCTGGTTCTCGTCGAAGTCGACGGACCACTCCTGCAACTGGCCCCATTTGCCGATCTGGTAGTGGGGCAGGTGCGCCCGGGCCGCAGCGAGCCTGGCGCTGAACTCTTCGTCCGTGTCGAGAATCTTGCCGGCCTTCTGGCAGTTGTCGAAGATTTCATGGATCAGCGCGATGTCCATGGTGCAGCCGGAGCTGACCTGCGCGCTTTTGCCGTCGGGGGCGACGAATGAGTTTTCAGTAGATACTGATGGACAAGTGGTCAAGCCGCCCTTGCCGTCGTCTGTGAGCCAGCCCAGGCAGAACATTGCCGATCCGCGCATGATGGGGTAGGCGGTCGTCTTCAAATACTCTTTGTCGCCGGTGAATTGGTAGTGTTCCCAGAGGTGCTGGCAGAGCCACGGCCCGCTCATGGCAAAGTTGGCCCAGGTGGGATCAGCGAATTGCAGGCCTTCTCCGACGGGTGCGGATTGCCGCCACAGGTCGATGTTGTGGTGCGAGCACCAGCCATCGAGGCCATAGTTCACCTTGGCGGTGACTTTGCCGTTTTCGCACAAGTCGTTCACCATCTCGATGAGAGGCTCGTGACACTCAGAGAGATTGCAGGTTTCCACGGGCCAGTAATTCATCTGCACATTGATGTTCGAGGTCCAGTTGGAACTCCACGGGGGGCGCAGCTCCGCGTTCCAGATTCCCTGCAGATTTGCCGGCTGCGTTCCCGGACGGGAACTGGTCAACAGAAGATAGCGACCGTAGTGGAAGTACAGCGCCAGCAGGGCCATATCGGGCTTCTGCTCAAAACTGTCAACGCGCTCATCGGTTGGCAGCGCCTCGGCCTCGTGTCCGCCGAGATCGAGATGGACGCGCCGGAAGAGCTTGTGATGGTCATCGACATGCCGCTCCTTGAGTTGCGCGAAGGGGATGAGCAGGGCGTCTTCCACCGGCTTTCTGGCTTTCGCGATCACATCGGCGGCGGGTGTGGCAGGCGCCTCGTTGAATTTTCCGTATCCAGTCGCTGCGCCGATCAGCAGGATCAACTCGGTTGCGCCGTTGACCTTGAGCGATCCATCGGGCTGCGCCTCGACTTTTCCGCCGATGGTTTTGGCCGTGAGCACCGCGGCAAAATACATGCCCTTGCCCGGCTCATCGCTGTAGGTGATGGGGTGATCGCTGTGCAGATAGTTCGGAACTGAGTTCGCCGGAGCCTTGCCGGAGAGAACGATCGTGCGAGCTTTCGACTCGACTCCGGATTGAAGAAGGCTCTTCATCGCCAAGGTGCAATCGATTGAGCCGGGCTTGCCGGCGGAGATGCGGACGACGATCACCTGGCTGGGCGCTGATGCAAATGTCTCGCGCGTAAACCGGGCACCCTTGGCGGTATAGGTTACTGTGCTGACGGCGGCATCCAAATCAAGCGCGCGCCGGTAATTGGTTGACTCGTCGCCATGAGCAAAGTCGATGAGCAAATCGCCCAGCGGTTCATATGCCTGATTGAAAGGCCCCTGCATCTTGCGGCATTCCTGATCGGCCGCATGATAATCCTGCCTGCCGATGATCATGTCGCGCACCAGCGGCAGATGTTCTTTAGCGGAGGGATTGTTCCAATCGCGCGGGGCGCCCGCCCACAGCGTGTCCTCATTGAGCGCGATGCGCTCCGAAGCGACACCGCCAAAGATCATGGCGCCGAGACGCCCATTGCCGACAGGAAGCGCATCTGTCCAGCGATCGGCCGGCTCGCGATACCACAGGGTCAGATCCTGCAGCTTTGCAGATTCATGGGCGGCACTTGAGGTCAGCAAAGCTGCGCTGTTCTTCGCAAGGAAAGGCGTACCGCTTAGGAGGGCACTGAGAGTCTGAATGAAACTGCGGCGGGAGACGGCCATGGAAGTGAATCCTCGTAATCCGGTTAAAGTGCAGCGCATTTGCCGCGCGGCCGCAACGGTTCTGGCGTCAGCAAGGGGTCGATCTCAGCAAAAGCTGTGCGCGAAAGTGCACATTCGCGTGCGGAGCCAGGGTCACGGTGAGGCATTTCGCGTGGCCATCGCCCTTGAATTCCGACAAAGCGCGCAGCTGATATCTTCCCCAGGCGATGTCAAGCTGTGTTCGCGAGTCACGCTGCGCCTGCCGTTCCTTCAGTTGAGGGAATCGTTTACTCATGGAAATGAAAACCAGGCAATCTCAGCCCTTTGATGTCCGGTTGAAAACCTGGTGCCGGAGAAAATCGCTGCGCCGAGAAGTATAGTCATCAGGGGTTGATTGTTGTCAACACGTAATCGGTTACTTTATCATTGTCTGCCCAGGCCACGATTGCCATGTCGTTGGCTCGGCCACATTGGCTTTGTAGCCGGCTGAACAATGCTTGAACCGGTGCAAATGCATTGGGAAATCGTATACCGTGCGGGCGCCTCGTATTGACGTCCTTCACGGAAGCATCCTCTTTGCGACGCGTATTTGGCGTTTGGGTGTAGGGAAATTGCAGCGCCGTTTGGAATTCGCGCGAGGGCCAGATTCGCCCACGTGCATGGACGCGGTTTTTCACTGGAGCGGGGCGAGCCGAGTTGCGGAGTTTCCGGGGTTCCGGAACACGCATTTTGATTCGAAGTTCAATTTGAAGTTCATCTGTAAGCAGTGCACACGGAAAAGGGGAAGGGAAATGAGAATCCGGCATGTCTTAGGTATTGGAATGATTTTGTCATTGGGCACGGGATTTGCGACGAGCCCCGGTCAGGCGCAAACGAAGAAGGCTGAACTGACTGCCGCGCCCTCAGCCGTCTCGCTCGGCAGCTTCGCCCCTGCCGATCAACTGATCCTGCCTATGCCGGTGAAGGAACGGATCAGGCTGGGGGCAGTTCCGAAGCGAGGCATGTGCAGCACGATCCCTGCATTGCGGGCTCCGGACGGCCTGATCAGCGGCAATGGAAAGATGTATGTCGAGGTGTACGGAAATCCGTTTGCCGAGCAAATCATCTTCCACCACGAGCGGCTGGTCGCACCTTGGAAGGGTGATCCTGTGGAGGCACCGAAGATTGCGAGCGTGCTGCCTGAAGTGCGCAGGTTGATCCTGGCTGGAGAATACAGGAAAGCCAACGAACTGGCTTTGGCCACGGCCTCGGAAGGACCGAGCAAACCGGAAACCGGCAATCTCAGGGAACATCCCGCCTTCAACATGCGGATCGATACGCCCGGACAACATGCGGTGCACGACTATCTGCGCACGATCGATTTTGAGAGTGGCGAGGTGAAGGTGCGTTGGGCCGACAGCGCCGGCGTGTGGGAGCGTCGCACCTTTGTTTCCAGGCCGGACAACGTCGTGGTGCAACTGCTGATAGCGCCGGCAGGCGCATCGATTAAGGGCAAGATTGCGCTGGACACATCTGAGGTTCTCGCTCCCAATTGGCGACCGCAAAGCCACACCATCATCACGCCCAGGGCCTGGACCCTGCAGCCATTGAGCGACCCGGGTGCAACCGAAATTCATTTCGAGCAGAAACTCGACTCGCAACACATCGTTCTGCAGGGCCATTATGTGGTGGATCGCGGCAATCCCGGGTACGCCAGCGTCACGCGTGTGCTTGCCGACGGAGGGACGGTCCAGGTCGATGGGAATTCGCTTGCCGTGGACGGGGTTCATTCGCTCACGCTGATCACGCGCATCGAGGCTTCCGACGACTTGAAGCAGGCCGACGTGGACGAGCTGAGGGCCGCAGTAGATCTGGTTGCGCCAAGCTATGAGGCGCTATTTGCGCGGCATCGGCCGGGCCAGGCCGACGTAATCGATCGGGCCTCGCTGGATTTTGGCGGGGACGCGCTGCACGCGATGAGCGGCGAAGAGATGCTGGCAGACCAGAGAACGCGAGAGGGATACAACGGGGCGCTGCTCGCGAACCTGTTCGACATGGGACGCTATTGGCTCTACCTGCGCAGCGGCGAATTTCCGTCGATGTGGGGGCACGTTAATGTGAACGTGAACCTGCAGATTTCCGGAGCGGTGATGGGCAATCTGCCCGAAGCGATGGCGCCGTACACTCATTGGACGGAGGGGCTGTTGCCGGATTCCAGAGTCAATGCGCAGAACATTTTCGGCTTCCGCGGCGCGCTGTTTCCTATCCATCCCACGCAGAGGGGCGGGCAGCTCGACCACTTTGCCTTTGGCTGGCCGCACGAATACTGGATCTCGGCAGGCGGATGGATGTACAGCCCGATGTGGGACTTCTACCTGGCTACCGGAGACAAGAAATACCTGCGTGAACACCTCATGCCGGGGCTCGAGGAGATTGCGCAGTTCTATGAGGACTACCTGACGGTCACGGACAAGGACGGCAAGTACATTTTCGTTCCTTCCTACTCGCCGGAGAACTGGCCTGCGAATTCGGATGGGTCGCCGACAGTGATCAATGCGGATATGGACATCATGGTTTGCCGCGAAGTTTTCGAGCACCTGATCGAAGCGTCGGAAACTCTGGGCATCAACAGCGCCAAGATTCCGCAGTGGAAGGAGATTCTCGAAAAGCTTCCGCCTTATGTTCTGGATAGCGATGGTGCGCTGAAGGAGTGGGCGTGGCCCACGCTGGAAGAGGGCAATGCGCTTGATCACCGTCACGAGTCTCACTTGTATGGCGTATGGCCGGGCGATGAGATTACGGTCGACCAGAATCCAGAGTTGGCCCGTGCCGCCTTGCTAGCGGCGCGGAAGCGGGCGCAAGGTAATGAATCGGCGCACGGCATTCTGCATAAGGCCCTGGTGGCGGCCCGGCTCAAGGATCCTTACCTTTTGAATTATGACTTAAGGGAGATTCTCGAAGAAGGTTACGTTAATCCGAGCCTGACCACGCTGCACAATCCCTACGCTTACCCCGCGCCCGACCCGCAGGGAGCTTTGCCGACGATCATGATGGAGATGCTCGTGTATTCACGCCCCGGCATCATTGGATTGCTTCCGGCATTGCCATCGACGCTGACTGAAGGCTCGGCGAAAGGGATCGTTTGCCGGACACAGGCGAAGATCGACAACCTCGAATGGGATCTAAAGACGCGCAAATTGACCGTGACCATAAGTTCACTCAGAGATCAGACCGTGAAGCTCTTCATTGGCGGCGGGATTGAGAGCATCGACGGTCCTGCAGACGCGCTGACGCAGAATGCAGCGCCCGGATCCGACTCACTCGAAATCAGGCTGTCGCAAGCGCATCCAGTGACGTTGCACGCGAGAATTGGCCTGAAGGCCCCGACGAGTTGGATGAAGAATCCCATGCCGTAGACTGTGACGGGGCGTGTTTGAAGCGGGGAATGCAGATGAATCGGCCGATCGGCGCATGGTTCGTTTCAATTGCGGTCGCCGTGTTTGCCGGCGGCACAATGGCCCAGATCCCGCAAAGCTCCGATGACTTGTTTTTGAGTCACGTCAGGGCCAGCGCTGAAGACGCCGGCCGGGACGACATCTCGGCTGCCCTTGCGGAAATTCATACCGCGATTGCTCTTGATCCGAATCGGTCCGATGGCTGGTATGAGCTCGGATCGCTTTTGGGGCAGGCAGGCGATTTTGAGGGCGCGGAGACGGCGCTTCGACGGGCTATCCAATTGAAGCCCGACATGGCCAAGGCACATTACAGCCTGGCGCTGGCCTTGGTGGGGAATCCGCTCGACAAGATGGATTGGGACGGCGCCATCGCCGAGTGCAGGCAAGTCTTGAAGTATGAGCCCGACTCTGCGCAGGCTCTGAACCTCATGGGTGCGGGTTTGTCGGCGACCGGAAAACCGGATGAGGCCATTCCGGTGCTGGAGCACGCACTCCGGTCGTCGCCCGATTCACCTGAGGCACACTTCAATCTGGGGTTGGCTCTCGAAGGCAATGGGAAGCTGGACGAAGCTCTTGTGCAGTATCGCGCAGGGATCGCGGCCAAGGGTGAATATCCCGAGGCGACCGCGGCCCTGGGGAACCTGCTGCTTCGAATGGGGAAGAGCGCAGACGCTGAGCAGGAATTGGACCTCGCGCTGCGGCTTAACCCCGATCTGACCGCAGCCCACTACACAATGGCGCGTCTCTTGAGGAGCCTCGGCCGAAAGAGTGAAGCCGCAGTGGAGTTTAACGAGACCAAGGATCTTACCGAGCGGCCGACGAATGGTGTCCAGTCTTCCCAGATGAGCAACCGGGCTCTTGAAGTTGCTGCCAGCGGCGACATGACGGGAGCAGTGGTCCTGCTGCAAAAGGCGATTGCACTCAAACCCGACTATGGAATCCCGCATTTCAACCTTGGCTTGATTCTTGCCGATACCGGTGACAACGCAAAATCGCTTGAGGAGTTGGTGAAGGCGATCTCGCTGCTGCCAGGGCAGCCGAAATTTTGGTTCGAATACGGGCGAGTCCTGGAGCGCGCAAAAGACTACCGCGAGGCACGGAATGCGCTTGCATGGGCCGCAAGGCTCTCTCCGTCGGATGCCGCAATTCGTGCTGAGCTTGCATCTATCGAGGTCATGCAGCCCTCAGTGCGAGACGCTTCCGCTTCGGAGGTGAGGCCGCCCCACGCCGGAGCCGCGCAAGATACAGTGGCGGACCACCTGGCGTTTGCGCTCGAACTCAAGAGGAGCGGAGACTTACAGGGTGGAGTGGGCGAACTGCTGCGGTCTTTGACCCTGCGGGCAACTGCGGTTGAACCCCGCCGGGAGCTCGCGGAATCCTACGCGCAGCTCGGAGACAGCGCCCACGCAATCCTCGAATACTTCAAAATTCTCCGCATCACCCCCGACGACGTGGGAATTCGCATGGCCTTGGGGGGCCTGCTGGAGTCCCGGGGAGACCTCGCAGGAGCTGCAAATCAGTTCCGGAAAGCGCTTAGTTCTCATCCCGACTTGGGTGCTGCGCGCGCCGCTTTGGCCCGGACTGAAAAGGCTCTCTCAATCCACCCGTGAGACGCGTGAGGCAATCTCCTAACATATTGTATTTAATATGTATAACGCCACTTCAAGAACTCCAATTTTTGAGTTGTATACGGCCCGGACACCTTATTCAAAAATGCCACAAGTTGGGAGCTCTCCCACTGCCTGCCGCGCCGCGAAACGCATGATCTGCTAAAACGCTGAAGTAAACCTCGATAAGCTCGCAGAAGATTTCGCTTGACAGCTTGCTTGCCACGGGTTGAGAATCCTTTCCGTTATCGATTGTGGCAACGTTGAAGTTAACGAAAACGTAGTGAGCGTCAAACGTTGAGATCGGTAAAGATCGTAAGCAAAAAAATCAGTTGAGCGAGAGGCCAGAAATGCCAGAGTACATTTTGGGAGATCCATCCGAGCGTCGGATAAGCCCGGCAAACGTGTTCCGGGGAAAGTTGAAGCTGCGCACATTCGCCATCCTTGTGATTGCCTGGGCTGCGTCGGTTACAGCCTTGCTCACGCTAGGGTCGGCTAGTTTACACGCGCAGATGAATGCCGCAACCCTCAACGGAACAGTCATCGACCCGACCGGTGCAGCTGTACCAGGGGCCACCGTCACGGTGACTAACGCCGGTACAAATGTCGCAAGGGTGACCAAGACGAACGACGTGGGATTCTATTACGTGGCGTCGCTCTCGCCTGGCACCTACACCGTGACCGCATCCAGGGCCGGCTTCACCATCGCAAAGGAACCCAGTATCACGCTGGAAGTCGCCCAGGTGGCCACTCTCAATATTTCTCTTCAATTGGGAAACGAGACCCAGACGGTGGAAGTGACCACTGCAGCAGTTTCTCTTGAAGCAACGGACGCGACTCTGGGTTCGGTTGTGCCCGAGCAGGAGGTGCAGGATCTACCCCTAAACGGCCGCCAGTTCTCCCAGCTTCTGCAACTTGCGCCCGGCACTGTGCCGATCGACAACTCACAAAACGCAGGCAAGGCGCCGAATTTCGGCTCTGGCGCCGGCAGCCCGAGCGTCGACGGACAGACGAACCGCAGCAACATCTTCTTCCTCGACGGCATCATCGCTTCGAATCCGTTCTTCGGAGGCTTCTCGTTCAGCCCCAGCGTCGATGCGATCCAGGAATTCAAAGCACAGTCGCATACAGACCTGGCGGAATATGGCCAGGCAAGCGGCGCGATTGTCAGCGTCGTAAGCCGGCCGGGCACGAATCAGATTCACGGCGCGGCCTATGAGTTCGTCCGCAACCAAATTTTCGATGCGAAAGATGCATTTGATGCGATCAAGCTGCCCTACCACCAGAATCAATTCGGAGGCTCCTTCGGAGGTCCGATCTTCAAGAACAAGCTGTTTTATTTCGCGAACTATGAGGGCGGACGACTTGTAAGCGGCGTTTCCGCGAATTTGTCTACCGTGCCCACCGACGATGAACGAGCTGGCGACTTCAGCGGCACCGGGCCTGCCGGTCCATTGCCCGGTCTCATCACACCCGCTATCTACGATCCAGCAACCTACAACCCCGTCACACAGACTGAGCAGCAATTTGTTACCGGCGGAGTTCCGAATGTCATGCCTTCCGGGCGAATCGACGCCGGGATGCTTGCCTATTTGAACGGCGTTTATCCCAAGGCCAATCGGCCCTTGAATGCGTCGGGGCAGAACAACTACCTGGCATCGACAGAAAACCGCACGGTCAACGATCAGGGAGAGCTCCGGATCGACTATGCGCCAGGACAGAACGATTCAATTAACGGGCACTATGCGCAAAACGAGGCCACTCTTTCGTCTCCAAGCTCTTTGGAAAACCTGTTTGCCACCGGCTTCAGCGGCAAGAACATGGGCGGCAACTGGGTTCATACGTTTAACCCCACTCTCATCGCTGAAGTTACAGGCGGGTACAACGCGCTAAATATCCCACAAGCCATTCTCACGCCGGTGGATCAGACTGCCCTATTTGCTTCGGCGGGGCTCGGCGCCGGCTTCAACGCAAACCCTGGTGACACACCAGTTGTGTTGATTCCCGGATACAACCTCGACAACGTGGGCGCCGGCTACACGGGCTACTGGAACGGCGCTGGCCCCATCGGTCCTATGCATATCGCCCAGGGCGGCGCGACAGTGACCAAGATCGCCGGCAATCACTCGCTGAAGTTCGGCGCCTCCTACTACCACACCTGGATGTACACGAACTGGAATGGCAACAACGAGGACTTTTCTTACAAGGGAACGTGGAACGCGTCCTGTCAGTTTGCCGGTTCCAATGCGACCGCAGCCACCGAATGCCCAACCTACAATCCGAGCGCGGGCGATCTTGGCGGCGGCGGCGATCCGGTGGCCAGTATGTTGCTCAGCGTGCCGATCGACGCGACACGTAACCTGGGCAACAGTGGAGTCAACCTGATTGAGACCACCCCGGCAGCCTTTGCCCAGGACAGCTGGAAGGCCAGCCGCAAATTGACGGTCAACCTCGGCCTGCGCTGGGACTACAACGCCCCGATGCGGGAGAAGAACAACCGCCTGGCTACTTACGACTGGCAGAACCAGACCTACGAGGTACTGGCAGACGACGCCGACATGCCGCTGGGCACGTTGCCTGCGCACGTTGCAGTATTAGACCGCCATAGCATCGTCACCCCGCACTATCTGGACTTTTCGCCGCGAGTGGGACTCGCGTATCAATTCACCCCGCGGACGACGGTGCGCGTTGGCGCAGGGCGTACCTTTGACGATTGGGGTCTGCCTCTGCAGGTTGGCCAGCAGGTTCGCGGTGCATGGCCGTCCGGGTTGGCTCAGCAAGCGAGAGTCAACAACTCGACCTCCATCAACACGGCAGGTCTCTCAGTAAAGCCGGACAACACACTGGCGACAGGAGAGAATCCATTCTACGGCCCAGCAGTTCTGGGTGCATCTCCACTACCAGCCGGTGGTCTCGGCTTCCAGGACACGGCCTGGGTGCCAGCGGATTCTTTCCAATGGAACCTTGAAATCGAGCAGGACTTCAAATCAGTAGGCAGCTTGTCGGTTGCTTATGTCGGGTCACATACCACGCATCAGACACTGCTCCAACCCTACGACACCGCACCGGCCTCAACGACGCCGTTCTCTGATGCCCTCATACCTGACCAGGTATACGATAGCGTCGGAAGCATCTTGAGAAGCACCGCGGGCAACAACTACGACAGCTTCCAGGCGAAGTTGAACCGCGCGTTTGCCAACGGATTCACATACAACGCAGGTTTCACCTGGTCGAAGGCGCTGGGTCTCTCGAGCTGCAACGGGGATTTCTCGAATACCTGCATTCAGAACATCTACAACATCAGCAAATCATCCGGTGATTACGGCAGAACTGATCTGGACATCCCGTTCATCTTCACGTTCAGCGGAACCTACAAATTGCCGTTCGGCAAGGGGGAACGGTACGTCAACTCTGGAGCGGCTGCCTATATTCTCGGCAACTGGCAGATCAACACGTTCCTTTCTGCGCGCAGCGGCACGGTCATCAATCCGACGAACGGCGCCAACGGCGACACCGCCAATGCGGGCGGCGGCAGCCAACGCGTGACCTTCACTGGCAATCCCAACAGCGGGCCGCACACGAAGTCAGACTGGTTCAATGCGGGCGACTTTGCATTGCCGGCCGACGGCACATACGGGAACGCGCAAATCAACTCCCTGCGCGGTCCGAAATACTGGAGTGATGATTTCTCGGTATTCCGGGACATCCCTTTCACCGAACGGCTTAAAGCGCAACTCCGCTTCGAGTCATTTGATATCTTCAACCATCCGAACCTGGGGAACCCGGGCGGGAGCTTTGGTGGCGGCGGATTCAACACCATCACCAATACTGTCCCTGTAACAGGTCCTGGAGCGCAGCGCGACATTCAGTTTGCCTTCAAGCTACTGTTCTAGTCGCATCGTTCAACTTTTACCGATCTTGCAGTGCGCGCCGTATTCAGCGGTGCGCACTGCAAGGCGTTTTAGGGTAGACAAATTTGCCGTAAATGTTCACTTTCGACAAGGCACCATCCGGGCGGGAATCCTCAAGCCTTCGAACGCGGGAAAAAAGGACTGAGGGTGGCGCAGACGGTTCAGAAGGCGCGGCGCCTCTCAGCTAGGCTTGGTGCCTCGTGCGGTGAGCTCGCGCAAGCGATAAAATGTCAGCGGGGCAAGGAGACAATGCTTCTTCGCCGTGCACATAAATCTGCAAAGCCTGCATGACAGACAACTGGATGGCAACGTCTGGGACAAGAGCAGCTCAAGATATGATCACAGATCCCGTCCTCACCAGTCGCGTCACAAATCCGGATGCGTTGGCAAGGTTCTCACGGCGAACATTTCTCTGGACCGGAGGCGCGTTTCTTGGGCTGAGCGCGGTAAAGCTCCGGGGAGCGGTTCTGCCTGCGCTGCCCGCTCCGCCGTCGGCTCCCTGTTTTGCCGCGTCCCGCACATCGTATCCGCCGTTGCTCGAGAAATTCATCGATAAGCTGGACCCGGCCTTCGACGATTTCGCTTGTGAGCAATACGCCGCAGGAATCAACGCGGTCTTGAGCGCATGGAGTGCTTCTCTCTGCAACTCGGACCACGGCATTGGCGAAATCCGTGCTCATCTCAGCGAACAATTCGGCGGACGTTCGATGTTTCCGTCCCAGGCCATCACTCTGCGTTCAAACGGACCACTTCGCATCGAAAGGCGCATTTTCGAGGGGGAGCAGATCGCAGATCGCGAGAAATTTGTCGCGGCCCTGAAGGAATACTTTTCCGGATGGGGTGCGCTTGACACGGCAGAATTCGAAATCTATGGAATCCGCGCCACAAGCGAGCCGTCACTGGTTGTCGATACCGACGTGCGCTGTTACTTCGTCGGAAGCGCACGAGATGAAACCAGAGAACAAAGAGCAGGCTCATGGCATCTCAGCTGGGTCAAGGATGAGAAGCTGGGCTGGACCGTGCAGAAGTGGGGCGCCGGCCCTGAAACTCTCAGCCGCCTCCTGGGGCCCGGATTCAACGAGATTACCGGGCTGTGTCTAGCTGCGGACTCGCGCGGGATGGCGCAGCTGTTGCCGGGGATCGACGACTGGCGTACTGCGCTCGATGGCGCGAGCGGCATCGACGTCTATGGCAATCACGGTATCGCAGCGGGAGATATCGATGGCGGCGGATTCGACAGCTTCTACGTCTGCCAGCCTTCGGGGTTGCCGAACCGGCTCTACCGCAACCGCGGAGACGGCACATTTGAAGACATAACCGAAATCTCCGGCACCGGCATCCTAGATGGCACCGCGTCGGCGCTTTTTGCCGATTTCCAGAATCGCGGATTACAGGACCTGCTTGTTGTGCGGACTGGCGGCCCGCTGCTCTTTGCCAACATGGGGAACGGGCGCTTCGAACCGCGGCCCGATGCCTTCGCATTTGGCCGCCCGCCGCAGGGAACATTTACAAGTGCGGCCGCGGCCGACTACGACTGCGATGGCTTTCTCGATGTCTATTTCTGCGTGTATAGCTACTACCAGGGCCTGAATCAGTACCAATTTCCGTCGCCATATTACGATGCACAGAACGGGCCGCCCAATTTTCTGTTTCGCAATCGCGGCGACGGCACTTTCGAGGACGTAACCGTTCGAAGCGGGATGGACCAGAACAATAATCGTTACAGCTTCGCGGCTGCCTGGTGCGATTTCGATAACGACGGTTGGCCCGACCTCTACGTGGCCAACGATTTCGGCAGGAAGAATCTCTATCGCAGCAACGGCAATGGCACCTTCACCGATGCGGCGGCCAAGGCGGGCGTGGAGGATTACGGGCCGGGCATGAGCACCTGTTGCCTCGACGTCGATAACGACGGGCTTCAGGATGTTTACGTGGCCAACATGTGGTTGCCCGAGGGCCAGCGGATTACCGCGGACGACCATTTTCTGCCCGGTGTCGATCCCGCCATCCGCGCTCTCTACCGAAAGCACAATGCCGGCAACTCGCTCTACCGGAACACCGGCAACGGGGCTTTCGAGGACAAGACCAGCGCGGCGGGAACCGCGAAGTGCGGCTGGTCATGGTCCTGCGCTTCACTTGATTTCGACAACGACGGATGGGCCGATCTCTACGTGGCCAACGGTTTTGTTTCCGGGCCTAATCACTACGACTTGCAGAGCTTCTTCTGGCGCCAGGTGGCACAGCGCTCGCTCACGCCTACCGGAGCTTCGCCAGATTACGAAACGGCGTGGAATGCAATCAACGAGTTGGTGCGCTCCGACTACTCTTGGAGCGGATACCAACGGAACGTATTCTTCTGCAACAATCACGATGGCACATTTTCCGATGTGTCCGGCGCGCTCGGTCTCGACCTTCTTGACGATTGCCGCGCCTATGCCCTCAGCGACTTCGATCATGACGGGCGCGTGGAGATGGTGCTGAAGAATCGCACGGGACCGCAGTTAAGAATCCTCCGCAACGATATGGAAGGCATTGGCAATTCAATCGCGGTGCGATTGAGAGGTCACACGAGTAATCGAGATGCGATCGGCGCGGCTGTGACGATTGAGGCTGGCGCCACACGGCAAACCAAGTTTGTTTCTGCTGGTTCCGGCTTCGCATCACAGCACACAAAAGAGCTATTCTTCGGCCTCGGAGATGCTGCGAAGCCAATCTCTATTTCTGTTCGCTGGCCCACAGGCAAGATCGCCCGTTACGACAATCTTCCTGTAAACAATCGCGTGCAGATTGAAGAGGGAGTAGAGGACTTCAAGGCCATACCCTACCAAGCCGCGCCGTCACGGAAGAGATCGGCAACGCCCGTCCCAATCGCACCACCTTCACCGGCCACGGTGAGTACGTGGCTCATCGCGCCGCTGTTTGCTCCCGATCTCCGGCTTCAAGATCTCGACGGCGATTCGCACCAAGTGAGCGCTTTGAAGGGTCAGCCCGTCCTACTCACGTTTGTTCGTTCAGACTGCGGCGACGGGCGCCGGCAACTTGAGCTTTTGCAGCAAGCATCCACGGCGTTTTCGGCGGCCAGGCTGGCAGTGTTTACCGTTGCAGTTGCTCCTGGCGGCGACCGGGCTGCCATCGCCGATCTGGCCCATTCGGCGCAGTTCAGTTTTCCTCTTCACGTCGCAGACGAGCATGCCGCAGGGGCTTGGAATATCCAATATCGCTACCTGTTTGACCGGCGCCGAGACATGCCATTACCGGCCTCATTTTTACTCGATTCGAATGGCGCCGTGATTCGCATTTATCAGGGTGTGGCTACTCCGCGCGAAGTCATCGCCGATTTGCAATCTGCGCCGGCAACCGAGGAGGAGCGATTGGCGCGCGCCATGCCATTTCCAGGGCCCTACTACGGCGGTGGCATGCGCCACGACTATCTCACCTATGGCATCGCATTCACCGAGTACGGATACGCAGACGAGGCACAAGCCGCATTTCAGCACGCAATCGACGCTGACCCGAGCCACGAAATCGCGTGGTTCAATCTGGGCACAATCTACCTGAACAAGAAGATGTATCCCGAAGCGCGCAAGTACCTGAGCGAGGCCGTGCGGCTCAATTCGCAGGACTCCGATGCGTGGAATAACCTTGGGTCTATCTCCGGCACAGAAGAAAAATACGACGAAGCCCTCGACGAATTCCGCCATGCCGCGCTGGCAAATCCCAACCACCTGGTCGCGGTCGAAAACATGATGCGGATTTACCGATTTCAGGGTCGAGCGGCAGACGCGCAGAAAACACTGGAGGAACTGATTGCGCATGCGGGGGAAATAGCCGATTTGCACCTTGCCCTCGCAATGACGCTGGTTGCGCAGAATGATCTGGCACGAGCACGAAGCGAACTCGAGACCAGCATTCGTTTGCGGCCCGATAATCCTGAGGCGATCAACAATCTTGGCGCCGTCTTGCAGCGAATGGGGCTCGCCAACGAGGCGCTTGAGCGTTTTGAAGAGTGCCGCCGCATGGCTCCGGACTTCGATCGCCCAGCGATCAATGCCGCGCTCATTTACAACGCACAAGGTCAGCCGGCAAAGGCGCGCCAGGTTCTGCAGGATTTCCTCGCACGCCATCCCGACAACGGAGACGCGCGCAGCGCTCTCGACAAGATGGGGACCCAGTGAAAATCAATCCCATTCTTCGCTGCGCTTTGATTGCTGTTGCCGTGACTGCGAATGTTTTCGGGGCCAACGCCGCCAACCAAGGCAGCGTCGCCGGCACCGTTCGAGATGGAGACGGCAAACCGCTCAGCGGTGCTTCCGTCAGACTCTCGAATCTGGAGACTCATCAGGTGGCTTACCGCGCCATAAGCGGGCCTTCAGGTGAATTCCGATTTGCGGAACTCACCGACGGTGCCTACTCCCTTTCAGCTGAACTCAGCGGCTACAACGCCGCGGGGCCGGTCATTGTTCGCGTACATTCCAATTCTCTTGCAGTGGCCGCCGATCTCACATTGACGCGAGTCTCAGCGACTGCAGAATCCGGGGCGTTTGCGTCCGACGCAACGGACGCATCGCACCCAAAGCCGGAATTCCAAGCGGCGGGAATTCGCGGCCTTATCGACCCTGGCGGATACTCCGCATCCTCGAATGGCGCTGCCTCAGGCATCCTGCGCGGCATCGCGGATATCAAACGAACCGACAAAAGTTTTGGCGCCTCGGCCGCGAAGGACTTTCCATGCGGCCTGGAGACGGAACTGCGGAGCGCGGTCGCGGAGTTTCCGGATCAGGCCAATCCGAATCTGCGATTGGGAGAGTTTTATGTCGTGCACGATCAGCCCGCGCAGGCGATCCCGTTTCTCAAGCGCTCCTTGGAAATCGACGGTACAAACGATGATGCTTCGCGAGAGCTCGCGATCGCATTTTTGCAGAGCGGAGAATTTGAGAATGCGCGCAAGACGCTCTCCCCGCTCGAGAACCGCGATACCACGCCCGAGGCTCATCAGCTCCTTGCACGCGCCGCCGAGGGATCTGGAATGTTTCAGCAAGCGGCGCAAGAATACAGAGCCGCCTACAACATGGAGTCCAGCGAAGAGAGCCTTTTCGGCGAAGGGTACGAGTTGATTCTTGCCGGGTCGCCAGCCGAGGGGAACATCGCATTCGAGGCCGGTGTAAAGAGGTATCCGCAATCAATTGCATTGCGGGTTGGCGCCGGAACGGCGCAGTTCTTGCTTGGAAACACTTCCACGGCCTTGCGCTGCTTTCTTGATGCGGCGGACATTGATCCCACTGATCCGCGGCCTTATCCATTTGTAGCCAGCGCGTCAGGCATCTCGCACGATGAGGAAGAGCGCGTGCGCAACAGCTTCAAGCGCTATTTGGACCGCAAACCCGACAGCGGCCTGGCCAATTACTTCTACGCGCTTGCGTTGTCGCGGGAGAGCGGCGGCGTCGATGCGGGTCGCATTGAGACGCTGCTGAAGCGGGCGATTCAACTGGATCCAAATCTTGCCAAAGCTCATTTGCAACTTGCCGACCTCTATGCGCAGCGCGACGATTACGCAGACGCGGTCCCGGAGTATGAGGCGGCGGTGCGGCTGGCGCAGGGCCTGAACGAGGTGCATTATCGCCTGGCGATGGCCTATAAACACATCGGGCGCACCGAGCAATCGGCGCGCGAGATGGAGATTTTTCAGCTGTCAAAACAGCGCCAAGCCGAGGCAAATGCCGGTCAGGGAATCGACATTGCACAATTCATCTCCGTGATGGATGCCCCGCATCGGCCCGGCAATCAGGAGATTCAGTGTCCGGCAACCCCGCATTGAACCGATCTCTGAGGGCTTTGATCGCAGTGGCTTCTCTTCCGGCCATGGCGTGTGGTGTCGTGCTCTTCGGCGCGGCTGTCAGTCCGCCCGGTATTCGCTTTTCGCCTATGCCGATCGCGTTTCGTCTGGAGACCGACGAAACTCCGACACGTCATGTTCCAGCGACCATGGCCGGCGGTGTCGCGGTTTTCGATTACAACAAAGACGGCCACCCCGACATCTTTTTTACCAACGGAGCCAACATCAAGACGTTGCAAAAGGACGATCCTAAGTACAAGGATCGTCTCTTTCGCAACGATGGAAACGGGGTCTTTACCGATGTGACAGACGCTGCGGGATTGGCGGGAACGGGCTATGACGTGGGCGTTGCAGCAGGCGACTTTGACAACGACGGCTATCCCGACCTGTTCGTCACCGGAGTACATCGCAACACGCTTTACCACAACAATCGCGATGGCACGTTTACCGACGTCACCAGCAAGGCGGGCCTCAATCGTCCCGATTCAGAATACGGCCCGTTGTGGTCGGTGGCCGCAATCTGGGTCGATGTAAATGGCGACGGGCTTCTCGACCTGTTCGTGGTCAATTACCTCCAGTGGGATTTCGCGACCGAGCCCATCTGCAAGTATCACGAAATTTCTGACTACTGCGCGCCGAGCTTCTACAAGGGCCTTCCCGACCAGCTCTTTCTCAACAAAGGCGACGGCACATTCCAGGATGTGTCGGCCGCATGGGGCGTTCGATCCCATGTAGGGAAGGGCATGGGCGGCGCGATGGCGGACTTCGACCTCGACGGCAAACCCGACATCTTTGTCACCAACGACGGGTATTACAACTTTCTTTTTCATAACCTGGGTGGAAAGTTTGAAGAGGTCGCACTGCCGGAAGGCGTGGCACTGCCTGAAGATGGGAACTTCATCTCCGGCATGGGGGTTGACTTTCGCGATGTCGACAACGATGGTTATCCCGACGTGGCCTTCGCGGCGCTGGCCAACCAGACGTTTCCTCTGTTTCAAAATCGGTCGGGCCAGGAATTCGTCGAGGTGACGGGAACCAGCGGCCTGCGCGCAACGACGCTTATGCGCTCTGGCTTCGGAGTCGGCATCTACGACTTCGACAACGATGGGTGGAAGGATATCTTCGCGAGCGGGGGGCACGTGTTGTCGTTGATGACGCTCGGGACAGCCGTCGACGAGCCGAATTTTGTGTTCAGGAATCCGGGACGCGAAGGAAGGTGGAGCGTTGCCGGCGATGATGGGGGATTCAGCGCGCTTCAACCCGCGCGGCATCGCGGTTGTGCCTTTGGCGATTTCGACGGAGACGGTCGCGTCGATGTCGTGGTGACGGCTCTCGGCGGAGACGCGGAGCTATGGATGAATCGGAGCGAGCCCTCAGGACATTGGCTCGATTTCGCCCTCGAAGGGACGCGCAGCAATCGCGACGGCATCGGTGCCCGTATCAAGGTCGTGACCAGCAAAGGTGCGCAGTACAACCACATGACAACGAGTGTTGGATATGCTTCATCGAGCGATGGTCCTGTACATTTTGGATTGGGTGGGGACGCACGGGCAAAGCTGGTTGAGATACATTGGCCATCCGGGATTGTACAGACCTTTCAGGATGTTGCGGCTGACCGGGTGCTCGCCGTCAAGGAACCTGCGCACTGAATTGACCGGCGCTCTGCGTCGAGCCAGGGAGCAATGAACTTATCGCGCAGCCAGCACTTGACTCTGCTGCTGCGCCGCCATCATGCGGTCCACAATCTGCTTCTGCCTGGCGCCGTCTTCCGGGCGCGACAGACGATAATAGAGCGCCGATAATTCGACATGCGGCTGGAGCCAGTCTGGAGAATCGCGAATGACCCGCTCCAAATCGAGCAACGCAGCATCCAGGTGCCCTTCTGCGCGCGCCACCAATGCGAGTTCAAATCGTGCCTGCGATGAAGCGGGCTGAAGTTCCAACGCCTGCTCCAGGTGCAGCCGAGCTTTCGGCAGATCTCGTTTGAAGTAGTAGATGGCGCCCAGGTAGTAGTGCGCGTTCAAGTCCTTCGGATCAGCCGCGAGGGCCTGCAACAGGGACGCTTCCGCGCCGTCGTAGTCGGCCATCTGTTCCTGGACCATGCCGCGCAGGGAATTAAGTCCGGCGAGATTTGGATTCAGCCGGTCGGCCTCGTCGGCATCGTGTCGCGCTACGTCAAACTGGCTCATTCCCAGCCGCGTTTGTCCAGCGAGCAGATATGCGTCCGCATTGGCGGTTTTGCTCGCTGCTTTTTCAACCCGCTCCACACCCTCTGCTGCGCGCCCAACCTGAATCAGCGCCGACCCGAGCAGCCATTCCAGATCCGGATCCTCTGGCTGAACGGTCTCCAAAGGCACAAGCAAGGTCACCGCATCCGCGACGCGCCCGGACTGCACTTCACAATCGGCGAGCATCATCGTGGACTGCGGGTCGCCTGGGTCTTCGCGATGAAGCTGCTCCAATTCCTTGTTCGCAGAGGCGAGGTTGCCGTTGCCCTCGTAGGCCAAAGCCAAGTTCATACGCGCGAGTTTGTTGTGGGCGTCGGACGACAATACCAGTCGGTACTGATCGATTGCCTCGCTGAATCGCTTCTCGTGGGCAAGTGTCGCTCCGAGGTTCACGCGCACAGCCACCGCCTCGGGGTGCATGCTGAGCAGTTCTTTATATTTGCTCACCGCAACCGCATCTTCGCCCCGTTGCTGTGCTTCCACCGCCTCCTTGAATAGCTGTTCAGGATTTGCGGTTTGCGACGACACGTAAGGACTCCAGAAGGTCCATAGGAATGTTGCAACAGCAAACGTCTTCCGGGCCGTTCTTGCAGAGCGAGTTGGTCGGAAAATGGATCCGGTGCTGTACAAGTTCATGGTCGGGGATTACTGCTCCGCATCGCTCGGGGATGTCGTTCCATACAAGTATAGTCCGCTGTTAATTGGTCCTCATGCCGCCTCGCAGAAGCTCTCCAACAGCAGCAGAATCGCGGATGTCCTTGCCCAACATACTTGACCAGAAAGAGGCGGAACCTCTCATCGATTCGGCCTGGAATTCACCGCACTGTCTGGCTGTCCCGACACAGGTCCATTCATAGTTGGCTCCGCGGAGAAGTAGCACGAAGGATTCTGGCCGGCCCGAATCCTGTGGTCATACATTCGGTTCGTGGTCACACAAACCCACCCAGCAATGACATTCAAGCCGACTTGGGTGGAGAATCCGGTGCGCGAGCAGCGCTTAGACATCTGTATTTATTGACTTTATCTTGTTGATTGCTTTGGAATGCGGAGGATGAGAAGGGCGCTGGTGGAGTGAGGGGAATTCAGAAGCCTGTCTCTATTGGGCGAGCGCCGCGGAAGCGTCGTGGGTGACTGGACCTACTCGACCTTTGCCGCCCTTTGTTCTCGATTTTTCCGACCGCAGTTCATTGCGAAGACCGAAGTCGAAGGCATGCGGTGCAATGACCGATTCATGGCCGACTCCGTTCCCGCCCCACGCAGAAATAAAATTCAGGATTGGCTTGCCGATGGACTGAGAGTCTGCGATGATGGTTCGCGTTCCAGGGTGAGTTCTGACGCCACCTATCTTCCCGAACTGCGCAGAGCCCCCTTCGAACACTCGCACAACGCTTCCCTAAAAACTTCGAGCACGGATTGAATGTTTTCGAAGGGTGTCTGACATGAGGATTCTTCTTCGCCCACGTGTCCGCATAGCAGGTTTCGTTTGCTTCGCAGTCTGCTGCGCAGTTTCTGCTCCCGTGCTCTCTGAAACGAAAACCGCACCTACTGCAGTAAAGGCCGCATCGTCGAACGATGACTTGCCGACCGCGCATACGGGTGATTCAGTTGAGATTCCCGGCCCATTGAGTTCCTTCCTCCGCATGGCTGGAGTGAGCCAGGAGGTGCCTACCAGCGATGTCCTGCCCCTGCTCGCGCGGAATGTGGACCTTTGGGGCTTCGATGATGGAAGACCAAAGGAATACCTCGTGCTGCTGGTAAGGTATCTCCACTTTGCCCGGGAGCTTCAAAGTCTGGCGAATGCGAATGGCACGATCCGAATCTCCGGCTGCAGGGACGCAGGTAATCTGCTGGAGATTCTTGGATACCGATTTGAGCAGGATTGCGGCAGCCACAAGAGCGCCCTGCGCACCGCCAATGCAGAGCGCGCATTCCTGACCATCGACTCCGGTTTTCCGTTGACGGCGCTGGAAGAGGCGCTTGAGAAAGATGGTCCCTTCACCTATACGTTCCGGGGCACGATGGTTCCCATCATTCTCACGGAGCAGGACTGGCTTTCAGTTACGACCTGGAAGCGCGAACCGAACGCTAACCTTCTCGACATGCTTTTGCACGATCAGGACCTGGCTCGTCTCTATGCAGCACTGGCGAAGTGCGATGAAGAATCACGGATTGCGTTGGACCACACGCCAGGACTGAAGCGACTTGTATCCTACGCGTCAATTGTCGATCGATACGGGAGCCAGATCTTCATTCGATCAGGAAAGGTGATGGTCCCGGGCGGGGAGAAGGAGTGGGAAGAAATTGTCGGGGCCAAGGTGAATTCGCCCGGGCCATTTGTCATGGGCCTTCTGTCGAAAGATCATGGATGGCTGGCGGCCTATTTCGATGCCTTGAGCCGCCTGAATCCGGCTGAGCAGGCACAGATCACGCAGGGCGATCGGCTCAAGCGATTTTATGATGCGTATCGATCCACAGCGATCCGTTCGGATGCGTCGAAAGGGGTCTACCCGTCGAACGGTGATCTCTTCATTCTGTTGAATTCATTGCAATGGAAGCCTGACGGAGATTTTGTAATTCCCGGAGATCTTCCCACCTGGGACGCAATTCTCCGCGAGTCAGCCAGGTCGAAAGAAATGCGCCCGTGGATTGGCCGGAGCCGTGAATGGAACACATCGGGCCGGCTGCTCGAAAGCTTGATCGCCGCGTCGAACTATGAATCGGATAGCGGTCCCGTGCAGATGTTCCTGATGTTGCGCGCGATTGATTCTGCGAGGCCCGCGGATCACCAACTTTCAAGCCAGACGGAGGAGCTGGTTGCGCACAGGTTCGCCCAGTTCTATCGTTGGTTTCCGATTTTTGCGGAATTCCCGGCGCTCGACGATGCCGCCATCGTGAAATTTGTGAACGCGGCAGACCAGATCGACGGCATCTCGAATCCGACTTTGCGCGCGAACGCACTGGGAACATTTCAGGCTGAGGTAGGGCTGTGGCAAATCTTTGCGCGACAGGGCCAGATACCCACGGACAAGCTGAGTTCGTCCTGGCTCCAGTCGGTGCAGCCCTTTTTCGGATTTACGACATCGGTGCAGCTTTTCGACGCGGCGCGGACGTCGCTGCAGGCAACAGTGCAAGCGGCGGGAGTTAATGGAGCACTGACCCAGGACCGGATCATTGACCTGCTTGGCGGGCCGAATCAGGATGATCCCGACAGCCAGCGCGTCCACCGCGAAATAGCCGACAGGATCCGTGCGGTTCTCGACGATCAACGGCTGGTCTCGCTCGACGCGCTTTTCGGTCTCTATGACGGAATGGACGAGATGGCCCATGGGGCCCCGGCCAACGCCTCGCTGCTGTTGCTCGCAGAAGAACTGCGAGAGTTCGAAATGCCGCGCCCCATTTTCACCGGCAGCGAAAAGAGCAGCTGGGCGCCGGCCGTTTACGTAAGCAGACATGCGGAACTGCAAGTGAGGACGGACCTGACGCGGGTCTTGAAATCTGCTGCAACGCCGTCGCAGCTCGAAGCGGCCCGCGGTCAGCTCACTCCCTTCCTTAGGGATACGCTTGTGGGTTTGAACTACGCGTACTACGAGCCGCCGGGTGCCGAGGTTTTGCATAATAATCCGATCTTTGTGCGGTCTCACGACTTTTCTTCTATTTCGATTGAGGGGGTGCGGCAAATCTGGGATACTCCGCGACTGGTGGGTGTGGGCGCAACCGCCGGCGGCGGGGCGTACCTCCTGGGTTCGCTGGCAGATTTGCCGTACGCGCTCGCGGAGACGGAAGCAGACTTCATAGTTCCCAGAAACGTTCAGGCCCTGATTTGGCGAGATGTTGTCCCGGTCCTGCTGGTGGGGGCGACAATGCCGCGCTGGTGGAACGTGAGTAAGGCGGAATTGCATTTTGCAGCTCTTTACCAGCAGATGGGCGAGGAATTGCTGACCGATTCGGCGCGCAACCCAGAGCTTCGTACGGAAGTGTCCGGGATATTCTCCGATCGGCTTTCGCCGGCGCGATTGGAACTGATGGAGCGGGCTTTGCAGGAACCGCAAAACGCAAACAGCGTGATTTCTCAAATGCTGCCGTCGGACATCTTTTACCTTGCTGTGGAATTTCGGAAGAGGTATCCCAGCCAAAGCGCCAACTGGGGCCCGGCAGGGAGAGAACTGGATAATCTTTGCCAACAGGATCCCACCGATGCGAGTCTGGAGCGGTTATCAGCCGATTTCGGTGCCCCTCATCCGGCATTCAGTCGAACCAATTCCTCATCCCTGCTCAATTTGAGGGCCATCTCCACAATTGTCGGAAACCGCGGCACGATCTTTGCGGAATCGTGGGAGTCAAACAATCTTTACTGGGCACGCCTTGCGAACGAAATGGGGTATTCGCCAGTAGAGCTTAATCTTCTCGTTCCTGAATTGACCCGCAATATGGTCGCGAACATTTTTGCCAGTAATATCGACGATTGGCCTGCCTTGCTGCGAGCCATGCGGGAGACGGGGAATGAGCTTCGACAGGGTAAGATCATGCCCCAGGCAGAGCGCACGACTTCTTCACAATAGCGAAGGACGACGGATATAAGACCGATGCGAAAAATCAAGCTACTTTTCTACGGCGTTTTGCTCTTCGTTCTTGAGGCTGGTATGAATCTGCAACCGGCAGCCCAGGAAGAGACTACCCATCTGCGTGTGAACGTGGTTCTGGTCGAACTCAATGTGGCGGTGACCGACAGCAAAGGCAACTACGTGAATGACCTTCGCCCGGAAGACTTCGAGGTAACCGAGGACAAAATACCGGAGAAGATCTCGTCGTTTGAAGAGAGCGGCCACGCAGCATCCAGCGTGGATGAAGCGACGAATCCATCACAGGCGGGTTCAGCGAATTCCGGCGATGCGGCACAGGCCGCGTCACCGCGTTCCGCAGACGGAGCGATCATCTCGACGTCGCATCTGAGCGGCTCCAGTGTGTTCATCCTCTTTGACACGAGTAACTATATGTACCGAAGTTTCGTTTTCGCACAGGATGCGATTACGGATTTTATTCGCTCGATGGATGAAGTCAGCAGGGTTGCGTTCTACTCATATTGCCGCGATCTTTCGCGTGCCATTCAACTGACGCCTGACCACTTGCGCCTCATCAACGGCGTGCGCAGTTCGGTCGCCGGTGACGACGCAGCGCTCTATAACAGCCTGCTTTTAACGGTGAAGGATGCGGCTCCGCTGAGAGGACGGAAGGCAATCGTGGTGTTTTCCAATGGGCCGGACAATGCCAGCGCGGTTCCGCCGGAGGACGTGGCAGAGTTGGCCGAATCGACTGGAACCATCATCTATATCATCAGCACCCGCCAGGCGCAGGAGGATCCCGCGTCCGCCGCGGCATTCGAGGGCATGAGCAGGGTTTCGGGCGGAAAGGCATACTTTGCAAGGAACTGGCGGGATGAGAGTAAGGCATTCTCCGATATCCGCGAAGACCTTGTTCAGCTCTACACGTTGAGCTATTACCCGCAGCCCAACCCAAATCGAGGCTGGCGCTCCATCAAGGTCCGATTAGTCGGTAAAGCTCTGCAGAAATACCATATTCGAACTCGGGATGGTTACCGGCTCACGGCGCAAAGATAACGAACCCTGGGCATGTCTGGCGCGCTGTGTGGGTCGGAATTCGCTGGGATTCAGGCTGCGCAAGGCTCCCCGTCGCTGGGCTTGGGGTACGTGCGAACACTGTCGGGGAGCCGTTGCCGAATCCACTTTAATGCGGCGGTTTGCGATTTTAATCAAATTGTTCACACTTCAGACCTGCCCAATCGTGCCTTGACGCGTGTATGATTCGTGCGCCGCGTCCCCTGTGCTTGCACCTGCGCGGTACTTCCTCCCGGAGGACTTTCTAATGGCGACAGCGACAGCAGTGCATCCGGGCAAGCTCAGCGATACAGTGAGCTTTCGCCCGCGCTATGGCAACTATATTGGCGGCAAGTGGGTCGAACCCGCATCCGGCCAGTATTTTGAAAACGTCACCCCAGTTACGGGCAAAACTTTCTGCGAGATTCCGCGCTCCAACGCGCAGGACATTGAACGGGCGCTGGATGCCGCGCATGCGGCGCGGGCCAGTTGGGGCCACACAAGCCCAACGCAGCGCGCGATTATCATGAACCAGATTGCGCAGCGGATGGAAGATAACCTCGACCTGCTGGCGCTGGCTGAGACCTGGGACAACGGGAAGCCGATCCGCGAGACGACGGCGGCCGATCTGCCTCTCGCCATCGACCATTGGCGTTACTTCGCGGGCTGCATCCGCGCCCAGGAAGGGACGATTTCAGAGATCGATCGCGATACGGTGGCCTACCACTTCCACGAGCCGCTGGGAGTCGTCGGGCAGATCATTCCCTGGAATTTCCCGATCCTGATGGCTACGTGGAAGCTGGCTCCGGCCATTGCCGCGGGTAACTGTGTGGTGTTGAAGCCCGCCGAGCAAACTCCTGCCAGCATCCTGGTGTGGGCCGAACTGGTGGGCGACCTGCTGCCGCCCGGAGTGCTGAACATTGTGAACGGCTTTGGCCTTGAAGCCGGGAAGCCGCTGGCGTCCAGTTCACGGGTGGCGAAGATTGCGTTCACGGGCGAAACCACAACCGGCCGCTTGATTATGCAATACGCCAGCCAGAACCTGATTCCAGTCACCTTGGAGTTAGGCGGCAAGTCGCCCAACATCTTCTTCGACGATGTCTGCAATGAAGACGATGACTTTTTTGACAAGGCGATTGAGGGTTTCGTGATGTTCGCGCTGAACCAGGGCGAGGTCTGTACCTGCCCGAGCCGCGCGCTCATCCAGGAAAGCATCTACGACAAATTCATGGAACGTGCGCTCAAGCGGGTGGCGGCGATCAAGCAAGCCAATCCACTGGAGAGCGACACCATGATCGGTGCGCAAGTGTCCAGCGAGCAGCTGGAAAAGATCCTGAGCTACATCGATATCGGCCACAAGGAAGGCGCGGAACTGCTGGCCGGTGGCGGGCGCGCGCACCTGGGCGGTGAGTTGGACGGCGGCTATTATGTGCAGCCAACCGTCTTCAAGGGCCACAACCGCATGCGGATTTTCCAGGAGGAGATCTTCGGGCCGGTGGTTTCGGTGACCACGTTCAAGAACGAGGCAGACGCGCTTGAAATCGCCAATGACACGCTCTACGGGCTGGGCGCTGGGTTGTGGAGCCGCGATGCCAATCGCTGCTACCATCTCGGACGCGGCATCCAGGCGGGGCGTGTGTGGGTCAACTGCTACCATGCCTACCCCGCGCACGCAGCCTTTGGCGGCTATAAGCAATCGGGCATCGGTCGCGAAACGCACAGCATGATGCTCGACCACTATCAGCAGACCAAGAACCTGCTGGTGAGTTACAGCCCGAAGAAGCTCGGCTTCTTCTAGAACCGGGGGAGTTATGCCCGAGTTACCGCAACAGGTGATGGCAACCGATCTAGCCATTCACTTGATACGCGTTTTGCGCGAGAAGCACGGGCCGCTCATGTTTCACCAATCGGGGGGCTGCTGCGACGGCAGTTCCCCGATGTGCTATCCACGTGGGGAGTTCATCACCGGCGATTCCGATGTGCAGCTAGGTGAACTGGATGGCGAGCCGTTTTACATGAGCAAGAGCCAGTTTGAATACTGGAAGCACACGCAACTGACCCTTGACGTGGTGCCTGGGCGCGGTGGCATGTTCTCGCTGGACGGTCCGGAGGGTTTCAGGTTTCTTATCCGCTCACGTGTCTTTGACGACGCGGAGATCGGCGAGCTGCGGGCAGCGGGACGCATCTAGGAGCTTTGTCGGCTTATTTTGGCGCGGAGCTACTCGGCGACGCCGTCGTTGATTTGCGCGCAATCCATCCGCAGGGTTCCGTGGTCATTAAATACCAACCCCTTGAAGCGCAGCAGGCTGCCGACTGAAGCGGCAGTTGTGTTGAGCGATTGTGCGTTGCTGTCTGCATAGACCACGACGGTGGCGGGATCGGTGAGAACGGTGGTCTGGCCCGGCTGCACGGCAAGGCTAGGAAAAACATCATACGAGGCAAGGGTCACGGTGTAAGTGGTGAACCCGCCCTCGCTGGAGATCGCGGTCACCGTGCCGTCGATGGTCTGCGGCATCAGCGTCACCGTTGCGCCCGGCAACGGTGAGCCAGGGAAGGTGGACGCGTGCGAAGTGACGGTTACATTCTGCCCGGTAACCATATTGGCCGCGTTAAAGCTGGGCGAGAACGGAAGGCTTTGCTGATTGGTCAGTTCGCCCGAGGTCCGGAATGCGGCTGTTCCCACAGAAACGGGAAATGCGCCTTCGTAATAGCTCGACTTGTCCAGTTGGCCCTGTTGTTCCTGGAAGAAAACGTAGGCCACAGGTTGAGAAGCCATGAGCTGATTCACCGGCCCGCTGAAAATGTTCACGCTGGTTGTATTTGTATCTTCCACTGCAACCCGGGTGGCGAGCAGGGTGCCATCGGATTGAATTGCCAAATCCATGTCGACGGGCATGCCGGCGGCGAGTTGCCCGATGCTGTCCACTCCCTGAAAAACCGTGGCGCCGTTCGTATTCGCCTGCCAGCGCGGTCCATTCAGGTTGGGGCCGTCCGCGCCGTCCACGATGAAGCTGTTTCCGCTTGCGTCGACGGAGCCGATCTGCCCCAGCAGGCCGGTGGCCTTGCCGTTTGTGGCGTCGGTGGGCTGCGCCGCAATGGTCATGGGCATTACTTCGAAGGTCGGGGTGATCGAGAAATTGTCATCGCCGCCACCCTGGCAACTCCCGAGTGTCTCCGATTTTGAGACGAGCAAATTGAGTGACAGGCCCATGCTCGTACCGGAGACGGTGATCGGGGAAGGCAGATTGAGGGTGACGCTGTTGCTTGGAGTTTGCGCATAGGCAAAGATGCTGCTTTGTAGCGAGCCGGATGAATTCAGGCCCACGCAGGTGAACTGCGAGCTGCCAATGGTTGCGGTCGCAGAGGTGTAAACGCCCTGTGGAATATTGACGGTGGCCAGCGGTTCGATGGTGCCGTTGAGATGAATGAATTCAGGAGAGATGGGTGCGGATAGGAGGTTGACGACCTGGCCCGACTGGCTGGTGAGGGTGACGCTGGTGAATTCGATATTGAAGGCTGAGAGTTGATCGTTTGCGGTGCTCGTGGCGAGAACGGTGACCGCCGTATCGCCAGTGAGTGTGGTTCCGGATCCACTTACTCCGCCGCCGCATCCAACCATCGGGAGGGCGCCCAACGAAGCGGCGCACAGCGATGCCAAGATGAAGGTACGAGCCAAAGACCGGCGCGAAAACTGTGAAGGTCCGGGATTCATGCGCAATCTTTCTGAATTCTCTACTGGAAACTTCAATAATCGGGGTCTAATCCCCGTGCAAATCTATCACCGTCAGGCTATCCGCATCTGCTTCTCCCAACAATCGCCAGAAAGATTAGATTTTTTGCACCAAAGTTGTATGCTTACCCACCAGCCTGTGGATTCCTGGTGTTTTGGGCGCAACTAGCGGCCTTTCCTCGGCATGCGGTAGCATTCTCAGGTCAGGAACGAGAGCGGGTGGCGGAGGCAGTTGCGGGCTCTTGGTACAGAACCCCCCATGCTCGCGGAGCGCAAAAGTATGAAAGAAGTCGTCATCGTATCGGCCGTGCGGACGCCGGTGGGCAAGTTTGAAGGCTCGCTGCAGCCCTTCTCCGCGCCGCAACTGGGTGCGCTGGTGGTGCGCGAGGCGGTTCGCCGCGCAAGTGTCGACGCGGCGCAGATAGACGAGTGCATTATGGGCTGCGTAATCCAGGCGGGGCTTGGCCAGAATCCAGCGCGCCAGGCGGCACTTCGCGGGGGCCTGCCGCCGTCAGCGGGAGCGCTCACCATCAACAAAGTCTGCGGTTCGGGACTCAAGGCTGTGGGCCTGGCAGCCCAGGCAATCCAAACAGGGGATGCAGATTTCGTCGTCGCCGGGGGCATGGAATCCATGACCAACGCGCCCTACCTGCTGCCCAATGCGCGTGCCGGTTATCGAATGGGCAATGGCACGCTGGTGGATTCGATGATTTTCGACGGCCTATGGGACATTTACAACGACTTTCACATGGGCATAGCCGGGGAGATGGTGGCGGAGAAATACGGAATCTCCCGCGAAGAGCAGGACGCGTTTGCAGCCGAATCGCACCGCCGCGCCGCCGCAGCGACTGCGGAGGGGCTCTTCCGCGATGAGATCCTGGGCATTGAGATTCCGCCCGCCAAAAAGGGCGAGCAGCCTCGTTTGTTCGCGACCGATGAGACGGTTCGCCCTGGCACCACGGTGGAGATTCTCTCCCGCCTCAAGCCGGCCTTCAGGGAAGGCGGCACCGTTACGGCAGGAAACGCTCCTGGTGTTAGCGACGGCGCGGCTGCGGTCGTGGTTGCAAGTGCTGAAAAGGCCACGGAATTGGGGCTCAAGCCATTGGCGAGGATTTGTGCCCAGGCCACGAGTGGCCGTGAGCCGGAATGGATGAGCCTGGCGCCGATCGACGCGGTGCGCAAGGTGGCCGTCAAGGCGGGTTGGCCGCTTGACGTTGTGGACCTCTTCGAGCTCAACGAGGCGTTCAGCGTGCAGGCCCTGGCTGTGAATCGCGAACTGGGGCTCGATTCTGCGAAGGTCAACGTGCATGGCGGCGCGGTTGCCATTGGGCACCCGATCGGCGCCAGTGGTGCGCGCGTGCTGGTGACTCTTCTTTATGCGATGGCGCAGCGCAACGCGGCCAAAGGCATCGCCGCGCTCTGCCTGGGCGGGGGAAACGCTGTGGCACTGGCTGTCGAGTTAGTCTGAGTTTCACGCCCACGGTGGGGCGGTTTCAGCGCAAATCAAGGCCCGGCAAACTGTCCGATATCGGACAATTCGAGACGCCACCGGTCACTGCTGATCCTGGCGCCAAGTGATTCGGACAAGATAAGTTATTTAGTTTCAGCGGGAATGCTCTGACGCTCTTTGGCAGGTCAAGTGCTCTTACCCGGTGTGATGGATATCGCACGCCCAGACCTGAAGCAAAAGAAGACGCGCCGACTGATGATTTGGACCGGCGTCGCAGTGGTGGTTGTTGCAGTGGCGGCAGTAGCCGTGGCGAGGCTCAAACCTGCCGCACCCTCCGTGGATAGCTCAACTATCTGGAAGGACACCGTCAAGAGGGGAAACATCATCATCCAGGTGCGGGGATCAACCGGCACATTGGTTCCGCGCGAAGACTCGATCGCGCTGATTCCGGCGCAGACCGACGTGACAGTGGTTCGCATCCGAGCGTTGCCTGGAACCATTGTTACTCCGGATACGATTCTCCTTGACCTATCGGATCCGCAACTCGAGCAGCAGCTAACCAATGCGAAGCTGCAACTGCAGCAGGCGCAGGCGGACTACAAAAGCCAGCAGGCGACGCTGCAGAGCCAGCTGATGACTCTGAGGACCACGCTGGCGCAAGTCGATGCCGACTATTCGACGGACAAGACCCAGGCCGACACGGACCAGCAGCTCTGCAAGCTGGGAGTCATCTCCGGACTCGTCTGTGGAGCTTCAAAGAACAAGTTCGAACAGCTGGATGCGCAAAAGAAGATTGCGACGCAGCAGATCGACGTGATGGATAAGGCCATCACGGTTGAGCTGGCTTCGGCGCAGTCCAAGATCGACCAGGCGAAAACGCTGGTTGATCTTTACGAAAAGCAGACGGCGGCGCTCGAAGTGAAGGCGGGGATTGCCGGCCAGGTGGCAGCTCTTCCGGTTGGCACGAACGGTCCAATCCAGGTGGGCACCCACGTGACTGCGGGAACGCCTGTGGCGGAAGTCACCCAGCTGAACAAGCTCAAGGCCGCACTGCAGATCGCTGAGACACAGGCGCACGACATCCAGATCGGCCAGCCGGCGTCTATCGATACCCACAACGGCGTTGTTCCTGGCCATGTGTCGCGCATCGATCCCACGGTTTTGAACGGAACGCGCACGGTTGACGTATCACTGGATGGGCCGCTGCCTCCGGGCGCGGTGCCCGGCTTGAGCGTGGACGGGGTGATTGATCTGGCGCGCATGAACGATGTGCTTTTTGTGGGGCGCCCTGCGCTGGGCAACGAGAATTCGACGTTGAGCCTGTTCAAGCTTGATCCCGATGGCAAAGGGGCTACGCGCGTGCCCGTCAAGGTGGGCCGTGCCTCAGTGAATAACATCGTAGTGCTTGAAGGGCTCAAGGAAGGCGATACCGTGATTCTCTCTGACATGTCGCGAAACGATAGCGTGGACCGCGTCCGGCTCGACTAAGGAACAGCAAGGAATGGAACCGATCACTGACAACTCATAAGGGGGACTGAATGGCAGCCAACGGCAAACTGATTGAAATTGAAGACCTCACCAAAGTCTTCTACACCGACGAAGTGGAAACCCACGCGCTCTCCGGTATTCACCTCACGATCTCGCGCGGCGAGTACCTGGCGATGTCTGGCCCATCGGGCTGCGGCAAGTCCACGCTGCTCTCCATCCTGGGCCTGCTCGACACGCCCACGGGCGGCCGTTACCTGCTGAACGGCAATCCGGTTGAGAACCTGAGCTTCAGTGACCGCTCGCGCATCCGCAACCAGGAGATCGGCTTCATCTTTCAGAGCTTCAATCTGATTGGCGACCTCACGGTCGAGGAGAACGTCGAGCTGCCGCTGACATATCGCGCGGGCATGCCTTCGGCGGAGCGCAAGAAGCGGGTGAAGGAAGCTCTGGAGCGCGTGAACATGGCGCATCGCATGCGGCACTATCCCGCGCAGCTCTCAGGCGGCCAGCAGCAGCGTGTCGCTGTTGCTCGTGCGCTGGCCGGTTCGCCCTCCATCCTGCTGGCCGACGAGCCCACCGGCAACCTGGACTCGAAGAACGGCGAAGCCGTGATGCATCTGCTTGCCGATCTGCATCGTGAAGGCTCCACCATCTGCATGGTGACGCACGA
Source organism: uncultured Acidobacteriota bacterium (assembly GCA_963725945.1). Classification (GTDB taxonomy): domain Bacteria; phylum Acidobacteriota; class Terriglobia; order Terriglobales; family Acidobacteriaceae; genus Telmatobacter. The sequence continues at coordinate 170,289 of CAVSAW010000020.1, read as the reverse complement.
TCCGCGATTCGCCAAGCACGCCGAGCGCGAAGTGCATCTGTTCGACGGCAAGGTGGTTTCGGAGGACGAGCTGAAGAAGCTCGACTGAAGAAGTCGAGGCATAGTCCATCATGCTGCAGGATTTTCGCTTACGCATTGCGCCAGCTGCGCAAGTCGCCGGGGTTTACCCTGACGGCGGTGCTCACGCTGGCCCTCGGAATCGGTGCGCTGACCACCGTGGCAACGTGGACGAATGCGGTGCTGTATAACCCCTGGCCGCATGTTGCTGCACCGCGCGATCTTCGCTTCGTATCGGCGACGGTGCTTGGGAGCGACGGGTATTCAGTCCGCTACGACCAGCTGCAATTTCTGCGGACGCAGGGGCGGTCATTCAGCGATGTGGCGGCATTCGATCTGACCAAGCTGAATCTGAGTCTCCCTAATGGGGAACCGCAAGCCGTCGCTGCCGGAATCGTCTCTTCAAATTACTTTCAACTTCTCGGACTCCAGCCGGAAGCCGGCAGATTTTTCCAAGCAGGCAGCAACGATCGAGCCTATGGCGGGCAAGATGAAGTTGTGCTGTCCGATGCGCTGTGGCGCGACCGCTTCAACGCCAGTCGCGATATTGTTGGACGCTCCGTCTCTATCAACCGCCATGCGTTCACTGTGATTGGGGTGGCTCCTGCTGAGTTTTCCGGGATCTTTGGCGGAATCGCGGAAGATGCGTGGGTTCCTCTGTCCGGATTACGCGACCTCTCCGTCGATGCGCCCGCCGATCCCCTAGCTGAACGATGGCCTTCAGGTTGTTGTTCGCCTTCAGGCCAGGCGTGAGCCACGCAACTGCTGCGGCGGAACTCCACACCCTGGCACGGAACTTTGCCGCGCAACAACATGACAATTCATACCGTGGTTGGGATTTGAATCTCTACGAAGCTTCGCATTTTCAGCGCGGATTGTTCAGCGTGATCGGCGAGCAGCTCCCGGTTCTGCTGGGCGCATCTGTTTTGCTCATGGTGCTGGTCTGCATGAATATCGCATCTCTGCTTGGCCAGCATGCGGCGCGCCGGCGGCGCGAAATTGCGATTCGCACGGCGCTCGGCGCTGCGCCCACCAGGATCGCGGTGCAGGTGTTTACTGAAACCGGCCTGTTGGCACTGGCGGGCGGATTCGCAGGATGGGCTGCAAGTACCGGCATGTCGCGCGCACTGTTTGTGTTGCTGCCGAACTTCGGTTTTCCCCTGGCCTTCAACCTGCACAGCGACCCGCGCATCCTGCTCTTTGTTACCGCTGTGGTGATGGCGGTGACTCTAATCTGCGGGATGTATCCGGTGCGCCAGTCCCTGCGCGTCTCGCAAAGAGAGGCGCTGCATGAAGGCGGCGCGGCAGTCGCCGGGGACTCACGGCGCCGATTCGGACGGCGCATCCTGCTCGGCCTGCAGCTCGGAATCTGCTTTGTGGTTCTGGTTTGCTGCGGCCTCTTGACGCGGACTGCGTTCAATGTATTCAGCCGCGATACCGGCTTCAATCGCGCTAACGTTCTGACTGCGAGCATTGATCTTTCGCGATCGGGATACAGTCAGGATCGCGGGCTTGCTTTTCAGGCCGCACTTTTCGATAAGCTACGGAATGCCCCCGGCGTTGATTCCGCTACGCTCACAACGCATTTACCCATGGGCGATCCCGGCTCAGGCAACACGCGCGGCTTCAGCATCCCCGGCTATGTCCCGGCAAAAGGCGAGGACATGGAAGTCATCACGGACTTCGATGGCCCTGATTTTTTTCACACGACCGGAATCCAGATGCAACAAGGCCGCGACTTTGCGCGCTCCGATGTCTCCGGATCACCATTGGTCGCAATTGTCAGCGAATCGATGGCACGGCGCTATTGGCCGAAGGGAAATGCGCTGGGCAGCATGATCGTTGTGGATAAGCTGCAGCGGCGTGTTGTGGGCGTGGTCCGCGACTATGCGTACCACAATCCTGAAATGGCTGATCCGGAGCTGGTGGTCTTTCTACCGTTGCTTCAGGGCCCGGCGGGATACGGCTATGTATTGATTGCGATTCGCTCCCGCACCACGGCTGGAGCGGTCACGGCGCAGTTGAGGCAGGCTGTTGCGAGCCTTGACGGCGCGCTGCCTCTGGAGGATGTGCGGACCCTCGAAGACGTGACCGCGAACAGTATCAGATGTCGCGAATTCCGGCGGAATTGCTCGGGGTGTATGCACTGTCGAGTGTGCTGGTGGCTATGCTGGGTCTCTACGCCGTCATGGCTTACTCGGTCATCGAGCGCCACCGCGAGTTCGCGTTGCGCATGGCACTGGGATCCACACGCGCCGGAATTTTTCGACTGGTGCTGAGTGGCAGCACATTCACGGCAGCGCTGGGCCTGCTGACCGGCGGGCTCGGATCCATTGCCGCGGTTCGCCTGCTGCATTCCCTGCTCTTTGGGGTTGCCGCCTTTGACCCTGCAAGCTATTGCATGGCAGCGGTCCTTCTGCTGCTTACGGTATTTGTTTCAGGCCTGATCCCCGCGCGGCGTGCTGCGAACGTTCAGCCCATGCAGGCGTTGCGCACTGAATAGACGAGGAGGATGAAGATGAGTTCAACGTTGCATGATCTTCGTTTTGCTCTGCGCCAATTGCGCAAATCGCCGGGTTTCACGCTCACCGCGGTGCTCACGCTGGCGTTCGGCATCGGCGCGACAACCGCCATCTTCTCAATCGTCGAGGGTGTGCTCCTGCGCCCGCTGCCTTTTCCTCAACAGGACAGGCTTGTGACACTTGGCGATACGGTCGAGGGTACGGGCGCGGATAACGGCGGTGTCGCCGGTGTGACTGCACCTGAGATTCGTCCGTACATGCAAGACACGCGCGGTTTTGCAAGCCTGGGCGCATATCAGCAAATCGGCTACGAACTTTCCGGTGTTGGTGAACCTGCGCAGATCAGCGCCGCGCGTCTCAGTCCAAGTGTCTTTACGGTGCTGGGTGTCGCGCCGTTGATGGGGCGGTCTTTCACGCAACGAGAAGATGAAACCAGCCAGCTTGTGACGGTCATCAGCTACCAGATGTGGCACGGACGCTTTCACGGCGACACGAATATTCTCGGTCAGAAGATTCTGCTGGATCGCAAGCCCTACCAGATCATCGGCGTCATGCCGCGCGACTTTGAATTCCCGCTCGTTCCGGGTCAATTAAATCGCAGCGCTCTTTGGGTTCCGGTGAGCCTGACTCCCCAGGAAGGGCCGGGGAGTTGGAACTTCAATATGGTAGGGCGGCTGAAGCCGGGCGTCACGATAACGCAGGCACAGCAGGACGCGGTGCCCGTGGCGCGAGAGATCATGCGTGCATTTCCGCCGTTCATGGCCAGCCTTCGAATTCAGCCTGTGGTGAAGTCGCTACAGGAGAACACAGTGGAGGAAGCTCGGCCGCTGGTGCGCACTTTATTTCTGGCGGTTGCCGTGGTGCTCTTCATTGCGTGCGCAAACCTCGCCAGCCTGCTGCTGGTGAGGGTGATTCGACGCCGCCGTGAGATTGCAGTGCGTCTCGCGCTGGGTGCCAATAGCGCCGCCGTGATTCGCCAGAACCTGATTGAGGCGCTGGTGCTAAGCGTTGCGGGAGGGCTGTTGGGCCTGAGTTTCGCGGCGGCCGCGCTGCGTGTGGGCATGAGCTTTTTGCCGGAGACTCTGCCGCGCATCAGCTCAATCAGTCTCGACTGGCAGGTGATGGCTTTCGCTCTGCTGCTGGCTGTGGTCACGGGATTTCTGTGTGGACTGCTACCCGCCTGGTCAGCGTCACGCACCAACGTGAACGATGCCATGAAAGAGGGCGGACGCACAGGCACCGCAGGCGGGGGCCATGCACGCCTGCGTTCCATCCTTGTAATTGCGGAAGTTGCCGTCGCACTGGTGTTGCTGACATCGGCGGGCCTGCTGCTGCGCAGCTTTGACAAATTGCGCGCTGTGAACCTCGGTTTCCAAACTGATGACATCTTGACTGCCTCGTATAGTTTGCCGCAACGGCAATATTCGACACAGGCATCCGTCGATGCATTCAATAACGCACTAGTCGAAAAGCTACGGCAGATACCTGGCATCAAGACTGAGGGCGTAACCTCGCAATTGCCGACGTCGGGAAACTCCGGTCAGACGGTATTTGTCGTGGAGGGTTATGTTCCACCCAAGGGTGCGGATCTAAGCCTTGCGTGGCCTTCCCAGTTGATTGGCGATTACTTTCACGCCGCGGGCATTCTTTTGCTGCGGGGCCGCGAATTTTCCGATTCAGACAATGCGAAGTCGCCACTGGTGGTGATCGTCAACCACACTCTGGCGCAGCACTACTGGCCGGGCCAGGATCCAATCGGCAAGCGCATTCGCTGGGGTCTGCCGGAGTCGCCGACGCCCTGGATGACGGTGGTGGGCGAGATTGGCGACATCAAGCAAAGCGGCGCGGACCTGCCCACGAAAGAGCAGGTTTATCAGCCTTCCAGCCAGGGGATTATTTCCTTCGGATCGCTGGTGCCCCCGGGGGCACTGGATGGCAACGGCGGGTCCATCTTGCTACGCACCATGTTGCCGCCGGAGCAGATGGCGAACGCGCTTCGTTCGGCGGTCCATTCTATCGACCCGCAGCTTGCGCTTACGCAGGTGGAGTCAATGGAACAGGTGGTCACCGAAGGCGAGGCATCGCGCCGCTTCAATACCATGCTTATCTCCAGCTTTGCCGCTGCGGCGGTGCTGCTGGCCCTGCTCGGCATTTACAGCGTCATCGCATTTTCCGCAGCTTTGCGCACACAGGAGATGGCCATTCGACTTGCGCTTGGCTCGCAGCGCGCCAGCATCATGCGCCTGGTTCTTGTTTCCGGGGCCAAGCTCGGGCTTGCCGGTTGCGGCATCGGAGCACTGGCAGCCTTTTTTGCAACGCGCCTACTGCGTTCGCTGCTATTTGAAGTCAACCCGCTCGATCCGCTGGTCCTGATCAGCGCGGCGTTCTCTATCTTCCTGCTTGCGCTTGCGGCATCGGTGGTTCCAGCGCGGCGCGCCGCATCCATTGAACCCATGCAAGCGCTGCGAACCGAGTAATTCCGGATTCGCACGATCCACCCGCCGGCGCGGCAACGGAGAACAAACGCAATGATGCATCTGCTACAGAATTCGGCTCACGACCTTCGCTACGCGCTACGCCAATTGCGACGCTCGCCGGGGTTCACGCTCACGGCAGTGCTTACCCTGGCGCTGGGCATTGGCGTAACCACGGCTGTCTATAGCGTGGTTCGCACTGTTTTGCTGGAGCCCCTGCCGTACCCGGAATCCGACAGGCTAGTCGGATTGGCATTCACCTATCCAGAGGAAAAGCCGAATGCCGAACAGACTGGCGGGTCGGCTGACTTTGTGCGCGAGCACAGCACGGAATTCTCCTCTGTTGCGGTAATGGATGACTCCACTTTTGCCGTCAACCTGTCGGTAAATGGCGGTCACGCGCAGGAGGTGAATTCACAGAAGGTATCTGAAGGGTATTTCCGCACCCTGGGTGTGTTTCCTTCGCTTGGCCGTGGATTCATCGCGGATGAAGAAAGGCCGCAAGGGGCACGGGCAGTGGTGCTGAGCGACGGACTTTGGAGCCGCGTCTTTGCACGCGATCCCTCCATCATCGGCCGCGCCATTCGCGTCAACCAGGAGACATTCACCGTGGTTGGCGTGATGCCCGCCAGCTTTGTTGTGACCGCTGAAAGCGCGCCCGGCGTGATCGGAAATCCCGACCTGTGGCAACCTATTCAATTGAGCCCGAAGGATCCGGGCTACGATGGCGATAACTACCAGATGATTGCCCGGCTTCGTCCCGGAGTGACGCTGACTCAAGCGCAGCAACAGTTAGACGCGTTGCAGCAGCCACTTTACGCGCATTTCCCCGACTACAGGCAGTGGTACAGCCGCGCAGGCCAGTTACACCAGTTTCGCGTTTTTAAACTCCAGGACGTTATGGTCAGCGAAGTGCGCCGCAGTTTGCTGACGATGATGGGTGCGGTCGTGGCCGTGCTGCTGGTTGCGTGCCTGAACCTGGCCGGGCTCATGATGGCGCGGGCCATGCGCCGTGCGCGTGAAATCGCCATGCGTTCGGCACTGGGAGCAACGCGGGCGCAACTGGTCAGGCTGTTGGCCTGTGAGGGGTTGCTGCTTGCGTTGGGCGGCGGAACGCTAGGCGTTCTGGTGGCGCGCGCGTCGGTGAATGTGCTGCTGCATGCTGCGCCCCTGGCTGTTCCCGATCTTCATGGAGGGCCGAGCGACTGGTTGCTGAGTGCCGTGGTCATTGTCGTTTCGCTGATGGCTACCGGAATCTTCACGATGCTGCCCGCATGGCTCGTTCTGCGCAGGAGGAGCCGGGAGATGCGATTGGGTGGACCGTCGCTGGGCGAAACTGTCTCGCATGCTCGTCTCTCACGCGCGCTCGTGGTGGCGCAGATATCGCTCGCCACGGTGCTTCTCTCAATGGCATCGGTGCTGCTTGGAACTTTTGTGCGCTTGCGCTCGATTCCTTCCGGAGTAGAGCCCAGGCAGCTCACAGTTTTTCAAGTCACCCTCAAAGGTGATCGCTATGCGAATACGCGACAGACCATGCAATTCGTCTCCACGGTTTTGGACAGGCTTCGCCGTACGCCCGGCGTGGATAGCGTGGCTGCGGTGAACGGGCTGCCACTTGATCGCGGGCTGAACATGGGAGCCAATCCCATGGACCGGCATAATCTGCGGCAGATCGTTGAGTTTCGAGCGGTCACTCCGGGCTATTTTCAAACCATGGGGATGCACTTGCTGGCCGGCAGAGACGTTGCGGACAGCGATCGCGCAGGCAGCGATCGAGTGATTGTCATTGGGGCAACGGCAGCTAAGAAGTGGTGGCCCGGCCGCTCTCCCATCGGCGAAACGATTCGCCTTGGCGGGGAGAAGCCGTGGCGCATTGTGGGCGTTGTATCCGACGCGCAGATGCACTCCCTGGTTGAGACTGACGGAATTGTGCTCTACGGTCCGCTGGCGCAGGTTTTCGACGATTTTATGGCGGTGATCAACGGCTGGTTCCCAACCACATTCGCGGTGCGCACTGCGGCCAACCTGAACCTTGCAGCCGTGGCGCAGCAGGCGGTGGAAAGCGCCGATCCGGAGATTCCAATTGCGCGCCTCACTACGATGCAAGCGGTGATCGACTCGACGGTCCAGGAGCCTCGATTCTTCTCTTTTGTTGCGGGTGGCTTTTCTGGATTCGGGTTGGTGCTTACAGTGATTGGGCTCTTCGGCCTGCTCAGCTACCAGGTTACGCAGCGAACTCGCGAAATCGGCGTACGCATGGCCTTGGGCGCGGACCGTGCGGCGATCCTGCGCGTCTTTATGGGGCGCGGCCTCACCGTGACTTTGGTGGGTGTTGTTCTTGGCCTGGTGGCAAGCTGGTTGATGCAGCCGGTGATTGGCCATTTGCTGGCAGACTCCGGCGTAGACCCTGCGACGAGCGCATCCCGCATCGTGATGAACAGCGCGCAATCTGCGGCGCTTGCAGCAATTGCGATTTTGTGCGCAGCAATGGGGGCGAGCTGGCTGCCCGCCCGCCGCGCGGCATCCATTGAACCCATGCAAGCGCTGCGAACCGAGTAGTAATCAAGGACCGAAGCGGCAACGGAGAATAGAGTCGATGAATCAACTCGTTAACGACCTTCGCTATGCGCTGCGCCAGTTGCGCAAATCCCCGGGGTTCACCATCACGGCCGTGATCACGCTGGCTCTTGGCATCGGCGCGAACACCGCCATTTTCACGCTGGTCCAAGGGATCCTGCTTCGGTCATTGCCGGTGGCCGACCCGTCACGCCTCTATCGCATTGGCGACAACGATGAATGCTGCGTTGACGGCGGCTTTCCCGGTGACGCGGGAAACACCGGCGACTTCGCGATCTTTTCCTACGACCTCTACAGGTACCTTCAGAAGTCCACGCCCGAATTTGAGCAACTGGCGGCGGTGCAGGCGGGCCAGTGGCAATGGAGCGTGCGCCGCGGCGATGCGCTGCCCAAGTCATTGCCCATTGAGTTTGTTTCTGGAAATTTTTTCGCCACGCTGGGTATGGGCGCATACGAGGGGCGGGTGTTAAGCGACAACGACGACACGCCTGGGGCGGCTCCTGCAACGGTCATCAGCTATCGGGCCTGGCAGGGCGAGTATGCCTCCGACCCTTCGATCGTTGGTTCCACGATTTTTTTCCAGACGCATCCGTACACCGTTGTCGGCGTTGCGCCACCGGGATTCTTTGGGGATCGTGTCAGAGATACGCCGCCGGATTTCTGGCTGCCTCTTTCCACCGAACCCTACGCGCGCGGAAACACGTCCATTCTGCATCATGAAGACTCTCACTGGCTCTATCCGCTGGGCCGGGTCCGCCCTGGAACCAACGTGGGCGTCCTGCAGACCAAGATTTCCGTGATGCTGCGGCAATGGCTTTTTGCGCGCTCGATGTACACCGACAACGGTGGCGCCAAGATCATCCCCAAGATGCATGTGGTCATCGTGCCCGGCGGCCGCGGAATCCGGAACCTGCAGCAGGAGACCGGTCAGGGTCTCGACATGCTCATGATTCTGTCCACGGTAGTGTTGCTGATCGCCTGTGCCAACATTGCCAATCTGTTGATGGCGAGAGCCACGACGCGGCGTGCGGATATGGCGGTGCGCATGGCCATGGGCGCGCGCCGAAGCCGGGTTATTCGGCAGATACTCACGGAGTGCGTTTTGTTGAGTTGCATTGGCGGGCTCGCGGGACTTGCCGTCGCCTACGCCGGATCGCGTACCATTCTTCTTCTCGCATTCCCAGACGCTCAAAACCTGCCCATCGACGCCAGTCCGTCGCTCACCGTGCTGGGTTTTGCATTTCTCGTTTCTCTGGCCACCGGAATTCTGGCGGGCACCGGACCTGCGTGGCTTTCGTCGCACGCTCAGCCTGCCGAAGTTTTGCGCGGTGTCAACCGCTCCACGCGCGATCGCTCTTCGCTGCCGCAAAAATCGCTGGTCGTTTTTCAGGCGGCATTGTCCCTTGTCTTGCTGGCGGGCGCCATCCTTATGAGCAAGTCGCTCAACAACCTTGCGCATCAGGACTTCGGCGTCGTGACCTCCAATCGGTACGTGCTGCACTTTGATCCTGCCGGCGCTGGATACACGGTCGACCGACTTCCCGGTCTCTATCGGGAGATTGAAGATCGCTTCACCGCGCAACCCGGCATGGCCAGCATTGGCCTGGCGCTCTACAGTCCTCTCTCAGGCGACAACTGGGGCGAGTGCGTGATTCAACAGGGCCACCCGGCGCCGGGACCGGACTCGCATTGCGGCTCTACCTGGGATCGCGTGAGCCCGGGATTTCTCAACGCCATTGGTGTTCCCATTGTGCGCGGCCGCAATTTCAGTGACCAGGACACGGCAAATTCGCCACAGGTAGCCGTGGTGAATGAGACTTTCGCCAAGAGGTTTTTCCCCAACCAGAACCCGGTGGGGCAGCACTTCGGCATCGACTTCCCGCAGTATTCCGGCAGCTTTGAGATCGTTGGCGTCTTCCGCGATTTCAAGATGAACGACCCGCGCGATCCGGTGCGTCCGGTTTATCTACGTCCGCTTTCACAGCAGTTTCTCGGCTACAAGGAGCCTGAGATGATCTCAGGTGAGACGCAATCGATGACGATCGACTCGATCATTTTCAACTTCAGCCACCCCCAGCAGGATGCAGACGAAATCATTCGCCGCACAATGGCCGGCATCGATCCGAACCTGACGGTGATGGATTTGCGCTCACTCGATGCGCAGGTAGCAGACAACTTCAATGGAGACCGGCTTGTTGCGCAGTTGACGACGCTGTTTGGCATCCTGGCGTTGATCCTGGCGTCGGTTGGTTTGTACGGCGTCATGTCTTATTTTGTCGCCCGCCGCACCAGTGAAATCGGAATTCGGATGGCTCTTGGCGCAACGCGATCCAGCGTTGTCTCTTTGGTGCTGCGCAGCGTTGTCATTCAAGTCGCCCTGGGCCTTGCGTTGGGAATCCCTTGCGCTCTTTTGGCCGGGCATCTCATGGCCAGCCAGCTTTACGGCGTCGGCGCGTACGATCCATGGGCCCTTACCGGCGCAACGCTTGTGCTGGCTCTTTGCGCCACCGCAGCAGGATTCATTCCCGCGCAACGCGCCTCGTCAATTGAACCCATGAAGGCTCTGCGCACCGAGTAAGGAGAGACTGGATGAATACGCTGCTCCAAGACATTCACTACGCACTGCGCCAATTGCGCAAGTCGCCGGGGTTCACACTCACGGTGATCATCACGCTGGCTCTCGGCATCGGTGCAAATGCGGCCGTCTTTACTCTCTTCGACCAGGTGCTGTTGCGCATGTTGCCTGTCCAGGAGCCCAAGGAACTTGTCCGCTTCGATTGGTCGGGCGCCTTCTCCGGATCCATGAGCAGTTTTGGCGGCGACACCGAGAACCATTTCAATTATTTCTCTTATCCCATGTACAAGGACTTGCGCGATCAGAATCAGGTGTTTCAGGGCATCATCGCCGCGGACAAGACCGGGGTCGGCGTTTCCTGGCACAACCAGTCTGAGAGCAAGGACGCAGAAGTTGTCAGCGGCAATTACTTCCAGCTGCTGGGTCTCAAGCCCGCGCTTGGCCGGCTGCTGACGCAGCAGGACGATACTGCCAAGAACGCAAACCCTGTCGTGGTGTTGAGCTATGGCTATTGGAAAAGCCGTTTCGGCGCAGCACGCGACGTGGTCGGCCAGACCGTGCTCATCAACGGCCATCCTTTCACGATTCTCGGCGTTGCGCCGGCAAACTTTGACTCCGCTATCGGTGGCTACAAACCGGGTGTCTTCATCCCTATCAGCATGGTCGAAATTGCCATGCCCTGGATGGCCCCGCGGGACAATCTGAATAATCATCAATCCGTCTGGATTACGCTTGTGGCGCGCCTCAAACCCGGCGTGTCTTTGTCGCAGGCGCAGGCCAGTCTCGCGCCGCTGTGGCACTCGCTCCGCGTAAATGAGTTTGCACTCTATAAATCACGCTCGGAGCATTTCAGAAAAAGATATATTGATGATTCGCATCTCATTGTCGTCGATGATTCCAAGGGATTTTCTCCAGATCGCATCGGACTCGAAAAGCCGCTTGTCATTCTCATGAGCATGGCAGGTCTGCTGATTGCAATGTGCGCGATCAATGTGGCAACACTGCTGTTGCTGCGTGCTGCAGGACGCGCGCGTGAAATGTCGATGCGCTACGCCCTGGGTGCAAAGCGCGGCCGCATTGTTGCGCAGTTGCTTGTGGAAGGCCTCCTGCTCGGTGCGGCGGGCGCCGGCGCGGGTCTCGCTGTTGCGCCGCTTGTCGCCCAGGTTCTGGTGCGCTTGATGACCAACGCCGATCCAGGGAGTGAGCCGTATTCGGCGTCAATCGACATGCGAGTGCTCCTGTTCACGCTGGGAATTTCGCTCGTCGTCAGCCTGCTTTTCAGCGTGGCTCCGGTGTTGCATTTCCTGCGTCCCGATCTGGCCAATGCGCTGCGCCAAAATGCGGGCACAGCATCGAAGGGATCGCAACGGTTTCGCAAACTGGCAGTGGGTGCACAGATTACGCTGAGTGTCCTGCTGCTCGGGGGGGCGGGCCTGTTTGTGCGTACCCTCGACAACCTGCGCCACCAATCTGTTGGGTTTGAAGTCACGAATCTCGCGACGTTCTCACTCGATCCGGCCGGATCAGGCTACGGCGAGGACCGCACCACCCCAATTATCACAAGCGCGCTGGAGTCGTTGCGCCGCGTTCCCGGTGTCGCGTCGGCAGCGGCGACCACTGACCCGGAACTCTCGAATGACGATACGACATCGAACTTTTCGGTGCAGGGCTACAAACCATCGGAAGAAGAGCGAATGAACTTTGAGCAGCCGGGAATCACCACCGGCTATTTCACCACGCTTCACCAGCCGATCCTTGCAGGCCGCGAATTCACTGAGTCTGACGCAAAGGGTCAGCCCAAGGTTGCGGTCGTCAACCTGGCTTTTGCAAAGCGCTTCTACGGCTCGCCGCAAAATGCGCTGGGCCGCGCCATCGCGGAGGGCGGAGGCGATGACATCAAATACGACATCACCATCGTGGGAGTTGTCGGCGACATCAAGCACACTGACTTGCGCACGCCTTTGGGCGGCGCCGTTTACACTCCCTATCTCCAGGAAAAACATCCAACTGGCGTTGAGGTGTACGTCCGCACAGTCCAATCGCCGGAGTTGATTGAGGGATCGATTCGCCAGGCCATTCATCAGCTCGATCCGACGCTGGTTGTCGACGGATTGCGCACTATGGATGAGCAGATTAGCCGCAACGCATCGGACGAACGCGCGCTTGCATTCCTTGCTATCGGATTCTCTTCTTTAGCCATGGTTCTTGCGGCAGTTGGACTTTACGGTGTACTGGCCTACTCAATTGAGCAGCGCACGCGCGAGATTGGGGTGCGGCTGGCGCTGGGTTCGCCACGCAGCAGTGTTGTATTGCTCGTCGTTCGAGAGATGGCCGTCAACGCGACCGTTGCCACTGCGATTGCGTTGCCCTCCATTGTTGCATTGGCACGATACTTCCGTAGTCAACTTTATGGGGTTACGACGTTCGACCCGCTTACGCTTGCGGCTGCGGTGCTGATTACCGGGGCCATGGTCACCCTGGCAGGCGCACTGCCCGCTCGTCGTGCCGCAGGCGTCGAACCGATGCAGGCTTTGAGAATCGAGTAGTCGCACTGAACGGGAAGGGGAAAACGATGCAAGCGAGCTTGAGGAATCTTCACTACGCGCTCCGTCAGTTGCGCAAGTCGCCTGTCTTTACGCTGACAGCTGTGCTCACTCTTGCGTTGGGCATCGGCGCCAACACCGCGATCTTTACCGTGGTGTACTCAACCCTCCTTGCGCCCATGCCGTATCCGCAACCGGATCAGCTGGTCATGGTGTGGTCGAAGATTCAGGGTGATCGCAACTCGATTGCGGCACAGGATTTTGTGGACTGGAAGAACCAAAGCAAATCGTTTCAGGATTTGAACGCATGGACCGGCGGCAGCTTCAATCTTGCTACCAAAGACGAGCCGGAATACGTGGAAGGCCAGCTCACCACGCCGGGCATGTACAAGATGATGGGCGTGAAATTTCAATATGGCCGCGATTTTCTTCCTGAAGAAGGAGTAGCAGGCAAGGAACACGTCGTAGTCCTAGTCAATAAAATGTGGAAGCGCCTGGGCTCCGATCCCAACATCATCGGGAAGCAGGTCAGGATTGATGGAACGCCCTACACCGTTGTTGGAGTATTGGCACCGGGCCAGCCTGACCGGCTCAACCAGTGGCTGATCGCTCCGCTTGTGTTTAAGCCAGACCAGTTGAATCACGATTTTCATTGGCTGCTGGCGATGGGACGCCTCAAGCCCGGTGTCACCATCCAACAGGCGCAGGCTGATATGGATTCGGTCACGGCCAATATCGCGAGGGCATTTCCGAAGAGCAACAAAGGATGGGGGGCGTTTGTTGAGCCGCTAAAGAATGATTTCCTGCCCAAGGAACGCATTCAGACTCTTTGGATGTTGCTTGGAGCGGTGGGCTTTGTGCTCTTGATCGCTTGCGTCAATGTGGCGAATCTGCTGTTGGCAAAGGGAACCACGCGGCAGAAGGAGATTGCGGTTCGCTCATCTCTCGGCGCCTCGCGCAAAGACATCTTTACGCAGTTCCTCACTGAAAACCTGCTGCTGGCACTGGTTGGCGGCCTTCTGGGGGTGGGGGTCGGCGCGGTTGCATTACGGGCGCTGGCTGCCACCATGCCTGAAAACACGCTTCCCTCTGAAGCTCAGCTCAGTCTCAATCTTCCCATTCTGCTGTTTACGTTTGCGGCTTCGACATTGGCGGGCTTGCTGTTTGGCTCCGCTCCGGCCTGGTATGCGACCCGTGTTGACCCCAGTGAGGCGTTGAAGGAAGGCGGACGATCAGGAACCGGCGCAGTTCGCCAACGCCTGCGCAGGGTGCTCGTTGTCGGCGAATTCGCATTGGCCCTGGCGCTCCTGACCGGTGCGGGGCTTGCCATTCATAGCTTTTGGAACCTCACCCGCGTGGATCTCGGCGTCAACACTGTCCACGTGCAAACCTTTTTTCTTCCCGTTCCCGAATCGCGGCCAAAAGATCCCGCGCTGATCAGCGGTTATTACCAGCAAATGCTGGCGAGCATCAAGGCCGTCCCGGGCGTACTCGATGCTTCGGTTTCGGTCGGACTGCCGCTCGAAGGGCCGGGGTTTGGAATGCCATTTACCATCGCGGGCCAACCCGAGTTTTCCGATCCCTCGCAAAGGCCGGGCGCAGCATTTGGAATGGTGACACCGGACTACTTCAAGACTTACGGAATTCAAGTTGTGCGAGGCCGTTCATTCACCGACCAGGACAACGCCGGCAGCGTCCACGTGGCAATGGTGGACGAAGAATTCGTGCACAAGTTCTTCAAAGGCAAAGATCCGCTGCAGCAGCGCATCAACGTAGAGGAACTCATTCCCGGGGTAACGAAGCTGGGTCCTTATATCTCCTGGCAGATTGTCGGGGTCTTCCACAATGTGCGAGCCGGCGGGTTCCGCGAAGACTTTCCGGAGATCGAAATTCCGTTCTGGCAGATTCCCTGGCCCTCGGCGAACATCGGGGTGCGCACAACCGGTGATCCAGCGGCAATGACCAAAAGCATCGCCGCCGCCGTGCACTCTGTCGATCCGCAGATCGCCCTCGCCCAACCGCGCACCATGGAAGAAGTCAAGAGCCTGATGCTGGCCGGCGACCGATTCACCATGACACTCTATGCCGCGTTTGCCATGGTTGCGCTTTTGCTTGCCGCGGTCGGCATTTACGGAGTGATGGCCTTTACCGTGGCGCAGCGTGAGCATGAAATCGGCCTGCGCATGGCGTTGGGGGCAAGCCGCGGCAATGTTGTGAGTCTCGTGCTTAAAGAGGCTTTAGCGCTGGCGTTGGTCGGTCTTGGTCTGGGCCTGGTCGGTGCATACTTCGTCGGCCGCGCCATGCAAAGTACGCTGTACGGAGTGGGGCAGTTGGACTTCCCCGCGGTTGGGGCCGTTGCAGCAGTGCTATTAGGCGCATCGTTGATTGCCAGTTGGCTGCCCGCACGCCGCGCCGCATCGGTGCAGCCCATGAAGGCATTGCGAAATGAGTAGTGATCGGTAATCGGTTTCATTTCAACCTGGATGCAAGAACGGAGTATCTCCATGATCGAATTAAAGAATGTTGAACGCAGTTATAAGACGGGCCATGCCGAAACCTGGGTGTTGCGCCGTGTTGGGCTGACGATCCACGAGGGTGAATTTGTCACCGTCATGGGGCCGTCCGGGGCGGGGAAGTCTTCGCTGCTCAACGTGCTTGCATTGCTGGATGACGGGTGGCTCGGCGAATACTGGTTCAGCACTACGCCGGTGCATGCCCTCAATCGCAAGCAGCGGGCGGATCTGGCCCGCCAGCGCATCGGCATGGTTTTCCAAAGCTATCACTTGCTGGACGATCTCACGGTAGCTGAAAATATCGACTTGCCGCTTTCCTATAAGAATCTGCCCTCAAAAGACCGCCAGGGCATGGTCGCCGACATCCTCGACCGTTTCAACATAGTGGCTAAGAAGGATCTCTTTCCAAACCAGCTCTCCGGTGGACAGCAGCAGTTGGTTGGCATCGCGCGGGCCGTGGTCCACGCGCCCGCCCTGTTGCTTGCGGACGAGCCAACCGGCAATCTTCACTCCACACAAGCGCGCGAAATCATGGAACTGTTTCGCGAACTCAACCGTGCGGGCACCACGATTGTGCAAGTGACGCATTCGGAGGAAAACGCGAGATATGGGAAGCGGATCCTCGAGTTGCGAGATGGATGGCTCACGCGCGATGAAACCCTGCAGGCCGCTTCAACGGAGGTCGGCGCACAGTGAATTCTTTGACGACCAACTCGATTTACCGTGTTCGTACGCGTATCCAAGCCGTCGCCGCTGTTCTTCTGCTGCAACTCAACATGGCTTTCGCCGTGGAGCCGGCACCTCCCGCAAACGCTGCACAGGACTCCGCGCCTTCCGCAACACAAGCGGCTCCTGCGAATCAACAGTCAACTGCACCTGCCCCTGACGCTCCAGCACCACCAGCGAACGGCACGGCGGCTGCGCCTCCTTCGCTGGCGCAACAGGCGCAAGACGCGCAGAAGGCGTCGCTTGCACCGCAGATTCCGTTTCAAGTTCCACTACCTCATTCGCATAAGCCGTTCTCACAGTACAGGCCCAGCGAGGCGCCTCCCTTGAACCTCAGTAATTCGCCACGTTTGGAAACCCTGATCCGCGACGGGAAAATTTACCTTTCGATGCAGGACGCCATCGCTCTGGCCATCGAGAACAACCTGGATCTGGCCTATTTCCGCTATAACTTCCCGATTGCCCAGACCGATATTCTGCGCACCAGAGCAGGCGGCGCCGCCAACGGCGTGGACACCGCCATCGTGCAGTCCACGCAGGGCGGGTTTGGCACTTCCACCGGCGGCGGGGGCGGCTCGTCCGGGTCTGGATACTCCGCCGGCAACGGCGGCATCGTCACGTCCACTCTCGGCGAAGGGACGGCCGTTTCGTCCTTCGATCCCTTTCTCACATTCAAGGGCTATGTAGATCACACGGTCATCCAGGAGGCCAACCAGTTTGTTGTCGGTACGCCGACGCTCAAAACCAACACGATTCAGGGCCTGGCCAATTTCAGTCAGTCTTTCCCGCTGGGCACCAACATTTCCGCTCAATACCTGGGACAGCGTACGACCAACAACTCCCCCTACAACGGCATCAATCCCGAACTGTACTCGAATTTCGCAGTGCAGATCACGCAGCCTTTCCTGGCTGGCTTTGGCCTCTCCACCAATGAGCGGTTCATCCGCATCGCCAAACGTAACGCCCAGATCACCGACCTCGCATTCAAACAGCAGGTTATCGCCACCGTCACGCAGGTCGAGAACATTTACTGGGATCTCGTCGGTGCCTATGAGGAGGAGCTGATCGCGACGCGTTCGCTGGGCTTCGCCAATCAAACCCTTTCCGACGACCAGAAACAGCTCGAACTGAACGCGATTCCTGCCATGCAGGTCATGACAGATCAGTCGGCAGTGGCGGCGGCCGAAGGCAATCTTACGGTTGCACGCGCTACCCTGCGTCTCAACGAACTACTGATAAAGAATGCGCTCACCAAGACGGATGACCCCATCATCGACGAGATGCCGGTGATTCCTCTCGATCTGAAAGGTCAGCCCGACCCCAACGCCAACAGGCCAATTGATGACCTGATTACGGAAGCCGAGAAAAAACGCCCGGAGGTCGCGATCTACCAGATGACGGCCGAAGTGCAGAAACAGGCTCTTAAGGACATTAACAGCGAACTGCTTCCCTCACTCAATATGTATGGGTTCTACTCCGGCGCCGGAACTGCAGGGCCGGCTAATCCCAATTGCAGTCTCGGCAGTGAGTGCGCTACTACCCTGCCCACGGGTTTCCCAGGCATGTTCCAGAACATCTTCAACTACTCCTCCCCGGAATACCAGGTGGGGATGACTCTCTCAATCAACCTGCGCAATCGCCAGGCCAAAGCCGATCAGTTCCGCGCTGTTCTCGCATACAGGCAGAGCCAGATCCAATCCGAACAGCAGCAAAAGGGCATCCGCTTCGAGGTCCGCAACTCAAAGTTTGCGCTTGAACAGGCCCAGGCTCGCGTTGATGCAGCGCAGAAGGCAAGCGATCTGGCAAAGCGTACCTTCGACATAACCAAACAGGAGCAGCTACTCGGCGCCAAATCCAGTTCGGATGCGCTGGTAGCGCAGAGCGCACTCGCAATCGCTGAATCGACCCTCGATACGGCACAGACTCTCTTCGAAAAGGCGAAGGTAGACATCGATCGCGTTACCGGGGAAACGCTCGAACGCACAGGCGTTTCGGTTGATGACGCGAAAACCGGCGTCGTCACGCACGCGCCGTAGAATCAAAAGAAGCGCATTGAAGCCAGGCGTCCGAGGCATGATCCTGGACGATTACGGAATTTTAAATGCCGACGCCGCGTCCGGCGCCGCGGAGAGGGCAGAACATTAAATACGAGACCGGGACAAAACAGATGACAGACGCACGCAAGCAAGAAAGAATCCGGGTTCTCGTCGCCGACGATCAACCGCACATCCTCGAAGCTGTGGAGCTTTTACTCCAGCCGCAGGGCATTCAGGTGGACTGCGTGCGCTCTCCACAGTTGTTACTGGAGGCGCTGGGCCAGAGCGACTACGATGTTCTGCTTATCGACCTGAATTACACCCGTGACACCACCTCCGGCAAGGAGGGTCTGGATCTGCTGGCGCGTCTCAAGGAGATCGACCCACGATTGCCGGTGATTGTTATGACGGCCTGGGGCAATATCAATCTCGCTGTTGAATCGATCAAACTTGGAGCACGCGATTTTATTCAGAAGCCGTGGGAGAACGAGCGCCTGGTTTCCCTGGTTCGGGTGCACGCCGAGTTGCATCATGCTCTACGCCGCGCGCGCCAGCTGGAGCTTGAGAACCGGCTCCTCCGCGCGGAAGGGATGCCGGAGTTTGTGGCAGGCGCGCCTTCGATGCAGCCGGTACTGGAACTGATTGCACAGGTGGGTCCGTCGGACGCCAACGTTTTCATCACCGGTGAGCACGGCACAGGCAAGGAGATCGTCGCGAAACTATTGCACGCCGCCTCTCCGCGCGCGCGCATGCCGCTGGTTGCCGTCAACGCAGGCGGATTGCCAGAGGGAACTTTCGAGAGCGAAATTTTTGGTCACGTAAAGGGCGCATTCACCGATGCGCGCACCGACCGTGTGGGTCGTTTCGAGCTGGCCAATGGAGGGACGTTGTTTCTGGACGAAATTGCAAACGTCCCCATGCGCCAGCAGGCCAAGCTGCTGCGGGTGCTCGAGACCGGCGAGCTGGAGCGCGTAGGGTCTTCACAGACCCGCCGCGTGGATGTGCGGATTCTCTCGGCGACCAATGCAGACCTGCATGAAGAGGCCAAGAACGGTAATTTCCGCGAGGACCTGCTCTTCCGAATCAACACTGTGGAAATTCATCTGCCCGCTTTGCGCGACCGGCGTGAAGACATTCCGCTCCTCGCGACACACTTTCTGAGTCGCAGCCGCTCCCGCTATCGCAAGCAGGTGGCCGGCTTTTCTCCCGCTGCGATGCAGCAGATGATGCAGTACCCCTGGCCCGGCAACGTGCGTGAGTTGGAGCACACTGTGGAACGTGCCGTCCTGCTCTGCCGCGGTGATGAGATTGAGCCCGCCAATCTGGCCATTGCGGCTTCGCGATCGTCCACTCCGTCGTTTGAGAATATGAGTATCGACGAGGTCGAGGCATTGCTCATTCGCAAGGTGCTGCGCCGCTGCGACGGCAACATCTCGCAGGCTGCTGAAGCCCTGGGCCTGAGTCGCGCGGCACTCTATCGGCGCATAGAAAAATATGGCCTATAAGAGCCAGATGGAAGTCCGGAGGGTGCGGAGGCACCACCGCTCGGCCGTTCGCCGGGCGTGGCTTTATTGCCTATTCCTGGCTCTCCCGGCGTTTATTTTCGAGGCCATTCTTCTTTACCAGCACCAGGTCACGGCGGCGCCGGCCATTCTGCTCGGCGGCTGTCTGTTGCTTTATCTCGTCCTCGTTGCAGCTTCCTTGATTGAAGGCCTCATTCGGCCCCTGCAAACACTTTCCAACGTAGTTTCATCGCTGCGCGAAGGCGACTACTCCTTCCGCGCTCGGGGGGCTGGCGGCCAGGACGCTCTGGGTGAATTAGCGGCCGAGGTCAATGCTCTGGCTGACCTGCTTCAGAGGCAGCGCGTGCGCTCGCTTGAGGCTACCGCACTCCTGGCGCGGATTCTCGAGGTCATGCATTCGCCAATACTGGCCTTTGACCGTGATAATGTGCTGCAACTGGTGAACGACGCGGGAGTGCAGCTTTTGGGTGTACCTCATGCGCGCTGCTTTGGTCGCACTGCAAGCGAGCTGAGTCTGGAGCATCTGCTCGCCGCGCCCGACCAGAGCATTCACTCTTTCGGATCCAACCCAAATCGCTGGCTGTTGCGCAAAGCCGCATTTCGCCAGGACGGCGCGCCTCATACACTGTTGCTGCTGGCCGACGTGAGCCAGCCTCTGCGTGAGGAGGAACAAGCCGCGTGGAAGCGCCTGATCCGCGTCCTCGGCCACGAGCTCTCCAACTCCCTTGCCCCCATCAAGTCTATTGCCGGCAGCCTGTTGGCGCGCGTTGACCAGGTGCAGGGAGACGACCTGACCTTGCGCGACTTCCGTCGCGGCCTGGGGGTCGTAGAGAGCCGCGCCGATTCGTTGCATCGCTTCGTGCAGTCTTATAGGCTTCTTGCGCAACTACCTCCGCCGCAGCTTAAGCAAGTCCACGCTGCGCCGCTCCTGGAGCGAGTCGCGTTGCTCGAGCAGCGCGTTTCAGTTGTGCTTGATGCGGGGCCACCGGCAACACTGTTTGCCGATCCAGACCAACTGGAACAGATGTTCATCAACCTGTTGACCAACGCGGTCGACGCATCCCTCGCGAACGGCGCCAAGCCTGTACGGATCGGGTGGCGTCTGGCTGACTCGAACATCATCGTCTCAATCGAGGACCGCGGTCTCGGCATCGCGAACAGCGAGAACCTGTTCGTCCCCTTCTATACGACCAAGCCCGCTGGGAGTGGCGTGGGCCTTGCGCTGGCGCAGCAGATAGCCCGCGCGCATGGCGGCGAAATCCGCCTGCTCAATCGCGACGATGGCGAAGGTGCTCGGGCCATTGTTCGACTTCCGCTGGCTTGAAGCGGGATTAGGTCTTGGTGTATTCCCGTACAGGTGGCACGGCTTCGGTATGCACGCCGAGTTCGGTCGCCACCACGCAGTTGCGTCCGTTGTCCTTGGCACGGTAGAGGGCAGCGTCCGCCTCGTGAATCATCTCTTCATGACTGGCCGGGAAGCCAGAGGCCACGCCAAAACTTCCGGTGATTGAGATCCTTGTTCCGTTGTCGAGAATAATTGCCTCTTCAAGCGCGACCCTCATCTCCTGGGCTCGCTGCCGGGCATTCATAAAGCCTGAACCAGGCAGGATGAGCAGGAACTCCTCGCCACCATACCGCCCCACCCAGTCGTAGGTTCGAACCATGCGCTGAAGAATCGCGCTGGCCTGCTTCAATACCTCGTCTCCCGCAGGGTGGCCAAAGGTGTCGTTGATTCGCTTGAAGAAGTCCAGATCGACGAGCACGATGCTGAGTGGTGCACCTTCGCGACGCGAACGGTCCACTTCTCCACGCAGCCGGTCGACGATGATGCGATGGTTCCAGAGCCCGGTCAGGTCGTCGTGTTCGGCAAAATGCCGCATCTGCTCGCGCGTTCGCACAAGCTCGCCTTTTTCCCGCTCCAAGTCAATGGTCCGTGTCTTCACGGCTTCTTCCAGGTGCCGTTTCTGCCGAATCAGCGAGCCGACGCGTCGACGCCAGGTCAACGCCAGGATGATCAGGACCAACACTCCGACAGAAATCTGCAGGTTGCGGTTTTGCCACCAGAGCGGCAGGATCCTGAACGAGAAGGCAGCGACAGGCGATACCGCGTTACCTGCCTGATCCACCGCAACCATCTCAAAGCGATAGTCACCAGGATCAAGGTGCCGGTACCGAACCTCCAACTCGCGCGTCTCTTCCCAACTTGCGCCTTGCGTGCCAACGAGTCGGTAGCGAATGCCCACGTCCTGGGTGCCCTTGAACGAGAGCAGGACCGTCGAAATCGTGAGAGGGCTCGCACTCCACTTCACTGCGTCGCCGTTTTCCAGCACTGTCGAGCCAAATGTGACTTGAGAGATCGCCGGCGCTCGCGGTGCACCGACCGGTGCTGCCTTGGGATCGATGAGATGGCTCAGGCCGCCCGAGGTACCGATCCACATGCTGCCATCAGAATCTTCTTCGAGTGAGTAGCTGTCTGTGTCGTTCCAGATGAGGCCGTCATCCTGCGTGTAACTATGCCAGGCGTGGCCATCGTAGACCGTCAGGCCCGCATCCTGGCCTAACCAGACCCACCCGCGCCGGTCCACCATGAGCGAGACCACTTGCTGTGACAAGACCGGTGGTTGGCCGATGTGCGTTGCCTCTACGACGCGGTACTGGCTGACGCGAAGCCTCATCACATCCTGCGAGGGACCCGCAGACCAGAGGTAGCCCTGGTGGTCCACCGCAATCAGGTCTGGTTTGGCGCCGGAATCTCCGGGGTCGATGGCATGCCAGCCGTGATTGTCCAGAAGGAAGATTCCTTGCTCCGCGGCGACCCAGAGACGCCCTGCTCCATCCAGGCAGATATCGTTGAAACGCCCTCGAGGGTTCGCGAAGACTGCATCTTCGACAAGATGCGGACCGTAGTCTGGCCCCTTTGCGTCCGATTCGAAGAGTCCATTATTGGTCGCGGCCCACACGTGGTTGTTCTTGTCGGCAAGCAACTCGAAGACTTCGGGGACCTTCCACTGTGCCCCCGCCAAGGACTTTTGGTCGATTCGGACCAATCCACCGGCGGTGGTGCCCAGCCAGATTGCACCGTCCGGACTCACTTCCAGCGCGCCAGCGCGGTTTGTCTGGATGCCGGGCGCCGTCCATTTCTTCGGATTCACGCCACCGGCGGGAATCCAGTCCAACCCTGATTCCGTGGCGATCCATAGCCTGCCTTGATGATCCCGCGACGTATCCCATACAAGGTCGTCGCTCAAGCCGTCTGCCGCGGTGTAACCCTCCCATCGGTCCTGCCCGACCCATCGCTTCAGCCCGTGCCCGACTTCACTTATCCAGACTGACCCTTCGCGGTCCACAAAGAGATCCTGGATTTCGAAGCGCGAGAGCCCATTGCGCTCTGTCACAATGCGCCATTTGCCTTTTTCCCATAACCCCAGCGAAGCTCCCTCCGCGGTCAGGATGCGGCCCTCTTCGTCTTCTGCCAGCAATGGATAAGCCTCAGAGAACGAGGGGTCGGGAAGGTCTCGCGATTCGTATCGGCCCTCCGCGAGCATCAGTTCGCCCGCGTGAAGCTTGCCGCGCAGCCAGATGTGCCCGTTTCGGGCAAGCATCAGGCTCTCCCATTCTTCTTCAGGCAGTTTCAAGCTTGCACCCATGTGGGTGGTTTTGCCGTTCGACATTTTGCACAAGTCGGAGTCGCATCCGAACCAAAGCGCGCCATCGGGTGCATATAGCACGCCGAAGGTTCGGCCACTTTCGAGACCCAACGATTCGGCGGTCCACTGTTCGGTTCCGGTTCGCCGAAGCAGAAGGGCGCCATTCCGGGTTGCCGCCACTACCTGGTCAGGCCTGTTGGCTGTGAACACCGTTCCGGTGCGCTGCAGGATTTGGGTGAGGGGAGCAGGTGGGCGAACCTGGGCAAACCTGCCGTCCCGTTGTTCAAAAAAGATGCTGGTCGTGGTTGCTACCCAGAGAGTTCCATCCAGGCCGATGAAGAGGTTCTGGATCATGCGCTCCGGCAGGCCGTCTGCGGCACCGTAGCTCTTGAACTGGCTTCCGTCGTAACGATAAAGGCCGTTCTGCGTACCAACCCAAAGATACCCAGTACGGTCCTGCACAAGACACGCGATATTCAGGTTGCCGAGCCCCTGGGTGTACTCGCGAAAACTGTAGCGCTGCGCGGCACACGGCAGCCACGCAACACAGAGCATCATCAGGCAGCCAACTAGCCGACTGAGAAGGTTTCCGCGCGTTGGTGAACCATTCAGCAATGCAGGGCCCTCGAACTTCCCTTGCATGAAAGCCGGTAACCGAACAACTGCCGTCCTGCGAATGGCAGGAATTTTGGCAGGAGCTTGGCAACGATCATGCCCGACTTGTTACTTATGTTCGTCCAAAATATAAGTGTTTTAGCTATTCGAGACCATCACACAAAGGTTGAAGCCTAAACCAAAGGGTTAGTGCCACATGACCCATTTTGGCCATGATTTCGGGCAAATCTTTGGATATTTAGAAAGTAGTCACGGGGAAAGCCCGGATCGAGAGCCCAGCTAGTCGCAGACCAGTGCAGCTTCGGGAAAAGCGGGTTCGTCTCCCGCGGCGCAGGTCGTTAGTTCGCCTGCGGTGGTGTTTGGCTGGGTTGCAAAGAAGCGCTCCACCTCTGCCAGCACCGCCGCCCCCGTGCGTGCCTGGTAGATAGCGGCGCGCAGCTTAGCCCCTCCCGGCACTCCATGGGTGAACCAGGTGGCAAATTGCTTCATCTTGCCGGAGGGGTCGCCCATCCTTGCGTCGCGGGACAATTCGGTTGTGGCCGCGGCTTCACTCAGGAGCATCTCAAAGTAGGCGCGGATCATGCGGTGGCGATCGGCCACTGTGGGGTGGTCGTAGGCTCCGGTTGCGGTGTACTGGGCGATCTGGCGGAAGATCCATGGATTGGCCGGGGCGGCACGGCCAATCATGACCGCATCGCAGCCGGTTTGGGCGACCATGGCAGCCGCGTCCTCGGGGGTACGGATGTCTCCATTGCCGACTACCGGGATTTTGACGGCCTGCTTGACAGCGGCAATCCACTGCCACTGCGCCTGGCCGCTGTAGCCCTGTTCGCGCGTCCGGGCGTGCAGGGCGACGGAGTTCAGGCCCTCCGATTCGGCCATTTTTGCCAGCTCTACGCAGACGATTTGGGACTGGTTCCAGCCCATGCGGAACTTGACGGTGAAGGGGATGGTGACGGCCTTGCGCACGGTGCGGAAGATCTCGCCGATCTTGGGAAGATCCCGCAGCAGGCCCGATCCACCATTGCACCCGACGACTCGCTTGGCCGGGCAGCCGAGGTTGAGGTCGACCAGGTCGAAACCCGTATCCTGAACAATCCGCGCGGCTTCTGCCAGCGTCTCGGGGTTCGACCCGAAGAGTTGCGCGCCGATTGGGTGCTCGTCGTCGTAGAAGGTGAGGTAGCGGCGGCGCTTGGTTTCGCGCATCCGGGCGAGGCCGTCGGCGGAGGTGAATTCGGTCATCAGAAGGCCGCAGCCGGACTGCTGGTTGGTCACGGCGGCTTCAATTTCGGCTTCTTCTGGAGCTTCGGTTGGGCGCTCCAGAACTGGGAAAAGCGGAGCCGATTGGGAATCGAGCTGGGAAACGTCCTGGGCCGGTGTGGTGAAGAGGCTGGCGTGGCGGATGAAGCGCCGGAAGACGGTATCGGTGACTCCGGCCATGGGAGCGAGGACGGTGGCGGGCGAGACAAGGACGGTTCCAAGGCGCACTTCAGTGGGGACGCGAATGCCGACGGGCATCGCGTGCTCCCTGGGGTTATCCCAGTCCTTTTTTACGGTAAAGCCCTTGCCAGCCACGTTGATTCTCCAGACCCCTGAAACCCGGCCGCGTTGGCCAGAACGAACGTGGGCCTCCGCCGCGGCGGAGGCCCACTGGAGCTAACCTGCGTGGCGCCTTTACTTTGCGGGAGCCACTTCGGCGGCCTTGGCATACTTGCGGCGGAAGCGCTCTACGCGGCCCGCCGTATCGACCAGGCGCTGTTTGCCGGTAAAGAACGGGTGGCAAACCGAGCAGATTTCCACGTGAATGTCGCCCTTGTGGGTCGAACGGGTTTCAAAGTTGTTTCCGCAGGCGCACATAACCCGCACTGCGTCGTAATGGGGGTGAATCTTTTCCTTGGGCATCTCGAGACAGAACCTTTCCCTGCAATTCTCTTATTGTAGGTTGATTCGCAGTCTGGTGCAAACGATTCATGGACATCGGATGCGCGGCGGTGTCGGCGGGAGCGATTTGAACTCCAAGTGGTGTCTTAACGCCGATCCGGATGGTTGGGGTCAGTGAACTCAAGCAACTCGATGGGTGCGCCGTTTTCGACGATGAACGCGACGCGCACACCGTCGGATGGACTGTTCGGCGCAATCAGAATTTCCCGGCCTACAAGCTCGGACGCAAGGTCACTCACCTCAAAAGCAACATGTGGCACTTGCCGGACCAACTCGGGAACCGATGCGTCCGCTTCGAACCGCATCCATTCGACGCCATACTCGCTGTTTTCGTGTCCAACAATAAAGATCTTTAGACGCTCGATGTGGCGCTCTCCGGGTCTCGGTTGGCTGGTAGGAATTCCAATGTGGTGATATCGACGCATTCTCTCGCCTCCGTTCCGGAATTACTGTGCAAGGGCCTTCTCGATTCCTTCTTCGGCCAATGGCGCCATGATGGCGTAGCCCTCGGGCTTGGGATGGACGCCGTCCTGGCTCAGGGAAGGCGGCAATCCGTCCTCTTTGTCTTTCATCGCCGAATGGTAATCGACGTAGACATAGCCCTTGGCCAGGGCATAGCCCCTGAGCCACGCGTTGACTTTGTCGATTTTGGGGGCAGGGGTCAGGCCGGGCTTCCACGGGTAATCGAATGCCGGCGTGATGGAGCAGAGCACGACGCGGATGTGGTTGGCCGTGGCGAGATCGGCCATGGAGGCGAGATTCTCTTCGATCTGCTCCAGGGTTTCGGGGCCGGTGTTGCCGGCAATGTCATTGGTGCCGGCAAGTATGATCACCACTTTGGGCTGCAGGTCGATGACATCCTGACGGAAGCGGAGGAGCATTTGGGGCGTGGTCTGTCCGCTGATGCCGCGGTTGACGTAGGGCTTGCCGGGAAAACTCACATCGAGGTGCCACCCTTCGGTGATGGAATCGCCCATGAAGACGACGCGATTCTCGTTGGGCGCGGGAGGAGGGAGGCTCATATCGGCATCTCTGAACTTGCCCAGCCAGGGCCAATCTTCCTTGAGCTGTTGCTCGTACTTGGCTTTCCAATCGATGGCCGGCGCGGGCGGAGCAGTCTTAACGGGCGCGGGCGCTTTGGTCTCGGGAACGTTGCCTGGCTCCTGTGCCCACAATGCGGTTGAGGCAAGCAGGAGAAGAGCGATTCCGGTAAACGTTGTGCGGAGAAGATTGCGATTCACGAAGGCGTCTCCCTTGGTTGGCGCGCAAAAAATGGACTCTCTTTGCGCGCTTCAAATTATAGGGCTGGCTGGCAGGTTGAACGCGGAGGATGGTAGGGCCGCCGCTTTTCCACATTGGGTGCCGCAATCCACACCGCGCGGCGATCGCGGCGGATGCGCTAGGCTTTGAAGAGTGATGAGTGAGTGCCCTATCTGCGGCGGAGTCGGACTGGTTCAGGTGATTTCAACCTCGGGGAAGTGGGTTTCGCGCTCCTGCGAGTGCCAGGAGACGGAACGCGAAGAGCGGCGGCTGACGGCAGCACATATTCCGCAACGCTATCGGGACCTGACGCTGGACGCGTATGAGATTTATCACGAGGCCGATCGTTCGCTGAGCCGGGCCTTGCAAACTGCGCGCAAATTTGTCGACGCCTATCCTGTGGACACGGCGGGCAAGGGGTTGCTGTTTACCGGGTCGATTGGCGTGGGGAAAACGCATCTCGCGGTAGGCGTGCTGCGCAGGCTGGTGCAGGAGCGCGGGGTGAAGGGCTTGTTCTGCGACTATCGCGAGCTGCTCAAGAATATCCAGAACAGCTATAACCCGCAGGTGAACACGACGGAACTGGAGTTGCTGAGGCCCGTGTTTGCCGCAGAGGTGCTGGTGCTGGACGACCTGGGCGCGCAGAAGCCGAACGAATGGGTGTGGGATACGGTGGCGCTGATTCTGAATACGCGCTACAACGACAAGCAATCGACCATTATTACGACCAACTATGTGGACCTGCCTGCGGGCGGCGGCGAATTGACCGAGGCTGCGCGCGCGGCGCGAGAGCAGACGCTGGGCGACCGTATCGGGGACCGCATGCGTTCACGGCTTGCCGAGATGTGTGTGCGAGTGGAGATGACGGGGAAGGACTTTCGCCAGACCGAAGTGCAGCGGGCGAAATTCGGGTGACGCGGCGGGTCGCGATTTGGCCCGCGATATATTCTTTGTGCAGAAACCCACATTGAAAGGCTGCCATGCGCAAGACACTCGAAGTGATTGGATTGGGAGG
The DNA here is from genome assembly GCA_963725945.1 of uncultured Acidobacteriota bacterium. Taxonomy (GTDB): domain Bacteria; phylum Acidobacteriota; class Terriglobia; order Terriglobales; family Acidobacteriaceae; genus Telmatobacter. The sequence continues at coordinate 142,265 of CAVSAW010000020.1, read as the reverse complement.
GCTGGTCGTGATGTTCTGGATCACGTACAGCGCGTTCAACGGGCCGAACCCCTTGCCGGATCGTATTCCTACCCACTTTGACGCAGCCGGTGATCCCAACGGATGGGGCTCGCCGAGCACGCTGTGGCTTTTGCCGGTGCTGGGTGCGTGTCTTTATCTGTTCATCACGGTTGTGTCGCAGTTCCCCGCGTCGTTCCGGTATTCCGTGCAGGTGACAGAGGCGAACCGGGCGCGCGTGCAAGAGGTGACACTGGACCTGCTGGCGTGGATCAAAGCGGAACTGGTGGGGCTGTTTGCGGTGCTGCAATGGTGGATGATTCAGGCGGCTCGGAGCAGCCAGGGCCGCATCTCCCCCTGGCTGGTTCCGGGGTTTCTGGTGGTGGTATTTGCAACGGCGGGGTGGCATGTTGTGGCGATTTTTCAAGCGGCAAAGTCGGGCGGAAATTCTTCAGCAACTTGAGAGATTTGGTCCGGATGGGATTTGGATGGCGGTTGCTCGCAAGCGACGAAGAAAAGACTGCGGCTGGGAGATCTGCTAGAACACCCACATGCTGACGAGCACGGCTAGAATGGCGCCGACGGTCATGGCCTGATAGGCGAGGTCTTCAGAGCGAACGGCGCGATTCACGCAATCGCTGCCTGGCAGGTTGGAGGAAGCGGATTCGGGGGAGTGGCTCACTGTTCGCCTGCCTTTCTGCGGTTGACGACACTGGATACGCGTTTGAGTCGCAGCCGGTTTCTGAGTCTTTGCTCTCTATATAGAGGCGAAATAGATCAATTGTGAATCAAACAAAAGATGTAGATGACTCAGATTCGCAACGGTCTTTCTGATTTATCGGCCGTGGCGACAATTTCTTCCTATCAAATAGATGAACGAAGTTGAACGATATATTCCTTTTGTAACGGGTGTAGAATCCGCACGTGAGCACTGGTCCCCATCTCGAACTTGTACGCGCCGAAAGGCGGGAGCGTAACTGGCTTCCGATGGTTGTTGCGGCGGCAGTTGTGTTGATTGTGGCTGCGGTTGTGATTCTGGTGCTGCAGCATGGGCGGGGGCCGGCGACGGTTACTCCGGTGTCAGCGACGCCGGATGCGTATGCGGCGAGCCTGCCCATTTCGAATCTCGCGATGAGCGAGTCGAGTAACCTGGCGGGCGGCAAGGTGACTTATGTAGATGGGCACATTGCCAACGTGGGCAGCCGCACGGTCATCGGTATTACGGTGCAGGTGCTTTTTCGCGACGTCGCGCAAGAAGTGACGCAGAACGAGAATCAGCCTCTCAAGTTGATTCGCACGCGCGACCCTTATATCGACGTGGAGCCGGTGTCGTCTGCGCCTCTAAAGCCGGGTGACGAACGGGACTTCCGGCTGATCTTCGACGCTGTTTCGCCAGACTGGGATGGGGCCTACCCGCAGATTCGAATCCTTCACGCGGAGACTGAGTAGCGATCTGGATTCCCGATTTACCCGGTAGAACTTACTTAGCCCTGTAAAAACTACACAACCCCGGCTGTGGCGGCAGTCGTCTGCGCGGTTCTGGGCGCCTCAAGAGGGAGTTGTAAGCCAAACAATCTGAATGAGATGGGCGATTCATTTTGGTTTGCTGGACTTTGGCATGGACATTGCAATCTCTCAGGGCAAGCGGCAAATGCTGCTCAATCGCAGATTCCCTGCGGATGCTGAGAAAAAGAGGTCACATACTATGAAAAACCAGAATGCAGTTCGGACCCTGTTCCCGAGCCAGGTCGCAGTTCTTCTGCTGGCATCTGCAATGGCAGTTCCGGCGATGGCGCAGCAATCGCAGCCGACCGATCAACCACCGAGCGCCCCTGCGGCCACCACAGCGCCGGCAACTCCGGCGAAGGCCTCGTCAACCGATCTGGACAAAGAAGGATTCTGGGGTCACATGAATCCGTTTGCCCGCAAGTCCTGGGTAAAGAAGAGGACCGATCCCATCAATGACCGGCTGAGCGAGCTGGATGAAGTGAACGCCAAGAACGCCAAGGACATCCAGGATGTGGATGCGCGGGCGCAGGCGGGCATCAAGCAAGCGCAGTCGACGGCCGATGCGGCCAACCAGACAGCCACTGCAGCCGGCACGCAGGCACAGCAGGCAAATGGCGTGGCCCAGACTGCATCCACCCACGTGGACCAGCTGAACGCGCACCGTCAACGGGTCTGGATCAGTACAAGCAGATCAGCGACCTTGAGGTTCCTTTCAAGGCAGGCATGGTTCTATCGGCCGATGCGAAGAAGCAGCTCGATGACATGGCGGCCAGCCTTACCGGGCATGCCGGCTACATCATCGAGATGGATGCGCATTCGCCGGTCGCCGGCAGCGCAGGCATTCAGCACTCCGAGCGGATGGCTGAAGTGATTGAGCGCTACCTCGTGACAGAACATCAGATTCCCGTCTACCGCATGCACTTCGTGGCCCTTGGCAATGCCAAGGTGGTTCCGGAGTCCACCCAAATGGCCTCCAATGACGCAGCCCCGAGCGCTCCGGCGAGCAGTGATGCTCCGGCCGCCAGCGATAAAGAGGGCGAACGCGTCCGCCACAATACGGTGCACATTCGGTTGATGGAAAACAGTTTGGCGGCCCAGGATTCCACATCCCCCCATGGTGTGGCTTCCACGACGGGAGCGGAGCGGCCTTAACAGCCGCGCAGCCACCCCCCTGAGGCTCCTTTCCGCCCCGACGGCTACCCCGCCGTTTGGCCGCCAATTAAGCTCTCGCAACACGAGAGAACCAAGGCAACTTGGCCCCCGTCGAAAACGGGGGCCGTTTTTTTTGTGTTGAGGGAGGGAGATACGGAATTGGCCAGCGTTCGGATTGCATTGAAATCGCACACTTTTGGGGGAGTTTCATCGATTTTCAGCTGTGGTAGTGTTCGTCCACAAGGAACGATTCGGGTCTGAAACCGAGGGGGAAAACTTTGTCAAGCCCTTCTTTGACAGCGGAGAGAATCGATCACCCCAGTCTTGGCAATCGCCAAAGTGTCTCGCTCAATGAGATTCTTTCGGCATTGTCGTTTGCTCTCGATTTAACCGAGGGAGCCGTGCCGGGCCATGCGCTGCGCAGTTGCGTGCTGGGCATGCGCCTGGGCAAGGAACTTGGATTGCGACCGCAGCAGATGGCGAGCCTATACTACGCGCTGTTGCTCAAGGACGTGGGATGCAGCAGCAATGCCGCGCGACTATGCCAGATCATTGGCGGCGGAGATGAGCGCCGCGTCAAAGCCGGAGTGAAGCTGGAAGACTGGACGAAGCCGAACCGTCCCAAGCTTTCAACGCTGCAGTTGCTTGTGGAGCACGGTGCTTCCTGACGCCGGAGTGGTGGGACGCACGGCGGGCATTTTGAAGATCGGGCTGACGCAGCACCGCAACAACGAAGAGATGATTACGCTGCGCTGCGACCGCGGCGCACATATTCTGCGGAAGCTGGGGTTCGGGGACGATGCGGCGGAGGCGGTACGCGGGCTGGACGAGCATTGGGACGGGAGCGGCTATCCGGAGCGGCGCATGGGAAACACAATTCCGCTGGAATCGCGGATTCTGGCGGTGGCGCAGCATCTGGATGTGTTTGCTTCAGAACGGGGCACCGACGAGGCGATGAAGGTGCTGCGCGAGCGCAGCGGACGCTGGTTCGATCCCGAGCTGGTGCGGGCGGCAGAAGGGCTGCATCGCGACGGCAGCTTATGGCGGGAAGCATTGCGCGATACTCCTGAAGACGAAACGCGCGGCGCGGCTCTGGAGTTGGGGCCGGACACCGATCGAAACTTTGAAAGCCGCAGACATCGATCTTATCTGCGAAGCATTCGCCGACGTGGTGGACGCGAAGTCCACTTTTACCTACCGGCACTCATTGGGAGTGACCGACGCGGCGGTCAGTATCGCGCAGGCGCTTGGATTGAACGAAGAGCGCACGCGACTGGTGAACCGCGCGGCCTTGCTGCATGATATCGGCAAGCTCCGGGTTCCGAATTCCATTCTCGACAAACCGGGAAAGCTGGATGCCGAGGAATGGCGCGTGGTGCAGGAGCATCCGCGGCTGACGCGCGAGATCCTTTCGCGCATCGGACCGTTTGGCGAGTTGGCGACGATTGCTGGGGCGCATCACGAGAAACTGGACGGCACCGGTTATCCGGACCGCTTGAGCGCTGAGCAATTGCCGCTGGAAGCGCGCATCATTGCCGTCGCCGACGTGTACGGCGCGCTGACAGAAGATCGCCCCTATCGCCCCGGACTTGGACTCGAGCAGGTGGTTGAAATCATGACACGAGATATTCCGCATAAGCTCGATGCAGATTGCTTCGACGCCCTCATTTCGGCTGTTTCGTAGGCTTCGGAGATCGGACACAGGCCCGGTGTCCGCACTGCCTCAGCGCTGAATCCGCGATCTGTAGATTGCCCATGAACAGTCTTGATTTCTTCCATGCTGCGAAGATGACGCAACTCTGCCGTCGCCGGGCGATTCTGCATCCGGTGGCCCGTCGCTGCCGAGGCCCGGTAGAATCAACATATATGGAGATTGAAGACAAGAATCCAGCCGGGATTGAAACTATTTTGGACGGCAGCCGGTTTGTGCGCGCATGTCTTCGCAAGCCCGTTGATCGCACGCCTGTCTGGTTTCTGCGCCAGGCTGGGCGCTACATGCAGGAATATCGCGATGTGCGGAAGCATCACACGCTGGTGGAAATCTGCAAGCAGCCTGAGCTGGCGTCGGAGGTCACAATCACCGCGGCGGAAAAGCTGGGTGTGGACGCGGCAATCATTTTTGCTGATTTGTTGCTGCCGCTGGAGCCGATGGGGCTGCCGTTTGAATTTCAAGCCGGCGAGGGGCCGGTGGTGCATCACCCGGTGCGCACGGCGGAAAATGTGCGGGCGCTGCGCACCGATCGCGCGGATGACCTGGCGTACGTTGCGCACGCGATTGAGAAGGTGGCGGCACATTTTCGCGAACGGCTGGGGATTATCGGCTTCTGCGGAGCGCCGTTTACGCTGGCCAGCTACATGATTGAAGGCGGCGGCTCGCGCAATTACATCCACACCAAGCAGATGATGTACGGCGATACGCTTTCGTGGCGGCTGCTGCTGGATAAGCTCGTCACCGTGCTCACTGAGTACTGCCTGTTGCAGGTGCAGGCGGGCGCGGATGTGATTCAGATTTTCGATAGCTGGGTGGGGTCGCTGGCGCTGGCGGATTATCGCGACTACGCATTTGAGGCCTCTAAACGGCTGGTGCGTGCGGTGCAGGCGATGGGAGTGCCGGTGATTTACTTCGGCGTGGAGACGGCGGGCTTGCTGACGGAGATGGCGGGGACGGGTGCCGATGTAATTGGCCTGGATTGGCGAGAGCCGCTCGATGAGGGATGGAACGCCGTGGGACATGGCCATGCAGTGCAGGGCAATCTCGATCCGATTACGCTGTTCGCGCCGATTGAAGTGCTGGAACTGCGTGTGAAGGAGATTCTGCGTGCAGCGAATGGGCGTCCAGGGCACATCTTCAATCTTGGCCACGGAATCGTTCCCGGCACGCCGGTGGAGAATGTACAGGCCGTCGTGAAGATGGTGCGGGAATTCCGCCTGGAGGCCGCAAATGGCTAAACAGGCGGTTCTGCTGCTGGCGCACGGCACGCCGGAGACTGTCGAGCAGATTCCTGAATATCTGCGGAATGTCGTCAGCGGCCGCCCGCTGCCGCAAGCCGTGATTGAGGAGATTCAGCATCGGTATTCGCTGATTGGGCGAAGCCCGCTGACGGAACTCACACTGGAGCAGGGCCGGCTGGTGGAAGAAGAATTGGCGGCGCAAGGAATCGCGGTGCAGGTTTATGTCGGCATGCGAAACTGGCGCCCGTACATTCCGGACGTGGTTCGGCAGATGCAGTCGGACGGCGTGGAAGAAGCTGCGGTGATTTGCCTGGCGCCGCAAAACTCGCGCACCAGCGTGGGTCTTTATCGCCGCGCTGTGCAGGCCGAGGCGGGCGCGTTGCGGACTGACTTCACCGAAGGATGGGCCCAGCATCCACTACTGGCCGATGCGTTTGCCGAACGGCTGCGCGCGGAGTTGTCGAAGATCGATGCAGAGACAGGGGCAGTCGCTCCGGTGCTGTTTACAGCGCACAGCGTGCCGACCCGCACAGTACAGGCGCCCGAGGCGAGTGAAGGCCAGCCGCGCCTCTGGCCTGGGGAAGGTGCGGACCCCTACGCGCAGGAAGCAAAGCACACGGCGGAGTTGGTGGCGGAGCGCGTTGCAGAGATTCCAAGATGGTGGTTCGCGTTTCAAAGCCAGGGCGCGAGCGGCGGCCCATGGATAGGCCCTTCGGTGGAGAGCACACTGGATTCCATTGCTGCCGAGGGAGTGAAGATCCTGGTCCTGCAGCCCATTGGATTTCTCTGCGATCACGTCGAGATCTTGTATGACGTGGACATCGCATTTCGCCAGTATGCGAAGAAACTGGGCGTCCGGCTGGAGCGGCCCGAATCGCTCAACTCCTCACCGATGCTGGCCAAAGCCGTCGCCGACCTGGCGCGGCAGGGTCTTGCAAGACTCATGGCGTGAACCGGAATGATCGCAAGGGCCGCGCGGTTTCGGCGATTGACTACAGTTCAGGTTCCCCCAAGAATAATGAGTTTTCCACCGGGGATTGATTCTTTAGAATAAAGGGAAGTTCTGCGTCTCAGAGGTGCTTCAGCGGCTTTTGCGGGAAGAGACCCAGGACTCGTGGGTGCAGTGCATTCCGCTTTCGCAGCGCGGGAGATTGGGAAAGGAAAGGCCTTGGCGCTTAGCACGGTTTCGAGCACGGTCACGGACGTCACTGAATTTGCGTGCCCCGACTGCGGCCGCCGCCTTCACCGCCTTCCTCGTCAAGGATTTCTTCAGCAGAAGGTATTCTCACTCTTCGGATACTATCCGTGGGAATGCCCGGTCTGCAGGGTGCCGCGGCTGTTTCGTGTCCGCGGCAGGCGCATGAGACGGAATAAGAGGAATCAGGCTTTGAAAGGCTGAGACGATTTCTCATCGCGAGATGTCGGAAGGTCATGCTATTGCCGCAATAGATTCTTGGCGATGAAGAGAACGTTCGCCGGCCGCTCGGCCAGGCGTCGCATGAAATAGGGATACCACTCCCGCCCAAATGGAATGTACACCCGAACGTTGTAACCCTCGCCAACCAGCTTGCGCTGCAAGTCACGGCGTACGCCGAAAAGCATCTGAAACTCGAAGCGGTCGGGAGTGATGCCGTTCTCTGCGGCGAAGGACTTCGCCGCGGCGATCATGGCTTCGTCGTGGGTTGCGAGGCCGTGATAGACGGGGCTCTTCAACAGCGTGCAACTCAACCGAATGTAATTTGAATCCACGTCGGACTTGCGCGGGTAGGCTACTGCAGCTGGTTCCTTGTAGGCGCCCTTGCAGAGGCGCACGCGGATGTTGTCGGCCAACAGCATTTCGATGTCGTCCCGGGAGCGGAACAGATAGGACTGAATGACAATTCCGATGGCGCCGTGCAAATTGGGGCGCGCGCTGGTGCGCTGCACGATGTCGAGTGTAATCTGCGTCAGCGACGAGTCTTCCATGTCGATGCGGACGAAGTTGCCAGTGGAGTGGGCATGTTCGGTGAGAGACACGGCAATGCTCTCGGCCAGGGCCGGATCGAGCGTGAGCCCCATTTGCGTCAGCTTGACGCTGATGTTGGCATCGAGCCTGCGCTCGGCGATGGCGTCGAGCAGGCGATGGTAGATATCGGCTGCGGCGAGAGCCTCGGCTTCGGTGGCGACACTCTCACCGAGCGAATCCAGAGTGACGTGCATGCCCTGCTTGTTGACGGATTCGGCGACACGGAGCGCGTCTTCAATCTCCATCCCAGCGACGAAGCGAGAACTGAGCCTGCTGCCGATGCTGGACTTCTCGCCGAAGCGGCGGAGTTGAGGATTGCGAGAGAGCGCGATGAAAGCGGAACGCAAGATGGGCATTGTGAGCGACCGGAAACATTAGTTTCGCACAGTGGGGTGGGGGATGAGACGAAGGGCTCTCCCTCGGGGGCTCAGCGGGCTGCGGAAAAAGGCACGGATTTGATCCCGGGTTCAAACCGAGTTCCCTCAGGGGCTAAAGCCCGGCATGATTTTGGCCAATTATGGCATGACTGAAGTCGTGCCCTGTTACACAGCCGCCCCTTGGCAGATTCATCAAACGATGCGGTAGCGGTGCTTCAGCGTGGAGATGCCACAAGCCGAATAGAAAAGTGACGAAATTGTTTTTGGAAAACAAGCCCAAACACAATCATTTGCACTGGAACCAGTACTAGAACGCTACTCAAAGTTAATAACAGGTGTCTTCCTCCCAGCCCCGCCAATCCTTCGAGGAATCCGATAACGAGGACCGCAGCGCAACCATAGAGCATGTGCCGCCAGAAGTATGCCCACCAAATGCCTATTACGCGCCTGAATGTTAGTTCGAGGTACGCAGGCTCCGAAGCAATTGAAGGCGAAGCAGAATCGCTCATGGTCATGCTCCCTCATTCATTGATATCAAATCTTGCAACATCCAAACGCGGTAGGCCATCTACACGCGAAGACCCCACCACCAACAATGCCTACTCCACGCGGAAGAGGGCGCATCCGTGCGGCGCGAGCTCAACGTGGAGCGATTTTGCGCTGGGGATGTGCTTCTGGTTCCAGACATTGAAGACCGAATAAGCGCCGTTGGGAAGGCGAAAGACCATCCAGGGCAACTCGGACTTGGTTGCGTCGTCTGAAAGGTTGAAGACGGCGAGATAGGTTGCGGGGTGCGCACCGCCGGTACGAGCGTACCAGTAGCGCTGTGGGAAGGGCGGCTTGCCTGATTGAGCGGCGGGAACGAGGCCGGGCACGCTCTCGATTGCATTCTGGTTGATGTCCAGCACTTCCTTGTTGGTAATGAGGGAGCGGGTGAAGTCGTCGAGCTTGGTGAGATTGGTGCCTAGAATCAGGGGCGAGCGGGAGATGGCCCAAAGCGTGAATTCGGTTCGTTGCTCGTCCTGGGTGTAACTCGAGGCGCGTTCCTGATCCTTGCCGGGGTGCGGACCCAGCCATCCTTCCGGCAGCATGTCGGGATCGGGCCAATTGCCGGCCTTCACATAGGGTGCCCATTTCGCGATGCGATCAAATTCATCGCGCAGGCCGAAGGGGGCCTCGATCCCAGGCTGATCGTGTTTAAAAGTCCATCCGTCCCAGTGATCGTCGGTGATGCGCCATAGCTGGGCGTACTTTGCGACTTCGGCGGCGTCGTGCAGTTGCGTCGGTCCGGGCGAAAGGCTGAGCACGATGGGGCGGCCAGTCTTTTGGATCGCCTCGGCGATCTGGCGAATTTCTGTGGGACGGTAGGGGTGGTCGCTGATGCAATCGACCTTAATGAAGTCCAGACCCCAGTTCGCATAGAGCTTGAGCATGGAGTCGTAATAGGCCTGACCGGCGGCGTTATCGGCTATGCCGTAGTTGCCTTCGTCCCACGGGCAAGTTGCGGGGATGTCGGCTGCGTCCTGGGCATGGAAAGTGGTTCCGGCGATGGGCAGGTTGTCCTTTACGACCTGGCGCGGAATTCCGCGCACGATGTGGATGCCGAACTTGAGCCCCTGTGCGTGCACCCAATCGGCCAGCGGCTTGAAGCCCGCTCCATTGGCAGATGAGGGAAAGCGGTCGAGCGCGGGAATCAGAATTCCATTCTCGTCCCACACGTACTTTTTGGCGGGCACCGTTGCGGCGAACGGGTCTTGCATGTACCAGCCTTCGTCGATGACCGAATACTCCCATCCATACTGTTTGAGCCCAGCCAGGACGGTTGTGTCTGCGCGGTAATCGGCTTCGTCGATGGTGAGGCCATAGGAGTCCCAACTATTCCAGCCCATAGGCGGAGTGGGCGCGATTTTCTGTCCGGAGGCGATACTGGCGGAGGCGACGACGGCAAAAAGAGAGGCGTACAAAACATGGCGGTAAATCATGCGTAAACGTATACCACAACCCAGGGAGTTCCGTATCGCAGGGGTAATCGGTCCGGAACATTGGTTTCAACGCCCCTGTCGACTGACCGTGCATCCCGCGCTCAATTGGGCCTATAATGCTGACGAATCAATAGAACAGCTGCAAGATGCCTATCCCCCGACACCTGCAACTGAGGAGAGAGTCATGTTGAAGCCGTTTACGCTTTTTTCCGCGGCAGTCTTGTTCACGCTTGCACCATTGTCTGCCTCGGCTCGTCCGCCCCAAGACGCCGCACCCGCCTCAAAGAATCCCGTGAAGCCCACAGCACAATCGCAGGAGAAAGCGAAAACCATCTATAAGTTGGACTGCGCGCTCTGTCATGGGGATAACGGAAACGGAAAGACCGACGTAGCCTCAAGCATGTCTCTGACGCTGGCTGACTGGACCGATCCCAAGACCCTGGCGGGCAAGTCGGACCAGGAATTGTTTGACAAGATCCGCAAAGGCTCTGACAAGATGCCTCCGGAAGATGTGAGCCGGGCGAAGAACGATGAAGTCTGGAACCTGATCATCTACATCCGCGGAATGGCGAAGGACCAGGGTGCGGCGCCCGCTGCAGCACCTGCGGCGGCACCGGCACCCGATGCAACTCCTGCAGCACCACCTGCAGACAAGCCAGCTGCTCCCAACAGGTAGCGGGTGAGATTCGAGATTCAGATTTAAGGGTCGGGGGCAATCACATCGCGTTGGCGATGGTCGCTCCCCATGCAGCCGGGTCCACGTCGTGGGCGTGGCGTGAAAAGAGCCAATGGTGACCCTCGGGGTCTTCGACGCCATACTGTAACTCGCCGTATACGGTCTCGTGTAATTCCTCGACGATCGTGGCCCCCGCTGCTTTGGCTTGCGCAAAGTGCGCTTCAACATTCTCAACGAAAATCGTAAGGCTCTGGGTTCCGAAGCCAAGCTCTGCGGGGCTGCGGTAGCGGTGCCGGGCTGAGTTGAGCATCAGCCATACCTCTCCGAGGCGCACCTGCGCCCCGGAGAGCGGATCGCCGTAGCGGTAGTGTTCAACAAACCCGAACGCTTTGTGAAGCCAATCGATGGCGGCCGGCAGATCCTTGTAGGCGATGTGGGGAGGAGGAGGTTCGCAGGAACGGAGCGGTTTGTCAGCATGGCCAACAAGATACTCCGGCCTGTAATGCAGTTCAATGATCAGGATTGGCTCGACGTGGCGATCGGAAACAGTTCAAGCTGCCGTGCGATAAGCTGATGCGGGGGGTTCTGGATGCAATTTCGTTGCTGGGGCCGGACGGCCCTCGCGAGTTTGGCGTTGGGACTGGGGCTCGCGGCTCTTCCGTGGCTCAGATGGCTGGGCAGGGAACGGGCGCAGATCCCGCTCTGCCGGTCATTCATGTCGACAACGGCCCCAACTCCGCGGCTGCGCAAAAAGCGCATTATGTAGTGCTGGTTTCGCTGGATGGCTTTCGATGGGACTATGCCAAGCGGGATGGAGCGACGCACCTGCTGGCACTGGGAAGAAGGGGGTGTGGGCTCCGGAAGGGATGCTGCCCAGCTATCCGTCGCTGACGTTTCCCAACCACTTCACGATCGTGACGGGTCTTTATCCCGAACATCATGGGCTGGTGGCCAACAGCTTTTACGACGAAACGAAGCAGGCTCGCTACGCGATCAACGATCCCAAGGCTGTGACCGACGGCAGCTGGTACAGCGGAGTGCCGCTTTGGAGCCTGGCCGAGAGCCAGGGAATGCGCACGGCCTGCTTTTTCTGGCCCGGTTCCGAGGCGAAGATTGCAGGCTACCAACCCACCTACTATCTCCATTTCGACAACAAGATCGACGACATGGCTCGCATCGAGCAGGTGCTGGCGTGGCTGCGATTGCCAGGAGCAGACCGGCCGCATTTCATCACGCTCTACTACGCCGAACCCGATCACGAGGGCCATGAGTTCGGCCCAGATGCGCCAGAGACGAAGGCCGCGGTACTCAAAGTGGACGCATTGGTGGGGAAGCTGAAAGAGGGGCTCGACTCGCTTGATTTGCCGATCGACCTGGTTGTGGTGAGCGATCACGGCATGGCGAAAGACCGAGGGCGGCTGGATCACGCTCGACCAGTTCGCCGACCTGACGGGCTTCGAGACGGACGGGCCGCTGTTGTACGGGAAGACTGAGGAAGACCGCGTTCGCGTGTACAACCAGTTGAAAAAAGCCTCGTCGCAGTTTATGGTGTTTCGCCGCGCAAGACGTACCTGCCAGATCTTCATTACAACCTGAATCCGCGCGAGGGCGACCCGGTGGTGATTGCGACGGGCCCGTATGCAATCCGCGCACACGCTCCGCCGGCGGAAAAGCCCGACCGCCCGCCAACTGCAGGAATGCATGGGCTTGACCCGCACAAGATGCCGGAGATGAAGGCCAGCTTCTTCGCCGCAGGACCGGACATCGTGCCCGGGCGGACTGTGCTGCCATTCGAGAACGTCAATCTCTATCCATGGCTGGCCCACATGCTCGGCCTGACTCCGCCAAAGACCGACGGCAGCCTGAACGTGCTGGCAGGAACCTTGCGCGACGGCGGCGACGGAACCTGCGAATTGATGAGAGGAGCAAGCGCACGATGAACGTGGTGCTGGGAATCGACGGCGGCGGAACGCATACGCGGGCGTCGATTGTTGAAGGCGATCGAGTGCTGGCGTTTGCAGAGAGCGGCTCAATCAAGCGGCTGCGCGTAGGTGCGCAGGCAGCGGAAGAGAATCTGCGCGCCCTGCTGGCGGAGGTCTACAAGCAGGCGGGAGTGACCGTCGGTGCGGGCGGCCTGCGTGGGCGTGGCAAGCGCCACGATGCCAGGGGTCTCTGAATGGATTGAGCGAGTGTTTCGCGACTTCGGCGTGGAACGTTCGGAGGTGGTGGGCGACGAAGTCATTGCGCTGGATGCGGCGTTCAAGGGCGGCCCCGGCATTTTGCAAATTGCGGGTACGGGCTCGAATTGCATTGGGCGTGCGCCCGATGGCGGACGCGAGAGTGCGGGCGGCTGGAGTTCACGGCTGGGCGATGAAGGCTCGGGCTACTGGATCGGACTGCACGCAGTGCGTCGCGCGCTGAGGGCGTATGACCGCGACGAACCTACGCGCATTCTTGAAACGGTGGGGCGGATCTGGGGAACACGACACGATTGAAGAGCTGGTGAATCTGGGGGACAGCACGCCGGGTCCGGATTTTGCGGCGCTTGCGCCGGCCATCAGCCAGCTTGCCGAAGAGGGTGACGCTGGTCGCTTTGGGAGTTCTGAAGCAGGCAGCCGCTGACCTGGTGGATTCCGTATTGCTGGTGCGCGCCAAGCTGCGCCGGAAGCACAATCTGACGGAAGAGGTACCGGCGGCATGGATCGGCAGCGTGATTGGCAAAGCGCGGCTGGTGCGGGAGCCGTTCTTTGCCGGTCTAAAAGCGGCTGCGCCAGAAATGCCGGTTGGCGACAAGGAAGTCAGGGGAATCGAAGGCGCAGTGTGGCGCGCGCAGCGATTGGCGGAACCGGCGGGCTAGGTTTTCAATTCGCGGATTTACCGCCGACGATGGAAGCGAGAAGTTTACCTTTTGCATCGACGGCCACAAGGTTGGCGGGCCGGCCCGCAGCGAGCGATCCAGATTGATGGCCAAGTCCCGTCATGGCTGCCGGATTGGCGGTCAACAGTCGCAGGCCGTGGTCGACTGACGCGCCGGTGAAGGCAATAAAATTGGCCAGCGCGCGGTCCAGTGTGAGCACGCTGCCGGCGAGGACTCCGTCGGCCATCGCACGGCCATTCGCGACCTGCACGGCAAAGCCACCGAGCTGATACTCACCGTCGGGCATTCCCGCGGCGCTCATGGCATCGGTGACAAGAATGGCGCGCTCAGGTCCTTTGGCGCGCGACCAGAGGCGCACAATCTCCGGCTCAGTGTGAATGCCGTCGCAGATGAACTCGGCATAGAGGCTGTCGGTGGTGAGAATCGTGCCGAGAATGCCGGGCTCGCGGTGGTCGAGCGCGCGCATGGCGTTGAAAGTGTGCGTGGCGCTTATGGCTCCGGCGCTGATGGCAGCGCGGGTTTCAGCGGCGGTGGCGTTGGAGTGCCCCACGGAGACGCGCACACTGCGGGCGGTTGCGTGCGCTGTCAATTCCACCGCGCCGGGCAACTCGGGAGCCAGGGTCATGAGGCGGACCTGGCCCTCGGCTGCGTCATAGAGGCGGTCGAAGGTGGCGATGTCGGGCGCCAGCAAATGGGCCGCGGGCTGGACGCCACGCTTGGCGTGGGAAAGAAACGGACCTTCAAGGTGAATCCCGAGAGGCTGCGCGTGGCCTTCGGGGGCGGGCCTGGCCGATCAGCTTTGCGAGTCCTGCAACTGCGCGCAGGGTTGCGTCGAGCGGAGCGGTGACGGTGGTGGCAAGAAAACTAGCTGTTCCGCGCGAAGCGAGAAAGCCGCCGATGGCATCGAGAGCATTGGGTGTAGCTTCCATGACGTCGTGGCCGGCGGCGCCGTGAAAATGCACGTCAAAGAACGCCGGGGCAAGGGTCGCGCCGGGGAAGTCGAGGACCTGGGCGCCCGCGGGCAACTCGGCCGCTTCGCGGGTGTTGATGGAGCTGATTCGTCCATCTTCGATGACAACGACGGGAAGGCGGGTGAGCTGGCTGCCATCCCAGAGCCTCTCTGCTGTGAGCACTGTTTGCATATCGCTGATCATTGTAGGCGTTCGGGCTCATGCGAGGGGAGCATGTTGAACCGGCAACAACGGATTGGCCGCGCGAGGTCTGATGTCATCTTAATGTGATGTTTCGAACGGGCGGCATTTGCTATCGTTTTGCCATGCATATCAGGGCTCTGCCGACCACTGTCGCCGCGCTCGTCGTACTCAATGCCGGGCTGCTTCCTGCCCAGACGCGCGACCTGCCTACCAGCAAGCAATGGATCGGGCCGATTCCCGGCCACCCGCAGAAGATCAACAGCTTGCCCATGTCGATGGCCGTTTCGCCCGATGGGCGCTACGTGGTCACGGTGAACGCCGGCTATGGCACCTTTGAATCGAATTACGAGCAGTCGCTGACGGTGTTGGATACGCAGACCGGCACGCTAAAGGATTATCCCGACGACCGCACGTTGGCGCGCGTTGCCCAACAGACGCTTTACTCCGGACTCGCCTTCAGCCGCGATGGAAGCCACTTGTACGCCAGCATCGGCTCGGAAACGGACCCGTTGGGGACAGGGAAAGACGCAACGGGCAGCGGGGTTGTGGTTTACCGCTTTACGGATGGAAAGATTGAGCCCGAGCGGCTGATTCACCTGCCGCTGCAGCAACTTGCTCCGGGGCACACGACGAGGCTTATCGGAGAAAAAGAGGGCGAAAAGGGGATACCCTTTCCCGCGGCGATTGCAGTGATTGGTGCGGCAGGCGCGGAGAAACTACTGGTGGCAGACAATTTGTCAGATGACGTTTTGCTGCTGGATACGGCGAACGGGACGGTTGAGCATCGATTTGATCTCGCGGAGAGCGATGCTGTGCCATCTACTTTTCCGGGTGCGTTGGAGGTTTCGAAAGACGGCCGGCGCGCGTTTGTCGCGCTTTGGAATGCGTCGGAGATTGTTGAACTCGATCTGACAAAGAATATTGTTGGTCGCAAGCTGGCGCTGCTGAAGCCCAGGGGTCCAGGCGCTGAAATCATGCCAGGAACGCATCCGTGCGCTTTTGCGCTCGCGGCAGACGGCAAAACACTCTATGTTGCGCTGGCCAATCGCGATGCGGTGGCAGCAGTGAATGTGGGTGCAGGGCAGTTCGCTGTGAAGGGCTATTTTGATACGCGCCTGCCGGGCCAGAGCTACTTTGGTGCGGAGCCTGTGGCAGTGGCTTTGAACGGGGATGGAAGTCGTCTTTACGTGGCCAACGTGGCCAGCGATGCGGTTGCAGTAATCGATACGCGGAAACTCACTGCGAAAGCCGCGCGCGAGGGAATGGTTGAGCCGGATGGATTTGTGCCGACCGACTGGATGCCGTTTTCAATGGCTTTTGTGCCCGCATCTTCTGGGGGTGACGCTTTACGTTGCCACTGCGAAGGGGCAGGGAACGGGGCCGAACAACTTTGCCCAGCCCGAGACGCAGGAAACGAAAGCGCAGGAATTACAAATCGACAACGACCTACATTGCCACGCTGTTATACGGATCGCTGGCGACGCTGAACGCAGCGGAGATTGAGAAGAATCTGCCGCAGTGGACCCAGGTAGTGCTGGAATCGAATCGGATGAAAGCGGCGGCGGAGAAGATTCCTTTTGCGGGTGCGGCGGAGGACCCGATCAAGCATGTCATTTACATCATCAAGGAGAATCGTACTTACGATCAGGTGCTTGGCGACCTGCAGCAAGATGGCAAGCCGGTGGGCAATGGCGATCCGAGCCTGACGATGTATGGCGCGGATGTTACGCCCAACATTCACAAGCTGGCGCTGCAATTTGGCGTGCTCGACAACTTCTTCGACTCGGGCGAAGTTTCGGGCGACGGCCATGTGTGGTCGAATGCGGCGATCGGGACGGACTATCTGGAAAAGACCTGGCAGCAGTCGTATCGCGGCGAGCAGCGCACCTACGACTTTGAGGGCGTGGTTGCGGATGGCTATCCGCTGCTGCAGAAGATTCCCGATGTGAATGAGCCGGCCAGCGGCTATTTGTGGGGCGATCTCGCAGCGCATGGCAAGACGTATTACCACTTCGGCGAATTTATTTCGTCGATCTTCTGCGATGAGCCAGCCGCAAATGACCCGCAACTGGGGCCCATGCTGGGCGGCCGCAAGTGCGCGCGCAAGGCCGTGGAGCCGGGCGAGGAACTGCCTGCGGAGTGGGGCGGCGGCGTGAACAAGTGGCCGTGGCCGATTCCGCTGATCGCCGCGAATACGGCGACGAAGCCGGAGCTTGGTGGGCCACTTTGCGACGGAGGCGCCGGACTTTAACCTGGCAATTCCGGACCAGATCCGGGTGGATATTTTCTGAGAAGCATCTGAAGGAGTGGGTCGCGGACAAGGAGCAGGGCAAAGATACGATGCCGAACTTTGTGATGCTGCGCCTGCCCAACGACCACACTGCGGGGACGCGGCCCGGCGGGCCGACGCCGAAGTCTTCTGTTGCCGATAACGATCTGGCGGTGGGGCGCGCCGTGGAGGCCATTGCCCATTCGCCGTTCTGGGATGACACGGCCTTTTTTATCCTCGAAGACGACGCGCAGAATGGCGGCGATCATGTGGATGCGCATCGCAGCTATGCGTTGGTGGTCAGCAAATATGCGCCGCACGGGCCTGACGGATCGGCTTTCGTCGATAGCCGGTTCTACTCCACGGTGAGCGTGGTGCGCACCATGGAGTCGCTGCTGGGCCTGCCGCCGATGAACAACAACGACGCCTTCAGTTCGCTGATTTCGAGTGAGTTCAGCGGGGCCGGGCGATCAGGCGCCCTACGTGGCGGACTACTCAAACCGCGACAACGACCTGATCTATACGGCCAACGGGAAACATGCTCCCGGCGGCGCAGGAGAGCATGAAGATGGATTTTCGCCATGCCGACCATGCCGATGCGCAGAAGCTGAACGTGATTCTGTGGAAAGATGCGATGGGCGCAAAGCCGGTGCCAGCCATGATCAAGGCGCGCAGCAAGAAGGCTGCGAAGGACGACGACGATTAGCCCCTCTGCTGTGAGCACGGTCTCAATCAGAACTCGCCTGGATTATCGAACCCACCTCACGCGTGTATGGTTATATGCGGCGGAAATCTTTCGCGCAGGAGGGACTTGTGCAGTTGCGTTGAATCGCAGGAATTTTATCAGGGTGGCGGGGGCGGCTTCGGCTGCGTCGATGCTGGGGACGAAGGTGCATGCGCTGGCAGTGCTGCAAGATGAGCCGGCGCGGACTGTCGCGGCGAACGACCACATTCAGATTGCGCTGATCGGCGCTGGCGGCCAGGGGCAATACGACACGAAGACCGCTGTGCAGGTGCCGGGGGTGAAACTGGTGGCGGTGGCCGACTGCTACGACGGCCGGCTGGCGCGCAGCAAGGAGCTTTGGGGCGACGACATTCTCACCACGCGCGATTACAACGAGATCCTGGCGCGCAAAGATATTGACGCGGTGATCATCGGCACGCCCGATCACTGGCACAAGCAAGCCGCGGTAGACGCGATGAAGGCGGGCAAGGATGTGTACTGCGAGAAGCCGATGATTCATCTCTACTCCGATGGGCCGGAGATGATTGAAGCTTCGCGCGCGACGAATCGCATTCTTCAGATCGGCAGCCAGCGGGTGAGCTCGGTGATCTACGCCAAGGCGAAAGAGCTGCTGGCGGCGGGCGCGATCGGCCAGCTCAATATGGTGACGGCGCGCTGGGATCGCAACTCCGCGATGGGCGCGTGGAACTATACGGTTCCGCCGGACGCGTCGCCGGAAACCTGCGACTGGCCGCGGTTTGAGGGCACTGCGCCGAAGATTCCATTCAATGCCGAGCACTTTTTCCAGTGGCGCAAGTGGAAGGCCTATGGGAGCGGCGTGGCGGGCGATTTGTTTGTCCATCTTTTCAGCGGGACGCATTTCATTACCGGCTCGCACGGGCCGACGCGCGGCATGGCGACGGGCGGGCTGCGCTTTTGGAAAGATGGCCGCGACGTGCCCGATGTGATGCTGGGGCTGTTTGATTATCGCGAGGGATTCAACCTGAGCCTGCACGTGAATTTTGTCGACGGCGGCGAAGAGAGCGAAGGCCTGATTTTTACCGGCTCCGAAGGCACGATGGAAATTGGCGGCAATGCGGTGACCGTGAACCGCGTGCCGCGGAAACTGCGCCCGGCTACACCGTGGGCAGTTTTCCTGAGGCGATGCAGAAGGAGATTATCGAGGCGTACGACAAGAAGTATCCGCCGCACTCGGGCAAGGAGTCGCTGGGCGGAGCGGAGAAATACACGGCGCCGGAGGGCTACAGCGACAGCTACGACCACTTCAAGAATTTCTTCGAGTCGGTGCGTTCGCGCAAGCCGGTGGTGGAGGATGCGGTCTTCGGCTATCGTGCGGCAGGGGCGGCGCTGCTGAGCAACCTGAGCATGGAGCGCGGCCAGGTGGTGAACTGGGACCCGGATGCGATGAAACTGGTGTAGAGGGCAGGTTAGACAGTGGCCATGAGCAAGCGCATTGGGGTGCATCTAGGCACGGCGGGAGGCGCGTCGAATGCCGTGGAGCGGGCGCGCGAGATTGGCGCGAATACGTTTCAGATGTTCTCGTCGAGCCCGCGGATGTGGCGCGCGCCGAAGGTGGATCCGGAGCAGGCGGCACGGATGCGCGAACTGCGGGCGAAAGCTTGACGTCGGGCCGTTGGTGATTCACACGAGCTATTTGGTGAATGTCTGCAGCCAGACAGAGGAGATTCGCCAGAAGAGTATTGCGGCGTTTCGCGGTGAGATTGAGCGCGCACTTGACGTTCGGAGCTGATTACCTGGTGCTGCATCCGGGCTCGTGGAAGGGCCTGACGCGTGACGAAGGGCTGGGGCTGGCGGCCGACTCAATCAAGCGCGCGATTGATGGGCTGCCGTGGCAGGGAACAGGCTTCCACATCCTGATTGAGAACACGGCAGGCGCGGAGTTTTCGCTGGGCGGCAGCTTTGAACAGGTGGCGGAACTGGTGGAGCGGCTGAAGCCTTCAGCGCCCGTCGGAGTGTGCCTGGACACCTGCCATACCCATGTGGCGGGCTACGACATGGTGAGCGCAGAAGGGTACGAGGAAACCATGGAGCAGGCCGCAATGACCGTTGGATTTGATGCCGTGCGCGTCTGGCACTGCAACGACGCCAAGGCTGCGCGCGGGTCGAAGCTCGACCGGCACGAGCACATCGGGCAAGGGACGATGGGGGTGGAGCCGTTCAGGCGGCTGCTGAATGACGCGCGATGGGGACATTGCGCGTTCATTGCGGAAACTCCGGTGGATGAGCCGGGGGACGAAGAGCGGAATGTGCGGGTACTGAAGAGCCTGGTCAAGAGCGTGAGGTGTTCTCCACGTATCCCGCCCGTTTACACTTGAAGGGTGATGGCGGAAGAAAAAGAGCTTCGTTACGACCCGGGCACAATTGAACCCAAATGGCAGGAACGCTGGGCCGCGGACCCCGCGCTTTACGCGGCGGAGCCGGCTTCGTGCGGCAAGCCCAAGTACTACGTGCTGGAGATGCTGCCCTATCCCAGCGGCCAGTTGCACATGGGCCACGTGCGCAACTACTCGATTGGCGACGCGCTTGGCGCGTCATATGTGGATGCGCGGCTATAACGTGCTGCATCCCATGGGCTGGGACGCATTCGGCCTGCCCGCGGAAAACGCCGCGCTCAAGAACAATACCCCGCCGCGCGAGTGGACGCTGGGCAATATTGCGGGAATGAAGCGGCAGTTTCTGCGCCTGGGCATGGGATTTGACTGGGCGACTGAAGTCACGACCTGCCTGCCCGACTACTACCGCTGGAACCAGTGGTTCTTTTTGCGCATGTACGAGAAGGGCCTCGCTTATCGCAAGAAGAGCAAGGTGAACTGGTGCCCCGAGTGCGCCACGGTGCTGGCCAACGAACAGGTGATCGATGGGCGCTGCTGGCGGCACGAAGACACCATCGTGGAGCAGCGCGACCTGGTGCAGTGGTTTCTGCGCATCACGGCCTACGCCGAGGAGTTGCTTGACGGGCTCGACAAGCTCGATGGCTGGCCGGAAAAAGTCCGCACCATGCAGCGCAACTGGATTGGGCGCAGCGAGGGGACGGAAGTTGATTTCTTCTTAGAAGAACAGATAGAACAGGGAATGGGGAACAGGGATCAGAGCGAACTCGGATTCGCGTCTTCACTACGCGCGTGGACACCATCTTTGGCGCAACGAGCGTGCAGCTTGCGCCGCAGCACAATTTGGTGGCCGCTTTTACTGCTGCCGATCCCAGGTTGAAGACACAGGTCGACGAGCTGATCGAGCAGCAGAAGAAAGCCAGAGAAGCGGGCGATCTGGGCGCGATTGAGAAGCACGGCGTCGCGACCGGGCATTTCGCTATCAACCCCTACAACGGCGGCGCGCGTGCCGATCTGGGTGGCGAACTACATTCTTGCGGACTATGGCACGGGCGCGATCATGAGCGTGCCCGGTCACGACGAGCGCGACTTTGAATTTGCGACGAAGTATGGCCTGCCGGTTGTGCAGGTGATTGAGCCGAAAAATCGGGTCGAGCGGTCTGGAATTGCCATTCGTTTCAGAAGACGGCGTGTTGGTGAACTCGGGCGACTATGACGGGACTGACCTGCGGCGCGGCCGAGAAGAAGCTGCAGGAAGCGGCCATGCGCGGGGGCTTTGGCGAGGCCAAGGTAACGTTTCGCCTGAAGGATTGGGGCGTGAGCCGCCAGCGCTATTGGGGCACGCCGATTCCCATGATTCACTGCGAGCGCGACGGGATTGTTCCGGTGCCCGACGATCAGTTGCCCGTGATGCTGCCTGAGCACGTGGAGATCACGCAACAAGGCGGATCGCCGCTGGCGCGCGTACCGGAGTTTGTCAACGTGATCTGCCCCAAATGCGGCGGACCGGCCAAGCGCGAGACCGACACGATGGACACGTTTGTCGATTCGAGCTGGTACTTCTATCGCTATACCGACGCGAAGAATGCGAGCGCGCCGTTTGATTCCGATATCGTGAAGTACTGGTTCCCGATCGACCAATACATAGGCGGTGTGGAACACGCGATTCTGCACCTTATCTATTCGCGCTTCTGGACGAAGGTGATGCGCGACCTGGGTCTGGTATCGAACAACGAGCCGGTGCACCGCTTGTTCACGCAGGGCATGGTGATCAAAGACGGCGCGAAGATGTCGAAGTCGAAGGGCAACGTGGTTTCGCCCGACGAGATGGTAAGCCGCTTTGGCGCAGACGCGGCGCGCATGTACGCACTATTTGCCGCGCCACCCGATCGCGATCTTGACTGGCAGGAGGATGGCGTGGCGGGCGTCAGCCGGTTCCTGGCGCGGGTGTGGCGGTTGACGACGAAGTATGCACCGGTCGTCCGAGATATGCAGCCGCAGCGGCAGGCTTCGCAGGAGCGGCGTCCCAGCCCAAACTGCTTCGCAAGCTGCATCAGACCACAGCGAAGATCACGCTGGACTTTGAAGGGCGCTGGCATTTCAACACCTGCGTGGCGGCCATCATGGAACTAGTCAACGAGATTCAGGCGCGCGGACGCGCAGCTCTCCGCCGGTGAGATATCAGCGCCCGTGATCCGTGAGTTGCTGCGGACTTTGGTCCTGCTGCTCGCGCCGTTTGCGCCTTATCTTGCGGCGGAGTTGTGGGCGGAACTGGGCGAAGAGGGTTCCATCTTGCGGGCACCATGGCCGGTGAGCGATCCAGAACTGGCCAGGGAAGACGAACTCGAAATCCCTGTGCAGATCAACGGCAAGCTTATCGCCGTGGTGCGTGTAGCCGCCGATGCGAGTGCAAAGGAAATCGAAGTGGCCGCGCTGGCCGATGAGAAAGTCCAGTCGCGCATCGCGGGCAAGACGGTGGTGAAGGTCATCGTAGTGCCAGGCAAACTGGTCAACCTGGTCGTGAAGTGAGGCCGGACGGCATCATGGCGCATCCGGTGCGCGGCACCCAGACGCTGGTTGACCAGATGGGTTGGGTCTTCGGTTACCCGCTGCTGACCTTGGTCGAGGTTGCATGGCGCTGGATATTCGGGGTTCCGTTTCTGGTTGTGTGCTGGCGGCAGGTCCAGCGGATTGCAGTTGCGGTTCCGCCGGAGTCCGCCGGGCTGAACAATCTCGACGTGCAGAACCCGTGGGTTGCGGTTGTTCAATTGGGCAATGTATGGACGCGCTACCAGCCGCATGTCGCTGCGGTGTTCTATTGGCTGGCACCCGCTGCGGCACTGGTTTGGATCGTGATTTCAGGACTCGGACGGGGATTGGTCCTTGCGCGTCTTGAGCGTGACGTGCGGTTCCGGCCGGTCGCGATGATGCTGTTTCAGGCGGGATGGCTCGCGTTGCTTGCAGCGACGCTCTGGGGCTGGTTCTGCTGCATTCAGTGGGTTGCAGCGACACACATCTCATCAAGCGGCGAGGCGGATCTGATTGGCTATTCCGTGTGGGCCATTTTTCTTTCGCTGGGCTTCTTTTCGCGTGGGCGCTGGTCAGTTGGCCCATGACGATTGCGCCTCTTCTAGTGCTTCTTGAGCGGCGTTCAGCGGGCGCAGCTTTCGCTGAGAGTTTCAAGCTCGGCAAGGGGTTCACCAGCAAGCTGATGGAAATCAACCTGGTGATGGGGATCGTAAAACTGATGCTGATTGTGCTGGCGATGGTGTTTTCTGCCGCGCCGCTGCCATTCAGCGATCAGCTCGGTCCAGATGCGATGCATGTGGTCTGGACGCTGTCTGTACTTTTTTTTCTGGTTGCAAGCGACTACTTTCAGGTGGTGCGGCTGAAGAGCTTTATCGAGTTCTGGCGCACGTTTCGGGGCCCGGAGTCAGCAAGCCGGCAAGCCAGCTAGTCAACTGGGTTCGTGGCATTCCAGATCCCAGGGACGAGTTCTCCACGCCGGCGACGAAGACCTGGTGTGGGGGACCCCGAACCTGGCGCACCTAGTCTCATGGCGGCTCAGACCAGGGCCGTCTGCCCGTTTAGAACAACTTCAGCCGTATCACGAGGTACTTCTTCGGATTTTCGCGGATGCTCTTCACCAGCTGCTGGGCCTGGTCCATGGTCGCATCGGTGTGGTCATAGAGGGAGCGGTTCTGCACCAGCTGTCCGAGCGTGCCCTTGCCCTGGTCTACGCTGGTCAGGATGCTGTCCAGACGGGTGACGGTGTCGTCGAGCTTTTGCGCGAAGGCGGGGTCCTTCGCGAGCTTGCCGAGGGAGCCCTTGCCGGCATTGATCTCCGCCATCAACTGGTTGGCATTGGCGATCGCCTAGTTCAGGTTTTTGTAGAGTGCATCGTCGCGCAGCAGCTTGCCTGCCGTACCTTGGCCCTCGTCCAGCCCGGTGGCGATTTTGTCCAGCTTGTCGATGGCAGAGTTGGCATGGTTGTAGAGAGTGTCATCGTTGACCAGCTTGCCCAGCGTGCCCTGGCCCTGGCTGATGGCGCTAGTAATCTTCTCCAGGTCGTCGGTGATGCGCGAGACCTTGGCATAGAAGGCGGGGTCGTTGATCAACTCGCCGATTGTGCCTTTCTTCGAGTTCAGTGTGTCGACCAGGACCCCGATCTTGTGCATCAGAGTTGAAACCTGCTCAATCGACACCTGGCTGGAGCGGATCACATCCTGGATGCTGGGAGAGCCGGATGGCCTTCAACTCGGCATTGTCGCCTGGCGGGGGGCCCGAGGCCAGGCTCGAGTCGATGTCGACGTAGCTGTCGCCCAGGACGCCGGCCTGGGCGATCGAGGTGGTCGAATCCACGTGCAGGTCGCGGACGAATTCCCGATCCTACCCGCATGGTCACTTCAACCGGGGTTGGATTGCGGTCGGAGACCACGCGGATGCGGATGACGTTGCCGATGGTGACGCCCTCGAGGGTCACCGGCGCGCCGTTCTTGAGCCCGGCGGCATTTGCAAAGTACGATCGCAGCACGAGCTTGCGCGCAAACAATCCGCCAGAGGAGCCCGACATGAGAAAGATCAGCACGACCAGCACGGCCATGGCCGCCAGGACCAAAGCGCCGACTTTAAGCTGCGACCATTGAATCTCTTTGCGGCTTGGCACGGCATTCCCCTTAGCTGAAATGAGCTGGATGCGTATCTAGTTCGACGCCTTGAGGATAGCAGAAGTAGCGGATTTATTGCCCGTCTTCAAGCACTACGCTGGCCATGGCCAGCTCGGCGGTATGGGTAATGGAGAGCGCAGCGCGGACCACGCCCAGGCTTAGCGGCTATCTCGGCGGCACGCCCCTGAAAACGCAGGGTTGGCCTGCCTGCCGGGCTCGCGCACAACTTCGATTTCGAGCCAATTGACGCCGCGGCTGATGCCGGTACCCAGCGCCTTGGCGCCCGCCTCCTTGGCAGCGAACCGGGCGGCCAGGCTTTCGGCGGCCTTGCGTTTACGCAGGCAATACGCCTGTTCTGCGGCGGTGTATACGCGGTCAAGGAATCGCTTTCCGTAGCGCTCCACTGACTGTCTGGATGCGCCCGATTTCCACCAGGTCGATGCCGCTGCCGACGATCATGCTGCCTATCAAGCTACATCATTGTTTGCAATTGCGGCCGGGGCCGCGCGTAACATCTTGGCGGGACTGAGAGCCCGATTTGCGGAAGTTGTTCTCCAATCAGGCCTTTAGGCCGCGCGCTTTCGGTTCCGGAGGCAGCGGCTGTGCCAAAGACGGTCACGCGCCGTCCCACTCCTGCACATCCATCAAGCTCTGCAGCATGGTCTCCGATAACGAGGAACGTGAGACAAGCGATTCCACTCCGCGATCATTGCAGATGAACCGCGGTTCCCTGGGCCATGCAGATGAGGGCCATCTCGATGGAGGAGCCCGGCCGGCTGGTGCAGACCCTGACCGGCGCCATCCTCGGGTGCGGCGGCTGGGTTCTGAGCCGGGGCGCCAACGATGCCGGAGCCGTGAATATGCTGTTCGAATTTGAACGCCAGACCTGCGTGGATATCTACAGCGTCTTGATTGCCGCGGGCCTGGACCTGAGCCGAACGGACATCTTCGGTTCACGGAACTTTGCCAATGCACGCGTCTCCATCCGCAAGCAGTGCGGTGCAGAGATCGCCAGCATCGATCTGGAGATTCAAACTTTTCCGGTCGAGACCGCCGGAAGCGGCGATTCGCGTGTCTCAGCGGTCGTGAAGCGGGTCGCAAGCTCTCGCGTTACAACCGGCGACGTCACGCGAAGTCGGCTCACTTGCCGGCGTAGGGGTCGGGCACGGGCTTGCGCGCTGTCAAGCCAGGCGGTGTAGATCATGTCGCGCAACATGCTGGCCCCTGCGGCGAGTCGCGCGGCGCGTAAAGTCGCGCGACTCGGCGAGTTCCCGCACCCACAAATCCGCCGGCCTTCTCCAATTGATAGACCTTCTCCACATAGGTGGCGGTGTGGCGCAGATAGGCGACGTAAGCGTCGAACATGTCGCCCTGGATCGCGTGGGGCGGGGTCATTATGGCTTGCACCTGGGGCGCGTGGATGTTTGCGGCCACGAACGGTCCTTCGAACTGCCAGTGGATCTGGTGAGAGGTAGTGTAGCCATTGGGGTTAGGGCCGACCCAACCGTTGTATTGGATGGTGGTGTGCAAGGGCTGAGAGCCGTCGCCGACGTAATGGCCGAGCCAACCGGCATAGAAGATGATGGCCTGTTCGACGGGGCGGGTGTCTTGTCCGGCAGCGGACAGGTGGCGGTATTCGCGCATTGCGGCCTTGAGCCGCTCCCAGACCTCGTCGGTTTCCCACGGCTGGAGGCCGATTTTTTCCGGTCGCTCGCCGGCGGCAAAGACCTTGGCTTCAAAGTCGAGGCGGCGGTGAGGCAAAGGGCCGAGCGCGTCGGCGGGTTCGAGGTCGATGAAGTGCTCGGGAGCCTGTGCGGCATTCAGTTCGGGTTCGGCAGGAGAACGCCAGCGGTCGGGCTCGGGGCCGAGGTATTCGATTTCGTTGAGTGCATCCTCTGAGCGCAGAAATGCCGGCACATCGGGGGGCAGAGTTGCTGGCGGCCAGCCGATTGATGATGCGGTGACCTTCATTTCCCCAGGCGTGGGCAGAGAGAGGCTGGGCGACCAGGCAGACCAACGCAGACAAGGACCGATGCAAGCAAGCGCGGGGAGACCTGAGATGCGAAACATGGAGCCAGTATACGATTGAGGTATGCGGAAGCCGGCTGGTACGATTGACCAGGTTCCGCGGATGCAGATGCGCAGCCTGCAGTGCGCGGTATGTCGCGGAGGTAACCATCGATGTGCCATTCGGGGTTCAATCGGGCGTTTTTTGAGTAACATACACATAAAACAGGCGTAAGGTATGGACGGTGAGTTACGCCCAGTCGTGCGCTGTCAGAGCCTCGGGCGGTCAGAAGGTTCAGCGGACCGGCAGAACCGACGATGCGCCCCGGCGCATGTATTTTCGCTCGAGCCAATGCAGGAACTTGAAGCGTCGCTTGCGGCTCCCTTTTTCGCGCCTTGACCCCATGTGCGTATGCGAGATCAGCAATATGCGCAGTGCACCTGGCAGACGCGGCCGGGACGCGATCTCGCATTTGCGAGGGAATGAAGAGACAGCGCCAGAAGCGAATGCAGGAGAGCGGCAAAGGCATGGAGACCAGCGGACCCCGGCAAATGAAAGCAGCGGCACGCAGCCCCTCCCCGTCGACTTGGTCTGCGCTGGCCGTTCTTGCGCTGGCGATGGCCGCAGGAGGCATCACTGCGCGACTTGAAGCGGGCCCGCGATACGACTGGCTTCTGCTGATGACGCCATGGGCGCTGACCGGCGCCGTCGCCATGCGCCTGCTGGCCGACAACGCCGCGGAGCGCGAAGCTGCAGGCCGGTACGCCGGCGATCCGTTGAAAGACCTGCTGGATTCCGCGGGCCCGATCATTGTGTCGATCGACCTCGATGGGCCGGCTGACCTACGTGAACACCATCCGCGGAAAGGCTGCTTGGGTTATCACGCGGCAGAACTGGTGAACAATTCAGCGCACCACAGAACTTCTTGCGCCGGGCGAAGGCGCGCGTCTGCTGAACGAAGTACAAAGCTCGTGCGGAATCGAGAAGGTGCCTGAACCCGCCCTCCGCCCGGACGTCACGCGGCCTTACGCCGAGGTTGTGCGCGCGCTGCCGCCAAGCCATGGTGCCCAATCTCGAGACACATTTGCGGCGCAAGGATGGAACGCTCTTTCCGGTCCGGCTTCATATTTCGGCGCTGCGCAACCAGGATGGCGAGCCGATTGGGCTGGTTGCTGTGGCGCTGGATCAAAGCACGACGACCCGGCAAGGATCAGTGGAAGCGCGAAGCGCGGGAACGCTACCGCGACGTGTTTGAGAACTCGAGCGAAATGATTGCGACGCTCGACCTGGCGGGCAGATTCCTATATGTGAATCCCGCATGGAGACGGTGCTTCGGACAGGATCACGGCGTGCCGGAGTCGAGCAGCGAGTTCTTTGAGGAGGCATTTGGCCGCGACGGCCGCGCCGAAGCGGCCGCGCTGTTGCGCCGGGTGCTGGACGGCGAGACGATCGACCGCGCGCCGATGCGCAACGAAACCGCCGACGGCCAATTGCAGGAGCTGGAACTGAGCCTGCACCAGCGGCGCAGGGCAGGGAAGCCGATGGCGGTTCAATGCCTGGTGCGCGATGTGACGCAGCAGAAGCAGCGCGAGCATCGCCTGGCATTGCAATTGCTGGTTACCCAGATCGTGGGAGAGAACGTTTCGTCCGAGATGGCGGCGATGCGCGTCCTGGAGGCTCTTGTGCGTTTCGCAGGGCTGGGACGTGGCCGTGAAGTGGGAAGTCAACACCGAAGAGAACCGGCTGGAATTCAGCACCGCGTGGGGCGTTCCGGGCAAGGAAGCCGAAGCGCTGATTCAGGAGAGCATGGGGATGACGCTGGCGCCGGGCGGCAGCCTGCCTGGGACGCGCCTGGACAGATGGCCGCCTGGTGTGGATTACGGACCTGGCCAAGACCTCCGGAGATCCGCGCATCAAGAGCGCCTTGAGGCACAAGATGGTGTCAGGCTGGGCCGCGCCGGTGCAGGTGGAAAACAACGTGCTGGCGGTGCTGGAGTTCTACTGCCACCTGAAGCTGCGCGAAGACCGCGAGACGACGGCGGCGATGGAAACGGTGGCCGCTTCGCTGGGCCAGATGCTGGCCCGAACGCGCGAGCGCGAGCGCGCCGAGGAACTGAGCCGCCAGCAGAAGATTCTGCTGCACTCGGTGGCCGACGGCATTTTCGGCGTCGACCGGAATGGGCTGGTGCGCTTTGCCAATCCCGCCGCAACCCGGCTTGCTGGGTGCGCCGGTCGCAAGCCTGATCGGCAAGCCGGTGCATGACCTGGTGCATGGCTCGGCCCCGGCCAGCCAAGAAATGCGGCGACGATTGCCCCTTGCGGCGCGCCGCGACGGAGCATGTGCCGTCGACCGGCGAAAATACGATCTACCGCGCCAATGGCGTCGGCTTCCCGGCGGAGTATTTCCTCAATCCGATTCTCGACCAGGGGCGGTTTTCGGGCTCGGTGCTGAGCTTCCGCGACATCAGCCAGCGCTACGCTCTTGATCGCCTGAAAGATGAATTCGTCTCGACCGTGAGCCACGAACTGCGCACGCCGCTTACTTCGATCCGCGGCGCGCTGGGCCTGCTTTCCTCGGGCATTCTGGGCGACATCAACGACAAGGCGGCGAACCTGCTGCGCATCGCTCTCAGCAACTCCGACCGCCTGGTGCGGCTGATCAACGACATTCTCGATCTGGAGCGCGCGCAGAGCGGACGCGAGCCGCTTGTCTTTCGCCCCGTGCAGATGGCCGACCTGGTGCGGCAGTCCATGGACGGCATGCAGCTGGTGGCGGAAGAGGCAGGCGTGCTGCTGATTCACGACAAGACGCAGATCGAGATCACCGCCGATGCCGACCGGCTGTTGCAGGTGCTCACCAACCTGCTTTCGAACGCAGTCAAGTTTTCGCCGCCCAACTCGGCTGTATCGGTGATGCTGCGCCCTGGCTCGAGCGGAGTTACGCTTTCGGTGATCGACCAGGGCCGCGGCATTCCGGCCGATAAGCTGGAGGCCATCTTCGGGCGCTTCCAGCAGGTGGACGCCTCCGATTCGCGGCAGAAGGGCGGCAGCGGACTGGGCCTGGCCATTTGCCGCGCGATTGTGATGCAGCACAATGGGCGCATCTGGGCAGAGCGCAACCCCATGCGCGGTTCGACTTTTCGCGTCTTCCTGCCCTACCATCCGGCCGCGGCAACCAAGACCAAGAGCGTGGAAGTTCGGACTCGCCGGGCGAGGGCGTCGTGTTGCTGGCGAGCGACAACGAGACTTCGCGGCCGCTTGATCGGCGCGCAACTGGCGGATCATGGCTATCACATTGTTGAAACCGCGACGATGGAGCAGACCCTGGTGGCGGCGCACGATGGCGTCGAGGCGATCGTGCTCGACACCGGGTCAAATGGCATCGATGGCTGGGAGATTCTGCCCCAGCTGCGGCGAACCAGCCCTGAATCGCATACCCCGGTGGTCGCTGCTGAGCCTGGACACCCAGAAGGACATGCATGGAGGCACCGGCAAACGGGCAGGTCAAGCCGTCGAATGATGAGTGCGCTGATCGACGAGCTGATCCGCGTGATCGGGGGCGACGGACGAGAAAGCGCGCGTCCTTGTGGTCGAGAGCGATGTGGACCTGGCGCTGATGGTTGGCGAAGTCTCTTCACGCGAGAGAATGCCGCGGTGAAGATGGCGCACAGCCGCGAGCAGGCAGTGGACGATGTATCGTGATTTTCCAGCCGCACTTCTGGTGCTCAATATCGAGCCTGCCCGGCGAGCGATGGATATGAGCTTCGTGGACTGGCTGCGCGAACAGGAGAGCCTGCCGCGCATACCGCTTGTCGTGTATTCCGGCCGCGATCTTACTCCAACGGGCAAGGCGGAAGTTGACTGCGGATGCTGACCTGCATCTGCTTACAATGGCGCGCGTGCAGCCGGAGCAGCTTGAAATGCTGCTCTTGACGATGCTGCGTGGTTCGCGTCAGATTGAAGAAGATCAACCAGATGTTTCGAGCGTCAGGTAATTCCTGACGCGAGGCAGAGCTGCGCAGGCCCGCATTTCAGGCGCGCCATCACGTGCCCGTAGTATCATGGGCCCCATGCCAGATCGGATTTTCTGGTCCGGCCGAAAGATGAGCCGCCGCCGTTCCGGGCTGGCCATGGAGATTTCGGCAATGCAGCACCGCATCCTCATCATTGACGACGAAGACGACATCCGCGAAGTAGCAGCGATGAGCCTTGAGACGGTGGCAGGATGGGAAGTGATGGTGGCCAACTCCGGGGCCCAGGGGCTTGCCCGCGCGGCTCAGTACCAGCCCGACGCGATCCTGCTGGACGTGATGATGCCCGGCATGGATGGACCCACGACGTTTCGCGAGCTGCGCAAGAATCCCGCTACGGCGCGGATTCCGGTGCTGTTTCTTACCGCCAAGGTGCAGGCCACGGACCGGCGCCGCTTTGCCGATCTGGGCGTGCATGCGGTGCTGGTCAAGCCTTTTGATCCGATGACGCTTTCGGCACAGATCGCCGCCGTGCTGGGCTGGGACTGAAGAGGCTGCCGATGGAATCTGCCAGACAGCCGTCCCTGGCCGAGGCGATGAATCGTCTGTGGACGCGATTTCTGCCGCAAATTGAGGAACGCGTGGCGGTGCTTGGAGCTGCCGCAGCGCGCTCGCCGAGCGGAGCCTCGACTCTGAACAGCGGGAACAGGCAAGCTCCGCGGCACACAAGCTGGCCGGCGTGCTGGGCACATTTGGGCTGGCTGAAGGCACCGAGCTGGCCCGTGAGGCAGAAGAACTTCTACTCCAGCGAGCCAGAGATCGACGCTGCTACGGTGCAGGACGTCTGGCTGAGATCGCAGTGCAGCTCCGGGCCATGCTCGGCTGTCGAGGCAAGTAACCGCGCGGACCTGCAGCAATTACACTCGTCCTTGGTGACTCCGCACGATCCATCCGCGCGCCAGCTCGACCTCGCTTTTGAGGCGCAGCAATCGGCGCGTCGCATCTGGCCGGTACGCGAACTGGTTGAGCAGGTTCGCGAACTGGTCGAGCAGAAGTACATCGATGTTTGGGTCGAAGGCGAGATTTCAAACTTCCGCCCGGCGCCCTCCGGCCACATCTACTTCACGCTGAAAGACGCCGAAGCTCAACTGCCCGTGGTGCTGTTTCGCCGCCAGGCGCTGCTGCTTCGCTTTCGCCCCGAAGATGGGCTGCACGTGCTGGTGCGCGGCCGGGTCAGTGTGTATGAGCAGCGCGGACAGTTGCAACTTGTCGCCGAGACCATGGAGCCGGTCGGCGCGGGATCGCTGCAACTGGCGTTTGAACAATTGAAGGAGCGGCTCAAGGCCGAGGGTCTTTTCGATGCAGACCGCAAGCGCCCTTTGCCCGGCTTTCCGCGAACTGTCGGCATTGTCACGTCGCCCACGGGCGCGGTCATTCGCGACTTCCTCAATATTGTCGGCCGCCGTCACTCCGGGCTCAACGTGCTGCTTTTTCCCGTGTCTGTGCAGGGTGACTCCGCTGCCGCCGAAATTGAGTCGGCGCTGGCCGAACTGAACGCATCGGGACTTGTTGACGTGATCGTGCTGGCCCGCGGAGGCGGATCGCTCGAAGACCTGGCGGCCTTCAACAGCGAGCGCGTGGCGCGCGCCATTGTCGCGTCGCGTCTTGCCGGTTGTCTCCGCCGTGGGACACGAAACTGACTTCACCATCGCCGACTTTGTCGCCGATCTGCGCGCGCCGACACCTTCTGCTGCAGCAGAGCTGATTACCGAAGCGCAGCACAAGATTGCCGATCGCGTTGACAGCCAGACCACCCGGCTGGAGCGCGCAGCACGCTTCCAGACTTCTGCAGGCGCGGCAGCAGCTTGACAGCCTGCCCGTGGAACGCACGGAAGGGCGCATGACCGCGATGCTGCATCGGCTCGATCAGCGTCTCGACGACTTTGTCATTCCGCATGGAGACTGCCGTGGCGGGCATCTTACGCAGGACGCCAGCGCGAAGTGACAGAGCTTGCAGCGGCGGTGCTGCGCCACGATCCGCGCCAACGGCTCGGCTGTCGCGCGCGAACGCCTGCAGCGCTTCGCGCACGCCTCGACCGCTCGCTGGAACGCGCACTCCAAGTCTCTGCGACGCGCATTGCAATCGCTGGATGCACGCCTGCACGCGCTCTCGCCCCTGGCGGTTCTCGATCGCGGGTATGCACTTGTGCAGGGTGCGGACGGCGTCCTCGATTCGCTCCACCGCGCAGATTGCGGCAGGCGACCGCGTGACCACGCGTCTGAGCGACGGCACATTCACCAGCCAGGTCGAAGAATCGGCTGACGAAACGCCACGAACGCAAAACCAGATCCCGCAAAAAGTGAGACGATGAGCACATCATCCGCACGCAAACTTTTCGGCACCGACGGCATTCGCGGCATCGCGGGCCAGGCCCCTCTGGACGCAACCACGATTTTGCAACCGGACTGGCGCTTGGCCATTCGCTGCACAAGTCCGTCACAAATCCGAGCGTGATTCTGGGCCGGGACACGCGTGAGTCGAGCCCCTGGATCGCGGCCACTCTGGCGGCCGGACTTCACCAGGCCGGGGCGCGGGTGGAGAGCGCGGGAGTGGTTCCCACTCCGGCGGTGGCTTTTCTGGCGCGCACGAAAGGGTTTCACGCGGGCGTGGTGATCTCCGCTTCGCACAATCCGTGGCAAGACAACGGCATCAAGCTTTTTGGCGGCGATGGCTTCAAGCTGCCGGATGCGGTGGAACTGGCCATGGAAGACGAGATTCTCCTTCATGCAGCTTCAGTGACTACGCCCGATCCCGAGACTCTGCCACCGGTTGCAGATAACCATGCGCTGCAATCCGACTACATCGAGTTTCTGATTGACAGCGTGCCGGGGCTGCGGCTGTCTGGAATTCGCATTGTGGCCGACTGCGCCAATGGGGCTGCAGCCGCGGTCGCTCCGGAGCTTTTTCGGCGCCTGGCCGGCAGCGAGGCGAGCGGCGTGACGCTTCTGAACATCGCTCCGAATGGCCGCAATATTAATGAAGGTTGCGGCGCTCTCCATCCCTCTTACGTTGCCGCGGAAGTCAAGTCGCGGGGAGCGGCGCTGGGCCTCACCTTCGACGGCGATGCCGACCGGTGCATGCTCAGCGGCGCAAACAATAACGTAATCAATGGCGACGCGATTCTGCTGATGGCCGCGCGCGACCTGAAAGCGCGAGGCCTGCTGACGGGCGATCTGGTCGTGGCCACCACCATGTCGAACATGGGACTCGAAGCCGCGCTTAAACGCTCCGGCATCCGCATGTTGCGCGCACCCGTGGGTGACCGCTACGTGCTGGAACAGATGCTGGAACACAACGCGGCACTGGGCGGCGAGCAGTCCGGCCACATTCTCTTTCCGCACCTGGCAACGACGGGCGACGGCCTGCTGACATCCCTCGTCGTTCTCGACCTGATCGCCCGCACAGGCAAATGCATCGACGAATTGACCGCGGACCTGAAGGTTTTCCCGCAGGTGATTGTCAACGTGAAGGTTCGCGAGAAGAAGCCGCTTGAATCCATCCCCGCCGTTGCCGCATGCATCCGCGCCGCGGAAGAGGAGTTGAAAGATTCAGGGCGAGTGGTCATCCGCTACAGCGGCACGGAGGCGCTGGCCCGGGTGATGATCGAAGCCGAAAGCGAAGAGGCAATGCGGCGCCATGCGGATGCAATCGCAGAGTCGATCCGGAAGGAATTAGGCGCGTAGGCGTTTTGGGATTATAGGAGCCTTGTAGCCCCGCCCTCGCCGCGTTGTTCGTGGCGAAGGCGGGATCGTCTGTGACAGCTCTCAGCCGCGCAGGCTTGCAGGGGGAATGCTTATCGAAGAGAGCGCATCGAAGGCCGTCTGCGGTAACTCAAGGCCGGCTGCCGCTATGTTCTCTTCAAGGTGCGCGACCGACGAGGTTCCGGGAATCGGCAGGATCACCCTGGAACGCTTGAGCAGCCACGCCAGAGCCACCTGGAGAGGCGTCGCCTTGAGCTGTTGAGCGACCTTCTCGATGGCTTCGTGCGCTTTTCTTGCCTGACCCAACGGAGCCCAGGGCATGAACGCAATGCCATTCTGCGCGCAATGATCAACGACGAAATCGGATTCGCGATCAGCAAAGCTGTAGCGATTCTGCACCGAGGCAATCGGCACGATTGCACGAGCCCGCTCGATATGTTCCCTTGTCACGTTCGACAGCGCAACGTGCCGGATCTTGCCTTGCTGGCGGAGCTTGGCGAGGGTTTCAACCGAAGCTTCAAATGAAACTGCGTTGTCGGGTGCGTGGAGTTGATACACATCGATGCGATCGAGGCGCAGCCGCTTGAGACTGCCCTCCAGCGCTTGCGTCAGATGCCTGGGGCTTGCATTGTGAGTCCACTGATTGGGCCCCGGACGTTCCCAACCACCTTTGGTCGCAATAACCAAACCAGCCGGATACGGAAAAAGAGCCTCGGCTATAAGCTCCTCGGATACCGCGGGTCCGTAGGAGTCGGCGGTGTCGATCAGGTTGACGCCAAGTTCGACGGCGCGGCGCAACGTGGCGAGGGATGCAGCCTTGTCAGTGGGTGGGCCCCAAATGCCGGGCCCTGTGATGCGCATGGCTCCGTAGCCAAGACGATTAACGGTGAGATCTCCGCCGAGTTTGAAGGTGCCGGCGGCAGCGGCGGTAAAGGACTGTGTTGTGCTCATCATCTTCTCCAAAATCAGAATCGGGAATTCAATGTTCGCGCATAGGATTGCGAAGGCGTCCAATTCGTTACACAAGCTTGGATGACGATCCCAGTCATTGCGATTCACGCGCGACAGATCGGAAGAGCACATCAAAGTCTTGCCGCGCCCTAAGCTTTTCCGTATCTCAAATGTTTACTTCAAGTCGCGCCAATTGGGTCCAAAGGCGAGGTCGGCTACAAGTGGGACATTGAGCTTGACTACGCCCTCCATCTCCGCGCGCACAAGTGCTTCGACCTCGGATTTTTCGTTTGCGGGCACTTCAAAAAGCAATTCGTCATGAACCTGCAGGACCATGCGGGTATTGAGATGACGGTCGATGAGCTTGCGATCGAGCGCGATCATGGCCAGCTTGATGAGGTCCGCGGCCGTCCCCTGCAGCGGAGTGTTGATGGCCGTGCGTTCGGCGAATCCGCGCTGGTTGGGGTTGCGGCTTTCGATGTCTGGAATTGGCCGTTTGCGGCCGAACATGGTGCGGACGCTGCCCTCGCGCCGCGTGGCTTCGAGCGTCTTCTCAATGAATGCCCTGACGCCCTGATAGCGCGCAAAATAGCGGTCGATATAGGCCTTTGCTTCGGCTTGCGGAATGCCCAGCTGCGCGGCCAAACCGAAGGCGGAGATACCATACACAATGCCAAAGTTTACGGCCTTGGCGCGGTTGCGCGTTTCCTTGTCCATGGTGCCCGCGGGAACACCGAAGACCTCGCTCGCGGTGAGAGTGTGAATGTCTTCGTTGTTGGCGTACGCCCGCACGAGGAGCGGATCGCCGCTGAAATGGGCCAGCAACCGCAATTCGATTTGAGAGTAGTCGGCCGAAAGAAGCTGGGTTCCCGGCGCGGAGATGAAAGCCGCGCGAATCTCGCGGCCCAACTGAGTCCGGGTTGGAATGTTCTGAAGATTTGGATTTACAGAAGAGAGCCGTCCTGTCGCAGTGGCCGCTGCCTGAAACGTGGTGTGCACTCGCGATTCGGAATCCGCCAGTAACGGAAGTGCGTCGATGTAGTTCGATTTCAACTTTGAGAGATGGCGAAACTCGAGAACCAGCCTGGGGACTTCGTGCTTCTCGGCAAGTTGCTCGAGCACATCCTGAGCAGTGGACACTGCCTTACCTTTGCCTCGGATTGCGGGAGCGGGCAGGCCTAGATGCGTAAAGAGAACTTCGCCCAGCTGCTTGGGTGAGTTGATGTTGAAACGCCGACCGGCAAGGTCGAAGATGCGCTCGCCTACCCGCTCCAACTCAGTTGCGAAGCGCGTAGAGAGCCCGCCCAGAACGCCTGTGTCGATGCGCACGCCTGCCTGCTCCATGCGATAGAGGACAGGCGCCAACGGCAAATCGATTTCAGCGTACACGCGCTCCAAGCCGGACTTGCTCGACTTCCGCGCGCAGAGAGGGAACGAGCGCATGGATTGCCGCCGCGCCCGCGGGAAGCGTGGATGGCGGCGACTGTCCGTGACGCGCCGCCACATCTGCGAGCGCCTGCGTAGCGTGGGTAGGATTGAGCGCATAGGAGAGGAGCATGGTGTCATCGATTGCACCGCGCAACGAAACGTCAAGCCCGCTCAGCACATGAAGCGCCAGCTTCCAGTCATGCACTCGTTTGGGGATTGAAGGGTCCTCAAGTAGCGCCCGCACCTCGGAGGTGAGAGGCACCTGCAGCCCAATGGCTGGGTCGGCACAGACACCGATAGAGAAGAGGGTCTTCTTTTCGGCAGCTTCGACCGCATCAAGCAATGAGAGCGTCTGCGGCTGCTGGTCGTCGGGCTCAGGTTCCGAAGGCTCTGCAGCGTCCAGAGCAAAGGCGAACCCGTGCTGGCGTGCTGCGGAGTAGAAAGCGGCGGACTGTTCGCCCGATGGCTCTTCGAACAGCTCTACGACTGCTCCTGTCGTGGATGGCTCCAGTTCCCGCAGCATCGAAGTGAACTCAAGCTCGGTAAAGAGTTCGCGGCACGCCTCGACGTCGGGCGGCTGTGTCTCCATGGCAGCGAGATCGAGCGGGAGGGGTACATGGCTGTCGATTGTAACGAGCTCCTTGGATAGCAACACGGCGCCGCGGTTCTGTTCCAGCGACTCGCGGTAGCTCTTGCGCTTGACCTCAGAAGCGCGGTCAAGGACGGCCTCGACGCTGCCGAATTCCACGATCAAATCCACGCTACCCTTGTCGCCGATGCCGGGTGCGCCGGGAATGTTATCGACGGTATCGCCGCGCAGAGCCATCACATCCACAACCTTTTCCGGTGGCACGCCCAGCGTCTCAGTCACCTTGGCGGGGTCGAGAATCAGGTTGTCTTTTTGCGG
Organism: uncultured Acidobacteriota bacterium; assembly: GCA_963725945.1. Lineage (GTDB taxonomy): Bacteria > Acidobacteriota > Terriglobia > Terriglobales > Acidobacteriaceae > Telmatobacter. The sequence goes on along the minus strand of CAVSAW010000020.1, from coordinate 104,524 downwards.
ATTGAGAACCTTCACGCGAGGAGTGACGAGCTGCATCATGTCCTTGTCGCCAGAAACGATGAAGACCTCATGCTCCTGCTCGGCGGCCTCGCGGGCGAGAGTACCTATGACGTCGTCGGCCTCAAAACCGACAGCTTCGAGGATGGGAATTCGCAGCGCCTCAAGCGCGCGCCGGATATAAGGAATTTGGCGGCGCAGATCCTCCGGCATTGATTCGCGTTTGGCCTTGTAGCCGTCGTAGCTTATGTCGTCGAAGCTCTGCGTTTTGGCATTCCATTTGCGCAGCGGACCCATGGTGCGCGCGCGCTCATCGCGGAAAACCTCGCCGCTTACGTCGAAGACTGCGGCAAAATAGCGAGGCGCGAAGTCCTGACGCAACTTCTTAATCATGTTGACAAAGACGTAGGTCGCCGCCGTGGGCAAACCGGTGCGTGTGGACATGGGCCGGCTACGCTGCATCGCGTGATATGCGCGGAAGATAAACGACATGGCGTCGAGGAGAAAGACGGGCGGCTTGGTTTGTTCTGGCACCGTACAGAGTCTATCAGTGCTGGTCAGGGTGCGCGGCGGGGGCTACCGACGTGGAAGCGGTCGGTGCGCTTTCAGGGAGCGCAGACTCGGCCGCCAGACCTTTGCCGAAAGCGCCGCGTGCAAAGATCCACAGATAAAAGATGCACGTGACGAGAAGGATGAGCGTAGCCGGGCGCGTCTGGACGACAGTCGACAACTGGCCTGCAAGGTCGGATGTGGAGATGTGCAGATTTCGAGAGCGGATGACGATCAACGCGACTGGAATCTCTCCGGTGAACACGATTCCGAGGGTGCCGACGAGGAGCGCAAGACGCGCAATCAGCCCGCCCCTGGCCCAAAGAATGGCGCAGGCAGGAACGATGAGCAGGAGGAGCTTTGCGTCGTACGCCCGATGGTAGGTGACGATCATGGACAGCGCAGAGACCGCTGCGAGCGCGAGCCAGGCGTTGGTTTTGGAAGAGCGCAACCGGACAGTTGCGACCAACCATAGGAGCAAGAGCGACGCGCCGATGAGATGACTGACCGGAACGTAGATGTGCGGGTTGCTCACGAAGACGCTGACGACGGTAGGGAGATCGACCATCGCTTGCACCATGTGGCCTGATATTCCCGCCGTTGTGGGGTCGTCATATCCTCCCTGGGCCGAGATGGCGGTCAGATTGGCTTGCCATTCCTGAAACCAATGGGGCGCGATGTGCCAAACCCAAAGCGCACCCGCCAGGCCCAGCGCAATTACGACGGCCAGAGTTTGCAATGCGCGTTTGCGATGGACTCCGCCCGCCAACAGGAAATAAAGCCAGACCAGACCGGCGTCCTGCGGCTTGATCGCGAGGCTGACTGCAAGACAGAGGACACCGGCAAGTACAAAACGATCTTCTAGAAAACACCAGACGGAGATTACGCAGAGGCCGACGACGATGCCGGCCGGATTGCCGTTTCCGAAGACGACTTCAGTGGTGGCGAGCCAGAGGCCAATCAGCCCGCCGGAGATGACGGGCGCATATCTTGCGGCGAGACTCCAGGTAAGAAAAGCTGCGAGGATGAAGCTTGCTGCGGTGAGAGCGATCCAAGAGGCGGACGCCGGCTTCCACGGAAGCAGCGCCAGGGGAATTACCGGGATGAATGCGCTTGGGAGGTAGATATCAGGCGCGACACTTTGCCGTATTTTTTCCGGATCTTTTGAAGGTGATCCATCTCCGCTGAGGTAGGCGCCCTGCAATACGCTCAATTGATAGGGGTCGCTGTGTTCAATCAGGCATCGCGTTCCGAAATAAACGCCCCGGAAATCGCCTCCTATACCGGGTTGGGTGCACTCGGTATAAACACCAATAAGAAGGAAAAGCGTGAATCCGAGCAACAACAAGTAGAGACCGTCCAGACGCGCTTTTGTCATGTTTCGTCTCACTTTCGGCCAGATTCTGTACGAGCACTCAGGGTCTTGTTTCCCTGCGATGTTGTTCGATGCGAATCAGGCCAAGTTATCCCTGGCACAACGACCCGTCCACTATATTCTTCGAGATTCATCGCGGAATCAGGGCTACGAATCCATCCCACTTACACCCTAATATATAAATCGGTCAGGACCGGCGAATTGAAGAGAGCTAGCTGAGTGAACCCGGTCGCGAGTATCTCTCCAGCTACCCCCGTTGCATCATTACACCTTGGGCTCACCAAGGGACGGTACTTTCAGGACAAGACAGCCCCGGCTTTTTGGTAGTTGAGGCCGGTCCTGGTGGCTATAATGAGGGCCATCAGCGACATATCGAAACGACCTTATGAGCCCCGAGACGAGAGCCGCAACATGCAGCAGGCCAGGCCGATGAGTGAGTCAGTATCACGCGCTATCTGCCCGAGGATGGCCCTTGTCATTCCTTGCCACAATGAGGAGCAGGTGTTGCAGGAAACCGCGACGCGGCTGCGCGCGGTGCTCGATGAGTTAGAGCAAGAGAAGTTGATTGCCGAGGCTGCAGTTTTCTTTGTCGACGATGGTTCAGCGGATGACACATGGGGCATTATCGAGCGCCTTGCAGCGGAGGATAGCCGCTTCCACGGTCTTAAGCTGTCGCGCAACTTTGGCCAGCAGAATGCGATTCTGGCGGGATTGCTCACAGTTCCCGGCGATATCCTCATCAGCATCGATGCCGATTTGCAGGATGACGTGGCGGCGATCAAGGAAATGGTGCTTGCCCATGCTGGTGGCGCGGAAGTTGTCTACGGCATTCGCCGCAACAGAAAAAGCGATAGCTTCTTCAAACGAACCACCGCGGAGGGCTTCTACTCGCTGCTGCAGGCGATGGGCGTGCAACTCATCTTCAATCATGCGGACTACAGGCTCTTGAGCCGGCGGGTCGTGGAAGAGCTGCGCAATTACAAAGAAAACAACCTGCTGCTCAGAGGATTGATTCCGCAACTCGGCTTTCCTTCGGCGCTTGTCTACTATGACCGGCATGCGCGTTTCGCCGGTGACACCAAATACTCAATCTCGAAGATGGTCGGCCTGGCTGTGAACGGGATTACTTCGTTCACGGAGATTCCGTTGAAGTTCATCACGATTCTCGGCATGGTGATTTCTCTTTTCAGCTTTGGTTTGGCCGCGTGGGCGTTGATTGCCAAGGTGCTTCATGCTGCCTCAGTGCCGGGCTGGGCTTCGATCGTAATTCCCCTCTACATGCTCGGCGGCGTGCAGTTGCTATCTCTGGGAGTTATCGGGCAGTATCTGGCCAAGATCTATTCCGAAGCAAAGGGAAGGCCACGTTTCATCGTCGAGAAAGAACCTATAAGCGAGCGAGGCGTCTGGGCAAGCACGGCATATTGTCCGCCCAGTGGCAACTTTGAGAACCCCGCTCCACACCGCCGAATGTATTAAAAAGCCTTTCGGGAAGATAGAGGAAATATTCCTTTCGGAATAATTTGAAGCCAGATGCCGCAAGCAAGTTTTGCGTTTCACTTGCCGTGAGAAGCTCCGCGTCTACGTCCACGGGACACCTCTTCACGATCGTTCGAGTGACGGGATTCGACGGGTTGTGCTCGATGATGCAACAGAGGCCGCCCGGGGCCAGCACTCGCCGAATTTCTTTGACGAGAAGTGTGCGGTCATTTCCATGAACGTGATGGAAGACGCAGATCGCAGTGACAAAACTGAAGGCGCCATCGTCGAAGGGCAACTCGACCGGGGACGGCTGTTCATGGGCTTTGAAAGATGTATTGGACGACAACATGCCAGCCGATGGGTCGCAACCCGTGGCCTGCGCGAAGTTCTTACCGGCCAATTCAAGCAGTTCGCCTCGGCCGCAGCCAACGTCGAGCCAGCGCAGCGATTCCGGATTTACACCGGAAGATCGAAACAGGCGCTGAATTACATGCCACTTCCTGCGATGAAAATGAAGCGGATCCCCGGCAAAACGATTCCTCAGCGGGTCGTCGAGCAGCTGGTTATAGGAGGATGCGTATCGGTCGAACTCGGGGGAATTCTTCTCAAGATTCTGCAAAGCTCTGCCCCCTCTGGTCCATCATTCCGCGCCGGCCGTGGGCAAAATTCGCGCAAAGATCACCGATTTGCCATCTCCATAAACCAGCTTCCATCCAGGCATGAGCGGCAGGACGTGGGCCATCGGAGAGTGGCCGGTCAGGAGGCAGAAGTTCACCTTGTACTTTTCAAGGAGCGCATTGGGGTCGCTCTGCAGCGTCGCCCAGCTTCCAAACTGACTCAGGACACCCGACCATTCGTACACATCCGATCGACCGTCCACGAAAACCGGATGCTCCGGCGCTTCCCAGATCAGGTAACCTCCGTAGACGTAATCGTTCAGCATCGGCCCGGAGAGATGGCTGCTCTTGATGAAATTGACCGCCTTGACCGGGCTTCCTGCCTCTACTTGTCGTTCGAGATTCTGAAGGCTGGGAAAAGAGAAAAAGACAACCGAGATGGATAGCCCGATCATCACGGCGTTGGGTAGAATGCGATCCTCCTGGGGATTGTATCCTTCCCACATATTCGAAAGCTGACGGCAGAGAACCGGAGCGACAAGGATGCCGAAGACGATCAGCATGCGTTCATGGCCGAGACCAAGCCACGTGGCAAGGCCGAGCAGGAGTAGCTCGTCCCAGTACAACTCGGATTTGCGGATGACCGCCAACAGGAAGATGCAAAGAACGACCGCCAGCAGGACAAGGCCGCGCGAATCGGTGAGTTGGGTTGCCTGCCACTCCTCCGAATTCGCGACGCCGATAGGCTGATGGAGCATGGTATCGATGGGGTAGATGATCTGTCGTATGCCCGACGGATTGAGGAACAGTGCGGCTGCGGAAATGAGCAACGAGATCGCGAATATCCGCCTGCAGTGAGAATTCCAACCCTTCGAGACGAGCGATCCAAGTTCAAAATTGAAGAACGAACTGAATAGAAATACGCCTGCCACGAGAAGACCGAGAAAGAAGGAGCCGTGGCAATTGATCCAGATTGCAAACAGGATCGGCAGGCAGAAAAACCAGCGCGGATTGCGAGTGCGTCCGAGGTGAATCAGTAGTAACTCGACAACGAGCAGGAGATAGCCGATCATCTGCGGCCGAACCGAGTAGGCGATGGTACCAAAGAACCAAAACGCTAATGCTCCAACGAATGCGACTTTCGCGTTTCTTGAGTAGAGCGAACAGAGGATATACCCGGAGATAAGAAAAGCCGATGTGAAGAAACACATCCACAGCATCATGCCTGAGAGCCCGCCCCACTTATACGCGCTATAGATGGAAAGCTGCGCGAACCATTCCTGCGGCGTATAGGCCTGATGGTTGGTGGTATAGGAAAAGACATCGACGACGGGGATTCCATGGGTTGTCCAGATGATTTCGCCAGTCTTGAGGTGCCACCACATATCCGGGTCGTCAAAACGCGCGCGCACAGTAATCATTGCGAGGACGACGAGAACGCTGGCCAGCATGACGGGGAATGAGAAGACTCTCCGCAACAAGGAAACAGATCCTAGCGGAAGGAGATGCGGGCGGTTCCTGGCCTGCAGGGGATTGACGGCGCTCTCGAAGCGGACTTACCACGTCTTCCACGGAGCCCTCCCACCGGCCCAGAGCTCTTCCAATCGCTGCTTGTCGCGCAGAGTATCCATTGGCTGCCAAAAACCCGCGTGAAAGAACGCCTGCACCTGATTCTTTGAGGTCAGGCTTTGCATGGGTCCTTTTTCAAACATTGAGGTTTCGTCGGGAATCTCGCTGAGAGCCGCGGGCGAAAGAACAAAGAAGCCGCCATTGATCCATCCGCCTTCGCTTTCGGGTTTCTCTTGGAACGAGGAAATCGTGGTGCCATTCACCTGGAGGCCGCCAAAGCGAGCCGTTGGCTTGACCGCAGTTACTGTCACCGACTTACCATGCTTCTTATGGAAGGCGATGGACGCAGAGATATCGAGATTACTCACCCCGTCTCCATAAGTCATGCAAAAGGCGTCTTCGCCGGCGAGATATCTGGCGACTTTCTTCAGCCGTCCTCCCGTGCCTGCATTGTCGCCGGTATCGACTAGGGTCACGCGCCAAGGTTCCGCGACTGTTTGATGGACCTGCATGCTCTTTTCCTGCATGTCAAAGGTCACGTCAGAATTGTGGAGGAAGTAGTTGGCGAAATACTCCTTGATCAAATAGCCTCGGTAACCACAGCAGATAATGAAGTCATTGATACCGTGCTGCGAATAGATTTTGAGGATGTGCCACAGAATCGGTCGGCCGCCAATTTCAACCATTGGCTTGGGGCGCGTGCCGGTCTCTTCGCTGAGGCGAGTTCCAAGACCACCTGCTAAAATAACTGCTTTCATTTCAGTCTCTTAGCGCCACAAACACAGACCCTGCCAATCGCATACGGACTACCACTAAGGCGGGAGCGCTGTTTCCTAACTAATACAGTACACTGACGACTCCGGATTTTGTATGCTACGTTTGTGGACCCTCAATGACAGATAAAACATCACGGCTTAGGCAGCAGATTCTCGAACTGACCGCCGAGTACTTTGAAGCTGCTTTTCCGGCGACAGAATTCAAGCCGGGGCAGTCTACGGTTCCGGTCTCAGGTAAGACGATCGATGCCGATGATCTTCGATCCGTGATGGATTCCGTTCTTGATGCTTGGTTCACGAGTGGCCGCTTTGCGAAGGAATTCGAACGGAAGCTGGCTAACTTCGTGGGTGTCCGCTGCGCTTCGCTGGTCAACTCCGGTTCCTCCGCCAACCTGCTTGCAGTTAGCGCGCTCACCTCGCCAAAACTTGCCGACCGCAGGCTCAAGCCGGGCGATGAGGTCATCACGGTTGCCGCAGGTTTTCCAACCACTATCAATCCGATTATTCAGAATCGACTGGTGCCGGTGTTTGTGGATGTGACGCTGCCCGGATACGAGATCGACGTAACCCAGCTTGAAATGGCGCTCAGCGAAAAGACAAAGGCTGTGATGGTGGCGCACACTTTGGGCAATGTCTTCGATCTTGACGCAGTGACTGGGTTTGTGAAGAAGCACAATCTCTGGCTGATTGAGGATTGTTGCGATGCACTGGGCTCAACCTGGAAAGGGCGCCGTGTAGGCAGTTTTGGCGATATCGCGACTGTGAGCTTTTACCCTGCGCACCACATCACTATGGGCGAAGGCGGCGCAGTGCTGACCGACAAACCCAATCTGCAGGTGCTCGTCGAATCGTTCCGCGACTGGGGCCGCGACTGCTGGTGCGATCCCGGCAAAGAGAACACCTGCGGCAAGCGATTTGACTGGCAGCTTGGCGAACTGCCGTGCGGCTACGACCACAAGTACACTTACTCGCATATTGGGTACAACCTGAAGGCCACTGACATGCAGGCCGCGCTGGGCGTTTCGCAGATTGAGAAACTGCCGCACTTCATTGAGCGCCGCAAAGAGAATTTCCTCTATCTGCATGCGGCGCTGAAACCGTTGGAGCAGTATCTACTATTACCCGAGCCGACACCAGGGTCAGATCCTTCCTGGTTCGGCTTCCTGCTTGGAGTGCGTGAGGATGCTCCATTTACGCGAGAAGAGCTTATTCGCGAACTGGACGCAAAGAAGATTGGCACTCGGCTCCTTTTTGGCGGCAATCTCATGCGCCAACCGGCCTACGAACATTGCGAATACCGCGCCGTTGGGAGCTTACCTAACACAGATTTTGCAATGAAGAATGCGTTCTGGCTTGGCGTGTATCCGGGGCTTACAGAACAGATGCTCGACTTTATCGCAGACACGATTCGTGAATTCGCGATGAGTTCAAACTCTGATTCTCGCAAACTGAGAGTTCTTCAAGTCTCCGAAGCGGAATCAGAAACTAGTATTGCGAAGCTGTCCGCTCTCCCATAACAGGCATTCGTCGCAAAGGAGCAGAAGTGTCATCCTCCGTTAGCCAATCTCTAATCTTCAAGAATGCGATTGCCGAGCACCTCGCGGTGATTCAGGCATTGTCTTCGCAACATGACGTGCTGGAGCTCATAGCCTGCGAGATGACCCGTGCGATTGTCGGCGGAAACAAAGTGCTGTGGTGTGGTAATGGTGGCAGCGCCGCGGACTCACAGCATCTGGCAGCCGAACTGATGGGGCGATTCCGGCGGGAGAGGCGCGGTCTTCCTTCCGTCGCACTGACGACGGATACGTCGATCCTAACGGCCATTGGGAATGACTATGGATACGAGAAGGTGTTTCAGCGGCAGGTCGAAGCTCTTTGCGTGAAAGGCGATGTTGTGGTGGGCATCTCCACTTCAGGAAACAGCAAGAATGTTTGCGCGGCGCTCGAGACGGCAAGGCAGATGGGAGCATTTACGGTCGCATTTACCGGTGAAAGTGGCGGCGCGATGGCAAAAATAGCCGATGCGACGCTGCACATTGCGTCGACGGATACCGCACGCATCCAGGAAGGCCACATCCTCTGCGGCCATATGCTCTGTGACTGGATTGAACTCAGCATCTGTGAGCGCGAGCGGAACTAGCTCCGCATGCAAGCGATAGTCTTGCGTTACTGATTCACATTATCGCGTTTCGTAGCTTCGAATCGTCCTAGCGAAACCATCCTCGATACTTGTCGTCGGCTCCCAACCGAGCGCCTTCATCTTCGAAATATCGAAGTGGCCTCCGCTGACTGGGCTTGCAAAGTAGGGATCGCTCGGCTTTCTCTCCTGGCGAATCACCTTGCAGGCTTTCTCCGGGAAAAGCTGGCAAAGCGTCTCAGCCAGCTCCAGAATTGAGCATTCCGAATCGTTGCCGACGTTGTAGGCTTCGCCGCTGTTCCCATTGAGCAAGACGGTGAAGAAGGCGATAGTCGCATCTGCCAGGTAGCAAAATGGTCGCAGCGCGCTTCCGTCGCTCTTCAGCACGATGTCTCGTCCATCGACCAAATCGGCGACGAAATCGGCGAATACGCGCCCGTCGTTCAGGTCCATGCCAGGTCCGTAGGTATGGGAGAGGCGGACGATCTTAGCGGGAAGACCAAATTGGGCATGCCAGCAGGTGCAGAGCATTTCGCCGCCCCGCTTTCCCTCCGCGTAGCATGAGCGCAGGTCGATCGGGTCGAGGTAACCATAGGACGTTTCGGTGAGCGGAATCGCCGAGTTCGCCGGACGACCGTAAATCTCTCCGCTGCTGAAGAATAGGAAGCCCTCACTCTGCGCGTTTTTGGCAACTTCGAGCATCCGCTGCGTTCCAATGACATTTGTTTCAAAGGTGCCAACCGGGTCTATGCGGTAATACTTTGGGCTGGCCTGGCTCGCCGCATGAACGATGAAATCAACAGTCATCGGGCCGAGATAACGATTCCTCACATCCTGCACGACTACGGTCAGATCTGGGCGGCCGTAAAGATGACCCAACCTTCGCGCCGCCTTGTCGTTATTTCTGACCAGAGCGACGACATGAATATCTGCTTGTTCGGTGTCATTGAGGTAAAGGAGAGTCTCGACCATGTAGGCAGGGACGAAGCCGTTGGCTCCGGAGATTAGGACGGTCTTCCCAAACAGGCGATTCCAGGGCAGGGCGGAGGAGACGATCCTGGCAAGATCTTCTTCAACGATGGGGTGTCTTGTCGTGGGCAAAAGTCCCTCCAGGTTTATGAGGAATCTTGAATGTCGGAGCAATCCGGCCGCGCAAGATTCACGCAATCAGCATAAACCACAGTCATTAAGTCTCGAGGTTAGCATGGAGGTACGGGACACATCGCGTTAGTTAATTGACCAGATTCTACCCGATTGATTGAACCTAGTTGACCCCACATTACCGCCGTGTGGTTGGAGGTCTATTTGGGCAGCAACTGTCCCACTTTCGTGGTACTGTGAAGCCTTAAGTTGAAGTATTAAAGTGGATTCCTGGCAAGCGCAGGCCGGCATTCTTTAGATGACCGCGGAAATATACTTATAGTGGCTGTACGCGGGCGGTTGCGGCGTTATGCGGGCGGTTCAATGAAGACAGCAGGAGGAGTATCTCCATGAGTACGGTCAAGGTTGGCAACAGGCTGATCGGCGACGATCAGCCTTGTTTTATCGTTGCAGAGATTGGAATCAACCACAGCGGCGATATCGATCTCGCCAAACGGTTGATCAGCGTGGCGGTTGCGGCGGGTTGCGATGCGGTAAAGTTCCAGAAGCGCACCGTTGAGGTGGTTTACACCGCAGAGGAACTGGCCAAACCGCGCGAGAATCCCTTCGGCCCGACCAATGGAGACCTGAAATACGGTCTGGAATTCGGGCAGGAGGAATACGAGGAAATCGACGCGTTCTGCAAGTCGGTGAAGATGATCTGGTTCGCTTCGCCCTGGGACGAAGGGTCGGTGGATTTCCTTGAGCAGTTTGCTTTGCCAGTGTATAAGATCGCGTCTGCATCGCTCACCGACGATAACCTGCTGCGGCACACGCGCAAGACAGGGAAGCCGGTCATCCTATCTACCGGTATGAGCACCTACGACGAGATTGATCATGCGGTGAATGTATTGGGCAAAGACAATCTTATTCTGATGCATGCCACCAGTACTTATCCGGCAAACTACGACGAGCTGAATCTTCGCGCAATTCCGATTATGAGGTCGCGGTACAGCGTACCGGTTGGTTACTCCGGACACGAAACCGGAATCCCCACCAGCGTGTGCGCGGCCGCGCTGGGGGCCTGTTGCGTGGAACGCCACATTACGATGGACCGCGCGAGCTGGGGCTCCGATCAGGCGGCATCGCTGGAGCCAAACGGCATTACCAGGCTGGTTCGCGATATCCGGCTGTGGGAGCAGGCGAGGGGCGACGGCATCAAGCGGGTTTACGAGCGTGAGCTGCCCATCATCAAGAAGCTTCGCCGCGTCGGCGCAGCGGTGTAGCGCGGCATGACTGAAGCCAAGTCCCGTGAAAAGCGGCCTTGAGCGGATCCGGGCACTCGCAATGGATGTGGACGGGGTGCTCACCGATGGCGGCTTCTGGTGGGGACCGGGCGGCGAAGAGTGGAAGCGCTTTTGCTTCGCCGACATTATGGGCCGTCTCTCTGGCGCGGCGCGCCGGGTTGAAGTTGGCGCTGATCTCCGGCGAAGATAGCCCGCTTGTAGACCGCTATGCGCAAAGAAGTTGCACATTCGGCATGTCGTGAAAGGTTGCCGCGACAAGGCGGCTGCGTTGCGGGAGTTTGCTGCCGCAGCGGGCATCGAATTGGCTGAAGTCTGCTATATGGGAGACGATGTGAACGACCTGCCGGCGATGCAGATTGCGGGCTTTTCGGCGGCGCCTGCGAATGCCGCGCGGGACGTGCTTGCCAGCGCGGATTTCATTGCGAAGAATGCCGGTGGCAACGGTGCTGTTCGCGAGCTGATTGAGGCGCTGTTGTCGGCGCGAGGCTTGGTGTCGCACGAGGTCTTCAGCAGGCATTGAGTGCAAGCGAGCGTTTCAGAGCGCTGTTACGGTTGAACTCATGAAGCTATCCGATTACGTTGTGCGATTCATTGCCGAACAGGGCGTGAAGCACGTGTTTCTGGTTACCGGCGGCGGCGCCATGCACCTGAACCATTCGCTTGGCGGCGAGAAGCTGCTGATCGTGCCTGTCTGTAATTCGCACGAACAGGCCAGCGCGATCTGCGGCGGAGGGACTATGCCAAGGCGACCAATCATCTGGGCGTCTGCATGGTCACTACCGGGCCCGGGGGAACAAACGCTGTCACCGGGGTTGCGGGTGCCTGGCTGGACTCGACCCCGACGCTCTTCATCTCCGGCCAGGTGAAGCGGCCGGATCGCATGTTTGACAAAAACAACAAGCCGCTGGGCATGCGGCAACTGGGCGTTCAGGAAGTGGACATCGTTTCCATCGTGAAGCCGATTACGAAGTACGCGGTCACGGTTCTGGAGCCAAACGATATCCGTTATCACCTGGAAAAGGCCGTCCATCTTGCATGCACAGGCCGTCCCGGTCCGGTGTGGATCGATATTCCACTCGACGTTCAAGCTTCCCCCATCGACGCCCCCAGGCTGCGCGGCTTCGATCCGGCGGAGGACAAAGACGGGCAGCCAGCCGCATATCGCCGGCAGAACTGAAGTTCCAGGTTGGCAAAGATTCTTGAAGCGCTGAATCAAGTCCGAACGGCCGATGCTGCTCATCGGCAATGGCATTCGCCTTTCTCGCGCTGAAGCCGAGATGGAACAGCTTTTGCGCGCGCTTGACATACCGGCCGAAGTTACCTGGCTCGCCATTGACATGATGGCGGACGATGACCCGCTCTATGTGGGCCGTCCCGGAACCCTCGCGCAACGCGGGAGCCAACTTTGCGATACAGAACTGCGATTTCCTCCTCTCCATCGGAGCCCGCCTGGACCGTGTCGTGACCGGATATGCACCGGAGGGCTTTGCGCGGGCCGCCTGCAAAGCATGGTGGATATTGATCCCGCCGAGCTAAGGAAAATGGGCAATACCATCCACTTTCCGATTTGTGCCGATGCAGGTGACTTTATACGCGCTATGCTGGCGCAGGCAGCGAATATCGAAAGGAAGGAGCGCAGCGCATTGGAAGCGAGCGCTGCGCCGACTGGCGAGAGCGTTATCCTCTTGTGCTGCCAGAGCACAAAGTTCCAGAAAGCAGAGTGAGCGTCTACAACTTTGCCGAGGTTATGTCTGGAGTCCTCAAGGAGGGCGATTTCATTGTCTCCGGAAGCTCAGGCACCGGAATTGAGCTTTTTCTGCTGGCATTTCGCACCAAGCGCGGGCAGCGCATCTTTCACACCACGGCCTCGGGAGCCATGGGCTTCGGCATTCCGGCATCCGTGGGTGCGGGCATTGTCGGCGCGCTGGTGGCTGCGAGACGCAACATCATCTGTGTGGATGGAGACGGCGGTTTTCAGTTCAATATTCAGGAGTTGGAGACGATTGCCCGCCTCAAGCTGCCGGTCAAGTTTTTTGTGCTGAACAATGAAGGATATGGTTCAATTCGCGCTTCGCAGACAGCCTTTTTCGGTGCCTCTATGATCGGCTGCGACGCTCCCACGGGCCAGACTCTGCCGGATGTTCGTCGCGTGGCCGAGGCATATGGCATCGACACGGATATCATCGCCAACCAGCGGAACCTGACCGATGACATTCGGCGCGTTTTGGCGACTCCAGGCCCTGTCGTATGCGACGTGCACATCGTCCTGGATGAGGTGCGGCAGCCTCGACTGTCCTCAGTTCAGCGGCCCGACGGCTCCTTCGTCTCCAAACCGCTTGAAGATCTCTGGCCTTTTCTGGATCGCGACGAATTCAAGGCAAACATGATCATTCCTGCGGTCGAGGAGTAGGAGAATGCACGTGCCTTATCTCGGCGTTATGCAGGGCCGGCTGATGCCTCCCGGGAATGGGCGGTTCCAATCTTTTCCGCGCGAGCGATGGCGGGATGAGTTTGCTTTGGCCGCGGATGCGGGTCTGAATGCGATCGAATGGATATTCGACGTGTACGGTGAAGATGCAAACCCTCTGACCTCGAATGAAGGTGTTGCAGAGATGCATGCGCTTTCTGAGAAAACCGGCATCGCTGTGCGCTCGATCTGCGCTGATTACTTCATGGATCGGCCGTTCCTTCGCATCACCCAGGCAGAAAGGGAAGACCTGATTCGGAAAATGAAGTGGCTGCTTTTGCGCTGCCGAATCGCGGGGATTCGCAGGGTCGTTGTCCCCTTTGTGGATGCATCGCGTATCGAGAGCCAGGATGAAGAACGCCAGACCTTGTCCATCCTGGAGGAGATCTTGCCTTTTGCTGAAGAGTACAGCGTGGAGATTCATATCGAGACTTCGCTGGCGCCTCAGCCATTTGCGGAGCTGTTGGAGCGTTGCCGGCATCCGCTGTTGCGCGTAAATTATGACTCCGGGAATAGCTCAGCGCTCGGCTACCAAGTGGACGAAGAGTTTTCTGCCTATGGCAATCGCATTGGCAGCGTACACATTAAGGACCGCCTGCGCGGAGGTGGCACAGTTGCGCTCGGCACAGGAAGCGCAGACCTGTCTGCCGTCTTCAATGGACTGGCGGCGCTGCACTACAAGGGAGATTACGTACTGCAAATCGCGCGCTCAGATCCGGGCAGGGAAGTGCCATGGATTGCGCAGAATCGCGCCTGGGTGGCAAGCCAGATTGAGATGGCCATGGGAGCTGCGCGATGAGAATCCTCATGGTCGGCCTCGGCGGCATCGGGCAGCGTCACGCGCGTAATCTTCGGGCCCTGCTTGGCGATAGTGTTGAAATTACTGCTTATCGTGTGCGTCGGCAGATGCACGTGGTGACACCTGCCATGAGCGCAGACGCCAATCGTAATGTAGAGGACGAGTATTCCATTTGTACATTTTCGACCCTCGAAGAGGCATTGGCGCAGAAGCCTGACGTCGCGTTCGTCTGCAATCCAAGCAGCATGCACGTGCCGGCTGCACTGGCTTGTATGCGCGCAGGATGCGACGTCTTCATCGAAAAGCCGGTGTCCGATTCTCTTGACGGCACAGAAAAGTTGTTCGCTAGCTGCTGAAGAACAAGGGCGCATTGCCATGGTTGGCTTTCAATTGCGCTTCCACCCATGCCTGCGCAAACTGGCGGAGACTGTGCACAGCGGCGTCCTCGGCAACCTGCTCGCCGTTCGCGCGACCATCGGCGAGTATCTCCCCAGTTGGCACCCCTACGAGGATTACCGCCAGATGTATGCGGCGCGCGCCGATCTGGGTGGTGGCGTGGTGCTCTCACAAATCCATGAGTTTGACTACCTCTACTCGCTCTTTGGAGTTCCGCAGCAAATCTACGCGATTGGTGGGCATTGGAGTGAGCTGGAAATCGATGTAGAGGACACCGCCAGCATTCTAATGAAATGCAGGGTGGACAGGCGGCCGCTTCCAATTCAACTTCATCAAGATTATTTGCAGTCTCCACCTAGTCGGCAGTGCGAGGTGATCGGCGATCGTGGCCGAGCCGTGATGGATCTGCGCGCGCTTGCGGTAACTGTGTTCACGCTCGGCAAACCGACTCCCGAAGTGAATAACTTCGCAGGCTTTGAACGCAATCAGCTTTTCATTGATGAGTTGGATCATTTTTTGAAGTGCGTGAAGGAACGGAAGCGGCCAGTCGTCGATTTGAATGATGGTCTGCAGAGTCTTCGGATCGCGCTGGCGGTCAAGCGATCGATAGCAACTCACCAGGTGGTGGAGCTCGCGCGGCTGAGATGAAACTAAACTGAGGATTAGCGATGAGAGAAAAAGGAAAGGGTCGAGTGGAACAGCTTTTTGACCTGTCCGGTCGCGTGGCGATCGTTACAGGCGGCGCGGGCCTTCTGGGTTACGCGCACGGAGCAATTCTCGCTGCCGCTGGTGCGCACGTTGTGATGCTCGATCTTTCTGCGGTGGGTCCTGCTGCGCGTGCTCAGGAGTTGGCGAATGCGAATGGGGTCGAATGCGTCGGATTCGCGACGGACATCACCGATGAATCCGCTCTCAGTAAAACGTGCGGTCAGATTATGAAGAAATTTGGGCGCATAGACATTCTGATTAACAATGCGGCCAACAATCCAAAGGTGGAAAGCGGAAATTCGGCCTGGTCGCGACTTGAGAATTTTCCTCTTGAAGTATGGGATGCAGACATTCGCGTAGGATTGACCGGGGCGTTTTTATCCAGCCGAATCTTCGGCGCAGAAATGGCGAAGCGCAAATCAGGCGTCATTCTCAACGTGGCTTCGGACCTTGCAATCGTTGCACCCGACCAGCGGCTCTATCGCGTGGAATGCCTGCCGGAGGACGAGCAACCGGTGAAGCCGGTGACCTATTCGGTAGTCAAATCAGGACTGATCGGTCTTACGCGTTACCTGGCGACATACTGGAGCGACGCCAACATTCGTGTGAATGCGATCTCTCCCGGAGGCGTCTACAATGAGCAGCCGGAAGTCTTTTTCGAGCAGGATCAAGAAGTTGATCCCGATGGGGCGAATGGCCGATCGCGACGAGTATCAAGGTGCGATTCTCTTTCTTTGTTCCGATGCGTCCTCGTATATGACCGGCACAAATCTGGTGATCGATGGCGGACGTACGTGCTGGTAAGTCGAATTTCTTAGTCTTTGCACGGAGGACCTCTATGGGCATGATGTCGGGCGATCTGGAACAGGAACTTGAGGCGCTGCTCGCGGAGGGTGTCGACGGCGCGCGAAAGCGCGAGGCGGCTGCATTTGACGAGCTGATCGGATCCGATGCGCGGGAGCTCGTGCTTTTCGGCGCAGGAAACCTTGGTCGTCGTACGCTGGGGGGCTTGCGGAAGATTGGGATTGAGCCACTCTGCTTTGTGGATAACGACAAAGTGCTACGGGGGAAAGACCGCAACGGGCTCAAGGTAATCAGCCCCGAGGAAGGCGCCAGACTCTACGGAGATCGAGCAACGTTTGTAGTCACGATTTGGTACGGCGAGGGAACAGATCGGATGCCGGCGCGCGTTGCTCAGTTGCGCCGACTAGGATGCAAGAGTGTTGTGCCTTTTCTTCCACTCTACTGGAAGTTTCCCGATACATTTTTGCCGCACTATTGTCATGATCTTCCATCTCGTGCACATCTGGAGGCAGACCGAATCCGGCAGGGATTTCGGCTGATGACCGATGAGAATTCTCGTCGCGAATACATTGCGCAAATGCGATTTCGCTTGCTTGGAGATTTTGACAGCCTTCCTGCGCCGGTTCCAGGAACAATCTATTTTCGCGATGATATGTTCCGCCTTGGCAGCATGGAAACACTAGTTGATTGCGGTGCATTCGATGGTGACACGATCAGCCTTTTCCTTGAGAAGACCGGGAATATGTTCAAGGGCGCGTTCGGCTTTGAGCCTGACCCAGCAAACTATGCGAGGCTCGTGGAACGAGTAAGCCTGATGCCCGCTGAAATCCGCCGCCGAATCACACTGCATCAAGCGGCAACGGGCGAGGTGAATGAGCGCGTGTTGATGGATGTGGGAAACGGGCCGGCATCGCAGATTGGCAAAGGCGACTTTGAGGTAGAGTGCTATGCGCTGGACCCGCTGCTGCAGGATGTCCCTGTAACTTTCATTAAGATGGATATTGAGGGTTCAGAGTTTTCAACTCTCGTCGGAGCTCGGGAGTTAATTCGCGCGAACGCGCCGATCTTGACAATCTGCGTCTACCATAAGCAAAGCCATCTTTGGGATGTACCTATCTTTCTCAACGATTTGAATAGTGAGTACTCATTCCATTTGCTACCACATCTGCTTGAAGGGTGGGATTTGGTTTGCTATGCCGTTCCCAGCAACCGGCACATTTAGGTCCTAGGGGCAACCAGGCAAAGGGGTGTTGCTCAGGCAGAAGGCGTCTCGGACTTTGGATCGGCTTCCATCTCGTCCGGTTGCCGGAACGAAATATTCTTGTGACCCAGAAAGCTTATTGTGACAGTCACTATCGTCATAATGGCTGCTGCGATGTAGGGCGCCAACTCTGGCCTGTACAGCCAATGGCGAAGGGCTGTGACCAGGATAGTCAGCCCCAAAAAGCTGACCAACATGGTGGTGCCGTAGACACCCAGACAACGGATGTATTCTGCGAGGTAATTTCCCCGAGTCCGGAACACGAACCACTTATATCCGAGAAATGCTACCGTCAGCGAGATCAGGCTTGTGACAGCCCACGCGCACATGTAGCCGTACGAGCCGATCCTGGTGAAATACCAGTTCAGAATCGCAAAGAGAGCATATCCGAATATGGTATTGAATCCGCCCACCAATACATAGCGCACGAATTGCTGGGTCGATTTGTGGGGTTTTTGGTTCACGCAAAGATGATGTCAGCTAAAAGTTGATGCGCTCCTTCTCTGTAACCAGAGGGCGGTTTTGCACGAATGTATGGATGGAACCTACGTATTCGCCAATGATGCCGATGGCAATCAGCTGGACTGATCCAAGAAAGAAGAGACCCAAAACCAGTGGGGCGACTCCTACATTAAAGCTGTTCCAGAAGACAATTTTATACACGAGGTAGAACATTCCCATGATAAAGCTGAGCACTGCGGAGATGAATCCGCAGCCGATTACAACACGCAAGGGGACCTTGGAAAGGTTGGTGATTCCCAGCATTGCTATGTCATAAAGCGAATAGAAGTTGTTTTTCGTAATGCCGTGCTTGCGGCGCTTTTGATTGTAGAAGACCTTTGAATAAGGCAAACCAAGTTCCGCGATCATCCCGCGAAAGTAGGGGTACGGATCGCGAAAATTAGCTCGAATCTGCTCAACCACCGAGCGATCGTAGAGTCCGAATCCTGTGAAATGCTCAATCACTTCAACATTGGTCAGGCTTGCGACAAGTCGATAATAAGCAGTCCGAATTCTGTACATCAGACCGCTCTCGTCACTCGAATTCTTGATTGCGACAACAATAGGGAAGCCTTTCTCCCATTCATGGATCATCTCGACGAACAACTCTGGCGGATCCTGAAGATCGGCAACCAACCCACCAACCGCTTCGCCCTGTGCCTGTAGGAAGACGTGCATGGGCGAACGCACCTGGCCAAAATTGCGCGCGTTGAGGATCACCTTGACGCTGGGATCTTCCGCAGCCATCTCGCGCAACACGTCAACGGTGCCATCTGTGGAGGCATTGTCGATAAATAGATGCTCAATTCGGTACTCGGGCACTTCTGCAGCCATTGTCAGTACCCGCCGATGAAGCTCCCGCACATTGAGCACTTCGTTGTAGCAGGCGGTTATGATGGTGATTAACTTCCTGTCCATCTCACTCCCCTCCTGTGCACGAATGGTTTCTACCGGCTGCGGGACAAATGGCTCATGATGAATTCGACCAAGAGTTTAGCATATCCGTTGACTAGGTCGGCTTTACTGCCAGCACCGTAACAATGTCGCGCAGGTTCTTGTGAAACTTGAATTCGCCCAGCGCGGTGCCATTCAAAGATTCGTAGATGCGGCGATGAAGCGAATTGACATCACCGCGTGACAAGCGCAAAAACACAGTTTTGACCTTAAACAGATGACCAATGAATTCTGTTGCTACCAACCGGAAGCCGTTATTCGAAAGAACACGATCTAACGTACTCCCGTCATAGTAAAAAAGATGGGTCGGGGGGACCACAGCGTAAAAGTTCTGGCCTGTGAGTTTGGCATAGAGGCAAGAGATGTTATGCACTTTGATCACGATCAACCCACCAGGCCGCAACAGACGGTAGCACTTCTCAAGCGTGGGCATAGGATCGCGAATATGATCAAAAACGTCTTGCAGTGTGATCACGTCGAAGTAGCCCTCGCGCATCGGGTAGTCCTCAAAAGGGCCGATCACAATGGAATCGCCATAGCGCTCTCGAGCCGTCGCCGCATAGACAGTCGCAATCTCGTTACCGTGGCGCTCCCAGCCAGTCATGACATCGAGAAACCAGCCCCGTGAACAGCCGATATCCAAAAGCTTGCCAGGTTGAAGAAAGCGATTGCGAATCATGTCCGCGAGCTTTTCATAGTAGTAATTCAGGCATTCAACATTGGCGTCGTCGTACGCGTCATCTGTGACTCTGGCATAATGAGCGGCCAACTCCTCGGTCGTGACCCGGTTCCGAACAAATACCACCTTGCATGTGCCGCACTTCGCGATTGTGTAGCCGTTTACTTCCCAGAGATCCTTCAGATTGGCTCCGCTGCAAATCGGGCAGGACGAATACTTTTGGGTGGATCGCACGGCGTTCAAGAAAGCTCCCTTCGAATCGATACCTCATACCAAAAGGCATTAAAGCCACTGCCATTTGCGGCCTTGATCAGCGCCCTGTATCTGTTTCCCGCAAACTCTCAGTTTTCATTTGCCGCTCGAAGTCCGGACTTCGACGCCAGGCACCATGCAACGTCGGCACTTCCCGAACTGCCGGAGTAAGGATAACTGCCGGAGGCAAGGACTGTCCCTCCACATGCGCGTGTCAGCGTGTTGAGGCAGTGCTCAGTAAAGTAATTGATGTGCTGATGCATCATGTAGAGAGAGGCAGGACGGACGACGTATCGCGCAGTGGCGGGTCGTGTAATCGCCATGATTCCAATCTGAGCAACTCGCCTCGCAATTCGTGTCAACCCGAAAGGGAGCTCGCACGGAACTTCGAGGAATATCAAGCCGCCCTCGGGGGCTGCATCAAGAATCTCGTTCACCAAAACGCGGGGAAAGCCCACATGTTCAAGAACATTGCTGTTGATGATGAGATCAGCTTTGCACGCGGCTGGATCTGATGTTGCGGTTACGCCCGGTGCCGGATGGATTCCTGAAATGTCATATACGAAGGTCTCTGCGCCTTCGATCAAGCCGACCACCAGATCTCCTTTATCGCCCCCGTAATCAAGTATGCGGCAGATCTTTCGTTGCGCGAGATTTTGCTGAAGAATAGGTGCGAGCTTTGCGCGTCGAATTTCGTAGGAGCTGGGCGAGGCCAGATCCTCGTTGAATTTTGGGGTATACCAGGGTTCGGAGGCGTAGCGCATCTGCTGATACTCCTCGGACCGGTAGTTGCCGTAGAGCTTGCGGAGATCGTTGTCATCGAGCCGGGGGTTATAAAACATGAATCGGCAAGACTCACACCTGACGAGGTCCACGCAAAAGGGCGGCCTGTTCCAGGTTCGCGTGGCCACAAACGGCGCGACAAGAGACTCGCTTAAGCTGCCGGAGTCTGCCTCCGCAAATCACGCAATCTGAAACCTCGATCATTTAACTCGTTTTCTCCGTCTCCAATTCATTCGCGGGTATAACTTCGATCTTGAAATTACGATGGATTTCGTGGCCTTCGTGTCGAGTTTACACACCGCAGTGCAACTTAGCGAGGGCCGTCGAGCACCGAAGTACCATAGACCTAAATGGCTCGGAATTTGCCTGATGCCATTCACGCACTCACGTCCTTGTACTTTCTGGAGGGGTCTGGCTGAGGCCAATCTTCAATCAGGGGAGACCGTTCTGAACGGGCCGGAGTCGGATGATTGTCGGTAGGCCGGTATATAATCCTACCGAACCCCACGGCGAGGCAGTTATTCGATCAGGCGCTCGAGAGCGCGCAGCCTTTCTGAAGACAACTCAACCTGACCCTGCGCGAACGGAGTAGAGCAGATGCAAGAGAGGTGTTTGTCGGTAGTAATCCCCGTCTATAACGAGGAGAAGACGCTCGCCACGGTTGTCGGCAAACTGCTCACCCTGCAGCAATTGCTTGAGATCGTGATCGTGGATGATTGCTCCACCGATAAGACCCCCGAGATACTTGGCAGGCTGAGCGCAGAACATTCCCAGATCCAGACGGCGCGCCATGAGAGAAACAGGGGGAAGACGGAAGCACTAAAGACTGCATTTCGCCTGACGAAGGGCAATGTCGTCATCGTTCAGGATGCTGACCTTGAATACGATCCCGCGGAGATTCCCGATGTCATCGCCCCGATTCTGAATGGGAATGCCGATGTTGTTTTTGGGTCGCGGTTCCTGGTGCGAAAGGCCACGCGGGTCCTCTATTTTTACCATTACCTCGGCAACAAATTCCTGACATTCATGTCGAACCTCGCGACGAACATCAATCTTACCGATGTCGAGACATGTTATAAGGCGTTTCACGGCGATATCATTCGACAAATGAAGATTAATTCGCGTGGTTTTGGCTTTGAGATTGAGGTCACCGCGAAGGTCGCGAAACTTAGATGCGCCATCTACGAGACGCCGATAAGTTACTATGGGCGCACGTACGAAGAGGGCAAGAAAGTTACCGCGAGGGACGGTGTCTTAGCGGCATATTATATCTTTCGTTACAATTTTTTCTGCAGCCTCAAGGATAGTTTTTATCAAATACCACAGCTGAATCGCCGAGATATCAAGTAGGGCAATCACCTCACAATGCGGGGTAATTGACTGTCAGATGCTAACCTCGGCTGGTGGCCGAGGCAGTACGCCGGACATAGACCCACAAATAGAATAGAGCCAGAATCAGCAAAATGACTGAGAGCGGCCGGCTAATCAGGACCAGCAGAATCTTGCCGAAAAGCTGGTTAGTATCCGGGTGCAGGCCCCTGGTGAGAATTACGAAGAGTGCGCGCGTCATGTCCGCGGCGAATACCACGGCCACGCTAGTCACCGAGAGCGCGATCGTTCCAATCGAACCGCCTTCGATCCAGAGCGTCGCGCAGGCGGGGATCGTAAGCAACAGCAGCTTTGCATCGTATGGCTTGTGATAAATCACAAGCATGCTGAGAGCTGTGACAGCCGCGAGCCCGAACCAGGCATTGGCGGGAGACGGACGAGCCCGCAGAGTTGCGAGTGACCATATAAGAATTAATGCGCCGCAAGAAAGATAGCTCACCGGGTTGTAAACATGGGGATCATTACGAAATATGCTGACGACAGATTGCAGGTCGATGACCATCCCGGATGTGCGGTCAACGCTGGAGCCGGGGCCAGGATCGTTCATGTCGCCGTGTGATGAAATCGTTGAAAGGTTGTAGCTCATTTCTTGCAGCCAATTGGGCGATGCTTCAGAAACCCAGACAAAGGCCACCAGGCCCAGCACCGCGGTGATTGCGAGGGTTTGCAGGGCCCGCTTGCGATAGGCACCCCCTGCCAATAGGAAGTAGAGCCAAACCAAACCGGCGTCGTGGGGTTTAATGACAAGACTTATTGCAAGACAAACAACGCCGGCAGTGACGAACCGATCCTTAAGGAAGCACCAGACCGCGATGACGCAGAGGCTCACCACGATCCCGACCGCATTGCCTCCAGCGAAGATCACTTCGCTTCCTGCGAGCAGGAAGCCGATCAAACAGGCGGACATTACCGGGGCTTCATTCGCCGCGAGGTCCCAGATCAGGAAGGCGGCGAGAGTGAGGCCTCCGGCAGTGATGGTCGTCCAAAGGACGCATGCGAAGCTCCACGACAGCATCGAGAAGGGCGCCGTGAACAGAAAGGTCGTTGGCAAGTATACATACCAGATTACAACGTGAAGAATTACAGGGGGATCCGATGGACGGGCCAACCCATCGGCTTCAAAGAATTGCTGCAATTGATTCACGTTATATGGGTCGCAATGATGAGTGAGACATCGCGCGCCGTTGTAGAGCACCTTAAAGTCCAGCATTCCCTGGGGAGTGGAGCGTTCCAATCCCAAGCCCAGGAAAACAAAGAGCCCGGTGCTCAAGAGCATTATGAGAAATCCAGTACGGCGGCGACTTGCCATCTTCAAGCTCCCCTATCTTCGCTCGAGCAGCGCAAGATCATTAACGGCAGTCGAGCGCCCGAAATTCATTGTCTGAAACCACAGTTGGTAGCGTCCACACCCAGCTACTCTTATCTTTCCATGACGGATCGTAGATGCGAGCGACAAGAAACTGGATACCGTATCGATTGCAAGTGTTGCGCGCCTTTTCCGCGGTTTCGCCGTTGAAGATGGCATCAATCGGGCCAGACATTTCAGTGCAGCCACTTGAATCGCCGCCAAGTTCTGAGCCGCACCAAGGTTGATCGCTCATGATGGCGGTCTGGTGGTCGACGCCAAGCAGGTCAGCGGCAATCCAGAATGGTTCCTGATGGATCGGGTTGAATTGGACCACTGCGTCGTGGGGTATGACGGCATCGAGTTGGTCGTAGCCGATCAACGAGATGTAAGCATTGTGGGAAAAGCTGCGAACCTTGGGATCGTAGTCCGCACTCATCCGCCCTTCGCCAAGTAACGTAATGAAACGCAGCATAAGCCCCTGGTACACGATTCCGAGCGCTCCGATGACAAGGGTCAGGGCAGCTATCGAGCGCAGCCATTGCGGCATATTCTGGTGCAATTCGATACCATCGCCCGGCGGGGATTTTCTGGTCTCTGAATGGTTCCAATCGGTAACGATCTCGGATGCCAACAGGAGGAGTGGAAACTGAAGGATCAGAGATCCCCTCCAGCCGAAATCGTTGGACTGCAACACTCCCGACCGGATCAGAGAGACGAACGCGAGCGTAGCTATGACAATGAATACAAGCGAGCGCTGTTCAGGTGTGAGAGGCGTTCGTCCACGCCATGCAGGAACGAGATAAATGAGCAGAACAATGAAGAAGAAGCCCAATTCAACAACATATCCGGGAATCAGAAAAACCAGCCTGGCAATGTTCAACGCCGCAAAGGGGTGGCTCGCTGCGAAGTGCTGAAAGATGCTGGATGCCATCAAGCCATCCGGAGGAATCATCTCGCGGATGCCAAATCCAAAGATACGGGGACCGTGCGTACCCGACGATGTGTGGGAAAGCTCCCAAAGGTATGGAATGAGCAGAACGGTAGCACCGGCGCCGCCAGCGGCAAGGAAGAGGGCGGCCCGAGATGTGCGCTCAATGACCAGTTGCCAGAAAGCCCAGACCACCATCACCAGAAAGAACGCAAAGGTTACAAAGACAGAGAGGCCAAAAGCGCTTGCCAATGCAGCGGCGATGAGGACTATGCTTGCAGCGCGACTCCTGACTGTCTCTTTGCCGGCCAACCAGGCGAGAAGGAACGCGAGCATGCAGCATACAAGACTTGCAATATGATGCGGTGCCCAAAGAAAGGTGCTAAGCCAGCTGAATATCGCGTCCTTCGACCATAAATCGAGCTCTGCCGGCGGCAGGTGGTGAAGGAAAAAGATATCCCACAGAGCGACGCAGAGATCGAGCCCCGTCACCATCAATAACAAAGTGGCACGCAGAAACCGCACTCGCAGTCGGACCCCGGACACGAGGAAGTATTTCAAGTAAATCCCAGTGAGAGCTGCCAGAAGGAATCCGGCCCATACTCCACTGGCGACCAAAACCGCGCGGACTGGAAGGCGGGCCATCCGTGCGATCGCGGCACAGTCAACATACCAGAAATAGTAGTTGCGCATGGGGGTGGGCTGCTTGAATTGGTAGAGGGGGTTGGTCGGCGGAATACCGGTGCGGAGGATGCTCTCTGTCCAGCTTACTCGCGCGTCCATGTCGAGGACGGTAACCGTCATGAAAAGTTTGTGGTCGGCTTGCAGGTCAACTAACGAAAGAACTGCGACAATGATCCAGATGACCGCAACGATGAGGGCCTTGCCACCCAACGGCCGCCACCCGATATTCCAATTTCTCTTGAAGCGGCGTAACTGGGCGCCTTCCCAGCAAATCAAGGCGATGCAAATCGCGGTGCTTGCCATGAGAAACGCGACCACAGCGTCGAGTGTCAAGAATCTGCCGATCAGTACCGAGGCAATCGTAGTAACGGCCAGTGATAGCGGCACGCTCCAGAAGATACGTTCCACAAGAGAGCGTTCTCTGAAATTGTGAAGGTTAGTGAACCAGGCAGCCGAGTAGCCAGTGCAGACCATCGCCGGAACAAAGGCCGGAATCGCGAGTAGACTGCCTGCGATTTGTACCCCGGTGATGGTTGGAAAGCTGAGAATTTTGGCCTCCTTTCTGCCTGGCGGGCGGTGTCCGCGGTAAATGCTTCCGTCATCCGGCGCAAAACGATTCGCGGCGGATTCCCACGACATAGCGACCGTGCTTGAAACCTGGTTGCAGGATACAGTCGATGGAGCGAAAGAGAGTCTCAAACTGAATCCTCAATCGACGCTTTTGCCAGTTTGCTGGATGCCTGCTTACTGCGCAAGTACGCCCACAAATAAAAAATGCAGATTGAAAGCAAGATAAGTGGGACCGGCCTCGTCAGAGCCACGAATATAAGCTTTCTGCGAGGCTCGCTGCGGGGGCCTGCATGTTTTTCGTGAGAATGACCAGCACCGCCAGCGGAATGTCTCCAGTGAACACCGCCCCCATGGTTGTGAGAAGTAGGGCAACCCACGCGATCACTCCACCCTCAGCCCAAAGCATGGCGCAAGCCGGGACTGCGAGGAGCAGCAGCTTTGCATCGTAAGGCCGGTGATATGTCACCAGCATCGTCAAGGCAGTGATGGATGCCAGCGCGAACCAGACGCTTCGAGTTGAAAAGTGCGACCGGACAGTACGGTTCAACCAAACGAGCAAGAGCGCTCCACAAACGAGATAGCTGGCAAGATTGTAGAGGCGCGGATCATCCCGAAAGACGCTGAACACCGTTTGCAGGTCGATCACCATCCCAGGGATTCGCATGCCAATGGAGACGGGCCCCGGGTCATTTATCCCACCGTGTACTGAGATCGTGGCCAAATTCGAACGCATCTCGGGAATCCAATTTGGAATTGCGAATGAGAGCCACAGAATCGCTGTCACTCCCAAAGCGAATGTAACTGCGAGCGATTGCAGAGCGCGTTTTCGAAAAACACCTCCGGCCAGGATAAAGTAAAGCCAGATCAAGCCTCCGTCGTGTGGTTTGATTGCCAGGCTCACTGCAAGGCAAAGGATCCCCGCCCAAACGAATCGGTCTTTGAGAAAACACCAGACGGCCACTACGCACAGGCTCACGACGATGCCGGCGGTGTTTCCACCCGCGAACACGACCTCGGCATTGGCAAGAAAGATACCGACGAGGAACAGTGAGACATTTGGAGCATACCTGGCCCCGAGGCTCCACATAAGGAAGGCTGCGAGTGTGAAACAGCCCACGGTGAGGGTCATCCAGAGCAGGTGCGCCAACTTAAACGGGAGCGCGGCAAATGGCGCGACAAAGAGGAAGGTTGTGGGCAGATTCACGTAGAGAGTGACAGACTGGCGGCGTTGAATCGTGTCCGTCTGATTCGCTCCACCTTCTGCCCGATAGAATCCGTCCAATTCAGACACATTGTACGGGTCGCAATGTTGGATCAAGCATCGAGTTCCGTAATAGATTCCTGGGAAACCCATTGCTCCGCCGGGTGCGCCACTTTCCACGGCAACGCCCCATAGTAGTGAAATGCCGCTGCACACCAGCATCAAACACAAACTAAGCCAGCGCGGACTTGTCATGCTCGGTATCTTCCTTCATCTCTACGGGACCCAGAATAACAAAAGCGCATCGTCGAATTGCCGGGCCAAGCGCCAGTGTGCCTTTCCCGTAAAGCAATGGCACCCGCCTGGATTTAGTGTGAGAGAACCTCGCCGGAGTATCGGAACCTTGCTTAGCAAGAATAGGGAAGGGCATCGGCTATGGAAATGGCGGTCAAGAGAAATCCGATCGTACCGTGAACCCTGAAAATCCAATCGGCGATTGTGAAGCGTGTGATGGAGAATTCAGGTGAGAGTGACACCGGCAGAAATAAAACCTACGCGACGAGATTGTAATCAGTGTTGTCTGAGGCTCCGACCGTTCAAGCCGACTCTCCGCATCCGTGCCTTGACGGAAAGCCCTGAGATCAAAATGTGCTGCTCGACTCCCTCGACCGTTCTTTCTATTACTGCTTAGTTCCAACATCAATCTTTCGCCGAAATCGGAGGCTTAACCTGCTAAACGTGAGTGGTGAGGGTTGAACTGATTTTGTTGAATGCCGAATTGGCTCCAGAAGCAAAGCCCTTCATGCCAAGAACAGCACCGAAAGCGATCAAGGCCGCAGCGAAGGCATCCTCAACCATGTCCTGAGCCTAACCGCACGCCATGACGGCTTTGAGCTAAAGGTAAATCTTCAAGAAGCGGTCGTTCATCCGGCTTATTACCTTGCCTTGATCTGACCCATATACAAGCTGGTTGGTGCGACGTCTCCTGCGATTCCTGTAAGTTTGGTGTAATCGGGCTTCTACATAGCTTGAGGGAGCTGCCGAAAACATGGGTTACATGTTTTCGGCAGCTCCCTCTGAAGAAAGCAAAAAGATGACCTGCGCTTCATTGGCCCCAAGGGGCAAAAGCCAAACCGGCAGGCAGAACTGCTCGGCTTCGCTTTTGTGCAGATGAGGGTTCTCGCACAAACCTGAGAAGCAAATGCGATACCGCGACCAGGAGAACTCCGAGCTGCGGTTAGCGCGTCTTGGAGGCTAGATTAAACAACGAGGGAGCAATTGGAAAAACCCTGACCGCACCAGCTAACCCTCGGAGCGTTTACCCCGACGGTTAGCCTGCGCATCAGAAAGCACTTTCCTACTCCCCAGGAGATTTGACCCTTGTGTGTTCCCTTCAACAAGTGCCTCCCTCACTTAATCGGAAGCCTTCTCCGTTAGAGGTCGGTCGTCAATGTTGAACTGATCACATTGAATTCCGAGTTGATGCCGCTGGCCAGGCCCTTCATGCCGAGAACTGCGCCGAAGGCAACCAAAGCCACGACCAGAGCATACTCGACCATGTCCTGACCGTCCTCGTTCGCAATCAGGGTTTCACAGTAGATACGAACCTTGAGCAAGAAAACGTTCATGGTCGCTTACTCCAAAGCCCCAATTATGACGTTGGTTGCTTATGCCAGCCTTCGATCAGAATTGGAACCCCAATCGACTAGATGTCGGTGGTGAGGGTCGAGCTGATCTTGTTGAAAGCCGAGTTGATGCCGCTGGCCAATCCCTGCATGCCGAGAACCGCGCCAAAGGCGATCAGAGCCACGACCAAGGCATACTCAACCAGGTCCTGACCTTCTTCGCAAGCCATAATGGTCTTGTAGTTGACATAAATCTTGAGCATCAGATCCTTCATTTTCGTTTTCTCCTAAGCTTGAATTGTTCCAGCCAGGGGCTGGGTTACATATGTCAAAGCAAGTACCGTGCCATTCTGCTCGGATGCACTGAATCATTAGAAATCAATAACTTACGGAAAATTTCTCCCTTACTGTGTAAACTGCCGTATACACTTTAGAGGTCATTTGGCCCCCTCTCGTATACATGACACGAAAGTGTAAACAATTGTGGGATAGCCTATTTAGAACCAAAATCCACACCCCGGTGCCCCTAATTAGAGGTTCTGCTTCGACTCACACCGATCCTTACCAGATTTGAACAAGGCCATCAAACAGGGAGAGAAGTTGAGTTCTGGGAATTTGGCACAGAAACCTGAGAAAACTCGAGGAGGTCGCCCTTTTCAGTCTGTGTCATTTGGATGGTGCCGGCGGGCAGCTCAACGATAGAGTACGCGGAAAGACAGGCCGACAAGCGCCAGGGCGGCACGCTTGAGGCCACCTTTTTCACGCGATGCTTTCGGTCAAGATAAACGAGGTCGATTGGGAACTGCATGCCGAACGTGTGCACGGATTCGCAAGGCACGATCCACATTCCCCCTCCGGGAGCGAGACCTTTGCGGCCCAGCAGGCCCTTTGAGCGCGTCGGACCGCGGTCGGCAACCTCGACTGCGTCGCCCAGTTGAGTGCCGCGGGTGATATTAAGGATTTGCATTTGCTTTGCGGCTGCCTGGGATTGACGCAGAGAGTTCTGGCGAGCCGACGGAAGCAACCAGTTTGGCAATTTCATCGGGATATCCTTGCTCTTCTAATCAACAAACGACAGCCTTGTTGAATCGCTGAGTCCATTGAGTGAATCGGAAGCGAATTCACTGTGCCCAGAAAGGCTAAGCCCCAGCGAACTGTGTTCGCTGGGGCAGACTCAACATAGCCGATAATAGGCGTTGAGATGTGGGCCTGAGTCTTAGGCCAGCTTGATTACGGGCCGGTGCTGGCGCCGCCGCCACCACCAGCCGCTGTATCCGGTCGGACTCATCCCTCCGGATGTGGATTGAATTGGAGAGCGGTGTTTCCGGCTTCATGCTGTCAATCAGTTTCTCCACAGGTATGGTTGCCGGCGGAGGAGCCGGTGTGTTTCGGCAGTCTTTTGATCCGGATTGTGCATTGGAATGGCCGAGTTGGGCGGCATGAACGGCTGCGGAAACTTGAGACCGGGCAGAGGTGCACCGGCCGGCATCGGAGCACACGATCTCCGGCGTCACAATCACGATGAGCTCGGTATTCGTCTTGTTCCTCTGCATCGACTGGAAGAACTTGCCCAGAATCGGGATGTCGCCGAGGAAGGGAATCTTCTGAAATGTTTCCGTTTCATTGTTGTCCAGGAGGCCGCCAATTGCAAAGCTCTGGCCATCCTGAAGTTCAACTTCTGTCTTGACCCTGCGATCCGTAATGGCGGGAACGGTGAATCCGGAAATTGTCACAGCATCTGCGAAATCCAGAGCGCTGACTTCCGGCGCAACTTGAAGACGGATCGCTCCGTGTGGCATGATCGTCGGGATGAAGTCCAGCCGAATGCCATACTCCTTGAACATGATCGTGATGGCGCTGCACCGCCGACGCCGGTTGACTGGGCCACTGGATAGGGATACTCGCCACCGGCAAGGAAGCTGGCCTGTTTGCCGTTCTCCGCAATCATATTGGGCTCGGCGAGGACTTCCACCAAACCTCTGGTCTCAAGAGCTTCAATCGTTGCTCCGAGATTGATTCCGGGATAGAAGGCAAAAAGCTGCAATTCATTGCCTACGGTTGCCGTAGGGAGCTGGATTTCCGGATTGGGAAGGTAACTAGTTGGCGGGCAGAACTGGCCGGTACTCACGGTACCGATCGTGTTTCCAGCGCCAGTACTGAATAGGTTGATGCCCAGCTGCCTTCCCTTGTTGCGGTCGACGCTCGCGAAGCGCACCTTGAGAAGGATCTGCGGCTCTGGCGGCCGGCACGTCAACGTTTAGCAGGTTTACAACCTTGCCGGCCGTGGAAGCAATCGTAACCGCCCGCGCAGAGCTGTGCCAGATCTCTCACCGTGCCGCGGAGAAAGATGTTGCCGTCCTCCTCGCTTACTTTTAGTGGTTGCCCGGGAAGTTCGGCTCTGAGTTCGCGCCGCAGCGATTCGAGGCGGTCGTTTGACGACGAAGTTGCTGGCGCGGACGGATGACGTTGAAGAACTGGCGGCCGCCGCTTGTATCCCAGAGAATCAGGGTGGTCTCTCCGGGTGCCTTGCCGTTGACCAGCACCTGTGTGGGGCTCATCGCCGCTGCTTCGGCGATAATCACCCAGGCCAACCACGATCCGTGTGATCGGCCGTGCCAGGTCAAGCACTACCGATTTGCCGACTGTCAACGGAAAGTTCGTTCGAGGAATCCTGGGTGGATGGGCCGACAGGCTGCATGATCGGCTGAGGGGTCGGCGCTGGCAGGTTGTGCTGCTGGCGCCTGCGGGCGGAGGGGTCAGGTGCTTGCGCTCTGGGCGGCTGGCGCTCCCGCCTGAACCGCTTCTGCCGCAGCCTGGGCCCAGAGGGCCACACCAGGGCAGAGTATCAAAGTAAATGCGCATAGACTGGCAATGGTGACGGCGGCTCTTGCTTTCACTGTTGTCCCCCGGGAGTAGCAAATTTTTCTTCAGTCCGCTTTGAACCGTTGATGACCTGAATCGTGAATGGTGGGGCGGCAGGCTTGGCGCGTTTAGCTACGTGTACCTTGCCGCTTACCGCAGCCACCGGCGGCTTTTCGCCGGTAAAGAGGCTCGCCATTTCGGTTTCTGGAACCGGGGTGATCTTGGTATCAAGAGGGTTCCGCAGCACCAACTGAATACGCATCTGGCTGGCAGCCAACGAAAGATCCTGTGCCTGCTCAGGCGTTACTAGCAGGTTCACGACCTGTACCTGTTTCGGCTTGCCCTCGGCATCCTTTTGAATATCGGTGCCGGCGGATAAGACTTCAATGTTCTGAAGAATCGTATGGGATTCGGTTTCCTGGTTATTCCAGGAGTTTGGAGGAACGCCCGAGATCAGCACGTCGACGCGCGTGCCTGGAGTGACAAACCCGGCCACGCCGACGACATCATCGACTTTGACCGCGCAGGCTCGTTTGCCTTCGCGGAATTGTTGCCGCCAGGCCGCCGCCGGACCCCAGGGGAGCAAGCCGGTTATCCAGAATTGGCTCGCCGGTGTAGATGTTTGAAATCACGCCACGGCCGATTGCGTTTTTCGGATCGAGGATGGCGCCCTGAGGAGCCGAACCGACGACCTGAATCGTAGTCAAATCGGTTGACGCAAGTACTGTCCCGATCTTGATGTCTTTCGCAGCCGCAACCAGACGTGTTGCCGGCTGCGGTTTCGACGCGGCCAGCCGCGACTCCAACCAGGCGCACAACAACAAAGGTGCTCATGGCGGCAATCACGAAAGCGACGAGGAGGATGATTAGCAGTCTTCGGTTCATTCAGAATCCTGTCTGCACCAGATGTGCGGCCGTTTCGCCTTCCCCGGAACCCTCTGCTTTTTGTTCGGGCAGAAGGTAACGGCGAGCGGCTTGGCGCCGAGTTAGTGATCCACTTGGTTCAACCCCAAATGAGGATTAACGGAGTTGAAG
Source organism: uncultured Acidobacteriota bacterium (assembly GCA_963725945.1). Lineage (GTDB taxonomy): Bacteria > Acidobacteriota > Terriglobia > Terriglobales > Acidobacteriaceae > Telmatobacter. Next base: position 72,392 of record CAVSAW010000020.1, on the reverse strand, counting down.
TATAGCACCATCCAATAGGTGCTTAGTCAACAAAAAAAGACGCAAGTAACCTATGGTACCCGAACCGCCACCCGCGATTCATTCAATCCCCCTAAAGGTCAACGGAGCCTCGATTTTTCAGCGGATGTACTCCCTTTTTGACCCTGATAAAAGGCCTAATCCAGTGTCAAACTGAGTCAGTAAATATGGAAGCAAAAAGTAAAGTTGCCTTGTTCTTTTTGCGGTACGCACTTATTCATTTCCTGTCCAACGGTAAGAGCCTTCTGAGTTACTTTTGCCACCTAGACGCTCTCTCTGCGAACAAGGACATAAGTATCGTTTCTTGATCGCTGGCTGCGCGTGAATGGTCACCCGCCATGTTTGGAGCAATTACCAATGAAGATATAGGTCGAATCCTCCCGATTCAAGGGAAAAAGCCCGTTGCCAGGTAGATGAATTGTCCCGCCGAGTTTGACGGATTCGGGTGCCTCCCAACCAACGCGGAACTGGAACGAGGACTAAGTCAGACGACGCAATACTGACTATCGAAATGCGAGAGCCGAGGCTGCCGGTCCCTGAGCGTTTCGTGGCTTGAAAACTTGTGGCTACATTGTAAGACATTCAATGGCCGGCGGGGCATCTGCATTGACAATTGGTAACGTGCCCAAAGAGCCAGTATGCATGTAAAGTAGGAGCAAGTAGTGCGAGAGAGGAATTGGATCCGCATATGAGGTCTTCCCCCACGCTTTCGCTATTCAATCAGGCACCGCCAACGAACCAGAGGTCATCCGCCTTCCTGGTTTCAATCTTTGTGCACGGCGCCGTGGTGGGATTGGTGATCTACGGCTTCATCTATGGCCCCAGAATCAGAATGAGAGACCCTGCAGAGCTCTACCGGCTGCGGCGCGTCGACCTGAATAGTCCAGATCCGGAGATACGGCGGGAATCCGGAGACAGCAGTATGTATCCCGGCGCCAATATCGCTGCCAAGATTCCTTCGCCGACGGGCAGAATCGCTGCGCCATCTTCAGCTCTTCGGCAACTTGAGAAAAAGATGTTGGCTGACAAGACCCTGGTTCAGCCGGACACCGAAATAAAAATGGCTTTGAAGACCAATCAGCTCCCATCCTTGCTTTTGTGGTCGGCGCCAAAGCCCGACGTGCACACCATCACGCCGCCCCCGATTCAGAAGCCGGCGACTGCCAGTGTGATCCCGTCCTTCGAGCGCCCCAACAAGGAGCCAGTTCCGTCTGAACTGAAGATTTCATCCACGGATTTCACGTCCACAAAACCGATGCCGGTGCCCGGTTCGAGCTCTCCGATCGTCGTCAAGGGACCGGAACCAGTTCAACACGTAATTGAGACATCCTCGTTGTCGTCGACCATGCCCTCTTCAATTGCGGTCATGTCGGTCTCCGAACTCCACATGGCCCAGGGAACCATGATGGTTCCGCCGGCGGATACGACGGCTCACGGAAGCCCGAATGGTGCGCTCCGGCCTGGAACTTCGGGCAATTCTCCGCTAGCGGGAAATGGCGATCCGTCGAGCAAGGGTTCCGATGCAGGCGTCAAAGCGAATCAAGGCGCGCCGGGAAATTCCGGGGGTGCGCTTGCATCCAACAGCGGGCCTGGCTCAGGAAGCGGAAATCATAACCCAGGGCCAGGTGCGGGGCAGGGCAATGGGCATGGCACCGATCCCTTATTCACTCGAGTACCGGCGCCTCCACCTGGGCAATTTGGAGTAGTGGTCGTCGGTCACGGCATGGTTGAAGAATTTCCTGAAACGGCGGAGGTCTGGAGCGACAGGCTTGTTTACTCCGTTTATCTGCACGTGGGTCTTTCGCGAAGCTGGATTCTGCAGTACTCGATTCCATCTTCAGCGGAGGCGGCGTCTGCGGGGAATATCAAGCACGTCGAAGCGCCCTGGCCGTATTCCATTGTCCGGCCGAATATCAACCCGGACGATATCAATGCCGATGCGTTGATGGTGCATGGATTCATCAATGAATCTGGGCACTTCGAGACGCTGAGCCTTGCATTTCCCCCCAAATTCGCGCAGACGCAGTATGTTCTGCAAGCCCTGCAGCAATGGAGATTCAGACCGGCGAAGCAGAATGGGCAAGTCGCAAGAGTGGAAATACTACTCATCATTCCAGAAGACGCACGGTGAGTTCCTATTGATCTGATGTCCCGACTGAAATGTTTGCTTCGGATGCAGGACCGAGGTTGACCGGTGAGATTCAAGCCCGCGGCTCCTCGGGATCGAATTAGTAATCGCACAACTCAGATTCAAATGGAAGAGCCCGGGAACCCGGGCTCTGTTTGGAACGTGCACTTCAAGAATTCGACGGACATAAATTGCGCTTGCGCTTATTCTCGTGGAGTCTTGAATGCGTGAACCGAGCAACACAATCGAGCGGCCTTAACCTCGGGCCACGCGTAACTCGTCTGCGGGCTCCTTCAGGCGCTGCAGGAACCGATCGAGAGTTTTCTTGTCTGCTCCGCTGTCCCTCAATGCCTCTCCATTACTGAGGTCGATCGCCCTTGAGAGAACGAACGCAAGTCCGAGCCCGTCGCTACCCCATCGAACGACTCTTGACTGGACGGCAATTGAATCCTCCAGTATTTCTGCCGGAGCTGTCGGTCCGTTGCAGGGTCATAAGAACCATCGTGCCGGGAAACCAGCGCTCCTCAGTTAGATACATAAAACCCGCTCGAACTTATATCTGAAATCTGATAGGCTCTCGGCGTGCCTCCAGTCCAGTAGTAGGCAACCAGTCCAGGCAACGGTTGCCGATGCGAGCGCCGCCGATCTGATGAAAGCCAATTCTGGAGCCAGGTTTTCAGTGAGTTCGGCCTGGCGGTTTTCGGCTCGAAATTATTCATCTCATCTGACCCCTGAAAAATGGATTGAACATTCGTGGAGCGGATGGGCAGTGGCCGTGGTTTGGGGACTTCGGTTTCCGGCTGCATTGCTTTTGAGGATACATTACTTGACGCAAGCCGGCGTCGAGTTAAATGAACCGGAGAGCCGCTCCAGTCGGCGCTCCATCTCATCGGCCACGCAAATCACAAGCTGATCTCCAGGCTGAGTCTGCGACGAATAGATGGTGTGGGCAGGAAGTACCAGAGCGCTTGCAGCGTCACCCTTCATTGGTTCCACTGTCGAAGTCGGGAAAGATTCAACCTCCTGAATCACTCGATAATCGCTGTCGAGATAAACCAGATCGATCGGAGAAAGCCCGCGCGCTGCCGGAATGCCGCGATAAGGTACCACCCAGAGACCGCTGTCCGGCTTGATAGTGAGTCTTTCGATCAGCGCTGTAAGGTGCACCGGCGTTGCATCAGCCAAGGTGACTCCCAGACTAAGGAAGCTTTCGCGAGTTTGGTTGTATACGCAGAATTTCTGGCTTTCCATATCCTCTTATCCTCCTGGAGGCTGCCAGGCTGCAGAGCGCAACAAAGAACCAGCCAAATATCGATTTAACCCACTTAGTTCAACGAACTCATGAAAATTCCTCTATCGAGATGGATCGTGTTCGAAAGCTTTACGACTCGGTCCGCGATCAGGAGGAAGTCCATGCTCGAGAAAATGCCAGCCTTAAGCCGATTTCCTGCATTTTTCTGCGAAAACAGGGTAAAAAACTCCTTGCCGCCGGAGAAACAGTACATCCGGACAGCTGAAGTGAGGGTGGTATCGCGCTTCGATTCCGCCCTCAACCTCCACCCACCCTTCGATGCTGCCTCCGCTACTTTACCCGTGTGCGGCGACGCTGAATCAGAATGACCAGCACGATCACAAAGAGTACGCCGGCAACAACCCGGATAATCGTAGTAGTATCCATTTCAACTCTCCCTTTCGATTCTTGTGGTCACTTACATTCCCAGCATCGCAGAATCTGACCTGGGGATTGGCAAAATTACTTCAAGGCAAACGCAGTTACTTCACCCGGGTGCGGCGGCGCTGAATCAGAATGACCAGCACGATGACAAAGAGTACGCCGGCAACTACCCGGATAATCGTAGTCGTATCCATTTCAACTCTCCCTTCTTTCAGTGACTTGAACATCGTTTTGAACGACTCCATCATGATGATTGCCGCAGGACCAAGTACAACGACGAACAGAGCTGGGAAGATGAAAAGCACGAGAGGGAAGAGAAGCTTGATCGACAACTTCGCCGCCTTCTCCTCGATCTCCTGGACGCGCTTTGGTTCTCAACGTGTCGGAATGAACGCGCAAAGTCTTGGCGATGCTCGTTCCAAACTGTTCAGATTGAACCAGCATCGAAACAAGATTGCGAACAGTATCCACTCCGGTGCGATCGGCCAGATGCTTCCATGCGTCGGCGCGAGCGCTTCCTGCCCGTTGCTCCAAAGCGACCACCCCCAGTTCGTCGCTCAGGACCGGCTGCGCATGGTGCAATTCCTCCGCGGTTCTGGCGGTTGCCTGATCGAGGCTCAGATCCAGCCTCGACGCAGATGACCAGCATGTCCAGCACGTCCGGCAGTCCGCGCCGAATATTCGATGCTTGCCGATTTGAAATCAATTTTCCCAGCACGAAATCAGGTATCAGTAGCCGATGCCCACGCAGGCGATGTAGATGAAGAACGGATTCTGCTCTGCCGACACCGGTCACCATGGCCAAAAGCGCAGAGCACGAGCGGGCGCAATGACCTTTGCGCTGTAAAAGATTTTGACGGCTGTGTCTTTGCGGAAACCGGCGCGAATCAAACGCTGCTGGACAACAGAAACTTCCGCCTCGCTCCTCGGCACAACGCGCTCGAGGTGCTCCACCACGCCGCCGAGGATGGTTGCCCGTGTCCTGAAGGCTTGATCTTCAAACTCTTCTGCTTGACCTGCGGGTTGATCGCGGCGGCGATGCGCGCCTGAATGGTCTCGCGGTAGAAGACCAAGCAGACCGCGCGCTCGTGATCAGCAGGAATATGGCGAAAAACGATAGAATCGCAACTCCCATAACTCCCCTTTATACGTCCATGTTGACGATCTTGCGAATGATCAGACCGCCGACAACGATCATGCCCGAAGCGGCATAGAGCAGCTTGATGCCCGATCGTCGCGCGTCCACAGCAAGCTCATCATCTTCGGGCTGATGAAATATAGAGCGCACCCCAGAACAATAGGCAGAACCGGTCAGAATCATCCCGGTCAGCCGTCCCTGGGCGGTATGGGTCGATAACCTGTCTCTTCAGCCGGAAACGTTCGCGGATCACCTCGGCCGTTTTCTCGAGGACTTCGGCAAGGTTTCCGCCGCTCTCCTTCTGAATGAGGATGGCCGTGACCACAATTCGCAGGTCCTGCACGGGCATGCGGGTGACCATGTTTTCCAGGGCGGTTTTCAGCTCCAGTCCGTAGTTCTGTTCGTCGAAGCACACGCGGAACTCCGAGCCCACGGGGTCGGGGCATTCGCGGGTCACCAGGCCCAGCGCGGAGTTGAGGCTGTGTCCGACGCGAAGCGCGCTGACGATCAAATCGAGCGCTTCCGGCAAACCCTTCTTCAAACTTCGCCAGGCGCTTGGTCGCGCTTGATCATGACGAAGCCGATGGGCAGGAAGCCGCAAACCAATCCGCCCAGCAATGCCAAACAGCAACGCGCCGGTGCGCAGATAAATCAAGTATGCGGGGACCAGAAAGCATCCGGCGCACATCAGCATCAATCCGCCCACGGTCCACTTCAGGTCGGCCTGATAGAGCAGCCGGCGCAGACGCGGTGTCAGTTCGATCCTTCGCAGCATCTTGTCGATCCAGGGTATCGTGCTCAACAGCTCGTTCTTGCGAACATCCACAAGAAGGTCGGCCATGTCGGACTTGGTCCTGTTTGTGGCCAATGCCGAGTCGAGGCGGGCGAGCATTTGCTTGTCCTGCTTCGAGGCGCCGGCCCCGGTGGCCGCCGCCACCAGAGCGACGACCGCGAAGACGCCCAGGAATACAAATATGACAATCAAGATCATCGCTGCGAACCCCCTCTCTGCTTAGTTCACTTCAGTTGTCGCGCTCAAACAGGCTCGGCGGCAGGAAGATGCCCGCGGTGCGGAGCTGTTCGAGGAATCGGGGACGAATGCCGCTGGGCTTGAACATGCCCAGCACCTTGCCGTTCGGTCCAATCCCCTTTTTCTGGAACGTGAAGATCTCCTGCATGCTGATGACGTTCTCTTCCATGCCGGTGATCTCGTGGATGCTGACACACTTGCGGGTGCCGTCGCTCAGAGCGCGTGCACTGCACGACGATGGTGAGCGCGGACGCGATCTGCTGGCGGACCGTCTTTCTCCGGCAGGCTCAGGTTGCTCATTGCCACCATCGATTCGAGCCTGGTCAAGGCATCGCGCGCCGTGTTGGCGTGAACCGTGGTCATCGAACCTTCGTGACCGGTGTTCATCGCCTGAAGCATGTCGAACGCTTCCTCGCCGCGAACCTCACCGATGATGATGCGGTCGGGACGCATACGGAGGCTGTTGATCAGCAATTGCCGCTGGCGGATCGCGCCCTGTCCTTCAACGTTGGGCGGGCGGGTTTCCAGGCGCACGATGTTTTCCTGCGCCAGTTGCAGTTCGGCCGCGTCTTCGATGGTGATGATGCGCTCGTTCTGCGGAATGTACTGCGACAGGATGTTCAGGAATGTGGTTTTGCCGGCGCCGGTGCCGCCCGAGATGAGAATGCTGAGGCGGGCGCGCACGGCCGAAGAAAGCAATTCCATCATTTCCGCGGAAATGCTCTTCAACTGCACCAGCTGATTGGCTGCCAGCGGGCCGGTTCCGAAACGGCGGATGGAGAGCGAAGGGCCGTCAAGCGCCAGCGGCGGAATGATGGCGTTCACACGGGAGCCGTCGGGCAGGCGCGCATCCACCATGGGCGAAGACTCGTCAACTCTGCGGCCCACGCGCGAAACGATGCGGTCGATAATCTGCAGCAGGTGGCGGTCGTCGCGGAAGGCCGCGTCGGCCCGTGGTGAGTAGGCCGCCGCGCTCAATGAATACGTGGTCCTTGTCGTTGACCAGGATGTCGGAGATCTTCTGGTCTTTCAGCAAGCGGCTCCAGCGGACCGAGACCGAAGACCTCGTCGAGCAGGTCGGTTTGGATCTTCTCCTGCTCGTCAAAGCTCAGCGGTACTCTGCGATCGCTGATGATCTCGCTGATAATGCTGGAGACTGCCTGGCGCGCCTGGTTCGAGTTGACGCGCGAAAGCTTCTCGAGATCCAGTTTGGAGATCAGGGTCTTGTGGACTTCCGATTTAAAGTTTTCCAGATTTAGATGTTCCACGTTGCACCATTCCAATAAGCGGGATTTTTCGTTAATGCCGCGGGTTCAGCCGAAAAGGCTGAATCCCTTCTTCTTTTCCGGCTTTGCGGGCATCCCGCATGCCGTTCGAGCCATTTCCTGAATGGCCCTCGAAATCATTGAGTCTTCCAGCGCCAGCGGGGTGGCCTCGTTCTGCATTCGCCGCACCGTCACATAGTCGCTGGGAATCTTCCACTGCACCGGCCTGGTCAGGGCCTTTGAAATATGCTCTTCGTCCACTCCGCCCGAGCGGGGCATAAACCGGTTGAGCACAATCTCCAGGTTGGAGCCGCCGGACTTGAAGTACTCCGAAATCACGCGATGCGAGTTGCGCAATTCGGGAATCCCGGCTTGCATCACGAGGTAAACCGTATCCGCCTGCTCCACCAGCGTCGTTCCGCTCAAATCGAACCTCGAGCCCGCATCGACCACCACATAATCGAAAGCCTGCGGGCCACCGCCACCAGCTTTTCCACCGCCTCGTTGCTTACTTCCACCTGGGGAAACTTGCCCGGAGCTGCGAGCACCGACAAACCCGAACTATGTTTGGTCAGAAGCTTGGACAAAAAAGTTCTGGTCCAGCCGGCTGTAGTTCTGCAAGGCGTCCACGGTCGAAAACTGGGTGCTGATCCCGAGATTGAGCGCCGCGTCTCCCAGGGGAAGATCGAGATCGAGCAACACCGTGCTCTGAGCGCATTCCTGGGCCAGCGATACGGCAAAATTGCAAGCCACCGTGGTGACCCCTGAGCCGCCCTTGCCGCCCAGGAACACCAGCACTTTTCCGCCCTGCTTGCTTGGCCGGGCGCGCACCGTCGGCCTGCGCGCCGCAGCCCGGCGCAAAGCCTCATTCAGGGCGCCCACCGCAATGGGCTGCGAAAGAAACTCGCGCGCACCCGCCCGCATGCAGCTCATCAGCAGGTTCGGGTCGTGTCTGAAACGAGTAGACCATCACCGTCACTGCGCCGATTGGCGGCGATGTTTTCCACCAGTTCGAGCGCGTATTCTGATCGCTGTCCAGATCGATGATGACCACGTCGTAATTTCTGGTCCAGCATGCGCGAAACATCGTTCAACTTGGCGGGATAGGCGGTAAACTCCCGCACCGTCGTGACATCCGATCCGGCCAGGGCATTGGCGACGATTCTGCGGCGCTGCTCGTGGGGACCGATCAGCGCAACCGAAAGAGTGCTTGTGCCGATTGAACCGGAATCTTGGATTTGGGTCGCCATTACGGGTTTGAGACTCCTAGCTGTTGCGTTCTTGATGTCGAGTTAACTTTGCATTCAATGTCTTACTTCTTGTCTGCCGTTCCTGCAAACCTTCGTTCTCAACGTGCAAAAAATGACATCAGCGCTCCGATCGCGATGGCCGGAGCGTAGGGCATCTTGCGCGCCCTGGGATTGGAAAGCGTCAGTTCGGGATCGGTTCGCATGCCTCGCTTCCTCCAGCCAAAAAGCAGATTGCTCGGTGCCGGTGAACAGTTCCCCCAGAAATCCGCCCGATGGCGGCCCAACCGACGGCCATGAATCCTCCGACGATGCCCGTCATCACCAGCGCCATAATCAACTGCTTCGGGCCCACCCATGCGCCAATCGCAGCGCACAGTTTCACATCTCCCATCCCCATTCCGCCCATCCAGGCGAGAATGCCAAACAACAATATGCCCAGCCCCAGTCCTTCAAGGCTTTGGACAATGCCGATCCCATGCCAGCTCGGCGGGGCAAACGACACGACCAACCCCGGCCAGCCATGAAAGGCAGACACCAGCCAGTTGGGAATGCGTCGGCTCCGCAAATCTGTGAAAGTCGCCACTGCCAGGACTATCACAGTCGGCCACCACGCGATCGAATGCAACTCAGGCTCCCTTCATCCCTGTTGAAGACACTTGACTGCTGTATGTATGCAATTGTCCCTCCAAATCGCCATAAGTCAAGCGCGTATTGATTCAATGCGATACGAAAGTGTTATTGCGATGGTGTACACGGGTGTTTACTTGGTTTCCAGCCGGTGGTGAAGCGGAGGCGTATACACTCGATCTGTCGACGAGGTCGACCTTCGCAAAGGCGACAAGACCGATGTTAACCGGCAGCATCTGTCTGCCATTTCGACCGTCGAACTGAGCTTTCTGCCAGTGCACCTCTTGATTCCGCCGCTGGCAGGTTTCGGGATCGCAGTCATTGCGGGCGCAACAGTGTAGCTCTCGATTCCCGTTTGACATCCAGCAGACACTGCTGTGGCGAGTGTCAAGGAACGCACAGTCCGGGCACGGCTGAGCGCATCGCCTTGCGCCACTCGATCGTGGGGGCGAGCGCAGCAGCGCTCCGGCTAGCTCGACAGAACATGCAGTCCCCGTAGCTGAAAAAGCGGTAGCGTTTCTCGACGGCATGGCGGTATGCCGCCAGTACGCGCTCCCGCCCGGCAAAGGCGCTCACCAGCATCAACAGGCTCGACTGGGGCAGGTGAAAGTTGGTCAGCAGTGCGTCTGACGACGCGGAATCGAAAGCCGGGCGAAATGAAGATCTCCGTCGCGCCCGTGTGGGCCACGAGTGGCCCTTCGCCGGCTGCCGCCGCAGCTGCCTCCAGCGTGCGCACCACCGTGGTGCCCACGGCCACGACGCGCCGGCCTTCGCTGCGGGCGCGGTTCACCGCCTCGGCCGTTGCCGCCGGCAGGGTGTACTGCTCCCGGTGCAGCCGCACCTCGTCCACCTCGCTCCACGCGCAGCGGCGCGAAGGTGCCCAGGCCCACATGCAGCGTGACGCGCGCCACCTCGACGCCGCGACGCGCCACCGCTTCCAGCATCTGCGGAGTGAAGTGCAGTCCCGCCGTCGGTGCTGCCACCGACCCGCGCTCGCGCGCAAAGACTGTCTGATAGCGCTCGCGGTCTGCGTCCGACGTCGTCGCGGCGGATGTAGGGCGGCAGCGGCATGTGCCCGATGTCGTTCCAGAGCGGCAAAAAAGTCTCCACCGGCGCAAAGCGAAGCAGCCGCTCGCCAAACATCGCCGCGCTCCAGCACCTCGGCCTCCAGCACGACTTCTCCGGAGGGCGCAGGAAACACGAGCCGCTCGCCCACGCCAACCTTTCTGCCCGGCTTGACCAGCGCGCGCCACTCGTTTTCTCCGGCCGGCTCGGTCAGCAGCACCTCGACAAGCCCGCTTGGCTGCTGGCGGTCGCGCACCATTGTCCGGCGCGCATAAAGCCGCGCCGGAATCACCCGGCTGTCGTTCAGCACCAGCAAGTCGCCGGGGCGCAGCAGAGAAGGGAACTCGCTGAACTCGCGCATCCCGCAACGCGCCCGTGCGAGCGGTCCATCACCAGCATGCGGCTCTGTCCGCGCTCGTGCGGCGGCTGCTGCGCAATCAGCTCCGGCGGCAGATCGAAATCGAAGTCCGCTGACGCGCAGGCCACTCATTGCGCGGCCTTTCCAAAGTGCTGCCAGCGCCCGCATCCGCGCGCGTTCCAGCGCCGCATTCAGCTCCTCGCGTTTGGCCTCAAATTCCTCTGCAGGCAGATCGGCGGGAACATGTGTCCACTGCGCCCAGCTCACGCAGATGCGCGTGAAGGGCTTCGGCACCAGGAAGCGGTCCCATGAGCGCATCGTCCAGGCCCGCTCCGGTTCCAGGTGAAAGGCGCCGATGGGTGCGCCGGTCATCTGCGCCAGCTTGATCGGACCCATCTTGGTGCGATAGATGGGGCCGCGCGGCCCATCGGCCGTAAAGATGGCTGTGCGGCCCGATTCGATCACGTTCGTTAGCCCCAGCAGTCCCTCGCGCGCGCCGCGCGAACTGGAGCCGCGCACCGCATCGAAGCCAAACAGCTTCAGGATGCGCGTGATCAACTCGCCGTCGAAGCTGCGGCTGATGAGAATCACGGCGCTCGAGTGCCGGAAATATAGGGTGCAGGGCAGCACGCACTGGTGCCAGAAGCAGTAGATCTCCGGGCCGGCCTTCTGGCCGAAGAGAACCGGCGTCACGCCCTCCTCGGCAATCACCTCAAAGCGCCAGGTGCGGCCCACGACCCAGAGCAGCGCCCACACCAGGCGCGGAACCACGGCCAGCACAAGTCGCTGGCCCAGTGTGAATCTGGGGCTGGCTTCGGCAGTCACTCACCTGATTCTAGTGTACGCAGCCAAAGCGACTTCGACGCTGCTCAGGAGTAGCGCAGCCAGCGCACCAGCTCGGGCAGCGTGGCGCGCTTTCCATACATGAGGATGCCCACGCGATAGAGCCGCGTCGAAAACCACAGCACGCCCCAAATGCTCAGCCGCCAGCAGCCCGATCGAAACGGCGAACTGCCACGCGGGGGAATCTCAGATGCCATGCGCAGGAACATGATGACCGGCGCAGTGGGCGGAAAGAACGAAGCTGCCACCGACCAGAACGAATTCGAGTCGTTGATGACCAGCAGGATGAGCGCAAAGCTCAGCCACGTGGGCGCAGCAGCCAGCGGCATATACATCTGCAATTCCTGCTCCGTTTCGCAGGTGGCGGCCAGGCCTGCAAACAGCGAACTGTAAAGCAGATAGCCCAGAACGAAGTACACCGGAAAGAGCACCGCTTCGGTCCACGAGAAGTGGACGGCAAAGTCGCCCGGTCATCATCGCGGCGGCAAAAGGCGAAAACAGAATCGCCGCGCCCGCCACGAGCCAGATCGCGATCTGCGTCAATCCCACCGCGCCCACGCCGATCAGTTTGCCGGCCAGCAGGTCGCCCGGCTTGGCAATCGCCAGCATCACTTCAAAGATGCGCGAGGTCTTCTCCTGGATGATCGAGCGCGCCACGTTCATGCCATAAATCATGGTCGTCATCGAAAGCAGAATGGCCATCACGTAGCCCTTCCAGAACGACGCCTGCGGCGTTGCTCTTCACCACGCTGCCATCTTTCTTCACCTGAAATGTTTCGATCGAGACGCCATCCACCAGTGCATCCGCATCGGCCTGCTTCATGCCGCCGCCGGTCAGACGTTCGTCCAGCATGGCGTGGTTCAGCGCCGACTTCAGCCGCTCCATGGTGATAAAGTCGCCCGCCGATTGCGAGGTGTAGGTCGCAGTTGGCATTGCGCCTGGCGGGTGTGTCCACCCAAAGCACGCCGTCGAGCGCCTTCGTCTCTACCTGTCTTCACCAGAGCCGCCCGCTGTTCTGGCGTGGCCGGCGCAATCACATCCACCGTGGCCTTGGCTTCCTTGTCGCCAACCAGTTGGTTGCGAATCTCGTTGGCCAGCGCGGGGTCAGACGCGGCAACAGCCATGTGCCGGTTCGCTCCCAGACCGAGGCTCGAGAGATAGCCGACGCCGACAATCACAGCGAACACCGCAGGCAAACCCACGGTGGTCATCCTGAAAGCCCGTCCCGCGCACCTGCTCCAGATACTCGCGCCGGGCGATCAGAAGCATGTTACGCATCGGCCTTGCCTCCCACGGTCTGGATGAAGATCTCTTCGAGCGACGGTTCCACCAGCTCGAAGCGGTAGATGGTCGCCACGGCCGAAGCCTCCTGCAGCAGCTTTTGCGCGTTGCCATGCGGCTTCAGCTTGAATCTCCGCATGACCGGAGAAGTTTTTCGCCTCCGCAATCTCCGCGCTATTCAAGAAAGCGGCGCTGCCTTCAAACTCCACGACGACGTGATTGCGCTCGTAGCGCGACTTGATCTCGCGCATGCGGCCCGCCAGCACCGCCTCGCCGTTATTGATCAGGCAAATCGAATCGCAAAGCTTCTCCACCTGGTCCATGCGATGGGTCGAGAACACGATGGCTTTGCCCTGGTCCTTCAATTCGAGCAGTGTCTGCTCCAGCAGCTTGGCGTTCACCGGATCCAGACCGCTGAACGGCTCGTCCATCACGATCAGTCCCGGATCGTGCAGCAGCGAACCGATGAATTGAATCTTCTGCTGCATTCCTTTCGAGAGCTCTTCAGTTCTTCTTGCCGAGCACGTCGTCAATCTCAAGACGCTTGGTCCAGTCCATGGCACGCTTGCGCGCTTTTCTTTAGAGAGTCCGTGCAGTTCGCCAAAGAATACCAACTGCTCCAGGACCTTCATCTTTTTGTAGAGGCCGCGCTCTTCTGGCAAGATAGCCGACGCGCTCAAGGCTCTTGCGCTCGAAAGGCTTGTCGAAGAGTCTCACCTGTCCTGAATCCGGCAGGGTAATGCCCATCATCATGCGAATGGAGCTGGTCTTGCCGGCCCCGTTCGGGCCCAGCAAGCCCAAACATCTGGCCGGCATCGATTGAAAGACTCAAGTCGCGCACAGCAACCTTGCTCTCGTAAGCCTTGGTCACTCCCGCGAGTTCAACAACTGGCATTGATTCTCCCGCTGCTTTGTGCGCAACCTGATGGATTGAGGAAACGGGGAATGATCTCACGAGAAGTGTAGCAAAGCACGCCCGCGCACTTCGCTCGCCGGCGAGGCTTTGAAGCTCTCTAGCTATGTTTGTTGTAGTTCGGTGGCCCGGCGATGGTCATGGCGCTCTTCTTCTCTCCATGGATGTACCAATAGCACCAATCCGTCTCGTAGGCCGGCTTTTCAGGAATCGAAATCATATCCCGATAAGTGACCCGGCCGTGAAGAAAGATATTCTTCTCCCAAAGCTTCACCTTCTCGAATTCCTCATCGTTCTTGCAAAACGAGCGCACGTCGTCCCGGCTGAAAATCTCGAATAGCCACGGATTCGCTTGGAAGCAGAACGACCGGCTCGGGCCGGGCGCCGGCTTTCATGGTTGCATATTCGGGTGATTCAGGCAGTTGCGTTTCATCCACCGCAATTCTTACCTGGTCCAGGAGCGCGAATATCTTGGCAGGAGTGCGGCCGCGGTTTGTTGCCATCACCTTGAAGCTGTTTTCCTTGGTCAGCGATGGCTCAACGCGGATCACGATCCACGGCCTCTCCGAATCGATGATAGCTTGTGTCTGGGTCAGCGCAGCGTGAGCGGCTTCAAGTGCAGCCTGCGCGGTGGCGGCGCCTGACTCCGTATGGCGTTTGATGTGCTTTAGCGCGCGCATTGCCGACATGATGCCGAAATACCCCAGCACTGCGAGGACTATGTATGCTCCCCACAAGACTCGATCATGCCAAGTCCACATATCTGGAGCCGGCGGAGGATTGGTCACAATAATCTGCGGCTGGGGATTCGCGCCGGACGCCTCATCCGGGACATTACCTGCCGCCGGGACGGCAGGATTCGGCGAAGTCGGGTGCTCGGAGCCTGCGCAGCCGTTTTACTGGTTGGCTTGAGTGGCGCTGGCGGGTGGACGCTTGGTCCCGTATCGCTGGAGCCTGCGCTAAAACTGGAGCGGGCGTCTGCGCAAAGGCTAACAGCGCAATGAGGACCGCCAATCGCCTTGACATGATGAGAGAAATATATCAGTTTAAATGTGCTGATAAGGCAGCACTGCGATGACGTGTTTGGTTCAACCGTCCCAGAAAGAAACTCCTGTGTTGTAAGTTTCGAAGTGAATCCAGTGCTTGCAGAATTGCGGCCAAGTGTCATTGCCCCGTCCGCTTAAGCTACACTGCGACTGATCCATTGAATTGTTTGGAAAATTAAAAGATATCTACGTCCCGCAGAGATTTACGAACTTCAAGCGGATGCCGACCCCACGTTATCCTGCTCGAAAACAAGGTCAGGCTCTGCGAGGCGAATCAGCCGATGCAGATAAGCCCGGGAAATGCCCAGGCTGCGCGCGGCCAGCGTCTTGTTCCCGTTGTTCTCCCTCACCGCATCCGTTGCGAGCTTTACCTTGTAGTCGCGAAGCTGGCGCTCGAACGATCCCTCGGGATTGTATTCGCTGATGTCGATGACCTTGTCCGCATGCATGCTCAGCGGCAGATCCTCGGGGCGGATCGTCTGATGGGGTGCGAGAATGATCGCCCTCTGAATCGCATTTTCCAGCTCGCGCACGTTGCCGGGCCAGGGTAGCTCTGCAGAATGGCCATTGCTTCGCTTCCAATCGCCTGCATCGGCTTTTGGAAGAGTTCTGAGTAATGCTGTAGATAGTGCGTGGCGATCTGCGGGATATCTTCACCATGATCCGCGAGCGCCGGAGAATGGATCCTCATTACGTTGATGCGGTAATAGAGATCCTGGCGGAACTTTCCCTCTTCGACGAGCTTTGCAAGGTCCTGGTGGGTCGCAAAGATGAGACGCGCGCGCAGCGGGATCAGGCGATTGCTGCCCAGGCGGCTGAACTCCATCTGCTGCAAAACGCGCAGCAGCTTCACCTGGGTATACAGGCTCAGGTCGCCGATTTCATCCAGGAAGAGCGTGCCGTCGCGAGCCTGCTCAAAGTAGCCTTCGCGCGCTCCCACCGTGCCCGTAAACGCGCCCTTTTCATGGCCGAATAACTCGGCCTCAATCAGAGTTTCAGGAATGGCCCCGCAGGAAACGGCAACAAATGGGCGATCCGAACGAGAGCCAAGGTTGTGAATTGCGCGCGCGATCAGCTCTTTGCCGGTTCCGCTTTCTCCGGTCACCAGAACCGACGCATTCAGATCGGCCACCCGGTGCACCAACTGATAGACCTGCCGAATCTGCAGGCTCGAGCCAATCAACCGATCGCAACTGCTGGCCGCTTCAATGCGCTGATGTACTGTCTGGAGCTGCCGTTTGAGCGAGGAGTTCTCGCTTGCCCGGCAAAGCATCGCTTTCAGTTCTCGAATCGAGGGGGGTCTGCGGCAATAGCCGTATGCGCCCAAGCCGGACCAGTTCCACTGCGGTCGAGCGGAGGCCGTCATCGGCCATCACCACGGTGGGAAACTGCAACGCGATCACGCGCCGCGAGCACTCGATCCGTTCCTTCATCGAGCCATTATTCGAGTTCAGATCGAGCAGCAGAACATCGCATTCCGCCGCTTCGATCAGCGAGTCGATGTCATCCACTTCGGACGCAAGCTGAACCTGAAACTCCTTCCCCAAAGCAGAAGAAAGCAGTGGTTGCAGCGCGCCGTCTTCTGAAAGCAGCCCAATCCGAATCATACGTTGGTAAGTCTCTTTTCCTCTTGCGCCTCTGTAAATGACGGCGCAGCTAGACGCTCTTTGGGGGATGCACCGGAAAATTCAACCGAACACTCTACTTGATGATCAGAGCCCGCTGGTATGCGTGAGGGAATCTGTTTAAGTTCAGCTACTTGCGTTTACCTCTTGCAGATATCTCGTGATCGAGATTTTGATCGGCCGAACCACTCGGGTCAATACCACGTTCGTGCAAGACGGTAACACGGAGGTAACCGAACCCTCCATTCGTGCAAAAAAGAGCTTTGCGTCCGCACTGAGGAACCAGACAAACGATTCCTTTGTTTTCGAGCGCAAACCTCAGGGAAAAATGGTGCTTTTACAGCTCCCCTGTCTCTGAGGATGTCTGAATGGATCATAACCATAGCGCTGCGGCGCTGGGAAGCAATAAATACTTTCCTGCATCACGGACGTAATCCTTCGGTTACGACAACATCGTTGCGGTGCATCATTGCGCTTCCCCCAGCAAAAAGGCGCGTTTACTGTATTCATATGAATGCCAGGTCAATTGAACAAAACACTCCCGCCGCCCACTCTGGCGGGATCGGGACTGCAACTCCGATCGTCAAGCATCCTGAATCGCGTCTTTACCCGCCACTTGATGAATATGGCGATTCTGATGATGGTGCCGCTGTTGCTTGCGCCGACACTGAACCTGGCCCGAACGTTTCTGGTTGACCCCGACATCTGGTGGCATCTCGCCGACGCCCGCTTTCTTCTCACCACGCATCACTTCATCCAAACCGACCCCTATTCCTTCACCGTAGTGGGACAACGCTGGGTCAACTGGGAATGGCTCGGTGAGTTGCCCTACTGGTTCAGCTACCAGGCACTTCGGGCTCACGGGGGATTTACCTGCTCACCTGGCTGGCGCTCGTCCGCCAATGTCCTGTTCGTCTATTGGCGCGGCTTTTGGACTTCGCGCATGCAGGTGCTGCGCTCTGGGCGGCGGGCGTCGGATTCATCCTGATGACTGTGAACGCCGGACCGCGCACCATCGCCTTTGCCTATCTGGCCATGTCGGCGGAGATGGCGATTCTTGAAGCTGCGGAGCGAGGCAAGAAAGCACCTGCTGTGGCTGCTGCCCCCGGTCTTCGCCGTGTGGGTCAATCTCCACGGAACCTGGTTCATCGGCATTTGCCTGCTGGTGCTCTACATCGTTTGTGGGTTGTTTCCACTCAAGTTGGGCGTATTTGAGCAGGAAGCCTTTACCGCCAAGAATCGCAATCGCATGCTCGCCGTGTTGGCGGCCAGTGTAGTCGCGCTGCTGCTGAATCCTTACGGCTGGCGCCTTTTGTGGAACCCGATCGACATGATCCTGAACCAGAAGGTCAGCGTGGCCACCATCTCAGAATGGAAGCCGCTGGAACTCTCCTCGCTCGAAGGCATTGGCGCAGTGGCGGCCATCGCCCTGATGGTCATCGCCAACTCCATTCGCGGTCACAAATGGAAGCTGTATGAAATGGCGTTTGTCTTCCTTGCCTGGTACTCCGCATTCTCGCATCATCGATTCACTTATCTCGCCGCCATCCTCACAACCCCGCTCCTGGCCACGGATTTCATGCGAAGCTTTTGTGAAGAGTCGGATGAGAAAACCATTCCGGCGATGAATGGCGTGATGGTCGGTGGCGCCGTGCTCGTGATGTTCTTCATGTTTCCTTCAGAGACCTCACTCAAGGATATGTTGGGTAAAATGTTCCCGCTCCAGACCATTGCGTCCATTCAACCCTCCTGGCGAACACTTGATTGGGACTACGTGGGCGGCATGATGGCATTCGACGACAAGCCAAGCTTCATCGACTCCCGCTATGACAGCTTCGAGCATGCTGGCGTGCTGCAGGAATATCGCGCCGCGATGTACGCCCAGGGTTCATTCGAGCTGATGGATAAGTATCGCGTGGATCATGTCTTGATTCGGGAAGGCACACCCTTGTCTTATCTGCTGCAGCACACCCAGTGCTGGCAAATCCAGACGCGCGAGAAGTCGTGGGATGGGTATTACGCCTTGTACGCCAAATCCCCTGGCGCGGCACAGACTTCTGCCGATTGCGGCTCCGTCCCCGCTCCCAGCCGTCACTAAACGCCGATTTCTCAGCGCTGGAGTGACCGGAAATCCGGCCTGGTGCGTGGACTCCCCTGTCGGTGACCCTGAACATGTGACCTACGTCACAAGATTTACGCCGTTTCAATGAAACCATGCGAACATACACCGCACCATTGTGTTGAGTAGTACACGCAGTGTCTTTCCCAGGAAGTCCGGAGATTTTCAGGTGAAGCTTGATTCATCCGCTTTTGTCGCCGACAAGGCATTGATCGAAGCGCTCGAAGGGCGTTCTTCGTCCATCGTCTGCAAGGAAGATCGCGTTCTGTTCAAACAGGGGGATGAGGCCACTGGACTGTATATTCTTCGCGCTGGGGCAGGCAGAGTTTCCATGACATCCCCGACTGGGGATCAAGTCATGTCCGTCCCGGTTTCCGCCGGCTCATTACTTGGACTGCCGGCACTCCTCGGCAATCAGCCCTATTCGCTGTCTGCAATGGTGTACAAAGGAGCCGAGTTGAGGCACGTAAGTCGCGAAGACTTCACCACGCTTATGCTCAACGAACCTTCGCTGTCTCTTAGCGTGCTGCGCGTTCTCGCCGCCGAAGTCCGCACCGCGCGCATCGCCATCTCGGCCTACTAAGCCGGGTTCGCAGAGGTCCCCGCTCAACCCACATCCCGCCGACAAATGAATTAGCATCCAGAGTGTGCCCGGCCTCGATACACCAGTCATGTACGTGCGCGGCGTGGGTCCTCGCGTGGCGGAAATGCTTGCCGCCAAAGGCATCCAGACCGCCGAAGACCTGCTCTACCATCTCCCGTTTCGCTACGAGGACCGCCAGAACCCGCGCAGTCTTGACGAACTGAAGCCCGGAGAAACCGCCAGCTTGATTGCCGAGGTGCGCGGCGCTGCCCTGCTCCGCACCCGCCGCATGCCATTGTTCGAATTGACCGTTGGCCAGGGCCGTCACGCGCTCAAATGCATCTGGTTCCATGCCACCTATCTCGACGGCAAATTTCATGCGGGGCAAACCGTGGCGCTTTACGGCAAGGTCGAGCCTTCGCGTTCTTCAAGCAATCTCAAAATGATTCAGCCTCAGTTTGAGTTGCTGCCCGATGCCACCGACGATGCGGAAACGCGCCTGCTCGAAGTCGGCCGCATCACGCCTGTCTACGAGTCGCTCGGGGGCAGCCGGCTGGCCTCCCGCTGGCAGCGCAAGGTCATTTTCAATCTGCTTGAAAGCATGCGCGGCGCGGTGCCCGAGTGCCTTCCACAAGCGATGCTGGCGCGCCTCGACCTGCCCGGCCGCGAAACCGCGCTGCGCGAAGTCCACTATCCACCCGAAGGCACGTCCCTTGCTCAGTTGCAGGCGTCCTCCACCCCCGCGCATCGCCGCCTCATCTTTGAGGAGTTGTTCTTTCTTGAACTCGGTCTCGAACTCAAGCGCCGCCGTATGAGAGAACGCGAAGGGATTATCTTCGCAACCACAGACAAGGTCCGCGAGGCGATTCGCGAGGTGCTGCCTTTTCATCCCACCGCCGCACAAAAACGGACCCTTGGCGAGATTGTGGCCGACATGCGCCAGCCCAGTCCCATGCGCCGTTTGCTGCAGGGCGATGTGGGCTCGGGAAAAACCATCGTCGCCCTGCAAGCCATGCTGGTTGCCATGGAGAACGGTTATCAGGCGGCGTTGATGGCGCCCACTGAGATCCTGGCCACGCAGCATTACCTGGCCGCGCGCAAGCTGTTGGAGCGCTCCTCGCGGAATTACAGAATTGTTCTGCTCACCGGCTCGCTCGACGAAGATCGTAAGCGCGCCAATCGCGGCCTCATCAATCGCGGTGAGGCGCAGCTCGTAATCGGCACCCACGCACTTATCGAAGAAAAAGTTGAATTTGACCGCCTTGGCCTCGTCGTGGTCGACGAGCAACATCGTTTCGGCGTTCTGCAGCGCTTTCGTCTCATGAAGAAACCAAATCAGGCCGAACCCGACATGCTGGTCATGACGGCGACGCCCATTCCGCGCACCCTCGCGCTTTCGCTCTATGGGGATCTCGACGTTAGCGTGCTGGACGAGTTGCCCCCGGGCCGGACGCCCATCGTCACTCGGCGAGTTCCCGGTGAACGCGCAGAAGACGTATGGGGCTTTGTTCGCAAGCAGGTTGCGCAGGGCCGTCAGGCTTACGTTGTTTATCCTGTGATTGAAGGAACCAAAGACGATCAACCCGAACTGGATTTCTCTCACGATGTCCCCGACCTTAGCCATGAATCCGCGCCGTTGTCTGCTTTGCCCAAGTCCGGGCGCAAAAGCAAGCCGCCGGATTTGCTGTTTCCGCCTGCAGTGCTGGAGGCCAACCCCGCAGCGAAGTCCGGGCTGAAGTCCGCCGTTGAAATGCACGAAAAGCTGCGTACGGGTGCGCTCTCAGGGCTGCGAGTGGGTCTGCTGCATGGCCGCCTCGACGCCGATGAGAAAGAAGTCATCATGCGTCGCTTCCAGCGTGGCGAAATCGATGTGCTCGTTGCCACAACTGTCATCGAAGTCGGCGTGGATGTGCCCAACGCGACCGTCATGGTGGTCGAGCATGCCGAGCGCTTCGGCCTCGCACAGTTGCATCAATTGCGTGGCCGCGTAGGCCGTGGCGCTGCGAAAAGCTACTGCATTCTCATTACCGGCTCGCGCGTTTCACCGCTTGCAGAGGAGCGGCTCGACGCCATGGTGCGCACTCAGGACGGCTTTGAGCTGGCCGAACTGGATCTCTCCATGCGCGGCCCCGGCGAGTTCTTCGGAACCCGTCAGGCCGGCATGCCGGACTTCCGCGTCGCCGACCTGTTGCGCGATCGCCAGTTGCTGGAGCTTGCGAAGCTGGAATCCTCGCGCTTCGCCAACACAGGCCCGGAGAAGGGCAGGGAAGCTGAAGGCACCGAGGCAGAGCGCACCCGCGTATGGGCCCATCTCAAAGAGGCATGGCAGCGCCGCTACGGCCTGGTTGAAGCAGGCTGACGCATCTCAAAACGACAATCGAGAACCAATTAGAAAACAGATTCGCGGCGATTCAATCGCCGGATTCGGCAGCCAGCACCGGAACACGCTGCAACAGGGCCGTTAAACCCAAGGTCATGAGGATTACAGCGGGGCCGGCGATCACCAACCAGGCTACCAGTGCCTGACCAGCCAGGTTTCCTGACGCCAGTAAAATCTGGAGCGGAGACCCATGGAGCAGCGCGCTCGCGGAAAGCGTCTGCTGTTGTCCCGGAGCGAACATCCACCCCCCAAGCCGGACAAAGGGAAGAATCAACAACATCTGCAGCGGCATCGCGGCATAATTTGCCGCCTGAATCGCCGGCAGATTCAACCTCAACGTCAGTGCCAGCATCGCGCACAAAGCGGTTGGAACCCCAACAACCGGCAAGCAGCCGATGGCGAAGCCCAGCGCAAGCGTCAGAGCCAGGCGGCGAGGGGACATCCCCTGCTGCAGCGCCCATGCCATCTGCTCCTTCCGAGTTTTGAGCCACCGATTGATCATTACCTTCAACTTATCTGTACGCATTTGTTCGGCATTTGGATTCATTGTGAATCTTGAATAAACGAACCAAAGCCGATATCAGGAACGAGAGTAGTCCTAATTGGCACGCATGGCTGTACCACATTAGGCCTATTACCCCGTTCCTAAAGTGGAATCAACCCCATCGGGACGAGCTGTCTCGGGTCCATAACCAGCTGCATTCTCTTCAACTTTTAGGTCGCCAGAGCCCCCGTTCGCGCAATGCGGCCAGCACCTGCTCAACCTTCCAGTCCAGCGCTTCGGTTCCGTCCAACGTCAAGTCGGCATTGCATCCCGAGGGCCGCACCCACTTCAAACTGGCCGGGCGCACCGTTGCTTCATACTGCCGCCGTACGGACTCTGCCGTCCGCCCGCGCTCCTCCATATCGCGCTTGAGCCGGCGCTCAAAACACACGTCGTCCGGCGTATCCACGTATACGCGCAACTGATAAAGAGGCAGCAATTCGGGATAATGCAACGCAAAGAGCCCCTCCACCAGGAGGAACGACCTTACGGAGATGGACTCCGTTTGGCTGGGATTTCGAATGTAGGTTGAAAAATCGTAGAGGGGCCGTTCGATTGTCTTTCCTTGCGCCAGCGTCGCCACATGCTTGGCGAGAAGCGGGCTCTCAATCAGGTCGGGATCGTCGAAGTTCTGACGCGCCCGCTCACCCAGGGGCAAATGGGACAAATCGCGATAGTAGTTGTCGAGGGGGAAGTGGACTCCCTCCAGCGTCCTTGCCAGTTCGGCGGCGAGAGTTGTCTTCCCGGAGCCCGAAGCGCCCGCAAACCCCAACACGACCGGCAAGACCGGCTGCAACACCTGCCCCTCGTTCACCGGCGTACTCTCGAAGAAGTCTCCGCATCCATCAGAGTAGCAATCCAGACCACAACGCGCTCGAGCAGTATTGTCAATCGCCGCTCCACCAATCGCCCGGTCTCAAAGACTTCCTCGTGGCTCAACGGCTCCACGTTCAATCCGGCGGCCATGTTGGTCACGCATGAAAGTCCCAGCACTTCGATGCCCATGTGTCGCGCCACGATCGTCTCGGGGACGGTCGACATCCCCACAAGCGTGGCCCCCAGCGCCCGGAATGCGCGAATTTCGGCCGGCGTCTCAAAGCTTGGCCCGCTGACCGCCAGGTAAACACCCTCTTCCAATGTGACCCCATCATCGGCAGCAGCCAACTGCGCCATATCGCGCAACCGCTTCGAGTACGCCTCGGTCATGTCGAAGAAACGCTGCCCGGAGCCCTTCTTCACGCCGAACCGCGGCTCGTTGGGCCCCACCAGCGGATTCCAGCCCATCATGTTGATGTGGTCCGCGATCAATACGAGCTGGCCCAGCCGGTAGCTCTCCTCGATGCCTCCCGCAGCATTGGTCAGCACCACGGCTCGGATGCCAAGCGCTCCCATGACCCGCATGGGGAAAGTCACCTGCGCTGGAGAATAGCCCTCATAAAAATGTACCCGTCCCTGCATAATCACAACCGGAGCTCCACCTAGACGCCCGGCCACAATCCGCCCCGAGTGCCCCTCCACTGTCGATTGCGGAAAGTGAGGAATCTCGCGGTAAGACACGATCACTTCTTCGGTCACGTTGTTGGCAACCGCCCCCAGCCCCGACCCCAACACGACGCCCACATGAGGCGCCAGCTTTCCCAACTTGCCCCGCAAGAAGTTTGCTGCCTCGGCCACCTGATCGAAATAGGTCATCCGCGCCTCAGAGAATGCGTTCTTAAAATTCTACAGGCTTATGCGACAGGCGCTTATGCCTCAACATCATCAAGATGGAGAATAGTAATCTGCCAGAGTGAAACATGAATCCAGTGCATCGGAGGTCCAGGGCAATGTGCCGGAATATAAAGATGCTTTTCAACTTCGATCCTCCCGTCACAGACGACGAGATTCGAGCCGCGTCGCTCCAGTTCGTCAGAAAGATCAGCGGTTTCAGCAAGCCTTCAAAGGCAAATGAACTCCCGTTCCTGACGGCGGTCGACGAGGTCGCCGCCATATCGACGCGACTGCTCCGTTCGCTTGAAACCAATGCACCCCCCAGGAGCAGGGAAGAAGAGGCGGCGAAAGCCAAGGCCCGCGGGTTGGCGCGATTTCAAGGTGAAGGAAAGCCCGCATGAAAGAGATTGTCGCCGTCATCTTTGGACTGGGCCTGCTGGGGAACGCCCTGCTGTTCGTGCCGCAGATAATAGCCGTCTGGCGAAAGAAAAGCGACGAAGGTATTTCGCTTATCACATTTGGCGGATTCAGCGTGCTGCAGGCCATCGGCATTGTCCACGGTCTCTACCAGCGGGACCTCTCGTTGATCCTGGGCATGGCCGCAAGCTTGCTCACCTGCGGCTCGGTGACCGCCTTGACGCTGATCTATCGCGTGCGCCGTAAGCATGCTGGAGAAACGACGAGCAACACTTCGACTTAAACTGGGTGGGCACCCTTGCAAGGCACCTGGGCAAATTGTGCGTCGCTCATCGAAAGCTCCACGGCGGGAAATCCTAGCCCAGGAACATCCCCGCAATCGAAGCCGAAATCAGGTTGGCCATAGTTCCCGCCAGCATCGCTCGCACGCCCAGTCTGGCCAGATCATTGCGCCGCTCGGGCACCAGCGCGCCGATTCCGCCAATCTGCATTCCGATTGATCCCAGGTTCGCAAAGCCGCACAGCGCAAACGTCGCAATGGTGAACGATCGCGGCGCCAGCGTTGCCTTCTGCGCACCCAGCGCAATATAGGCCACCACTTCGTTCAGTGCCATGCGCGTGCCAAGCAGGTTGCCTATGGCAGCGCAATCGTGCCACGGAACCCCGATCAGCCATGCCACCGGAGCGCCCACAAATCCGAGAATCTCTCCCAGGCTGCCCGGAACCCAATGCATCCCGTTATGCAAATGAACCCACCCCAGCAGGCTGTCGAGCAAGGCCACGAGCGCCAGAAAACTGATCAGCATGATGGCCACATTCATGGCGAGTTTTCCGCCGTCGATTGTTCCCCGCGCAATCGCGCCAATCAGGTTCTCATCCTTGTGCAATTCATCTTTCGGAATCACGACACGCCCTTCTGTCGCGGGTACTTCCGTCTCGGGCACAAGCATTTTTGAAATTAGAATCGTGCCCGGTGAAGTCATGATCACCGCAGACAAAAGATGCCGCGCCTCGATGCCTTGCGAAATATACATGGCCATGATGCCTCCCGACACATGCGCCATTCCACTGGTCATAATCGTCATCAATTCGCTTCGGGTGGCCTTGGACAGAAACGGCCGTATGGTCAACGGCGCCTCGGTCTGCCCCATGAATATCGACGCTGCCACATTCATGCTTTCGGCGCCGGAAATGCGCATGGTCTTCAGCATTACCCAGGCAAGGCCGCGAATGATGATCTGCATGACGCCAATGTGATAAAGCACCGCGAAAAACGCCGAGATGAAAATGATTGTTGGCAACACCTGAAAGGCAAAGATCGATCCCAGCGAAGTATTGGGCGTGCCCAAGGCGCCAAAAAGCACCTTTGTGCCTGCCTGGGTTGAAGCCAGCATGTTGTTCACCACGTTACCGGCCCACGCCATCGCCATTTGTCCGTAGTCGAAACGCAGCACGATGAAGGCGAAGATAAACTGCAGGCTCAGCCCCCAGGCGACAGTGCGCCAGCGGATATGTCTGCGATCCGTTGAACCCAGCCACGCCGCCAACAGCACAGCCAATATCCCCAGTACCCCGGTAAACCGATCCAAGCTGTTGCTCCTAACATAGAAGGGCATTGAGGATAACGGGGAAAAGCTGCGAAGCGCAAAACGCCACAGTTATGTTCCCTGGTTCCTATTGCCTATTCCCTGATTTCCCCTACCTTACCAGCATTGCGCAGATATTCCTCGGCCAATTCGCGGGTGAAGATACGGCTCACAAGCGGCACTGCTTCCGGCGCAGTCTCGGAGAATGTAATCGCTGATTTGAGCAACTCCACCGGCTCCGCCAGCAGATTCTCTTTGGTCGCAAAGAGCGTCGCGAGCGGCTGGCCGGTGTCCACCTTGTCCCCGCGTCGCGCATGGAAGAGGATGCCCGCGAACGGGTCGACTGGCTCTCCGGCTTTCTCACGACCCGCGCCCAACCGCTGCACGGCCCAGCCCAGCATGGTCGTATCCATTACCGCTATGTAGCCGGTCTCCCACGCATTCACCACTTGCGTCGCCCCGGGGTTGTGAAATCCCTTCATGTCTTTAAAGACCGTCGCGTTGCCGCCTTGTGCTTCCACCATCTGCAGGAACACGCGCAGCGCCGACCCATCAGCCAGCGCCTTTTCGGCCATTGCGTAGCCCTCGACAAGGTTTTCTGCTTTGCCGCCGAGGGCGATCATCCAGGATGCAAGCCGCAGCGAAAGTTCGCGCAGGTCCTCGCTTCCTTCGGGTCGTTCGCCCCGCAGCAGCCGCACGCATTCCACCAGTTCCACCCAATTGCCGGCCGCCTGGCCGAGCGGCTGACTCATGTCGGTGAGCAGTGCGACAGTTTGGGTTCCCGCGGCTTCGGCAGTCACAACCATCAGCGCCGCCAGGTATTCGGCGTCCTCATACTTCTTGAGGAACGCCCCGGATCCCGTCTTGACGTCCAGAACCAGAGCATTCAAGCCCGCTGCAAGCTTCTTGCTCAAAATCGACGCACAGATCAGTCCCGAATTCTCCACCGTCCCCGTGCGGTCCCGCAGCGCATAGAGGATGCGATCCGCAGGAACCAGCTCCGGCGTCTGGCTCACAATCGATGCGCCGCACCTGGACAGGACAGATTCAAATTCCTCCAGAGTCAGCGCGGTCTGGTAGCCCGGAATCGCCTCCAATTTATCCAGCGTCCCGCCGGTGTGCCCCAATGCCCGCCCACTGATCATGGGCACGGCGAGCCCGCAGGCGGCAGCCAGCGGCGCCACAAGAAAGCTGGTCTTGTCGCCCACTCCGCCAGTGGAATGCTTGTCGACGGCTACCTTACCCAGTCTGCTCGGAGAAAACTTCACCCCCGAGTCGCGCATCGCCACCGTCAGCGCCCACGTCTCGTCCAGATTGAGCCCGTTCAGCCATGCGGCCATTAACCAGGCGGAGAGTTGTTCCAAAGGGATCGATCCATCGGAGGCGCCGGCCACGAGAAATCCAATCTCGCGCGTGCCCAACGCGAGGCCGTCGCGCTTTTTGCGAATCAGATCAATCATGTGCAGCGGTGCTGCGCCCTGCTTTTCGGGTGTGCTCGCGGTGTCGTTCATGTGTGTTCCGGCCTCACTTCAACTTCATTTCAAATGCCAGCGGCATGACGGCAGAGAAGGGCATCACCCGCACTCCATCCACCGAAGGAAACACCACCGGCGCTTCGGGTAGGATGAATTCCGCAAGGACCTGTCGGCACGCACCGCAGGGTGGACTCGCGGCGTCATTCAGATTGGCGATGGCCACCGCCGCCACACGAATTTCCGGCCCGAACTCCGCCACGGCGCGCACCAGTGCCGAACGCTCAGCGCAAATCGTCAGCCCATAGCTCACGTTTTCCACGTTCGTTCCGGTGACTGTTTTTCCGTTTGTCAGTTTCAGCGCTGCTCCTACTTTGAATCCTGAATACGGAGAATGCGAGTGCAGTGCAGCCCGGCGAGCCTCTTTCATCAACTTCTCCAGAGCCTCGTCCGGCGATTTTCCTGGTTGAACCGGCTTTTTCTTTCCTCTCAACATGAACTCTGAGGCTATCGCATTTTCAGCCGGGACGCACCCCGAAGTCCTTCATTTAGCAGACCAGGCTGCCGCAATTGTCCGAACCGGGGAGACCCGCAACGATCAAAGCAGCCAACCAAAGCAAGGATTCCGCCGTCCAATTGCATTTGGTGGCCGTCCAGCGTGCCGGTGTTTCCATATCGAGCGTGCGGATTCCGTCGACTGGTGATTCATAGGAAATAGGATTGGACCTTTCTGCTAAAGGCAACAATGCAGGAGACCTAAGCGGTGATGGCCAGAGACCTGTAAGGCGATACGGCAATCCCGGTTGGTGCAGATCGACCGACCACCTGCGGCATCGAAAATGAGTCGTCAACGTCCAACAATGACAAAGGTACCCGGAAAGTTGTAGGGCCCTTTACACTAATGGGTGATGCGGGAGTAGAATTCCTTTCAAATTCAGAATCTTCGCGGGGCTTCGAGGACGAAGTGCAGGCGAAGGATCAACGGCACAAGACCCGGCTGCCACTCGAAGTTCAGAGGTCTTGAGGTGGAGGTGGCATGAAGCAACCAATTAGCTGGACCGACAATGCATCATCATCCGGTGGTCAACGGGCTGAAAGACGTCCCGCGCCGGATCTTGCGGCCTTCCATCCATCCGGATCGGGGATGAAGCAGGAACGCGTCAAGGACATTAGTGCGACCGGAGTGTATCTTGTGACCTCCGAGCGCTGGCTCCCAGGCGAGGTTGTATCGCTTACGCTACAGAGGAAAGGTCCACCGGAAAAAAGTCCTGACCGCCGGATCACCTTGAAGACTATGGCCGTTCGTTGGGGTGAAGATGGCGTCGCATTGTCATTCGTTCTGCCCAAGGGATTGGACGTCCGGTTGTGGGAGAGCCCCCTCAAGAACAACGCCGAGACCACCGAACCGGAGGACATCCTGCGGGAGTTCCGGCTGGCCAAGGTGCTTGCGTTCTTAAGCAGAATTTCTCCAGCCTCAGGTGAAGAGGTGAGACAGCTGCTTCGCGAAGGACTCAGCAATTACCGGGTCGAAAGCGTCTGCGAGATTGTAAGCAAGGCCGAATCGATGCTGGCGGTGAAGCCTGATGGTGACCGCTTGCTCGCCCATCCCCGCCTTGTTGTGCGAATTCTTGAAGCCGGATCATGGGCAGCGGATCAGGTTGCAACGCAACAGTTATGGGCCGGCCTCTTGGCTTCCTCCTGTACCGCAGATGGAAAGGACGAGTCCAACTTTACCTTCGTCGATTTGCTTAGCCAACTCGCGGCGATGCACATCCTCATTTTCACTGCGGCATGCTCGAGAGCAACCAAGGGTCAGTCATCTCTCGGGAGGATCGCGTCAAAGAACTTCGCGTGTACCACGCAGGAGATCATGCAGCTCACGGGCTGGCGTGACCTCATCCGCATCGAGCGCGATATCGAACATCTCTACGACCTCGGCTTGCTCCAGAAGAGAGTCAAATCCAGCTTCTTCGTGTCGAACGACGATGCCAAGATATCCCCTTCGAGTCTCGGCTTGCAGATGTACGCGCGTTGCAATGGGTACCGGGGCGATGCGCAGAACTTCTACGAAGCGGATTCAGCAGCCGAGATCATTCTCGCGAACGAGTTGTAAAGCCTCTTCGTTTGAATCTGATTTCTCGACTCGCGCCGCCCCTTACTGAGGGCGGCGCGTGTTTTTGTGCGAAAGATCTGTTGTCCGTTTCCACCCCGGGAAGCATCCCGATTGCCGACCTCAACACTCGCCCAGTTCAATCCTTCAGCAACCGCTCAACCTCAGCGTGAAGACGTGCCGTAATCTCGGCTTCACTCTGCTCGGGAGCGAAACGGATCGGCTCACCCACACGAACTTCGATGGTCCCGGAGCGGAACCACCGCCGCGCGCCGGTCTTCAATTCGCCCAGTCCTCGGATGGCGACCGGCAGCACCGCGGCACTCGATTGCTTGGCAAGTATCCCAATACCCGGCCGGAACCGGGCCAGTTCCCCCGCATCCGACCGCGTGCCTTCGGGAAACACAAGCACATTCATTCCTCGATCAAGCGCCTCGCCGGCGTGGGCAAAGCTGCGTTGAAAGTCTCTCCGGCGCGGCAGTGGGAACACATTGTAGAGAGCCGTCAATAGCAGGTATGCCGCCGGTCCGAACAGCATAAACTGCCTCTGTCCCGGCGCCCGGTCAGGGTTGCGAAAATGGCGGAAATTCTCCAGCATCTCACCCGACATGGCAACGGCCATCTGTCGCCGCCGAGGTCCCGGAAGCGCATACTGCACCAGCGGCCCATCGTATGCCGTCACGTGATTGCACACAATCAGCATGGGCTCTTGGCCGAGCAAGGTAGGTCCTCGCACTACGCGCGGATTGGCCAGCCACCACACTAGCGGCTGCGCCACCGTCTCCAGGAACACCGTCCGCACCCACCTCATCGGGAACCACCATGGCCAATGCGGATAAATGTACTTTTCCCTCCCAACCTGTTCGGGTGGATTCGGAGAACTCTCCGCACCACGGACGGGCGTGTCTTGCGATTCTTCCGCACTTCCGCTGGACCGTGCCACGTCTTCGCTTCGAGTCTTCATCTCAACAGGTGCAGTCCTTGTAGTCACCGCGCCATTCCCACCCTGCGCCGCGTCGCCCGCAATCAGCCTGCGCAATTCGCCGAGCGTCCGTGCCTGGTCTACTTCTCCACCTGCCGGCGTCATTCCGAGCCGCTCTTCCAGTGCGGCCTCCAATTGCACGCGCCCCAGGCTGTCCAGGTGAAGATCTTCGCTCAATCGCAGATCGTCGCCCACCCGCGGTGGCGCTTCGCCTGCGATCTCGCTGATCAGCGAAAGCAGCCAGTCGCCGCCCGCTGAAAACTTCGCTGCCGCGCCCTGCACATTCCCGGCTGCCGCGGATTGAACTCCGTCCAACCACGCCGCTACCGCTTTTCGACGCACCTTTCCCGTCGAAGTGCGCGGCAAATCCGGCTCCGGCCATAGAACCCAGCGACGTACCCGCTGGAACTCCGCCAGCCGCGTATTCGCGCGCTCCATCGCCTCAGCAATGTGCTCGCCCGCGCCCCTTACGGCCAGCACTGCACACGGCTCCGGCCCGTTCACCGTCTCCATCGGAACCACTGCGCAGGCTGCCACCTCAGGCTCCTGTTCGATTGCGGCCTCCAGATCTTCGGGATGAATATTCACCCCTGCCGCAGTCACGATTGTTTCGCTCTTGCGCCCCAGAAATCGAAGCTCACCTGTTGCCTGCAGTCTCCGCCAGGTCGCCCGTCGCCAGCCACTCGTCTTCGCGAGTTTTCAGTTCGCCGCCGCTCCATGTGGCCCTTGAAATCATGGGACCGCGCACCAGCACTTCGCCATCCGGCCCCAGCTTCATTTCGCGACCAGGCAGCGGCTTGCCAATCGTTCCGCTGGCAACGTGAAAAGGATGGTTCAGCGTAATGATTGCCGTGGTTTCCGTCATCCCATAGCCCTGCACCACCACAAACCCCAGACGCGTTCCAGAACTGCTCGAGTGGTCCCGCGAGCGCCCCGCCGCCGGAGATCAGCGCCCAGAACTTGAACCCGAAAGCTTTGTGCACGCCGCGAAACCGCCACCACCGCATCCATGCCGAAATGCCTTTTGACGCAGCCAGACGCCCCGTCAACCCTGGACGGGTCATCTCGAGATGAGTCTTCAAGAGGGCCATCACCCGCGGCACGGCGCACAGCACTGAAATCCGCTCCCGCTTGATGGTCTCAATCAGTCGCGGTGCCACCAGCCGGCTTTCAAAATGCACCTCCGCCGCAAAAATCGCCGGAACCCAAATCCCCATGGTCTGCCCAAACACGTGGCTCAGCGGCAGAGTATGCAAGAAGCGCAGCGGGTGAACGATCCTCTCGTAGCGCATGTAAGGCCGCGCTCCCTGCTCAATCGGCCCCACGCTCGCCAGCACGTTGCCATGAGTATGCACAATGCCCTTGGGTTCACCTGTCGTCCCCGATGTGAAAAGAATTTGCAGCGGTGTCTCGCGCGAAAGCCCCGGAACTGGCCCAACTTCTTCAGCGGGAAGGGAACTCTCCCAGTCTTCAAACGCCAGTCGCGGCCAATCTCCTTGAAGCTGCCTCACAAGCAGCGCATCGCCCACCGCCAGCTTCGGCCGCACATCCGCCGCCACGCGCGCCGCAAAGTCCGCGCTGCCATAGGCATCCAGCGGCACCGCCAACGCCCCACGCAGCATGATGCCGTAGAACGCGGCAATCCACTCCGCGCTGTTCTCTGCCCAAATCACCACGCGGTCGCCGGGACCAATGCCTTGCTTGGCCAGAAACGCCGCAAAGCGACCTGCCAGCCGCGCGATCTCTCCATAGGTGGTGACCCGCCGCCGGACTCCGCGGAAGTGCACGACTGCAATCCCTCGATCGAACCGCCGAAAGTCGTCCAGCAGCGTAGCCAAATGTTCCCGCATGGCATCTTCAGGGTATCAGCGCGGCGAAGCGCGCCCTGAGAACGTATGTTGCACTTGTTAAAGTGTATGAAGGAAAAGTGCCAACCCATGAAAACTACGACGCTTTACCGCCCGACTGGCGAAGCAGAATTGGCCTTGATTC
The DNA here is from genome assembly GCA_963725945.1 of uncultured Acidobacteriota bacterium. Lineage (GTDB taxonomy): Bacteria > Acidobacteriota > Terriglobia > Terriglobales > Acidobacteriaceae > Telmatobacter. The sequence goes on along the minus strand of CAVSAW010000020.1, from coordinate 40,234 downwards.
GCGCCAGCGCGCGGCGCGCGTTTCCTCCCCGCCTGCCTGAGCAGCCAATCTTCTACCCTGTTCTTGAGGAGGGCTACGCCGTTCAGATCGCCCGCAACTGGAATACCCGCGACGGCGGAACCGGATACGTTCTGCGCTTCGAAGTTGAGACCGAATATTTATCGCAGTTCCCAGTTCAGATTGCCGGTGCCCGCATCCATCGCGAATGCTGGATTCCCGCCGAGGAACTCGCCGAATTCAATCGCCACATCGTAGGCACGATCGAAATCGTTACCGAGTTTCGCGGGGACAAATCAACCGAGCTAAAGAAACAAGATTGAGATCGGCGGTCGGGAGTTAGAGGCTAATAGCTGCGTTCTTTCGCTTCCTCTTCGCCGCCACTCGCGTTATTCTCAAATTCAGCATGTCCCCGCACCTCCCCAATCCGGACGCCGCGCTCGACCCTTTCGCCTGCTTCCACCCCGTGACAGCGGAGTGGTTCAAAGCCGTCTTTGACGCGCCCACTGCGCCTCAGCGTCTAGGCTGGCCGGTCATCGCGCGAGGCGAAAGCGCTCTCATCCTGGCCCCCACAGGAACCGGCAAGACCCTGACTGCCTTCCTCTGGTGCCTCGACCGCCTCATGCTGCATCCGGACCCGGCGGGTAGGAAACCCGGCTGCCGCATCGTCTATGTCTCCCCTCTCAAGGCCCTCGCCGTCGATGTGGAGCGCAACCTCCGCTCGCCCCTTGCCGGCATCGCCAACATGGCCCGGCGCATGGGCGTCCCGTTCCACGAGCCGCTCATCAGCGTCCGCACCGGCGACACCCCCCAGCGCGAGCGCGCCCGCTTCCGCCGCCATCCTGCCGAAATCCTCATCACGACTCCGGAGTCGCTCTACCTGCTGCTCACCTCCCAGGCCGCCGACGCGCTTCGCACCGTCGACACTGTGATCGTCGATGAGATTCATGCCCTGGTTCCCACCAAACGCGGTGCGCACTTGGCACTCTCGCTCGAGCGCCTTGAAGCCCTTGCGAAACGCCCCATCCAGCGGATTGGCCTCTCCGCAACCCAGCGTCCGCTGGAAGAAGTTGCCCGCTTTCTGGGGGGTGTGGAAATCTCTGTGGAATCACCTTCAGAGGAAAATGCCTGCCTGAAGTCAAACATTGACGATTCAGCACTGTTCGGAACAAAAGCTCATGTAAAAGATGAACTCCTTACAGTCCCATCGTGCGTTCCGGATTTTCCCGAAACGGCGTCGCTCCGTTATCGCAATGTGACCGTTGTCAATGCAAGTTATCCCAAACAGTTAAGCTGAGAATCGAGGTTCCAGTTGAAGATATGGCGCGACTCAACGCGATGGAGGAAATTCCCTCGGGTCCCGCCTCGCAGATGCCGCGCCGGGTCTCCATCTGGAACGCGATTCATCCCCGCTTGCTGGAGCTCATCCGCGAACGCAATTCCACCATTCTCTTCGTCAACAGCCGCCAGGTTGCCGAACGCCTCGCGGGCGCACTGAACGACCTTGCAGGCGAACAGATCGCCCGCGCCCACCACGGCTCACTGGCCGCCTATCAGCGCTCCGTCATTGAAGAGCAGTTCAAAGCCGGGCAAATCAAAGCCCTCTGCGCCACCTCCACCCTCGAACTCGGCATCGACATGGGCGCCGTTGATCTCGTCATCCAGATCGAGGCCCCGCCCAGTGTCGCCAGCGGGATGCAGCGCATTGGACGCGCCGGCCACCACGTCGATGCTGTCAGTGAAGGCATTCTGTTTCCGAAATATCGTGCCGACCTGGTCGCCTGCGCCGCAGTCACTCGCGCGATGCATGAGGGCCATATCGAGTCCACTCGCTTCCCGCGCAACCCTCTCGACGTCCTCGCCCAGCAACTGGTGGCGATAGTCGCCCACCCGCCCAACACCCCCACCACGCTTTCCTCAAAGAGGCCAAAGTGCATCCGCCACAAAGAGTCGGGTACCCCAGGTCCGGGGTCCCCAGCGACTGGTCTTAGTCCCTGGGGTGGAGATCTCGCGTTTGAGACCTGGGAGAGCGATGACGCACATGATTCGGCGCCTGAGCCCAAGCCCGAAGTCTCTGTGGACTTTCTCTATGACGTGGTTCGCCGCGCCGCCCCGTTTGGCGCTCTTACCCGCTCTGCCTTCGAGGGCGTTCTTGACCTGCTCAGCGGCCGCTATCCTTCTGACGAATTCGCGGAACTTCGTCCCCGCCTCACCTGGGACCGCATCCGCAACGTCGTCACCGCGCGCGATGGTGCCGCCCGCCTCGCCATCCTGAATGCCGGAACCATTCCAGATCGCGGCCTCTATGGCGTCTTCCTGGCCCACACTGAAGGGAAATCCGTGCGCGTCGGCGAACTTGACGAGGAGATGGTATTCGAGTCTCACACCAACGAAACCTTTATCCTCGGCGCTTCCACCTGGCGCATCGTCGACATCACGCATGACCGCGTTCTTGTTACGCCTGCCCCCGGCGAGCCAGGCAAAATGCCTTTCTGGAAGGGTGATGGTCCCGGCCGTCCTTTGGAATTTGGCCAGAAGATCGGCGCGCTTGTCCGCGAACTCCGCGCCCTGCCCAAGCCCGCAGCCCTCACACGGCTCGTCGCAGAACACGATCTCGATCCGAATGCCGCCGAAAATCTGCTCCAATTCCTTGCCGACCAGGAAGCTGCCACCGGCGCTGTCCCAGACGACCGGACCATTGTCATCGAGCGCGTGCGCGATGAGCTGGGAGATTGGCGCGTTTGCGTCCTCACGCCCTTCGGCAGCCGCATTCACATTCCTTGGGCCATGGCTGTCAGCGCGCGCATCCGCGCCTCCGGCGGCCCTGAAGTTGAAACGCTGTGGGGCGACGACGGTTTCGTCCTGCGCTTCCCAGACACCGACGAGCCTCCCGATCCCGACTGGTTCCTTGTCGAGTCAGCGGAGGCGATGCAGCTCGTCCTGCGCCAGCTCGGCACTACAGCGCTGTTTGCTGGGCGCTTCCGCGAAGCCGCAGGTCGGGCGCTCCTGCTGCCCCGACGCCGTGCAGATGCTCGCTCGCCGCTTTGGCAACTGCGCAAACGCTCCTACGATCTGCTCAGTGTCGCCTCGCGCTATCCCTCGTTCCCGCTGCTTCTGGAGGCCTATCGCGAGTGCCTGCGCGACGTCTTCGACATGCCCGCGCTGATTGAAACTCTCAGCGCCATCGAACAGAGAAAGCTGCGCGTGCACGTGGTGGAAACACGCACGCCATCGCCTTTCGCGGCGTCGCTGCTTTTCAGTTATGTTGCGAATTTCCTCTATGATGGCGATGCGCCGCTGGCCGAGCGTCGCGCCCAGGCCCTCACCATCGATCAGGATCAGTTGCGCGAGTTTCTCGGCGAGGCTGATCTCCGCGAGCTGCTGGATGCCGACGCCATCGCCGAAGTGGAAGAGGCAGCGCAATGCCTGCCCGAGAATTACCGCGCCCGCACCGCTGACGGCATCCACGATCTTTGCCTGCGCCTGGGCGATTTGACGCGCGCCGAACTTGCGCGCCGCGTCTCGCATCCCTCCGTGCTCGAATCCGTCGACCGCCTCGTTCGCTCACGCCGCCTGCTTGAATTGCGCATTGCCGGTGAGCGCCGCCTGATTGCCGCCGAAGACGCCGCTCGCTACCGTGACGCGTTGGGTATTCCGCTGCCTCCGGGCCTGCCCACTGCGCTCCTTGAGCCCGTGGCGCAGCCGGTACTTGAGCTTGTTCGCCGCTTTGCCCGCACCCACGGCCCATTCACGCTGCGCGAACCCGCCGAACGCTTTGCGCTCGATCCCGCCGTGATTGAGAATGCGCTACGCCAGCTTGCCCACGAAGGCCGCATTCTCGAAGGCGGATTCCGGCCCGGCGGCCTCCATCGGGAATGGTGCGACGCCGAAATCCTGCGCCAGATTCGCCGCAAGTCCTTGGCCAAGCTGCGCCGCGAAGTCGAGCCGGTGGAGCAGCACACGCTGGCCCGTTTCCTCACCCATTGGCAGGGGTTGCTCGCACCGCGCCGCAGTGGCCATGTCCATCTTGATGCGTTGCTCGATGCGATTGAAAGTCTGCAAGGCGCGCCCATCCCCGCGTCGCTTCTCGAGACCTCCATCCTGCCCGCCCGCATTGCAGACTACGCACCCGCTGGCCTCGACACGCTCATCGCCGCAGGCGAAGTGGCCTGGGCCGGCGTCGAGCCCATCGGCGAACGCGACGGCCGCATCGCGCTCTTCCTCGCCGACAAGCTCCCCTTGCTCGCGCAGCAACGGACCCATTGTCGAGCCCCTCACTGAGCGGGAAGAAAAGCTCATGGCTGCCCTCGAATCCACCGGCGCCAGTTTCTTCGATCCGCTGCATCAGGCGATTGGCGGCGGCTATCCCGGCGAATCAATCGATGCCTTGTGGAGCCTTGTTTGGCGCGGCCTCATCACCAATGATTCACTTCATGCCCTGCGCGCCTATATCACCAGGCCCGATAGTGCGAGGACTCCGCGCCGTCTCCAGACTGGTGCGGTCTTTCGTTCCCGCCGCACCACGCCGCCCACCGCGCAAGGCCGCTGGTCGCTGCTTCCGACTCACGCGCCCGCCAATTCTCGCAAAACGATGGGTGCCCCAGGTCCCTCGCACTTGGGGACCTGGGCTAGCACGACTTCGCCCTTGCCCACGCTCAACCCAGTAGTAACCCCGACCGAAGCCAGTCACGCCCTCGCCCTTCAGCTCCTCAGTCGCTACGGGATTCTCCTCCGCGAGTCCGTTGCTGCGGAGAATGTTCCCGGCGGTTTCAGCGCCGTATACGACGTGCTGAAATCCCTCGAAGAATCCGGCCGCATTCGCCGCGGCTACTTCGTTGCCGGCCTAGGCGCCACGCAGTTCGCGCTGCCCGCCGCCATCGATCTGTTGCGCCAGTTGCGCAACGAGCCAGCCGCCGAGAAGCCCGAATTTGTCCAGCTCGCCGCTACCGATCCCGCCAACCCCTACGGCTCGGTTCTGCGCTGGCCCGATCTCCCCGTCATGGACGACGATTCCGAAACCGCTCCGCGCATTCTCACCCGCGCAGCCTATGCTGAAGTCATCCTGCGCAACGGCCAGTTGGTCGCGTGGCTCCGCCGCAACAATCCCAACCTGCTTGTCTTTCTTCCTACGGAGGAGCCGGAGCGCTCGCAGGTAGCCGCCGGCCTTGCGCATTTCATCTGTGCGCGCGGCCAGGAACGCATGCGCGGCGGCAGGCCACCAGGGCGTGCTCATCACCACCATCAACGGCCAACCGGTCGCGGCGCATCCCATGGCCCGCTTTCTCATGGATGCCGGCTTCTATTCCGGCCCGCTCGGCATGCACCTGCGCCGCATTCCTCTGCCGCTCGCCGCATCACCAACCGTTGCCGGAGGAGCTTCAATAGGCCATGCCTGAGGGCGACACCATCTTCCGCACCGCGCGCACTTTGGGCCGCGCCCTGAGCGGCAAGCCCATCACCGGCTTTCGTTCCAACTATCCGCTGCTCACTCGCTTTGACGACGACACGCCGCTTGCCGGCCAGTTTGTCGACCAGGTCGAATCGCGCGGCAAATGGCTGCTGATTCACTTCTCCGGCGGCGGAACCCTCGCTACTCACATGCTCATGAGCGGCAGTTGGCACATTTACCGGCCCGGCGAGCGCATGGCAAAAGCCGGCCAGCCACATGCGCATCGTCATTGAAAACGCGCAGTATCTCGCGGTTGGATTTCCATGTCCCCGTGGCGCAGATGCACACTGCCCAGATCCTCGCGCGCGACCGCCGAATCCCGCCTCCAGCCCTCGATGTGCTCAGCGCGCATTCGATGCAGAAGCCGCTGCGCACCGCCTGCTCGCCTCAGCAAATGAAGAGGTGGCCGACGTGCTCCTTCATCAGAAAGTGCTGGCCGGCGTGGGCAATGTCTTCAAATCGGAAATTTGTTTTCTCACCGGCATCAATCCTTTCTGCCGGGTCGCCGCGCTCAGCCGAGATCAAGTCCGCTGACTCTCGATCGCCACCGCGCAAAAACTCGTCGCCGCCAACGTGCTTGAAGATTCCGGCGACGCGATCGTCACATTTCGCGGACTTCATCGCCGCACCACGCATGCATCCGATCCAACGGAGAGTCTGTGGGTCTACGGCCGCGCGGGCGAGCCGTGCCGCCGCTGCGGAGAACCCATTCGCCGCCGCATTCAGGGCCCCGACGCGCGCGTCACCTTCTGGTGCCAGCATTGCCAGCCAATGCCAGACGGATCTCAGATAGATGGATGAGCCGCGTTAGTTTCCCGGCTTGCCCAGTCCAAAGATTTTCTGCAATATATTGCGATGATCGGCGGCGGATGATCGCATGTATCGGTCGGCGCCGTGCCGGTGAGGAACGCCGCATCATAATCGTCAGGGCACGAGGCGTCGGCCAGCAGGTTGGTCGCCTTGTCCAGGCTCACAACCTCCACGCCATCCGGCGGTGTGAATTCATGCGTGTCGGAGTATTGCGGCAACTGCACCGCCCTCTTCATGAACGCCGCCCAGATGGGAGCGGCGGCGCGCGCGCCCTCGATCTTGATGATCGGAGTAGTCGTCGTTGCCCACCCAGACGATGCACAGCAGGTTGGTGGTAAAGCCGGCAAACCATGCATCGTGGCTCGGTGCCCGTCTTGCCCGCCGCCGGAGAAACGAACCCCATGTTGCGCACGCCGGCGCCCGTTCCAACTCGCCTTGCAGCACAGCCTCCATCATGTTCGTCGTCAGATAGGCCACGCGCGGATCCAGCACCTGTTTCGATGTGGGCGTGTAGTCCTAGATGATGTCGCCCGTGGGCGTGCGCACGCTGGCCAGCATCCATGGGATCCAGGTGCAGGCCGTTGTTGGCGAAGACCGTATACGCGCCTGCCATCTCCAGCGGCGATGCATCGTAAGAGCCGATGGCCACCGACGGCGTCCCCCGCGCACTCTTGATGCCCGCATCGCGCGCCAACGCCGCCACGCGATCGAATCCAACCATGGCGGCCAGGCTGATGGTCGCGTTGTTGTCTGATCGCATCAGCGCAAAGCGCGCCGTTACCTCGCCGTAATATTCGCCTTGATAATTGCGCGGCGTGTATTCCTGGCCGCCCACATCGTAGGTGGTCTGCTGATCGCTCAGCATGGTCACCGGCGAAAACAGCTTGGTCTGCCCCGGAAGCATTGTGCCTTCGGCGGCGGTCTGAAACGCCGCCGCATAGACAAACGGCTTGAAGATGGACCCCGTTGGCCGCTTGGCCACCGCGTGATTCAACTGCGATGCGCCGTAGTTGCGCCCGCCCACCAGCGCCAGCACCTGCCCGGTGTGAGGATTCAGCGCCACCAGCGCCACCTGCGGATAGATGATTGGCTGTATCGGTTGTCTGGCCGCCTTTCTTGTGGCGCGCATACAGCCTGTCCACTTGCTCGTCCACCACGTGAATTGTCGAATCGACTGCCTCCGACGCCACGCGCTGCAGATCGGGATCGAGCGATGTGTAGATGTGCAGCCCTTCGCGGTTGAAGTCGCGATCGCCAAGCTTCTGCACCAGTTCGTCGCGCACCAGGTCCACAAAGTAAGGCGCCTCGCTGGCATCCACGCTGCCCGGCGCCAGATGCAGCGGCTCCTGCTTGGCGGTCTCCGCCTGCTCCTTGGTAATCGCGCCGGTCTCCACCATCGAGTCCAGCACCAGGTTGCGCCGATCGATCGCGCGGTCGGGATGCCGGAAGGGGCTCAGCCGATTCGGGCTCTGGATGATGCCTGCCAGCAGCGCGCACTCCGCCAGGTCGAGCTGGCGCACATCCTTGCCAAAGTAGGCCTGCGAAGCCTCGCCGAAGCCATCAATCGAAAAGCTGCCGCGCTGGCCAAGGTTGATCTCGTTGGCATACATCTGAAAAATCTGTTTCTTGCTGAAGCGATGTTCGAGCTGAAAGGTGATCACAATCTCGATCAGCTTGCGCTTGATGCGCCGCTCCGGCGTGAGAAAGAATCCCCGCGCCAATTGCATCGTCAGCGTCGAGCCGCCCTCAACAAAGCGATGTCCCGGCGTCAGATCGTTGCGCAGCGCGCCCAGTATGCGGATGTAGTCCACGCCGCCGTGATCGAAGAATCGCCGGTCTTCAATTGCCACCACCGCATGCACAAGGTTCGGCGGAATCTCGTCGTAGGTCACAAGACGGCGCTTGGTGCGGTTGGCATCTCGCTCAGGCCGGTGATCAGCAGCGGCTCCAGTTCATAGCTCGCCAGCGCCTCGCCATGTTCGTCGGTGACGGAGTCCACCACCGCGCCGTTCACATGAATCGTCGCCGGAGTCTTCGGAGTGAAACGACTGCGGCCCGGGGTGCACCGTGATGCTTTGCGCCGTTTCGCTATATGTGCCCAGCGGAGAAGCCTGCGCTGCGCCGTCCGTCGTGTAGCCGGCCTCGCGCAATTCGTTCGCGATGAGTTGAATGCCGAGCTTTTGCCCCGGCCTCACCTCGCGCGGCGCGGCGTAGATTTGCGCCGTGTCGGCAAATAACGGCTGCTTCAGTCGGGCGTCCACAATGCCCTGATACTTGACGTAATAGAATCCGCCGAACGCAACGACCACCAGGCCAAGCCGCCACGAACAGCAGCAGGGCAACGCGCAGCAGCATCATTGCCCAGGGATGCTTTCCGGTGGGTTTTGCCAGTTTGATCTTTACCGCCATTGCGACTCCCTTTGGTGAGATACGTGCGGTCGTTCGCCTTAGACCATCAGCAGCAACGCATCTTCCTCAACACGCTCTTTCACCAGTGCCACCACTGCATCCATTGCCACGTCCACGCTCGTGGCCGTCGCGCGCGTCACCAATTCCACCTGGCCGCGGCCGCTTTCTTGCCCACGTTGATCCGATAAGGAATTCCCACCAGATCCGCGTCTTTGAATTTGACTCCCGCGCGCTCGTCTCTGTCATCCAGCAGCACGTCGAGCCCCGCCGCTTCAAGCTCCGCAGCCAGCGTCTCACCTGCGTTGCGCAGCGCCTCATCGCCCACGTTGGTCACCGTTACCACCACCGTAAATGGCGCAATCGACGCCGGCAGCCAAAACCCGTTCTTGTCGTTCGACTGCTCAATGGCTGCCGTCAGAATGCGCTCGATGCCGATGCCGTAGCAGCCCATGATCGGCATCACTTCCTTGCCGTTCTCGTCCAGCACCCGCGCGCCCATGCTTTCCGTGTACCTATATCCGAGCTTGAAGATGTGCCCGACCTCGACCGCCTTGCCCACCACCAGCTTGCCCGCACAGTTATCGTACGGGACAGCTTCGCCCTCGTTCACGCTGCGAATATCCGCCGCCAGCGTCCAGGTAAAATCCCGCCCCGGCATCACATTGCGCAGGTGATAATCCAGCTTGTTCGCGCCGGCTACCAGGTTCCTGCGGCCTTCGAGCGACTTGTCCACCACCACAGTCAGTCCGTCGCCCAGCGGCCTGTCGTCGTGCTTCAATCCCACCGGTCCCAGAAAACCCGCCGGCCCGTTGAAGTACTGCTCCAGCTCCTCGGCCTGCATCGTGCGCAGCTCCGCCGCGCCGACCGCCCCCAGCAGCTTGGTCTCATTTACCTGGTGGTCGCCGCGCAAAAACGCCGCCACGCCGTGCCACGTATCGGGCTTTCCCGCCGCGCCGCGCTTCAACGCCATGTACGCCACGCACTTGATGTCGCTCGCCGGCGAAATCTTGAAGAACTCCGCCACGTCAGAGATCGCCGCGCAGCCCGGCGTCGAGACAAGCTCCGGCATCCCGTCGCTTGTGGCATCCATCTCGTCCACCGGCTCAAGCCGTGAAGTTGCCTTCTCGAGATTTGCCGCATAGCCGCACACCGGGCAGCTTGCAATCAGGTCCTCGCCCGCCTCGGTGTAGACCATGAACTCCTGCGACTGCGATCCGCCCATCGCGCCGGAATCGGCTTCGACGGCCACAAACTTCAGCCCGCAGCGCGTAAAAATCCGGCGATACACTGCATCGTGCAGGTCGAAGCTCTTGTCCAGTCCCGCCTTATCCATGTCGAAGGAGTAGCTGTCCTTCATCGTGAACTGGCGCACCCGCAGCAGCCCCGACTTGGGCCGCGGCTCGTCGCGAAACTTCGCCTGAATCTGGTACCAGATCTGCGGCAACTGCTTGTAGCTGCGCAACTCGCTGCGTGCAATCGAGGTCATGATCTCTTCGTGCGTAAAGCCGAGGCACAGGTCCGCGCCCTTGCGGTCCTTCAGGCGGAACATATTCTCGCCGATGATGCTCCAGCGGCCGCTCTGCTCCCACAGCTCGCGCGGCAAGATCGCCGGCAGGTAGAACTCCTGCCCGATCGTGTCCATCTCCTCGCGCACAATGCCGATGATCTTGTTCAGCGAGCGCTGCCCGAGAAAGAGGTAGTTATAGATGCCCGCCCCGAGCTGGCGAATATACCCGGACCGCAGCAGGAACTTGTGACTGGCGACCTCGGCGTCCGTCGGGGCCTCGCGAAGTGTGGGAATAAAGAGCTTAGACCAACGATGCATAGAGATTTGAGAACGAACTTTCCCGCCCGTTTGTGCCGGACGAATGAAAAATGAAGCAGCAACCATTCTAAATGTTCGGCTAGCGGGCTCCGTTTTGCGTGCCGCGTTTCTCCGCACCGCAATCCTTAGCGACCTGACTGCAAACTTGTTCACCGCTTCGCGCCTCCCGGCCTTCGACATTGCAAGCCAACAGCCAATAGGCGCCCGCTGGAAACAAAGGAGCTATGCTGATTCCGTTCATGCTGCGCGTGTCAGCGGAGACACGCAGCGTGGAACCGGTGACACGTTATGGCATTCGGCACAGAATTGCGCTGGCCAGGACTACTGGCAGAATCGGACGTTGAACCGCCGTGACAGTTGAGGAAGTAAACAAACATGTGCGCCTGCAGGCCGGCGACGCTTTGAAGGTTGTCAATGATCATCGAATCATCCTCGCCGATGTGCTCGTGCCACCTCGAAAGATACTGGTAATCGAGCGAACCGTTCGAAAGGGCCGTATCAAAGACAGGGAATTCGAGGTCTGGCTCATCGGGCAGGAGCGAACAAGGGACGGCTATAAGATCATCATGCGCGAGGATGGATCGCAGTTTGGACTCTCTTCGAGTGGATTTCTCTCCGACTCGCACCCAATTTTGTGCGGATGGTACGGTAGCCTGCTCTCCGCATTTCTTGGCATGTAACGGAGCACCCGTGGTCACGACGGGTATCTCGGTTCTAACTCTCGCGCCTGGGAAAGCACGCCCCTCAACCAGCGAGCCTTTCTGATCCCTGACCCCTGATCTCTGATCCCTGCCTCTAAATCAACTCCACGCCCCACAAATCGTGCAGGTGCACGATGCCTTCGACGCGTCCCTCCGCATCCACCACCACCAGCGAAGTAATCTTCCGCTCCTCCAGAATCGCCAGCGCCTTGGCCGCCAATTCCTCGCCGCCAATCGTCCGCGGATTCGCATTCATCGCCTCGCCCGCCGTCCGGCTCAGCGCCGCGCCGCCTTCGCGCTCCAGCAGCCGCCGCAGATCGCCGTCGCTGATCACGCCGCGCAGCTTGCCCGCCTCCTGCACCGTCGTCATGCCCAGCTTCTTTGATGACATCTCATAGATCACATCGGTCATCGGCGTCGTAGGCGCGACCACCGGCACCTCGTCGCCCGCGTGCATCAGGTCCCGCACCTTGGCCAGTTGCTTGCCCAGCTTACCGCCGGGATGCAGCTCCGCAAAATCCTCCGCCTTGAATCCCTTGCGCAAGCTCACCGCAATGGCCAGCGCATCACCCAGCGCCAGCATTGCCGTGGTCGAGGCCGTCGGCGCCAGGTTCAGCCCGCACGCCTCGCGCGCCACGCCGCAATCGAGCGCCACATCGCTCGCCTCGCCAATGTCGAATTCATCTCGCAGCAGAAGCTCACCAGCGCGTCGCCCTTGCGCTTCAACGTGGCCAGCAGGCGCAGAATCTCCTCCGTCTCGCCGCTCGCCGAGAGCGCAATCACCACGTCGCCCGGCATCAGCACGCCCACATCGCCGTGCACCGCCTCGGCCGGATGCAGAAACAGCGCCGGCGACCCCGTCGAGCTCAGCGTCGCGGCAATCTTCTGCGCAATAATGCCGCTCTTGCCCATGCCGGTCACCACCACGCGCCCATTGCCCTCGCCGCAGCGCAGAATCAATTCCACCGCCCGATCAAACTCCGCGGCCATCGCGCCTTCCAGCCGCGCCGCCAGCGCTTCCAGCGCCGCCGCCTCCGTGCGCACCAGTTCCGCCGGCTTCATGCAGTCCCTTTCGTTCTTGCGGGTTCATCGGTTTCTGATGGTACCACCACCCCATAGATTAGGACCTGTCCATGGGACCCCGCTATCAGGCCACCCCAGCGACCAGCACCTGCCCCGCGCCTGACCCTTGACCCCTTGAACCTCGACCCCTATTCACTCACGACTGTTCTGGCTCGTACAATAAGATCAAGAGGTCTTTTCCCGTGAAGCGCAACACATTCGTCCTTTTTGCCGTCTTATTCCTCCTCGCAGCCTTTGCCTGGGCGGGCTGGGCCAATTGGGAATACCGCAAACAGGCCGCCGAGGCGCGCCTGGCCTCCGTCGCGCAAGGCGAACTGGTAGCCGAGCCCAGCGGGCGACATGCCGCAATACATCTCGCCGCTCCTGCACAAGCCGGCCCCCGACTTCACGCTCCAGGACCTGCACGGCAAAGAAGTTTCGCTCGACAGCTACAAGGGCAAGGCCGTGCTCATCAACTTCTGGGCCACCTGGTGCGGCCCCTGCAAAATCGAAACGCCCTGGCTGATCGAACTGCGCAACCAATACGCCTCGCAGGGATTTGAAATTCTTGGCGTCTCCACCGAGGGCGACGATCTGCAAGAGGGCGACAAAGATGGCTGGGCAAAAGAGAAGGCCACCATCGCAACATCCGTCCAGCAGATGCACATGCCCTACCCCGTGCTGATCGATGGCGACAGCATCAGCCGTCCTTACGGCGGACTGGATGAGCTGCCCACGTCGTTCTTCGTCGATCGCGATGGCAACGTGGTCGCCGCGCAGTTGGGCCTCACCTCAAAAGAAGACATCGAAGCCAATATTCGCAAAGCGCTTGGAGCAGGGAATTGATTATGCTCGCGGGCCGGAACCATTCCTGGGTGCCCCGCCCTCGCAGTGTCTTTGCTTTTATGGTCAGGGCGGGTAAGCAGGAACCCCGCGCCCTCGTGCTTGCGGCGCTCTCGTTCTTCGCAATAGCCGCAGTCTCCGCTCAGACCGATTCCTCCAGCCGCTCCATCCTCAAAGGCGCTGCTGTCGAATACCTTTACCCCGAACAGGTCTCCGTGCCCGCAGGCAAAGCCAGCTCTGTTGAAATGCACTTTCGCGTGGCCGAGGGTCTCCACATCAACTCCCACACGCCCAGCCAGGACTACCTCATTCCCACCACCCTGCTGATTCCTGAAGCATCCGGTGTGCGCCTTGAAGACGCCTCCTACCCCGACAGGTTCAAAGATCACGCTTCCCCTTGATCCCAGCACCAAGCTCGATGTTTACACCGGCGAGTTCACCATTCTTGCGCGCATCGTAGCGACTCGCGGCAATCATCTCGTTGAAGCGAAACTCCACTTTCAGGCCTGCGACAGAAACGCCTGCATGCCGCCCAAAACCATTACGGTCCCCATCGACGTGATTGGAAAGTGATAGCGGCAGGGAAAATGAGTGTAGAGGCGCGACGTGTTGCAGAGATTTCCGTTGTCCGTCGACGGTAGGTCGTTTTCACCAAGGATCGAAAGATCAATTCCTTTGAAGACGGTCAAATCCGGGCTATCCGCAACGACAACCCACATAAGATATCTGCATCAATTCCGGTTAAGGCGCTCAAATGAAATTGCTCTCTGGGGCGTTACGTCTACGGCTTCGCGGCGATTGGTTCCGGTATTTGCGCCTTGGCTCGGCATGAATTCGACACGCTTACTATCGTTCCTCACCACGAGATTCTGGCCTATATCGTGGCCGCTATCGAAATCGTTGCGGGCATCTCCCTTCAATGGCCGCGAACCGCCCGAGCGGCTCGTCGCGCTGCTTGCGATTACTCCGTCTTCGCCCTGCTGGCGGTCCCGTTCATCCTTCAGCACCCGCTCGTCTACAACAGTTATGGCAACTTCTTTGAGCAACTCTCATTAGCTTCTGGAGCCACGATCTTGTATGCGTGCTCCGGCGCGAATGTGCCGAGCCCCGAACCGCAAGATTCGCACAGATCGGGTACTACTCTTTCGGAATTCTGTTGATCTCTTTCGCGCTGGAACAGCTTTTCTATCTCTATGCAACAGCGAGTCTCGTTCCCGAGGTGGATTCCTCCTGGCCAGATGTTCTGGGCTGTTGCAACCACTGTTGCTTTTGCCCTTGCCGCGATCGCCCTGCTCACGGGTTTCAAGGCCGGGCTTGCGGCTCGAATTGACGGCGGCGATGACCGTGGGTTTCCTGTTGCTGACCTGGCTGCCGTTGCTCTTTCCGATCCTCATAATTTTGAGAACTGGTCAGAAAGTGCGGAAACCCTCGCGATCGCCGCGTCAGCGTGGATTGTGGCGGATTTTCTCAGCAAACGTCGCGCGGCTAAGACCGCACAGGAACGCCCTGAAGCGCCGACTGACGTCGCAGGAAACGGGGGAGATTTTCATGGGCGGACCCATCATCTCGGGCGGAAAACCCTGGCTTGAGGCCGCCTGCCTGCTTCTTTTTATATCTCTTCTACTTTTTAGCGACCCGCAAATTGACAAGCCGGGATGGATGAATTGGCTTCGGCATTTCCTGGGCCTTTCACCATAGAACGCCGGGTGCCCCGGGTCTCGCCTTCGAGACTTGGGAAAGCAAAAATTGCAAACCAGCCGCTTCCCGGCTGAAGCTGACTAGCTCCCCGCCTTCTTCTCGATCTTCGCCCACGAGTCTTTCAGCGGCAGTGTCCGGTTGAACACCAGCTTCCCCGCAGTCGAGTCGGGATCGACGCAGAAGTAGCCGACGCGCTCAAACTGGAAGCGCTCCTCCAACCTTCGCATTGGCAAGCGAAGGCTCAAGCTTTGCGCCGGTGAGAATTTCGAGCGAGTTGGGATTGAGATTGTCGAGGACGTCCTCGCCTTCTTCCAAATCGTCAGGATCGGCCTTGGTGAAGAGCTTGTCGTAGAGCGAATTTCCGCGGAGATGGCGTGCGCGGCCGAGACCCAGTGCATCGTCGACTTCACCTTGCGGCCGTCGGGAGAGTTGCCGCCGCGGCTCGCCGGATCGTAGGTACAATGCACCTCGACGATGTTGCCGCCCGCGTCTTTCACCACGCTATGCGCGGTCACGAAGTAGGCATTGCGCAGCCGAACCTCCTTGCCTGGCGACAGGCGGTAGTACTTCGGCGGAGGAACTTCGCGGAAGTCGTCCTGCTCGATGTAAATCTCGCCGGAGAACGGCACCTGGCGCGTTCCCGGCCGAAGGGTCTTCGGGATTGTTGGCAACCTCGACGAACTCCTCCTGCCCGGCGGGATAGTTGTCGATGACCAGCTTGAGCGGACGCAGCACGGCCATGGCGCGGGAAGAACGGCGGTTCAGGTCGTCGCGCTGGAAGTGCTCCAGCATCTCGATGTCCGTTGTCCCGTTGGTGCGCGAGACGCCGACGGAGGCAACAAAGGCCCGGATCGCTTCGGGTGTAAAGCCGCGCCGCCGGAAACCGGAAAGGGTGGGCATCCGCGGATCGTCCCAACCGCGCACAACCTTCTCCTGCACGAACTGCAGCAGCTTGCGCTTGCTGAGCAGCGTGTAGGTGATGTTGAGGCGGTCAAATTCAATTTGCTGCGAGGGAAAGATGCCGAGCTGCTCGATATACCAGCTAGTAAAGCGGCTGGTGGTCGGCGAACTCGAGGGTGCACATGGAGTGAGTGACGCGCTCCAGCGAATCCGACTGCCCGTGGGCGTAGTCGTACATGGGATAGATGCACCACTCGTCGCCGGTGCGTTGGTGCGTGGCATGCAGGATGCGGTACATCACCGGGTCGCGCATATTCAGGTTGGGCGAGGCCATGTCGATCTTGGCGCGAAGCACGCGCGCGCCATCGGGGAAACTCGCCGTTCTTCATTCGGCTGAAACAGGTCGAGATTTTCCTCAATCGTCCGGTTGCGATAGGGGCTGTCCTTGCCGGGCTCGGTGAGGGTGCCGCGATGCTGGCGAATCTCATCGGCGGTGAGGTCATCCACGTAAGCCTTGCCGGCATTGATGAGCTTCAGCGCCCACTCGTAAAGCTGGCCGAAATAGTCTGAGGCGTAGCAGAGGCGCTCCCAATCGAAGCCCAGCCAGCGCACGTCCTTCTGGATGGAATCGACGTACTCCTGCTCTTCCTTCTCAGGATTGGTGTCGTCGAAGCGCAGGTTGGTTTTGCCGCCGAACTCGTCGGCGAGCCCGAAGTCAAGGCAGATGGCCTTGGCGTGGCCGATGTGGAGATAGCCGTTAGGCTCGGGCGGAAAACGCGTCTGGATCACGGCGTCGCCATACTTCTTGGTGCGCACATCTTCGGCGATGATCTCCGCGAGGAAGTTGGAGGGAGCGTGTGCGTCGTGAACTGAGGTGTCCGTGCTTTCCGAATTTGAGTTCGTCATTACTGCGATTCCTTACCTGTGGGCTTGAGCACAATTGTATGTGCGGTCCTGTGTTCAATCGAGCAATTGTAAGTTTGACCTCAGCCTGGCGGATTCGCTCAAGGCATACCTCGCGCCCCAGCACAACCAGCGTCTCAAAAAGCGGAGGCGCATTCTTGCGCCCGCAGACGGCGACGCGGATGGGCTGAAAGGCCTGTCCGGCCTTCAAACCCAGGTGCGAAGCTGCGGCACGAAGCGCCAGGTCCAGCGAATCATGATCGAAAGCAGTTGTGGCGAGCACCTGCTCAGCGTGCACGAGGACTCGCAAGGCAAGCGCCGCATCGCCTTTCTGCGGAATCAGCTCAGCAGGGTCATACGGCGCGAGTTCCTTTACAAAGAAAAAATCGGCCGCCGAGACCGCATCGCTCAACAGCTTGATGCGCTCGCGGATGAGCGGCGTGACAGCGAGCAGCTTTTCCGGCGAAGCATTGAAACCGGCCCGCTCGAAGAACGGCTCCAAGCTCCGGCTAAGCTGATCGACGGGCAGCGCGCGGATATGCTCGGCGTTGAGCCAGACGGCCTTCGCATCAAAGGGGTCATTTTCCGTAAAGTTGACCACGGCGTTGGCCCGGTTGACTCCCTCGAGCGTGAACGCATCACGCAGCTCGTCGAGCCTGAGGTACTCGCGGTCGTTCTTCGGCGACCAGCCCAGCAGGCAGAGAAAGTTGACGAAAGCCTGCGACAGGAAGCCGGCGTCCCGGTAGGTGGTAACACTCACGACCGGGCCGTGTTTCCGCTTGGAGAGCTTGGCGCCGTCCGGCGCGACCAGCAGCGGCAGATGCGCGAACTGCGGAGGCTCCGCATCAAGGCCTTCAAAAATCAGCAGGTGCTTGAATGTGTTGGTTAGGTGATCCTGTCCGCGAATGATGTGGCTGATGCGCAAATCGGCATCGTCGACGCAAGAGGCAAGGTGATACGTCGGCATTCCGTCAGATCGCAGCAGCGCAAAGTCTTCCACCTCATCGGCTAGTTTCGTCTGCGCCCCATAAACGCTGTCAACAAATCGCAGCGTCCGGCCCTCGCTGCGCGGCACGCGATATCGCAGCGCGAATGGCTCACCCGCAGCAGCGAGGCGGTCGCTCTCTTCCCGCGAGATTTCACGCATTCCGGGATTGCAAAGCCAGGCACCTTGCGCGGAAGAATGTTCTTCCGCTCTTGTGTGCGCAGGCGTGAAGTCGCGATAGGCAAGGCCCTTGGCGAAGATGGCCTCGGCCTGCTGGCGGTGCTGGGCAAGCCGCTCGGATTGCTTGTACTCTTCGTCCCAGTCGAGCCCCAGCCAGCGCAGTCCCTCGAAGATGGACTGGACACTGACTTCGGTGTTGCGCTCGACATCGGTGTCGTCCAACCGCAATACCATCGTGCCGCCAGTGTGGCGGGCATAAAGCCAATTAAAGATAAACGTGCGCGCGCTTCCGACGTGCAGGAAACCAGTGGGCGAAGGCGCAAACCGGACGCGCGGAACTCTTACTTGAGAGAGAAAATCTGCAGGCATCGTTGAGGTGTGTTCCTCTTCGATGCTATCAGTTCCACTCCACGAGCGTGAGCCGTCTCTAGGGCCGCGGCGGGGCGGGCGGATAGGGGTAGCTCGTCTGCACTGGAGGCAGCGGTGTGACCTTCCACTCCGCGAAGGCCAGAACGTAAATCAAAATCACGTTTCCCAGCGGGATGATATTCAGCAGCGAGAGCCAGGGCGAAAATCCAGCCTTCTTGCAGATGAACCAGAAGGGCAAAATGACGACGGCGAGGGCCACCACGATAATGATCGGCATGATCCCCAGAAAGATCATTGCAATCTTTCGCGCCTGTTCAGGATCGACTGAGTTCTGCAACAAAATGAGCGCAAAGTTCATTGGGAGTACTCCGGATCTGAGATGAAAGCTCCCCGTCACGGTAAGGCCAATCCGCAAAAACTGCAATCAAATTCTTGCCGCGTATCCATTCGCTGCTTCAACTTGCACCCCGCGAACCTTCTCGGTTGGTCAACTATTCAACTGGTATTCCATCCAGCGAGAGCAGTCGCCCCACCGGGTACTCTCCCACGCGGTTAGCCAAGCCCCACGGTGAGCGGTCGTAGAAGAATTCAAGCCGCGCCTCAGGGCTCGCAGCGAAGTGCGGGTCCGTCTCGACACGACGTTCAAATTCGGCCTTCAAGGCAGGGTCTTTGGCCAGCTCCTCCCGTGCCAGCTTCTCCAGCACGTAGGCCTCGCCATATTCCCGCTGCTCAAAGATTGAATCGAAGAAGCCCCAGCGCAATGCGGAATCCGGCGCATCCGGCTCCAGCCAATGAATCGCGACTTTTGAGAGTCGCTGGTCGAGGGCCACGACCATCGACCCGGCTGGAAACGTCATGTCCTCGGATGTTAGCGCGCAGGTGCCGTAGCGGCCTGGTTCCGCACCTGCTCCTTCGCCATGAAAAATAGGGTGACGTCCCTCAAAAGGCGGACCCTGCCATTGCATCCCTGCGCAGCGATAGCGCTCCACCTTCCCCGTCCATGCCGCCGTCGTCCGCCGCATCGTCACATCGTGCGCGGCCATTACTTCGATGACCTGAGTCCACTGTGGCGGCACAATATAGCCCGCCGGCGGCGTGGTCGAGACTGTCACCTTCGCGCCCGTCGCAAGTGGCAGAGTCTTGTCCCACGGCTCATGGGTATAACGGATACCCATCGTGCCCGACACTTCGCTCAACGCCCGCGTGTACTGGTAGCCATGAAACACGACCGGGGTTGTCTCGCCGTTCCAGTCCGTCGCCAGCGGAAACCTTTCGTTGCCCAGCGAGTGCGCTCCCAGTTTCTCCGCCTCCGCATCCGCTTCGCGATTCAGCGCGATCAACTTGCCTGCGTCGCGGTTCAGCACCTCCAGCAGCGCGCTAAGCAGCTCATAGTTTCCCGTCACGCGCGTCTTGTAGTCCTTCAGCATATGGAGTTCCACCAGCAACCCCGGCCGGTCCTCCAGAATCATCTGGCCGGTCGAAAAGCGCGGCGGATTGGCGCCGAAGCTCAAGCCCTGCGCTGGATCGGTGTCGTCATTCAAATTGATGAGGGCAGGGAAGGACAGATGCCCCGCTGCATTCACCTGTGCGCTCACCTCGGGGGTCACCGCTTCGCGGAGCCATCGCGCGATCCCCGGCGCCACATCTGGCCCGGCGTCCGCTGCGAATGTCACGTCGTATTGGTAGTCCATGCCATCCGTCACGTGGTCGTCCACAAAAAAGTCTGGCAGCCAGCGGTGAAACATCTTCAAGAACGCGCGCGTCTCCGGCGCGTCCGCCTTCATGTAGTCGCGATTCAGATTGATGTTGCTGCCATTCCCGCGCCAGCCCATCACCTCTGGGCCATTCTGGTTGATGCGGTTGTAGGCCGACCGCCGCTCGTGCCCATCGATGTTGTAAACCGGAATAAAGACGAACACGACATGATCTAACAATGCGGCCTTACTCTTCGTAATCACAATGTCGCGAAGCAACGCCAGGCACGAATCCTTCCCGTCCATCTCGCCCGCGTGAATAGAGTTCTGCACCAGCAGAATGATGCGCCCTGAAGCGTGAATCGCCGCCGGATCGAAGACGCCGTCCTCGGACGCAATCACGATCTTCAAATCGCGCCCTTCGCCCGTCTTGCCAAAGTTTTCAATCTTCACCTGTCCTGGCGCGGCTGCCGCAATCCGCTCCAGATACGCAACTGTGTCAGCGTAATCAGGAGTAGTCCGGTAGTCGGCAATCTCCGTCGGAGTGCGCCAATCAGGCGCATCCTGGGCAACGAGGCCGAGAGGCAGGAAAGCAGAAAACGCGATGACAAATAATGCGGTGACACGCAGGCTCATAGGGTCAGAACTCCAGCTGGATTTTCAGACGGAACGAGTGACTTTGTGAGGAGAACGGCGCGATCAGACTCGTGATTCACGACCATTGCGCCAGAAGAAAGCCGCAACGACGAATATCCTCATTTGCGGGCCGGGAATAGAGATGGGCGTAATTCGCTGGTTCCTGATCTCTGAACCCTGACTGCTGATCCCTGATCCTCGACCCCCGCATCTATGTGATGTCTTCCGTGTCGTACACCGGCGCGACCCGCTTCTTCGGCACTCCATGCACTGAACTCAGCAGATCCTCGACTACGTCTTCAAGCTGGTGTTGCGTTTCAATCACAGCGCTGATGCTCTTCAACTCGTCGGGGTCCGCGACGCGCTCTACGAGCGCCACCGCCTGGCACTGTGCCACGTGATCCAGATTCAGGCCCTCCGGAGTCTTGGCTTTAATGCTGATCTGGTCGATGTGGATATTCAGCAGGTCGGCGACCCGGGCGCGCATCTCGCCGGCGATCGGCCCAATCTTTGGCGCGGTCAGAATCAGCGTGCTGTCAATGTTCACGACGCGGTAACCCGCGTTTTGCAGTTCTTCCATCGCCAGGTTCAGAAAAATGGCCGAGTCCGCGTCCTTCCAGCGAGGGTCGCCAGGAGGAAAAAAGCTGCCGATATCCCCCGCCGCAACTGCGCCGAGCAGGGCATCGGTGATGGCGTGCAACAGGACGTCTCCGTCGGAGTGGCCGGCCAGTCCTTCAGGATGGTCCAGCGTCATGCCGCCTATACGCAGCGGTATCCCCGGCTTGAAAACGTGCGAGTCAAAGCCAAATCCGATCCGTGTGTCCATGCGCTCCGTGCCAGTTCCTAAATTGCAGTCAATGACGATTTTAATTCTTCTTCCAGGGAATGTATGACCCAGGATTCTCTCGATCCGGAACATAGTACCCCGGCGCGAGCTTCGCAGAGGCGAACGAACCGGGCCTTATGTAGATCAGATCCGGGTCCACCCAGATCATTCCATTGGCGGCGGGGTCGAAATCTTCTGGGAAAATCGTGGAGTCGTCATACTCACAGCCCGTTAGAATTGCACCGTCGAGAAGCGCTCCTGTAAAATCGGCCCCTTTTACGTTCGGCGCCCCGCCCAGATTGTCCAGAGAAATAGATGCGCCCCGCAGGTCCGCTCCTCGGAAGTTCGTTTCAACCAGATTCGCGCCATTCATGTCTGCATTTTGGAAAATTGCCCCTTCGCAGTTCGCTCTAAAGACGGAAGCCCAGTACAAATCCGCATCTGTGAAATCGGCTTCTCTCAAATCCGAGTCGGAGATGTCGATGCCTTGCAATTTGTGGCGCCTGAAATCAGCCTTTCGCAAGTCTTGTTCGTCGAGGAAATTGACTCCTTCGACCTCGATTAGAAGTTTGCCGTCGCGGTCTTTGACGATCAAAGGCACATGACACCCGATCCAGCTTCAAAGCGCTCTCTGCCGCAGGTAGAACTCGGCCAGCTCCAGGTCGCCCGGCTGGGTAATCTTCAGATTAACCTGAGAACCGGGTACCACCGCTACCGGCAGCCCTGCGCGCTCCACTACCGAGGCCTCATCGGTGCCCACAAAGCCGTCCGCGGTCGCCCCCGCAAGCGCGCGCTGCAGCAGTCCATAGCGGAAGCCCTGTGGCGTCTGCGCCAGCACCACAAACTCGCGCGGAATGGTCGCAGTCACCAGCGCACCGTGCGCTGTCCGCTCCACCTGTTTGATGGTGTCCACCGCCGGCATTCCCACAATTGCCGCGCCGTGCTCCAGCACCGCGTGGATGGTGCGCTCAATGGTGGCCGTGTCGATCAGCGGACGAACCGCATCATGCACCAGCACAACATCGTCCGCCTCGGCCGGCACCGCGTTCAGCGCATTCACCACGGATTCCTGGCGATTGTCGCCGCCTTCCACCACGTGCACCCGGCCTGTAAATCCGTACTCAGTTACCTGCGCTGCCACACGCTCCTTCTCTGTCTTGCGCACAGCCACGTACATCCCCGTCATTCCCTCCACGGCCGCAAAGGCACGCAAAGAATGAATCAGAATGGGAACTCCGTCGAGTTCGAGAAATTGTTTAGGAGGCGGCCCGTGCGACGGGTCCTTGTCGTTGGGGTGCTTTTGCAGCGGCCCCGCCATCCGCGTGCCCAGCCCCGCTGCTGGAAGAATCGCAAATACCTGCATGACTCGGCGAGTATAGCACCGGGAAGGGGCTGTCTATCATCTGTTAGCCGTTAGCTTTCCCTCATTGCTATTTCAATTCGTCAATCGCTTTGTTCCGGGCTGAATCGATTCCCAATGCCGGGCCTCTTTGTTGCCGTAAGCCGGGGCCAGTAGCTACCGGTTGAAAGTTGACGGTCGAAAGCTGAGAACTGTTAGCTCGTTATAGAATTGTCGTTCCTTGATTTGAGTCCAGGATGGTTAACTATGCGGATCTCCCGTTTGCTGTTTCCGTTAGCCGCTCTGCTGTTTGCACCGACCCTCTTGCCCGGTCAGGCCGCCAAAACAAACTCGCCGGCCACTACCGCGCAGCCCGCCAACGACGCCTGTGCGAAGCTTGCGAATCTTGAAATTAGCAACGCCGCCATCACTTCAGCAAAGACGTTCCCGACCGGAACCTACATTCCGTCGTCTTCAAATGGCGGCGATGACTTGGCTTCGTTCGCGAGCAAGCTGCCTGGCTTTTGCAGGGTGATGGTGAAGGCCACTCCCTCCGCCGACTCCGATATCGTCATTGAAGTCTGGATGCCGCTCGAAGGCTGGAACGGAAGACTTCAGGGCATTGGCAACGGCGGTTTTGCAGGATCCTATGAGCTCCCAGAGATGGCCGCATTTATGTCAAAAGGCTACGCAGCCGTAGCCACCGATACGGGTCACACAGGCTCGCCGTTCGATGCCGCCTGGGCACTCGGCCACCCTGAGAAAATTGCCGACTTTGGACACCGCGCAATTCACGAGATGACCCGCGTTGCCAAACTTGTCGTCGCGCAGTTCTATGGCTCGGCGGTTAGTCACTCCTACTTTGCCGCATGCTCCGACGGCGGCCGCGAAGCGCTCATGGAAGCAGAGCGCTATCCCGATGACTACGACGGCATCCTGGCTGGAGCGCCGGCCAATAATTGGACCAGGCTCCTCACCAGCGCTGTCACCGACACGCAGGCGCTCACGGCGACGCCTGAGGACTTCATTCCGCAAAGAAAGATCGCGGCCATCGCTCACGCTGTCCTTGCTCAATGCGACGCGCTCGATGGCGTCCGTGATGGCATCCTCAACGATCCCCGCGAATGCAAATTTGACCCCACGACGATCGAGTGCAAGAGCGGCCTGGATACCGACGAGTGCTTGACCGCGGCCCAGGTGACCACTCTCAAAACCATCTACGCGGGTCTCAAAGACGAACATGGCCGAACGATCTTTCCTGGGTACTTGCCCGGCGCAGAAGAAGGTGGAAATGGATGGGGGACCTGGATCACCGGTCCGACGCCCGGACGCAGCCTTATGGCGGTGTTTGGTGGTGGATATTACTCCGAGATGGTTTACGAGAAGTCCGATTGGGATCTCAAATCGTTTCGCGTGGAAACCGGATTGCCATTTGCCGTGAAGAAGACGGCCCGTGCGCTTGACTCAGTCGATCCTGACCTCAGGCCTTTTTATTCGCGCGGCGGAAAGCTGCTCCTCTATCACGGATGGAACGATCCCGCGATTCCCGCGATGAGCACCGTGAATTACTACCAAAGCGTCATCGATACTCTGGGCAAGGTGCAGACCGAATCATTCGTGCGCCTGTACATGGTTCCGGGCATGCAACACTGCGGCGGTGGCCCGGGGCCCGACAACTTTGGCCAGTCGCCATTGTGGAACCCCGACCCACTTTTCAACGTGCGAACCGCGCTCGAACTCTGGGTAGAGAAGGGAACTGCTCCGGCTGCGATCATTGCCACCAAAGCGCCAGGCGACCCGTCTGGGCCGGGCAATGCGCAGAGTGCGCCCGCCATGACCCGCCCGCTCTGCCCGTTCCCGCAGGTGGCGCAGTACAAAGGCAGCGGCGACACCAACGCCGCTGAAAGTTTTGTTTGTGCGACAGTGAAGAAATAGGCTGGAAGCTAGGGCCTGTTAACACTACTGAAGTAGGTGGCGCCGGGAGCCAGTTTTTCTCAGTTCTAGGCGCGAGGAGTGACGCATACCGGGTGTCTGCTAGCGACGAGCAACGACGAAATGAGGAAAACTGACCCCGGCCCTTCGGGTTGTGGCGAAAATCCGGCCATACTTCATTCTCGCCCTCGACGGTGGACCCGCCACAGCCTTCGGGCTCGGCTTTGTCTGGCCGGATTTTCACTCGCAACGCCGCCTGCTCCAGTAGTGTTAACAGGCCCTATCGGCTTTACAATCCTCTCGTGCCCACTCCACCTGCACCCCGGCCGACCGCGAAGCTTACCCTCGATACCACGTTGCTTAAGCCCGGCCTGCGATTGGCCGTCGGCCTCTCGGGCGGCGCGGACTCCGTGGCCCTCGTGCGCACCCTTGCCGAGCGCAGCGCAGAACTGGGCCTTGTGCTCCATGCCGCCCACCTGCATCACGGCCTGCGCGGCGCCGAAGCCGACGCCGACCTGGCCTTTGCCCGCGATCTGGCTGCGACACTCGCGTCTACCCTTCCACGAAGCACTGTTGACACCGCCGCCGAAGCGCAGCCAAATCCTGGATCCGGCAAATCCGCCGAAACCATCGAAGAAGCCGCTCGCCGCCTGCGCTATCGCTGGTTCCGGAAGCTCTCTCTGAGATTCCGCTGGATGCAATCGCCACCGCCCACACCCTCGACGATCAGGCCGAAACGGTTCTCGCCAAGTTCCTCCGCGGCGCGTGGACTGAGGGCCTGTCGGGCATTCATCCAACGCTCGAAGTCCCGGAAGGCGGCGTCATTCTCCGCCCGCTTTTGGCAACAACCCGGGCCGAGGTCGAGGCCTATCTCGGTGATCTGGGCCAAGCCTGGCGCGAGGACTCCTCCAACCGCCATCTCACCTTCACCCGCAACCGCATCCGCCACGAATTGCTGCCGCTCCTTGAAACCTGGAACCCGCGCCTGCGTGAGCACATGGCCCAAATGGCCGAGCTGGCGCGCGATGAGGAAGCCTGGTGGCAGGCCGAGCTGGTCCGCCTGGCTCCGCAATTGATTCTGCCCGGCCGTCCCGTTCGCGGTGGAGGACGCGCCGCCGCCGAAGGCCTTGCCCTCGACGTCACCCGCCTCGCCGCGCTCGCCCCGGCCTTGCAGCGGCGGCTCCTGCGCCATGCGGCCGCAGCAACTGGGCGCCGCGCTCGATTTCGCCGCCACCGAATCCCTTCGTGCCCTGGCATTGTCCGGGCGCGCCGGTCAAAAGCTCGAGCTTGCCCAGGCTTGCGCGCCGAGCGCACCCACCGCGAACTGCGGCTCACTGCATGCAACCTGCAACAGGCTCCGTCGTCTCAACAGGCTTCCCCTGAAGTACGCAGTGCCGATTCCCGGCGAGTCGCGACGCGCCAGCCTTCGGCATTCGCCTTCGCATCGAAGTTTCCGCTGCCAGCGTCGATTCAACACGGCTCCTCACGCAGTCCGCAAAGACAGGCATTGCTGCGCTCATGGAAGCCCGGTGACCGGGTTCGCCTCCGCCACTCTGCCGGCCCGCATAAGGTGAAGGAAGTGCTGGAACGGCTTAAGGTTACCGGCGACGGCAGGCACTTCTGGCCGGTCCTCGAGCTTGATGGCCGCATCGTCTGGATGCAGGGCGTCGAGCTCGAACCCGAGCCGGGAATCCAGGTTGTTCGCCGACCACTCCCTGAACCGAACCGACACGTAGGCCCGTATAGCTCATCGAAACTACAACTTTAGTGCCGTTTGAACCCTTGATTCCTGCTCGCCCGATCCAAAGGATTCTTGGGAGTTTTTAAGGGGTTGGAGTTACAATCGTGGTTACTGCTCATCCGGGCGGAATGCTATTCGTGTCTTCCGCACAGGAGATTCTGTACTTTCTGTGACTTCGAAGAGGGTTGCGGCGTCTAAAGGATGATGTAGGCGGTGCTGGAGGTCTCTATAGCGGCTTCTCCCCCGCCGGGAAAGAGGAATCCTGGTGAATTCGACCGTCAAAACGATCATGTTCTGGGTCTTCATCCTCATCTGCCTCATGCTGCTTTGGGGCGTTGTGCAGCGCGGCACCAACATGGGAAAGGAGCCGGAAGTCGCCTACTCCGACCTGCTGGACAAGATCGACGCGCAGCAGGTGCAGGATGTCACCATCCAGGGCACCGAACTGCACGGCCACCTGAAGGCCACTCCCAAGGACGAATTCCACACCACGATTCCGCAGAACACCGACACGCTGATCGACAAGCTGCATGCCGCCAAGGTCTCCTTCACATCTCAAGGATCCGCAGAACAACATTCTGCTGCCCCTGCTGTTCAACGTCGGCCCGTTCGTTCTTCTCGGCGCGATCTGGTTCTTCATGCTGCGCCAGATGCAGTCGGGCGGCAACAAGGCGCTGTCGTTCGGCAAGAGCCGTGCGCGCCTGCTCTCGATGCAGCAGAAGAAGATCACCTTCAAGGATGTGGCCGGCGTCGATGAGGCCAAGGAAGAGCTGAAGGAGATCATCGAATACCTGCGCGAGCCGCAGAAGTTCCAGAAGCTGGGCGGCCGCATTCCCAAGGGCGTGCTGCTCGTCGGACCTCCGGGAACCGGCAAGACCCTGCTGGCGCGTGCCGTGGCCGGCGAAGCCAATGTGCCGTTCTTCTCCATCTCCGGTTCCGACTTTGTTGAGATGTTTGTCGGCGTCGGCGCAAGCCGCGTCCGCGACCTCTTCGAGCAGGGCAAGAAGAACGCTCCCTGCATCATCTTCATCGACGAAATCGACGCGGTCGGCCGCCATCGCGGTGCTGGCCTCGGCGGCGGACACGATGAGCGCGAGCAGACCCTGAATCAGTTGCTCGTCGAGATGGACGGCTTCGAATCCAACGACGGCGTCATCCTCGTCGCGGCCACCAACCGCCCCGACGTGCTCGATCCCGCGCTGCTGCGCCCCGGCCGTTTCGACCGCCGCGTAGTGGTCGGCCTGCCCGACGTGCGCGGCCGCGAAGAGATCCTCCGCGTCCACGTCAAGAAGGTTCCCGTCGCCGACGACACCAATCTCAACGTCCTTGCTCGCGGAACACCCGGCTTCAGCGGAGCCGACCTGGCCAACATGGTCAACGAGGCCGCGCTCAACGCCGCGCGCGTCAACCGCAAGCAGGTCGTGATGTACGACTTCGAGCTGGCCAAGGACAAGGTGCTCATGGGCGCCGAGCGCAAGTCCATGCTGCTCACCGACGAGGAGAAGCGGGTCACCGCCTATCACGAGGCCGGGCACGCGCTGGTCTCGTTCCTGCGCGAGCCACTCCGACCCCATCCACAAGGTCACCATCATTCCTCGCGGCATGGCGCTGGGCGTCACCATCTATCTTGCCCGGCGACCGCCACAACTACACCCGCGAGTATCTTGAAGCGCGCTTGGCGACGGCCTACGGCGGCCGCGTGGCTGAGGAGATCTTCCTCAACCAGATGTCCACCGGCGCGGGCAGCGATATTGAGGTCGCTACCGATCTTGCGCGGCGCATGGTCTGCGAGTACGGCATGAGCCGCCTCGGTCCGCTCACCTTCGGCAAGAAGGAAGAGCAGATCTTCCTCGGTCGCGAAATCGCCCAGCATCGCGACTTCAGCGAGGAGACCGCCCGCCAGATCGATCTCGAAGTGCGCCGCCTGATCGACGAGGCCTACCAATCGGCGCATTCCATTGTCGAGTCGCATGCCGACGCCATGCACCGCATTGCCGCGGCCCTGCTGGAGCGCGAGACCATCGACGCCGAAGAGGTCAAGATGCTGATCGAGGGCAAGGAACTTCCGCCCGTCCGTTCGGTCCTGGCTTCGCCCAGCGATACCGGCAGCGGCAACGTGCAGCAGGTGCTCAAGCCCGAAAGCCGCGGCGGCCCCAGCTTCCCCGAAGGCTCGCCCTCGCCGGCATAGCCACCTGCGGTGGGGCAGGCGCGGCTCGCGCCATCCTCGCCACATCACATCAGTCAATCGCAATAAGAAGGCCGCTCCCATCTGGAGCGGCCTTTCACTTTGAAGACCAAGGCCCTGTTTTGAAATGACGAAGGCTGTGCCTTGAAACGGTATGGCTTCACAGGTTGTGGTGGGACTCGACTCAGCAGGTGTTCGCCATGGTCTTGTAAAAAGGGCACGACTTCAGTCGGGCTGCAAACGGCACGACCGAGAAAGTGTCATCCTGAACGGAGCGCGTTTGGGGCCCCGCGGACAAGAGTCCGTGGGGTAAGCGAAGTGAAGGATCTGCTTCTGTCTTTCTACGCACTTGTAAAAGGGCACCACTTCAGCCGGGCCGAAAGGCGCAGGGAAAAACGCGGGCCTCAGCCCCTGCGGCAAACAATCGATGGTTTTTCAGCAGTCTGAGGTCGCTCAAGAGGGAGCGGCCTCATTTATTTCCCTTTCGCGAGCTAGGAATCACCCATTGATTGTGATGATTTGGAGTCACTCCTTACCCAGAGAGCTGCAAGTTCCGCGTATGACTTGGCCACGCGCGCCTTCAATCCATTCTCGTTAACCCAACAAACCGGAGTTGGAGGCGCCTTGCTCGGGACGCGTTGATCAAAATCATCCGCATCGCCATACGCGCACTGAAGGATTTGCGACTCAGCCGCGGTCAGTGTCTGCCGCTTCACCGCTAACGAGAAGTACTGCCGAATATAGTCCTCGACCTCGATCCGATCTTCGAGGAAGTCTGACATGAGGTCAAGAAAATCCGCGACGCTAACTTCCGGATTCTCGCTCTTCTCGACATCACGGAAATCGCCGCTTCAAAACACCCTGTAGCTGACGCCCACGCTTCCGCCATAAGGCTTCAGCGTCCCGTTCACCCAGTTCGGCCACTGCTGGTATTCAAAGTCGATGGCCCTCAGGCTGATTCGATTCGTGAGCTTCAAATCCACGCCGCCGCCGTAGGCAATATCCGCAAATCTGCCGTAGGCGTAGCTGTACTCGAAGTTCATCTTTCCGTAGCCGAAGAGCACCTTGCCGTACGGCGTGGCGCGCATGAAGTGGAAGGTATGAATCGGCACCCGCGGACCAACCATGTAGTTGTCCTCGTAGATGCTCTCGTACTCGTTGAAGCGCAGCCAGCGTCCCTCCGCCTCAAGCTGCGCCCAGCGCGTAATTTTCAAGTCCACGTAAGCACCCACGCCGAAAAGGTGGTTGGGGGCGGCCTCGGGGACACCATTGCCCGCGTAGTCAGGCTGAAACAGTGAGCCCAACCCACCTGCAGTCAATGAAAGCTGGCTGCGGGTAGCTGAAGGAACAACCTGCGCCTGGGCCACAAAGGCCCCGGCGCTCAGTACGCAAAAAAGCAAAAAAAATGCAAATTTTCTCATGGGCAAAGCCTCATCCATTTCTGGTAAAGCTCAAGTGCTTTCTGGCTTCGATTCGAATTTCGCGATGAAGCAAACTCGATCCGCGGCGCGATCTGTTTCGCGCCGCGGATTGAACCTTCAGGCGTCTATTACTGCTGGCCCGGTGCGGTCGTGGCTGGCGGCTGCTGTTGTGCCGCCGGTGGATCGGCTGCCGGCTGTGCTGTTGCAGGGGCAGCAGCAGGCTGTGCTGGTGCGGTCCGGAGAAGCCGGCGGATTCGCAGTTCGCATCTTCGTAGCGCTGCAGCTTGAAGTAGACCGGCGTCACTTCCAGCGGCATCTTGTCGCGGGCATTCATCGGCGCATATTGCTTTGCGTTCAGCATATGCACCCTGTCGTCCCACGGATCGGTCTTCAGCCAGCTTCCCAACGGCAGCGCAGGAATCTGCGTCAGGTCGTCCCAGTTGATCTTCGGCGCTTCGTGCGCCAGGCCAGCCATCCACGGCGTGCCGTCCGGCTTCAACAGCGAATCGCCCAGCTTCGGCGTATTCAGAGCCTTCAGCTCCTTGCCGCGGTCCGCCAGCTGCTCCCAGAACAGGCCCGCGTCTGGCCAGCTTGTCCTTGTACATCGAAGCCTGCAGATACATCCATCGCCTGTCTTGGCAGCCGACGCGTCGTCTGCGTCGGAGTGGTTCATGTTGATCCGCTGGAATGTCGACTCGTCAGGGAACAGCAGCCGGTCGTTGAAGGCATAGCGCGTATCGATGTGGTGTCCCAAGTGCGATGTGCGCCAGTTCCAGCGCCACCACCGAGGCGATCGATTCTTCGTTGGGCAGGGTATCGAGCAGTCCCTTGCTGATCAGAATCGTGTTGCCCACCGTGGTTGCTTCCACCGTGTCCGTCAGCAGAACCCGGCAATGCACCGGGGTGGAAAATGCGAGATTGTTCGGCACTGCCAGATTGATCACAATCTGGTCCAGCACCTTGCGTCTCATATCCGCCCGGCGTCAGCGGAGCCACCAGGCCGGCTTCTTCCAGGCGGTCGATCACGTTGTCCTCAGCCTGCGTCACCCAGTCGCGCGTCGCTTGCAGCGGGCTCACGTCCTGCGAGTCGTCGCTCTTGTCGACGGCGTCTTCAACCTTCATGCTCACGTTTTCGCTGTCGCGCGTGGGCAGCTTCAGGCTGTAGCCCCAGAAGTGAGTCTGCGCCTTCAGCCCCATCGGCTTTGTCGCCTTCGCCGCGATTTGTTTCCTCCACGTAGATCGCCACCGGCAGCCAGATTCCCGGCTGAACATTCATCCGCCAGCTGTCAAAGTGGAAGTAGTACCGCGAATCGTCTTCAGACGCGGGATTGGTATACGTGCCGTTGAAGCGGACAACGTTGCCGTCCTGATCCTCAATCCAGACGCGGCCATAGAAGCGTCCCATCCCCGCCACCTTGGGGTGAACGTCGAACACCCATGTCCGCACCGATCCCAGAAACTCCCGGCGCACATAGCTGAAGACTTAGTGCTGCTCGTCAAAGCCGGTCGGGTCGAGAACATCATCTGCATGAAGCCGGTCGGATTGTAAGTGAATCGCTTGTCCAACCCCAGCGCCTTCGTCAGCCCGGTGATGGCTCCCAGCGAGCCCTTGAAGAAGCCCGTTCTTTGAAGATCCGCGTGGCTCATAGGTCTTGTCGAAGAACCCTTTGCCAAAGTCGACGCGGCTCAATGTGTATTGGTCGTCGACCGGCACTTCATAGAGCTTCGGATCCGGCCGCGTGTCCTGGATATAGGTTTCTACCAGGGGCGTGCGCTCCTGAATGCTCTTGATCAGCACCTTCTCCTGCGCGATCGCCTTCTGCACCAGCGCTTCCTGCTCTGGCGTGAGTTGGTGCGCCTGCTCATACTTTGGCGCCTTCTTCGCATACGCGCAGGACACACCGAGCAACAGACGTGAGCAAGGTGAGGGAAATCTTCCGAAACGTCATTTCAAGCTCCTAGGTGTGGTTCTTCTCGTCGTTCTTTGCCTGCTGGGTGCCGTGCGGATACATCCGGGTGCTCCATACCCGTGCAGTCGTCTGTCCAGTCTTGTTGTTAAGCCAATTGAAACGTAATCGTGATGTTGGTTGTCAAATCCACTGCCTGCCCGTTCCGCGTCGCAGGCCGGAAGCGGATTTGCTGCGCCACGCGCCGCGCTTCCTCATCCAGCCCATGTCCAAGTCCGTGCACCACGCCATTCACCACCACACGCCCGCGGCGGTGAAGGTCACGCGCAGAATCACATCGCCCTGCACCTTCAGTTGCCGCGCTTCGCTGGTGTACTGCACCGGCGGCTTCGAAAGCACTTCAAGATTGGTTGAAGCCGGGGCAACCGCATCGTTGCCGGTGTATTCGCCGCTCCGCCGTCATCTGCGGAATTGCCTGCCGATGCAACCTTGCCGCGTCACGCCCCTGAAGGTGCAGTTCCCGTTCCTCCCGGAATCCCCGCCGATGCCACGCGGCCAACGACTCCCGAGTTCGATCCGGACCTGGTTCCATTGCCGATGCCCGTCGATCCCACCACTCCGCGTGGCGCAACCGCCGGCCCCTTCATTCCGCCGTAGGGATTGCCGATCGCTGCCACCGTCGCCGGCCGGGTCGCATTGGGATTCGGGTGTCACGCCGAATGTCTCGCCAAAGTGCACCGGCGCCGTCGACGGCTTCGCCTGCGGAACCTGCGCCGGTGCTGCCGCCGTCAGCGCGGCTTTCGGCTGCGGCGCAAGAATAATTGACGGCTTCGCCGCCCTCATCGCCGGCACTGTCAGCTTGGCTTCCATCTCGATCGGCTTCAGCGCCGGCTTCGGTTCCGGCTTCGGCATATTGATCTTGGGCGCCTGGAGCTTCACCTCCGCCGGCTTGGGCGGCGGCGGCAGCTTCGGCGGCGGAGGTACCTTCACCTTGGGCTTGCGGCGGAGGTGTCGTCGGAAAGATCAGTTCCGTCTGCTCAAATTGATGCTGCTCGATCACATGCTTGGCCATCATCCCGACATAAAGGGCCACGGCCAGAATCGTCATGTTGATCACCGTGGCTTGTGATAAACGATGCAGACCTGCCCTCCGGCTCGGGGAGCAAGCCAAAGCTGATGCGTCCTGGGTAGTGATTCACGGGCATGTTCTTGTTTCCTCGTTGATGGCCATTGAAACGGCGGAGTCTCGCATATGTCCGGACACGGATAAACCCTGGGAAGCATTATGACGCGAATTAGCGCGCATAATATCATCTCCAATCGTTCCCGGGGTTCCGGGCGCTTGTGAACATTCTCGGAACGCCGATGGTCATGGCATGGTCAGGCTTCGACAGCCCTGTCAGCGCTTCCGATTTCACCTGCATGTTTGATGCGCCTCGCGGCTTCCGCAGCATAGGCTATTTCGTCTGCACTCGGCGAACCGTCATGCTCTGTTGCGCCTGCCCATCGGCTCGGCCGATTAGGGTGAAGTATAAGTTCGCCAATCGCAGCTGACCGTCGTGCCACCGCAAAAATGCCACCGCGGGTCTGCCCATCTCCGACGCAGCTTCGCCGGGATACAGACTCACTCTTGCTGGACCTCGGGCATCCAGCCGCTCCCATTCCAGCTCAAGGCTTGGAACAAAGCAAACTTCGCAACTCCTCACATTGGAGAGAAG
Organism: uncultured Acidobacteriota bacterium; assembly: GCA_963725945.1. Lineage (GTDB taxonomy): Bacteria > Acidobacteriota > Terriglobia > Terriglobales > Acidobacteriaceae > Telmatobacter. The sequence goes on along the minus strand of CAVSAW010000020.1, from coordinate 6,704 downwards.
GGAAATATTGTGCCCGATTCTTCCTGGTTGCGCGTGCGCTAGAGTACTCGTCTCACGCGCATGCGGGGCATTCAGGGCAAGCAAGGCATGCCGCCTGTCTGGCGGTCTTTGAGGTGGACAGCACCCAGCCGTTCCGACCTTGCCTGCTGTAATAGACTTACGGTAAACCAAAGTGTTCGAGGAAGGACAGTATTTTTGTGAAGATATTGGTTACCGGCGGTGCGGGGTATATCGGGGGTACTGTGGCTGGTTTTCTGGCCTCCCAGGGACACAAAGCCATTGTATTCGATAATTTGAGTCATGGCCGCCTCGACCTCTCCCGCCGGGCGTCGAGTTCGTTCAAGGGGATCTGGCCGACCGGGCCGCGCATTGAAAACCTTTTCATCGGCGCCAATAAAACAAGGCCAGCCATTCGATGGCGTTCTCCACTTCGCCGCCCTCATTGAAGCCGGCGAATCCATGGTTCATCCTGAGCTCTTCTTTCGCAACAACACCGCCTCCACTCTTGCCCTGCTTGAGGCCATGCTCGCCCACGGCCCCCGCCGCCTCGTCTTCTCCTCCACTGCCGCCGTCTATGGCGAGCCGGAGTCGATTCCCATCCAGGAAGATGCGCGCCTCAGCCCCACCAATGCCTATGGCGAGTCCAAGCTGCTGGTCGAGCACATGCTCGCCTGGTTCAACCGCATCCATGGCCTGCGCTACGCTTCGCTGCGCTACTTCAACGTCGCTGGAGCCCCCGAAGGTCCCGACGGCGTCACCCGCGGCGAAGCGCACGAGCCCGAAACGCACCTGATTCCCGCTTATCCTCGATGTCGCCCTTGGCCGCCGCGCCTCCATCCGCATCTATGGCGACGACTATCCCACCCCCGACGGCACCTGCGTCCGCGACTACATCCACGTCTCCGACCTGGCCGACGCCCACCTGCTCGCCCTGCGCGCGCTTGAAGTCGCACCGCCCGACAAGAGCCGCTCATCTTCAACCTCGGCAACGGCCATGGATTCAGCGTCCGCGAAGTCATCGAGTCGGCCCGCCGCGTCACCGGCCACCCCATCCCGGTCGAAATCCATCCCCGGCGCCCCGGCGACCCGGCCGTCCTCGTTGCCAGTTCGGAGAAAGCCATCCGCGAACTGGGCTGGAAGCCCCGCTACACCCAACTCGACGACATCCTCCGCACCGCCTGGGTCTGGCACCAGAAGCGCTACGTTTCCTAGAACAGGGAACTACTGGGGCAGTGCCGCCAGGCTTTGTTCCCGGCTGGGATCGATCGCCAGGAAAGTATCTGTCTTGGTCAACTGCAGCAAAGACAGAATGCGCGGGGATACGCCACAAAGACGAAGCGCGCCGTTCTTCTGGTTCAGTGTGCCATAGGCATACACCACCACCCCGAGGCCGGCACTGTCCACGTAGTCCACGCTCGCCATATCGAAGACCATTTTGGTCACGCCATCTGAAATCGCCGCCTGCACCTGTGAATCCACAAGCTTCAGCGACATTCCCAGCGTCATCGGTCCTGACAGCGTCACAACCGCTGTCGATTCCGGCAGTTTCTCGATCGTTGCAGTCAGTAGCATGGCGGGATTCTACTCGAATCTTCGGTGAGATGAATCACATTTTTCAGCGAATCATCCCTTCCGCCGCTCTCGCTCCTTACCGCTTTCACGCCGCCGCAACAAACCTTTCATTCTTGAACGCAATCCGCTGGTGGCAAGCCTCGCAGTCGAAGCTCTGTCCACTGCGAAGGCTGCTCACTGCGACTGCCGCACCACGGGCACTTCCCCTTGGGCGCGCTGAATCCAATTATCGGACCCATAAGCGGTGCCAGAATCCCTCCAATAATCATCGGAATACCAAGCAATGCGCCTAGCCCGGTTAGGCACAGCATCGTGCCGACAATCAGCATCATGGGTGTCAGGATCGCCCCAAACAGCAATCCCGAAAATGCGCTCTCAACCGGCGCTTTTTCGTGCTCCGGCGGCTCCACGTGCAGGTGAATTTCACTTCCAGTCGCTCTCCCGCAATTGGGACAAAACTTCCCCGGCGCCGCAAGTTCCGTTCCGCATTTCCCGCATAGCCTTTCCATTGGTCTACCCCCTTTGGCGGCCAATATCTATAGTCCTCCGCATAGAGCCCGGGCAGTGACGACAGTCACGCCGACAAACACGGCTGAGCCCCCCAAAGCCGGGTTCATTCGCAGCATTTCTTCCTTCACTTGCCCGCGGTGCCTCTGTGTCGTTAAAGTGTCTCCCACAAGCATTTCCGGCGCGGGCGCCTTTTATCGTCCGAGACTCGCCGCGGTTTGCATGGCTTTTTCTTTCCCTGTGAGGGCTTTTTTATGTCTTCCGTGAACGTCTCCGTCGTTCCCAATCCCACCTCTTCCGCACCCAATCAGGACCTCGACTCCACCCTCGCGAAAACTCCGCGTCTTCCCGCCGCCGGAGGAGTTCAGCCCGAAGGCCCACATCAAGAGCCTCGAGCAGTACGAGACCCTCTACAAGCAGTCCATCGAGGATCCTGAAGCCTTCTGGGCCGGCGTCGCCACAAGACCTCCACTGGTTCAAACCATGGGACAAGGTACTCGAGTGGAATCTCCCCTGGGCTAAATGGTTTGTGGGCGGAAAGCTCAACCTCAGCTTCAATTGTCTCGACCGCCATCTCAACGGCCCGCGCCGCGACAAAACCGCCCTCATCTGGGAAGGTGAACCGGGCGAAATCCGCCGCCTCACCTACGCCGAGCTGCACGCCGAAGTGCAGAAATTCGCCAACGCCCTCAAGGCCCTCGGCATCCAAAAAGGCGACCGCGTCGCCGTCTACATGGGCATGACGCCGGAGCTGGCCATCGCCCTGCTCGCCTGCGCCCGCATCGGCGCCGTTCACTCCGTCATCTTCGGCGGATTCGCCGCCAACGCCATCGCCGACCGCGTCAACGACTCCTCCTGCGTCGCCATCCTCACCCAGGACGGAAGCTACCGCCGCGGCAGCGAAATCAAGCTCAAGCAGACCGTCGACGAAGCCATGGCCGCCTGCCACACCGTCAAGCACGTCGTGGTCTACCGCCGCACCGGCTCGCCCGTCAACATGGTCGAAGGCCGCGACCACTGGTGGCACGACCTCGTCGCCGCCGCCGCGCCCGATTGCCCCGCCGAGCCCCTCGATTCCGAAGACCCGCTCTACATCCTCTACACCTCCGGCACCACCGGCAAGCCCAAGGGCCTCGTCCACACCACCGGCGGCTACGCCGTGCAAACCTACATCACCACCAAGTACGTCTTCGACCTCCGCGACGAAGACATCTACTGGTGCACGGCCGACATCGGCTGGGTCACCGGCCACTCCTACGTCGTCTATGGCCCGCTCCAGAACGGCGCAACCGTCCTCATGTACGAGGGCGCGCCCAACTTCCCCGACTTCTCCCGCTTCTGGAAGATCATCGACGACCACAAGGTCACCATCTTCTACACCGCGCCCACCGCCATCCGCGCCTTCATCAAGTGGGGCGACCAGCACGTCGAAAAGTACAAGCTCGACTCGCTCCGCCTCCTCGGCACCGTCGGCGAGCCCATCAACCCCGAAGCGTGGATGTGGTACCGCGAGAAGATCGGCCACAACCGCTGCCCCATCGTCGACACCTGGTGGCAGACTGAGACCGGCGCCATCATGATCGCGCCCATCCCCGGCGCAGTGCCCGCCAAGCCCGGCTCCGCCACGCGCCCCTTCTTCGGCATCCAGCCCGAAGTCGTCACCAAAGAAGGCCATCCCGTCCCCGCCGGCAGCGGCGGCCTGCTCGTCATCCGCAAGCCATGGCCCTCCATGGCCCGCACCGTCTACGGCGACCCCGAGCGCTACCAGCAGACCTACTGGTCCGACGTCCCCGGCTGCTACTTCACCGGCGACGGCGCGCGCATGGACGCCGATGGCTACTTCTGGCTCATGGGCCGCGTCGACGACGTCATCAACGTCAGCGGACACCGCCTCGGCACCATGGAAGTCGAGTCCGCCCTCGTCGCCCATCCCAAAGTTGCCGAAGCCGCCGTCGTCGGCCGTCCCGACGCGCTCAAGGGTCAGGCCATCGCCGCCTTCGTCTCCCTCGAAAGCGGCAACCAGCCCAGCGAAGCCCTCAAAGACGAGCTCCGCAAGTGGGTCTCAAAAGAGATCGGCTCGCTGGCCCGCCCCGACGACATCCGCTTCACCGAGGCCCTGCCCAAAACCCGCAGCGGCAAAATCATGCGCCGCCTTCTCCGCGAACTGGCCACCCACGGCGAAATCAAGGGCGACACCACCACCCTCGAAGACTTCACCGTAATCGCCAAACTCCGCGAAGCCGAAGAAGGCTGAGCGATTCTTCATTCGCCTGTCTTCAACGGGCACGGTTTAAGCCTTGCACTTCGGGGGACCACGGGTCTTCAGGTCACAGTATTGCGACCTGGGGAAGAATGAAGTGTCATCCTGGACGGAGCGGTCCTCTTCAGCGAAGTGAAGGATCTGCTTTCGGCGTTACCTCCGAATCGTCCACAATCCGCTCGCAACCGCGGAATCGAACCACGTTTCAGGTGATCAGTCTCCCGCTGCGGTTCCGCGAGCGGCTGCTTCGTGACCGCGCCTTACACGAGCTTGTTCCATGTATGTGTTGACGCTTCAAAATCCTCCACTTGCAGTGGTACGCTTGGGCATCGTGTCGACTGAATTGAAATGTGTCAGCGAGGATGCGCCTGCCGGGGCGCTGCCCATGACCGCCAGCGACAAGCGTCTTCGCTGGTTTGAGCTTGCGCTCGTTCTTGTAATTGCATTCGGCGGCTCTTTCCTAAGCAGTCTTTACTTGATGAAGGCCGGCAAAGCTGCGCTTCCGATGGTCTCAGAGTTCAGATGGGCGCGAGGATTCGTTCAGGAAATACCTTGCCTCTTCCTCCTCTGGTATGTTCTGTCTCGGCGTCGCCGGAACTTCCGAGATATTGGGCTGCGATGGTCGGTCCGCGACGTAGGCGTTGGGCTCGGCCTCACACTCGTTTCGTACCTTGCTTACATAGTGGGCGGCTTCATCGTTTACTTCGTGCACCACGCCTTTTTCCCACCAGGCGCGAACGGAGTATCTGCTGCCGATCTGTCCTCGCATTCATCGTTGCTCGCGATTCCTTTTGTCTTGATTAATCCATTTTTTGAGGAATTGATTGTTCGTGCTTACCTCATGACAGAGGTCAAAGCTCTCACCGGTTCTTGGTTTCTTGCTTCGATATCGAGCGTCGCCATCCAGTGGTCGTACCACCTCTATTACGGATGGGACGGTTCGTTTTCGATTGCTTTTACATTCCTGGCGTTTTCGATTTACTTCGCGCGAACCCAAAAAGCAACACCGCTCGTGGTGGCCCATGGAATGCTGGACATCTGGGCACTCTTGTGGTGGAAGTGATCCCTTATAGGGGGTGGCTCGGGTCCCCATTTGCCCCAGGTCCAGCTTCGCAGCGCCGTGAAGAATGGGACCCGGGGTCGCCTTGCCATAGGTCCCGTAGTTCCACCGCAACGCGCCCCTTGGCTCTGAGCAGGCTGTAAATAACACTTTAGTGATCGCGATGCGCCAGTGGAGTCATTGCCATTTTTTCAGGCGATTCACATACTAGAAGCAGGCTCAGTGCCGGAAGGGCAGTGCATATTCGATGGGTTCCTTTAAAACAGGTCCGCTCTCCACACTCCTGCTCATGGTGTTATTCGGCTTATTTGTAGCCATATTGATCGCGCCTGATGTTGACCTGCCCGATACTGCCTTTCAACGAAATACTTCTCCTCTTGCAATTCACGCGCTATCGCGCCACGTACCGCAGGGAAGTGCGAATGATAGTGCAACCCACGTCTCACTACGATTTGCGGATGCTTCCGACCTGGTTTTGAATGTTTTCTCTTGTGACAGTGCCGTCGAGGCGCCTCCCTCCCCTCCCCGAATTCTCCGCATTTAGAGATTGTTGCCTTTCGCAAGCTGGAGTGGGCAAACCGCTTGAACCACGCATTGTGATTCACTCGGGTCAACCTGCGTTTCCAGCAGCTTGAAAGAGATCTCTCGATCCGTAGCGACTATCTTCATTGTTTCTCGGCTTGTCTTCAAAGTCTTTGGGACCAGCCCGTGAGAATGGAGTTCGCGCCGAATCGGAGTCCGGTTTACTGCCGATGCAGATTCAAGGCGCCTTACCTGACTTGTCTGTTTTCAGTCAGGACGGACGGCAGAATACCGCGTGCAGATCTTCAGACGATTGCGAAACAACAACCCTACAAAGGAGTCAGAAATATGAATACGCTACTGCTTCGCGGCTATCTGTTGATGAAACGGATGTTTGAACAGGAAGGCGGCCAGGATATGGTCGAGTACGCCCTCGTCGTCGCGCTCATCGCTTTCGGTGCGGTGACGGGAATGCAACATCTTTCGAGCGGGATCAACAAGGCCTTCTCAAGCATCTCCAGCTCGCTAACCACGGACATCTAGCTCGAACCGTGCGTCGTCAACGAAGCCGAGTGTCCCAGGTCTCGCTTTCGGGACCTGGGAAAGCACCAACCCAAACCGGCCCTGCTTCATGTCCCACAAATCCATGTCCCTCCGTAATCTAGAGGAATCGGCACGTATTCTTCCGTAGGAAGCTCGCGGAAAGGCCCTGGACATCCGAGTGACGGCTTACGGGTCGTCCACCGATCGCCGAGCACGCTCTAAGAATAAGCTGCCATCCCG
>CAVSAW010000019.1:0-163156 GCA_963725945.1 uncultured Acidobacteriota bacterium | reverse complement strand
GGCCATTCTTGGTTTTTGGCCCTTTTGCATATCAGATCAAAGGGCTTTCTGTAAGTAGGATAAAGACTTACAGCATCAATAGAACAGTTCAAAAGTACTTTCCTGAGCAATTCGGCCTGTTCTGCCGGTTTCCGCGTAAGGTACAGCGAATAAGCATTTTGCGCGAGTTCTAAAATCTTGCGCTAAGTTCAGGAGCCGTTCGGCGCTTTCGTCCTCGTTTAGCCCCGCGATCAATGAGTTGATTCTCCGTTCCTCCGTCTCCCAATCGGCTTGTTTGCGCTGCCAGAATTCCTCTGAAATCTTGTGGTCTAGCTTGTCGGAGTAGGCCGCATCCATGCGCACGTGCAGCCCTTTAGCTCGCGTCCAAGCCGTGCCCCCTCCCTTGCCCCCTCAGCACGTGCGCAGCACGTGCGCCCCCTCCAAGGACTTTTCAATAGCGCACGCAACCTCATCTGGAATCTGCACGTGCTCTAGCACGTGCCCCATTTTCTCTACGATTTCCTGCTCACGGAAGCGCGGCAGGGCGCACTTGCCCCTGTACCCGCTGCAACGGTAGTACACGTACTTGTTTTTCTTTAGCTCTGCAGTCACTGTGCAATTGTCGTGTGCGCACGTGAGCATCCCCCGGAAAGCAATGTCGTGCTTGCTGTACCTTGGCGCGTTGCCCCCGTGTAGTACCGATTGTGTCCGCACGTACAGTTCGGAACTGATTAGGGGAAGGTGCGTGCCCTGGTACGTGTGCCCGCCCCATTCGAATCTTCCGATGTAAAAGGGGTTCATCAGCATCTTGTGCAGATTCGTCTTTGAGATGCACGTGCCGTGCACGTGCAGCACTTCCTTCGCGAGACCCAACAGGGAATAGCGCCCCGTTGCGTAAAGTTCGAACACGTGCTGCGCTATTGTGCCCTTTTCGGGGTGAATTTCGATTGCACGTGCGGCCTTGTTGTTGCGGTATCCAAAGGGGGCACGTCCGGGGTACGTCCCCTGTGACGCCTTTTCGACCATGCCCTTCTTTACCTCTTCCCGCAAGTTCTCCGAATAATTGCGCGCCATTGCGAGACGAATGTCGTGCATGAACTTCACTTGGGATTTGGAATCTTTCGAAAGAGTGTCGCCTTCCTTCACGAAATTAATCTGAAGGTCCAGGTCTTCGAGCGTAAGAGCGTCCCGCTGATTTCGGTACAGTCTGTCGGTCTTCTCTACGAGCAGAATGCGGCATGAGCGATTGCGCTTAAAGAACGTGACCATTTCGCTGAACTGTTTACGCCCCGCGGCCTTGGCAGACTCGACCTCAACGAACTCTTGTACGATTTCGAGCCCCTCCTTCTGTGCAGCGGCGCGCAGCAATTTAACCTGGGCTTCAATCGAGTAGCCCTCTTCCCGCTGTTCACGGCTAGAAACACGTGCATAGAGAACTGCAGTACGTGCGGTCATTTCGTGCCTTTCTTGTTGCCCACCTTTACTGCCCTTTTCGCCCATCGGGCTTGAACGGCTTTCCGTGCCTGTTCGCTGCGTTGTTCAGCGGTCAGATTCGCGGCTCGATGCCGCCCGCCGATTTGGCCCTTCTTGCGGAAGAATTCTAATGCGGCCTCAGGCAATTTGTTTCGTGTGCTCATACGTAGGGGATAAGTGTACGTCCTTGACTTGAACCGTCTAGCTGCGAAGTGCTTTACAACGGATTCGCGAATATCCTCAATACTGTTGAGGTCACAGGCTGTCGTTCGTTGGGCAACTTCGGCAAGAGACTCGAGTACTTCGCTTTACCGTTTCCGTTGCCCGTGTTCGCACTAAATGAACGTCAAGTTGCAGTGCCCCCATTTGCCCCTTTAGCGCCCGAATCCCATTGCCGCAAGCCAGTTTCGAACCCGAACGACTCCTGGAGGCGAATCGAATTTGCGCAGCTCCGGTCCCAACGAGCTGAAGCCCGTCGATCGGAGTTACTCGTGGGCAAATGAAGGTCGTTAAATGTGCCGGTTCAGGGGGAAACCGTTTCCGCAATTTGGCGTCGATCGCGTGGCAGGATTTGCCCGTCCCGATATTCATGCTCAACCACTCGCGATGTTCGCCTGAATTGGGAGAACGTGCCGTAATTCTCTGCTCAGAGTCATTCATCCTTCCATCTGTATTGAAGCTCTGTACCTCGTCTCCAGCTTTCTGAGTTGCTGCGCCACTCGGCGAGCTTGTCATAGATGCGCATGAGTTGGGTCTCTTCCCTGCGTAGTGTTTGTCGCGATTGCCTTCCCATGCCGACAAATTGCATTTCCTGTTCAAACGACTTCTCAATTCGAGATGAGAACTGCTTGCGATTTACGTAGGCGTGATCTTGGAAGAACCATGACACTGGACACCTCGTCCATGTCCGACGCGAAGATCGACTCGCATCATGTCCGAGCGTGCAAAGATCGACACTAAGATTGTCCCTTCGATCATGTCGCCATATCCTTAAAGGTCTTCTCGCCAGCGTCGATGATTTCGACTTTGTGATCGCACCTCATGGTGGATCGACTCATCAGGGCGACTTTCTCGAAGTGCAGCGATGCATCGATAATGCGCGACCGAAGACCGAGATATGGTTACCCACGCGATACGGCCTGAGCCCATTGTCCTGAACTATTCTCAAAGAAGCGGCCCTGGCCAGCATAATTCGGGACCTTCGGACATCAACGCTTATCGATCACCTGAGGGTGTCTCCTCAGGCTTGTCAATCATGCTCGGAGATCCCGCTGCGTAAATTTACGTGAGTTGCAGGCTATTAGACAGAGCCCGCAACTCAGGGCGGCGTCACCTCTGTGGTGGCCCCCGTCCATCAACGCGCGGGGGCATGGGCCCGCAGTGGCAGGCGACGCCGTGGTGACCTCTCCCAGCGTTGTATACGCGTCTGCAAGGGGCACCTGGAGGTCTTGGAGGGGAGTCGCAGCGAGGAAGGGAATCGCGTCGCGTAAACAGGATTTGCAGAAGGGTACAGTCTGAGTGCATTTCTGGCCTCTTGGTCGGACGCCGATAGTCGATACCAAGAAGGCGAGAGAGAAACCCGCTGGTCGAGAGCAACGGCTACATGACATGCGGTCCATGCGCCTCCTTGTCCCAGCGGTCTAAGGTCTGGAAGAACTCAATCAGGGTTGTGATATGAGAGTCGTCCAAGGCGTACGGAAGGACCGACGCGGATTCTTCGGGCTCACTAAAGGAGCCCGGCGCTTCGCGCCGGGTCTGCAGGGTGGGGCTCTGCCCCACACCCCGGACAGTTTTACGCTGAGAGAGCCCCGCTTCGCGGGGCGTAAGACCATCGTTCGGGACAGGTTTTGGGAAGGATAAAGCTGGAGGGCGAGCCGCTGGCTTTCGGCCAGCTGTCGATGGAGGTGTAGGCCGTCTCAGCCCCGGATCGGACTGTCGAACCGATTCCCCGGATTTTAGTCGGACCGCACTCCGCTCGCCCATAATGCGTCTAATGTCTTCTCATCCAACCGCGTTAACTAGAGCCAACAATTCTGGCGCCCGAGGTGACAGAATGATGTGTCGAGTTTTGGCGGAGGAAATTGTGAACGAGAAGTTGCGAGACAAGATTGTCGATGCGGTTGAAAAGTCGTTCCGCATTGCAGGTGCTAAAGACTACGAATCAGGAATAGAGCAAGCAAGGAAGCTCATAGCTTTTGCATATGATGGTGTCGATTCGATGAAAACTACGGATGATTTACGAGCCGGGCTTGATTCTTGTTCTCCCCTTTCGAGACGCGAAGAATTGATGGGTCTCCTCATCGTGCAGAATTTGCCAGGTATTTTGCGGCTCGGACTCAAACACGCCGCCAAGAAAGCCGCCACGGATTTACCTGCTTTGAACAGCGGTCGACCTCCGGCGCTATCGAGTCAAGAGGCCCGCTATGCGCTTGATTACGTTTCAAAACTTAATCGCCAAGGCTGCCCATTCGAGGCCGCGAAATCACGGACTGCTCAAAAGTTCAATTGTTCGATACGAACGATCGAGCGGCTTTGGAAGGAACGTTCGGTTCTCCTGAGCGATCAGGAAGCACCCGACGTAACGATTGATGAGGCGCTTCGTTGCATCTCCCAGGGGAAATAGCTCGCCAGGAACTCGAAAATCTGAGAACCTGCGATGGTCAAAGATCCAACTCGCGATTAACCGCGCCATGCGAGCCAATGACGAGCCATTTTGGATCGTGAAGTCCGATGCCCGCTCGCATTGGTGACGGTTGGATGCGCAGTAATTACAAGACTTGATTCGTGAGGATTCCGATCGGGTCGATGGTGATGGAAATAAAATCTCCACTCCGAAGCGTGAAGGAATCGGCGGGTATGATGCCAGTCCCGGTTAAGAGCAAGCAGCCTGTAGGAAAGCTCGTCTCGCGATATAAGTATTCAATCAACTGGGAGAAGGAGCGCTTGATCTGTGACACCGTTGTTCCCCCTTGAAACGCAGTAATACCTTGTCTAATGATCGCAATGGAAATAGTGGTTGAGGCCGGAAGCGGATCATTTGTAAGAAAAATGCATGGGCCGACCGCGCAGCTTCCGTCGTAAACCTTGGCTTGCGGCAAGTAGAGAGGGTTTTCACCTTCGATATCGCGCGCACTCATATCGTTGCCGATGGTGTACCCGACGATATGAGCCGCATGATCGATGACCAGCGCCAGATCCGGTTCGGAAACATTCCACTTCGAATCTTTGCGAATATGTACAGGTTGATGGGGGCCAACTACGCGAGCCGCTGTCGATTTGAAAAAGAGCTCAGGGCGTTCCGCACTGTAGGCCTTTGCATAGAAGTTGCCAGCGCCGTCACCTGCTTGTCGCTCATCCTCGATCCGGGCAACACGGTCCCGATCATATGTGACGCCCGAAGCCCAGACTTCCTGGGTTCCAATTGGAGGAAGCAGAGAGTGCCGTTCGGGACGGTCACAGACTGACGAATTGGCGGTCTGGATAATATTAGGGGCGTTAATCAGAAGATCCCACTCCACCTGCAAGAGGCGGTAAACACCAGCACCATCTTCGACGACGGGTCCCTGACGGGTTCGGTAAAGTTTCATGCCTGGTCACCTGTTTCGCTGGCGGCGGACCGGTCGAGGGGACCGGGGAAGGCGGCATCTACAAAACTGACTGCATCGACTGGGATTCGATGTTCATTTGAGGACGTGCATGAGCGGTATATATTCAGCTTGATCGACAGTGAAGCCTTTTCGAAGCCCCAGCGAATCCATGTCAGGTATCGGTCAATGAGGATCAACCCATTTGCTCTGAAATGAACCGTCCCTTTCAGATCATTTCCAGGACAAGAAGATTCCAGTCCATGAATCCCTTGTGACTCAGTGCCGCCCCGGTGTCTGGATGGTAGTACTCATTCAGTGAGCCGTTTGCCTCAAGGTCCCTCGACAGGAGAAGGAGAGTCTTGTCTGCCAGAGCATCCGCTTCTGTCTTGTATCCATATCGCTGCAGAGCTTTCCATACGAAGTAATTCACGATGATCCAGACGGGCCCAAGCCAGTTGCTCGGGTTGGAACTGAACTCCAGAGAGTACATGGTCTCGCGGGCCGAAAGTGACCTCGTACCCCATCGCGCACAGAGGCGGTCGTCCGCGAGATAGTTTGTACTAACCAATTTCTGCGCGTTTTGTTGGGGAGCGATGCCGCACCAGAGGGGCAGGAAGCCGGTGAACATCTGAATCCTCATCGGGAGGCACTTCCAGGACATGTCCATGCCGCGAGGCACCGCAGGAATGAGTTGGGCGCGTCGGTCGACACATTGTACGTCGACCGAATAGTAGTAGCTGTCTCTTGGATCCCAGCAGTACATCTGGATTCGCTGCGCAAGAGTCTTCGGCCTGCGCAGAGAGACGATCGTGATCCTTTGAACGTCCGATGCGTCGTGCGAGTTCCGCCGAAGCTGAAAGATCCTGATAGAACAGGCAATTGAGAAGCAGGTTTGCCGAGGAGAAGAAGGGCCGGCCGAATGTGGCTGGATCATTATCATCACCGATTGCGACATCGTCGCCCCACACCAGCAGGCCAATCGGGGAGGAGTTGTGCCTTATCCAGGAATCGTAGAAACGCAGAATCGAATCGAAATGCGGCGCCAACCAATTCGCATCGCCGCGCTGATCGCAGGCGAGCAGCCCGAGTTGGCCGAAAACTGGCTTGGCCTGGTTTCTCGACGTCGAGTTTCTTGCCCGGGATTCGGAAGGGGTCCGGATCGTCTGCGGTCATCACGATTGGGATTTGTCCGCCGGGAGACGCATGATCGAGAAAGTTCAAAAGACTTCCGGAGACGTGCTCGCAGAGCTTTTGCTTGAGCGGCTCATCGTGTTGCAGCGCGGCAAGCGCGAAAAAGTCCCTGGCTGGTCCAAAGTGTGTCCCAATCCCAGAGCTGAGTTGAATAGGCTTTGCCAGGCAAGCTGGGCGCAACGCTGGGGTGCTTCAGGATTCCATCGGGAGCCCGCAGTAGCTGCGGCGCATTCGCTGCGAAATACCGGAGTAGTGCATCTGCATGCTGACGGCGCTCCTCGACGGAGAGGAGCACCGCGCTGCTGGCGACGTAGTTTTGGCGCTGTTCTGCGTGAGCTTTCACGATGGATGCAGCACTTGAAGCGGCCAATCCAGCTAAAACATCGCGTCTGGAGATAAGAGTCATTCCGCGTATTTTCCTCTTGGGCATTCATTCGGTTTCGACTGTTGCGCGTGATCAGTTGGCTTCACACTTCGACCCATGTGGTCTTATTTACATTAGCGATCTCTCGATTGCGATCCGGCGAAAAGAGATGCAAATCTCGGTTGGCTCTTGATCTATTCCTCCAATCTCACTGTTCTAAGATTCCTTGAGTTTGTTGTGGCCATCATCTATGGCAGAGTGGTTTCTTCCAGTTTCTGGCGAGTGACATCGCCGGCTTCGAGGAGGATTCCGGCGCGGGCGAGGCGGCTGCCCTCAAGGGCGTGAAGACGCTGGAATTCGGTTAATGCTTTTCTCTGCCCTTCTTTGTCGCCGGTCTGGTGCTGGGCGCGGGCGAGGCGATACCAGGCAACTTCGTCGTTGGGGTCGAGTTCGATGGCGCGTTTCAGCTGGATGGCGGCTTCACCGGGCTTCTGGGTATCGATGAGGATACCCGCCAGGCCGACACGTGCTTGCTCGAATTCAGGACGGCGTTCGATCAGCGCCTCGAATTCTTGGCGAGCCCGGTCGAGGTTGCCCAAATCGGAGTCAATCTGCGCCAGCTCATAGGCGGCATTGCTGTTCAGTGGATCGAGGGCGAGCTCCGCGCGGAACTGGTCCGCGGCCTGATCGCGGTCTTTGGAGTCGCGTGACTGCTCGAAGCGGGTTAGGTAGACGCGGCCCATGCGGTAATGGACTCCCGGCCGCTTGGGCTCAAGGCGCAGCACGCTTTCAAAGCTGAGTAAAGCCTGGTCATACTGCTTTTCGCTCTCCTGCGCTTCGGCCTTGGCTTGCAGCATCCAGACGGAGCCGGGGGCCTTGTCGCGAAGCTTCTCCATGGTGAGGTAGGTGAAGTTTCCGTAGATGCGACCGGTTTGATAGAGGATTTCGGGGTCGTCGGGGTAGGCCCCGTTCAGGGCAAGCGCAGTTTCGACGGCGTCGGCGTCGCGATGGAGCGCGGTGAAGGTGCGGAGGAGTTCGAGACCGCATTGGCGCTTGAGTTGGGAATCGGCTGAGGAGCGAAATCCGGTTTCAAGCCCGGAGAGAGCCTCAGCGGAATGACCGGATTCGGCGAGGCAGATGGCGAGCAGTGTCTTTACTCTGACGAGCGACGGTTTGAGGCGCAAGGCGTGGTTGAGGGTGTCGATGGAGTCGTCCAGTTTGCCTTCCTGAAAGTAGACTGCGCCGAGGTTTGCGTAGAGCTCGGCGACGTCGGGCTCGAGTTTGGCGAGTTCAAGATACGCTGCTTCCGCTGCGTCGAAACGGCCCGCGGCCATCGCCTGCTGGGCCTTGTAGCTTAGGTCCGCTGCGCGGTCGGTTGTAGCAGCCTGGCCTGCTTTAGGCGGTTGGCCCGCCGCAAGTTTCGCAAGCGAGACGGAGAACATAATTGCGGAAAAAAGATAAGGCAGTAAACGCATGGTCGCCAACATACAGGGGTTATTGAAAGGTCCGCCGCGGCCTGGAGCGACCGCAGCGGACCTTGTTGTGGGTGAATCGTATTGGTTAGAAGATGATCTTGCCGCCGAGTTGCACGATCCGGGGCGGAGCCGCGCCGCCAATGAGTCCCAGTTGCCCGGTATCCCAGGTAGTGGTCCCTGTCGGTCCGCCTCCTGGAATTAAGCCGGGATCCGGATTGAACTGCGGGTGATTGAAGGCGTTGAAGGCTTCCACTCGAAGCTGAAATTTGGCATGCTCGCCAAGGTCGGTGTTCTTATAGAGACCGAGGACAAAGTTTTCAATGCCTGGTAGGTTGACAAGGTTGCGCGCAGAGTTTCCAAATGTCCCACCTTCGGGGTGCGCGAAGAGAGCCTCATTCGCGGCAAAGTCAGTGCTATTGTGGGTCCACTTGAACTTCTTGGGATTGCCGACCTGATCGCAACGGTTGATGCCAAAGCCCGTCGCTATATCCAGGAGCCCGCCATAATAGTCGTACTGCTGAGGATTGGTGTCCGGAATCGGCGCCGCGCCGTAATCGTAGCACTGAATGGTTGCGGGAAAGCCCTGCTGGAAGGTAGTGATTGCGGAGGTTTCCCACCCCCCGATAACCGCGTTGACGACCGGATTGACTTGATTGACAAATTGCTTGCCGCGACCTACCGGGAGATCGTAGACAATGCTGGTGACGAAGCGCTGGTCAGCGGAGAAGTCGGAGCGTCCGTAGTCCGCTTCAGGATTGTGGTTGTTGAGGAAGCCATTCCATCCCTGCGCTTCCGCGCCTGCGCTGGCGGCGGTTGACTTGTTGTCAAGACTCTTGGACCATGTGTAGACGCTGGTCATGGCGAACTGGCCGCTGCGATGCTCAAACTTGACATTCAACGCGTTGTAGTTGGAGTGTCCGATCCAGGAACTGTCAATATACGTGACGAAATTGGGATACGGGCGGCGGTTGGCGGGCTGGCAAGAGGCTGGCTCCGGAACGACGAAGCAGGCCGACGGGTTGATCAGCGGCAGGGCCTGGTTGATGTTCTGGCGTGCCAACAACCGGCTGCCTTTGTTGCCAGCGTAATACACCTCAAGCGTGGTGTTCCTGGCAAGTTCTCGTTCCACCGAGAGCGTCCACTGTGTCACGTATGGCATCGTTGGCTTTTCAGAGATGATGACAGCAAGGAAGGTATCCGGGCCGTTCGGGCCTCCGGTAACAGGGGCAAGGCTAGTGAAGCTAGGCCAGAGCTGATCGGTCGTTTGGTAACTTGCTAGCCCGCTGCTTTGCACTATGTTTTGGCGACTGACATAGGGGTAGACATCGCCGGAGTCGTCGATTTCCCGGCCTTCGACGCCATCCCAGAATAACCCCGTCCCGGCGCGCACCACCGTCTTGGCGTCAATGCGATACGCGCCTCCGGCGCGCGGGGCAAAGTTGTCGAGTTCGGTTTTGCCGGGATGGTTGGAGCCGCAATACCGGTAGAAGCCGTTGCCCGGCGGTGCGATACCATCCGTGGCGAGCACGGGATCGGCAAAGCACAGGCCGCCGTTGGGATTTGAGGTGTCCAGCCAGCTGAAGCGATTGTGGGCATCGTAGGGGATGGGACGAGCATCCCAGCGCAGGCCAACATTGAGAGTCAGTTTGTCGGTAGCCTTCCAATCATCCTGGACGAATGTGCCGAAGTAGCTGAATTTGTAATCGTGCAGGTTGCCGGCATAGCCAGGCTGAGCGAACGGGCCGGGAAGGAAGCCGTTAGCGCCTTCGTATTCTCCCAGAAGCATTCCGGCCACTTCAGGATTGCCGAGTGAGTCGCCGAAAGTGTATTCCCCGAGGAAGTCGTCGGCGTTGTCGCGGAAGAGGGTCCAGAACTTGTAGTCGGCGCCCACGGTGACGGTATGCGCGCCATGGATGTAGGACAAGGCATCGCTGAACTGCCACATCGGGTTGTCGCTGTAGGTGTAGGCGTTGTTGGCGCCGCCAAAGGTGCCAATCGCCTCGCCACCCTCATTGTTAAAGGTGACCGTCGGAAATGAAAGCTGCTGTGCCGTGAGATCGGTGTATACGCCGGTGAAACCGAGCGCGGATTGAAGCGAAGGGCTTACCGGAGCACCGTAATTGACGAGGTACGAGTCCATAACTCCCATGGTGAACTGGTTGACCATGTGAGTTCCGATGTTGAGAGTGTGCCCAGCGGCCCAATTGGTGTTTATTTCCGCGGCTCCGGTGCCACCATAAGACCCCGATGCCGTGTTGCCAGTTCCAAACTCGGTGTAAGTCGAGTAAGAGCCCCTTCCGAAGGCCCTGCCCCACCTGCCTAAATCCTGATCGATGCGATAGTTCTGCTGATTGGTCGTCAGGGTGCCGGTCGAACCGTAGCTGTAATTGTTCTTGGCATTCCCTCCGCAGCCTGAACAATTGGGAGTTGGGAACATCTTGTTGGCGATCATCACGTTCGCCAATCGCGAAAAGCGCGAAGCTGGAATGATGGACGCATAGCCGTTGCCGCCCGGAAATGGCTCCCCTGTCACAGGGTCATTGACAGGGGTAGTAAAATTCCCCGCCAATTCGTCCGGTGTGGGCACTTCTGTGTAGCCCGTCCCCAAACCCTGGGTGACGCGCCAGCCCTCGTAGTTGGCCATGAAGAAGGTCTTATTCTTGCCGTTGTAGATCCATGGAACGCGGACCGGGCCGTCGACAACGAAGCCGAATTGGTTCTGGCGCAACTCAGCGTTGGGGCCACTCTGGAACCAATTTTTTGCGTCGAAGGCGTTGTTGCGGTCGAACTCGAAGAGCGCTCCATGAAAAGTGTTGGTTCCGCTTCTGCTGACCACGCTGATTTGGTTGGCGCCGAGGCCGTACTGCGCTGAGTACGTTTCACTCAGCACCTTGAATTGCTCGATGGCGTCGATGGAGAGGACGGTGGACGGGACGTTAACCGTCTGATCGGTGTTGAGGATGCCGTCGAGCAGGTAGCTATTGGATTCCGGACGGGATCCGTTGATGCTAATAGCGTCACCCGCGCCGGGGTGACCAGACTGCTCGCCTCCGGTCTCGACCGCGCCCGCGCCAATAAAGAGCAGATCGATGAAATTGCGCCCATTGAGCGGCAAATCGGTGACCTGCTGTGCGCTGACAAGCTGGGAAATGGCCGACGTATCGGTATCGAGTTGAACCGCATCCGCGGTGACAGTAACCGTGACGCTTTCCTCACCGGGTTTGAGGGCCAGGTCAACCCGTGCCTGCTGATCGACAACCAGGGTGATCCCCGTGACCTCCTCCCTGGCAAAGCCTTTGGCGTCTGCAAGCACTTTGTACTGACCTGGGATCAGGTTGGGTACGGTGAAATCGCCGACCGAGGTGGCGGTGACTGTGGACTTGACTCCGGTGCCGGTGTTGGTAATGACCACCGTCGCATTGGGGATCACAGCGCCGGTTGAGTCTTTGACCGTACCGGTGATTGATCCGGTGTAGACAGTTTGGGCTAATAGGTTTCCTACGGCCAGAACGAGCACGACTGCCCAGACCACGATGGTTCTATTTCGTAAGCACTGCCTCATGCGTCTCACTGACATTTCCCCTCCTGAATGTGGTTCCCACCGGCGAATGAATTTCCTATTGGAACAATTTGCGCTGATAATGCGTTAATCTTGGGGAAGCGCTACCTATCCACGCTTCGATCGCTAACAAATCGAGGGCACTTTCCCTCGTTCGAAATTTAGGTGCATGGGAAAGACGACTTCCCAAGTCAGCCTTGCATTCGTACGGTTGACCCACTATTTGGTCAAGATTGCTACGGTAGCTCGAGCCTCTGACACCTGTGGATGGATTGTAAATAGTTGATATTGCGTATCTTATAGGAACATATTGCGACCCGTATCAAGGCGGTGTTACGTTGAAATCCGCCGAATCTTGAAACTGCGGAGTGAGACCATGGCGTCCACCGGGTTAGCGACAGGTGCCTGGCACCCGAAAACAGAGAGCGAAAGGCAGCACGTGCGCTCGCAACTCGAAAGGATTGTGAGCGACGGTAGATTCGCTGCCAGCAAGCGTTATCCGTCCATGCTCCGGTACATCGTTGAACAGACTCTTGCGGAAAAAGAAGACAACTTGAA
Organism: uncultured Acidobacteriota bacterium; assembly: GCA_963725945.1. Classification (GTDB taxonomy): domain Bacteria; phylum Acidobacteriota; class Terriglobia; order Terriglobales; family Acidobacteriaceae; genus Telmatobacter. The sequence goes on along the minus strand of CAVSAW010000019.1, from coordinate 150,970 downwards.
AGAGCGAACCCTCGGTGTGGAGGTATTTCATCGGCCGCCGGATTACGATACCAATCTCGATCCTGTCGTGCGTCTCTGTGCAGCGGAGGTAAGGAAGCGACTCGCCCAGTATTACCAGTCACCGGCGCGCGCGGGCGAGCTAAGAATTGAATTGAATCCGGGATCTTATATTCCCGTTTTCTCGCAACCCGCACCGGATGCCCCTACCTTCGAACTGGTGGCGGCGGATGTGCCCTCCAAAGCGGGGAAGGTAATCCAGCCCAAGAGGACTAATAGAGTCTATTGGGCAGCGGGTTTGATAGCCTCTGCCGCGATAATTGTCCTGATTGTCTTCCTGGGAATTCGTTATAGGAAGCAATTCGACAATCAAAAGTTCGCTCTCGAAAAACAGAAGTCCGCTCTCGAAGAAGTCTGGTCTCCATTGTTCACCAGCAGCAAGCCAGTCCTGTTCTGTGTGGGCGAAACTGAGTTCGAGTTGTTTGCCTCTCATGCTTCTCCGCTAACTGAGCTCCAGAGCGGGGCTGATGACGACTCGAATCTTGATGCGTCCGCAGAAAAGAACGACTTTGTTCCTTTTTCTGACGTGCAGGTTCTTAGCAGATTTGTGTCGCTGGTCGGAGCTCATGGACATAGTTTCAGGGTTCAGAGTTTCCGGAAGACCGTTTCTTCGCAGCTTCGGGAAGGGCCGGTTGTTCTCATTGGAGCGCTGAATAATGACTGGACGCTGAACAGAACGTCCTCACTTAGGTTTCATCTAGAAGGGCCTGAGGGCCCAACTCGGGTTTACCGGATCGCGGACAGACAGCACCCCGAGTCCCACGCGTGGCAGGTCAGTGCGCTGGCTCCAAGGAGTAATGTTGTCAAAGACTACGCTATAGCCGCCCGATTCACTGACGAGGCCACTGGTCAGGTAATCCTGGTCGCGGCTGGAATTGCGGGAAGCGGAACCAGGGCTGCCGGCGAATTCCTGACCGATGAAGCGAGCCTGAAACAGTTGGCAAATGGCGCTGGCGCCGATTGGGCTAAAAAGAACTTCGAAGTCGTCCTTAGCTCGCAGGTAGTCAATGGAATGCAAGGGAAGCCCAAGTTGGAAGCTGAGACATTTTGGTGAGTCACCCGCCCTCTGGATAGAGCAGAAAAGTTCTAAAATCGTCTTCTAGGGCCGACCATTAAATCCCGCAATATCAGTTAATTAGCATGTTTCCCATTTCGGGCCAAGCCGGAACTTGGGTCCATTTGGGTCCAATAAGCTTTTCCCCTACTCCATCGACCGCTTTTTGCGCATCCGAGGAAACCGACCGCAGGTAAAAGCCCTTCGTGGTCTCCGCAGACTCATGTCCGAGCAGCGCCTGGGCGGTGCCAATGCACGCCGTCCGAACTCCGGATAAAAACCGGCAAACCCACTGCGCGTCGATCGCGCGTCCTTGGGCGTGTGTGGAGGTTCCAGTCGCGATGCCGACCTTTGAGCAGTAATCGGCATCGGTGAGTGCATTGGCGATAATGCGCTCATCGAGAAAGCGATAAGGAGTCAATTGGCAGCGATCACTTTTCCGAGCAGCCGGTTCTTCGGCCAGGTGGAGTGGATTTGTAGACACTAGCGAACATCTGGGGCCAATCTGCCGAAGCTTTTTCGCTCAGGGAAGGGATTCAGTTGTGAGCGCGAATAATCAGATTCCAGCTCACTTCAGAACAAATGCCAAAGCCCTTAGACGTGTCTTGCTCTAGGGCATTTCTCGGCAGGGTCTTCCGCTCATCCCATTCCGGCCCCGCCGAGCGCCATGGGTCAGCTTGCGAAATTCACTCCCTCATCGAACGCCACCTGCTGGTCAAGGAACGCCTGACGCCGTCTCTGATCTGGCCGTAATAGATCAAGCCCGCGAACCCTCCGTTGCCAGTCCTCGCCAATGAAAGACTCTAAGTAAGTTGCTGAGAATATGAGGGGATAAAAAAGCCACATTTTGAGGAGGTTCAGAGAATTGCGTGGGGCGGGTCGGTCGTTGTACTCAGGGGAGGAGCCTGAACCGATGCGTGCCTGAGGGCTTTCAAGCCCCAGGTAGGCGCGATTCCGTGCTACGAAGGAGAGGGAATCGACCATGAGGCGTAGGGATCCTCGCTACCTAGTGTTTAGTGGCTGCGTGGTGGCTCTGCTGACGGGGTGCAATCAGTTCAAGCCTGCCGCCCAAGCAACCTCGACTGGAACAACAACGACTGGAACACCAACGAACCCACCCTCCTATTCCGTTGGGGTCAGCCTTAGCCGACCAAGCGTTATTGTGGGGACAAACGGATGGGGACCCACGCTGGTTTATAACGCGACTGATAGCAAGAAGGCCCCTTATGCATCGCTGGAAGGCTGTTTTCCCGCAGTGGACGGACAAGGAAATGTTTATATGCTTGCCTTTCACTTCCCCTATGGATGCGGATATTATCCGTCGAGCATTGATGTCTACCCTTCGAATGCTGTGGATGGTCCGTCGCGGATACGGTCACTGCCGGTTGGGCCCGGGAATAAGATCGCAAGCGTAAGTGACATGGCGGTGAGTCCGGAGGGAGAGATCTTCGTTAATGATGGCCGCGGCGTGGCTGTGTTCAGTGCGACAGCGAATGGGGCTGACGCACCGGTTCGCTACATTCAATGGGATGGCGGAGGGTACACTCCTGTCATGCCCGGTTTCATCGCTGTGGATGGCAAGGATAACCTCTATGTGCAGAACGGATTGTCGATCGCGCTCTTCGGGCCGGATGACACGGGCCTTGTCACTCCGTCAAGGGTGATCAGTGGACCACATACACAGCTAGCTGGGCTCGGAAGGATGACAACCGACGTCCAGGGAAATCTCTACGTAACGCTAACGCTTAATCCGCACGGCGTGCTGGAGTTTGCCGCTGGTGCCAATGGCGATGCTGTGCCGCTACGCTTTGTGAGCTCGCCTAAGATGTCGAACTTCGATGGCATTCTCGGCGTGGCTGTGGATTCGTCAGGTCTGATCTACGTAAGAGCAAACGATTCATACTGCGGAGGCGTCTTTGTGTTTGCTGCAGATGCCTCGGGAACCACGGCTCCCTTAAGTGTGCTTTCAGGAGAACCATGCTACGACATCGACGGAACAATTGCGGTCTATTAGCGGAAGGTGCCTTCGATAGGGAATTCCTCCGCTCCCTTATCGCTGCCAAATTCTAATGTGAGAGAACTGGGCTGCTCGACAACTGAGAACCCTTTCAAGGATTCACGAGCCGATCACGACTCGAAGGGCGGCTCGTCTGGTTGTGCCCCTCTGGCAGCGGTTTCATAACGACTGCAGAGGTTGAACGCGTGTTGAGTGGCCTCAAGGTGTAGCAGAACATGGATATGCGCTGGATGGGACGCTCAGTTATCCAAGAGGCCAGTTTTCTTTACAATTGCGGTGAAGCGCGGGTCATTACGCAAGGGGTCGAACATGGGATCGTTCCTGAAGTTATATGTCTTTGTTTCCCACTTTTCGTTTGCAAGGTAGTCAAGCTGAGCCAGCCCGGCTTCCTGCTCTCCGAGTAGGTAGCGCGCTACTGCAGCATGGGGACTTACCAAAGATGGATTCTTTTTCAGAATTTGGCGTGCCGCAGGTGGGTTACCTTCCCGAACGTAAAGCCATGCCCACATTCCAGGGTCCAGTGCTTTCCCTTTCCTGAGTGCGTCCTCAGCTTCCTGATAGCGACCCTCCTCTACGAATGCGTGTGCCAATGTGCCATAGATCGCCAAATGATTTGGGTCCAAGCGGAGAGTACTTTCGAGTTGCGTGATCGCTTCGTCGTATCTGCGCGCACGAAAAAGCATCAAGCCATAGATGCGCTGCAGATCGACTGCAACAGGATTGGCAAATGCCGCTTCGCGAGCGAGCGCGACGCTCTCGTCGGTGCGGCCTTTCTGGGATAACAGTATGGAGAGATATTCCGTAGCGCGAAAATTGTTAGGATCGATTTGGATGGCTCGACGCAAGGCCGTCTCTCCTTCGTTCCATCGACGGTTCTGCATCAGCGAATGTCCAAGAGACGCGTAGGCCTCAGACGAATTGGGATCCAGACTCACTGCTTGCTCTGAATATTTCAGAGCTCTCGCTGACGCCTCTCGATTGCCCATTTCTCCCCACACACCATCGATTCCCCACGCCTCTCCGAGCGCGGCATAAGCCGCTGCAAAGTTTGGGTCGAGCCGGATTGCATCTTCCAAATGCGGGATTGCTTTGTCTTCCTGTTGTGTCTCCTGGCTCAGGAAAAACCGGCCTCGCAAATATTCGTCGTAGGCTTCTGGATCAATCTGGCTCTCGATCTTGAGCCTGTCTTGTTCCTCGGGGGTGAGCTGCGTCCTGATCTGAGCGACAGCGTCAGCGGCTATTTGATTTTGCAACTGTGCCGCATCACGGATGTTGCGCTCGTAGGAGGCCGCCCATAGTTGTCTCTCGGGCTTGGCAGCCACAAGATGAACGGTGATCCGGATGGTGTCGTTTGCGCGGAGCACGGTCCCCCCAATCAGAGCGTCCACGTTTAACTGCTCCGCGATCTGCGGAACAGATAGCAATGAACCCTTGAATCTCCTGGCGGAAGTGAGCGGGACGACTCGTAGCGATTTTGCATAGGAGAGATCCGTAATCAGGTCTTCAGTGATTCCGTCGGTTAGATACTCCTGCTCCGGATCGTTCGAAAGGTTGATCAGGGGCAAAACCGCAACAGATCGGATCACTGGCCGGGGCTGAAACTGGTCTTCGATCGCGTACCGGTTCATCCATAATGTCGTCGTCAAAAGCAGGGCAAGCACCACAGCCCCGCTAAGCCAATATCGGACTGAAATCGAACGGCGCGATACGACCGGCGCTTTCGAATCTTGCGATCCACTTCGTGGGCCTACCCAATTCACCTCCGCCGTGAATCGGTATCCGCGGCGTGGAAGCGTCTGTATAAGTCCCGCGGTCGCCTTGGAATCATCGAGCGCATCCCTTAACTTTGCGATTGCTTTGTTAAGGCCGTGGTCAAAGTCGACCAGGGTCTCATCCGGCCAGAGCTGGCGTTGCAACTCTTCGCGAGTCACCACTTCGCGAGCGTGATCAAGTAAAACGCAAAGAACCAGGAAAGGCTGGCCTTGCAGTCGAACGAGATGTCCGCTCCGGCCTAGTTCACCTGAAGCAAGGTCCAGGTCGAAGTCAGCGAACTGAGCCTTGACCGCTTCGGAACGATTCAACGCGGCCGGTGATCGTCGGAACATGGTAAGAGGATGCATGCAAGTTACAGAAAAGACAAGGGGACAATTAATTCATCTTCTTGGGAGATTCAAGGAATTGCATTCATCGCTCCGAATTGATATTTCGCACTACAGTGACAGTGGCCCACCATGCATTGACCTTTCGCTTCAACGGCTGTGTACACCGTTGAGAACCGCGCCAGGAAATTGTTTGGCTCACTGTCTCTGGCTCGCTCGGAAGCGAAAACGCAGATTGAGGACCTCTCAGAATCCCCAACGGAGGACATGAAGAAATGCATCGTATCCAATACTTCTGCAACTACACACTTTGCCTCTGTGCGCTGATCTTTGTAGCGGGCTGCAGTTCCAATGCGATTCGAACCAGTGGAAAAACCCCTCCCGTCACCAATCCAACGACCCCGACACCGGCTCCGACGACGCCCAGCAGCGTCACCGAGCCAAGTGTGTATGTGATGGGGGGTCCATACGGGATAGGGGGTCCATTTGTCTCGGATTCCATCCTGGTCTTCCCTCAAACAGCGAGTGGACCGACCAACGCAACACTCAAGATTCAAGGGGGGCAGGTTTCCATCGATGGAGCGGGAAACGTGTACGTCCTCGCAGGCTCCAGCATTAACGAATACTCCGCCAATTCTCTCAATGGGCCGCCTACGCGGTCCTTGACCGTCGGTCCCGGGACAGCAGTCAGCACTGTTCAGGACGTGATGGCTAGTTCGACCGGCGAGATTTTCGTTTCGGACAGCAATGGCATCGCTGTGTTCAGTTCAACCGCCACCGGAAATGCCAGCCCTCTCCGGTACATCCTGGGACCCTCCCCATCAACCGGAGGAAACACGTCAGTCTTCAGCCCTGGATTCATCACGGTGGACGGTTCGGACAACTTGTACGTGCAAAACACTTCCGACTCGACAATCGTCGTCTTCGGGCCTACGGACACCGGCAATGTCGTTCCGGCAAGGACGATTTCGGGGCCATTGACCCGCGTGGCTGGTTCCGACAACTACATTACTGGGATGTCGACCGACGCCGTCGGAAATCTTTATGTGCTCTGCCTCTGCAAGGGGACGGACGGAACCGGAAGATACGACTTCGGAGTTTTTGAATTTGACCCCGCTGCCAACGGCAACGTTGCACCAATACGGTACGTGTCGGCCCCCACGATGTATCCGTATTTTGGGAATGACGGCGTTGCCGTAGACTCAGCCGGAACCATCTACGTCAGCGCCATCTACCCAAACTTCACCCCGACAACGAGCGTGCCTGCCGTATTCGAATTCTCTGCTTCCGATTCCGGGACTGTTGCTCCTCTCAGGACAGTCACCTTGAATGGATGGACCAACGCCGATCCTTCCAGGATTGCCGTGCATTAGGGAAGACGAAATAGCTTTAGAGGGATTGGATTGCCAGTGAACCGTTGCATCTTGTTAATAGCTATCAAATGACAACTTCATCCACTGCGGAGTACTCCGCTTATCCAACTTCGGCTTTGGCCCGCCGCATATCGGCATGGGCTACTGTGGATAGGAGTATTGCTCCATCTGCCTTTGTCGTATGATCAGTGGACCGAGCCGCAGCAGATGTTCGATTTGCGAAAATCCTCGTGCCGAATGAGCGTGCTGATTCTGGCACTTGTGTCTCTTGACTCACGGGTGTTGGCACAGACAAGTGGATCGATCTACGGAACGGTCGCGGATGATTCCGGCGCCGTGATTTCAGGTGCCGTAGTGGTCGCGACAAATTTGCGCACATCTGTTTCGAAGAGGCTCAAGACTGACGCGTCGGGCGACTATCAATTTCCGGTTCTTGACCCCGGCGACTATGAAGTCTATGCGTCTGCAGCCGAGTTCCAAGCGCAGACACAGGAGGCCATACCTCTCGACGCAAATCAGAATGTCCACGTCAGCTTTGCTTTGAAAGTCGGTTCGCCTGAACAGACAATGACAGTCGAGGCCCACACCGCACTTGTCGATACGCGTGAATCACAGATTGGCGAGACAGTTGATCAGAAGCGCATCCAGGACCTTCCATTGAATGGCCGGAATGCCTATGACCTGCTTCAAGTCATCCCTGGCGTTACGAACTATATACCCGATGTTGCAACAGGATCTCGCGTGGCGACGCAAATTACTGTCAATGGGTTCTCCTTGAACACGGATTTTTATCTTGATGGCGCCTACAACACCGACGCTCAGCAAGGAGGCGATTTGCTCCCAAACCCAGATGCTCTCCAGGAATTTCGCGTGTTGACAGGGAACTTCGATGCTGAGTTTGGTCATCTTGGAAGTGCCATTGTCAACGCCATCACTCGATCCGGGACGAGCCAATTCCACGCCCTTGCATTTGACTATTTTCGCAACGATGTTCTGAATGCGAAGAACTGGTTTCTCACCTCAGTGACTCCGTTGCGCCAGAACCAGTTTGGTGGGAATGCTGGCGGCCCAATACCCATAACGCATGGGCAGGACTTCTTCTTTCTTTCTTACCAGGGACTCAGAACAAGGCAGCCGGCGACTGTGGCATCCTCATCTTTGATTACTCCGACCATCCTTGAACGCGAAGGAGACTTCAGGTCCACACCGGCTCCGTTCCAACCCAATGTCTCATGTCTCGGGATCCAATACCTGATTTGTCCAGACCTTCTCGACCCCGTCGCGCAGAGTCTGCTTCAGTTTGTCCCTGTCGGTGCGTCGTTTCCTGAAAGTAGTCTTGGTCATCCGGCCCAGCAAGTTGCCAACGCGAATGACAATGTGGACCAGGCGATGGTGCGCACAGACTTTCGCCTCAGAGAAGGACATCAGTTATCCGGAATGTATTTCCAGTCGCGAGGAACTGAAAACAACCCGACGAGAACAGGCAACCAGATTTTGAGCTATGCTGGCGTGCAGAACTACGGGGGGCAGTACAACGGCGTGCTGAGCGAAGTCTGGAGTATCTCATCAAGCAAGGTTAATTCGGCTCGTATTTTTTATTCACTCAACCATTTCGCAGGTGTGAATATCTACGGCAATCAGCACCTGCTGCCCGACCTTGGCAGCCAGGATGTTACGGGCTCTGACTACACAGCACCACCTTGCTTTGACATACTCGGTTATTGGCAGATGGGAACAAATGGGGGCGGACCGAACGACACCGCATCGCCGACGCTTGGAGCCTCTGACACGCTGAATTGGACATTTCCAGGCCATGAAATGAAAATCGGTGGCGCGTACATGCGGCATCGCTTTTCCAACACGGGAGCAGGGGCTTCGAATGGGCTCTTTACCTTCACTGGGTCTTCCACCGGCAACGCACTCGCGGATTTCCTCGAGGGCAAGGCTGACTCATTGACACAAGACAACGGCATTTTTCTGCGGAGCGACTCCCAAGACCCTTCCTTGTTCCTCCAGGAAAACTGGCGAGCTAACCACCGGCTGACACTCAACTTCGGTCTGCGCTGGGAATACTATCCTCCGTACACCGGCCAGAACAATACGGGAACATTTGTTGCGGGAGTGCAATCTACGCGCTTTCCAACTGCGCCACTTGGACTATTGACCTCTGGTGATCGTGGGATTCCAGATGGCGTTCTACACACACCGTGGAATACCTTCGCACCGAGAATTGGATTCGCGTACGATCTGTTTGGGAACGGAACGACGGCAGTTCGAGGCGCGTATGGCATCTACTTCTCGCCCGTACAGCAGCAGATCTTAAACGACCTGGTGCAACAGCCGTTCTCACGATCTGTGACGGTAGCTCAAACCCCCGGCCTGGTAACGCCATTCTCTCCGGAAGCGGATCCATTTCCTTACACACCGACTCCTTCAAACGCGGTATTTCTTTCCGGTGCGAGTATCTCCGGCCTGCCTGCCGACGACTATAGAATCCCGTCGGTTCAGCAGTTCAGTCTTGGTGTTCAACAGCAATACGGTTCGAAATGGAGTTCAGAGATCGACTATGCAGGGAACGTAGGTCGGCACCTCTACGTCGTAGTGGACGAGAATTCTCCGATATTCAGCACGACATGTACCGGGGCAACGTGCGGCACGACAATCGGCGAGAATGCGCGCCGCCCTTACCAGCCGGTGCCTGCAATTTACACCTTTGGCGCCATCTCAATCGCGGCGCCTGCCGCGAACTCTTCCTATCATTCTTTACAGGCAGTGATCAATCGCAGATTCAATCGCCTGTTCTCACTGGAGGCCAATTTTGTCTGGTCCAAACTATCCGGATTCGGGGATCCGACAAATGCTTATGACCTGAGAAGCTCCCGTGGTTTGCTCAATATCGATCTCCCGATTAACTTTAGTGCGTCGTATATCCTCGTTGTCCCTGACTCTCGCAGATTTGGATCTCTAGGAAGGGTGGTGTTGAGCGGCTGGGAATTCAATGGCATTACTATTCTGCGATCAGGTCAACCAATTAATGTAGTCTCCGGTATCGACACCAACTTTGATGGCAACAACAATGACCGGCCCAACGTTGTCGGAAATCCGCATTTGCCTGGAGGACGTAGCAGAGTTGAGACGAAGACCGCGTTCTTCAATCCTGAGGCTTTTTCGGTGCCGCCTACGGGTACTCCATATGGAAACGCTCCGTTCGATATGCTCTTCGGTCCCAAGTATGTCTCGACAGACCTCTCGGCTTTTAAAGCCCTCCCTGTGTCAAAGCGAGCAGCACTTCAGATTCGTGCAGAGGTCTTTAATGCCTTCAATAACGTGAATATGAACGACCCAAACACCACGAAGAAGAGTCCGGCTTTTGGCACGATCTCAGGGGCCGGCTCGCCACGCATCGTCCAATTGGTACTCCGAATTTCGTACTAGTTGTGCAGGATGTGCCCGAACCATCTGCATCAGCAGCGATTACTCGGATCAAGTCATGCATTTGTGGGTTTGATCTGACGGCGACTCGGAATCAATCCCCGCCAAATCTCAGTTGATGCCAAATCGTCGATGCATTCACCAACGACAGCACTTGAGCCACATGGCCGAATTGTCGCCAACGCGTCCATGTGACATTCAACCGTGCTTAGCTTCGGAAGTCACTTCTCTCGGTTGTCGGCTTTACGTCCAGGTGGATTGGATTTTTAAACGCTGGCCGACCTTTCATTAGCAATCACAACGACGCCGTCTTCAATCAACAGTCTCCCGGCAGTGTCCTGACAGATCTTCTGGACTTGACGTGGAAGGATCGCGCAAAATCTCCTGTTGCTTTCCAAAAGGAATCATGGCATCCTTCCTGTAGGAAACCTAAAGGTGGGACTCTCCCATGAAAGAAAAGCCGGACGTCTTGCAAGGAACGCTTGCGCTGATGGTCCTGAAGACACTGGATGCCTTGGGGCCGCAGCACGGCTACGGGATTGCCCGCCGCATCGAGCAGATCAGCGGAGATGTTCTGGCTGTCAACCAGGGCACCCTTTATCCCTTGCTGCTGAAGCTGGAGAATGAAGGCTCGATTGCGTCGCAATGGGGTGCATCGGAAAACAACCGCCGCGCCCGCTTCTATCGCCTTACCACGACCGGCCGCAAACAGCTTCAGGCCGAGACCCGCGATTGGAAGCAGACCGCAGCTATCATCGCGCGCTTCTTTGAGGTCAAAGCCGAGGACCTGCCATGAGATTCCTGCGCCGCTTTTTCATTCGCCTCTCGAACTTCGCCACCGGAAGGCGCGCCGACCAGCGCGTCCGTGAAGAGATGGCAGAGCATCTTGCCTTGCAGACAGAGGAGAATTTGCGCGCCGGCATGCCGCCCGCCGAGGCACGCAGGCAGGCCGCACTGAAGCTGGGTGCGGCCCAGGCCATACGCGAGCAACACAACGCCGAGCAGAGTCTTCCTCTTGCTGAGAATCTTCTGCTCGATATCCGCTATGCGTTTCGCATGCTGCACAGGTCTCCCGGATTTTCCCTGATGGCCATCGCCACCATGGCCCTCGGCGTCGGAGCCACCACCGCCATCTACAGCATCATCGACGCAACCCTGCTGCATCCTTTGCCCTACCCCAACCCCAGCGAACTGGTGCGAATTGAGGCCAACCTTCCCGGCGTGGGCGCGCACGACATCGGCGTCTCCATCCCTGAGTTGAGAGACCTTCAGAACTCGGGAATCTTCCAAAATGTGTCCCTATCCTTTTTCGGCACCAACAATCTCACTGGCGGCAGCCAGCCCGCGAGCATCGCCTCAAAGTCGGTCTCACCGAGCTACTTCGCAGTGCTCGGCGTCGACCCGGAGTTGGGACGCACCTGGGATCCGCACGACGCCACACCCGGCTTCATCCCTGAAGTCGTCATCAGCGATGGGCTCTGGAGGCGTGCATTTGGGGCCGACCCGCACATTCTCGGCAAAAGTCTGCGTGTTGACAGCGATGTCTATCATGTTGTCGGCGTGATGCCCGCCAGCTTTCGAGACCAGGGCCAAACCAGCGAGGAGCGCAATACCGATTTGTGGGCGGCGGCCGGGTTTTACGGCGACCCCGCCCCGCCGCCGATGCGCGGCACGCGTTTCCCCTTCGAGACCATCGCGCGCCTTCAGCCCGGCCTCTCGCCTGAGGCCGCGCAGGGGCATCTCGATGCCCTGGTTGCATCGTTGAAGAAGCAATATCCGGCGGACTATCCACCCCAGGCCGCATGGACTTTTCACCTCACTCCCCTGGCCGAGACTCTTGTCGGCAACGTTCGCCAATCGCTCATTCTACTGTTCGGCGCGGTGGGCCTGGTCCTGCTGATCGCAAGCGTCAACGTCGCCAATCTGCTGCTTGCTCGCGCCAGCGCGCGAGGACGCGAGATGGCGGTTCGCCAGGCATTGGGCGCCGCAAGAATGCGCCTCATTCGTCAGCTCCTCACCGAGAGCTTGTTACTCTTCGTGCTTGGCGGCATCACCGGTTTCGCGGCTCTCTTCTGCGCTCGGAAATTCCTGCTGCAATTTGTTCCCGAAAGCCTGCCGCGCCTCAATGACATATCCGTCAGCTGGGGCGTGCTGGCATTTGCCATCGTTGTCTCCGTCGCCGCCGGAACCATCTTCGGGCTTGCCCCCGCGTGGCTCACAAGCCGCCTTAATTTGACGGAGACGCTCCGGCAGGAAGGTCGTGGCTCCAATGGTTCCCGGCGGCGCTCGCGCTTGCGCCATGTTCTGGTGATCGGTGAATTAGCCCTCTCCCTGGTGCTGATGGTCGCTGCCGGCCTTCTGCTGCGCAGCTTCTGGGACTTGTTCAAGGTTCAACTCGGCTTCAATCCCACTCGGGTCATGGCAATCGAGACCTCGCTGCCGAATCCTAACGATCCCAAAGCCGACATCTACCGCACCGCCACGCAGGAAGCCGTGTTGCTGCGCGAAGTTCTGCGCCGCAACCGGACGATTCCGGGCGTGGAAGAAACCGCCGTCAGTGATCGGGCGGCCATTCCCCTCGGCTACGGCCAGAGCGATCACAGAGCGGTTCCATTGCTTCGCGAGGGCCAGGACCTGCAGAGAAGCCAGCCTCCGCTAATCGATACATTGACCGTCTCACCGGAATATTTCCACGTCCTCGGCATGACTCTCTTGCGTGGACGCTTCTTTGTCGACCAGGATGTTGAAGCTACGCCATTGGTGGCTGTCATCAACCAGGCCGCGGTCCGCATGTATTGGCCAGGCAATGATGGGAAGGCCGAGGATCCGGTCGGCAAGCGAGTCCGTTTGTTGGGCCGTTTGGGACGTGCCAGGCCGGACTGGACCACCATCGTCGGCGTCATTGCCGATGCACGCACAGAATCGCTCGCGGACGCCGGCATTCCCCAGATCTACCTCGACATCTACCAGCGCCCCGCCAAGTTTCTTGCGTTTTACCTGCGTGGACAGGTCGATCCCAGCCGCCATCTCCGCGCAGGTGCGCACACAAATCCAGGCCGTCGATGCGGAGCTTCCCGTCTTCCGCGCTGAGACCTTGGACGACGTTCTCTCCTCTTCGCTTTCTGTGCGGCGGTTCTCGATGGAAATGGTGGCGCTGTTTGCCGCAACTGCCCTCCTCCTCGCCGCACTGGGAATCTATGGAACCATCTCCTTCCTGGTCAATGAGCAATCGCGGGAGATCGCCATTCGCCTCGCGCTGGGCGCGCAAAGGCGCGATATCCTCAAGATGGTTTTACGCCAGGGCCTCACCCTGGCCGCCCGCGGCGCCGGCGTAGGCCTGGTTGGCGCGCTTATTGTTTCTCATCTCATGGCTGGCCTGCTTTACGGAGTCTCGCCCTACGATTTCTCCACCTTCGCCGGCGTAACCGCCGTGCTCACCGCCGTCGCCATTGCCGCCAGTTACGTCCCTGCGCTGCGCGCCATGCGCCTCGATCCGATCACTACACTCCACGCCGAATGACCCTCGGCACCGCTCGAGACTTGTCTTCACAAGCTGTTTCCATCCCAATGACCTCCTTCGGGACGCTGATGAATTCAGCCGCGCCTGGATTCAGAGGATGTGTCCCTAAATGCGCCCTGGTGTTCAAGGCTTACACTGCGGTCCTTTCCAATTGAGCGAATAGTCGCCTAATAGGAAACTCGACCTATCCGAAGGACTCGGCTTTGCGGAACCCTGCGAACGATGCTCGGAATCTGGCGAGGGCTCTGAAGCGATTTGGATTCTCCATGAGCGTAGTGATGGACTGTACAATCGAGGAAATGGAAAGGCCCCTTGTGTCCTTTAAGCAACGCCTCAGTAGCGCGAAAATCGGTCTTCTGTTTTTTGCCGGCCACAGCATTCAGAATGAAAGACGAGAATTACCTGAGGTCATGCTCAGAGGTGGATGCCTGCGCAATTGGTGGTGATTGGATGGTGTCCAGAGAATTTTGGACACCGGCGTGTTTTACCTGCCGCAAGATGAATGCGAGCAGGTGTCCGGGCGGACACTCGATGCTTACACTTATCGTCTGTGCTCACAGTCACCTTGAGCTACCCTTTGGACACTTCATCGGACGGCGCGAAGACATGCGCACAGTCCTTCGAATGTTGTGGGTTTGGTGCATTGATGGTAAGCCGGTTTGACAATCGTCTTGGTTTCGGCGCACTGTTCGGATTACGAGCGACCCCTTTCCTGCCCCCGAAAGCCTCTCCTTAGGAGAGGCTTTCGGGCTCTAGGAGCGAGGCCGGCGCGCTGCGATTCTTATCAATCGGCGTCCTTGGGCGTGATAGGTAGCACACCAGCCGATCCAGGCCGCCGGCGCAATGCTCGACAGCCTGGAATTGGAATTCAAAGTTTTTGACTATCACTCCGTGCATCGACGGTGACGACTAAGCGCAGGCGTTCGATCAAATCAGGTTCTTCGAATGCTCTAAACTCCGTTCTCACGCCTCCAATCGCAGATCGTGCTTCGAAGATTCGGCTCCAATTTCAGCGCATCTCTACGGATTCACGCCGCAGGTATGGATCGTGGGTGAGATGTCAAACGGTACCGCCGATCCGGGCACGACGGGCGTTGCACGAATGTGCCCGGAGAATGTCCCCATTCCGTCGCTGTCGAATTTAATCACCGCAGGCGGTGCTTCGGTCAGCACGATGGGTCCTGCAATGTGCATCTGCACACACAGTTGCTGCCCGGTCTGGGCCTGGAACTGAACGACGTACTCGAATTTCGCTCCCTGGTTAGAGTGCAGTTGCGAGCGGTCAAGAAATGCGCGAATGATGCGAAACGCCGTTCCCTGCGTGGAATGTCGCTCGCCATTCGGTCCGTTGTAGGAGAGTTGCACAGGCCCGAGGCCGAGATCCTTGGGAGTCCTCACGACTGTCACGGTCTGGCTGCCATCCGGACTCCATGCGCGTGCGATCGGCAGGTTCCATGTACGGTTGTTTTGAGTGGCCGTGGGTTCCGAAATCCTGCCTGTGAGTGGGATGTTCTGGCCGGGTTGATAAAAGTCCGGCGGTGCTGTGGAAGCCGGCGGCTGACCAGCGATCGCGGTTACTGTCACACCGCTCCCTCCCGGCAGACTGACCGAGAGCTTTGGTGCGGAGGCAGCCATGCAAAGAACGAATCTTCCCGCCGCGTCCGTTACTGCCTGCACTGTCCCTGCCGGGGGCACGCCGGGCTGAGGTACCGACGAGGGAGTATTGGGTTGTTGTGGAGTTGGAGCGCCAGACGGTGTCGATGCGGGGGCGCCGGCGGGTGTGAGGCCGGCCGGTACCCCGGCAATGGGTGTTCCAGCGGTCGCCGGTGGCGCGGCCAGCAACGAAGCGCAGTTGACGTGCGGAACCGTGAGGCCGGGTGTAGACGGCGAGCCCGCTGGATTCGGCGCAGACGACGGAGGAGCACCGGACGGAGTCGGAGTTGTACCGGCGGTTCGCTGCGGGGGCTGAGGCTGGCAGGCCGGATCGTTCGCCGAGCAAGGAACCGGATCTCCAATGACATTTCCGCCGAGATCCGCCGGAACGGCGCCGGCAATGTTCACCGGCGTGTTGGGCACCGGCTGATCGTCAGGGCCGAGCACCACTCCAGTCAACAGTCCGCCGGGATATGCATTATCCGGAACGAGAATCGTGGAATTGGCCGGCGCAGGCTGCGGTGTAGGGTTTGAGGGAGACGGCGGTGCCGTGGAACTTAACACAGTGGATACGGATGGGCACGAGGCATTCGCTGCATTCTCTTTTACCTCGCGATCATTCAGCACATTCACGAGGACCTGCGCTGCCTCACCACGCGTGACAACAGCCGAAGGTTGGAATGAGCTGTTTGCATCGAGCTTCATAAATCCCCGGCTCAACATCGCGGTTACGCCGTTGGCCGCCCCAGGCGCAATCTGACTGCTGTCTGCGACGGAAGGAGCATTCCCACCGGTCACGTTGAATCCGCGCGCAAGAGCCGTAGCTAGATCCTGTCGCGATACCGGATCATTCGGCTTGAACAAGGAAGCAGAGGGCGCTTGCAGCAGACCCGCGTTCACCGCTGCCTGCACAGAATTTGACGCAGAGTCCGCAGACGACACATCGGAGAAACTCCGGCTCCTGCCTGGCTGCAGTTTCAGCGCGTTGGTCAGCATTGTTGCCAACTGTGCACGTGTCAACGGGTCGTTGGGACCAAACTGGCCGTTTGCCTCGCCGGTCATGAGGTGCGTGCGTGCAAGGAGTCCAATGGCAGTGTGCGATGCAGCATCTTTGGGAACATCTGAAAAGCGCTGATTGTTCTGTTCCTCACTGGAGGCGGATGCCAACAGCACAGAACTGCATTGAAGCGGCGCAGGCAAGATGCCGGTTGGCGGCACGGCTTTGTGCGGTGCGGCAGGATCCTGAAACATGAAGCTGCCGAACATCCTATCCATATAAATATTCACTGAAGGCACTTCAGGCAAAGGATCGTGACAGGACTTGCAGGCCTGGCCATTCACGCCAGCCGTCGTGTCGTCAATATCGTTCAGCGTTACCGATGCGGACGTCACATTCTGGATGGTGGATGCCGTGGAGTCGGTATACGTGGTCTTGATGCCGCTTGACCAGCTCGTCTGATCGCCGTTATCGATGGTGAAGCCCGCCTTGTAACCGGCTCCGGAATTTGACAGGACACCCTCCATGCCCACGCTGTTGTCATACCCGATCACATCGGTCACGTCGCTGCTGGAGCTCTGTTGATTGGTGGTGCCTTGCTGCGTCTGAGTCGTGTTGTTTAGCGTGACGGTATAAGGCGTTGGGGGCTGGCCGATCTTAGCGCCATAGTTTGCGCTGGCGATGGGAATCGCGCGCTGCACAGGCAACTGCGCTCCCTGTCCGCTGACGTAGAAAGGATCAAGCTGCAGCAGATTCGAAGCGTCAGCCTTGGTAAGCTCAATCGAATGGCTGGTGCCTGAATAGAAGATTGCGCCACCTCCCGATGCAGTAAGGCCATCATCGGTATAGTCGATCTGGCATTGATCCTGCCCATATAGCAGCACCCCGCCAGCGCAGGCATCCAACTGAGCTACGTCCGCGTTTGCAGTCACCGGGACGGCTCCATACATCACGTACCTGTCCTTATCGTTCCCCAACACCCATGCTGCGAATTGCGGGTGGACAAGAAGGATGAACCTGTCCAGCCAGAAAGGCTCTTTCAGGCGGATGTTCGGATCGATCTTGGTGCTCGAGCAGTCAGTGGTGGTCGCGCAGGTTGCTCCTGAGCCCGGCAAAAGCCCGACGAATGCCGGCGCATTCCACGTTCCTGAGAATGAAAGGCCGGAGTTCCCTCCACTGTTTGAAGTGTTGGTGGTGCCGAAGCTTTCCTTTGTGGTTGTGTCGTATGTGCCCTTTTGAGTGTTGGTAACACCGAGAATGAAACTGAGCGAGAAATTGAAATTGTCCGCGGTCTTCTGCGTACCGGACGAGGAGTTGCTTAATTCCGTGCTGTTGCCCAGGCTGAAGTTCGTGCCGTAGTTTGTCGAAGCCTGGAACGTGACACTGCTCTGGTCTCCAACCGGCTGATAAACGATCGTGTGTGGAACGACGCTCAATTGAATCAAAGCTGCCGGACTCACAACAACATTGAACTGTTTTGAAGTGGTGGTCGCCGTGCGGTAGTTCTGTGCCTCGGCGGTATGCGTGTCAGTTTGTTGCATCGACAGGACAAGCCGGAAGGTTCGCACAGTGTCGGCGTCATCAAATGCGGCCCCGATTTGCAGGGCGAGGTCGCCGAATGTGGTTTGTCCCGCACCGGATGTATGCAGCTTCACTGTCTGTTCCGGCATATCCACCCATGTACCGATATTGCCGTCATAATTCGAGCACGCTTGGTGAGTATCCGCGATGGCAAACGATGGCATGCCGTTGATACTGCACATCTCCGGCGTTGCGCTGTAAGACCCGCCATCACCGACCAGATCGCCTTGATAGCTTCCCTGAGGGTAGGCGTTGGCGTCGTCCTGGAATGCGATGTCAATGTGAAGAACTGGGGAAGGCAAAGTGAATGGAAGGGTTTGCGGTGGACCCACCGAAATTAAATGTCCGACTCCGTTGTACCAAGTGGGGTCACCCACGGTTCCTCGGGCAAACGGGATCGGCCCGGTCACATCCATCTCCGCGATCGGATAGGAATAGAACGCGGACGTGGGAACAACTTGCCCGTTGCTCACTGCGCTGACAGGCACCATACTCCCCGGCACACCTTTCAAGGGTGCGATTGCTTTGATCGCAGTGTTACTCAGCACGGTGAACCCGGCTTGCATTCCGCCGAAGGTGACAGCCGTAACACCGGAGAGATCTCCTCCGGTGATCATTACGGACGTGTCGCCCGGGCCAAATGCCGGCGAGGCTTTGTCGATGGCCGGACCTAAATACACCTTGGTGTTGATGTGCTCGGTTGTGATTTGGGCTTGCCCCGTGAGCGCCGAGAAACCCGCCGCGACGATTGCCAAGGTGAAGGCCAGCCGGCTGGAGAGACTGCGATGTTGCCCGCACCCGCTCCAGAGAGCGCAATGGCGTAGAGCCGCAAATGCCCCTGGAAATCCAAAGGAGTGGTTCGGCTCAAGAGACGGTTTCGAGCAATCCGAATTCACGTTGTTTTCGAACACGGCGTACCTCCAGCGGGGATGCGATCCTTCTTCCATTTCTCCGCGTTGGCTCCCATCGATAGCGGGTGCCGTCCGCACCAGTCAAATGATGCCTTCCTTACGAATATCTGACCTTCTATCGCTCTCAAAAGGCGACTCTTGCGGCTTCTTCTGAACAGGGCTTTTTGCACTCTTGTTGTTTCGGAGATGAAGAGATTGTTGAGGATGGGGCTCGGTCTCTCACTTTACGTCGCCGCAGTCTCTGCGGAGCCACCTCGACGACATAATTGCGTCCGAGGTGATCTCATGGCCATTGCCATGCGCGACCATGTGGAGGGTTGCCTTTGTGCGCTCCAGACTCATCACTTCCAGGCGAACGACGCCGGTTGCAGTGACTCCCTCGCCGAAGTCGCAGTTCAAGCGACTGTTCATTCGCGATCCTGTTGAGGCGTCAATTGACTGCTTGCAGCCTTCTTCAAATTTGTCGTAGAGCTGCCAGTCATCTAACTGCTCTTGGGTCAGACATGTCTTATAGGCCCTGGTCGTGGTTTTTCCAGCGGAGTCGGGCTGCATTTTTGATTCGACTCGTTTGCGCTGTTCAGGAGTCATCTTCTGCAGCAGATCTTCAGGAAACGGCATCATGCCGCGCGTGGTCGTCGTACCTGTTGTCACCCAAAGTCCGGCCTTTACCCTGGGCGGTTCAAAGCGGCCAGCCGCCGCCGCAGCGGCCAACATCACAGCCAGACTCAACCCAATCTTTCGCATTTGGATCCTCCGCCGGGCGAGCACTTCAGACGCCTTTAACATCTGAGTCCCCGGTTGGGAGAGCAGCGTTCCACTGCCGCTCCTGACATCTGGGATACGCGCCGTTGGGCCGCCGGTCAAAGGAACCGCTCCTTACTCCTTCATGACCAGAGAAGGCGTTCTAAATCAAGGCGGTACATGACAAGCTGACAAGCCAACAAATGCGTGGTATGCTGCATTCCCGGAGGTCTGTTCCTGTGCCAGAATTGACCGCCTGCTCCAAGATTTTCCGTTTTGGCCTTTTCGAAGCAGACGGCGGTCAAAAGACGCTGCTGCGCAATGGCATGCGGGTCAAGATCCAGGATCAACCTCTGCGAGTGCTGCTGTTGCTGCTGGAGCGACCGGGCGAGACTGTTACCCGTGAGGAGTTCAAGCAAAGGCTCTGGCCTGAAGGCACATTTGTCGATTTCGACGGAAGCCTCAACGTCATCCTCAAGAAGCTGCGGGCTGCAATCGACGATGATTCAGACAACCCGCGGTTCGTTGAAACGGTGCCGCGCCGAGGGTATCGGTTCATTGCTCCGGTTACGGGGAGCGAAACCAAGCTGGAAGCCGTTCCGAAGGCCAGTCCTCCACAACACATCGCTCCACCAGCTCCACGAGCCGAAGGGCGATCGCGCGTTTCTTACAGAATTCTGCAGGCCACTGGTCTTACCCTGCTTCTCGCTCTTGCTATCCTCGGCATCTTCCGGCTTCGCGAGCGCCCGGCCCTGAACACTGCGTCAACATCCCCGTTCACAACGGTGTCGGTTCCGATTCGCCAATCCATTGCAGTTTTGGGTTTTCACAATCTGTCGAACCGACCGGACGATGCCTGGTTGTCGACGGCGTTTGCAGAGATGCTGAGTACTGAACTCGCAGGAGACGGAAAGCTGAGGTTGGTTCCGGGAGAGGATGTTGCCTCGCTGCGATTGTCCGCGCCCTGGCCGCAGAGCGACACCCTGGATCAAAAGACCACTGCACGCATCGGTACTGAGCTGAGCAGCGACTTGCTGGTGCTGGGGTCGTACACGGTGCTGGAATCGACTCGGCGAGAAGACATCCGGCTGGATGTACGACTGCAGGACGCAAAAACCGGCCGAATACTTACCGAGTTCTCCGAGTTGGGAACGCGTCAGGAATTGTTCCAGCTTGTATCCAGAGTCGGCGACCGCCTGCGGGATCGGCTCGGGATTTCGCGTCTGGAAGAGACAGACTTGGCGAGCATTCTGTCTGCCTTGCCACTGGATCCTGAGGCCGCGAGATTGTATGCACTCGGGATCGCAAAGTTGCGTCAGTTCGACGCTCTTGCAGCCAGGGACCTCCTCGAGCAGGCCGCGAAGGTCGATCCCAAGTTTTCCCTTGTACATGCGACGCTTGCACGCGCGTGGGGCCAGTTAGGCTATGAGCAGAAAAGTGCAGCCGAAGCAAGGAGAGCGCTGGAGCTTTCCGCCGACTTGCCGCAGGCCGAGAGAATGCAGGTCCAGGGACAGTACTACGAGAGTATCGGCCACCACGACCAGGCCGGCTCAATCTATCGCGCATTATTTGCGCTGTACCCGGACAACGTAGACTACGGGCTTATGCTCGCGGCTGCCGACATCGAGTCAGGGCATGGCAGTCAGGCAATGGGAACTCTGGAGCAACTCCGGCGTTTGCCTCCCCCATCGTCGCAGGATCCGCGCATTGACCTGGCGGAAGCAGGAATTGCGAAGAGCATTCCGGAAGCACTCTCGTTGATCCAGAGGGCCGTGAATACTGCTTCGCAATTGGGCAGCAAGGTTCTTTACGCGCAAGCCCGTCGTGATCAATGCCGGACTCTGTTGTACAGCGATCATCCGCAAGAGGCGACGGCGGCATGCAGAGATGCCTACGATGTGTTTCTTTCCACGGGGAATCGCGCTGCGGCGGCCGACACAGTCCGCTTGACTGCCGACTACGAGGGATCTACTTCGCATGTCGATGAGGCGCTCGCCACATATCAGCGAGCGTTAAATCTCGTAGAAGGATTGGGCGAACACGAGAAGACCGGAGCGATCCTGAACAACATGGCCATCGTGCTTACCAACGAGGGAAAGCTGGACCGTGCAGAACAGCTCTACCGCGAGGCCCAGAGTCATTTCGCACTGGCCGGAAACGTAGGGAACTCGGTAACTGCGCTGGTTAACATTGCCGATATCTCATACCTTCGCGGCAAGCTGCAGGCTGCTGAGAAAATCTATCAGCAAGCTCTCGAACTCGAAACGCAACTGGACCCGAGCAGACCGGGATATGTTCTATACCGGTTGGCCGACTTGGAACTTACTGAAGGTAAATTGAAGGAAGCCCGGCTGCACGCCGAACAGGCGAACACGGCCTTGCAAAAAGACAACGGTGCATATCAGTACATGACGTCGGCCATCGATGAATTGGGCGACATTCTTGAGCAGCAGGGAGATCTCGACAAGGCTCGTCAATTGTTTGAACAGTCCCTGGCAATCCGCAAGAAGATGGGGGAGACAGGGCTGGTGGCTGAGAGCCAGGAAGAACTTGCAGAGATATCCCTGGAGGAGGGGAATCCAGAAAAAGCTGAACCGGTTTTGCGTGGCGTCATCTCTGAATTCGAGAAGGAGCACGGGGATCCCGACGCGAGTACTGCCTACATCCTCCTGAGTCGAGCCTTGCGTGGAGAAGGAAAACTGAATGAAGCCGCGGAGGCAGCTAAGCGCGCGGCAAACCTTAGCCTGACCAGTTCTGATCCAGCTCTCCGACTGCCCGCGGCCATTGAAGGTGCCCGGATTGAAGCTGCGATGTCGGGATCTAACGGGAGAAATGCCACACACCCCTCGGGGGCGATTCAGAGCCTGAGTTCCGCTGCAGCGGCGGCGAAAAGGATGGGGTACTTCAATCTGGAATGCGAAGCGCGACTTGCGCTTGGCGAGATTGAGACCAGGCTCAACCCCACCTCAGGACGCACTCTTCTCACCAGCCTCGCCATAGAAGCACGAAATCACGGTCTCGAACTGCTCGCCCGACACGCAGAACAGTCGATGAAGGATTCGGGGAACGAATTTGCCGTGAGCCGACCGGTTCACTAATCGAATCGGGTCATTGATCGAGTCACCCTGACTACATTCGGTTGTTCAGGCGGCCTCTCATTTCACTTATCTGATCTCTTTGACAGCCTGCAGATCAATCTTGATGATTCCACGGACAGTGTGCCTTTGCGCCGTTCCCTCTTTCTGTTCAAGTCATCTTCCCGTCTAATCCCCTGAATCGTCTTGCCTTATCGGGTCAGCCTTGTTTCAGTGTCGAATCCTTTGATCCTGTGATCTCTCTGCGTTATTCAATATGCCAGTCCTGAAGTGGGGTGCTACTCGCGTGGCGGACTAGAGGTTCCCCGCGGGGGGGCGAAAAGCTTAAAGGAGGCGAGTCATGAAACGGGCAAACTATTTTCCGTGCTGGTCGCTCGCGATCGTCGCGTTACTCGTATTCTTTGCCGCGCAAGGATGCAAGAGTGGACTTCGAGAGACGAATCGAGGGGAATCGGCACAAGCTAACACTTCAACGGTCAGCGAGGCAGAGCATCAGCTGGATGGTGGGACATATTGCGTGCAGACCATCACACAGGGTCCGCCTCTTGCCACGCCGATCCACTTCTCAAATAAGCTAAGCAACAGTGACGGATCATCGAAGGATTATGAGGCCGATCTCGCCGGCGACAATTTCGACCTGACAATGAACGTGCGCCGGCCCGCAACCGATCTGGATCGCGAAGCAAAAAGTGTGCCCGGTGCGCCGGACATAGTAATTCACGATGGGCTCGTCGAAAGCTCCAACACAATCCATTACTCGCGTGCGGACAAATCGGGTTGGGCCGCCGGACCGAATCTGTTCGTCATGGCCGTGACTCCATGGAATCTGTTTGTAGCGAAGCCCGATACGAAACCGGTTGGAACTGACAAGATCGATAGCTACGACACAATCAGGTACGCGGTCGACACAACGCACCAAAGTCAGACCGAGAAGTGGGCCTTTAATACAGCCTGGCGCACCAGAGACTATAACATTACCGGTTCGGCCTGGGTGACGAAAGACACCAGATGCATTTTGAAGTACTCCATCGACCTCGAACGCGACGGCAGCGACGGCAAGATCGAAAATTCTCACTATGAGGGTGGGGTTGCGAAGCGCTAGATTCAAAATCCGACGCTTTCTTATTCGGTAGCAATCCCGCGTTCGACGTTTGCCAAGATGGCGTGTCTTCGATGGACGCGGTGCAACTTTTCACCTAAATCTGCCCGCGATTGCGGACGGTAGTCAATTGTTGAGCGGTCAGATCGTTCCCGAGTATCGGTCCGCATCCTCCCCAAGGAAGCCTGTACCGACGTCTCTTCGGCAAGTTGCCGTATAACCGGCTTGTCGGAAAAGTGGTTAGATCCGAACAGGCCCTGATAAACGCCGTAGCATCCTTGATTGAACGAGAACTAGTTCGAACACCCGTGCGATCAGCTTCCAAGGTGTGGGAGGCGCACCCCGCTTCAGCCTGCGCGGATCCGGCGGCGCGAGAGAGAGGGTGTCGACAAGCCTATTTCCGTCATCGTCGATTGAGCCTGCTTGGCCATGAAAGGAAGCCGGAAATCCGCTCATTTCCCCGTGCTGGAACAACCGTTCAGCCAGGCCGATGCCTGCCTGGGTCCCGGGACAGGATTCCGGATCGAAAACAGAGTTTCTGGCCTTCAAATGTTGGGTACATTTGGGGGTCAAATCACTGTTTTGTACCTGAAGCTCTAGATTGCGAGGGTAAATCCGGGTGTCTCAAGTACATAGTTGAGCGAAAAGTGCCAATGCTACGTAGGGAAACCCGTGTTCCATCTGGTTTGCGTCTCAAATTCTGCGGGCAACCTCGTATGGCGATTTGTTGGCCATTCCCACATTGTGAACGAGGCAGATCTCGGGTCATTCCGGCGAGGTTTTCAATGCTCGGCGGCGGCAGAAAACGCACACGATCCTGACCTTCCTATATAGAAGATGACGAAGCCAGAAGGAACCATCAATCAGATGATGGATCACGGTCTGGGTTCCTGCACGAACTCGATGTCGAGACAACCAGGTCCAGTAAAGTTGGAATCCGGCTCGGTGCCAATGCACGGCGGTCTCCGGTTGGACGAGAATCAGCGCTTGCTTCCATCCACACCAGAATCGCCGCACTATGACCCAGAACCGTTTTGTCCACAGCACCAAATGGAGGCCGCGGATGCTTTCGCTTGAAAACGCCGAGATGTTGTCGAAGTGCCAGATTTTCGAGTAACAGGTCGCGGCGAGTGCGAAACAATCGCGCAAAGAAGACAACCAAGAGCCTCAGCAGCCGTAACATCGAACCAGTTTGGCACAAGGAGAGTCGGAATCGATGCGCAGCCTAATTCTATGATTCGACGGAAGGTCGGAATTTTGGCGAGGGACAGCTCGAACGGCAACCTCGGTGGCGAGTTAGGACAGGTAACGCTTGAGCGCGTATGAGTACCAGTGGCCGTTCCTCATTTCGGCATGAGGGATTACGCCGTCGTGGACGAGTTTCGACAGCTCAGGGCCGATGCGGCCCGGTGAATCCGGGAAGCGCATCGAAGCATAGCTATTCCCAATGCTGGCGAAGGATTGACCCGTCGGATCGATCAGGACAGGGCCGTAGTAGAGCGTTCCGACAGCTGAGTCATAGCTACCGCAATTCATCATTCGAATCTCAGACGGATTCCCGCTCGTATCGCTCGGGATGCAGATTGTCTTTCCATCCGCGCAAGCGTTCATGGTCGTAGCGATCTGCGTGCCGGTAGTGTCATACACAGCGACTTGATGCGTGCCGCCGCTGACGTTCAGGATGGCGACTGCGTACCAGGTGTTCTGGCTGAACGGGACCGCCCCAAAATCCATCGTCGTGTGGCCTGATCGCTCCGCAGCGAAACAGGGAACGGACGGAGTGGGACAGTTCGGGCCATTAATGATCTGCAGAGTGATGATGTTGCCGCCGCCGATTTCACCAATGTCGGTGCTCGATCCCTTGCTCGTCGCGTTCCCGCTGTTGTTTATCCAGAAAAGCATGTCGCTCTGGGTGCTGCCGCCGCCGTATCCGTAGGTCCAGGAGTCGGCCAGGGAGCGCTTGATGCTCACAGTCCCGCTTGATTCAGTCGTCGCGTCACATGGGGGTGAATTGGCGAAACCATGTACGGTTGAGGTGCTGTAAGTCGTCGAACTGGTCAGCGACCCGCTCAGCGTGCCGGTCATGCAATACGCACCCGTCTTCAGGTTCGTTGTCGTGACGGCGGTGGCATTGGTGTTGCCTGTATAGGCAAACAATGTCCAGGGGATCGGGGCCGTGCCGCACGACGCGACGCATGTAAAGTTCGCGTTGAGCTGAGGGCAGTTGTCCGCAGAGGGCTCGGCCTGGCCGCTGCCCATCGTCGATGGCATCGCCATGCTGCTTAGGCCAGTTTTACTCAGCGCGAAGTATCCGGTGCCCGGACAGAACGAGCCCGACTCGCCACTCAGTTGAACGCCGCCGCCGCTCGTCTCGATCGCGAGGAAGTAAATTGAGTTCGCCGCGAACGTGGGGCAGGCGGTGAAGCTGTTCGCAGGGATGACGTTATCTCCGCCCGCGTCCGTGATCTGAGACGACGTGGCGCAGAGGAGAGAGCCCGCACAGTAGCTGAAGCCGCTCGGGCAATTGGTCCCCGTTATAGTGCCATAGATGCCGAGCAGGACGGTGCCGCTTACGGTGTGTACGTTGAAGGTTACGTTGTTGAGTGTGTAGCCGCTCGCACCACCTTGCATGTAAATCGGCACCATGCAGACGCCTTGGTAGCCGCAATTGATCTGCGTCAAGCCGCCGTCGTTCACAGCTTGGCCGAGGGTGATGTTGCCGCCACTGACGACGAGTGTCGTTGAAGCAGATTGGCCTCCATAAGTTGCACCGATCGTGGTGTTCCCCTGGGCAACCGTTGAAACCAATCCCGCGGCGCTGATCGTAGCGACTGCGAGGTTCGAAGACGACCATGTCGCAGAACTGGTTACATCGGTTGTGCTCGAATCGCTGTAGAAAGCAGTCGCAGTAAACTGCTGCGTTGCTCCGGCCACGACGGAAGGGTTGAGAGGAATGATGCTGAGTGACACTAAGATAGGCGTTGTCGAGGGAGTTGTCGCGCTGGCCTCAGCGGAGACACCACTTTGCGTGACTGAGTTTATGGCACTGACAACGTAGTAGTAGGTGGAGCTGCTGGCCAGACCTGTATCGGTATAACTGTTCGTGCTCGCGACTGCCAGAACAGTGTAAGGACCGCCGGAGGTTGTACCGCGAGATACCTGGTAGCTGGTTGCGCCATTCACGGAGTTCCAATTGAGGGCTATCTGGCCAATGCCTGCTGTTGCAGTCAAACCGGTCGGCGCGGGAAGCGCTGTGACGGTAAGAGTGGTCGTGGCAGCAACAGAACCCATAGTGGCCCCGATAGTTGCTGTTCCTTGACCGGAACTGGTGGCGAGACCATTCGAACCAGTGGTATTGCTGATGATGGCCACCAGCGCATTGGATGTGCTCCAGGTGACGTTCGTCGTAATGTCCTTCGTGCTCTGGTCTGAATAGGTACCGGTCGCTACGAATCCTTGCGATTGGCCAAGCGCGATAGAAGGAGCAGCAGGCGTTATTGCAATCGACTCCAGTACTGCAGGTGTGACCGTGAGGTCGGCTGTTCCCGATACCGAGCCTGACGTGGCGGTGATGGTTGCCATCCCGGTGCCGGTCGAAGTGGCGAGTCCGGCGGTACTCTGAGCCATACTGATCGTTGTTACTGTGGCATCGGATGATGTCCACTGCACCGAAGTCGTGAGATCTTGCGTGCTCGCGTCGCTGTAGGTTCCCATTGCGCTGAATCGCTGCGTCGTCCCCAGCGGAATCGAGGCTGATCCGGGAGATACCGCGATGGAGACCAGCACTGCGGGACTGACCTGAACATTCGTCGATCCCGTGATTCCGCCACTTGTCGCCGTGAGTGTCGCCGAACCCGTTGCAACGGCAGTCACAGTACCCGTCGCGCTCACGGTCGCGATCGTCCCATCCGAGGAGGTCCAGGTTGCGGCACTGGAGACATCCTTTGTGGTCTCGTCGGAATATGTCGCGATGGCTGAAAGCTGCTGGGTTGAGCCGATGGCCAGCGATAACGGCGAGGGCGTGATCTCGATCGTGATGATCACAGCAGGGCTCACGGTGAGGACGGTAGTGCCGCTCACTCCAGCTGAACTTGCCGCGATTGTGGTTGTCCCTGTTGCCAGCGTTTGAGCCAGGCCCTGTGTCGGGCTTGTCATACTGATCGTCGCCACCGTTGAGTCCGAAGAACTCCAACTGACCGTGTTCGTCAGGTCCTGGATGCTGCCATCAGCAAATGTGCCCGTTGCGGTGAACTGTTTTGTCTCCCCAAGTGGTACCGTCGGTATGGCGGGTGTCACCGCGATGGAAACGAGAGCGGCCGGGTTGACCAGCAGCGTCGTCGAGCCGGCAATCGCCCCGGACGTCGCTGTGATATTAGTCGAGCCAGGCGCGAGGCTCATAGCCTGGCCAGAACCGCTTATCGTGGCGATTCCCGCGTCAGAAGAACTCCAGAGCACGGAACCGGTCAGATCCTGGGTGCTTCCGTCGGTATAGGTTCCAACCGCAGCGAACTGCTGTGCGGTGCCGAGAGCGATCGCCGTATTTGTTGGCGTCACAGCAATACTCACCAACGCCGCAGGTCCCACCGTCACCGCGCTCTGGCCGGAAATGCCGGTACCCGGGACGCTTGCGGTAATCTGCGCGGTCCCGGTGGCGAGGCCTTCAGCATTTCCACTGGTGCTTATGCTTACCACGGTGGGCGCGCTGGATGTCCACTGCACCGAAGAAGTAATGTTTTGTGTGCTGCCGTCTGTGTAGACTCCCGCTGCGGTGAACTGCTGGCTCACCCCCTTCGACAACGATGGGCTCAGCGGTGTCACAGAGATGCTGACGAGGGCTGCGGGGGTTACAGAAAGCGTAGCCGATCCTGAGATCGAGCCGGACTTTGCCGTAATCGTCGTGGTGCCCAGAGTGCCGCTCACGGCCACACCGCTGGCGCCAATCGTGGCAACTGCAGGAGTGGAGGATATCCACGATACGGAGTTCGTGATGACCTTGGTGCTGCCGTCTGTATATGTACCCGTTGCGATGAGCTGTTGGGAGGTGCCAAGAGCAATCGAGGCCGACGCTGGCGAGACCGCAATAGACACCAACGCCGCGCCCGTCACTGTGAGAGCAGCCGGGGCGCTCGTAAAGCCTTGGTAAGTGGCGCCAATAGATGTCGTTCCAGTCGCATCGGATGTTGCCAGTCCCTGGCTGCCGGCGTTGTTGCTGACGGTTGCAACCGCAGGAACGGAGGACGTCCAGCTTGCCAGAGTTGTGATGTCGCTGGTCGTTCCATTCGAATAGTGCGCGGTGGCTTTGAACTGCTGCGTCAAGCCGAGGGCTATCGACACACTGGATGGCGAGATCGAAATCGAAGAGATCGACGCAGTGACCGTCAGGCTTGTGCTCCCGGAGACGCTCGAGCTGGTCGCTTTGATCGTGGCTATGCCCGCTCCAACCGCGCTCGCAAGTCCTGAAGACTGGATGGTTGCCACGCTGGTTTTGCTGGAACTCCACGTTACGGATGTTGTGATATTGGCGGTGCTGCCGTCACTGTACGAGCCAGTCGCTGTGTACTGGACTTTGGTGCCGGCAGTTGCGCTGGTGTTCAAGGGAGTGACCGTGATCGACTGCAGGGTGATCGCGGTCACGGTGAGTGAAGTCGACGCGGTCGGAGCGCCCGTGAAGGCGGCACTTATCGTCGCCGTGCCCGCTTTCACAGCTGTAGCGAGACCACTTGCACCGATCGTGGCAATGGACTTTGATGAGGAGGACCAGGTGACCAACCCCGTAAGGTCGCTTGAACTTCCGTCGCTAAGGTTTCCGGTTGCCGTGAATTGGATAGTATTTTTGACGACGACGCTTGGCGCGGTCGGTGACAGTGTTATCGAGGTCACTTTGGCGTTTCTGACGGTCAGCGAAGCGGTACCCTTGATACCGCTCACGGTAGCGCTTATGGTCACGACTCCGGCAGATTTGCCGGTTGCCAATCCACTCCGGCTGACGGTTGCGATGGTTCCGCTACTAGTGGACCAGGAGGCGGAGGTCGTAAGATTAGCCGTTGAGCCGTCGCTATAAACGCCTGTCGCGGTGAACTGCTGGCTGAATGCGATTGGGATTGCTGCGGAACTGGGTGATACCCCGATAGATTGCAGGGTTTTTGCAGACGAGCGCCCAACCGCCAGGAAACATATTGCAATGAAGATGCTGCCTGCTACCCGTGCGGACAAGATTCTTGACGTCTTGAAGCGACGCATCGGTTGAGCCTCCGAAAAGCTTGGGTGGACTCCAAACTGAGGCAAAGCCAGCTTCTCAGGGCTCCCCGAGGAGTTGCAAACAATGCAACCCACACGACTACTTCAGTCCAGTAAACCACGGGGGAACTGAAGCATCGTAGCGCGCGTCAAGAGCTGTGTCAACGCCTGACTGCGGCAGACTGAGACGAAGTCGTTCTGAACCGGAAGAGACGTCCCAATTAAGGCTCGCCACCTGTCGGACAGTACACAATTGCTTCGACCCGGGAAGCGTTCGGCAGAGGGCACTCAATAGTGCCACATATGGAGTTCGAAGCACTCCAACAGTGAAAGCATCCAAAATCTGGCCCTTTTCTGATTGCATACGGGAAAGAGAAATACCAATCCGAACACTCTGGCCGATTTCCTTCTCGCCAGTGAATACGAGAACAGCGCCTCATCCCGGTGAAGAAGATTCCGTCAGCAAGTCAGTCTGTGCAGGATCGCATCAAGGTGCGTGCCTGCTCCATCCAGATGTGGGAAAATCCGTACTCTCGGGGTCGAATGCAAAGGATAGATCGGTTCCGGCAAGCATGTTCGCATCCAGGCTTTCGCTTCGTTTTGAGTTCATCGAAATGGCCCTCACAGGTCGTCTGTCCAGCCGGAAGTTGTCCCTTGTCTGAATCAATGTCCTGCCAGCGAGAGGCCAATAGGTCGCCGACGCTCAACCCCATCGTCGCGAGCGAAGCGGTGACGGAGCGTGAGGTCTCTCCATGATTTCGCCGGGAAGATCACCACATGATTGAGGCCCTCTTACGTCCAAGTCCCATTTCCTGGGCGTCATCTCAAAGAGCCGTAGGATGGGTTGCCGCCACTAGCGGGCAGGTGCACCGTGAGCGGAGCAAGTTCTGGTTCCGACGCGACTTCCGCTCCATCACACAGCACGCGGAGTCCGACCCCTCGATGGTATTTATCCCCGGTCTTGTCGTAGTAGACCGTCAGCAAATGACCATGGTAGGGAAGCCCGTCGAGAGCGAACCATTTCCATTGCTTCGAGACAAGAGGGTGAATCGCCAGTGTATTTCCTGGTGCGGGGCGCAGCCCAATCAACCCGGTAATGACCAGATCGGCAAATCCGGAATGGTTGTAGTAGCGACCGCGATTCGGCGGCGGCTGTTTAATCTTTTCG
This sequence comes from uncultured Acidobacteriota bacterium, assembly GCA_963725945.1. Classification (GTDB taxonomy): domain Bacteria; phylum Acidobacteriota; class Terriglobia; order Terriglobales; family Acidobacteriaceae; genus Telmatobacter. Next base: position 119,936 of record CAVSAW010000019.1, on the reverse strand, counting down.
AGTATGGTGCGCGCAATCCACTGGCCTGTGTCTGGATCAAGGTCCTCGTCAATCCATGGAATTGTTGTGCCGTCCGAAAGCTGAATGTGCTGTGACCGTACATAGGTTGCGAGTAAGTCCCTGTACTCTTTCGCGCCAATGATGTTTTGCGGGGCTCCATTCAATAGATTGGCCAGCGCCACCAGAGTCTGGGTGGTTGCAAATGGCCAGGATGGACCGTTCCAGAGGCACTCGTGCGGAAATTCGAAGCGAAAACGCGGGCTTCTGCGCTCGGCGGTTGTTGGCCCGTATTTTGCCTGAAATCCCCGCGGGTCGGTCAGTTGTAGCCAGGCAACATCTCGATCAAGGCTAGGCAGATCAAAGTACCAAGGCACATAGCCAACCTCTTCGCGCACGCCCACCCACTTGGCGCCGGATTCCCGCGGCACAGTCTCATAAAACTTATCGCTGGGGTTCCACAGACGGTCTTCAATCAAACCGCGAAGATTCCTCGCTTTATTCTCATACTGTGCTGACAGGGCTCTGTCACCGGTCATCGCGGCAATCTTCGCGATCGCGACCGCGTCTCCATACATATAGCTGTTGATGGTGGGCCTGTAACCGCTGCCCCCGATGCTGTCTTCCATTCCGTCACGATCGTCAATCTGCCAGAACAGCCCATTGGAATCCTGATGCGTTTTTTCCCACGCCTCATAATTGCTCACCAGCGCAGGCAAAAGACTAGCGACCAATTGCTTGTCGCCTTGAGCGAGATACACGGAGTAGACGGTGTCGGCCGCCGCCAAACTATAACGACGCGGCTCAGCGTCCGGTGTAAACCAGAAGCGGGAGTATTGATTCGCATAAGCTGGGTCTCGCAGCCAACGCGCCTCCTTCAGGTGATCCTCGGCCGCGGCGTTGATCGAGTTGTACTTGCCGGCCCATGGGACGTCGTCAAGAAACTCATCGACGATGAATCCATCGGGCGTGTGGTGGATGTGCTTCTGATAAGCATACCAACGGAAGTAGTAGATTTGTTCGAGATCCTTGTCGGGGACATCGATCCAGGGGATGTTGGCAGTGAACCAGGGCCACGCCACGACCGGTTCGTCCTTCAGAAACTCATGCTCCTGCGCGGCGAACTCAGTGAAGTAATGGTGGTACGACTCGGGATGCAATAACGCGTCGGGCTTTTGTTGCGCGCTCGCCCGCGTCAGCAAACTCAATCCAAACAAGCAGCACAGCAAGAGGAGAAGAGCACGGACATTGAGGTTCTTCATTTCGATTGACCTATCTCTCGAACTCGAGTGAAGGGCCGTTCTTCGTGGCAAGGCCAATCTGTTCCAGGTGAACATTTCTTCCGTTGTACCAGAGCATCCACTTGCCCCCGGAAAAGACTGCATAGGGTTTGTAGCAGGCATCCGCGTCAAAGCCGCTGCCGGTCGCCCGAACGATCGGATTGGACGGACAACGTTCCCAGTGATTCAATCCATCACGCGAACGCGCGAGCCCAATTTGCGCGTGATCGATGTCGCGATAACCAATGTAAAAAGCATAAAACCACCCGCCCTGGCGCACTACCTGGATTCCAGCGACGCGGTCCTTCTCCCACTCGAAGCGGGGATCAGGCCGAAAGACCGGATTTGCCGCGTCCTTTGCCCAGTGCAGTCCATCCTTGCTGGTCGCATGCCCCACAGCGTTCGGCTCATATTGGGCGCCGCCTGAATACCACATTCGCCACTGTGCGTTCTTCTCGTCCCAGAGCACATGGGGGCACATGACCGCCACGTCTTCCCAATGTGTTTCCGCAGCCAGCACAGGCTTGCTCGATTGCCGAACCCAATCGACACCGTCGTTGCTGGTCGCGTAGCCGATTGCGGAGTGTCCATCCTCCCGCCCTTCCGCCGACGGGGTTTTGCTCCATGTCTGGCCGGTGTACCACATGTGATATCCGTCTCCCCGCCGAACCACCGAAGGACGATTGATGTCATCCTCCCATCCGGTGGATGGATCGGGCGGCAGCACGACGCGCGGAGCGGACCATTGGATGCCATCGCTACTTTCGGAAATTGCCACCGACTTCTTTGGACGCCACGAAAGCCACATACGAAACTTGCCCTGATCTTGGAGCACGCAAATGTCGAAACAAGTTCCGTATTGGCCACCAAGCACCGGGTTCCCGGGAAATTTTTGCCATCCATCACCGGTTCCTTGGGTAGGTGAACTGACCAATGGCCGAGGTGTTCGAATTGCAGACACTCCAACTGCGCTCAGCCATGAAAGAACGACGCGACGATTGATCATTTCTTTCCCTTTTCACAATCACGAGTTACTGCAATCCCGCGCCTGAGTGCGAATGGTGTGAGCCCATTCACACGAGTTCATCCGACCCGCAACTCGGTGTTGTCAGCATTATCCCTCTACAAATTCCAGGCTTTCACCAGTGTGAACCACAAGTCCGATCTGCTCCAGATGATCGTTTCTGCCGTTGTACCATAGCCTCCAGCGTCCTTCGGAGTACACGGCGAATGGCTTATAACACGCATCGGCATCCCATCCACCGGGAGTTGGCCGAACGATTGGATTCCCCGCGTGGCGAACCCAGCCCGTAATTCCATCCTTTGATCGTGCCAGTCCGATCTGCGCATGATCGATATCGCGGAAACCGATGTAGAAAGCGTAATACCAGCCTTTCCATTGGATAATCTGTGCGGCTGTGACTCTGTCTTTTTCCCATTCAATGCGAGTATCCGGAGACAGCACTGGATTCGCCGCGGACTTTTCCCAGTGCAGTCCATCTTTGCTCGTTGCATAACCGATCGCGTTGGGTTCGTACTGCTGGCCGCCGGAGTACCACATCTTCCAAATGCGACTCGCGCCATCCCAAATCACATGCGGGCACATAACCGCGACACCTTCCCAGGTAGCGGTCGGCTCTAGCACCGGCTTTAATGATTGCCTGACCCAAGCGCGTCCGTCCGCACTAGTGGCATAGCCGATACGCGACATCCCGTTCGCCTGTCCCGTGTACCACATGTGATAGCCGTCTGCACGGTGGACAACAACAGGCCGATTCATGTCTGTTTCCCAGCCGCTTTCGGGGCGCGGTCCAAGGACTATTTCCGGTGGGCTCCAGTGAATCCCGTCCTTGCTCTCGGTAATCGCAACACTTTGCTTTGGACGCCATGAGACCCACATTCTGAATATCCCAGATTCCCGAAGCACGGAAATATCGAAGCAAGTTCCATACTGTCCTCCCAGCACGGGATTATCCGCGTACTTCACCCAACCACTGTTTCCCGCTTCAGCGAAAAGCCGCGACGAGCCCAGAATCGAAGAGCTGGCTCCCGTTGCCACCAGAAGCGTCATCAGCTCTCGCCGCGTCATCACACTTTTTCTTGTCATCTTCTCCACCTGATCTGTCTGGCTTTATTGCGTGAACTCGAATTGGTGTTTCGCAAGCTGTAGGCGAAACGACTCTGTTGCACTCGACGCAACAACCGCCTGCTCCGACCTCACAACGTTCTCAGGGAAGAACTCCGTGAGGCCGCGTGGCACCTGCGGCCTCACGTGATTGCAAGAGCCAGCTAGTATGGCCGGCTCAAAAGATAATATGCAGCGACAATTGAATGTTTCTCGGGGGGTTGGCGGTACTGATAATACCGAAACCTTCCGTGTTCGGACCTACGGTGTTGTTATACCCGGGAGCATTGAGCACGGTATGATTCAGCACGTTGAACGCCTCGGCATGGAAGTTGAGCTTGAAGCTCTCCACAAGCAGGATGTCTTTGTTCAAGCTGGCGTTGAAGTCCTCAATGCCCGAAGCCGGACCCTTGAATACGCCGTATCCGGCATTTCCAAGGAACAGGCGCGTGCCAACCCCCGCCAGTGGCGTGGGAACACCGCCTTCAAGAGCCTCACCCGCCCTGATGAATTTGCTCGGATCCAGCCACGAGACCCCAAGCTCGCTGCCGCCGGACGTGTACACGCTCTTGCGGTTCGATAGTAGCGCGCCACTGCCTACATAGTTGGCATAGCAGCCGGCGGATTGGAAGTTATATTCGTTGCAGTTGTAATCGCCGACGCTACCGAAACTTCCGGTACTCGCAGTCCCTGTGGCCCCAAGGCCCCAGCCACCGAAGATTCGTCGCGAAAGCTCATTCTGTTTCAGGAAAGTTGGAATCTGGTAGCTCGCGGCAGCAGTCATTTGATGCACGGTGCCAGGGCTGTAGTAATCCAATGAGCACTCAGCCTGATAGCGGCATCCTTGCTGAGCCGAGGAGCTGCTGTAGGTATAGCTCCCCATCAGAGTCAGGCCATACGAAGCTCTCTTCTTCACGTTGACCTGGAGAGAGTTATACATGGAGTTGTAGTCGGAATAGAACTGGCTGATTTGATCGAAACCGGCCGGATAGTAGGGCTGGCGCGAATACACATTTGCCGTGTCGTTCGTGCTTCCTCCGGCAACAAATGCGGGCCAGTTCAAGTTATGCGATTCACTTAAATGTGTGCCCCTTGTCGCAACCCATGCGGCAGAGAAAACGTAGGTGTTGATGGGCTCGATTTCAAATTCCAGGTCGAACTTGTGAAGTTGACCCGAGTTGTAGCCGGGTTTAATCGAGATGGTGCTGACAGGGTTTGGAAATGACAAAGTGGCGTCAAGCGGTGACCCCTGGCCCGGCGGCGTATACGGGAACGGCGTGCTTCCGTATTGTTGATACGGATTAGCGAGACTCAGATCCGGTCCGGGAGACGGGTAGTAATCCACGCCATACGGAGCGGCGGTTGTGTAGCCATTGAATCCGAGCAATACCTGGTAATCGGTGTAGAGCCCGTAGCCTCCTTTGACGGCGGCCTTGTGATTACCGAAGATGTCGTAGGCAAATGAGACTCTTGGCCCTACGTTATAGCGATTTCCCGTCAGGTTATTTGGGATACCACGGTCTCCGATTGTGACCAACCCTACGGGAGCGGTTGGAAAAACTGTGGACGGCTGTCCGGGACGGAAAGTCACGAAGTTGCCGTGAAGAGGTCGAACGCCGAAATATGGCTGCAACCTGGCTCCGAGCATGACGATCAGGCGTGGCTTGAGTCTGATTGTGTCCTGAACGTATGCCTCGCGGGCCGGGTAGTTGATGTTGAGATTCTGCGTGGTGTTTTGATAGAAGGTTGCACCAAAATTCCCTGCGGGCGCCTCATTATTCGATACGGGGCCACCATTGAGCATCATGTCGGCGATTCCGTTGCCAGTGCCGCCGTAGATGTTGTCGGAGTCACCAAAGGAGACTGTGCCTCCCGCATCATAGGTCTGGTAGAAAATCTCGTGGTAATTGCGAAGCTCCAAGCCTGCCTTGATCGTGTGGCGTCCCTTGGTGAACGTGAAATTATCCGTGATGTCCCAGGTGTGCATCGTGGTTGGATTGATGTATCCATTCCACATATCCTGGCCCATGTTCCGCGGGGTGGTGATCTGCTCGACGCTCGGAGCCAGGGTATCGCCCACGGAGGCAATTCCGGTATTCGATGCGTCAAACAGCTCGTGCCCCGGGGCCCAGGTGTTGGTCACTTCGATTGCAGATTGAGTCAAGCCGAGAACAAAGTTATTCAGCATCGACGGGCTGATGGTGTAGGTATCGTTGACGGCCCACACTTTTGTCTGGACTGGTTCGCCCCAGGTTGCATCAGGATTGGGATAGTGCGTTGCCCACGACGCTTCACTGAATTCGTCATACATATCCTGAAAGGTCGGGTTGTCGTTATACCACCAGAGGCTGCCGAAGAGGCGATGCTTGTCAGAGAAGTTTTCGTCGATTCTGACCGTCCAGGTCTTGATGAGGGATACATCAGTGGGGTTCCAGGTGAAGGTGTCTGTTCCGCTGGTGGCCATGGGCAGAATGGCTTTCCCGGCCGAAGAGTTGATGAGATTTCCCAGTGTGCCGAAGTCGGCGGTCGGAATGACCGGGGTCGGGACTCCATTGATGACTGGGATGCCATCTGGCGAACTGGAAAAGTCGCCGCCTCGCTCCGCCTCGGTAATGGTCTGGCCTGAACTCGTAGAACTCTTCGAGGTAGCGGTGCGCTCAAAGGACAGGAAGAAAAAGGTTTTGTCCTTTCCCTTGTAGAGCTTGGGAATCCAGACGGGGCCTCCGACATTGCCGCCGTACCATTGCTGATTGAATGGTTGCCGCTTCACACCCTGGAAATTGTTCGACCAGGAATTCGCGTCCCACGCCCCGTTCTGCAAATACCCCCAGACCTGGCCGTGGAATTGATTTGTGCCGTTCTTCAATGTCGCTTCGATTTGCCCGCCCGCGCCACGCGGCACAGATGCGTCGGGAAGTGCCGATGCCACACTGAATTCCGAAATGTTTTCAGATTGCGGAAAACTCGCAGAAGCGGAGCCGTGCATGTAGTCGTTCATAGCGCCGCCGTCCACATCGTAGTTGTTAGAGAGCTGCGAGACGCCATTAAAACTGGTAACCGGGATGAAGAAACTGGACCCTGTGCCCGCGGCAGTGGCGCCAGGCATCAGGACTTCCATGGACTCGCGAGGATCTCGCCCTTGCACGGGAATGGCCTCGATAAGATCTGGGTCGATGGTGGTCAAGTTGTTTGCGGTTTCGGTATCCACCATCGCGGTCGATCCGGAAACTGTCACCGTCTCACTGGTCGCTCCAACCTGGAGGATCACAGGAAGCGTGGTGACTCCTCCCACATGGAGCACGACGTCCGTTGCCGTGAAACTCTTGAATCCTTTGACGGAGCAGTCGACCGTGTAAGTCCCTGCAGAGAGCGAAACAAACTGGTATAAGCCAATCCCGTTGCTCGTCGCGCTTGCAGCGACTCCGGTATTCACGTTATGCGCGGTTACGACCGCACCGGGAACCACAGCGTTGTTCTGGTCGGTGACAGTACCCGCCAGCGAAGCAGAGATATCGATCTGGGCGACCGCTGCGGCCGAAAACGAGAGAAACAGGATGAGGCACGCAAGAGCTCCAAACCCGCGAGACCATACTGCCGCGGCGCAGAGCATTTGCCCAATCCGCGACCTTGCTGGAGCGTTCTGCCGTCGCCCAGGTGCTGTCAAAGAATTGCCGGAAACTTCCGGTGGAGTTTGCGTTCCGCTCGTCTGTCGGTTCATCTGGTTCCTCCTAAAGGGTGAATCAGTATTCCTTCTGGTCTTGTTTCGGGACCAAGGCTGCATCTGTAATCAGGGATGTGTCCAGTACAATTCGCGTTAATTCAGGTACATTCCTGCTACAGCCACAAACTCGCGAAATGAAGCGGAAATGCTTGTCGTTACTGCTCTTGTGTCACGTTACAATCGCGTCCGCGTACGTTACAATTGGGCTCTGAAGGTCATTGCTGATGCTCTTTTCCCTGTGCTAATGTAAAGGCGCTTGGGGGGCACATGCTGGTAATTGACCGAACTGCCGAGTTGGCGGAGTGCGAGGCGGTCCTGTCTTCCTCGCTCTTCGCCGGTCATACCAATTCCAGCCGCTTTCTCAGGTATACCTGTGATAAGTTCTTTGCTGGTGCCACCCATGTGACCGAAGTAGAGGTTGCAATGGAAGCCCTCGGTCGGCGCGCGGACTTCGATCCCCAGCAGGACTCCATCGTTCGAGTGGAGGCCCACCGGGTGAGAAAGAGGCTCCACGACTACTACGAGAGCGAGGGTGCGAGCCATCCCATTCGCCTCGTCCTGCCTCAAGGCAGCTACCTGCCTCATTTTGTCTCGGCAAGCGAGGCAAAAGCGGTGGCTGAAAATGGAGCAGGAGGTTCGAATCCAAAGATCGTCACACCAACTCCGAAGCCGCTTCTCCAACCTGGCCCGCTCGGCAAGTACGCAATTGCGCTGTTCGCACTCGTTTTGGTTGGCTTGATCGCGGCGGGATATCTCATCTATCTCCACAGTCGGGCGAAGACACAAGCACCTGCAGCTGCTGCGCCAGCCGCATCCATTCCGAGCGCAGGCTTGACCGCACCGGATGTCCTGATCATGGCTGGTTCGAGAGCGAAGAGCTACACAGATCAGTTGGGGCACATCTGGACCGCAGATCGATTCTTCGATGGCGGCGAAGGCTGGTCTGTTCGGTTTCGGCGAATTCTGCGCACCAGCGATCCGCAGTTGTTTCTATCCGCACGTCAAGGTCAGGACTTTGGTTACGACATTCCCCTCAAGCCGGCGAATTATGAATTGAGGCTTTACTTCGCCGAGACTTTCTATGGCGAAGATAATTCCGAGGGTGGAGGCGAATCGAGTCGCATGTTCGATGTGACCGCAAACGGAATTCCGATTCTGACCAGCTTCGATCCCCTCTCCGATGCTGGTGGAAGCAACACCGCGGATGTGCGCGTATTTGCGGGGATCTCGCCCGGCCCTGACGGCAAGCTCCATTTGCGATTCCACAATCGCTTCGACCTCAAGGGCGTCGCATTCGTCAATGCCATCGAACTCACCCCCACTGAGGGCAAGACAATGTTGCCCGTCCGATGGGTGACAGGCGATTCGGCGGTGGAAGATCAGGCAGGCCGCCTATGGGTTCCTGATCAATTCGTTGCGGGCGGGCGCAGGCGGGCGCACCGGGATTCAGTCACGGGCACCGCTGAGCCTGAACTATACCAATCTGAGCGATACGGCAATTTCACTTACGCCATTCCGGTTGCTACCGATAAGACCTACACACTTACTCTCTATTTTTCCGAAGAGTGGTTTGGCGCCCCGGAGAATGGCAGTACGAGCGGAAACTGGGCAGGTCAGCGCGTGTTCGATGTCTATTGCAACGGGACGTACCTGCTGCAGGATTTCGATATTTATAAAGAGGCAGGTGGGAGCCTGAAGGCGATTACTAGAACATTTCACGGATTGAAACCTAACCACCAGGGCAAGCTCTTTCTCTCCTTTGTTCCGAATCATGATTACGCTGCCCTGACTGCGCTTGAAGTGGCTCCCGAACAAAAATGAATTGGGCTTGAATCATTCCTGAATCTGCTATCCTCACAGGCGTCAGGAAGCCGCCATGTGCACACGAACCCACTCCAGCTGTGTCGATGGAAGCATGATCCCAGTGAACGTCGCGCGTACCATTGCTCTCGCCGCTGTTCTTCTAGTATCACACCTCTCCTCGTTCACTCAGGTCCTTGCTCAGGAAAGTTCCGATTCAAGTCCTGACATTGCTCGCCTCGCCCAGCAGGCAGAAACTGATCTTCACAATCAGAAGCCCGCCCTGGCTGCCGCCGAATACAAGAAGATTCTTGCCCTCGATCCGAATAACCTCAGTGCTCATTCCAACCTGGGGCTTGCATTCTACATGCAAGGCGAATTCGTTTCAGCAGCCGCCGAGTTCAAGATTACCCTCCTTCATAAGCCGGACTTATGGAACATCGCGGCCCTTTGTGGGCTTTCCGAAGCAAGGTCAGGAGAAAACGCTGACGCGGTCGAGCATCTTCAACAGGCTTTTCAGCATGTCGCTGAACCGTCTCTGCGTATGAGTGTGGGCAAGGAGTTATTCAGCATCCTGTTTGGAGCCGGTGATTTGAACAACGCCGCCAATGTGGTTGACCAACTTCAAAAGCTCGATCCTGAAAATGTCGATGTGCTCTACGCGGCACATCAGGTCTACTCTCTTTTGGCTGACAAAGCGTTCTTGGCGATGGCGCATGTCGATCCAACGTCAGCGCGTATGTACCAGCTGCGCGCCGATCGAATGGCTCAGATTGGCAACAAAGAAGGGGCGATTACTGCATATCGGTTGGCGATCGTGCGCGACCCGCATCTTTCAGGGGCGCACTTTGCGCTAGGCGAGGTGCTGAGTGTTTCGCCGAATGCGAAGCAGCGGGAAGAAGCCGAAGGAGAGTACAAGAAAGCGCTGGAGGACAATCCGCTGGATGAGAAAGCCGAGTGCAGGCTCGGGGATATCGAGGTCGAGCGCTCGAATCTGCAGGCTGCATTGGGGCATTACGAACGCTCTCTTCGGCTTCAACCCAACGACCCGGACGCGAACGAAGGCATGGGGATGGTATTGCTGACTTCAGACCGCACCCAGGAAGCTCTCGTTTATCTGAATCGCGCCGTTCAACTCGACCCAATGAGCATGGCGGCACATTATCACCTCAGCCTTGCCAGCAGGAAGGCTGGCGATTTGGACGAAGCGAAGCGGGAGATGAACGAGTTCTTGGAGCTCAAAGCAGTGAAGGACAAACTCAGAAGCAGTTTTGACGATTTGCCGCTTCAGGTGGTTCGACAGACGTCTCCAACCAAAAATGATCAGTCTCCGGAGAAAGCTGCCCAAAAATGAATTAGAAACGCGAAAACCAAATGAGCTTCCCAATGAAAGAGTCTGCGATCCAGAGATCACTGGCTCAAATTCCAACCTCGCCACGATCTGCTCGCCGCAAACCGCGCAATGGAACACGGCCCGGTATTTGCGGTCCCGCCGAAAGATTCGCGATTGAGGTGTGAATCACGCCAATATGCCTGCCTTTGCGTTTTCATTCATCGACTCCCGGCTATCCGGCTGAATTCAACTGAGTAGTTCTAAAATCGTTCCCGAATCACCGACCGCCAGAATCCATCACTTACAATTCGAATTCTGTCGATGGCGAGGGGCTCTCGGAGGATTACGCAGCCACGCGGTCGTTTGAGCACCATGACCGGTTCTTCGGCCCGGCCTTGAACGGCGGATCGCTCGAGGCGGCCAACCCGCGAGCCAGCCGCCCTTTTTTGCCTGCCTAGAAGGTCAACTTTCCGGCCAGCTGGAAGGCGCGCGGTCCTCCGGAACCGAAGACTCCTCCAGCGGTGGAGACAGGCATTCCGAAGCTGGACGAGAGACTGGGATTGGTGGGATCAGGCGAGAGCGTATTGGCGAATCCTGAGTAGTTGAGATTGCTGACGCCTAGAATGTTCGTTACGTTGAAGATGTTGAATGCTTCGCCGATCAGGTTGACGCTCATGTGATCGCCGAAATTGAACGAACGGTCGAGGCGAAAATCGAGTGAGTTAAAGCTGTCGTTGAAACGCGCGTTGTTGCTGACCTGGGGCAGTATCACATAACCATTCGCACTGGCTTCGTAGACGCCTCCAGCATTGTCGGTGCGGGTAATGAACGCATTCAGCTGCGCCGCGTTATGAAACTCTCGTCCGCCCGCATTGCGCTGCAAAGTCGGCACCCGTTCGCTGCCGTCGGGAAGAAGAATATCCATCGGAACGCCGGATGCGATAGTCCAGATCGGTGCGAAACGAAACTTGAAAGGTAGGTTGCCCAGGCCGGAAAGCACCAGGCGATGGCGCTGGTCGTTCGGTGGAGGACCGTATTCGAGCTGGAGATTGTTGGGATCGATGGGCGCATATTCAAAGGGAATCTGGTCATCGTTGGCATAATTGAATGATTTTGCCAGCGTGTAGGCCGCGTCGAATTCTCCATACTTCGCAAAGCTCTGACGAACGCTGACCCATAAAGCGTCGTACTTGGTATTCACGGCAGACTCGAGATCCGTGACCTCGTCCGGACCTTCGGTGTCAGGATTAAAAACTGAACCGACGGGGCGGCCAATGATGAACCGCGTGCCGAGATTATGCACGCCATCCACCTTCAACATAAGTCCCTGGCCAATTTGCTTCTCAATGCCAAGGTTGAACTGCTGCACCATGGGATTCCGCATACGATTGTTGATAACATCGATGCCCGTGGCGCCTGCGCCTGTGAAGAGGAAGCCGCTGAAAGGACTGGCGAGCACCTCGGGAGCGCCCGGCACAAATGTGCCATCTGGATTGAGATATACGGGAACACCATTTTGATCCGTCACGACGTTGCCGGCGCTGACGTCAAGCGCCAGCGCGCGTCCGTCAAAGCCCTTTTCAAGAGACATGATCTCGAGGGTGATGCGATCGTAGTAGACTCCGTAGCCGCCGTGAATGCTGAGGTTGGGATTAAAGGCATAATTGAAACCGGCACGCGGACCCCAGTTGTTGAAGTCGCGATGACGAGTCCCCTGATAGAACGACTGCACAATAGGGTTGCGCTGCCCGTACCAGCTTAGATTGTTTAGGTTCGTATCCATCTCCCAGCGCAGGCCGAGGTTGAGCGTCAGGTTGTGCAGTGCCTTCCAGTCGTCCTCCGCAAACAGGGCAAAGTGGAAGTTGTCGTCGTTCGGCAGATCGAGCGGTCGCGTGGGCGTTGAGCTGCGGAGACCGACAGCGAAAAGCAGGTCGTTATCATCGACTTTGCCATCGCCGTTGCGATCGAAGTCGGGGAAGTCTTCCACGGTTTGAATGTTCCCCTGCTGGAAGACACCTAGATTGAAGTCGGCATCGATGGATTGCACTTCTCCACCGAAACTCAGGGTATGGGTATGGCGTGACCAGCTCACAACATCATCGCCCTGAAGACGGAATTGCAGAGTCTGCTGCGGAACCCGGTAGGTGGCGCCGTCGTCGAGGTCCGGGTAAGTAATTTGCGGAGTACTGGAAGTCGGCGAAGTGGTGTTGATGAAGTTGTTGTCGGCAAAGCTGAGGCGATTGATCACCGATGGCGTGAAGATGTGTACCCAATCCGAAGTGAGACCCTGCAGATGATTTACCGCGGTCTGTCGATACGCCGCGGTGCCGAGCGAGCGATCAAGGGTACTTTGGCTGAGATCGTCTTCGAGTTCAAGAGACTCACGAAAACCGATTCGATCCTTGTCACTAAGCTGCCAATCGAGCCTTTCGGTCGTCAGATAGTCGTGCAATGGAGCGGTGGCAAACTGGCGGGTGATGGTCTGATCAGCGGTGTTGCGTACTCCAACGAGATCCGCGCCGAGTTGCTGGCGATCTTCCATCGCAACAAACCACCACGCCTTGTCTCGCCGGAACGGCCCACCGGCATCCGCGGCGTACTGTTGGCGATGGAAGGCCGGAGTCAGTCCTGGAACAGGCTGATATGTGGCGGGAAGGCCCTCCAGCACCCTGTCGCGTTCGTATACACCGACGCCGCCGTGAAGCGAGTTGCCCCCTTGCTTGGTCACCACGTTGACCACCGTCGATCCGGAGCGCCCCAATCCTGCGGAGAAGCGATTGCTGGCGATCTGAAATTCCTGGACAGCGTCTTCGGGAATATTGACCAGCGAGCCGCCGACTGCGTCATCGTTGTTGTCCGCGCCGTCGATGGTGACGTTGCCGCCACGGCCGACTTGCCCCGCGGAGGAAACGACCACGGTGTTTTCCTTGGTGGGATCGAAGTTGGGTGCAGGCGCGTTGCCGGGAACAAGGTAGGCAAGCTCAAGATAGTTGCGCCCGTTTAGCGGCAATGTCTCAATTTGGCGCGATTCGATGACTCCCCCGAGGTCGGAACTTGTCGTATTGACGCCGAGTTGGGAGTCAGAGGTGACCTCAACGGTTGTGCGATTTCCGGCTAGGTCCAGACGAACAGGAATATTCAAACTCTGCCCCACGTCAAGACTTACCGCTTCACGCCAGCCGGCAAATCCCGAAGATGATGGCGTCGAAAGGGTGTAATTCGCCGCTTCGAGCGTACTGAACGAAAACATGCCGTCGGTCCTGGTCGTAAACGTGTGCACGGTTCCCTGTGAAGCATTGGTCAGGGTGATGGGCACGTGGGCGACTGGAGTGCCGGAAGGATCAGTGACTGTGCCGACAATGCTGCCCGTAGCAGATTGCTGAGCTTGCAGAGAAGGGAAAGACAGCAGGGCGGCAAACAGCGATCCGCAGATCACTCTGCCGAGTATGGATGTACGCACAATAACCTCCGTCGAGCTGACCTCAAATAGGGAAGAGGCTTCAGTTCTTTCTGGCGTATCGATTTCTCAGGGAATCAGCCTCACTCGGCACCATACGGAATTGGGAGGAAGGTAGGCATCACCATTTCGAATGAGCCGTGAATCAATCTAAAGGATGGGAGGTGCTTGCCCGGGAATCAGCTAGGTTGCGCACTGGTTCTTCTATGCGTCCAGATTCGCGCCACCCGCGCTAAAAAACTCGCGGATTCAGGGGGTTGCCGGATTAATTTGTCGGAACCGCCGACTTGAGTGCCTGTGCCAGGTCCTGCGGATGAAAGCCGAATGGACCCGGCTTGCTCTTGTAAAGTATGCGACCACCTCGTCCGATCAGATAAAGACGGTCGGGCCAACCCGTATAAGCCGATTCGACACGGTTGTCGAAACCGTCGACGAGTGCGGGGAATTTGATACCCAGCTTGCGGACGCAGGCCCCGGCGACATAGGCGCGCTCGACCTCGTCCTTTGGGCTGCGGAAGAGTACGTTATCGCGCACATTGGATTGCATTTGCCACACGTCGGTGGGGTGCGCCTCGAGGATGTACACCGCGTAAAATCCAACCTTGCCTTGATACTGCTCGGCGAGCTTGTTCAGGGCGGGAACCTCCCGCCGAAAAGGCGGTCAGGTGTAACTGCCGAAGACCAGGACCACCGGCTTGTCAGCCCATAGGGATGCCAGGTCCGTGGGAGTGTGGTCTTCCAACTTCTTGACGGTCAGGTTCGGAGCGGTGTCACCAACGCTCAACTGCCCGTTACGCGCCCGCATCCACAGAGTCTCAAAGGGAAGCACGAAGTAGGCGGGCATAGGCATCTTCGCCATCACGTGGCCAAAGACTTCCGGCGACTGGTGCATGGCCCAGTTCACATAGCTGACGAGACCAAGCCAGCCGGCAAGACAAAGGGCCGCGATACTCAAGACCCACTTTCGTATTCGCTTCTTCTTTGCGCCGTCCATGACTCTCCTACTTGGTCAATCCATTCATCTCAAGGTAGCCCTGAGGAGCGATTCCGAAGGCGTCCGCCACGCGATTAAAGAAAGCGAACATCGCGGTAACGTACACAGCTTCGGCAATCTGTGGCTCCGTCCAACCGTGATCACGCAGCGTCTGCACATCCTCAATCGTGGTGCGATACGCCGCTTCCGTCACTTTTGTTACGTAGTCGAGCAAGGCACGTTCCGCGGGACTCAAGCCCGCTCCATCAAGGTCACCCTTCGCGATGGCCTTTACCGCTTCATCCTCTGCTCCCTGAACACGCAGGAAGTATGCATGCGAGTCCAGTCAATAGGGGCAGCGATTGAGCCACGAAACCCAACTCGCGATGGCTTCCTTGGTTCTGCGGTTGAGATGCCCCTCGGAGAAATGTACCGTGTCGCTAAACTTCATCACTTCGCGCAGGAAATCGGGGCGATGGCTGAAGCACTTCAAAATGCCGGGCATCTGCTGGCGGCCTGATTTGGCGCGCCACTCGTCGTAGACCTTGGCGACTTCTCCTGTCGCATCGCGATCTTCGATGAGCTTGATCTTGTTCTCGTGGTCAGCCATTGGATCGCAGTTCTCCCCACAAATTCATTCAGCAATATAGCACGAGCCTGCGTCAAAACACATCCACCCCCCATAGGCAGCAGGCAGCTACAGCACGAGCCGATGGTCTCCCTGCTTGCGGGTGACGCGTTGGCGGTCAAGGTACTCAAGCAGTGGGATCGCATACTTGCGGGAAAGCCCTGTGATCTGCTTGAAGCGGGTCACATCCATCAGGCCGCCGCGGAAAGGAGCGAGTTGAGCAACGAGCTGCTCAAGGGCTGAGGAATGGATAAACAAATCGTCGCTCCCCATGCGCACGATCGTCTTGTCGCGCTGCAGCAACGTGATTAGACGGCGCAGGTAGGCCTCTTTGAAGTCGAGTTTCTGGGCAAGCTCCTTTACAGATGGTGCTGCGAGTCCGGCTGCCTTGTACGCTTGGCCAACAGTCGTCGATTGTTTCGACTCGGCATTCGAGGTCCGGTCCTCGGCGAAGTAGAGCGAGACCGTCTCCTGGTTGACCCGGATCTTCTGCTCTTGAACCAGAAAGTTCAGCACAAAGTCGAAAACCGCGGGAACGAGGGCAGTCTGACTACGAAGCTCGGAGGACTTTACCGAGTGAAGGCCGACTTCCAGGTGATCGACGATTATTGAAGCGGCGTCCAGAAATGCCTCACGCGCCAAAAGCAAGTCGTCTTGAGCGATCAGAAGGTTTCCGCTTTCAACTGCAGGGCTAATATGACGACGTAATGCATCCGCCGTCAGGCCTGTCTCGGCGGAGAGATCATCTAGCGTAATGCCTTTCGCTTTGCCGCGAGCCACTCGCAACTCTATTTGTTGTGTGGGAGAGGATTTGCGCATTTGCTCGAGCCAGAGCAGCGTTGCGGCCTTTCGCTGACGAGGTTCCGGGTGCGCATCCAAAACCCGTCCACCGCCTATAGTGCCTGCAGGAGACGGCTGGCGCAGAACAAACCGGTCACCGGGGACCAAAACAATCGGCTCAGCTAGCTTAATCCGCACCATGCGAATGGTCCCCGCCTGAACCGCCTCATAGCCGTACAGGGAAATGGTCGCCATGGTCTCGGAGGTGAAAGCATGGAAGTGGACGTTCCCGCGATGTTTTAACGCGGGTGCACTTTCGAGGAGACGCACCTCTGCGTCGAATGAGTGTACGGACGAAAGCGTTTTGGGTGAAACAAGCGTCTGGCCGCGATGGACGTCGGTTGAATCAATCCCGGAAAGGTTTACAGCCACACGTGAGCCGAAATGTGCGGATGGCACCGGCTCGCCATGAGCTTGCAATCCGCGCACACGAACCGATCGGGAGCCAGGCTCTAGATGCAGTGTCTGGCCTTCATGGATCGTTCCCGAAAGTAGCGTTCCAGTGACGACTGTGCCGAACCCCCTCATGACAAAAGACCGATCGAGCGGCAAGCGAAGCAATGCCTCGGAGGTCTCCAGATATGAATCCATGGCAAGATTCAGCAACGCCGCGCGTAGGTTTTCAAGGCCCTCGCCAGTCGCCGCACTTACCTGCACTATCTGAGCGCAGCTCTTGGCCAGGAAAGTTTCTCGCAAAAATTTCTCGAGGGAATGCCTGACTCCAAGCAATTGCGAAGCGCTGACGGCGTCTGCCTTGGTGATGACGGTGATGCCGCGCGAAATGCCAAGCAGTTCGCAGATGGCCATATGCTCGACCGTTTGCGGCATTACGCCCTCGTCGGCCGCAACCACCAGCATGACGGCCGGGACACAACCCGCGCCTGCGAGCATGTTGCGGATGAAGAGGCTATGACCAGGTACGTCAACAAAGCTGATGCGGAGCGGAGATCCATCAGGTGCCTGCATCTCAAATGATGCGAAACCGAGGTCGATGGTGATGCCGCGTCGCTTCTCTTCGGGAAGCCGATCCGCGTCGATTCCTGTGAGAGCGCGAACCAGGGTCGTCTTCCCGTGGTCAATATGACCGGCGGTCCCGATGACGATGGATCGTGAAATTGTCGTCATTCAAGGATGTCCTGGATGAAACATGATTTGCGTTCTCGGATTCAAAGGCTGCCGAGCCCCTTGGCTAGATCCACGTCGAAGTGCGCAGGCACGGTGCGCAAATCCAGAAGAACCGTATCGTCTGCAATACGTCCAATGATCGGTGGCTCGAGTTTACGAAGCGTAGCGAGCAGTTCCGAAGCCGTGAGCGAATCATGGCGCAGCGAAAGTGCACAGCTTGGCAGCGAAGCTTTGGGGGCGGTGCCTCCTCCGATGAGACTGGTCACGGGAACCACGTCGAGACCAAGACGGCCAGATGAAATCTGCGCGAAATGTTCGGAAATCCGGTGACATCGGCGCATCACTTCCTCAGGTGGGATTTGAAGCATTCGCTCAACCGGAATCGTCGTGGAGTCTCCTGCGAGATGTTCCAGCAGCGTAGACTCAAGCGCAGCATAGGTGAGCTTGTCCGCGCGGAAGGCCCTGAGGAGAGGATTCTTCCGGATGCGTACTATAAGGTCCTTCCTGCCGACGAGGATTCCGCATTGTGGACCACCGAGCAACTTGTCTCCGCTGGCGGCGATAAGGTCCACGCCGAGGGCAAAGGACTGGGGCAGGCTGGGTTCCCCGTGGATTCCGAATCGATCCAGCGAGGAGATGAGGCCGGTGCCCTGATCTTCAAATAGTGGTATGCTTTCACGATTTGAAAGCGCAATCAAATCCTGTAAGCTGGGCCGTTCCGCAAAACCCTCAATGCTGAAATTGGATTGATGCACGCGAAGCAGGAGTCGCGTGGCTGGCCCCAAAGCGCGCTCATAATCGGGGATGCGGGTGCGGTTAGTGGTTCCAACCTCCTTCATCACAGCCCCGGACTTCTCCATGATTTCCGGGATGCGGAAGCCGCCGCCGATTTCCACCAGTTCTCCCCGCGAGACAATCACTTCGGACTTGTCGGCAAGCGAATTCAGCGCCAGCAGGGTGGCTGCTGCACAATTATTGACGATGATCACGCCGTGCCGATCTGGATCCACCGCGTCGCTGCGTTCTCCATGCAATACCCGCAGGAGTAGCGACTCAGCGTGAATATCTCGGCGGCTGCGTGAGCCGGTCTCAAGGTCGAGTTCAAGGTTGCAGTAGCCCTCTGCGACCTCGACCAGATGAAGCAGGGCGGCGTCGCTCAGAGGAGCACGACCGAGGTTGGTGTGAAGAATTACGCCGGTTGCATTGATGATGGGACGAAGGGAATAGTGTTTCTGTGATTTGAGGTGATTCGTGATCCGATCCGCCAGCGCATTGATGCTGTTTCGCAGGCTCGGTTCGGAGCACCTTCCGGAAGAGATTTCGTGACGCAGTTCGTCCAGTGCCACGCGGGTTGCAAGCAGCAGTGCAGCGCGCGAGTGCGTCTCGAGGAGCGCCTGGAATGCTGGCGTCAACAAGACGTCGTTGACAGATGGCAGCTCACGAAAGAGCCGGCGATGCGTTTCGTCTTCGTGCTTCAGATCATGGATTGCCATGGCAATGAGATCCCGCTTCAGCGTAACCCATCATCGCAGAATGATAGCCGGTCCACCAGTGCCTGCATGAAACGGCCTCCCCACCCATCCGATCGTGGTTGCCGGAATATCCGCGTCCTGCAGCGAAGCCATCAGCGCGAGTGAGTCTTCGGAGGCGACAGAGATGAGCAATCCGCCCGACGTTTGCGGATCATAGAGCAGCGCGCGCAGTTCATCGGATATGCAGCTCTCCAGAGAATCCTCAACGAGGCACTCTGCAAACTCACGATTGGCGAGCAATCCACCGGGGATGGCGCCGACGCGAACCGCGTCCAAGGCACCCTCAATTAAAGGCACATGTGCGACTTCCATTTCTAGGCTGACACCGCTCCCCATCGCCATTTCGCGCCCGTGACCCATGAGTCCGAAGCCGGTGACGTCGGTGATTGCATGGACACCCGCGCAAGCCGCTGCGAGGCGGGCGGCTTCGCGATTTAATGTCGTCATCGAAACTACAGCCCGTTCTACCCACTCTGGCTTTGACTTGCCTTGCTTCAGAGCCGTTGTGATTACCCCCGTGCCAATCGGCTTGGTGAGTATTAGAGTATCCCCGGGTCTTGCCCCGGCATTCGTGTAGACATGTGCCGGATCGATAAGGCCAGTGACAGCATACCCGAACTTCATCTCGGCGTCGCGAACGGAATGACCCCCAACCACAATGCATTGGGCTTCCTCCATCTTTGCCAGGCCCCCTCGCATGATCTGTTCCAGGATGCGGAGGTCGGCGTCCTGTGGGAAGCAGACGAGCGCAAGCGCAGTGATGGGGCGGCCACCCATCGCGTACACATCGCTGAGAGCATTCGTTGCTGCAATCTGACCAAAGGTGAATGGGTCGTCAACGAGCGGTGTGAAAAAATCGACGGTCTGCACCAGCGCCTGCTCGGGACCAATGCGGAAAATGCCCGCATCGTCTGAAGTCTCAAAGCCAACCAGCAGATCGGGATGAGTCTGCACTGGAAGAGAAGACAGCACTTTCCTTAACGAGCCTGCAGGGAGCTTGCTCGCACAGCCGCCAGCCTTGACCTGCTGTGTGAGGCGAACTGCTTGCGGATGATCCAAACTCTACTCCTTGATTTCGTAGGGCCCGCCACACGTCGTGTAGCATGAGCAATGGAACGCCAGAGAAACTCGACAGACGGAAGTGCTTAGGTTCCGGTGATCCTCCCGGTCTTCAAAACCGGCGGTCGTCCTTCACGGGCGACGGTGTGTTCGACTCACACGCGCTTCCGCCAGCTTACACGCACCGATCTCCAGCGGGGCAAGCTCCAACCCATTGGGTCCTCTCGAAATTCAGTCTGGAGATGGCCTTCTTCCGTCGGTGAGCATCTAAACCGATGATATAGACACTCGAAGATGGTTCCAGCACTTCGTTCCACACTTCAACGAGCGAATTCACTGAGATTGGCAATGAAGAGCGATCGAGCGAAGTGATGGGAATCTCAACGCAAGAGGCAGGCAACTTAACTGAAAATGCTTCGCTCCGAGTCATTCTGCGGTGCGGCAGGTCAAGGGCAAACTTGAAGATGTTTTGGGCAAGGGCAATGATGCGATTCACGAAGCCAACCGGGAAGCCGCACGGGAACACCCATATCCGACGCGGGTCAGGTCCAGGCCGTCTTCAAACTCCGGACGCGGAAAGAGCACCTGGCCGCGGTTCAACGCGACCGAGCGCAATCGGCTTTGACCTGGCGCCCGTTGCCTTCGTCGCCATGATCGGATCGACACGTTGACCCAAAAGGACCGCAAGAGAAGCACCGTTGTGTCGAAATCTGCCGCGTCACGGTGGATTCGATCTCTCCTTAAGTCTCTCGGCCCCGGCATCATAACCGGAGCTGCGGATGACGACCCATCAGGCATCGCCACTTATTCTATTGCCGGCGCACAGCTCGGCACCAAATTGCTTTGGACCGCATTCTTTACCTGGCCGCTGATGGCTGCTGTTCAAATCATGTGTGCCCGCATCGGAAAAGTCACGGGCCAGGGTCTGGCCGGGAACCTGAAACAGCGCTTTCCACAATGGCTGTTGCTTACTTTCGTCGTTGCTCTCCTGATCGCAAACACAATTAACATCGCCGCAGACCTTGCAGGCATGGCGGATGCTGCTGGCATGCTTTGCGGTCTGGACTCTCGCTGGTTCGTAGTGGCGTTCGCGCTTCTTATCTCGTGGGCTACGCTCCGGCTTCAATATCGACAAATTGCAGATACGCTCAAATGGCTCGTTCTCGTACTCTTCGCATACCCAGTTACGGCTTTTTTGGTCGGAACCAACTGGAGCCAGATCCTGCGTGACGCGCTGGTTCCCACAATGCCGGGTTCGAGAAATGAATGGGCAACGTTGGTCGCGCTCCTCGGCACCACAATCAGCCCCTATCTGTTTTTCTGGCAGGCCAGCGAAGAGGTCGAAGAGGAGAAGTCGTCAGGCCAGACCACACTTGCTCAGCGGAAGGGCGCCACACCGGAGGAATTGGAATTGAGAAACATCGATGTGGGCGTGGGCGCATTCTTCTCAAACATGGTCATGTTCTTTATCATCCTGACCACTGCGATTACCCTGAAACGCCACGGCATCACCAATATTGAGACTTCTCGCCAGGCGGCCGAGGCCCTTCGGCCGTTTGCAGGAAACTTTGCGGCAACACTCTTTACATTGGGCATCGTCGGCGTAGGGTTTCTTGCGATCCCTACGCTGGCAGGATCGACTGCATATGCCTTCGCTGAGACCCTCGGCTGGCGTCAAGGCCTGAACAAGAAAGTGAAACAGGCAAAGTGGTTCTATGCATTGATTCTGGTCTCGACCGGGGTCGGCGTCGCCCTGGACTTCATCGGCATAAACCCAGTGAAGGCGCTCTACTGGTCAGCCGTGATCAACGGGTTATTGGCGCCGTTCCTTCTTGTAGCGATCCTCATCGTCGCGCAGGACAAAAAACTGATGCAAGGCCAGCCTAGTTCGCGCTTTGCGTGGATGGTCGTGGCCATCACAACCCTGGCCATGTTCGTGGCGGGTGTCGCGATGTTTGTTGTGTAGAGAAAACCTACCCGACCGCCTCTCTCGCTTTCGAGTGCGCGCGCCGCGCAACATCCTATGCAAGTTCAGCTGCGGTATGGGACTTGCGCAAACCGCGGACCTTCCATATCCCGAAGCAGGTGCCGATCACCAGGATTCCAACGAACATAATTAGAAGCGGCGTGGACCATTTCTCGAGCGTGCCTGACCAAAAGCGGATCACAGGACGCCCATAGGTAGCTCCGAGCCAAGCAATGAAGGAGTAGCGCAGCGAACGCGCAGCGCTGTACACAACGAGGAATCGCGCGCGCGAAACGCCCAGCGCGCCTGAAGCGAGCGCGAACGGCAGCAGAGGAATAGGCGGCGGAAGCACCGCGGGGAGAAAGATCGACAGCACCGGATGCAGTTTGACCCATGCGACGATCCGTTGATGAATTCTTGCGGGAACATGACGGCGCAGAGCCGCTTCGCCGCCCTTACGTCCGACATCCCAGGTCGAGTAGCCACCTAGGAGGCTGCCGGCGATCGCTGCCGGGGCGAGTAGCCAAGGATTGCCTCCATGCGCCACCAGCCAGAGCAGCAATAGGTCAGTGCTCCCAGGCAGCGGCAGAGGAATCACAGAGGAATCAACCACCGCAACAAAAAACAGCCCCGGCATTCCAAGATGCGTGAGCCAACGAGGCATCAGGGTGTGATGAACGCGAGGGGCAAGAGCTTTTGTCGGCTGCCGAAGAAGAACATCCATAGGAGATTAGACGACCATTCGAACGCGATCGGACTCAGTCGATACGCATTTGTATGTCAGTTGCGAATATCCCGCCGGACTCCGTGTCGGATCATCAGCCATGCCTGGCGGATTTCAATCGGCGGAGGGCAGAGCCCGATCATCTTCGCATCCCACCGACCTCCATGTTGCGCTTCGAAGATGATCTTGTGACTTCCCCGATGCCGGAGGTCTGGAGAGCAAGGCATCCACTTGAGAGGCCCATCGTTGTTAAAGGCCGATGGGTGGTAGCCAATCGGCCTTGAGCCTTCTCTCGCGACAGCGACCGCATTGGTTCCCATACTTATGCGCAATGAGAATGATGCTCATTTTCAAAAGGTGATCTTTCCTCCAAGCTGCACCTGGCGGGGGCCGTTCGAAGTGTAACTGATCACCCCGAAATTAGGGTCGTCTACTGATGTGTCAGGTGTGCCGAAGACAGGATGATTGAGCGCATTTTCAGCTTCAAGGCGAACCTCAAAATTCATCCCTTCATGAAGTCTCGCCAGCGAAAACTCCTTCTCCACCGACATGTTGGTGTTGAAGGCCGTAGGCGTCCGAATCAATCCAGTGGCACGGGGAGCATTGCCGAATGTGTAGATAGGCGGCAGTTGGAAAACGCCGGGATTCGCGAAGTAGTTGTTGATCCATGTGGAGTCGGGCCCTTTGGTGCGCAGCGGCTTTCCGATGATGTTTGGCCGTTGTCCTCCATAGGTCGGCAGCGAGGTGCCATCATACGTGAAGAGGGTAATCGGCCGGCCGTAGGAGATTCGCCAGACGCCGTTCGTCTTCCATCCCCCCACAATCGCATCCAGAAGAGCTGGCATGTGGCCCAGGAATGCCTTGCCGCGCCCTACCGGCAAGTCGTACGTGTAGCTGAATTGGTAGACAAACGGGATGTCGAAGGTGGAGAGGCTCCGCTCCAGCCACGGCTTGTTGGGGTCGACTAGGCTTGAGAAGCTGCCCAGCCAGGTGGTGTTGTCGTCCGGAGCCGAAGCGTCGTCCATTGACTTGGACCACACGAAGCTGGCCAGGAATTGTAGGCCGTTGGAGTAACGCTTCTCCGCTGTCAATTGCATCGCGTGATATTCCGAAGTAGCGATCGGTGGCGGTTCGATTGTGACGCCGCCGGGGAACTGTGGATAGGGAATCTGCAGCATGAATTGTGGTATCTGCTGCTCCGAAAGGATGCTGCCCGGATCCGTGTTGATCCCGTAGAAGGGATTGTCCACCATGGTGGTGAGATTGTTGATCTGATCTGCGCTGTAACCCTCGACCTCGGGTCCGAGATGGTTGATGTAATTGTCGCCGGAGTAATAGAGATGGGTCCCTTTCTTTCCGACGTACATCATATTGGTGAGGACCTTGAAAGGAAGCTGCATCTCGATGCCGAAGCTCCAGCTCTGTTCATAGGGCGTGTTGGTCACGTTGCGCAGCGGTCCATTTGCGGCGTAGCCATAGTCGTTTAACAGGCCGAGGGAGCTTCCAGGGGGCTGAATCAAGCCATTGGGGAAGGGATTGCTCAGGTGCAGGTAAGGCGTAGCGCCGTCGTTGTTATAGTTCGTGATGGCACTGGTGTACTGGTTGAACCCCTGCGCGCCGTAGGGTGCAACCCCAGTGGCGCCTGACCGCGGCTGCGAATAATAGATGCCATATCCGCCACGAACCACGGTTCTGGGATCGAGCATGTAGGCAAAGCCGAAGCGCGGCTGAATGTCTTTCCAGTCACCATTCACAATTTGGCGCTGTTTGGAACTGGCGAAGACTTCGCCCCCGGTCAGGGTGAGCCCCGGCACGCTGACCGGAAAGGGCACGCTCAGGTCGAGCCAGTTCTGGCGGTTGAAACGATCGGTCCTGGGAATCGAAACGTCGTAACGCAGGCCGATGTTCAGAGTCAGTTTGTGGTTGACCTTCCAGTTTTCCTGCGCGAACCACGCAAACTGGTGATCCTCGGTGGCCGGACGATCCTGGATTTCGTAGTATGCGCCTCCATTGGGTCCCTGTAAATTTCCCATCAGGAAGGAAGCCATTCCGTCGCCTCCGCAATCGGCAAAGTCATTAGGGCACTGCGACGTGCCGTAATGATCGAAGTTGAAGATGCCGTTCGGGGCGTTGGTCTGGATGTAGTTCATCTGGTGCTGGCGCGCCTCGAATCCAAATTTCAAATCATGATCGCCAATCACCTTGTTCAAAGCGACGGAGAGTTGCCCCGTATCCTGCCCCTGCCGGTAATTGCCGTAAGGGTCGCCGCCGATGGTGGTGTAGCCGGCGGAATAGTAAGTACCCTGATCGATAAACATGGACGGGACGCCCTGAAACCCGTTGGAGTTCAGATAAGACGGGAACCCGAGTTTGCTGACCGGATCGGTGACCCCGCCGGCCCCGTTGTATGCCAGGATCTCCTCCGCGCCCCTGGTGAAGCCAAGAGTCGCGGTTAGCAGCAATGTTTTGGAGAACGTGTGTTCATCGTTGATGGTGAAAAGGTGGGCTGTGCCCTTGTTGGGACCGCCGGCACAGGGGTCGGCAAAGTTTCCGAAGCAGTTAAATGAGACAGAGCTGTTCCACTCCTGGGAGTACCTGGCGCTCATCAAATTGTTTTCGTTGAATCGATGGTCGATCTTGATGTCGAACTGGTCATTGGGATACTTGCTGGCCCCGGAGGCGATCCAGTTGTCGTAGATGGTCGGATTCTGCATGTTCGCCGTCGGCTCGGGGAACATCTTCATCATCGTCTGTGCGATGGGATCGATCAGGTCGCCGGGGCCCCCTGACAACTGGTAGGGCGTGCCGTTCAGATTGGGGTTTCCGGGGCTGGCGTAGGCGCCGACATTGTTATAGGGAATGAAAGTGCTTCGATAGGCTCCTGCGCCACCTGAACCATCGGGTGCGGACGCCTGATACGCGCCAGAGTACGGATCCCATATCTGGCCCGCCGCAACGGTGCACATGCCCGTGTCGTCGAATGTTCCACCCTGCGCGGAGCACACTTCGCCAAAGTCGCCGTTATTGCGTTCGGCATCGGTGGGAACTCCGGCCTGATAGGTGGCCATGGAGCTTTGCCGGGTGGCGTCGTAGTCGAAGAAGAAGAAGGTCTTGTTCTTGAAGATGGGCCCGCCGACGGTTCCGCCAAAGTTGTTGCGATGAACCGGTGGAATCGGGATTCCATTCAGATTGTTGAACCAGTTGTTGGCATCGGTGATGGTGTTGCGAATGAAGTCGTAGCCGCTGCCGTGGAAGGTGTTTGTTCC
This sequence comes from uncultured Acidobacteriota bacterium, assembly GCA_963725945.1. Taxonomy (GTDB): domain Bacteria; phylum Acidobacteriota; class Terriglobia; order Terriglobales; family Acidobacteriaceae; genus Telmatobacter. The sequence goes on along the minus strand of CAVSAW010000019.1, from coordinate 94,110 downwards.
GGAGCGCGTGATCATGTTGACCACCGAGGCGCCGGAGAATCCATACTCGGCACTGAAGTTCGACTGCTCGACGCGGAACTCGTCGACCGCCTCCGCCGACGGAGTGTAGGTGACCTGGGTTACGCCGCCGTTGGGCTCGTAGTTTGTGATGGTGGCGCCATCCATCAGAACGTCGGAGGTGGAGTTGCGGCTGCCGTTGGAGACAAAATTGGTGCCGGTGCAACCGACGGAGCACTGGTCGTCCGCCTCGGTCACGCCGGGCGTCAGGAAGGTCAGGTCCATTACGTAGCGGTCAACCAGCGGCAGATCGTTGATGAACTTCCTGTCGACCACCAGGCCGGTGGTTGCATCCTCCGAGTCGAGAACCTGGGCTTGCGCCTTGACCTCGACAGTCTGCGAGGAGCTGGAAATCTTGAGCTTCAAATCAGCTGTCACGTTCTGGTTCACGTCGAGCCGAATTCCGGTGCGCACCGTTTTCTCGAAGCCCGGCATCTCTGCGGTTACGGAATAAACACCCGGCGGGATCGATCGGTAGAGATAGCGACCGTACCCATCCGAGGTTTCGTTGAATGTGTAGCCCTTTTCCTGATCGGTCAAGATTAGCTTGACGCCTGGAATCACGGCTCCGGTCGGGTCAGTCAGCACACCGGTTATGGTTCCGAAATAGGCTTGGCACAGAACTCCTGCCGGGACTGCCAGCAGGAATGCGAGCAACAGGAACCAACACGAATACGGCAGGTGCTTCTGCTCCTGCCCGTGAAAGAAGCCTCTCATCATGACCCCTCCAATTTCAAACCAATCTTTGCGGCAGGCTCTCCTGGTTCCCGGCCCATTTCCAAGCTGCCCCCAGCCCAGTCACCGCCTGCGGACGATCTCTTCCTTCTTGAAAACCAGATTCGATCCGCGACTGAAATCAAGTTATCTGACAATATACCCCTATCCAGGGTCAAAGTGGTTGATTCTTTAACCGTATCGCGGACCATTCCCGGGCGCCTCTTGAGGCATCTGGGGGGAGAAAAGAATCCCCGGAGTGCCATTTCCCAGGCTGGCCAGGCGGCCCCACCGATGCTCATCCGGAATGCTAAGATTCGAACTTTGGGCTGTTACACTTGGACGCGCAGAAATGTCCGCCCTTGACCCGACCAGATTGACGCTGAATCGAAGCGGCCAGGAGGCCGTCCTATGCTCGAAGTGGATGTGAGAGTGCGAGCGAATCGATCGATTGAAACAAAAGGCCTCAGCCTGTCGTGCGCATGCCTTTTCGCTTTCGCATGTATTTGCGGTTACCCCTTCTTGTGCGCGGGGTCACCCGCACCCAGTCCAGTGATCGTGGCCTATGTCTTTCCAAGGGACAATCCTATCGGCGACGGTGAGATCGCGGCGCAGAAACTGACGCGCATCAACTATGCCTTCGCCAATATCAAAGATGGTCGCATCGTCAATGGCTTCGCCCACGACGATCAGAATCTGGCCTCCCTGGTCGCATTGAAGCAGAAGAATCCCTCTTTGACAGTGCTCGTCAGTGTCGGCGGATGGCTCTGGTCGGGCGCATTTTCTGACATGTCTCTCACTCGGCAAAGCCGGGCCGTCTTCATTGCAAGCGTGGTCGAGTTCGTGAGCCGCCATCAGCTCGACGGCCTGGATATCGACTGGGAATACCCGGGATTGCCCGGCGCAGAACCCCATTTCCGCATCGAAGACAAGCAGAATTACACGCTGCTGCTGAAAGAATTGCGCATGCGCTTCAACAAGTTGGAAAAGGATCTTCACCGCCGCCTCTATCTCACGGTCGCGACCGGTTCTTCGTCCGAGTTTCTCTCGCATACCGAAATGAACAAAGTGCAGAAATACGTCGATACGGTGAACTTGATGGCCTACGACTACTACGAGCCAGACTCCGATGCAATCACCGGCCATCATGCGCCTCTTTACACAAGTCCTGCGGACCCCAAAAAGATCTCGGATGACGATTCAGTTCATCTGTATCAAAAGGCCGGCGTGCGTTTGGCGAAGATTGTGCTGGGCGTACCCTTTTACGCGCACGTGTGGGGGCAGGTTCCCGATGTGAACCACGGCCTGTTTCAGCCCGGAAAAGAGATTCCGCACGGCTCGGCTTCCTATGGCGACGGGCCTGAGGCCATGCTGAAAAACGGATTCGTTCGTTACTGGGATCCTGTCGCCGATGTTCCGTATCTCTACAACGCGGACAAGCAAATCTTCGTCACCTACGACGACCCGCAGTCGCTCGAGTTGAAATGCAAGTATGTCCTCGCTCATCAACTGAGAGGCGTCATGTTCTGGGACTATGAGAGCGACTCGACCGGAGCGCTGCTCAACGCCGTCAACGACGGGCTCAACAATAGGCCCGGTTCTCAAGGCGGGACCCGATGAGCGCTGCGGCACAAGCGCCCACCGACGCTGTCGCCGGCAGCACCTTCGGCGCACGCCTCGCGTCCATCGACATCTTCCGCGGCCTGACTATGACGGTGATGATCTTCGTCAACGAATTGGCCGGAGTCAAGGGACTGCCCTGGTGGAACTACCATATGAAGGCCAACGTCGACTCCATGACTTATGTCGATATGGTCTTCCCCTTCTTTCTGTTCATCGTCGGTCTATCAATGCCGCTTGCAATCCGCAGCCGGCTCAAGCGAAACCCGTCCCTTCCTGCGCTCTGGATGCACGTTGCTCTTCGAACCGCAAGCCTGATGGTGCTCGGACTTATCCTCGCGAACGCCGACGAGGGGGATGCGTCGCGAATGATCGTAAGCCCCGCGCTATGGGCAGTCATTGCCCTGACTGGCGCGGCCCTCTTCCTCAACGAATATCGCGAATCTGAACGTCATGCCGCTCTGCTCCGCGGATTGCGCATTGTTGGCCTCGTCACTGTCGTAGCCATGTTCGCCATCTTCCGCCACACTCCGATTCACGGTCACGCTTACTGGATCGAAGTCTCTTACCCTGAGATTCTCGGCCTCATCGGCTATACGTATTTCGCCGTTGCCATTCTCTACATTCCTGCGCGCCGCTTGCTCTGGGCTCCACTGGCGTGGTTCGTCGCGATGATGACATTCAATGCCCTGACCGCCGCCAGGTGGCTGACTGTAACTGATCGACTGCCCTATTGGGTCTGGCCATTCAGCAACGGCGCCATGGCCGCAATCACCCTCGCTGGAATCGTCACCTCCGTCATCTTTCTAGGTGCTCATCGCTGGCAGACCATTGGCCAGAAAACATCACTCGGCCTGTCGTTCGGCATCGTGGCCCTGATTGCAGGACGGTTGCTCACTCCGCTCGGCATCTCCAAGATCAGGGCCACACCCACTTGGAGCCTCTATAGCATTGGCGCTGCCGTTCTTTTGTTCACAGCACTCTATTGGCTCTGCGACGTCGAGAAGAGAACTGGCTGGGCCTTCTTCGTCCGTCCCGCAGGCTCCAACACTTTGACGACCTATCTGCTCCCTGACTTCTGGTACTACATTCTCGCCGCGGCAGGGATCAGCTATTTTGACACGCACTTCAACTACGGCTGGCAGGGAGCAGTGCGCTGCGCTCTATTCACCGCATTCATTTTGGCCATCGCCGGCCTCCTCACTCGCTGCCGGGTCCGATTGCGCCTCTAGCAGCAAGCACCTCAATTTACGGCATTCAATTGCGTTCACGCATCTCAATGGGCGTTTTCGTCTAAGGCGATAACGCAGAAGGAAAGCTCACTCGTATCAAATGCGCTTTCACGATTCAGCCATTCGAACCTGGTTTCCCAGAGTCTCGAGAAATCAGCACATTCGAGAATTAAATCAGATCACCGATTTGCTTCACTTGCTTCACAAAATCGTAATCGTTCACTTCGCGAGCACAATGGGCAGCGGCGAATAGGCCCTCTCATTCCAGGCGCCCTCTAATTGTCAGCTAGCCCCTGAAAGGATGTGCGCTCCAAGGAGGATGGATTCAAATATGGAGTGCTGGCCTTATGTTCCGATGGGTTTCTTCAATCAGCATTTGCCCCAGCCGCCGCCGCCGGGGGTTTCGAGGCACACTGCATCACCTGCGTCAAGCTGCAAACTGCATTTCCCTGGTAATTGAATCCGTTCCTCCCTACCAGCTCTTGCCACCCACGCTGCCCCCGCGGCACCTTCCTCGCCTCCCTGTAGTCCGTAGGGCCTGAATTGCCTGCGGTCTGCCAACAGCGTCAGTCGCACAGGAGCGAGCATCTCCACTTCGCGGATAAGGCCGTCGCCCCCTCGAGACTGCCCGGCTCCGCCAGAGTCATCTCGATAGGCATATCGCCTCACGCGAAATGGATAAGAATATTCCAGTGCTTCGATGGGAGTGTTAAGGGAGTTGGTCATGTGGGTTTGCACGCCGGAGATCCCGTCGATTCCGGGGCGCGCTCCCATTCCACCAGCCGCCGTCTCATAGTAGGTGAAGACTTCTCCGGTGCGCGGGTCCACTCCGCCAATCGTAAGGTTGCTCATAGTGCCGGCACTGGCCGCAGGGACGCGTGCCGGAATGGCCTGGGACAATGCACGAAGAAGAACGTCCACGATGCGCTGTGACGTCTCGACATTGCCTCCAGCCACCGCCGCAGGCGGTAGCGCATCCACGATGCTGCCAGAGGGTGTATCAAGAATGAGTGGTCGGAGGATTCCTTCAGTGGCCGGCGCATCTTCCTTGAGCAGACAACGCAGAATGTAGAAGCACGCTGAGAGCGTTATCGCGCGCACGGCATTCACGCTGCCGGGCACTTGTTGCGAGGAACCCGCAAAGTCTATGCGGATGGTCGCTTCCTCAGGGTCAAGTTTGAGACGCACCGCGATCTTTATCGGTGAATCGGTCACGCCGTCGTCGTCCAGCCAATCCTCAGCGCAAAATTCTCCCGCCGGCATCGTGCGCAACTCTGCCCGTACCAACCGTTCGGAGTAGTCAAGCAACTCGTCGACTAACGCGCGAAGTTTGCGCTCTCCATACTTCGCCGCTACTTCGAGAATTCGTCTCTCACCCACCCGGCAGGCGCCGATCTGCGCTTGCAGATCACCCTCGCGCTCGGCAGGCGTACGCACATTCAAGAGGATCAGGTCGAGCATCTCACGATCGAGCCGGCCGCCGCGCACGATCCGCACGGGCGGGATTCGGATTCCCTCGTGGAAGATCTCTTCCGCCGGCCCCATGGATCCTGCGAACCTCCCGCCCACATCCGCATGGTGAGCGCGATTGGACGCATAAAAAGCCGGCCGTTCGGTGCCTGGTAGGAACACTGGCAGGACCGTGGTGATATCGGGCAGGTGCGTACCACCGGCATAGGGATCATTGAGAATCGCAATGTCGCCAGGCTCAAAGTGAATGGCGGCGATCGCCGATTGCACCGACATGGGCATGGAGCCCAAATGCACCGGCATGTGATCGCCCATCGCAATCACCCTGCCCAGTCCATCAAAGATCGCGCAGGAATAGTCGCGGCGCTCCTTGATGTTAGGTGAGAGCGCTGTCCGACGGAGCGCCGCACCCATCTCCTCGGCGATTGAATGTACTGCGTTCTGGAAGATAGCCAACTCGACCGGATCCTGCGATTGGGCTGTCATGGACGCGCCTCTTCGATATTGATCACAAGATTTCCAAACTCATCCACTCGCAGCGACGCACCGGGTGGAAGCACTGTGGCGGCAGTGTATTCGGTAATCATCGCCGGACCGCTCAACACGTCGCCTGGGGCAAGCTTCGCACGCTGGTAGAAATGCGATCGCACGAAGCCATTCACGAAGAAAACTTCACGCTCGGCGTAGCGGGCGGCACTGCCATCGCCGGGAACGGCATGCATCCGCTTGGGAACGTAGGATTCGCCTGCCGCGATCATCCGGAGCCTTAGATTGACGATTTCGATCGGTCGTGCACGGTCAGAGAATCCGTAGCGTTGCTGGTGCAAGGTGTGAAAGCCATCGAAAGCGTCGTGCGGCGACTGCTCGTTCCAGTCGACATTCAGTTCATAACCCTGGCCGCGATATCGAACGTCGACAGTGCGATGGGCCGTTCCCTCGAGGCCCTCGGCGGCAAATTCAGCCAGGCCGCTCTGCTCCAGCTCAGTAAAGAGCTCGCCCAGCTCTTCCATTGAATTACCTGGGAGCATCACGGTGCGCGAATAGTCCCTCACCGTATCCGCAAGCAGAATGCCCACTGCAGAAAGGGCGCCCGGCAAAACTGGGATCAAAACCGTGGGGATGCGCAGCGCTCGGGCGAGGGAACAGGCGTGAAGCGGACCTCCTCCGCCAAAGGCGATGAGCGTAAACTCACGCGGATCGTATCCGCGCTCGACCGAAATCACTCGTATTGCTTTTTCCATCTCGGATTCCACCACTCGGAGAATGCCCGCGGCGAAATCCTCGATGGTATTGAGCTGCCCTTTCTCTGCTCGCAAGGCCTGCTCTGTTCGTTTTCGGTCCAGGCTCACGCCGCCGCCGAGAAAGCTCTCCGGGTCCAGGCGTCCCAGCAGAAGGTTTGCGTCGGTAACTGTCGGACGCGATCCGCGCCCAAAACAAACCGGCCCCGGATCTGCCCCTGCCGACTCCGGTCCAACGCGTAACATTCCTCCGGCATCAAAGCGGGCGATTGATCCCCCACCAGCTCCTGCCGTGTGAATCTCCAGCATGGGTACGCCGATCGGGACGCCCGTCACCGTGGCCTCGCGGGTAAGCTGTGCGGCCCCACGACCTAAATCAGCCAGAAAAACATCTGTGGAGGTGCCTCCCATGTCGAAGCCGATGATGCGCTCAAACCCGGCGCGTTGCGCGACACGGCATGCTCCCACAACTCCACCCGCCGGTCCCGACAAGACCGTGCGCACAGGTTCCCGGGCGGCAACTTTCGCCGCAATGATTCCACCGGACGATTGCATCACGTCGACTCGACTTGCCCCGTGCTGTGATATTGCACTCCGTTCCAGGCGATCCAGGTAACGCGAGATGCGAGGGGACAGGTAAGCGTTGACGACGACCGTCGAGGCCCGTTCAAACTCACGAAACTCGGGCAAAATGCGATGGGATGCGGAAATCGGGAGGCCAAGACTGAGCAGAGCCGATTCAACGCGCCGCTCCGTCTCGGGGTTTGCAAATGAAAACAGAAGCGAGATAGCGACCGCCTCGGCTCCGCTGTTTCGCACCTTTTCAACGATATCTGCCAACTCTTCTTTTGAAGGAGCTCGGAGGATCTTTCCCTCGGGACTTACACGTTCCGGGACACCAAAGCGCAACTCCCTGGGCACAAGGCATACCGGTAGCGGGGCAAACCAGTCATAAAGGCGGCTGCGGATCTGACGGCCGATGGCAATCGTATCCTCGAAGCCTGCAGTCGTCACGAATGCCACACGCGCCCCGGTCCGTTCCAGCATGGTATTCGTTCCCAGGGTCGTGCCATGGCGGACCTCGAGCGTCCGCCCCATACAGATCTGCTCCATGCCTTCGAGGACGGCTTGCGATGGTTCCGCTGGAGTCGAAAACAGCTTCAGTACCTGGAGGTGGCCATTCGCCAGGTACACGCAATCGGTAAATGTCCCGCCGGTATCAATGGCTATACGCAAATCGTCTCCACACTCCCACGCATAAGACTCTAATTCACAAAGCTCAGATCACTGTTCAGCGACGTATAGTCTTTTCGGAGACGCGATTGCCGCGTGAAATGTTCGTCCGGGCGATTTGGCGTTGCGCCGGGAAACCATTCTGTCCAACGATCGAGCCTGAAATCTTTCGCAGAGGAAGTGTTCTGAGGAACGCAAGGTGCGAAGATACTGCAAACGGTGCGCCCAGCCTGAGCTCCTAATGGCTCGGACAGTTATGTCCTATCTTCGATGCTCTATAACATCCGAAGATAGAGGGGGGCTTTAATCCGTTAACTTCCACACTAAGTGATTGGAGAGTTCTAAGACGCTCAAGCGCTAATCGTGTCTCACGAAAACTAAGACATGCAAGCTCTGTCAGATGAAGCCGTATAGTACACTGGTCGCCAATGGAGGAGTACTTTTGCATCGCCGCCCACTCTCTTTGAGCTTCCTTTCTCTTCCAATTCTCATTGTGTGCTGCGCATGGTCTCAGGCGGCTCAAGATCAACACAAAGGTACAGGTGGAATGGCCTCTGGCGGCCTTCACAAGCCGGTCTACGACTCAGCGAATAGGCCCATCACCGCAGGTGGTACTGTGAAAACCGGCCCCATCATCTTCATGGACATTGCCAAAAAGGCCGGACTTACCATCTGGCATCACACGGCAGGCACCCCCGAGAAGCGCTTCATTTTGGATGCCAAAGGGTCGGGAGTCGCTCTGTTGGACTACGACAACGATGGATGGCTCGATATCTATCTTGTAAATGGCTCGACCTACAATGCACTCGATGGCAAGGAGACTCCGCCGCACGCGGCTCTATTCCACAATAACCACGACGGAACATTCACTGATGTGGCCGCGAAGGCCGGCGTAACCAATGACCGTTGGGGTTACGGAGTGGCGATAGCGGATTATGACAATGACGGTTGGCCGGATATTTATGTGACGAACTTCGGAAAGAACCGCCTGTACCACAATAACCACGACGGAACTTTCAGCGATGTAGCAGAGAATGCTGGCGTTGCGTTGGGTGCTTGGTCCACCGGAGCAACGTTTGGCGACTACGATGGCGATGGACGGCTGGATCTCTTCGTTGCCGGCTATCTCAAATTTGATGTGAAGAATCCCCCGGTTCCAGGCTCCTCGGGCATGAATTCCAGTTCCTGCCAGTACCACGGCGCGCGCGTAATGTGCGGCCCTCGCGGTCTCGAGGGAGAGCGCGACCATCTGTTTCACAATAACGGGGACGGAACATTCACCGACGTAAGCGAGAAGATCGGTGTCAGCGATCCCAATAAGTATTACGGCCTCGGTGCTCTCTTTGTGGATGTAAATAATGACGGCAAGCCCGATCTTGTCGTTGCCAATGACTCGACGCCGAATTACCTCTACATCAATAAAGGAGATGGCACTTTCGACGATCGCAGCTTTCTGGGCGGCTTTGCCCTGAATGCCGACGGACATGAAATGGCAAACATGGGCATCGCCGCCGGCGATTATGAGAACACTGGATTCGTCGATTTGGTCAACACGACATTTTCCGACGACAACGATGTCGTCTTCAAAAACGACGGCACCGGCTCATTCACCGATGTCAGCTATGAGACCAATGTTGCTCAAGCCACGATTCCATTTGTGGGCTTTGGCGACGGCTTCGTCGACTTTGACAACGACGGCTGGAAAGATCTACTGATTGCAAACGGCCATGTCTATCCGAAGGTTGACCAGCACCCAGAGTGGGGAACTTCCTATGCTGAGCGGCCGCTGCTCTTCCATAACCTGAAGAACGGAAAATTTGAAGTCATGCCCGCAGTCGAGGGCACAGGACTCGCCGTCGTGAGCGTGGGCCGGGGCGCAGCATTCGGCGACCTATTTAATGACGGGAAGATCGATGTGGTGATCAACAACGCCGATGGGGTTCCCGTGTTGCTGCGCAATGTCGACCCAGATCACCATCATTGGGTCGAGTTGCAACTTGTCGGGGGTCCCAGGAGCCCGCGTGACGCGGTGGGTTCTACGGTTTATCTGACCGCAGGCGGAATTCGCCAGCGCGGCGATGTACTCAGCGGTGGCAGTTATCTCTCTTCGAACGATTTTCGTGTCCATTTCGGTGTCGGAGACAATAAAACGGTCGATAGCGTCGATATCCACTGGCCCGACGGAGTTTCCGAAGCCCTCAAACTCCTCGCTCCCGATCGTATCTATACCGTCACCGAGGGCAAGGGAATCACTTCTGCCTTTTGCGGCGGAAAGCCGTGTTCCGTTGAATCGACCGGCAAGCCCTAAGGGGGTGCAGGTTTGGCGACGATGCCGGAACGTAATGGACAAACGCAATTCACCGGCGAAGACAAGCGATTTGTCTCCTGCTCATAGGGCTGGGCCAGGGTCGAACGGTTGAAGGATGAGCCCTTTGCCAACGGAGCTTAGCGCGTGAGGGCTATGGCGCCGCACAAATTCAGAAACGATCCGCACGCGCAGAATCGTTTGGATAATCGATTGTCTAATCAACAATCGATGGCATAGTATTGCTGTGTACTTAACGATTTCATTCCAAGATTGGCCACGGCATTGAAGACGCGACGCGATTTTCTCCAGTTCTCCGTGCAGGCAGCAGCCACTGCTGCGCTCTCAAAAAATACACTTCTGTTGAGCCAGCCGGCGGAACCACTACGCGCGATTCGTGGGTGGGTGACAGCAGGAAAGGAGAGGTTTGCACCTTTCGAGGCTCCACAATGGCAGAAGGCTTCGGTGGGCGCAAGCCAGGATATTGTGGTTGATCCGGCCAGACGCTATCAGGCCGTCCTCGGGTTCGGCGCGGCGTTTACCGATGCATCCTGCTACCTTCTCAGCCAAATGCCTGAGCACGATTGCCGTGCCATGATGGAGGAGTTTTTCGGACGGGATGGGTTGCGCTTTTCCGTTGGCCGCACCTGCATCGGCTCAAGCGACTACTCCAGAACCGCGTACACCTATGACGATGGGGACGATCCCGATCCGGAATTGAAGCGCTTTAGCATTGAGCACGACCGTGCCTACATTCTGCCGTCATTGCGCGCTGCACAAGCGCTGAATCACGAACTCTTCCTGTTGGGGACTCCCTGGAGCCCACCCGGATGGATGAAGACGGGTGGCTCGATGCTGGGCGGCTCGATGCGCAAGAAATACTTCGCTGCGTATGCTCAATACTTCGTTCGCTTCCTTCGCGCATATGCCGCAGAAGGCGTCAACATTAGAGCCGTTACAACGCAGAACGAACTCGACACCGATCAGGACGGAAGGATGCCGGCTTGCCTGTGGGGGCAGGAGTATGAAGAGGCCTTCGTGAAAACCTGGCTTGGCCCCGCCCTGGAGCAGGCCGGTCTCGACACCAAGATCTGGCTTCTGGACCATAATTACGACCTTTGGGGACGTGCGATGGACGAGCTTGGCGACCCCGAAGTAAGCAAATTTGTCGACGGCGTCGCATGGCACGGATACATGGGGACAGTCGACGCCATGTCGCGGGTACATGAGGCGTATCCTGACAAACACGCGTACTGGACCGAGGGCGGCCCCGATTTTACTAGTCCAGACTACGCAACCGACTGGAGCAGCTGGTCGCAGACATTTACCGGCATTCTTAGAAACTGGGGCCGCTGTGTGATTGGGTGGAATCTTGTGCTCGACCAGGAAGGCAAGCCGAACATAGGCCCGTTTTCATGCGGCGGTGTTGTTACCCTCGACGGAAAAACAGGGCAGATCACGCGTAGCGGCCAATACTGGGCGTTTGCCCACTACTCAAAGGTGATTCAGCGCCAGGCTCGGGTGCTGGCATCAGGCGGGAAGATCAGCGGAATCGAGCATGTAGCCCTCGAGAATCCGGACGGAACGCGAGTCCTCATTCTCACCAATCATGGCGGGGAGAGAGAAGTAAGATGCGGCCTCGATTTCGCCACTCTCACCGTCTCGATGCCCGGAGATTCGGTCACGACCTTGCTGTGGTAGTCCTCGCCGGGTCTCCGAAGAAGCCGTTGCAAGATCGCGTCCGAAAGATACTCGATTCATTCGAGTAACGGAGATGTTTTCTCAAACTTCATGCTGAATCACTGTAAAATTCGAATGCAGCGCGTTGAAATCCAACGGGAAAGCAGTTGAGTTGCGGCAATGAAAGACTCCAAGAGCACCGACCAGCGCAATGAGATGGCCAAGCCTGCCGTTCTTCATCCGGTGAGCTTGAAGCAGCTGGCTGCACACCTCGGCCTGAATCCGGCGACAGTTTCTGTTGTTCTCAATGACGTTCCTGGACGCTCAATTCCGCAGTCCACGCGCGACCGGATCAAGGCTGCGGCCAAGGAGATGAACTATCAGCCGAGCCTGCTGGCGCGCTCATTGCGCAACCGGCGTACATTAACCATCGGCATCCTGGTGCCCGAGTTGGGCGATGGCTATCATACCGAGGTGATGAGCGGCATCGGCGATCAGCTCATCAATGCCGGCTACTTCTACTTCACCGCGCACCATCGGCACCGCCCGAAGCTGGTGGAGGAATATACGCGCATGCTGGTAGGCCGCGGCGCGCAGGGTATCATCGCCATCGACACCGCGCTTGATCATCCCGTTTCAGTCCCGGTGGTTGCGGTCGCCGGTCATCGTCACATTGAGGGCGTCACCAACGTGGTGCTCGACCATTTCCGCGCCGCAGAGCTGGTCCTGAACCATCTGTATGCGCTCGGACATCAGGCAGATTGCCTTTATGCATGGGCAGCCATTCAGCTCCGACTCAGACGAGCGCTGGAAAGGCATAAGAGCAGTGGCGGAGAAGTTGGGTCTGAAGATTAGTCCCAAACTAGTCATCAGCCTGGTGCGCGATCTGACCTCTCCTGAGCTCGGCTATCCGGTGGTCAAGCAACTACTCGCGACGCGGCAGCCGTTCACCGCGCTCGTTGCCTTCAACGATATCTCCGCGATCGGCGCCATCCGCGCCTTGCAGGATTTCAATCTGAGAGTGCCGGAAGACGTCTCCGTAATAGGCTTTGACGACATTAAGGCGGCCGCCTACACGCTGCCCAGGCTCACGACCATTCGCCAGCCGCTTGCAGAGATTGGCAGAATCGCCACCCAAAGCTTGCTGAACCGCATTCACGGGACCGTGATTTCTCCCGATCAGATCGAGGTTGAGCCGGAGCTTGTCGTCCGCGAGTCGACAGGGCCCGTCAAGTAACTCGCGCTCGCAGAGTCGTCCAGCTTAGTTAAACTGGAACCAGTTAAGATTCGCGATGCTGTCGGTGCTCCCACCGCCACTGAAAACAACATACAAATCGTGGACGCCGGAAGCCTCAGAGGCGGAGGCGGTCACTGTCTGCCAGTTTTGCCATCCTCCCGTTACCGGGAGATTCACTGTGGCGATCAGCGGCCCCGTCTTGCTGTCGAGGTGAAATTCCACGGTTCCACCGTTGCCGCCGCTCGCCGTGCGCACGCTTACTCCGCTGATAGACGTGCCGAAGTCCACGTTTTTGTAAACTGCCCAGCCACCCGCGGTGATGTATCCAAGGTCGTACCCTCCGCCTGTGTCGGAGGTGGTTTCCGTTTGCAGTCCGGAATCAATGTTGTAGCTCGAACCCTGGATTTGCGCTGTGGCTGGAGTGCTGGGCGCGCCGTCTTGCGCGCCACTCCAGGTAAATGTGACGGCGCCGAGAGCCGGAAGCGTGTAAGTGAAGGACTGCATGCCCCACTGTGCCTGAAATGTCTGGCTGGTCGTGGAGCTGTTGAATACGATCAGCGCCTTTGAGCTGTCGGGATTCATGAAGGCAGCGCTGACGACGCCGCTCGCGTTGCTGGAGTAGATACGCGTTGCGCCCGGCAGCACGTATTTGCTGTAGTGTCCGAGCGTGTAATACTCGATATCCTTCGTGACGGCTCCTGTCGCGCTGTTCACGGTCACAATCGGCGTGCAGGTATTGCACCCACCATAGGACAAACCAAGATCGGTGAGGTTTGGGCCCAGATTTTGATCCAGTGCCAGACTCCACTTCACAAATGACCGTCCCGAGTTCCGCAATACCTGTGTGATCTCCAGAAAATCTGTGGTGTACTGATCAGTTTGCCAAGTGCCGCCGGAGTGCTCGGTTTCCCATGTGCCTTTGGTTGGAAACAGATTCTCAACGGTCTGTTGTGCGCCTGGCGTGCCTGCATACCCGTGCCAGGCGGCCCCAGCCACTTGCGATGAGGCGAGTATCGTTGGATCGGCGAAAACTGTCTCGGGATACGCCGGCGTATCCCAATTGTGATCGTAGACCAGAACCTTCGCGGGTAGACTCGCTGTCGTCAGGGCCGGCAAAACGTAATCGCGCAGCACCGTCAATTGTGTCGGCGCGTCCATGCCCATGCCGGGGTAATTGGAGGGTAGATAAAGCGGTTCGTTCTGAAGCGAGATATAGTCGATCGGTACACCGGCAGCCTGGTAGGCCTGAAGGTATTTCACAAAGTAATTCGCAAAAGGTGTGTACATCGAAGGCAGGAGCGTCCCGCCGATCATCGATCCGCTCGTCTTCATCCACCCCGGAGGGCTCCACGGATTCGCCATGATCTTCATTTGCGGATTCAGAGTCCGCGCCTGGATGATGAGCGGCAGAATGTAGGACTGGTCATGCGCGATGGAAAAACTTGCCAGCGTAGTGTCTGTCTGCCCCGTCGGCAAGTCGTCAAATGAATAAACTGATCGCGCGATGTCGGAGGCGCCCATCGGATTGCGCATGAAACTCAGGCCGATGCCATTTCCATTGCGCGTGAACAAGTCGCTCATGGTGCTCGAGAGGGCCTGCGGCTGCGCCACTTGTTCCAGAAGGTAAGCGGCCGAGTCCGTGAATGCCGCGCCAAAACCCTCGATTTCTTGATAGGGCTGCGTCTCATCGACAATCAGCTTGTTTGAACCCGAGGTGGTATCGGTAAAAGTAATTCCGGCTTGCGCTGCCATTAACTGGGTCTGGTCGTGCGTGCTGAGAACCACGGAGACTGCAGGGCCGGCAATGCGGTACGTGCCGGAAGCTTGTGCACTTTGCGAATAGCCGGTTGCAGTCGCGATGGCTTGGATGGTAGTGTCCGCGGAATACGAGATTGCGCCTGCGTACTTCGTCGAGGAAGTCGTCGGGGTCGACCCGTCCGTCGTGTAGTAGATGGTGGCGCCCGTCGTTGAATCAGCAAGCATAACCGACTGCGCGGCGCTATACGTTCCGGGTGCGGGCGAAAAGGAAGGCGCGGCCGCTGGAGGAGGTGGTTGTTGCGTCTGGCCTCCGCCCCCACCGCCGCAACCAATCAGGATAAAACCCACTAAACCAATTCCAAGAACACTCCAGCGCATGACGACTACTCCATTTATGAACACTCAAACGGCTATCGGAAAGTTGCAGATGATGGATCCTGTGTGCCCCATGCACCTTGTGACGCGGTCGGCAGAACCTGCGTTCCCGAAGGTGGTGCCATGTGTCGGGAATGTTGCGGGCAAGAAACTCAATCCCGAATCGCTGTGAGTCCGCGTCCCATGCATTGGCCCAATCGCCACACATTTCTAAGCGGTTGAAGGCTCAATTCGGGCTAAGACAATCGTTTATCTTCTGCCTGCCTGCAGTAATCAATCGAATCAAGGATGAACGCTACAGTCCGGTGCAGTGCTTGTCAAGTCGGACGCCTTGACGCGCCGCTCATACGCATCTCTCCATCTGCCCAGCCTGCAGCGTTAAGACCAGACTGAACAACACGGTTGGCAGAATAGATCTCCGTTGATCGGGCTGGACGTAAGTCGAGTTGAAGTTCTTTGCCGTGCGCGAGCCAGGGACTTGCAGGAAGTTCACAGGCTTGGGAGGAATCCTGAATCTATCCAGTCAACATCGTCTCGTAAGGCAAGCTGCGGCGCGCTCTCGCTCATGCTCCCAGATAATCAGGTCGTCGGCGGGGCCTGACGGCGGCGTTAAACGGTAGGAGACTACGTTACTTAAGGCATATGAAAGCGGTCCATGGCTTGCGGTAGCCGATAGGCAGAGACCGCGCTAAGTCCAACGCACTGAGGGAGACGCATCGCTCCGTCTGGTCATCAAATCTCTCACGGCTCCATCAGCGAGCTCGGGTCGGGATCTCCGTTTCGGTCTCCGGCCAATGCGGAAAGGATTTGATTCAACCTATTCAAAACAATCGCATAACCGCGATTGAAGCTTTGAGGTGGTTGTCCCCGGAAGCTCCTTGCCTAATCGCCTGCCGGCCGAACACCCTGCAAACGCCGGCTTCGGTTCAAAATCGTATAAAGACAAAGGTTTGTTGAGGAACATGGGCGCCAGACGAGGCCTCATTCACGGCGTTTTAGCGGTTACTCCTTGGCGGTCAAAAAGCGCCTAAGAAAGGGGCTTGACAACCATCTAATCGTGGAGGTCTAATGCGTTTGGTCGCCTCCCTGCCGTTTGTTTTTGTAGAAGACTATCGATTGTCTTGCGACAAGCGTCCGCGATAGTCAAGGCAAGGGAGGAACGAATCGATAGTTGTCGGACGACAAAAACAACGCAGCGTTTACCAACTTTTGGAGACAGTCGATGCGAAACGCGATCCGTTTCACCCTTTTCTGCCTGCCTTTGTGCCTGGCCGTTTCTGGATGGGCACAGAGCACGAACTCCGGCGACCTTCGCGGTACCGTCACCGATCCCACAGGGGCATTGCTCCCCGGGGTGACGGTTACGGTGCTGAACGTGGATACCGGTGTATCGAAAGATTACGTCACCAATCAGGACGGCATTTATGACACGTCCTCGATTCTGTCTGGAACCTACAAAATCACTTTCGCTGATCCTGGGTTCGCGACCCTGGTGCGTGGCCCTCTGACAGTCATCACCGGCGTGACCCCAGTCAATGTCAAGTTGAGTGTCGGTTCAGCGGCAACCCAGGTATTGGTCACCACCAACGTCCCATTGCTCGATACCGAGACGGGCAGCCAGACCTCCACGCTGGAATCAGATTCCATGGATCAGTTGCCTCAGGTTTCCGGCGCGACGGGTGAGGATTGGCAGAATTTCATGATCCTTCTGCCCGGCACTTCGGGTACGGTTCTGGGTTCCCAGGGCTCATCCAACCCGGGCCAGGTTGTGTCGTCTGACGGCAACCTTCCCTACAGCAACATCCTGGCAGATGGCGCTTCGACAACGTTGTCGCATAGCCAAAATGCGAATCCCGCCATCTTTGATACGGTGGCCGAACTTCAGGTCTCCCTTTCTTCATTCTCCGCGCAATACGGTATCGGCGGAATGATTATCAACCAGATCAGCAAGGGCGGCACCAACCATTTCCACGGCTCTGCCTACGATTACATCGAGAACAACGCATTCAACGCGGCCGAATATGGTTTCGGCAATAGTGTGCCGGTTCCTTTCATTCGCTTCCACGACTTTGGCGGTTCAGTCGGCGGCCCAATCCTTAAAAAGAAGATGTTTTTCTTCTTCGACTACGACCAGATTGTCGATCATGGCTCAGCCAGCAACTCCACAAACACGATTCCCACTGCCGATGTGATGAACGGAATCTTTACCGGCCAGCGCGAAATCTTCGATCCGACTACGCAGACGATGGGCGTCGATTCCAAAGGCAATCCCTATCCGATCAGGCAGTCGTTTGCCAGTGAATACGGAAACGGAAACGCAATCCCGTCCACCATGTTCGACTCGGTAGCTTCAAAATTCCAGCAATGGTACCCGACATCGTCGAGCCATATCGCCGGCGGAAAGTTTGTTGCTGGAACCTTGAACTCAACGGGACTGCTTCAGAACAACTTCTTCTCCAGCCTTCCGCAATCCACCCCCTACAGAAGGTACTTCGGTCGGCTTGATTACGACATTACGCCGAACAACCGCCTCACGATGTCCGATACGCAGAGCGACACTCCGGTCATCTATCCAAACTCTGTGACCGCATGTCCCATCGGTTGCCAGGCAGGAGACGTTGACAACAATAACGCCCAGGTCTCCGACGTATGGAACATCAGCTCAAGGACCATCAACGAAGCCAGAATCGGCTATACCGATCAGCTGAACTTCTTTGCTGACCTTTCGCTGGGCAAAGGCTATCCCAGCCAGTTGGGTTGGCAGTTCGCTGAGGCAGATACCATCCCCGCGATTCAATTTACCAACACGTATCCCTACGCTTGGATTGATCCCAGTTCCAACGCAGTGTACAAGGAACACGTCTTCGATCCGTCCGATGTCGTGACGATGATTCGCGGCAAGCACATTCTTCACTTCGGCGGCGAGTTGCTGATGTATCGCGACGACTCCACGGCATGGGGAAACACGAATGCCGGAACGTTCCAATTCTCCGGTCAGTACACGCAGAATTGGACAGTGGACCCCGGCACCGGCGTCGCTTCGCCGGATACCACGACAGGTCTTGAATACGCTGACTTCCTTCTCGGACTTGCGCAGAACTGGTCTGCGGGTGTGACGCCGGAATATGGCGGTCGCCTGAAGAGCCCTCAGATGTTTATCCAGGACGATTACAAGATTCGCCCTAACCTCACATTGAACCTCGGCCTCCGCTACCAGATCAATCATGGATGGAACGAAGTCCACGGGAATGAAGACAGCTTTGATCCGACCCTCAACAACCCGGCTTCCAACACCAAGGGCGCTGAGTGGTACGGGAGCACGCATGCCAACGGCCGCACTTCGCTTCAGGCCAACGTGTTTAGCACTTGGCTTCCGCGCGTAGGCTTCTCCTGGATGGCCATTCCCAACACCACCGTTCGCGGCGGGTTCGGACTGTACTCCTATAACTGGAGCCTCGACACCTATGGCGGCGGCATGGGAGGCCCCTTTGGAGCCTCTGGTGGAACTTCCGACCAAACCAACGGCATCACTCCAATCACCCAGCTTGACGGAAGCGGAACGATTTACGGGACCGCTAATGCTCTGCCTTACACAACCGCATCCACAGATCCAACGCGGTTCAACGGCCAGGGCGTCAATTACAACGAATACCACACGCCGGTGCCGAAGATTTATCAGTGGAACTTCGCCATTCAACGTCAGTTAAGCGCCAACTTCGTGGCCGAGGTGTCCTACATCGCCAGCCACGGATTCAACCTGAACTTCCCGACGGACCTGAACCAGGTGCCCCAGGCCTCCCTGGCGTCAAGCGACACTCAGTTCCGTCCGTATCCGGTCTATCAGGGCATCGGCGGCAGCACGAATAACGCCATCTCCAACTACAACTCGCTTCAGGCGGAGATTAAGAAGCGGTTCACTTCAGGTTTGAGTATGGATGCCAATTATGTCTGGTCGCACTTCCTTGACGATGCTGACTCGTCTGGATGGGGAAGCCGTGCAGGCCAGCAGCCCTATCAAATTGCGAACAGTCCGTCCGCAAACTACAGCAACTCCAACTTTGACGTGCGCAACGCATTCAAGGGATACGTTGTCTATCAACTACCGTTCGGTAAAGGCGCCAGGTTCCTGAACAATAATGCCTTGGCCGACGCGGTGATTGGCGGCTGGGAGATTGCCGGCGGGGCTCTTATCTCCTCAGGTAATCCCTACACCGTCTATTCGACCCAAAACACTTACGCCCTTGCTGGCTCAGCATTTCCAAATTGGAGTGGAACGAGCGCGACACCCAAGAACAAGAGCATTAACAATTGGTATAACCCGGCGGCCTTCAGCCTGCCGGCAAATGGTACCTTCGGCAACGTAAGAAGGAACAGCCTGTACGGACCGGGAATCGACCAGGAAAACCTGTCCGCGAGCAAGTCCTTCTCCCTGCCATACGAGGGAATCAAGTTGCAGATTCGCGGCGATGCATCGAATGCATTCAATCATCCGAGCTTCGGTGTACCGCAAACCAACCTCACTGGCGCTTCTGGCGTCGGCCAGCCGTTCACAAGCACCTCGAACATAACCTCGACAACAGTTGGCGGGCGCACGATCCAAATAAGCGGTCGCGTAACCTTCTAACGCAGTTTGAAGTTGCCTCCTTTATAGAGACGGCGGTTTATCGCCGTCTCTTTCTTTTTTGAATTTCCTGTGTTTTTCCAATCATTTAAGATGATGTGGGATGGTCCGACTGTGAAGCTCAGAATCGTTTTTGCCGGGCTGGTTCTGTCCCTGGGAGCAGCCTTCTGTTTCTCCCAGGCGGAGGCGGATAAGCAGGAACTTGCCGGACATCTCCAGAAAGCGCAAGAGTATTTGCGTGAGAAGCGACCTTCGCTCGCGATTCCAGAGTTGCAGGCCGCGGTGGCAATCGACCCAGAAAACGTAGATGCCCAGGCGAATCTTGGGGTGCTCCTGTACTTCCAGGGAAGATTCACCGATGCGATTCCTCATCTTCGCGCAGCGGCGACAAAGCAGCCCGACCTCACAAAGATTAGAGGTTTGCTTGGAATTGCTGAGAGCCGCACGTCAGACAATGCCCATGCCATCGAAGACCTGCAGGCGTCTTTTCCCTTGATTGAGGAGAAGAAATTCAAGACTGAGCTGGGATTGGAACTGGTGGGGGCTTACACCCAGGCTGGCGATCTTGACAAAGCGGCGGCCACGATCGCATTGATGCGGAAATCGGACGCTGAAAATGCTGAGGTCTTGTATGCGGCCTACCGCACCTATTCAGAGCTGATGGTTGATTCGATGCTGAGCCTGTCGCTCGCAGCTCCCGACTCAGCGCAAATGCATCAAATGATCGCCCACGAAGAGACAAAGCAGGGAAATACAAACGGCGCGATCGCCCAGTATCGTCAGGCGATCGCCATCAATCCGAACCTGCCGGGCGTCCATTTCGAACTCGCCGAATTACTCAATACTTCACAAGATGCGGGCATCAAGAAAGAGGCTCGTCAGGAATTCCTCACGGCACTAAAGCAGAATCCTCGAGATGAAAAGGCGGAATGTGCGCTGGCCGACATCGACGCCCAACAAGGAAATATTGCGCAGGCATCCGCGGAATACTCGAGAGTCATCGCGCTGCAACCAGGCAATTCCGATGCGAAGTTGGGCTTAGCCAAGATCCTGATGGAGAAAGACCAAAACGACAAGGCGCTGTCCCTGCTGGAAGATGCGATTCGATCGGAGCCGACAAACGCCGTGGCACACTACCGGTTGGCTACACTGTATCGAAAAATGGGGCGAATGGAAGACGCCAAACACGAGGCGGAGCTCTATAAACAATATAAGGAAATGAAGGAGAAGCTCCGCGCTAGTTATAAAGAGATGCAAATCCAGCCGGCGGAGATACATACCGACGACAAAGATGAAAAGTAGCTTCGTAAGTCGAAATACCTAAGGAGCATCGACGACACTGCGCACGGTAATTTTCAAATCAAGCGTCGCGCTTATTTTCCTCTCTCTGAGTGCAGCCGGAATTGGGCAAATGGGGACGCCCACTCCACTCTCTCAAGAGGAGCGTCAAAAGGCTGCGGCCGAGAGAGAAGCGCATGGAGTTCTCCCGAACTATCCGCAGCTTGTCGACATCACGGCGTCCACAGGCATCCACTTCGATCACCTCTCGAGTCCTGAGGCAAAATATATTGCTGAGTCCATGAGCGGCGGAGTGGCTCTGATCGATTACGACCGCGATGGCTGGCCTGATATCTATTTCACGAATGCTCAGAGCGTGGCCATGGCCCAACATGGAGTCAAGGCGCGAAGTGCACTCTTCCATAACAACCACGACGGGACCTTTACTGATGTCACTGACAAAGCGGGTGTGGGCTATCCCTGCTGGGCGATGGGCGCAGTGGTCGGCGACTATAACAATGACGGTTGGCCTGACCTGCTTGTGACCTGCATGGGCGGAGTTGTGCTCTATCGCAACAACGGTGACGGAACCTTCACCGATGTAACCAAGGCGAGCGGCCTCGGCAGCGATTCGGAGTGGGCCACAGGAGCGGCATTCGGGGACTATGACAAGGATGGCTGGGCCGATCTATTTGTGTCGCATTATGTGGATTTTCGCTTGGACAACCTGCCTGCATTCGGTTCCGGCAAATCATGCAGGTACCTGGGACTTGACGTGCAATGCGGCCCGCGCGGACTCAAGGGATCTCCTGACAGCCTTTACCACAACAACGGGAATGGAACCTTTACCGACGTTTCGAAGAAATCGGGAGTGGACGATCCGGAAGGCCGGTTCGGCCTGACCGCAATCTGGTCGGATTTTAACAATGACGGAAATCTCGATCTGTTCGTTACCAACGATGGCGAAGCAAACTACCTATACCAGGGCGACGGCAAGGGGAATTTCGAAGATGTTGCTCTTGCTTCCGGCGTGGCAGCGAACGAGGATGGAGTTGAGCAGGCGAATATGGGAGTAGCACTCGGAGATTACGCGCACACGGGGCGCATGTCGCTCTTGCTCTCCCACTTTGACATCGAGTATGCGGCCCTCTATCGCAACGAGGGAGAAATGAACTTTACTGACTCATCAATCGCTTCGGGAATCGCGAGAGGTACGCAAGGCTTTGTTGGTTGGGGCTGTGCCTTCGTCGATTTTGACAACGACGGCTGGCAGGATTTCTTTCTCGCCAACGGCCACGTCTACCCACAGGTGGACACTATCCACACGGCGACCAAATATCTCCAACCTAAGCTCCTCTTCATGAACCAGCGGGATGGGACTTTCAAGAACATCAGCAGGCAGGTTGGACCTGCGCTTCAAATTGAGCAAGTAAGCCGCGGCGTCGCCATTGGCGATCTCTTCAACGACGGAAAGATGGAAGCCGTGGTCGAAAACCTGGTAGGAAGCCCTATGATTCTGCGTCCTGAAGGAGGTCCGCAAAACCACTGGATCAGCTTTCAATTGGAAGGCGTCGCAAGCAATCGCATGGCGCTCAATGCGCGCATTCGGGTAACTGCCGGTGATTTGGTACAGCTTGGCGAGGTGTTGAGTGGGGGAAGCTATCTTTCTCAGAACGATACACGCATTCACTTCGGCCTCGGCGCACATGCCAATGTAAGCAAAGTCGAGGTTCTCTGGCCAGATGGAAAAGTGGAATCGTTGGCCAATCTTGTCGCCAACAGGTTCTATTCCGTGCGCGAAGGAGTGGGAGTGGTGTCCGTCAAAACGCCAGAATCCAGCGTTACACGTCCTTAGCGCGGGGCGTGCTAGCTCGCAGCACCAAGATCGTGAGCGTCACAGTAAGGGTTCCTATAAGGTGGGAGTCTGCGTCATGAAGTTAGTGCGAGATCGAGGCCGTCATGGAACTGAGAGAATGCTTCCAACATTTGTCGCATTGTCGCTCGTGATGGCTCTGTGTTCTTCTGGAAGAATCGTTGCGCGCGCACAAAACACGGCCCGCAAGCCCGAGCCTCCTCAGATGCGGCAATTGCACCAGGCACTTAGCTTGGACGAGCACGGCGACGGGCCGGGCGCGATGAATATTGTCCGAAGCTTGCTTGAGCAGAATCCGAAATTCGTGCCAGCTATCAAGCTGAAGGGCATGCTGCTTGAAGAGAGCGGGAACGCGGTTGAAGCAGCCGCTACGTATGAAGAGGGACTGCAACTTGCTCCCAATGATCCTGACCTGCTGCTGAAAGTGGGAATCCACAGGCTGGTCACGGGCAAGCCGGAAGAAGCAATCGAGCTCTTGCGACACTCTGCAAGGATTCTTCCCGGAGATGGCGACGCGCAATACTATCTCGCCCAGGCCTATCACCTCGACCACAAGAACGATCTGGCACTCGCAGCCATTCGACAGAGTTTGAAGGCGGAGCCGGGCAATCCATCCGTGATTCAGAAGTATGGTGAATTACTGTCTAGCTCCGGCAATTATCAAGAAGGCCTGCGTTGGTTGCTGAAAGCACAAAAGGCCGATGCATCGTTGCCGCGCCTCGACTATGAGATTGGTCTGGCTGATTACAAGCTGATGGATATCGACGGCGCGGCACTGAATCTGACAAAAGAGGTTGAGGCCCATCCCAACGATATGGATGCCTTGGAGTTGCTGGCGGACGCGCAAATGAGGCTCACGCACTGGCCGCAGGCAAGAGAGGCATACGCGCGTCTGATTGCCGCGAAACCCGATGATACGAATTATCTGCTTGGGCTCGGTCACTGCCAGGTGGAGTTGAAGGACTACGAGGACGCGGTTGATACACTCGACACTGCTCTACGCCTCGATCCTACACAGCTTCTCGCCCATTTCTATCTGGCGCGTGCCTATGCTGGCCTTGGAAATGCGACGGAGGCGCAGCATGAGGCCGCACTCCATCAGCTGATGATGAATCAACAGTCATTCGTTCGCGCAGACGAGGACCAGCAGCGTGAAAACGCAGTCAAGCCGGGAGTACGACAGATGCTGACCCAGCTCCGCGAGGACGATGCGCTCCGACTCTATCGGGCGCAATTCAAAGGATCGTCGGCAACTGATGCCGACGCGTATGTTTTTATCGGCAAGCTTTATCTGTTCATGGGAAAAACGGACGATGGGCTGCGCTGTCTTCACCGCGCGCTCGCTATCAACCCCACCGTGCGCGGCGCTCATACCAACGAAGGCATTCTGGCGTTGAAGCTCGGCGAGCTCGATAAGGCCGAGGCGGCATTCAAGGCCGAGCTCGCCAACGATCCAAACTATCAGATGGCGATCGCGGAAATGGGAGAGATCCGCTATCGTCAAGGCCGTTGGCAGGAAGCAGCGGATTTGTTGACCACTTCGAGAACCATGACTCCGGAGCTGCTCTATATGCTCTGCGACGCCTATTATCATGTGGGGAAGATAACCGAGGCCAACCTCAACGCCGAAGCAGCGGCCGCCTACGCAAGGAATAATCTTCAATTCATGAATGGCCTGGTCGAATTGGTCCAGCGCAATGGGCAAACTGAGCTGGCAGCGCGCCTGTCGGTCAACACGAAGCATTGAGCCGTCATTGCGCGCTCTCCGTTACGGCGAGGACCTGATCCACCTTGACGTTTGTCAGCACCTGCCTGATTCCGCTGGGCCAGGTAAGCTCTATCCTGTCGATCGCTGTGGCCGAGCCCAAACCAAAGTGCACGCGCTTGTCGCTGGAAGAGTTCAAACCAACCGCCGTCGTTGCACTGTTGTACTGAGCGCCGAGTGAGGTTGTTATCTTCACCTTTGTTCCCAGTCCGTCGCGATTTGACTTGACGCCGACCAGTTTCAAAATAATCCAGTGATTTCCGTTTCTCGTCCGATTCATCCATATCTCGGGTGGGCCATTCAGAACAGCCACAACGGCATCGATTCTTCCATCGTTGTTGATATCGCCAAAAGCCGCTCCGCGATGAGCGGCAGGAACCCGGAAAGATGCTCCGGCCTTCGAACTCACATCCTCAAATGTGAGGTTGCCTTTGTTCCGAAAGAGTCCGTTTGAAAGACGGTAAGGTCTGTGCGCTAACTCCATCGAGTTATCGAGGATGTCAGAGTTGGCAGTAAACAAATCCTTCCATCCATCATTGTCAAAATCAAACACTCCTGCCCCCCAGGCAGTCAGCCCACTGGAGATTTGTGTAAGCCCTGACGGCCCGGTTACATCCTGAAATTGGCCTTCACTGAGATTCTTGTAAAGGGGAAAGCCCTCCCCGAACATGGCGGTTTCGAAGATATCCGGCTTGCCATCGTTGTCAAGATCCACAAAATCAGCTCCCATTCCCGCCACGGCATTCCCAAATCCTGTGTAAGCCACTCCGGCAAGGAGCCCAACCTCGGTGAAAGTTCCGTCGCCATTGTTATGCAGCAGGTAGTTCTGGAAAGTGTCGTTGGAGATGAAGACATCGGTAAATCCGTCGTTGTCGTAATCGGCGAACGATATCCCCATCCCCTTCCCGACGTACTGCGAGATGTGGGACTGCTTGGATACGTCGGTAAAAGTCCCATCGCCGTTGTTCCTGTACAAAATGTTTGGCGTTCCCAGAAAATCGATCGGGGAACAGTAAGCCGGGAGCCCCTGGGCAACGCAGAGCTTTGCCGTCTTCATGTTGTAATCCAGGTAATTGACGACAAATAAATCAAGCAGCCCGTCGTTGTTGTAATCGAACCATCCGGCTGTGATGCTCCATGCCTTGCCGTAACCGGGAATTATTCCGCGCACGCCCGCTTTCTCAGTCACGTCGGAAAAAGTTCCGTCTCCGTTGTTATGGAA
The DNA here is from genome assembly GCA_963725945.1 of uncultured Acidobacteriota bacterium. Classification (GTDB taxonomy): domain Bacteria; phylum Acidobacteriota; class Terriglobia; order Terriglobales; family Acidobacteriaceae; genus Telmatobacter. The sequence goes on along the minus strand of CAVSAW010000019.1, from coordinate 68,432 downwards.
GAGCTGGTTGTGATTGACTCCGGTTACATAAAGATCGACATAGCCGTCATTGTCATAGTCACCGGCGGCCACACCCATCGAATAACCTATGCCCTGCAGGCCTGCCTTCTCGGTTACGTCTGTGAATGTGCCATCGCCGTTATTGCGGAAGAGGCGGTTCCAGTAACTGGCGTTGGTCTTTTCGAGCGACGGAATCTCCGCGCCATTGGTTAAAAAAATGTCGAGCAGTCCGTCGTTGTTATAGTCGAAAAGCGCCACGCCTCCCGCCATGGTCTCAAATGTGTACCGCTGCGGGCTGACGCTGTTCTTCAGCGTGAATTTCACCTTCGATTGCTCGATGATGTTCTCAAACTGAATCGCCTCCGCAGTGGGCACCACTTTCTCCGTGGACGCTCTGCCGCTTGAAGTCCGATGTTGCGGCAATGCTCGATCCGATGCAGGCGCTTGAGGCGGAGCGCCTGCCCATGCGCTCGAGACTGGGATCACAATTCCGCATAAGAAAAAAAGTGCGAACAGAGTCTCGGTCGCAAATGAACAATATCTCCCGTTTGCCTCGGATACTGAAGTCACAAGGGCCATGGCCCTGTTCTCAGAGACGAATTGCTCGCGTTCCGGTCGCCATATCCTGTCGCTCAGCCATAAAGCCAATAGCAGCACGCGGCACCCGTCGGAATTGCTCAAGCAGGGAAAGAAGACCCGCATGCAGGGGGAAGTGATCGTTGACTTCCCCCTGCGCAGGTCCTTTCTCAGTAAAGGGTTCGTTCGCATCGAACTGATTTTGCTCTGGATATTATCTCAGATACTCGCATCCTTCACATCGATTCGAGCGCCTTTCTGCGCAACTGTTCCCTCCTCATTTATTGATAATTGTAGAGTGGTTGCCAAATTCCATCGCCCGCCGAGGAAACCAGGTGAACTGAATTGTCGTAGATGTTTCCGCCTGGGTTCCATTTATGTAAACCGGTGCTTTGTATCTTTCATACGCGAAATCACCCTCGATCTCGAAATCTCTGTCGATGCGCTTGACGGCCTGAAAATTAATTTCGTTCAAAGTGGTGCCGCCGGGAATGAAATCCTTGGCAACCTTCTGTGCGCGTATGCCTAGCTGGAACCACTCGTTGCCACTCATATGATATGTAATCCAACCTTGGCCTCCTTTACTTTCGCGCCCAATCCAATCGCCGAAGATCTGGCCTTTGTTTGTGTAGCCTTGCTGCTGGATGTATTCGTAGTACATAAATTGGCCGCCCACACTGGCCAGGACGGGCGGATCAGTGGAGGCGGCTTCGGCGCGAATGTCCAACTTTGGAACCAAAGGCAAGTGGGAAAGATAAAGACCGGGTCGCCAGGAGGACCGACGCGGTGCGGCGATGGGGGAGAGATCGTCATGCACCTCCGAGTCCGAATACAGCGTGAACCAGTTGCGTAACAAAGGAAGGCGGTAAGAGAAGTTGAAGGCGCCAAAGCGAGCACCGGGGTCTTGGCGGCTTGCTTTCACGGCGGGTGTGGGCGCAGTCAGGCTGAAAAAGCTTCTGAGAAAGGTTGCGACGGTAATGGGGACGTGGCCCTTGCCACCCCAAATCACGGTGCGCTCGAATCCGAACTCCAAATTGATTGTCGGCCGAAAACTTATCTGCTCCACATGCACCCAGGGGTTGTCTGGGTAGATATGGCCCCTGAGAGGTCCAACCAGAAAGTCGTAACGAAATGGCCCTGTGAACCGGGACAGGCCAGGAATACAGAGCGGTTCAGTGCGGTTGATCCGGAACGAATAGATGTTTTCCGCGTTGTTGGAATAGGCCATGCCTCCGCCCAGTCCGGGCCCCAGCCAATCGTCTTGCTTACCGAAAGAAATCTCGTGGTCGAGCAAGTGGGTGGAGACATAGGCTTCCACGAAGCGTCCAATGGCAGTCGCGTGGATGGGTCCCGCTGGAATGGTCGCCTGCATGTAAGGAAGTCCCGTCGTTGGGTTGATGGTCACCGGATAGTAGCCAACATCTAGACTGGCGAGCTGAGTGGCCAACAAACTTGAGTAGCCGACTTCCGAAGGCGCACCCTGAAACTCTCCGCGCGCGTAGAGAAGGAATCGCCCCGTGGACGCATAGCCGCTGGCTCCAGAGTAGCTATTCAAGCCGCGTGCATAAGGCCGGCCATAATCGTTGATGATCGATGAGCCGAGGTGATAGCTATCGCGCAATGGCGTGCCGCCAATGGCGCGCGCGACGGTGTAAGCCGATTCAAAGTGCCAGGTGCCCTCGGGGGCCACGCAATACCTGCTATTTTTCAAATTCAACTCGCGAGCAAGCGCTTTGACAATGTCACGCGCTTCTACTGCGGTTGGATCCCCATAGTTATCTGCGTCCTCGATCTGTGCGCTGGCGCCCTCGAGCATTCGGCTAACACTCGCATGCGTCCATGGACGCATGCCCAAATAGACATTGTCGACATATCCCATGGAGTACAGCTGGAGCATTGCTGGATAAATCGAACTGTCGACAGGGATATAGGGTGAATCGGCATGCGAAGGCTCACAATCTTGTGTTAGAGCCCTATTGTCCTGCCCCCTGTTTGCATCGTCCTGCCGAGGTCCAGATTGTTGAGCTGCGATCGAATCAAAGGAAACAGAGAGAAGCACTGCGAGGAAGACTGCAAAATTGGTCATGGAGGCCGGCATGATTTGCTTGCACGGATTCATTTCTTCACTCACACTTTCGATTTGCTTAGATTCGCGCGCCCCCGGCATCTCGTCGCACGCCAAAGAGCTTTCCAACCGGAGACGCGCCTCAAAAACATTGCTTCTACAAACGAATCCCCCATCCGGAATCGGAGGCGCCGATTTCAGATGGGGGGACGAAACGCTTCGCCTTCAATGTCAGGAACCCTTGTCTATCAAGCGGGTCGATTGACCGCCGGGGGACTCGATGCGCGAGCCGAGATTGTTTGCGTTGATTCCCGCGGATCGGCTCTGTTGTTCATTTGGGCAGAAGAACGCATGATTCGGCGAATCATCCTAAGGGAGGTCTACCCGCTTCTCCGCAAATTCTGGCTGCGCAGGACGATCCCTCTAGTGTGATACCCCTTCACGCCGAGCGACTTTAAGTGCAGTCATGAAAATGATCCATAGGTCGCGCCAAAAAGACTGCGACCGCACATACTCGCAATCGAGGCGAACCTTCTCTGGAATCGCCAAATCGTCGCGGCCGTTCACTTGAGCCCAACCCGTTATTCCCGGAACCACCTTATGCACTCCGGCCTGTGTCCGCAGTGAAATCAAGTCCCTTTGGTTAAAGAGCGCCGGACGGGGCCCTACAAGACTCAGATGTCCGCGTAAGACCGAGAATAATTGCGGCAGCTCGTCGAGGCTGCTAAGGCGGAGAAATCCGCCAATCGGGGTAAGGTACACACTTGGGTCATGCAACAGGTGGGTTGCAACTTGCGGCGCATCCGTACGCATGCTTCGGAATTTGGGCATTCGAAAAATGCAATTCTCTCGCCCGACGCGATCGGACCAATACAATACCGGACCCATCGATGTCATCTTGATCGCAACCGCGATCAGCGCCATGGGAATGGCAAAGATGACCAGAAAAACACTGCTCGAGATCAAATCGAAAAGGCGCTTCATTTTGAGTCGATCCGCGCTGCCATGACGAACGAAACGGCAGCCCCGGCTTTCGGAGTTATTTCTTCACCTGAAGTAGAAATATTCCCTTCCCGGCACACAATGAAGGGTCGAATTCGTCAAACTCATTCGAAATGCGAGGAGGCCGAGGCGTAAAGTCTGTGGCCTCGCTTACTCGAATCTCGTAGCCTGCCTCAGTGAAGAGTTTGATGTAGTCACAGTGACGCAGCCTGTTCTGATAATGGCACTCGTGGTTATATCTCGCGAAATCGCTGGCAGAGTACTGCAAAAAGTTCAGACGGCCAATATTTCGGTCAGTGTGAGAATAATGATCTGAGTAATCAATAATCGCCGAAACCAAGCCGTCCGGACGAATTATCCTTCTCAATTCTCCAAATATCATCGCAATGTCATCATGGGGGATGTGCTCGAGAGTGGCGGTTGATATGCAAGCATCGAACGTGTTGTCACGAAATGGAGCCTTACGAACGTCCAGAGGGGCAATGTATCTTATGCCATAATGTCGCTCCAGATCGGCATTGCCTGATGTGCGCCAACCTTTCAAAGATGGACATAGCCGCGTTAGCTGTAAGATTGTTTCGTTGACGAGATCTAGATCGAGCATTGCGAACAAATCGACAACCGTCTGCGGTCCAAAGTATTGGGACAGGAATATATTCTGTGCGAGACTCTTTCCAGCGCCAAACTCGAGAACGATAGGTTCTTTCAATGTGTCAAGATTAGCCCTGTGGGTGAGCCAATCCTGCGCGATCTCTGAGATCTCAATCCTCGACCTCTTGGTAAGATGCCTCTGCAGGAAAAAGAGGAGCTGACGCAATGACAAGAAATCAATCAGCGAAAATGCAAAGGACTTCCAGCGCCAATTCATGTTCACAATAGGACTCCAATGTTCGGCGTGAATGCACTCGATCCAGCCGCGCGTTTCTTTCTGCAATTGCTCTAACTTGTAACTGAAGCTTGTAGAGAGACGAGGACATCAATCGAATTTGAGGCGCAAAAGATGGTGGTGCTGAAGTATCTATCGACTGACCGGCTCGCGAATAAATAGCCGATACAGGTTCCCCCGCATTGCGGCCGGCAATAATCTCACCAAGGCACGGATTCCGAGATTACGCAAGGCTTCAAATGTGCTCAGAAATCCAAGTGCTCTAAAATGCCAAAAAAGCAACGCTTCGCTCCGGAGGTAAGCCCACCCTCCCCGCCTTCTTTGCATTCCATTGCCGCATCGAGCAAACACCATCACATCGTTCAGATTGTGGAGAATCGATCCACTAAGAAGCATCCTTACCCAAAGGTCATAATCCTCGCCTTGAAGCCATGACCGATAGTTCCCAGCCGCAAGAACCGCTGGTCTTCTGAATACGATTGCCATGTGGTTCATCGGTGTGCGGCGCTTCGCAAATGCGAGAATTGCAGCATGTTCAGTCGGAAGACGACGTTCTGAAATGCAATCGTTCGGGTCAGTGTTAAATTCCCGAATCACACCGCTCAACGCGTCGACATTTGGGTGCGTTTCAAGGTAGCCCACCTCCCGCTCAAACCGTTCTGAGGCAGAGATATCGTCGGCATCCATCCTCGCAATGGTTTCGAAGCGGCACTTCTCAACGCCGACCCTCAGTGCCTCGCCTAACCCCTTGTTCTCGGGGAATTGCAACGTAGCGATTGGCAGAACCGAAGAGAAACTCTTGATCACCGACTCGAGTCCCTCACCCAAAGGCCCGTCCTTCACAATTAAGATCTCGTTTGCGGGACGAGTTTGAGCTTTGAGACTGCAGAGACATTGAGCTAGGAAGTCAGGATGGTCCTTGAAGTACACGGGCAACAAAACAGAAAACTGCGTCATACAATTAGCGGCCTTCCAGAATGTTTAGGAATTTCTGTGCTTGCAAAGCTGGAGCGAATTTCTTCAGTTGCTCTTCACGACCCTCGAGATATCGGGAAGGGTCTTCCGCCACTTCTCTCATCGCGATGGCTGATTGTTCGGTATTCATCGGGTCGACTTGGATTCCCGTTCTCCCCACTACTTCGGGCAGCGAGGAGATGTTGGACACGATCGATGGCTTGTTCCAGGTCAACGCTTCGAGAGGAGGTATGCCAAATCCCTCATACAAGCTCAGGAGGAGTAAACCTTTGCAACCTGAGTAAAGTGAGTCCAATTCGTCGTCGGAGACATATCCCATAAGTGAAATCCGAGACTCGATCCCGAGCTCGCTCGCGAGGGCGCTGTAATCCTCGGAGCCCCAACCACGTCCGCCAACGATCACGAGCCGATGGTGATCCTTGTCAAACCTTTTGCAGAACTCAGCGAATGCGCGAATTGTGATGGGCAGGTTCTTGGCAGGTTGCAAAGTACCCACAAAGAGAAAGTAGTTCCCGGAGGAAGTCGCAGACAGGTCCTTCGACGCGCAGGAATTGTAGACAATATCGATCTTTGATTCATTCATCCCGAAGCGCCGCACCAGGTCGGCGCGAGAACTCTCTGAGACCGTGACCACGCGGGTTGAAGTCAGTGCGAGGAGCCGCGAAATCAGGCGCACATAATGTTGTTGAATGAATCCGTATTTCGCGCGCACAAAGAATGGCGTCAAATCATGAATCGTTGTAATTGTGCGAAGACCAGGATGAATCACTGGATTTGCTGCACAGGGCGAGAAGAGAGCGTCTAAATGCCTCGCCTTGAAAGGCAGCACAAATTGCTCAAATGCAACCCGCGCGAAATGAGATCCAAAGGTAGGGCAATCGATTCGCTGATAACGCAGTGAAGATGGAATGTTGAAACTTGCGCCTAAGTCGAATTGCCTCTGGCAGAAGAACACAAACTCTGTTTTGCAATCGGCTGGAAGGTTCGCAAGCAGCTGTTTCAGGAATCGCCCGGTCCCTGTCAGTTGACTTGTGCGATAACAAAGTAAATTGACGCCTATCCGAAGTCGCTTCATGTCGGGTGTGAAGGATCCGCGATTACTTCAGCCTGTTGCGCCGCGCGCGTTTCCTTGAGCATCTTTCCTGCGGAGAAATAGCCAAGCATTTGCCCCATCCCACGCAGAAAGCGGACTTTCGCCGTCGCAAGGTCGAGGATGCAAAACGACGCAAATGCGCCTCCAAATGAATTGAGAAGGAAATCTCTGCACAGTCTGTAGACATTGCATTGATGTTTTCTTAGGACATATCCGGTTCCCAGTGCGTACGGATAGGTTTGTGCGATTGTCCGCTCGACCGAAAGCAACGGATGGAAGACGGATAAACCAGGGTTAAAATGAATGCGAAAATCGCTTTCCAGTGCCCGAAGGAAGTAGTCAGTTTCCTCTCCCGACTGGTAGACCGTTTCCGAACCAGCGCCGAGGCGCTCATCGAAACCTCCTATCGCGTCAGAAACTGAGCGCCGCCAAAATGCATTGAATGAAATGCCATTACTCCAGATGGTTCGCGTATCGCATTCGCATGCGACCCGGCTCCTTCTTCGAGGTCCTCGAAGTTTTCCGTTTTGATCTCGAACCGAAGTCAGCTCCACATCGAATTGCACATTGCGCTCAAAAAATGAAGCGATATCACTCAAAAGATCTGGTCCATACCAGCAGTCATCATCCGGCACGGCCAATATGTCACCCCGCGCGGATTCAAGACCCGCATTGCGTCCTCTGGAAAGTCCGCGCCCAGACCGAAGATGCTCTATGTGCAGATTTCGGTGCTCCGCGAGAACAGGCAAGAGCCGATCGTCCGGGTTCTGATCGACAAGGATCACTTCAAACTCCCGATAGGTTTGCCCATCGAGACTAGTCAGAAGTTGGTCGAGTTCCCCGGTTCTGTGAAGCGTGCTTACGATAAGTGAAATCACGGGTCGCTCTTCCAGAACTTCATCGATGTAAGTGTGAGTCAGCGACTACCCGGCATGTTCATCTCACCCATTGGCCGGGGGCAATCCAATGCAGGCTGCTCTCCCCGGCTCGACATGATGAGGAGCCAAATCAGACCGCAGATGCCGGCTAGGTAGACAGTGAGGTAGATAAATTCCGCTGTGAGTGCCGAGATCGTGCCGCGCGGCAACAGGAAGATGCTGGGAGAAAGACTGCACAGGTAGAAAAGCGCAATGCGGCTCCTGGTGGCCGCCTCCTCCAGCCTTCTCAAGAGCAATCCACCAAGGGCACACCCAGCCGCAAAGAGAGATAGCAGCGTGCCGCAGGCGTAATAGATCTCGAGGTAAAATGTGCCGCCGAGTCCGTTGCCTTCCAGGAAGTTATTCATGCTCATATGGGAGCTCAGATAATTTCCAAGACTGTTCGTCTCGGCACTTCCAATGCCCAGGAATGAATAAATTGCACCAAGAGGAACCAGGCTGGAGATGATCGTATGTATCGGCGGAGGAGGAATCCACTGACTAATCTCTGGCAACAGGAAAGTAATGCCCTGGTCGACGAGAAACTGAACAAGTGTAATCGAGCTGTCCTGCCCCTCTCTCCAGATGACGATCAGTTGGAATGCCACGATAACCGCAGCACCAAACGTGATCAGAAGCCAACGATTGATCCGCTTCCCAACAATCGTGGACGAATACCAAATCCATATGAGAATCCACTGGCCAGCCGCCGCTCGCTCTCCGACGACAACTCCGGCGAGCACGTAGGCTGTCGCCACCAGAGCAACCAGGCGCATCTTCCGCCGATCAGAGATCAGCACTCCAATGGCAAAGAGTCCTGGCACCAGAAAGTCTTCTAGGCGCAGCCAACTAAATGTGTAGTGGGTTTGTCCGGCGTAAAGAGCTGTGTATCCGCCGCCGAGGACGGTCTTCACATTGCTCATCAACTCCATCGGAATTAGCGCGGCCACAATGAAGAGCGTGATCCAAAAGCAGCGATTGCCATACATTCGGTCGCCTGTCGCTAGCCGGAGGCGACGGAATCTGGTGTCTCTGTATAGCGTGAAATACCCGCCAAAGAACGCGGCGATTCCGATGCACCAAAATATCAGCAGGCTTGATTTCACTGCATCAGAGCTTGAAACAGTTGCACCGAATGTCAAGTCGTAGACCCTATCGTCTTGAAATACCAGCCATAAGATCGGCCGTCCTAGATTGAACGCAACCGTCGTCAGGAAGAAGATGCCGATTAGACTTGTGAATCCGCCGCGGCTTTTTGATACTGCTATGCCAATGAGAAGTGAAACAGCGAGAAGCGTAATAGATAGACTTCGAGTGCTGAAGTGAAGAACGAGCGCCTGGCAAACGGACAATGCACCCGCGATCGCCATCAGAATGATTCCGATGAAATGGAGGAGCGCGAAGGACGTCCCACCGGTGCCCGGCAGGTTGTATGTCCTGAGGATTCCCGGCCTCAAGTCCGCATTCATCGGCCGTCTCCCCCACTCGCCACAAAGGCTGCCTGTTCCGCTTTTCGGGCCCCAATCGCAACCCACGACAAGATGGCCAGGCAGAGGATGCCCAGTGCACAATCCGTAATCAGGCTTGCCCACGCCGCGCCAATCCAGCCATAGGCCGGTATCCAGACGAGATTCAATGAAAGGTTCAGCAGGGCAACAGCGACTTGTGCGGCGGTTCTGAATCTCTGATAGCCGCAGCCCGTCAGAGCGGCGCCGCTGATCTGGTGAATCCCCCTGAAGAGAGGCAACAGGCAGAGCCATCGCAATGCCTGCGTGCACTGTGCGAACCCTGGACCCAACATGTGCGGGATGAGTGGTGCGCAGGCAAAAGATATTCCCCCTGCGAGAGCGCCGATCAGCACAACGTGCCCCAGAATTCCTCTCGCCTTACGCACAATATGCAGAACACCTTGTTTCGCCTCACGGAAAAACCGCGGCGAAGCAGCCCACTCAACGGATGTCACTGAAATGGATGCCATATCGATGATTCGATAAGCCGTCGTATAAATCCCGTTGGCGACATTCATTCCATAGTGACTCAGAAGTGTTTTGTCGATGTCGTTGTATACGCAAGCCGTCGAATTTGAAGCAGAAAACAAGAGACCTTCCGGCGCTCTCTTGATCGCCAGATGAGGTTCAAGGCGAGGAAGGCCATATTTCGCTGTGACCGCATAAGCTCCTGCGACCGCAATCAGGAGAGACGTGATCACGGAGACCGCGGCCCATTGCCACGCCGTGACATGGTGCATGAGGATCATGAGCAGTGCAGCCGCCGCGAGCCGCAAGACGTTGATCGAAGCGCTCCAGAACGCGGCGGCCCGCAATCTTTGGAAAGACTGAAATATCTGCACCACGCACTGAATAAATTGACCGAGGAGACAATTCGCGATCGCAACCAGCAATATGATCGATGCGCTTGCCGCATTCAGCAGATGGGGAGCGACTGCGTACAGCATTGGAATAATGAGTGCGTTGGCGCCGACAGTCGACAAGAGGATGTTTCCCCAATATTGCCGAAATTGATTTGAATCGGCGCTCACATATCTCATAAAAAGCATGCCGGCGCCGAGAGTACTAAATGGCATGGCAATTGAGACGAATGCCGAAGCACCTGCAAACACACCGTACTGCTCCACGCCAAGCACTCTGGCCAGAAGTACGAAATAGCCCACTTGGAATAGGAAACTCGCCCCTTGACCGAGTAGAACCCAGCCCGCATCCCGCGCCAGCATGCTGCCCCTTAATTTCGACAGCTTTCCCTCGATGATTGCCTTCGTTGCCAGCAGCATAGGTTGTCCGGGAGGTAAGTCCGCATTGACTCCGCATCAATGAAATATGGAATGTTGTGTTGACCTCTCGGCCATGGCTCTACGAAGGCGTCGAAGCTTCGCACATTTCACTGGATCGCTTTGGAACCGGGTAAGTGCAGTTTGAACGAGGGCGGCGAGCACTCCGATGAGCAAGCCCGCGAAGAGGGCAACGGCTGCGATTTGAGCAGGCTTGGGAGCTGATCTCTCATCCGGCTCAATTGCAGGTTCCACGACCTGAATAACCGCTGCCTCTTTGGCTTCATCCAGCCTCGCAGCATCATATTGCTTCATCAGCATGTCGAAGAGGGCCTGCCGGTACCTCACTTCGTGGTCGGCGCGAAGATACTCCAGGCCTGCGCCCGGAACATCTTCCAGCCCGATGTCATTGGCCTCAGCAGAATGGTTATGTTGCTCCAGGCGGCTAACCTCGCCCTCCAGCGATGCCAGCTCGCGTTCCGCCAGTTGGACGTCGGGATTATTCTCAGTTGAATAGGAACGCAGCGCCTGTAACTCGACTTGCTTGGCTGCAACCTGTGCTCGAAGCACTGCGAGGCTCTCGATCATCACCTTGGCCTGCGCGTCCAACTGGACAAGGCCCTTGGTCTCCTGCACTTGCAGGAAAGCAACTTCTGCAGAAACCAGCGATTCCTTGGCCTGTTTCAACTGATCTTCATAGAAGAGCCGCCGCTGCGAGGCTTCCGTCACTGCGAGCGTCTTGGTAAGAATCCGGAGTTCGTCGGTGTAGGCGTTGGCTATTTCGGCGACTCGCTTCTTGTCCTTATCGGTGACAGAAACGGCGATGAATCCGTTTTTCTCAGAGCTGACATCTGTATTCTTCGCCAGCTTCTTTCGAGCCTCTGTCATATCTTTGGTGTGATACACCACTTCCAGATTGAACCTCTTGATGATCGCGTCCGCCACAGTGCGGGAGTTAAGGAGCCCGACGTAAATGTCATTTGGGTTCTTTAGACTTAACCCGCCCCCGGCTATCGCAGCGAGAGAACCGGCCCCCGAGTTTGCGAGTTGGTTCATCATCATTGAAGCCGTGGAGGGCGACTGCTGAGGCGGCATCAGTTTGGTGAGCGCCGTATAACGGGCGGGTAACGCGAACGCAAGTATTACGCCTGCCAACGCTGCGATGCCGGTTATCTTTGCGATCAGCCACTTGCGAACAGCAAGTTGCGTGAGCACATCAATCAAATTGATTTCGTCAAACAGCGGAGGCACTGACGGCGCGGACATTGTTTCCTGCTCCGCATCTTGTTCAATCGTACGGTCGGTTTCGACTGACATCGTGGATGCCTTTACTTGATCACGCTGAGCGCAGCAGCGGTCAGGGCTGTTTGAGACGCAAATTGGGTTGCTTGGAGAATGTCGCTCATTTTGGAGGAAACTCTGATCTTCTCCGGGACCACAATTGCGTCTCCAGGCAGAAGCTTGAGGTTCTCAAAACTGCCGTGCGAATGATCACGGTGAGATTGCCTGCTGATAACCGTTCCGTCGGCGCGAATTACGAAGATGCGCTTTTGATCCGCTTCGCGGGTGGCGCCGCCGGCGTCGTTTAGATATGCCACCAGCCGCTTGCCCGGCTCATGGCGAAAAGCGTTCGCGTTGTAGACCGCTCCTGCAACCTGGACGGTGCTTAGCCTGGGCGGAATATAGAAGGTATCTCCATCTTCAAGAGGGAAATCGGGAATGTCTGAGATGGCGTTGGCATCTGGTTTCATGGCCAGAACAACCCGTCCCGTCGGCTTGATCGAGGTGAGCCTGGCCAATGCGGCCTGCTGCATCGATAGCTGTGCCTGCTGATCGGCCCCAGTTTGGCCGGCTTGCGGAGTGGCATTTGCGTACCGGGAGATAAGTTCCTTCTGCATTTGCTCGGTCGATAGCCGGAGTTGCTCCTCCTGGGCGTGGCGGGCGGATGCGCGGGTAAACAACGAGGCGTAGAGATAGGAATGTGGAGTCAATCCTCCGGCGCGTGCCACCACGTCTCTCAAGGTCTCGTTTGGGTTCACTCGGTACACACCCGGTGCACTCACTTCTCCTCCCACCCTGATGAAGGACGCGTGCTTCTCCATCGGTAGGTCAAGGTCCGCGCGCGAAAAAATGGTCACCACATCGCCGGCCTGCAGTAGCTGATCTTCGGCAGACGAAGGGCTGTCGATTGCCTCTGCTAGACGGAATGGAATCAACCGCGTGCTCAAATCGTGATCGTCGAGCCGTTCGATCACTGCATATTCCCAGTTGATCTCTGCGCTGTTCATGCCAACGGTGTCAATCATCTTGATCCGCGGGGATTCGTAGGATTCAGTCTGCAGGTCGCTGGGTTGATCTGTGCGCGGGTTCCCGTATTGATCCATACGCGGCGCCCTGTATCGGTTCGTCGACTTGTCTCCGGATTGATCGGTCAACGAGTCGTCAGGCTGATTGCCCTTCGCGCTCTCGTCGTCGCCCACGCGCTGCGCCCCAAACTGATCGGCTGGATGATCGACGCGTTGATCGCCTGCGCGGTCCCCAGGAAGATCGTTGCGAGGATTTCCAAATTCGTGGTCGGAATCCCGCGGAGCGAGATGATTCTCTTGATTCCAGTACTCGCGAGTGACAAGAAACTTGCGCGACGGGATCAGGTCCGAAACCCGCATTCCCTCCTTCCAGACATAACGGCCGGGCTGGGCAACGTTTCCTCGCAGTGTGACGGCGTTTTCGAACTTTGGCGAAACGGGGAAGATGCGAAGCAAGTCGCCGTCTTTAAGCGGTCTCTGCAGTCCGGACACATCGAGCGGGAACTCCTCAACCCTGCGCGAACTGTGGTCCTCGATCCGCTCCAGCAACACGCGCGCAGATCCAGCCAGGCTCGTCAGACCTCCAGCATTGTCGAGAGCAGACTGCACAGTCGTCTCGCCCTTTAGTTCGTAGATTCCCGATTCGTTCACGCTTCCACTGAGGGCAATTTGCGGCCCAATCGGGGGGATGAAAATCACATCGCCGGGAAGCAGTTGAACATCGCGCGACTTGTCGCCTTTCTCGACCAGATCGTAGAGATCAAATTCCGTCAGTACCCGGCTTCCGCGCCGCAACTGAATTCGACGCATGGTTCCTGTCGCTGAAGGTCCCCCAGAGGCAAACAGCGCGTTCACCAGCGTGCTCAGGGAACTCACGGTGTAAGCACCGGGCTGCCGGGCACTGCCGAGAACGAAAATCTGGATCGACCTCAGCTGCCCCAGCGCAACATTCAAATCGAAGTCCTTGAACAGCGTGCTGATGGCCGAATGCAGATAGGCTTCCACTTGGTCGTAACGCAGACCCGCAACATTCAGTGTTCCAATTTTTGGCAGATAGATTTGCCCATTCCTGTCCACCGTCACGCGCGAATCCAGGTCAATCTTTCCCCATGCCCGAATCAACAATTCATCCCCGGGTCCGACAACATAATCGGCAGGGACTGGAACGCGCTCAACCGGTGAAAATGTTGTCGGAACGTCATCGAAGAGCTGTCTTCCGTACACGGGAAGACGGTGTCCGGTAGCGTCCTCGGCGAATTGTTCAAAGTCGGACTTCCCGGTGATCGGCCGGACGATCCTGGACTGCGCCCGTACCGATTCGGGGGCAGGCTCTCCGGGTGTTCCCGGACCGGGGATGGGGTTATCTATATATGTGCCTCCCCGATAGGTGCCCTCGCGAGACTGGCGCGGCGCTTGGATTGGAACACCCGTGGCGCCGCTTTCATTGGTCGTAACAGGTGCCGCGACAGACTGCGTTTGGTCAGCCGGAGTGGTCAAAACGGATTGTCCCTCGCAAAATGTGCTGGTCAGAACAAGCGCGAGTAATAGCTTCAGATTCATAAGAACAGGGAGCTCCTGAGATCTGGATCGATTGATTGCAAATGAAATCAAGACAGGCGGTCGAGAAGTCTGAGTCCGGCCCGCTTTAGTTCACAATGGTTGCGGAAGTGAATTTGGCCGCGATCGTAGTCTGAGCTTTTCCATGCGTACTCGGATTGATGAGCGGAATTTCCTGAATCGGTCTGGAAGATAGAGCGGCTTTCAAAAGCTCGGCGCCAGGGTTGTAATCCGGAATCAGTTCCTTGAGAATCAGCAAAAGGCCGGCGACATCCTGTCGTTCAACGATCTGTTGCAGGCGGTGCAAAAAAGTTTCTATTTGCCGCACATCGGTATTCTCTTGGCTCAAATAGCTTTTGATCTTGGGGTGGGAAGTCTGAATCAAGCGCTCATCTTGAAGATTTAACTCCTCAAACATCTTTTCGCCCGGCCTCAGCCCGGTGAACTGGATCTCGATGTCTCTCTCAGGCTGAAGGCCCGAAAGCAAAATTAGATTTCTGGCCAGGTCGGCGATCCTGACTGGCTCGCCCATTTCCAGCACGAATATCTCTCCGCCCCGGCCAATGCAAAAAGCCTGCAGCACTAACTGCGCTGCCTCAGGAATCGTCATGAAGTAACGGCGCATTTCTGGATGTGTCACTGTCACCGGGCCACCCGCCGCGATCTGCTCCTTGAAAATCGGAACAACACTACCGTTGCTTCCCAGAACATTCCCAAAGCGCACTGCAACAAACTTCGTATGGTTCACCGTTTCAAGCGAGCGAATCAAAAGCTCCGCCGCGCGTTTCGTAGCCCCCATCATGCTCGTCGGACGAACCGCCTTGTCCGTTGAGATCATTACGAAGTCCTCAACATCGTGCTCTGCAGCCGCGCGGGCCACGTTCCAGGTGCCGAAGATGTTTGTTTCGACCGCCGCAAATGCATGACTTTCCATCAAGGGAACATGCTTATACGCTGCGGCATGATAGAGAATCGTCGGATGATATCGACTCATCACCCGCCGTAGAACTTCAGGTCGCGTAATATTCCCGATCTCTGCATGAAATATCATGTCGGGAAACCTCTTCGCCATCTCTCTGTCGATGTGAAAAAGCGGAGTCTCAGCCTCATCGAATCCGACAATGGCAAGGGGATCGAATTTTGCGATTTGCCGGCAGATCTCAGACCCGATCGACCCCGCTGCGCCCGTGACCATGATCACCCTTCCGCGGATGCGTTCTCGAATTAGATCCAAGTCGAGTTGCACTGGCTTTCTGCCAAGCAGGTCCTCCACGGCGACTTCCCGGATTTGCTTGCCCAGGTCCGCGCCCTGCAGAAGCTCTCCAAGGCCCGGCACCATCTTGTATTCGACTTTGGCATCTGTCGCGAACTTGAGAATTCGCACCATCTGTGGTCCGGTCGCGGATGGAATCGCAATGAGAACTTTCTTGATTCTGCGTCTCTGCACCCAGGTTCCAAGAGCTTCTCCAGGCCCCAACACGCGCTTCCCGAGAAAGATCAGATCAGCCTTCTGAGGATCGTCATCAATCAGTCCGACCACATTGCACATCAGGGTCTCGTTATTGAGTACTTCCCGCACCAGCGCTAATCCTGCCGCACCTGCGCCATAGATCAGGGTTCTCGTTTTCTCCGCATTGGCTCGATCGGACTTTCTCGCCGTAACCACAAGACGCACAACCAGCCTTGCGGCGAGTGTCAAAAGGCAGCAGACAAGCCAATCGAGAACATAAACAGAGCGCGGAACGCTCCCCAGACCGAGCAGAAGGAATATGACCGCCCCGCCGAGGATTGACCCCAGAGAATTTGCAAGCACAATACGCACTATCTCGTTGGCAGACGTGAAACGCCAGTGCCCCCACCGTACCGCGACAACCATGAACGTGATCGACTTCGCGAGCGCCCAGATACAGAGGGCTGTCCACAGGGGGTGAAAATATTGAACCGGCATTTTGCCGTCAAATCGCAATTCGAAGGCGGCGAATGCGGAAACGGAAAACGCGGCTAAATCCAGAAAGTATCCCAAAAGGCGACGCAAGTTCACAAATACTCGTTCGCGTCGATTTGGCGGCCACTTCGCGGACATGTCTTACTCCTCAACTCGGGGTATTCTTTTACTGTCGTTTTTGCAGCTATCTTGACGTGGCAGCAAAGCCGCGCCAAAACGATTCTTTAGCGCCTTCAATCCACGCAGTTTCTAAAGTTGCCCCGATCATTTGCAGTTGAATTCGTAAAGTGAGTTCTGCCGGCTCCAGTGCGTGCGTGCGACCCAACGCTCATTCCAGGCACTCCGCCGTAATTGCGGCAGCGGGTACTGTGTAAGCCGCCAACCCCGGAGACAGCAAATCGAGCCAGAACCGGGCGTAAGCGCGGCCAGCTTCCGGACTGCTCCGAAATAGGGGAGTGTCGCTGCCGATCAGCTTTGAAATCCCTGGATGCATCAGCGTCGTCATCATCAGCGCCGCAGTGAGAATTGTGGGGTCCAGGCCGCGAAGCTTGCCTTCCTTGATGTTTGTATCCAGGTATCGACTGAATTGTGACAAGACAGGTGATAGATACTCGTTGCCGAATACTTCTGCCTTCCAGTGCAGCTCAAGGAACGCGACCGCAATCATGCGCAGAAGATCCGGTTTGTAGCGCGCCGTATCCGCAAGCAGATCGAGAATCTTTGGCAGAACGATTTCTGGAGGATCGCAGTGCATCAGCCCATCCAAGAGATCTCGCCGAAGCTTCAATCCCGAAGAGTGATAACAAAGGGTCGACCAGAATAGGTCTTCTTTGTTATCGAAATGCCGAAATAGAGTGTTCTCGCTTACACCCGAAAGACGGGCAATCTCGCGCGTCGTTGTCCCGTGATATCCCTGGCGCGCAAAGAGCTGGCCTGCAGCTTGCACAATCCTGTCCGACTTTGCTGAGTTCTTCAGTCCGAGTGGCATGTTACAAGGCCTCCATGCCTCAGCCACAATTCAGCGGCTGCGTGCACAGAAAATGATCATTTTGATTGGGATGGCTGCATCACGACGCAGCATTTGAGTGATCTGATTCGTGTCGAACTCGCCAGAAAAAAGCAAGAGGTTCGAGCACCGCGTACATTCAAGTGATTTTCTGGCTTTAGAAAGCCGCGGGCTCCAGGTCTTCTGCATCTACCTGGATTGCGGCATGCTGGTTGATCAGCTCAAGCGTTAAAACAAACTTAATACTGCCGCTTCTTCTGACAAGAGTTCCCTGGACTCCCTGCATGACGCCGCTCTTGATCCGGACTTTCTCGCCAATCACAAGATCGCGATACGGCTCAGCACCTTTACCGCCAAGACCTTGGCGAAGTAGGGCTATCTCTGAATCTGGAAGAGGAACAAGCTCCTTGCCATTCCCAACGATTTGAACCACACCGGGAGAATGGAGCACCTTGATTCGCTCCGTTGAGTTGATATGGACAAAGAGATAAGTCGGAAACAACGGTAAGATAACCTTCTTCCGCTGTCGATTCTTCCAGACCCTTGTGACTTCATAGGTAGGCAGAAACGACTCAAGCGCCAGCATTTCAAGGTGTCTCGATGCAGACTTTTCGTGCTGCGGAATCGTAAAAACTGCGTACCAGGACCGATCGTCTGAAGTCTCAAATCGGCCAGGCCCTGAAGTAGTCCCGTTACTGCAATGTCGGGCTGGTGTTGAAGAACTCAATCAGCGCCTGTCTTTCAAAAGGTTCGTCACGGAGTCTCGAAACCACAACCTCCCCAGCCGGCATAATGAGCTTACTAGTACCCATTTCCGGGGTCGGCTCGTGCAAAGCTCCGCCATTCTGACTTAGCAGGTCAATTTCTCTTGGTGCCTAAGGCCCCACAAATCACTGTGCAGCAAACTTTGGTTCAAATAAGAAACAAGAGAGCAAAGTGATGCTAATCACATTGATGTGCACATGTGAGTTATGGCTTCTAACTCGCAGCAGGCAAGAAAGGATCCGTGATCCTTTGAATGCTGTAAGTCACTTTGCTTTGAAAGTGAGTCCAATATAAGCGAGAACTACCAAATGCGCAAACCTGCAAAGTCCAGAAATTGCTCGTCGACAATGAATGACAGTAACCTCTGGCGATAAGTAATTTGATAAGTTAGTGCTGGCGATGCGAGAAAACACTCATAATGTGGGCGTTAGGTGACCGTCCAGATTGTGGGACTAAGTGAGTTCCGATTTGGGAATGATTTGAACTCGATTTGTGGTTGGCTGGGATAGTCCTTGATCAGTAGATAAAACAGGTGGGAGCACTTGCTCTCGTTTGCGCGCTTTTCCGGCCAGGGGATCTCGCCACTGCAAGGGAATGATATTTCTCAATCTCTTAGCGATTTGAGGTCGTTGGCTAGGCTGCCACCCGGAAGGTCGCGATCGGATCCGCTGAAGCGTCTTAGAGGACTCAGCTTCCTGCAAAAGCGTCGACTAAATCGTCCATCTGTCAAAATTCATTTTTCGAGGTTGAAACCTGAGCAGGGCAACTTTCGTAGCCGCCAATGATTGTGCCCAACCAGAACGCGGAGCGGGAGCGACCCCTAGGAAACAGGCCAGGTGGACCGAACATCGCTACCGGTACTCGAGCCGGTGCCTCTGTCGTGGGGGCGACATTTCCTGATTCAGAAGTTCAATCCGAAGCCGGCCCCGATTGGTCAACGAGTCTCGACATTTCAGAAGAACTTAAACTCTTCTTGTTCAGTAAGCTGCGGTCTGCTTCTCTCAGAATTACTATTTGGCGTCCCCGACGGGATTTGAACCCGTGTTATCGCCGTGAAAGGGCGGTGTCCTAGGCCGGGCTAGACGACGGGGACTCTATGGAGGCAAAAAGCGGCTTGAATTGGCTGGATGCGCCCTCCTTCAAGGCTATCAACTCGCCCGGAGTGTGTCAAAGAACGGCTGCCAGGCCGGGGGAGTTGTCGGTGAGTTATCCTCGATAAGTGATGCGCCGCTTTCGCTATCTCGACTTGCTGACCGTCGGGTTTGTCGCGGTGCTCCTCATTTCAAACCTGGTGGGTCCGAAAATCTGCCAGCTCGGGCCGCTGCGGCCCAGCGCTGCGGAATTTCTGTTCCCTCTCACTTATATTTGCGGCGACGTGTTCACTGAGGTCTACGGGTACGCTGCGTCGCGGAGAGCCATTTGGCTGGGCTTTTTTGCCATGGCCCTGCTGGCCGGCATGGGGCAGCTTGCCGTGGTGCTGCCGCCGGCGCCGGAGTGGCATGGCCAGGAGGCTTTCGCCACCGTCTTCGGCCTTGTGCCGCGTTTCGCGGCGGCCAGCCTGGTGGCATACTGGGCCGGGGAGTTTACCAACAGCTATACGCTGGCCAAACTGAAGCTGATTACCGGCGGCCGCTGGCTCTGGACGAGAACGGTCGGTTCAACTGTGACCGGCCAGGCTGTGGATACCGCAGTCATTATCTTGGTCGCTTTTGCCGGAACTCAGCGGCCTGGAATGCTGCTGCGCATGGTGCTTTCGTCCTATCTGATCAAGGTGGCGGTCGAGGTGGTGGCCACGCCGGTTACCTACCTGGTGGTGGGCTGGCTCAAACGGGCCGAGGCGATGGACACCTTTGACGACCAGACCAACTTCAATCCCTTCGCATGGCAGGGCGAGAACGCCTGATGAATCGTTATGCAGTGGAGCAGAGGACGCAGAGTGTTTTTTGCGACAATGGCAGGCCCAAAGCATCAGATACAGACGTGCTTCAGATTTCCGCGTCCGGCCGCCGAGTGCGGATTAAACTGCGGGTAAGGCTCATCCGCCATGAACGGAAAACATGGCAGGCGGGACCGGTCTACGGTCATCCCGGTCAACGGATCGCAAGCTGGGCCGCTCCACGGGTCCGGGAAGAAGAAGGGGCAAGTGAAGACTACGTGTTTGAAACGCATTCTTGTTTTTGTTGCACAGTTTTGTTGGGGCTGGCGGTCAGCGGCTGCCAAAAGAAGCCCGCGACTCCAGCGGCTGGGATGCAGGCCATGCCGGTGAAAACTGAAACGGTGGCGCTTTCCCCGGTTGCGCAGAGCAGCGAGTATGTGGCGACCATCATGTCCCGCCGCTCCGCCACGCTCCTGCCGCAGGTCAGCGGACTCCTGACACAGATTCATGGCCAATCGGGCGACCACGTGAAGGCGGGTCAGGCGTTGATGGAGATCGATGCCCAGCAGCAAATGGCCACTGTGCAGGCGCAGCGCGCTACGGAACAGCAAAAAAAGGCGGTCTTCGACTACGACACGATCGAATTGGAGCGGCAGCGCAAGCTGTTTGAAGCCGGCGTGACCAGCCGTGACGCCTATGACCAGGCACAACAGGCCTACGACAACTCCAAGGCCGATTACGAGTCGGCCGTCAGTCTGCGCAAAACGCAGGAGGAGCAACTGGCCTACTACACCATTCGTGCTCCATACGACGGAGTCGTGGGCGACATTCCCGTGCACGTGGGCGACTACGTTTCGCCGTTACTTCTCCGCACCATCTCTGACCACAGTGGATGAAAACAAGGACCTCGAAGCCTACATCTATATCCCGACCGAGCGTTCGAGCCTGGCGCGACCTTGGGACTGGAGGTGGAGCTGTCATGACACCAGCGGCAAGCTGCTGGAGAAAACGAAAATTGATTTTGTCTCGCCGCAAGTGGATCCGACGCTGCAGGGAATCCTGGTCAAGGCGCCTGTGCACGCCACGCCTGAGATTGTTCGCAATGCGCAGATGATCAAGGCGCGAGTGATCTGGAACACGACCCCGATGGCCGTCGTTCCGGTTCTGGCAGTAACGCGGCTGGGCGGACAGACCTTCGTCTATGTGGTGCGGCAACAGGACGGCCACTTTGCGGCGGTCGAGACGCCGGTCACCCTGGGCGAGACGGTGGGAAACACCTATTCCATCACATCCGGGCTCAATGCGGGCGACCGCGTCGTCGTGTCCAGCACGCAGTTCCTGGTCAACGGAATGCCGGTTCTTCCACTGGGCGCCTGAGCGCGCTGCCGTGGAATACGTGCTGGCGGGAGGGCAGAGCGCGTGCTTAGCCTGTGCGCGCTCGAAACGGAAAGGAAAGTAGGCTTACAGTGTTTGTCGATTTCTTCATTCACCGGCCTGTATTCGCGACCGTTTGCGCGCTACTGATCATTCTGGCTGGAGCCGATCTGCATTCCCACTCTTCCGATCGCCATGTATCCCACCCTGGCGCCGCCGCAAGTGAATGTGACCTGCAATTATGTTGGGCGCCAACGCCGATACGGTTGAGAAAGCGGTCACCATACCGCTGGAAGAATCAATCAACGGCGTAGAGGGCATGCGCTACATCAGCTCCTCGAGCACCAATAACGGAACCAGCTCGATCACCACTACCTTCAACAACCGGCTACAGCCTCGATATCGCCGCTGTCGACGTGCAAAACCGCGTAGCCAGCGTAACGGGGCGCCTGCCTGCGGCCGTCAACGCAACCGGCATCACCATCAGCAAGGCGAACAGCAACTTTGTTTTCGGCGCCGGCTTCTTCACGCGCGACGGGCGCTACTCGCACGAATTCATCTCCAATTATCTCGACGTGTATGTGAAAGATGCCATCAAGCGCGTTCCGGGCGTGGGCGACGTGACAATCTTCGGCGAGCGCAAGTATGCCATGCGCGTGTGGCTCGACCCGCTGAAGCTTGCTGCCCGCGCTCTGACGGCGACTGACGTGGTTAACGCGCTGACTGGAGCAAAACGTTGAGATTCCCGCCGGCCAACTTGGGCAGCCGCCTTCCGACGCGAAGCCAGGCCTTTCAAATTCCCGGTGCGCGTGGTGGGCCGCCTCACCAGTCCAGCCGAATTCGACAAGATCATCGTAAAAAACAACGCCAACGGACTGGTCCTGCTCAAGGACGTGGGACACTCCGAGGTTGGAGCAGAAGATTACAGTTCGTCCCTGGAGTACAACGGTCAAGCCGCAGCAGGGCATCGGCGTGATTGCAGCTCTCCAATGCCAACGCGCTCGATGTGGACGCCAAGGCAAAGGCCGCACTGAAGGAGCTTTCAAAGAGCTTTCCGCCGGGCCTCGAATACGCGGTCGCGTTCGACTCAACCACCGTCGTCGGCGATTCCATTCGCGAAGTGCTGGTCGACCTTGGCTGAGGCCATCGCCATTGTCATCGTGGTCATCTTCCTTTTCCTGCTTGACTGGCGCGCAACCATCATTCCCGCCGTTACCATTCCGGTTTCGCTCATCGGCACGTTCGCGTTCATCAAGGTATTCGGCTTCTCGATCAACTCGCTCACGCTCTTCGGCATCACTCTGGCCACCGGACTGGTCGTAGACGACGCCATTGTGGTCATCGAAAATGTGCAGCGGCACATCGCCATGGAGCACTCCGATCCACACGAGGCCACCTCGCGAGCCATGGGCGAAGTCACCAGCGCGGTGATCGCCACTTCGCTCGTGCTCATCGCGGTCTTTGTGCCCGTGTCCTTCTTCCCCGGAACGACGGGCATTCTCTACCGGCAGTTCTCGCTCACCATCGCGTTTTCCATCGCCATTTCGGCCTTCAATGCACTCACCCTTTCCCCGGCGCTGTCGGCGATGTTTCTCCGCGGTGAAGAAGCGCGCCTCGCCAATTGGACTTCCTGCACATTCGACCCGTTTCGCGCGCCTTTGCCGGATTCATCCACGGAGCCGATGCGATCGATCACCTGGCTCGGCGGCAGCCTACGCCAAGCTGATTCACGCGGCGCTGCGATTGCGCTATGTGCTGCTGTGGTGTTTTTTGTCGGCCTTGGCGCAACGGTCTGGATGTATCAGCGCGTTCCCACCGGCTTCATTCCCCAGGAGGACCAGGGCTTTCTGATTGGCATCGTCCAGGCGCCTCCCGGCTCGTCGCTTGCATATACTTCCGCGCTGGCCGAACGCGCACAGGCCATCATTTATTCCAATAAAGATATCGCAGGGCGCCTTCTCCGTGATGGGCTTCAGTTTTTCCGGCGGTGCGGCCAACTCGGGCCTGATGTTCATCAGCACACGAACCCGGCCGACCAGCGCCGCGGAAAAGGCCACTCTGCCGCGGATATCGTGGCGGACCTTTCGCCGAAATTGATGAGCCTCATGTTCCAGCCCAATGGCGGTCTCGTGGCCGTCATTCAGCCGCCCGCGGTCAACGGTGTGGGTAGCTTCGGCGGTTTCCAATTCATGCTCCAGGATACGGGCGGCAACACCCTGTCCGATCTGGATCGCGTGGCCCACCAGATTGTGAACGGAGGCCGGGCGCGCAAAGATATCACCGGGCTGATTACCACTTTCTCGGCGAACGACCCGCAGGTGCTGGTCACCATCGATCGCGAGAAAGCGAAGGCGCATGAGTATTCCGCTTTCGCAGATCACCACGACGCTGGGCGTCTTCATGGGGTCGCAGTACGTCAACGACTTCGACTTCAACAACCGCACCTATCGAGTCTTCGTGCAGGCCGACCAGCCCTTCCGCATGACAGCCAGCGACCTGCACAATTTCTATGTGCGCTCCGATACCGGCGAGATGGTTCCTCTGGATAACCTTGTCACCGTGGCCGAGAGTGCCGGTCCGCCTGTCATTACGCACTACAATCTCTTTCGCGCCGTCGAAATCGATGGTTCGCCCGCGCCGGGCTACAGCTCAGGGCAGGGAATCACTGGCATGGAGGACTTGGCGAAGAAATGTCATGATGCCCGGCATGCGCTACGAGTGGACTGGCCTGACTCTGGACGAAATTGAGTCCAGCGGCAGGGCGCTGATCATCTTCGCACTCGGCATTCTCGTCGTCTACCTCACGCTTTCGGCACAATACGAAAGCTTCGCGCTGCCCTTCATTATCCTTCTAGCCGTGCCCATGGCGGTGCTCGGCGCGCTGGGCCTCGTTTCGTTGCGCGGACTCTCCAACGATGTCTATTGCCAGATCGGCCTTGTAATGCTGATCGGCCTTTCGGCAAAGAACTCAATCTTGATCGTGGAGTTCGCTGAGCAACTTCGCCGCAAGCACCGCTCCATCGCTGAAGCCGCGATCGAAGCGGCTGAACTGCGCTTGCGGCCCATCCTGATGACCTCGTTCGCCTTCATCCTTGGAGTGATGCCGCTGGTCTTCGCGACCGGCGCAGGCGCCCTGGGCCGGCGCTCGGTGGGAACCACCATTGTGGGCGGCATGTTGCTTTCAACCGTACTGAACCTGATTTTCATTCCCGTGCTCTACGTCATCCTCAGCAGGCTGCTTCGTCGCGGAGATAAGGAAGAGCCGGCGGAGGCCTGATTGCGTTCGCTCACTGCACGTCGCGGTGGGCGATTACGTAATCCTTGATCCGCTCATAGACCTCGCCGGTCACTACGCCGCGCTCAACCAGATCATTCTTCGTGCGGTAGGGCCTGAAGCGAATGATGCGGGCCGGCCCATGTGCGCGTCATTCCCGGCACCTTCAGCAGCTCGCGAGACGTCGCGTGGTTGATGTCGATGCGCGCCTCGGGTGGCGGGGCCTGCGCAGAAAGCGCGGTTTGCGGCGGCAACGATCTTGCTCCCGCCACGCCGGTCAGAAACAGGCAAAGAATGGCCAACGCCAACTTCGTAAATTGTCTTTCGGGTCTCAAGCACACCATTCTCCGCTTTGATTGGATCAAACCGCAAGCTGGCGTCATCGTAATCTGAACGCTGAAAAGCAGGTCGCCGCGATGAATCCTTATCACTTGAGTCGAACCATCACCGAACCTCGCGTAACTTCAAAGGCCTTCGACTCACTTTTTTCTGCAAAAATGATGGCTATGGCAATTCCCCCGATTGCTCCCACCCCCGGTGTCGCCAAGCGACCCACGCATCTTTCGGCAGCACAAGAGCTGTTTCCCTCCTCGTGCTCTTCGCGCTTCTTGTTCTGTGCGTCGTATTCTCCTGGACCACGCGCGACGCATTGCAGAATCTCTCCTTCCTTAAGAACCAGAAGGCGGCGGAGGCAAAGGCGCTTGTCGATCTCGGCCCGTGGCAAACCGCGCAAGCGCTGGCGCCGCTGGCCGTGACCGCTGAAGAAAAGGAATACGCGCGCGATGCCGAACGCCTCGCCGATCACGAAGTGGATCAGGCATTTGCTTCGGCGCTGCGCCTGGCCGGCTCTGCAGACTCAGACATCGCACCCTCACAGGAGAGGCGCTTGCAGCTGTCGCAGAAGGTGAATCAGCTCAAGGAACTCATCAAGCAGGACCAGGCGTTGGTCGACAGCCTGGCGGCCAAATCAGGGCCCTGCCTGGTAGTGCGAAGAATGGCGCGCCAGCTCGGCCGCAGATGGAGACGATCTCGAAGTCGCCAAGGCTCAACTCGGGCTTGATTCCGACGAACTCGCCGATGCGCAGCTTGATCTGCAACGCGCATCCGGCGACCAGAGCGCGCAGATTCAAAGTGAACTTGCCGCACATGAAGCGTCGATGCGCCAATACGACAGCCAATCGCAAGGCGACGGCCAGGTCGCAGTGATCTCGGCAAAGAAACACGGAACGCTGGCGGACCGCTTGACCGCCTGGTTCAGCCAGAACGCGACAGATACAGTCAATCCAGCAGGCGCTACCGCAGATGCAAAGTAACGATGCAACCACGCTGACGGCCGAACACAACGCTCTCGAAGCCAGGCAAATCAAGCGCCGCATAGCGACTGCGCCAGGTACTGCAGCGGATCGCACCGCCAGGCTTGCCGACATCAAAGACCGGGCTTCGCGAACGCGAGATCCTCAGCATTTATGACGACCGCATTCAAACCGATTAAGCAGCTTGCGACGGTCTACGGCAAATGGTCGGCTCAGGTGCTGCTGCAACACCGCATCGTGCTTCATCTGATTCTTCAATCGTTTGCGCTGATCATCTTCATTGTCCTCTGCATGGTGTTTCTCGATGCGCTGGTGCGACGCCTGATGACCCATCCGTCGCTCGATAACAGGCAGACGCAAACGCTGCGCAGCATTCTTGAATTGGGCATTCAGGTCCTTGGCGTCGTGCTCATTCTCCTTGTCGTATTTGGTACGCCGCAGCAAACGCCCACGATTTTAGGCCTTGCCACCGCCGCGCTGACCATCGCATTGCAGGATTTCATCCTCGCGTTTCTCGGCTGGTTCGTTCTTGTCGGCAAGCACGGCATTCACGTCGGCGATTGGGTTGAAATCAATGGCGTCGGAGGCGAAGTCACCGAGATCGGCCTTTTCCGCACCACCCTGCTCGAAACAGGGACCCTCGTCGGCAAGGGACATCCGACAGGCCGGCGCACCACCTTTATGAATGGCTTCGCGATTCGCGGGCAATACTTCAACTTTCTCAACTACCGGACAGTGGATGTGGGATGAAATCACCGTCAGTTTGCCCGCAACTGACGACATCCACACTGTAGTGGAAAGCATTAACGAAGCTGGTGCTGAAAGAGACCGACGAGAATGCGCGCATTGCCGAGGCAGGAGTGGAAACGCGGCACGCGTGGAGACGGCCTGAGCCGATTCAGCGCGGATCCTGTGGTTAACCTTCGGCCCGCCTGGGCGGGCATCGACCTCAAAGTACGCTATGTCACCCGCGCCTCCGAGCGCTTCGATGTCCGCAACCGCTTGTATCAGGATGTCGTTGATTTGCTGCATGAGCCGGCTAAAGGGAATCCCTCCGAAGAAACACAAGCAGCGGGAAAGGCCTGATCGGTATGTCAGCCGTCTTTCGCGCCCTGAATGAGGTTGCGGTTGACACCACTGGGCGTTTGCGTCTAAGTTTTAATCAGATGCAGAGCAACCGCCATCACGGTCATCACCACCATCACGGGACCCAAGTTCCGGCGGACTGCTATGGCCTGACTTAATCGGCCAGAGAGATCGAAAGTCACCCCAGCCCGCCGGCAACCAAGCCGGTGGGCTTTTTCATTTGTGAACACAAAATCCAAAGTGAATCAGAAAGAAGCGGAAAATGAGCAATGTGTCCTCAATAATCGATTTCGATAAGATGGATGGCCTTGTACCAGGCATCGTGCAGGATGCGCGCACCGGCGAGGTGCTGATGTTGGGCTTTCTAAACGCAGTCAGCTACGCAAAAACGTTGGAGTCTGGCTTTGTCACTTTCTGGAGCCGCACCCGCCAGAAGCTGTGGATGAAGGGTGAAACAAGCGGCAACCGCCTGCGCATCGTTTCGGCCTCGACCGACTGCGACAACGACACCTTGCTCTTCCGGGTTACCGTCGAAGGCGATGGGCTGGTTTGTCACGAAGGCACCGTCAGTTGCTTTACTCGCCCCATCGCGATCGATGCGGACGGACAGAAAATGGAGGCGTCCCGTGGCTAATAAACTTCGCCTCGGCATTCCCAAGGGAAGTCTTCAGGATGCCACGATCGCTCTCTTTAAACGCGCTGGCTGGAACATTTACGCCGATGGACGCTCCTACTTTCCTTCGATCGACGACGGCGAGATTGAGTGCATGTTGATCCGCGCGCAGGAGATGGCGCGTTATGTCGATCATGGCGTGCTCGATGTCGGGCTTACGGGCATTGATTGGGTGGTTGAGAGCGGACTCGATGTCACCAGCGTGACCACCCTTACTTACGCCAAACAGAGCCGCCGCAAGGTCCGGTGGGTCCTCGCCGTACCCGAAGGCAGCGGATTCGAGAAGGCTGAAGACCTCGAAGGAAAAATTATTGCGACCGAGCTTGTTGAGGTCAGCAAACGCTACTTTGCGCAAAAAGGCGTCAACGTCAAAGTTGAGTTCAGCTGGGGTGCCACTGAAGTGAAGCCGCCCACACTGGCCGACGCCATTGTCGAAGTTACTGAGACCGGGAGCTCGCTCAAAGCAAATCATCTGAAGATCATCGATACTGTATTGGAGAGCGAAACCCATCTGATTGCTGCCAAAGCCGCGCTCGCTGATGCCTGGAAGCGCGAAAAGATCGACCAGATTGCGCTCATGTTGCGTGGCGCAATTGACGCTCAATCGCAGGTCGGATTGATGCTGAACGTCAGGCGATCCGACCTTGAAGCAGTACTTGCCGTTCTGCCCGCGCTCAACTCGCCCACGATTTCTCACCTGAGCGATTCCGAATGGGTCGCGGTCAACACAATCGTTGAAGAGCGCGTTGCGCGCGATGTCATCCCTCGCCTCAAAGCCGCGAAGGCAACCGGCATCGTGGAATACCCTCTGAACAAAGTCGTACTGTAATCACCGGATGGAAGAGACACGAACGATGAAGCTGATTCGAACTAAAGGACGAGGCGCAAAGGAGGCGGCAGCCACCCTGGCCGCACTCGAGCGGCGCGGTGGCGCGGCGCTCGACACTGTGATGCCCGCCGTCAAAAGGATCGTGCGGGACGTCCGCAGGCAAGGCGACCGCGCTTTGCTGCGCTATGCAGCACGATTGGATGGCCTCACAAACGCGGCGGAATTGCGCGTCACGCAAAACGAAATGGCCTCAGCGTGGGACGCAACCGACGCTCCGATGCGCCGCGCGCTTTCCACGGCTGCCAACCAGATCCGCAAATTTGCCCAGCGGCAACAGCCTGCATCATGGAAAAAATCTTCTATCCCGGGGCTGGTCACCGGCCAGCTTGTTCGTCCCATTGATTCGGTGGGATGCTATGTTCCCAGCGGTCGTCATCCGTTGCCATCCACGTTGTTGATGACCGCAATTCCAGCGCAGGTCGCAGGTGTCGAGCGCATCGTTGTTGTTTCACCCAGGCCTGCCAGGGAAACACTCGCCGTCGCGCATCTGCTTGGCCTTACCGAGTTTTATCGGGTGGGCGGCGCGCACGCCATAGCCGCTCTGGCATACGGAACCGGGAGTGTCGCGCGCGTCGACAAGATCGTCGGGCCGGGCAGTCTTTATGTCACCGCCGCCAAGCGCTTGGTCGCATTCGACTGCGCCATCGACATGCTGGCGGGCCCAACCGAGATTCTCGTGACCAGCGAGCACGGCAATGCAGCGCTCATCGCTTCTGACCTCGTTGCGCAGGCTGAGCACGATCCGGAGGCACTGGCCATCTTCATCACAACCCGGCCAGCTCTGGCCAAAGAAGTCATCGCCGAGACAAATCAATGCAGCCGCGGCAACGCGGTTGCGCATCACTCCCTCGCTCGCAATGGACTTGTAATTGTCGCCGCTCACATCGACGAAGCCCACGAAATCACGAATCGCCTGGCGCCGGAGCATCTCACTGTCGATACCCCCGCCGACCTCAAATGGGTCCGCAATGCCGGCTCCGTATTTGTTGGACGATGGTCGGCACAGCCCATGGGCGACTACATCTCTGGGCCCAATCACACATTGCCCACGGGCGGCATGGCGCGCGTCCGCGGTGGATTAAGCGTCAACGACTTCGTAAAACTCATCACGGTACAGGAATATTCGAGCAACGGCCTCCGCGCATTGGGGCCGCAAGCCATGCTTCTCGCCCAGGCGGAAGGACTCCTGGGCCATGCCGAGGCAATTCAGAGCAGGCTCGGGAAACGGAGGTCTCATGCCTGAGGCCGCGAATACTCCGTATCCAAAACCTCGCCCCCGCGTCATGGCCATGAAGGAGTATCACCCTCCACTCGGCAGTCGCGCAGCGCTGCGCCTCGACTTCAACGAGAACACCTTGGCTTGCTCTCCCAAGGTGCGCGAAGTGCTGGGCCGCATCTCTGCCGGTGATCTCACCCGCTATCCCGAGCGCGAACCCGTCGAGGCGATCGTTGCTGCCAATCTCGGCCTCTCTGCCGAACAAGTGGCACTCACAAATGGCGTCGACGAGGCCATTCATGTGCTCTTCGAGGCCTTCCTCGATTCCGGCGACGAGTTGCTTCTCCCCGTTCCCACATACACCATGTACGAGGTTTACGCGTCTGCCATAGACGCGCGATGCGTCGCAATTCAGGCGGCCGACGATCTGCAATTTCCATTCGAACGCTTGATGGCCGCAATCTCGCCGCGCACCAAAATCATCGCGATCGCCAATCCCAACAGCCCTTCCGGCTCCGTCGCCACACGCGCGCAAATCGTGGAACTCGCACGGAGCGCACCCCAGGCGGTAGTCCTTGTCGATGAAGCATATTTTCATTTCTGCGGCGAAACGGTTGTCGATCTCATCGACGCCATTCCCAATCTCGTCGTTGCGCGAACCTTCTCAAAAGCCTACGGGCTCGCGGGCCTGCGCCTCGGCGTCCTTGCAGGCCGCGCAGAATTGATGCGCTGGATTCGCCGCGTGCTCTCGCCCTATAGCGTAAACTCGCTGGCCCTTGCCTGCCTGCCACCCGCGCTTGAAGACGCCGCCTATCTTGATTGGTATGTAGGAGAAGTGCTCGCCGCGCGCGCGGATTTCGAACCGCAGTTCTCGATGAAGCAAGGCATCCGCCGATGGCCTAGCCAGCGCCAATTTCATTCTGGTCGACATCGGCAAACGACATGCCGACTTCGTGCGCAGGATGAGTGCCGGTGGCGTG
The DNA here is from genome assembly GCA_963725945.1 of uncultured Acidobacteriota bacterium. GTDB lineage: Bacteria > Acidobacteriota > Terriglobia > Terriglobales > Acidobacteriaceae > Telmatobacter. Next base: position 37,873 of record CAVSAW010000019.1, on the reverse strand, counting down.
CTTGTGCGCGACCGCTCCAACGATCCAGGGTGCGACGGGCGTGTCCGCATCACAATCGGCACAAGGCAGCAAATGAAGCAAGCGGCGTCCGCGCTCATTGAGACGCTGGCCGCGCTGCGCTCCGGAAAGGATGAACAATGACGACGAAGAAAGCAAGAGTGAAAAAAATTGTCAAAGCAACGCCCGGCGCAGCGCGCTCGTCCGCCGTCGAGCGCAATACCGCGGAAACGCGCATCGCGATCTATCTCACGATTGAAGGAAGCGGCCAGTACAAGGTCTCGACCGGCATTCGCTTCTTCGATCACATGCTTGAGCTCTTCACTCGCCATGGCGCATTCGATCTCGAGCTAAAGTGCGATGGCGATCTCGACGTCGACCAGCATCACACCGTCGAGGACGTCGGTATCGCTCTCGGCGAGGCATTCGACCGCGCTCTCGGCGACAAACGCGGCATTCTCCGCGCCGGATACTTCCTCATGCCCATGGACGAGACCTTGGCCATCGCCGCCGTCGACCTGAGCGGACGCGCTGCCTTTGCGGTTGACACAAAGGTGCGCACGCGCCTGGTGGGCGACCTGCAAACTGAACTGGTGACCGACTTCTTTGAGGGCTTTGCCCGCGGTGCGCGCGCGAACATCCACGTCAAGACGATGTATGGGCGCTCGAATCACCACAAAATTGAAGCCATCTTCAAAGCCTTCGCGCGTGCCCTGCGCGTAGCCTGCTCGCGCGACAAGCAACTTGGCGAAATGTTACCGAGCACCAAGGGATTGCTTTGATGCGCGTAACCGTCATCGATTACAAGGCGGGTAATCTTACCTCGGTGGTCAAGGCCCTGCGTCATCTCGGCGCGGAGCCTGAAGTAACCGATTCCGACCTTGCGCCCGTCGAATCCGCTCGAGCGCATCGTGCTTCCCGGTGTCGGCCATTTCGCCGCAACCCAGCGTCTCGACGCCACTGGCCTCACTCCTGCGATTCGCGCAGCTATTGCGCGCGGCGTTCCCTTCCTCGGGATCTGCGTCGGCATGCAATGGCTCTATGCAGGCTCAACCGAAGCGCCCAATCAACCCGGCCTCGGCCACTTTCCAGAACAGTGCGCGCGCTTCTCCGAAAGCAAAGAGAAAGTTCCTCACGTCGGCTGGAACTCCCTTGAAGTCCGCCCTGGTTCCCGCCTCCTTGCCGGCGTCGAGCCAGGCGAATTCGTCTACTTCACCCATTCCTACAAAGCCCCAGTCACCGACGAAACCGCTGCGATCACGCATTACATTGATCCATTCGCGTCAGCCGTCGAAGCGCGGCAATGTGATGGGCGTGCAATTCCATCCGGAGAAATCGGGAGCAACTGGCCTGAAGATTCTTCGCAATTTTCTCTCGTGGAATGCGGAGGAAACGAAGTGATCACCAAGCGCATCATCGCCTGCCTCGACGTCCATGCCGGCCGCGTCGTCAAAGGCGTACAATTCGTCGACCTCATTGATGCCGGCGATCCGGCAACGCAAGCCGCGCGCCACGCCCGCGAAGGCGCTGACGAAATCGTTCTGCTCGACATCACCGCGACGCACGAAGGCCGCCAAACCTTGCTCGACACTGTCCGCCGCACCGCTCGCGAACTCTTCGTACCCTTCACCGTGGGCGGCGGCATTCGCAGCGCCGACGATGCTGCGCAGGTCTTCGAAGCCGGCGCCGACAAGGTCAGCATCAACTCCGCTGCACTTGCCGACCCAACACTCATTGACGCCATCGGACGCAACTTCGGCGCGCAAGCCGTCGTCGTGGCCATTGACGCACGTCGCGACCCGGATGCCGCGGACCCCGTTCACGATGCGCAAGTCTTTGTGCAAGGCGGGCGCAAGCCGGCAGGCCGCCGTGTCGTGGAGTGGGCGCGCGAGGCCGAAGCACCGCGGCGCGGGAGAAATTCTGCTCACCTCCATGGACTCCGACGGAATGCGCACCGGCTTCGATTGCGAATTGACCGCAGCTGTGAGTGAGGCCGTCGGCATTCCTGTCATCGCCTCGGGAGGAGCGGGAACCGTCGACCACTTCACCGATGTATTCGGCCGTGGCAAGGCGGATGCCGCCCTCGCGGCCAGCATTTTTCACTTCGGCGTGTCGAGCGCGCGCTCGCTCAAAGAAGAGCTGGCCAAAGCCGGTGTGTCCGTGAGGTTGCCATGCTGATTCCTTCCATCGACTTATTGGGCGGCCGCATCGTCCAGCTCGTCCAGGGCGAAAAACTGCGCCTTGCATTCGACGATTTCGAATATTGGATTGAAAAGTTCTCCAGCTTCCCGCTGGTCCAGTTGATCGATCTCGATGCAGCCATGCGTCAGGGAGATAACTCCGCTTTGGTCGCGCAGATTGCGCAAGCGGCTGCCAGTCCAGGCCGGCGGTGGCATCCACTCCATCGAGCGCGCCCGTCAGGTCCTGGACGCGGGCGCCAGGCGCGTCATCATCGGCTCTGCGCTCTTTTCCGAATCAGGTGCCGTCAATACCGACTTCGCGGCGAGCCTTGCCGACGCCGTAGGCGCGGATCGCGTCGTCGCCGGCATCGACACCAAAAACGGCCGCATTGCTGTCAAGGGATGGAAGGCGCAAGTGGCGCTTACGCCCGACGAGGCGATTCCGCAGCTCGAGCCCTATGCCGCCGCGTTCCTCTACACCCATGTCGACGGCGAGGGCCTGATGCAAGGGTTTCCCATCGAAACTGCAGCGCGCCTGCGCAAACTCACTGATCGCCAACTCATCGTCGCCGGCGGCATTCGCAGTCAGCAGGAGGTCGACGCGCTCGACGCACTCGGCGCCGATGCCGTTGTGGGTATGGCCGTTTACACCGAGTTGCTCGCGGTTTGATGCGCCGTGCAACCAGCCAGGCAGCTGCGCATTTCAGAGGCCATAATTCGCTTGGATCGCACATCGGGTATTCTGGAAAAGAAGACCGTGCGCTATCCCGACACTATCTGAAAGGAAATCGAAGCGATGCCGACAAAGCAAAGCGGAATCCGGCTGGCAAAGCGACTGGACGAGGTAGGATTCTCCGACATTGTGCAGATTCGCAACAAGGTGATGGGGATGCGCGCCGAGGGTCTTCAGGTGCATGCGCTCCACGGCGGCGAACCCTACTTCGAAACGCCCGAAGAGATCAAGTACGCGGCCATCAAGGCGCTGGTCGAGAACCAGACGCACTATGCGCCGTCTTCCGGTGTGTTGCCGCTTGCGCAAGGCGCTGGCAGAAAAGCTCGCGGCCAAAAACCGCATCCACGTGACCACCGACGAAGTGATCGCCACGGTGGGCGGTTCGCAGGGATTGTATGCGGCATTTCAAAGCGTGCTCGATCCGGGCGACGATGCTCTGGTCTTTTCGCCCTACTGGACGCCCATTGGCGACCTGGTGACCGGCGCGCAGGCGCGGCCCTTGCTGGTGCCCACCATCACCGCGCGGCGCAACGGAATCCGCAAGACGCTGGAGCAGTTCTCCACGCCGAAGACGCGCGCCATTTACTACAACACGCCGCAAAATCCAAGCGGCCTGGTCTTCACGCGTGCCGAGGCGGAGGAAGTCGCGGCCTTTGCCATCGAGCGCGATCTCGTGGTCATTGCCGACGAGGCCTACGAAGATCTGGTCTATGACGGCGAGCATGTGTCCATTGCATCTCTGCCGCGGCATGGCCGAGCGGACAATCACCTGCTTCACTTTCTCGAAGACCTATGCCATGACCGGTTGGCGCGCGGGTTACGCGGTAGCCAAAGAACCCTTCATGACCGCGCTGCGCAAAATCGTTCTCTACTCCACCAACGGCGTCACCACGCCGGTGCAGTATGCCATGATCCACGCGCTCACGACGCCGGAGACTGAGATCGCCGCATCGTCGCGAGGAGTATCGCAAGCGGCGCGATCTGCTTGTGTCCGCGCTGAATGAGGTGGGCCTGGACTGCGAACCTCCCGCTGGCGCCTTCTATGCTTTCCCAAATGTGGAGAAGATTCACAAGAACAGCCGCACTGCCGCGCAGATTCTGCTTGATAAGGCGCACATCGCCACCATTCCCGGCTCGGTGTTCGGCGCGCAGGGCGAAGGGCACCTGCGCTTCGGCTACGCCATCACCATCAAAGAAATTGAAGACTGCGTGGAAGCGCTGCGCAAGTTCTTCGCCTAGATCCGTGCGTCCTATTTCTGCGCTTCGCCGATCGCGCTGCTGGTCTCAACGCGCGAGGCGCGCAGAAGCCGCGCAATCTGCTTCAAGTGCAGTTGAACCGCATAGGCGCGCAAAATCTCCGCTTGCGAGAACTGGAAGCCGGTGTGCCGCACCGCGGCCATCCGCGCCTCAAGTTGCGCAATGTCTTCTTCAAGGTTCAGGCCCGGCGGAGGAATGTGAAACCGCCAGTCGTGCATGCAACTCGGCAACATAGTGGAAGCCGGTTTGAATGTCGACGGCCAGGCTGTCCCAGCTCGGGCTCAAGTTGCTGCGCGTATCCATCCTCATGGCTGTCTCGAACTGCAAATTCAAGCGCCACAAGCGCATCAAAGATTGAGCGGCCAAACTGCGCCAGCATGCCCAGGCCCTCGCGCCAGCCCGGACCGCCTGAAGGCTCGTTGCGCGACGCCTCCAGCAATTGGTTGTTGCCCCGCAGAACCGCCAAAGCATCCTCGCGCAGTGTAGCCAGGTTCTCGGCCGGCTCGCCGCGAAAGCCCTGCAAGATTGCCTCGAAAAATGCGCCCAGCACCAGGAATTCCTGGGCCAGGCCATCGCGCAGCCGCAGCCGCGCACGGTCGGGAAACACCAGCGTGGATACGGCAAGAGCCACAACGATGCCCAGCACAACCTCGCCCACGCGGTCCAACGCAAGGGTCCAATGCGAGCCCGCCTTCTGCACCAGCATGACGATCGTGATGGTGACCCCGGCCAGCCGCGAACTGCTGCGGAATCCAAGCAGACCGCAGACGGTGACGGCCAAAATCACTGCAACCAGGTAGTTCCACGGAAGCGTGCCGAACAGCGAGAACGAGAAGCCGAATAGACGCGCCGATCAGGGTGCCAAGAAGCCGGTCTCGCGACGCGGTGATGGTCGACCCAAAATTGGATTGCAGCACGATGATGGCGCTGATGGCGCCCCAATAACCATCGTGCAGGCCAAAGCGCGTCGCCAGCCACCAGCACAGCGCGGCGGCCAGCGCCGTCTTTGCCGCGTGAATCACCAGCCGCCGGTGCTCCCAGCTGAGCAGGCCGTCGCGCTCGTCCAGACGCAGCTTGACGGCAAGCTGTTGTTGCGACCACGTCCTGTTCGTCTTCAGGCGCATCGGGGCAGCCACCGCTCTCAACGCTCATGATCACAGAATCGCTCAAGACGCCGGATGTCTCGACGGTGACCAGTCTCACTGCTTCACCGGCACCGGGTCAATCGAGCATAGCTCGACCAAATGACGGATGACCCTCCACGTGTAGCATAAAAGTGAGAGCGCCCGACTACAGATCCGCGAGTGAATATGCTGCGAGTTGGATATCCTGCAACGATTGCTGCGGAACTTTTTGCCGGTTTCCCCGAGGGAATTGAACTCATCCCCTTGTCCGATCGCCTCGACCACGACGTCGATATCGACGTGTGGATTCCCGATCCCTACCCCACGCGGGCACTGCGAACTGCCCCGCATTTACGTGGTGTGCGGCTGGTGCTCTCGTTGATGGCGGGAACAGAATGGATCCCTGGCGCAATGGGTCCCCATGTCACCATCTGCAACGCCCATGGCGCGCACAACATTTCCACCGCTGAATGGACCCTGTCCGCAATCCTGGCCACGTTGAAATACTTTCCGCTCTATCTCGACATGCAACGCTCCGGCGAGTGGAAGCGGCGCTTCGAGGCCAGCGCTCATTACGCCCGCATCACGGGCGACCCTCGGCCGCATTATCCGCCGGTGATGCAGGAAGAACTCACCGGCAAGGCGGTTCTGCTGGTCGGCTATGGCTCCATCGGCAAGGAAATTGAGCGCATGCTCACGCCATTTAATGTGGAATTGTTCCGCATGGCCCGCAGCGCGCGCACTGAGCCGACCGTCCATGCGGTCAGCGAACTGGAAGCCCTGCTGCCAAAGGCGGATATTGTCATTTTGATTCTGCCGCTTACAGAAGAATCACGCGGATTGATCGGCAGCAGGCAATTCGGGCTGATGCGCCAGGGCGCGCTGCTCGTCAATGCAGCCCGCGGGCCCGTAGTGCAAACCGACGCCCTGGTCGAAGCTCTCAATGCGGGCAAGAGTTCGCGCGGCCCTCGACGTCACCGACCCCGAGCCGCTCCCGGTAGGTCATCCGCTGTGGAGTTGCCCCAACCTTCTCTCACTCCACATGTCGGCGGATCGAGTCCGCAGTTTGCCCCTCGCTCCATCAAGACCGCGGCAGATGAATTGCGGCGTTACATTGCGGGCGAGCCACTTAAGAACGTGGTGCAGGCCGCAATCTAAGCAGCTCGCAGCCGCGCGGCGCCAATCGCGCAGGCCCAAGGCGGCGAGCGCAACAAGGCCAGCGTAGAGCAGAGCCGTTGCCCGCAGATCTTTGTAAAGATACTCGCCGATGTAAACCAGATCCACCACAATCCAAAGCCACCAGTTCGCCGTGTGCTTACGCGCCTGCCACCAACTCGCCACGAGACTAAAGCTGGTGAGCGTGGCATCCAGGTAGGGCAGCGCCGCGTGCAGGCGCTTCGCCAACTCCCCCAATACAAAGCTGCCCGCTGCTCCGGCGCACAATGCAATCAGCAGGCTTCGCATCGCGAGCGGAACCACGCGCACCGTGCCCTCTTCCCGCACGCCGCGCCACCAATGCCACCATCCGTAAAGCGTGAAGGCCACAAAGAAGACCTGCAGCAGGGCATCAGAGAGCAGCTGCGCGCGATAAAACACAATCAGGTAGATAATGTCCGCGGCCAGCACCATCGGCCAGCAGAGCAGAGTGCGCCGTGTAGTGAGCCAGATGCCGATCACCGTGGTGACCAGGCCCGCAACTTCCAGCCAATTCGCGGAGAGGTAGTTGGCGATCGTCGTCCAGGTCATACCTGCACCGTTCGCAACGGCTGCCGTTCATGCGCGCACAGCCCATCGGCGCAACGCATCCAGCAGCTTGCCGGCCAGCTTTGCCCTCGGAACCATCGCGCGTGACCCACAAGCCAACCCTCGCTGGCCATCGTCGCCTTTCTCCGGCGAATGCAGAATGCTCAGAAAGTAGTCCGCCTCTGACAGCGCAAACTCCGCGTGGCAAAGTGCGGTCATCGGCGCGAGCGCAGCGGCCTCGTCAGCTGAAAGCGGGCGCACCGACTCATAGCCATCCAGCAGCGCCAGCAGATGATCGAGGTGCACAGGCACATCGTCCGGATGGGCCGGGTCTCGCACCAGCGCAAGCCACTCCACGATGTTGCGCTCGATGGCGTGCGCAAGATCGTGCACAGCATTTGTCCGGTCGGCAAGACCGAAGTCGATGATCGCTGTGGCCCCCGCGTCGTCGCTTCGCATCGCTCCAGAAAAGATTGGACGCGTGCAAGTCGTTGTGCGTCCACAAAGGTGCGAGCGCAGGCAACAGGGGCAATAACTCCGCGTGAAACGGCGCTAAGCAGTTCCAGCGCGTCGGCGCAGTTCCTCCGTGTCGCTGCATCGTCAGCCAAGGCCGGTCGCGCAGCAAGATATTGCTTCATCGCATTTGCTGGTTCTTCGCCGGCGAAGATCGAAAAGCTGGCAACGAGCGGGCGGGGCTTGCGCGGCGGATGCTGAAAACCCCCGCGCGGAAAGATGCAGCCGCGCCAACGCCTGGCCCGCGGACTGCGCGTGTGCGACCGAGCGAAACGGTGTCCACGAGAGCGCGTCCTCGTAGAGATCGATGCCGGCAGGCTTCTCGTGCACTTCGTAAGTCCACTCGCCATGCTCTATCGCCGTCTCGCCCGAATCTGCAGCAAGCACTCGCGGTACTCGCGCCCCATTTGCAACGAGGTGGGCCATGAACCGGTGCTCCTCAAGCAGTCCGCTCTCGATCGCGCACCGCGCAGTGGTGCCGCTTGATGAAGACGCTGCGTCTCCTGCGTGGCGACAACACTCGCCGCTGAAAACGGCCTCGGACTCGCGGACAGAATCTCAATCGGCTCGTCGCACGCCTGGAAACTGCGCGAGCAGCGAGCGCACTTCATCGAGAGTGAGCGCAGGCCAGTCGGGCTCGACCAGTCGTGCCATCCATTCCGTGCGCTTTTGCAACCTGGGTCATTTGAATCGCTTGCCTCTTCCTCCAATTCCAGTGCGAAGAAACTAGAAAGTGTAGTGCGCTGAAAGCCGCACAGTCGCTGGCGCGCCCTGGTGGATAAACGTGTCGCCATAGCTGGCGCCCGTGTCCTTCCAATAGCGTTTGTCGAAGATGTTGTCTGCATAGAGTCGCAGCGTCATGCGGCCACCTTCCCCGCCGGGCACATAGCGCGCCCCGAGATTGAAAAGGTTGTAGCCCGGAACGCTAACGGCGTCGTCGCGCGTAGCCTCTTTCCGGCTCGTATAGCTCCATCCCGGCATTAGGTGCAGACCGCGCATGTGGGGCAGCAGCATGTCGGCAAATGCTGTCGAATGCAAATGCGGCACATTGATCACCTGCTTGTTGTCGAAAGCCGCCGTGCCAGTGTCGGTCGATGTGCTCCCATCGCCGTTGCCGAGGCGGTGAGTTGCATCCAGCTCGTTGCTTTGCCTTCCGCGTTCAATTCGATGCCGTCATGTGTCTCGTGTCCCTCTGACTCGAAACACAGATCGCCGGGACTATAAAACTCGCTTGCTGGGCAAAAGCTGTCGGGAGCCTGGATCGCACGGGGGTAGAAGAACGGCTGCCGCATCCTGAACAGCGCGGCGGTCAGCAGGATCTGCCGCTCGTACTTCAACCCCACTTCGGCTTGGCGCGTAAAAAATGGATCCAGAAACAGGTTCGCATTGTCGACCCACCACGGGGCTTGAGGTCCCAGCGAGAGCAGAACGCCGTAATTTCCATACAGCGTCAAGTCCTTGGCAGGCGTATAAGTCGCAGCATATTGTGGCAGCCAAAGCGAGCGCGGATTGGTGTAATTGAAGTCGCTCACCCGGGCGTAACGACCGCCGGCGACGAGCGCGATTCCTCCCGGCAGATGCATTCGATCCTGCACAATTCCCGCGGCCTGGTGATTGAAATCCGCAAGTGTCGCCGGCCCAGCCTGCTGATAAGGGCTCTCGGGCGCAAATGCGATATCCGGTTGATTGACGTTCTCCACACCGATCGGGGTATAGACGATCGTCGGCGACAAATCCACAGAGCGGTGAAAAAGCGAACCCCCTCCCACCACATCATGCGATACCTTGCCCGTTTGCATGTGCCCCTGCATCAGGGCATCGCCTACCGCATCGATACGCAACTCTCCGGGACTGCGATAGTCGTAAATTTCATAGCTTCCGTCGGGGCAGAAAAAGTAATACGGCGAGTTAGGGCAGAGCGAATTGCCGTTGGCGTCCAGCGCCGCGCCGTAAGGCCAGATCACGTTATCGTCAATCAGCGAGTGGCTGTAAGAGCCGGCTATGCGAGCTGTCCAATTCGCATTGAATATGTGCTCCAGCCGCGAACCGGCGTTGAACACGTCGAAAGTATTCGGCTTGCCCCACGGCTGATAGCCCAGCATCGTTGACGGGAAAACAGGCGTGGGAATTGCAGTGCCGCCCAGCAATTGGTATCCGGCCTCTGAGCGCTCAACCTTATGCTGATACTCGAAATCCGCGAACAGGTTCGTGTTGTCATTGAGATGCAATTCGCTGTCTACTGCGCCCATCCCACGCCATCCATCGGCATGTTGCACATAAGTGTGGATATCTTCACCAGCAAAATTCAACCGAATGCCCGGCTCGAACTTCGCGCGGTAGAGATGCCCCACATCGAGCGCGCCATACGAGGTTCCCCGATGGTCCGTGGCCAGGTCGATCGCCGAATGCTGCGCGGCATACGGCTCCTTGGTCACGTAGTTGATCAGCCCGCCAGCGGAGGCCACGCCGCTCTCAACACCGGCAATGCCCTTTACGAACTCGACGCGCTCCTTGTTTTCCAGCGGAACGTCCTGTTCGCCGGCGATGGTCATTCCATCAATTTGCAGCCCGGTGGCCAGATCAATCGGAAATCCGCGAATCTCAAAGTCGCCGTAGTAGCCGACCGGCGCGTAATCTTCGCCCACTGAAGCATCATTCTTTACCACGTCTGAAAGCACGCGCGCCACCTGATCGCTCAGCACCGCGCGCGTAACGACTGCGACCGAAAGCGGCGTTTCCTTCAGCAGCGTGCCGTCGAGACTGCCCGCTGTCGTACCACTGGAAAGATAGTCGTCCTTGACCTCGCCATGCACCACTACCGTCGTCGTCACGCGCGGCAGCTTCTGTGCGGCCGCTCCAGTTTCGTTGGCGGTCTGCTGCGCGTCATCCGGCGATGCTGAACTCTGTGTCTGAGAATGCGCGCACGGGCAAACCGTGCAACCGAACAGCAAAAAACAGAGCGCGAACATCGTCCCGAAAGGGCAGGAGAAGCGCGATTTCAATGAGAATCCGCAACGGAATGAATGCGAGAATCGGACCGCGGGCGGTGCGCATGTGTTCCCCTTGTTTCAACTGTCTGAAACAGGAGAACTCGCGCATCGATTAAAGGAAGGCCGCTTCGGTTCGGAAACTTCCCACGCCGGTATTATCCGGATCGGGTTCGAGGGTATTTCTCAGCCCCACATCGTGGAGCACCCCTGTTTCAATAACCTGATTGAAACATTCTCGACCCGGTTTTGTAAAACTGGTCGATCCCTCTTAGCTCCAAAGCGAAGTGACCAGGGGCCGGTAACTCCCCAGGTCCGGCACCGCAAGTCCGGGCACCTTCGCAGCATCGTCGGCATTTCGCAACGCGATGGATTCCTGCGCATGAGGCAGTGCCAAAAAGGCTTTAGCTTCCTCTTCGCTCATCGGTCCGCCTTGCAAAGCCAGGCTCTGCACCGACGCGGGCGAGAGCCCGGCGAGGTAGCGCGAGTCGGCTAAAGCAAAGATACCGCTTGGCCGCGACATGCATGCGGATCGGATCGAGAACGGCCTCCGGAACGTGTCCGCTGAGGACCTTCGCTGCCAGTTCCTCATGCTGCGTATCCAGCCCGCGCGCGGCAGCATCTTCACCTTCGCTGTGCAGCAAGTGGCCCAGGTCGTGCAACAGCGCAGCCGCCACAAGCTCACGGTCGCCGCCCTTCCGGCTCACGAACCATGCAGCCTGCAGGCTGTGCTCCAGCACCGTCACTGGCTCGCCAAAGTATGCCTCACCGCCGCCGGTGGCCAGCAGTGCAAATAACTCATCGAGCGAAGAAACAGAACGCATCGCAGTTCAAGCCTCCGCAGCATCCGGCCCGTGGAATCGCTGATGGACTGCCAGCACAAGCGCCACCAGCGACGTAAGAAATGCGGCGCCGGCCAGCGCGAGAAACGCATTCTTCCATCCGAATGCGACTGTCACGCGCGCTACCGTGTCGCCCGAAAGCCATCCGGCAAGGTAACCCACGCCATCGATAATTCCCGCCGCAGTCGCGCTGCCTCGCTTGCCGCCAAAATCCAGGCTCATCGCGCCCGCAAGGTAGGAGTAAGGCCCAAGCAGCAGAAAGCCAACCAGCGTAACCAGAATGACCGGCGTCCATTGGCTTGCGTGGCCGGGAGTACGCGCCAGCGCCAGCAAACAAAGCGTGCTTGCCGCCATTCCGCACACCAGCACCAGGTTGCGCCCGTTCAGCCCCAGCTTGTCGCTCAGCACGCCTGCCATCAGCACGCTGATGCCGCCAAAAAGCGGAAAGAGCGCACTGCGTTCGGCCGCCACGCTGCTTGAGAGGCCGACATACTGGACAAAGTACGTGGGCGTCCAGAAATTGAACGTCTCACGCAGCAGCGTCGTTCCCAGCGACAGCAGGCACACCATCCAGAAGGGAAAGCTGGCTAGCAGCGGACGCAGGATAGCGCGCAGACCGACAGTCTCTTCGCCAGACTGACGCTCGTCCTCGGCATACACATTCAGCGGATTCGCCTCGGGAGAGGGCAATCCTCGCTCCTCCGGCGTCTCGCGCAGGAAAAGAAAATTTGCCAGAAGCAGAATCGCCAGCGATCCGGCGCCTGCCAGAAAGACGCCCCGCCAGCCTAGCCCAAACGCCATCAGTTGGCCCATTACCCACCGGCACGCCGCATCGCCAAACAGGTAGCTCAGGCTCAACACCGCCATCACGGTGCCATAAGAGGAGTAGGAAAACCAGCGCGAGGAAACCTTAACCAGTCCCACCCAGCCTGTGGATTGAAACAGCCGGTTGCCCACCCACGCCAGCGTGAACAGCGGGAATCCGCCGCTGAGAGCAAACAGGACTGTAAACAAAATGGAGCCGGCCATCCCACCGAGAAAATTACGCCGTCCGCCAAAAAGATCGGCGAGCGAGCCAGAGACAAACTTGCCGATCGCATATGCCATGGTGCCCGCGGATGCGATAAATCCCAGCCGCACCTGCGCCTGGCTCACGCTGACACCGTGCTGCGCAAGGTCGTGAATCAGGTCAGGCAGTACAACCGATAGGTTCGAGCGGCAGAAGTAGTAGCCCGAATAGCCAAGCGCGAGCAGCGCAATCGTGGCTCGCATGCCAGGCCGTGAAGCGAGGCTGTGCGGTCGATTGGGGATGAGTGTCCGGTCCCTGATCTCTTCCTGTTTCCCGAGGCACAACGGCAGACTATCATGGGCTGCATTTCTCCTTGCCGAGCCGTAACCCAGGCTTGCTTCATCGCCAGCCAAAATGAATCTTCGCCGTTGTCACTTTTTTGTGAAAAAAGAGTCTCCGCGCGCCGCGATAGGCGATACATTTGAATAGTTGTCAATTCGTAAGCGAAGAAACGACGTCACTCCCGTGAAAATCCCTTGAAAGGTGAATGAATGCACAGGATTTATTCCCCTGTATCCAATTACCGCGGAGCCGCTCCGCTTCTCTTGCTTGCTCTCTGTTTCGCCGCCCTCGCGCCAACCGCCCTTCTGGCACAGTCCACGTTCGGCTCCATCCTCGGCACGGTGCGCGACTCGAGCGGCGCGCTCCTGCAAGGCGCACAGGTCGCGCTCGTGAACACCGGCACTACCGCCCAGCGCACAGCGGTTACCGACGCCAACGGAAGCTACGCTTTCAAGAACATCGATGTAGGCGATTACGCAATCACAATCTCTGCGCCGGGATTCCAGAGCGAGTCCTTGCCCGCGATCTCGCTCACGGCACGTGAAACTCGTCGCATGGACGCAGATTTGAAGCTCGGCGCAGCGACCCAGACCGTGGTCGTTTTGGACGACAGCGCCGCGCCCGTCATCACCACGGACGTTTCCAATCTCGCTGAGACTAAGGTCGGCGATGAGCTGGTCGAGCTCCCCGTCGCCATCTATTCCCGCTCCACGGGCTCCACAAGCCCCATCTCCACACTCACCACCGAAGCTGGAGTGCAGACCGACGACGGCGGCAACCTTGCCGTGATGGGAACAACCGCAGCGTTGCTCAGCGTCACCGTCGACGGCATCTCCTCGGTGGGCGTTGAATACTCTGGCCCGGTGAATGAGATGTTTCCCTCCTTCAATTCCATTGAGGAAATTCGCGTCAGCGAGTCCAACAACAATGCTGAGTTCTCCGGCGTTGCCGACATCACCACCGTCTCCAAGGCTGGCACCATCCACTATCATGGCGGCCTCTTTGAGAATCATGAAAACACGGTTTTCAATTCGAACGACACTTTCGCTATCACCAAACCGAAGATCATCATGAATGATTTCGGCGGAACTCTCGGCGGACCATTCAGGTTTCTGCCGTTTCTTAAGAACAACAATCAGGCCTTCTTCTTTGCCAGTTTCGAAGGCCTCCGCCTGCCGCGCGAGACGCCAATTCTAGTGAGCGTCCCCTCAACGGACATGCGCAACGGCAATCTCTCTGACTACCTTGCAGGGCAGGGAATTGCGGCCATCTATCAGCCCGACGGAGTCACGCCCATCGACCCATCGAATGTGCCCGTGACTGCGCTTTCAGCGGGACTGCTTCAATACCTGATGCCCGCTGCCCAACTTCGGACCATCCAGCTCGTACGCCAACAACTACCAGACCAATTTTCCATCGCCCATCTCTGCGAACCAGGGCGACGTGCGGCTTGACCAGGTCGTGTCCTCGCGGCAAACCATGTTTGCGCGCTTCTCCTACAAGAATCGCCAGGTCACGACGGCGCCGGCAGCATACTGCACCTATTCCTATTGCCAAACGGCAGGCAGCCCGTTGCAAGGTGCCTACAATACCCCCGAGATCGACGAAGGCCTCACCTTCGCGCATAACTTCATCTTCACTCCGCGCCTGCTCAACGAGTTTCGCGCCGGATTTAATGAGCAACACACCTCCGAGACGCAGAGCTACTCCACCTCGTCCCTCCTCTCGCAAACAGGACTGACTTCCGTTCCCCAGCCCGATACCGAATGGTCCGAAGCGCCCCAGTTGCTCATCAATGGGTTTATGGCCACCGGGGCGGGGAATCCAGGCGTGCAGCGCGGCCAGATTATTCAAGCCCTCGACAATGTCACTTGGACTAACGGGAAGCACAATTTCAAATTCGGCGTGGATTTCAAGCGTCTTGCCGACCACGATGACAATGTCTTTGGCAACTACCGTTCCGGATGGTATGTCTTTGACGGCTCATCCGATGTGGGCGCAAACATCGGCGATCCCTACACCGCTTTCCTCCTCGGCTATCCCGACTACACCGAGGTCTCCACGGTCAACAATCCAACGATGGACGGGCTGGGCTATTCATGGGCCTTCTTCGGTCAGGACGATTGGCACCTGACCCCCAATCTGACGCTCAACCTGGGCCTGCGCTACGAACTCCACCCCCCACTCAGGGAGACGCATTACAACACCGCATTCTTTCTCCCCGATTACAACGCCAGCATCGACGGCCAGACTGTGCATGGCGCGGTTGTCGTTCCCAACACGCAGGCGGAGTCCTTCGAATCCAGCGATTTCGTCAACGCAATTGCGCCCACGCCCATCCTCACCGCTTCACAGGCAGGCATTCCTGCCGCTCTGCGCTATACCGACAAGAATGACTGGGGGCCGCGCCTCGGATTCGCCTGGCGCCCCTACGGCAACGACAAAACCGTGTTGCGTGGCGGCTGGGGTCGCTTCATTGAGTCGCCGCTTGGCTTTTCCCTCGTCTCAGGATGGGCCGTGCATGCCAGCTACGTCGGCATTTACAACCAGGACTTCGACACCGACGGCGTCACGCCCCTGCTCTCATTTGCAAATCCCTTCAACAGCACTGCCGGCAGCAGCACGGGAACGGCTGGCTTCTACTACGCGTTTCCCATCCACTACAAAGATCCTTCGGTGCAGCAGTGGAACCTGACTCTTGAGCAGGACTTGGGCCACAACGTTGGCATGAGGCTTTCCTACACCGGCAGTCACGGTATCAACCTTGAGACCATGGAGGACCTCAACCAGGTGCCGGCCAACACCATCGGCTACAACAACACCGACCCTGCGCCCGCAGCCTCAGGCGCGTGCATCACCGACGACGGTTCTCTGCTCAGCGATCACCGCCCCTATCCCTGCTGGAGCATCATCGACGCCGTGGTCAACGCCGCTGAGAGCAACTACAACAGCGGCACCGTCGAAGTCTCGCGCCATAGCGGCAAAGGCCTGACCTTCGACTCGAGCTACACATGGACACGCGATCTTTCAAACGCTGGCGGAATGGCTCCCAACGAATTCGCTATCGCCGGCGGCAACTTTGCCACCGACCGCTTCCATCCCGGCATCGATTACGGCAATGTCATCTACGACCGCAAACATCGCTTCCTGACAACCTATCTCTACGACTTGCCCTTCGGTCGCAATCAGAGATGGCTTTCGACTGACGGCCCGCTCAACAGGCTCGTGGGCGATTGGCAACTCGCCGGTGTCACCGTGCTTCAGTCAGGACCGTTCCTCACGCCCTATCAGCAGTCGGTCGATCCGGCCAATACCAATATCCTCACCACTGTGGGTCAGGCCCGCCCCGACCAGCTCACCGGTGTCTCTCTCTACGCGCCGCAGCGCACCACCTCCCAGTGGTTGAATCCCGCCGCATTTCCCTACCTCAACTTGCAAACACCCGATGGAAATGGCATCGGCCGCTTCGGCAATGCACCTGTCGGCGGAGTCGTCGGGCCCGGCACTGCCAACTTCTCACTCTCGCTGATGAAGAGCGTCGCCCTCTACGAACAGACCCGGCTTCAGCTCAGCATTGAGGCAGCCAACCTCTTCAACCATCGCAACTACGAGCCGCCCAACATGCAGGTTGACTCCTCAGGCTTCGGTGCGATCACAGCTTTGCAAACCGCCGAAGGCGCGGGCCCGCGCAGCCTCGAACTATCAGGCCGCATCACCTTCTAGTGCGGCGACAAACAAAAGAGCCGCCGGATGGATTCCGGCGGCCGCTTCAGTCTTCCTGGTCCCTGACTCCTGATCCTACTTCCCGGAACCCCTTCGGTGATCGTCACAATCCGGTCCACCCCCGGCACGGTGAAGTGCTCCACCTTGCCGCTCGGCCAATGCACTTCGATGTCATCCACCTTCGTCGCCTGCCCCAACCCGAAATGCGGCCGCGGGTCGTTCGACGAGAGATAGCTTCCGCCGCTCAGCACGTCCTCGCGCTGCTTCATCCCATTCGCTGTCAGGTAAACCGTAGCTCCCACCGCATCGCGCGGACTCTTCGGCCCGCCCACAAGCTTCATCTCCAGCCAGTGGTTGTGGTCCGGGCTCACATTGCGCAGCAGCACCGGATGCCCGTCCATCACATTGATCACCGCGTCCAGCTTGCCGTCGTTGAACAGATCGCCCACCGCCATGCCGCGTCCGGCAATCACGTCCGCCAGCCCCGTACCCTCCACCGCCGGCACATTCTCAAATCGCTTCCCACCGATGTTGTGGAAGAGCATGGGCCGCTGCTTTCCAACTCGTACCCCATGTGTACTTGTCCGCCTCGGGATAAACGTGCCCGTCCGACATCAGCAGATCCTTCCAGCCGTCGTTGTCGTAATCGATAAAGGCGTCGCCCCAGCTCAGGAAGGGAACTGTGATTTCGCCCAGACCCATGTCGTAGCTCACATCGGTCATGTTGGCGTCGCCCTCGTTGTGGTAGAGCGGCTTGTAATTGTCTGAGAACGTGGTGTCGAAGACATCCACCATGCCGGTGTTCTCGTAGTCGCCCACCGCGATGCCCATCGAGGCCGTTTCCTGCCCCACTCCGTTCACCGCGAAGCCCGACGCGTAGCTCACGTCCTCAAACGTTCCGTCACCTTTGTTGATATAGAGATAGTTCGGCGTGGAGTCGTTGCCCACCAGCAGGTCTGGCTTTCCGTCGTTGTTGATGTCCACAAACACCGCGCCCAGTCCGTAGTAGCCGGCCTTGTCTGCCACGCCCGCCTTCTCGCTCACATCGGTAAATGTTCCGTCGCCGTTGTTGTGGAAGAGATGGTCCGGCTCGCCCTTCAGCCCGCGCGGCCCGCATGCCACCGGCTCGCCGCGAAACGTGCAATATGCGTTCACTGTTCCGTTCTCTTCGCTTACCGGCAGGTTGTTGCGGTCAAAGTGCACATAACCGGCCACGAACAGATCCAGCCTTCCGTCCCCGTCATAGTCGCCCCACGTCGATCCCGTGGACCAGTTGCCCAACTGCACTCCAGCCTTCTCCGCCACATCGGTAAATGTTCCATCGTGATTGTTGTGGTAGAGCCGGTTCTTGCCCCAGTTCGATCACATAAATGTCGGGCCAGCCGTCGTTGTCGTAGTCGGCGATGGAGACGCCGGTGCCCCAGCGATCGTTCGTCACCCCGGCCTTGGCCGCCACATCGGTAAACGTCCCGTCGTGGTTGTTGTGGAAGAGCGCAGCGTGCGGCGGAGTCTCCTTGCCGTCCAGCGCATCGAACGTTGAACCGTTGACCACGTAAATATCGAGCCATCCGTCGTTGTCGTAGTCGATAAGGCCAATTCCCGATCCCTTGGTCTCCACAAGATATGTCTTCGCCGGCGTTCCCATCTTGTGCGTCCACTTGGTCAGCCCGGCCTTCTCCGAGTCATCCTCAAAGACAATGGGCCCGCTCTTCACAAAGCCGCCCTCGGTGATGGGCCGATGCTCCGCGTCGAGCTGCATCGCATGGGGGGAGATCGCTGTCTGATCGGAGGCGGATGCGGGTGTTCGGCCTGCTGCCCGGCAGGTGAGGCGCCCTGACTTGTCACTTGTGCAAAAACATAAGCGGGAACTCCGACCACCGCAAGTCCCCAGAAAATCGTCGTACGCAATGCCACAAGCATGGCAAAAAGTATACGGGGCGGATCGGGAACGGGGCTAGACCGAAAGGTTGAGCCGAAACAGAAGCCATTTCGGGATTCATCTCAGTTGAATGCGGCCGGTCGCTCGATGCGCGGTGAATTCAGCCGCGAGGCCGGGACGGCTCGAGGCCATGCGCAGCCGTCAACTTCTCATCACTCGCAAAGCGTAAATCGGAGAATCTGCCACGATTCCCGCGCCTCATTCACTGAAGCTTTCGAAGCCAGCTCCGCGATCATCGTGCTCGAAAGAACATCCAGCATCGCTCGCTGCGCCCGCTCCCAGACCGGATGAGCCGGACACCAGCACTTCCTTGCGCAGGACCTTCCCGAGACGAGACACACGTTCAAACAGATCGCGCCGTCGATGGCCTCAATCACTTCGTACATCGATGCCTCACGGCCACGAGGCAGAATGGAAAATCCCCCCGACTTTCCCCGCCGCGATGAAATCAATCTTGCGTGGGCTAACGCCTGCAGAACCTTTGAGAGAAAGCTCTCGGGCGCATCGGTGGCCTCGGCCAGCGCCGGCAGCAACGCGCGCTCATCCGCGGGCAGGGTCGCCAGATGAACCATCACGCGAACGCCGTAATCGGCCGCGCGCGTCAGTTGCATCGAGGAGTTGCATTTTTCATGGTGTAGCCCCTGGGTCAATCTGCACTGCGGCTCACTGCGTCCGGAGTCCGAAGGGCAGCGATTCTCTCAGCGGTTGCCGCGTCCAGATACCGGATATTCTTACCAGCCCGCCAGCAGAGTAGCCGAGGCTGTCACATTCGGACGTGCTTTCCATCACAGACGTTTGTTCGCCTGGGACGATATTTTTTTCTCTTCAATTTGAAATTGGAGAGAAACAGTCCAAAATGACCCGCGAAAACAGGTTGCCCTACCCCTCTTGCGCCCATCGCGCGGTGCGAAAGCAGGGAAATCTCCGGCGTCTGCGGATTCGTTCATTGAGAAAGGCCGGTCGCCGATAAACACCTCAGCGGCGCATCGTGTGAAAGGAAGCTTTAAAACGTCATGCATCCATTTCCCGCTGTAGATCCAATCCCCCTGCCGGCCCCGATATGGCTGTTCAAGCTGTTGCATATCGTTACCTTGGCGCTGCACTTTGTTGCCGTGGAGATGCTGCTGGGCGGGCTGCTGCTTGCGACATTGCTCAGCCTCTTCCGCAATTCGCCGCATGCCACGGTTGCAGCGCGGGCGCTGGCTCGCCGGCTCACGGTCGTCATGACCTTTGTGATCAACCTCGCCGTGCCCCCGCTGCTGTTTGCCCAGGTCCTCTATGGCCGCGCGCTTTACACAAGCAGCGTCCTCATCGGCCTCTATTGGATCTCGATTGTCGGCATCCTCATGCTCACCTACTGGCTTCTCTACCAGTTCAGCAGCAGGCTCGATGCAGGCAAATCCGCTTGGTGGGCAGGCTTGATCGCATGGCTCCTGGCCGGCTCCATTGGCCGCCTGCTGTCCACCAACATGACCCTTATGCTGCGCCCTGAGGTCTGGCGCGATATGTATTCGGCTTCATCCGCAGGCGCCTATTTGCCCACCGGCGACCCCACCCTCACTCCACGCTGGCTCATGATGATGGCCGGCGGCCTGTTCGTCGGCGGTCTGTGGATGGTCTACCTTGCCGGCCGCAGCACATTCACGGCGGATGAAAAAGCGTATATCGCCGGAATCGGCGGCAAGGTGGCCGCGGTCTTCGGCATCGTCTATCTGGCGGCTGGCCTCTGGGCCGCCAGCGTGCAGCCCGAAATCGTCAAGGCCGGTCTTGCAGGACACTCAGGCTATCCGCTCTACAAGCTTGCTGGCTTTGCCGGGTATGGCTGGATGGCCCTGGTTGTTGTGGCCGTCTTGCTCGGCGCCATTGCCGGATTCGGCAAAATCAGCGCAGGTTGGCTGGGATGGGCCGGCGCCATCGTTGTCCTGCTCACTGAAATCATGTTTACCGTTTACCGCGATGGCGTCCGCGACGTGACCCTGCTCAGTAAGGGATATGACGTTTGGGATCGAGTGGTGGTGACCAACTGGAGCGTCGTGAGCCTGTTCCTGGTCCTGTTTGTCGCCGGACTCGGGGTCATCGGATGGCTCATCTCGGTCGTGGCCCGCGCACAAAAAACCATGGAAGGAGCGGCGTGATGAGCACTCACATTGTTTTGGAAGACCCGAAGGTAAAGACCCACACCGAGGACTCCGGCGAAAAAGCTACACGGCGTGCCTTTCTGGCTGCCGCCGGCGCAGCTGGCCTGTGCTATACCGCCGCCCTTGGGTATCCCATCTACCGTTACCTCGCTTCGCCAACTGAAATCGAGATGAGCGAAACCGCAGTCACCGAGGTCACTCTCAAGGACGCGCAGAAGCTGCCCCTCGGTTCGGTGCTGATGTTCAAGTTTGGTACGCGTCCTGCGATGCTCATTCACCATCAGGATGGCCGCTGGGTGGCTATGACTGCGGTGTGCACCCACCTCGGCTGCACCGTGCAATACGAGCCCCAGGCCGATCGCATCCATTGCGCTTGCCACGGCGGTGTCTACGACCCCTATACCGGCGCCAACGTAAGCGGCCCGCCCCCCAAGCCTCTCAAACTCTTCAAAGTTGCTGTGAACGCGACGGGCGTGGATGTCTATCGCGCCTGACAGGACTCACTGATTCACTGCTTCACTCGTTCACTTCTTCACTTCTTCTCGAGGATTCGGCGTATGACCACAAAAACCGCATCAATCTATGACTGGGTCGATGAGCGGCTTGGCCTCTCAGAACTGGCCGCCTTTGCCCGCCACAAAACAGTTCCCGCTCACTCCCAATCGTTCTGGTACTACTGGGGCGGCATCTCGCTGTTCCTCTTCCTCGTGCAATGTTTCACGGGCGTGCTGCTGCTGGTGTATTACCGGCCAGGTGCTGAGGCCTACGAGTCCGTCCGCCAGATCACTTTTGTGATGCACTTCGGCTGGCTCATCCGTTCGGCCCATTCGTGGTCTGCCAACCTGATGATCTTCGCCATCCTCGTCCACATGTTCTCGGTCTTCTTCATGAAGGCCTACCGCAAGCCGCGCGAGTTCGGCTGGCTCAGCGGCATGGCCCTCCTCGGTCTGGCTTCGGTCTTCGGCTTCTCCGGCTACCTCCTCCCCATGGACGAGCTCAGCTACTTCGCCACCAAGGTTGGCCTTGAGATTCCCAACGCGATTCCATTTGTCGGCCCGATCATCAGCAACATGCTGCGCGGCGGCCTCGAAGTGAACGAGTTTACCGTCCAGCGCTTCTTCGCCCTCCACGTCGTCGTGCTGCCGGCCCTGTTCCTGCCCCTGCTCGGATTTCATCTCTGGCTCGTCCAGCGCCACGGCAACGCCATGCCTCCAGCTGAAGAAGCCCGCCCGGCCGTCGAACGCAAGACCATGCCATTTTTCCCCAACTTCCTCCGCAAGGACCTCGGGATGTGGCTCATCACCTTGAACATTCTGGCCCTTATGGCCTCCGTCTTTCCGTGGAGCCTGGGCAGGCAAGCCGATTCGCTCGTTCCCGCCCCCGCCGGCATTCACCCCGAGTGGTACTTCATGAGTCCCTTCGAGATGCTCAAGTTGCTCGGCAACTGGCTGCCCGGCGAAGCAGGCGAAATCGCCGGCATTCTCCTCTTCTCCCTCGGAATCGCGCTCTGGATTCTCATCCCCTTCTACGACGGAACAAAGGAATCGGGACGCCGCGGCCGTGCCGCTCACTACTTCGGCCTGCTGGCAGTCTTTGCCCTCCTCGCCACCACCGCCATCGGCTACTGGACCATTCGATAATGCAGTGAAACAGTGAACAGGTGGAGAAGTGAAGCCAGGAAGAAAGCAGAAGACCAGGTGATTGTCATTCAGCCTAAGACGAGACCAAAAATGCAGTCATTCCGGGACCTCCAGGTTTGGCAAAGGTCGATGGAATTGACGATTGCTGTCTATAGGCTCACGCAACACTTTCCTCGTGAAGAAGCCTTCGGGCTCACGTCTCAGCTTCGGCGCTCGGCCGTATCGATTCCAAGCAATGTCGCCGAAGGCCACGGGCGTATGAACCCGCGCGAGTTCAAGCACTTCCTCCTAATCGCGCGCGCCTCGAACTGCGAATTGCAAACACAATTGGAAATCTCCGGCTCGTTAGGCTTCGCAGATACGCAACTGCTTATCGCGGCCCAAGGAATTTCAAATGAAATTGAGAAGATGCTTTTTGCGTTGCTAGCAAGACTCAAGAACAACAGCGGCTGAGAAGAGACCAATGAAGTAGTGAAAGTGTGAAAAGCGAAACCAGCACTGAGTACAAAATGAGCCCTTTTCACTGGGTTCTTCACCCGCTTCACTTCTTCACTCATTCACTTATTCACTTCTGCACTTCTTCACTGATTCACTGGAGCAAAAATGAATTATCCCTTCTGGTACATTCCGCATCTGGGCTCGGGCTGGGTGATCGGCATCATCGCCATCTTTCACGTCATGATCTCGCAGTTCGCCGTGGGCGGCGGACTCTATCTGCCGATGGCCGAGCGCAAGGCCATGCGTATGACCGATCCCGTGCTCCGCGCAGGATGGCTCAAGCAGCTCGCCAGCCATTCCAAATTCTTCCTCATCCTCACTGGAGTCTTCGGCACTGTCTCCGGCGTGGGCATCTGGTTTGCCATCGGCCTCACCCATCCCGAGGCCACCAGCACGCTGATTCATAACTTCGTCTTCGGCTGGGCCATGGAGTGGGTCTTCTTCCTCGTCGAGCTCACCACCGTCGCGGTCTACTACTACACCTGGAATCGCATCGACCCCAAGCTGCACCTCAAGGTGGGCTGGGTCTATGCCGGGGCCTCCGCGGCCACGCTCATCATCATCAACGGCATTCTCGCCTTCATGCTCACGCCGGGCGATACATGGCTCGCCGTCGCCGGCACGGGCCACGAGGCCAGCAAGTTCTGGAACGCGTTCTTCAATCCCACCTACTGGCCCAGCCTTCTGATGCGCGTCGGCGTCTGCACTTCGCTGGCCGGCGTGTGGGCGCTCATCACTTCCAGTCGCATGGACGGCGACAAGGATCCCGCGCTCAAGTCGAGCCTCGTGAAGTGGAGCGTCAAATGGCTGGTGCCTTCGTTTGTCGCCACGCCATTCCTGCTCGTGTGGTACCTCTTCATGGTTCCCGCATCGCAGCGCGCATTGCTCACCCTGGGCATCGACACCATCAACTCCGGAACCTTCTCCACCGTTACGCGCATCGCCCTCATCATCATCATTACTTCAGCCACCATCATCGGCGTAGCCTACTTTCTGGCCTATCGCAACCCCACTGACTTCAATCTTTCCCACGCGATGGCCGTGTTGCTGCTGGCGCTCATGGCCACGGGCGCGGGCGAATATGGGCGCGAAATGCTGCGCAAGCCCTACGTCATTGGCCGCTGGATGTACTCGAATGGCGTCCGCGTTCCCTATGTCAGCCGCATCAACGCGCAAGGCTACCTGGCAGACTCCAACTGGGTCTGGAACGGATCCGGAAACGAGCCTGCCTCCAGTTACTCGCGCGGCGAAGCCATCTTCCGCGGTGAGTGCGGTTCCTGCCACACCCTCGACGGCTATCGCCCGCTCAAGCAACTGCTCGACGGACGCGACCGCGCCTCCATCAATAACTTCATCGTCATGCTGCACGAGATCCATCTAAAAACCCACTCGCCCTATCGCCGCTTCATGCCCCCCATGGTGGGTACCAGGCAGGATGTTGACGACCTGACGGATTTCCTGAACGCGCAAGTAAATCCGCCGATGCCCACCGCACCCAGGCCGCAGCTGACCGCGCAAAAATAGAGCAGAAAATAGCCCTCCCCAAAAAGAAAAGGGCCCGCTTTCCGCGGGCCTTTTTCTCTATCGCTCTTCACCCAATTCATAGGGAATCCCAAATCGTCCGATCTGAATCAGCGCCTTGTCGCCGGGCGGCCAGATGCGCAGACTCTCCACGCGGGTGTGGCCCGCAATCAGTCGCGCATCCGTGTTCGCCCACCAGCTCGCCCGTTGCCGCCAAATTGAAGTGCACCTTGAGCGCTTCGCCGTCCCGTACCCATCCAAAAACATATTCGCCCGGCCGCAGTTCGATGCCGCCAATCGCGAATCGGCGCCTGCACCACCAGGTAGTGCGAATACTTTCCGTCCGCCGAGTAGCCCGCCGTAATCAGCACCACGCCGGCAATAAAATGCCCGCGGCCGTTGACGATTCCGCTCGCCGTGCGCATCTCGGTCTCGATATGTTCTCTTCACTACCGGGGCGCGCGCCGGCAACAGCGAAGCCAGTTCGGCATCCGTCGCCTGTCGCCACGTTCCCTTCTGCGCCTGCGCCAAAGGGCATGGCCGTCAAGAACAAGAGTGCCGCAAGAATTGCCTTTTTCATGGTTTTGGTTTCCTGAGGGATTCGAGTGGAACAATCCCGCGCTGAATGGCAGCGGTCGCGGCCTGGGTGCGATCCGTCACGCCCAGTTTGCCCAGCAGGCTGTTGATGTGGGTCTTCACCGTGGCTTCTGAGATCTCCAGCTCCGTCGCGATCTCCTTGTTGCTCTTGCCATGCACAATCTGCTCCAGCACGTCGAACTCGCGCGGAGTCAGCTCTTCAGTCCCCATGCGCTCGGCCAGCCTCTGCGCAATCGCGGGTGGAATATGCGACTTGCCCGCATGCACCGTGCGGATGGTGGCAATCAACTCTTCCGTCGTCATGCCCTTCAGCAGGTAGGCCCGCGCCCCGGCCTGCAGCGCGCGATAGATGTCTTCGTCGCCGTCGTAGGTGGTCAGCACAATGAACCGTGCAGCCGGCGTCTCCATGCGGATGCGCTGGATCACGTCCACGCCGCTCATGCGCGGAAGGCGCAGATCGATCAACGTGATATTCGGCTGTGTTTCCGAAACTGCGTAATCGCTTCCACGCCATCCGCGGCCTCGCCCACCACTTCGATGCCGTCCACCACGTTCAGCAGCGCCACCAGCCCCTGGCGCACCACGTGGTGGTCTTCCACCACCAGCACGCGAATCGATTCTTGTGCCACTGTTACTCCTTCGGCTCTTTCGGTGCCGGTGTCCGCAGCCGCACCGTCGTTCCCGCACCCGCTTCGCTCGTCACTTCAAGCGTGCCGCCGATTGCCGCCGCACGTTCCCGCATGCCGGTCAACCCATAATGGCCGGGCGGAGATTCCAGTTCTTCTCCCGCCGCGAATCCGCGCCCGTCGTCCCGCACTTCCAGCGCGACCTCTGCCTGGCCATACTCCAATTGAACGAACAGGTGCTTCGCCCCCGCATGCTTCTTTACATTATGGATGGCCTCCTGCGCGACGCGCAGAAATTCGCGTTCCGTGCCCGGCGGCAAGGGCCGGTATGCGCCATAAACGTTGAAGCTGCCTCCAATCCGTTGCCCCCCGGCCTTCTCGGTCACGCGGCGCAGCTTCACCGGCAGCGTCTTCTCGCCGGAATCCTGCGAGCGCAGCGCCCAGATCGATTGCCGCGCGTCCGCCAGCCCCTCGCGCACGTGGCCGCGCGTCGTGTCCAGTTGCTTTGCGGCAGCCTCCACACTTGTTGTGGCGCAGCAGTTCCGCCAGCACCTCCAGTTGCACTGAAATGCCCACGTATCCCTGCGCCAGTGTGTCGTGAATCTCGCGCGCAATGCGGTTGCGCTCGCCCAGCACGGCGTTGAATTCGCGCTCCGCCAGCAGCAGGCGCCGCTTCAGCAGCAGCACCACCATTCCCGCTGCCAGTCGCAGCCAGCAGAACATAGAACCAGATCGTCTGATAAAAATGCGGCCGCAATTCAAACTGCAACGCCGCGCCCTGCGTGTTCCACAGCCCGTCGTTGTTGGCCGCCTGCACGCGGAAGGTGTACGTGCCCCGGCGGAATATTCGTGTAGTAGGCGGTGCGCCGCGAGCCGGCTTCGGTCCAGTTGTGGTCGAAAGCCCTCCAGCATGTAGCGATAGCGCACCTTCTGCGGCGCAACAAAGCTCAGCCCCGCGTAGTCGAACTGGAAATGCCCATGTCCCGCCGCGATCCTGAACTGGAAGTCCTGCCCCATGCAGTGCCTGGTCCACGTCGTCCACGGCAAAGCGCTCCAGCTCCACCGGCGGCGGAACCGTATTGATGGGGAAGTGTGCAGGATCCACCTCCACCAGTCCCTTAGGCGTGGCAAACCATAGCCGCCCATCGCGCGAGCGCCACGCCGAAGGATGGCTGTTGGTAGCCGTTTCGCGGCTGCGCAGTCCATCGGCCGGGCCAAACTCGACCCAATGCGAGCAGTCGGCAGTCATCGTGCAGTCGCATCGCGCAATGCCATTCCCCGTCGCGAACCAGAGATGATTGCCGTTGTCCTCAAGAATGGCGTGGACGCTCGTTTCGTCGAAGATCGTTGTCCGTTACGGCGGAAAACTTCTCGCCGTCCCACAGATTCCATCCATGGTCCTGCGTCCCGATCAGCAGCGTCCCCTTACTGCGCGGCAGCAGCGCCGTCACCACATTGCTCGAAAGACCATTGGCCGTCGTGTAGTTCGTAATCCTGCCGCCATTGATCCGCGAGAGCCCGGCCAGCGTGGCCACCCACAAGCTTCCGCCGGAATCGCGCGCCATCGCGCCCACCAGGTCACTGCCCAGCCCCGTTGCCTGCGTGTAGGTCGTCCATGTGCGTGCCGGCAGGCGCATTCATCCAGTGCGTCAGCCCGCGCCGCGTGCCGATCCACAAGCGAGCCGTCCGCATCCACCAGCAGCGAACGGACAAAGTCGTCGGGCAAGCCATCGGCCGAGGTAAACGAATCCACCTGGCCGTGGCGAATCAGGTTCAGCCCGTCCGGCGTGCCCACCCAGATGTTGCCATTCGGCGCCGCGGCCAGCGAAAGAATCACATCGCTCAACAGCCCGTCGCGGACGGTGTAATTCTTCGGCTCATGCCCCGCCCGCTCCGCGCCAGCATTGCATTCAATCCACTGCCGCTCGTTCCCACCCAAAGTGTGCCCGCTCCGTCTTCCACCACCGTCGTCGTGGCGTCCGAAGAAAGGCCATCGCGCGTGCCGATATTGCGGAACCGCTGCGTCGCGCAGAATGTGCAAGTCCGCCCGTCTCTGTGCCCACCCACAGATTTCCTTCGCGGTCCTCCAAGAGGGACAGAATCGAAGCGCTGGCCAGCGGATCGGTCACCGGCAGCATTGCATCTTGCCGTCGACCAGGCGCGCCAGTCCGCCATTGGTGCCGATCCACAAGCAGCCCTCGCGGTCGCTTACAAGTGTCTGAATGCGGCTCCCAGGAATCTCATGACCCGTTCTCAACCGCATCGGGGCAGCACCGCTGCGCAACACCACAACTTCGCTCTTACTCGCCAGCGCCGTTCCACCGGGGAAGGTTTGCACCATCTCGATCCCGTCCATCGGAAACGGAGGTTGCAGGGACTTCGTCGCCGGCGCTGGACTGCCCGGAACGAAACGTTCGCCTTTAAGTCCGGCCTGGCCTTGATCCGTTCCCACCCAAAGCACGCCGTCCGCGCCTTCCGTCAGCGTCAGCACCGAGTCGCCAGGGAGACCGTCTCTCCTGGTGAACGTCCTCGCGACCCCATCCTTCCAGCGCGCCAGCCCTTCGCTCGTTCCAACCCACAGCGCGCCGTCGCTTGCCGCCAGCAGGCAACGAATGTCGCCGCTCGGCAGCGCCGGGCTGGAATTTGTGGTCGAACACCGCAAACGCGCTTCCGTCAAAGCGCACCAGTCCCGCCTCGGTTCCCAGCCACAGAAATCCGTCGCGCGTCTGTGCCAGCGCATGCACAGTGTTCTGCGGCAGCCCGTTCTCCATCACCCAGGATTGCCGGCCGTAATCCGCCAGCGCGGTGGTCGGTTCAAGCGCCGGCCACGCGCGCAGATTCCCCAGCAAGCAAGCCAGGTCAGCAGAGCAACGAGGAGAGACAGCCGCAGGCAGTGCGCACGCTTTGCCGGTGTCGAGCTGGCTTCGAGTTGGAATCGGCGTGGGTCAAAGTCGAAGGGCGGGCCCGCTCGGCAGGCATCCCGCGCTGCACAAAGAACTGCGCACTTCCACAGTAATTGGAGCGGCCAGGAAATGCACCCAAGTGCTTTAATTTCCGCCAGCTGAATCCCGTTCCGCCCTCCACCGATCGATGGAGTTCAGGCTCACTCCAATGGCTCAAGACACGAAACCAGCCCCGGGCTAATCTGTCTTTGTCTCCTAATTGGCCTGTACATTCCTGGCTTGTACTTCTCGGGTGACTGCCCATCTCATGGCAGCCACCCGATTCTTTTTGCCCCGGAACTTCTCCGAAGCTCTAAGCCGCCAGCCTCAATCCAATGCGCCTGCGCCCGCGCCCGAGTTCGTGCCGGAAGCGACATAATGCGCCTCTCCGGCCGCAAGCCCGATCCACATCGTACCCACCGGCTTGGCTCCCAGCATCTTGGCCGCCATCCGCAATGCACCCGCTGTCCCTGTGAACAGCGGAATCAGAAACCCCGGCATTGCAGACGAGGCCACCAGCACCGCCTTGCGAGTTGGCCGCTTCTTCCGCCGAGTGGGCGCAGCCTGGCCCCACGGCCAATAGGTAAAGCACAACAGCCGTTCCAGAAACCGTCGGAAAATCGCAGTCACATTCCCGCAATTCACCGGGCTGCCCAGCACCAGCGCGTCCGCCGCTTCTATCTCATCCAGAATCGGCGCCATGTCGTCCTGCTGCAGGCACTTGCCGCGCTCCGGCCCCGGCGCCTGCACACACGACCGGCAGTTCCTGCAGAATTCAATGTGCTGTTCAGTCAGGAAGATGGTGTGCGTCGCCGCGCCCTTCTCTCGCGCGCCCGCCAGAATCGCCTCTACCGCCGCATCAATCGTCCCTTCCTTGCGATAGCTGCCTACGATCGCAACAATCTTCTTGCTCATCGATTGCCCCCGATCAGTTGCGAGCGCATTCTATTGCAAACAGCATTGGCCGCGATGTGACGAAAACCCATTTCGGCAGCCGCAATGGGCAGCCCTGATATTCTTGAATGGTGATTCGACCCGTGAAACTTAGAGGGATTGCGGCCATGGGGCTGCTCTTTGCCTTGACCATGGTTGCCTGCCACAAGGAAGAGCAGGCCGTCGTCGGTGTCGCCAAAACCGCTGAAAACGCCGAGCATCAGGCCCAGGTTGCCGCCACCAAACGCGACCAGCAGCGCGCCGCCCTCGATCGCATTCCGCTACCCACCAAAAGCATGTACGTGGATATCCGGGAGCCCGGCGCCTGGCTAAACCCGTTCCTCTCGGTCGATGCCGACACCCTCGATCTCCGCATCAATCTCGCCGACGCCAACCCCAGCACCGTCGGTCAGGGAACCATACTTCGAACCGCCGCAGCCCGCCGTCAGGAAATTCAGTTGCACCCCGCAGACTTGGCCGACGCAGTCGTTGCCCTCCCCCCCGGAGCGTGGCGTTATGGACGCGTCATCGCCGTCGCTGAGGTTCCCGGTGCCAGTTCCAAAGACCGCCCCAAGATCCGCCGCAACGTCGAAGCCGCCATCCAGCAGCTCAACGACCTCGGAGTAGTCGTAGAAGAGTGGCCCGGCCGCTAGCCCACCGATGGCTCGACGTGTCGTACTGTGCGTGATTACTTTCAGATTGGCGACAAACCTCCAGCTACTCATCCATGTGGATTGCGCAGCATTCAGCGGTAGACTTGTTTGCAATGAAAGTCCGGTATGTTTTTCGAGGTTGTTGACGAAGCCAGTGTTTTGAAAGGGCACGGCTTGAGCCGTGCCGTAAAAGCCGCAAAATCAGGCGGGCTTTAGCCCCTGAGGGAACGTTCGATGGGTTTATCAGCAACCTTTGCTTTTCTTCTTTTGATGCTGCTCCCGATTCCCTTACAAGCGCAATCCCAAACCACTCAGCCATTCGACCAAGTGACATCGAGAGAGTTCCTTGAGCAGCTCCTGCAGGATGGTGTCTACGTATTCATCTCCTCAGGGGTGGCCCAATCACTGGTCGTACACCGCGTCGAACCGGTCATGCCGCACGGCGACATGATGGCGAGAGTCTCTGGGACTGTGATCATCGCGTTCGAGATAACCAAGGAGGGGAAGATCCGCCACGCGATGGCTGTATCGGGGCCAAAGCTGCTCCAAGCGCGAGTACTGGCGGCTGTCAGGCAGTGGACGTTCAAGCCTTATGTGCTGCGCGGTCAGCCAATCACCGTTGCGACTTCGATTCAATTAACCGTCTCGAATTTCTAAATGCAGGTCAGGCCTACTTGAATGTTATTGATGCGTGACCACCAATTCGAATACCGTCTCTGAACCCGCTCCCCATCCCGCCCCGCCCCAAACGCGCTACCATTCCAGCGTGAACGAATTCTCCATCCTCTCCAACTTCACCCCGCTCGAACACGAGCACTTTGCCGCCCATCGTGAACTCGAAGCCCGCCTCAAAGCCACTCTCCGCGGCGACGTCCTCTTCGATCTCGGCTCCCGCGCCCTCTACGCAGCCGACGCCTCCAACTACCGCCAGCTTCCCATCGGCGTCATCCTGCCCCGCGACGCCGCCGACGTTGAAGCCGCCCTCGCCGCCTGTCGCGCCACCGGCGCCGCCGTGCTGCGCCCGCGGCGCAGGCACCAGCCTCGCCGGCCAGTGCGCCAATGTAGCCGTGGTCTTCGATTACTCGCGCTACATGAACCAGCTCACCTCCATCGATCCCGCTGAAAAACTCGCCATCGTTCAGCCCGGCATCGTCCTCGACCGCCTCCGCGAAGCGGCGGAGGTGCATCACCTCACCTACGCTCCCGATCCCGCCACGCATTCCCGCTGCACCCTCGGCGGCATGATCGGCAACAACAGTTGCGGCGTCCATGGCCTGCTCGGCGGCAAAGTCGCCGACAACGTCGAATCCCTCGACATCGTGCTCTACGACGGCACCCGCATGACCGTGGGCCGCACCAGCCCCGACCAGCTTCAAGCCCTCATCCGCACCGGCGGCCGCATCGGCCAGATCTACGCCGGCCTCGCCAGTCTCCGCGATCGCTACGCCACACTCATCCGCGAAAAATTCCCCCGCATTCCCCGCCGCGTCTCCGGCTACAACCTCGACGAGCTGCTCGACGAAAACGGCTTCCACGTCGCCCGCGCGCTGGTCGGGTCCGAAGGCACCTGCGCCAACATCGTCTCCGCCACCCTCAACCTCACCGCCAGCCCGCCCTTCCGCGTACTCACCGTCCTCGGATTTCCCGATGCATTTCTCGCTGCCGACGCCGTTCCCCAAGTCCTCGAACACGGCCCCATCGGCCTTGAAGGCTTTGACGCTCTGCTCCTCGACTTCATGCGCCGCAAGGGCCTCGCGCTCGAACGATCTCCCTCTGCTCCCTGCTGCCGGCGGCCATCTGCTGGTCGAGATGGGCGCGTGGGACCGCCGCCGAAGCGCAGTCCAAAGCTGAAGCGCTGGTCCGCGTCACGCAATGCTGGCCAAGCCCGCCCGTCGCCCGCATCTACAGTGCCGATGAAGCTGCGCGCGTCTGGCACGTCCGCGAGTCCGCTCTCGGCTCCACCGTCTTCGTTCCCGGCGAGCCCGAAGGCTGGGAGGGTTGGGAAGACGCCGGCATTCCCCCCGTCCACCTCGGCAACTATCTGCGCAAGCTCACCGCGCTCATGGCGGAGTACGGTTACCGCAGTCCGCTTTACGGCCACTACGGCCAGGGATGCGTCCACCTCCGCATCAACTTTGACTTCCGCACCGAGCAGGGCCTGCGCAACTTCCGCGAGTTCCTCGACCGCGCCGCCGATCTCGTTCTCAGCTTCGGCGGCTCGCTCAGCGGCGAACACGGCGATGGCCAGGCCCGCGCCGCCCTGCTGCCCAAAATGTTCGGCCCCGAACTCATGCAGGCCTTCCGCGAGTTCAAGGCCCTCTGGGATCCCGACAACCGCATGAATCCCGGCAAGCTCATCGACGCCGTCCGCGTCTACGACCCCGTAGAAAATCTCCGCCACCACCTGCGGTGGGACCAACTGCCTTCGGCCACCCCGCGCCAGTCTTCAAAAAAAGCGGCACTGCAACTGGGCACGACTTCAGCCGGGCCGAACACGTCGGCAAACTAAATGGTGCTTTAGCCCCTGAGCGAGCAGTAGGACCTCCAGAAACCCCCACGCGCGAAGCGCAGTCGGCCGCACCGCAGGTGCCGCAGGTGCTTGAAACCCACTTCGCATTTGCAGCCGACCACGGCTCCTTCGAACGCGCCACTGAACGCTGTGTCGGCGTCGGCGCATGCCGCAAAGCCGAAGGTGGCGTCATGTGCCCCAGCTACCGCGCCACCGGCCAGGAGCAGCATTCCACCCGTGGCCGCGCCCGTCTGCTCTGGGAAATGCTCGCCGGAGCCCTCCGCGAAGAAGGCTTCCAAAGCCATGCCGTCCACGAGGCCCTCGACCTCTGCCTCAGTTGCAAAGCCTGCAAAACCGAGTGCCCCGTCCAGGTCGATATGGCCGCCTACAAATCCGAGTTCCTCGCCCAGCGTTACAAGGGTCGCCTGCACCCGCTTCACCACTACATCTTTGGATTCGCCGACAAGCTGGCCCACTATGGCTCGCTCGCCCCAGGCCTCACCAACGCCATCCTCACCGGCCCCCTCACCAGCCCCCTCATCAAGCGCATCGCCGGCGTCGCGCAGCAACGCACACTACCCAAACTAGCCCAGCATTCTTACCAGCACTTCCGCGCAGCAACAAGCCCGGGTGCCCCATCCATTCGCCCGTCTTCAGGCGAATGGGTGGGAAACCACGATACGTCAGGGCGCGAAGCGCAGTTGGCCGCACCGCAGGTGCCGGGTGGCCCAGGTCTCGATGTTGAGACCTGGGAAACCACAAATGCGGCCCTGCCTCAGTCGGTGCTTCTATGGCCCGACACCTGGAACAACTACTACCACCCTCAAACCCTCGCCGCTGCAGAAACGGTCCTCACTCAAGCCGGCTTCCGCGTTGAAACGCCAACCGGCCCCATCTGCTGCGGCCGTCCCCTCTACGACTTCGGCCTGCTCGACGCAGCACGCGCCTATCTCGCCAAAATCCTCGACCGCATGGCCCCACAAATTGATGCCGGCCTCCCTTTCATCTTTCTCGAACCAAGTTGCGCCAGCGTATTCAAGGATGAACTCCTCGAGATCTTCCCCGACGACCCGCGCGCCCAGCGGCTAAGCCAACAAGTCTGGCTCCTCGCCGACTGGCTCGCCGCCAAGGCTCCCGATTTTGCCGCCGGACGTCTCCAGGGCGCGCACATCCTCATCCACGGCCACTGCCACCACAAAGCAGTCTTCGGCGGCCCGGCCAGCGAGATCGCGCTCCTCCGCCAGGCTGGAGCCGCGGTCGAGTCCATTCAGGCCGGCTGTTGCGGCATGGCCGGGCCCTTCGGATTTGAAGCGGGCAAGTTCGAAGTCTCCAAAGCCATCGCCCAGGACGGCCTGCTGCCCGCCGTCGAGTCAGCCTCCCCCACGACCATCCTTGTCGCCGACGGCTTCAGTTGCCGTGAGCAGATCGACCAGCTGAGCCATAAACGCGCTCTGCACTTCGCCGAAGTTCTCGCCCGCACCTGCGGCTGCAGCGGATAACCGCGATCCGACCAGGAAAGCCGGGCGGCCGAGCAGGGAAGCCAGGCCTGCGGGAGGATGTTTGCCTTTGGCCTTTCATCCGAATATTCGACTCTCTCTATATTTGTTCAGTCTTTGTTTGAACCGGTGCACAATCAAAAGTGCCGAGAGCCGGTCTCATAAATGTTTTTGTGAGAGGACACGGCTTGAGTCGTGCCACAAAGGACGCAAAAATCGGCGGGCTTTAGCCCCTGAGGGACGTTTTTCGCGGTGCAAGAGCATTGATGAGACAGCTTCTAATCAGTACTCGTTCAATCGGAATATCCAGAATGAACACGCAAGTCCGGCATTCTCCGGCGCTCAGACGAGTGCACGGGTGCAGAACACTCCACGGTTTCGTGAGGTCAAGCGTTGAAAAGGTATATTCCTCTGCTGTTTTTCTTCGCCCTACCCGTCTTTCCTCAGAGCAACAGCGGAGAGCTGCGCATACAGCTATCCGACCCGTCAGGCCGTGGCATTCATGCCAAAATTCACATCCTTAGCCAGGCCAACCAGTACAGCGCCGATCTTGAAACTGACAAACAAGGGAACCTAGATGCTGGAAGGCTTCCCTATGGCATCTACCAGTTGGAAATCAACCAGCCAGGATTCGACCCTGTCGCCGAAACCGTCGTCATCGGCTCTTCGATTCCCCTCACGCATTCCATTTCATTAAAGCTCGCCACTGTGAAACAGACCGTTGCGGTTCAATCGGCCAACACGCTGATCGACCCGGAGCAGCCCGGCAATGTCGATCAGGTCGGCTCTTCCTTCATCCAACACCGCCTCGGCTCGATTCCCGGGCGCTCCCTGCAGGATCTGGTCAATTCGCAGCCCGGCTGGCTCTACGAAGGCAACGCCGTGCTGCATCCGCGCGGCTCGGAGTATCAGACGCAGTTCGTGGTGGACGGCATTCCGCTCACCGACAATCGCTCTCCGAGCTTTGGACCCGGAGATTGAAGCCGACGACGTGCAGTCGCTCAGCATCTACACCGCGGGAATTCCCGCCGAATACGGCAGAAAGATGGGCGGCGTGGTCGAAGTCAACACCGCTGCAGGATTCGCAGCCGGGATTCCACGGCGAAGTCGGTGCTTGCAGGCGGCAGCTTCGATACCGCCGGCGCCTTCGCGAGGGGCAGTACGCTGGGGCAAGAATACGCTGGGCGGCAGCGCCAGCGGCAGCATGACCGACCACTACCTGAATCCCGTCGTTCCGCAGAACTACTCCAACACCGGCACCCTGGGCGATTTCTCGGCCGCTACGAGCGCGATCTGACGCCGAACGACCGGCTCAGCCTGAGCGTGCGCCACGAACTGTCGCGCTACGACATTCCCAACGAGCAGGTGCAGCAGGCGGCGGGCCAGCGCCAGACAGCGGACAATTTCGAAACCATGGGCATCGCCTCCTACCAGCACACCTTTTCGCCGCACGCGCTGGCCGATCTTGCGCGGCATGGTGCGCGACAACGCGAACGACTTCAATTCCAATGCCGATTCGACGCCCGATCGAGGTCTTCCAGCACAACTGCTTTCGCGAGGGATATTTCAAGGCCGCTCACCATTGCGACCGCGGCCGACACGAGTGGAAGGCCGGCGTCGAGTCCGACAATATCTTCCTGCACGAAAATTTCAGCTACATCATCACCGATCCCGACCCAGTTCGATGACGGCACGCCGCTCACTTTCGCCTTCGCCGCGCAGCGGCCCGACCTCGAGCAGTCGGCCTTCGTCGCAGGACCTGATTCACTCTGGGCAACTGGACCATCAATGCCGGGCTTCGCTGGGATCACTACCAGCTTCTTGTGAACCGGCAGGCCGTCGAGCCGCGCTTTGCCGATTTCGCGCTATTTCCCTTCCGCCGGATTCGGTGCTGCATTTTTCCTACGACCGCGTTTTTCAGACGCCGTCGTTTGAAAACATCCTGCTCTCCAGTTCCACGCCGGTCGAATCGCTCGACCCGGCAATTTTCTGCGCCTGCCGGTTCAGCCTTCGGAGGGAAACTACTACGAAGGCGGGCTGACCAAGACGCTCTTCAGGAATTTCAAGCTGGACGCCAACTATTTCCGGCGCCTGGTGAACAATTACGCCGACGACGATCAGATCGACAACACGACCATCAGCTTCCCCATCGCCTTTCGGAAAGCCATCATCTACGGCGCCGAAGGCAAGCTCGACCTGCCGGACTGGCACAGCTTTTCCGGATTTGTGAGCTACTCCTACGAGGTCGGCAACGCCTGGTTCCCGGTGACCGGCGGCCTCTTCCTGGGCGACGACGCGACCGCCGCCGAGACCCAGCTCACCGGCCACTTCCCCGATTCGCAGGACCAGCGCAACACCGTGCGCGGCCGCGTCCGCTATCAGGTTCATCCGCGCTTCTGGATCGCCGGCGGGATCCAATACGATACCGGGCTTCCCTTTGAATTCGACGGCGATCCGGCGACGGTGCTCGCCGAATACGGCCAGCAGGTCTTGACCGCATCAACTTCGACCGCGGCCGCATCGATCCGTCCTTTCAGGTCAACGCCTCGGCGGGAGCCGACGTCTACAACTCCGACAGGGCTCAATATGCAGCTTCAGGCGGACGGCGAAAATCTCAACAACGTTCTCGATGTGATCGACTTCGGCGGCTTTTTTTCCGGCAACGCCATCGGGCCCCCGCGAAGCGGCTTGATTCGGCTCACAGCGACATTCTGATCCTGCCCTTTGCAACTCGATCCTTCCCCATGACTCTCGTTGAGCGGCCCCGTGGTCTCTAAGCATCTGCCGGCATTCCTGGGAATTCGGCGCGCATCGTCTGTTCGTGATCAGTCTAGGCCACAAACAAGCCCTCCACTTCGCCGAAGTCCTGGCCCACACCTGCGGCTGCAGCGGATAACCCCGTTCCAAACAGCAAAGTCAGTCGCCGAGCAGAGAGTCTGACGCACTTTCACGATTTGGGATTCACCCCGGTCCCTTTCCAACTTGGGAAGCTATATTCGCTTTATATTCCCCTAAATGCAGTTTTCGGCTTAAAATGTCCACTAAAGGTACTGCCGAGGTTCACCAATGGATATGTATCCGCTTTTTCACCGCGGATTGCGCGATAATTCTCCAAGGCCGTTGGCCTACCCTCTTGAATCTCCTTCTTCAACCGGCGAGCTAAGCAAGGACTCAGTCCTAATGGAACATAGCTTTTACGAATTCTTCGCAGGCGGTGGTATGGCTCGCGCCGGACTTGGCAATCAGTGGAATTGCCTCTTTGCTAATGACTTCGATTACAAGAAGGGCGAGACATACCGAAGGAACTGGGGCGACCGCGAGCTTAAGACCCTTGACGTTGGGAAGCTGAAGACGTCCGATCTACCGGGTCGCGCCGACCTTGCGTGGGCTTCTTTCCCCTGTCAGGATCTATCACTGGCTGGAGGCGGAGCTGGCCTTAAAGGGGAACGGTCGGGAACATTTTGGAAGCTCATGGCGAGACTGATTCAAGAAAGCCGCGCGCCGCGCCGTGACAACCGAGCCTCCAGAATGGGGAGATATGGATTACTTCGTAACCTGGGAGGTTGAAATCAAGGCGGAGAATCCTGTTGAAGCTGCCAAGCTGGCGCGCGCAGTTCAAACGGAGCCGAACACGAGGTCAACAGTATTCAAGGTGTTTAGCGAAAACGCGGAAGATGCGATTCCCGTTGACTTGACCGCAATAGCCGAAGGAGAGCAGTTCTAGATGGAGACGCTCTACTCGGTCTTCATCCATTTGAAATCTGCCAATTTCTCGCACCATGCCGCTTTCGGAAACTCGGTCTCATTTGAGAAGCGCGCGGGGAGAAGCAGATGATCCTCAATCCGGATCGGATTGCAAATAGAACGAAGCCGATTCTCACGGGATTATATCTTGCTAAATATGATTCGATCGGCTTAAGGCGACTTGGAT